>CAKSFT010000004.1 GCA_934454145.1 uncultured Clostridia bacterium | reverse complement strand
AAAAAATTCGTTTTTTTGTGTCCCTGTTTTGTTGCACCATATGTGGTATCGCTTTTTGAGCGTTGTATACTATATATAGCATGTATCAAAATTATAACACAAAAAATTTTTATGTTTTTCTCAAAAAGAATAAATTTTTGCAGAAAAAAGGAAGGTTTCCGCCTCCCATGGTATTTGCTTTCTGCACCATCCCCCCAGATACCGCATACAGCAAATACATCTCCATTTCCAATAATTCAATCACCTGTCACTTAAAGATTATATTAGCACACAGGCAATAAAATCAACATATTTTCGTATGCTTTTACAATGGACAAAATCATGTATAAATAGAACAAACAAAAATCCGTTTTAACTTATCAAACAAAAAATGTGTTGGTTGATATATAAATATCAAAAAAATGTCACAGTTATATATAAAATATAAAAAACTATGACATTTCTGTACAATGTGTTAAAAAATATTGCAAATTGCAGATTTTAAGACATTATTTTCAATTTCTATAACCCCATAAGTACCCTCATACTTGATGCTGCCGGGGTTCATCACCACAATGTCGCCCCAATTTCTGTTGTACGGAACATGTGTATGCCCGAAGACAACCGCGTCCGCACCCAGGCTTTTTCCTCTTTCTTTTATTGTCGGATATTCTGTTTCCTCTTCGGATTTGACATTATAAGTATGTCCGTGAGTGACGAAAATCTTCTTGCCGCTGATTTCAATCAATTCCTCATATTTTGTGTTGTTCATGTCACAATTTCCCGAAACACAGTAAAACTTCATGCGCGGAAAATTCTCCTGCAATTCATATGCATCTGCCAGCACATCACCGCAGTGTATCACCGCATCCACACCCACGATGTTGTTTATCACACGCATGGCACGGCTTGTGTTGTTGTGCGTGTCAGAAAAGACAAGTATGCGCATAAAAGCCTCCAAATCACAAAATATCTTAAATACTTCTTGATTATAACATATTTCACGCTTTTTTTCCAGTATATCTCGGTATTTGTAAAATAAATGTCACAATAACGGTTATTGTTTTCATAATAAGACAACCGGATTCGACACTCTTTTCTCATGCGTAGTGATATAATAATATTTACAATTTGTATAGGATAAAAAACAGGAGGAATGAAAATGGAAGAACTAAAGACAAAAAGGAAACTATCAAAGAGCATACTGAGGCTGCCCAAATGGCAGGACGTACCGGTCGGCGCCGCGCTTTTTTTGATATCACGTGCATGCATACTCGGCGGATTTCCGCTTGGGACGGCATTTTTTGCCGCGGCTTGTGATATATCCGCCGCGTACATATATCTGCCGATATTGCTTTTGGGCACAATCACGGCAGGGGCAAATGCCCCGAAATATTTCCTTTCGGCATTTATATTCTGGCTTTTGTCGGAATTTCGTCTGCACGAAAACCACCCTTACAAAAATGCATTTTTCTGCGGCGGTCTTATAATTTTATGTGGAATCTTTAACGCAGTCTTCACACAAAACCCGGTTCACTCAATAATATACTTACTAATAGAAGGAACTTTATGCGCCGTGATGTATTGTGTTTTTCTCAATACAAGGTTTTTCCTGGACAGATATGAAAACCCAAGACACATAACACATGAAGAAATAATATCATTTGTTATATTTATATGTGCGTCGCTTAGCGGACTGTCCGGGATAATTCTGCCTCTCAACATCAATGTCGCGCAGATTGCCGGGACATACCTCATACTTTGTGCCGCAATGTACCTGAATATGCCGGAGGCAACATGCTTTGCGCTTGCCGTGGGCTTTGTTTCGTCCTCTGTGTCCTCCGACGCCGTGACAATGATGGGCATCATGGGTGCCGGCGGCATGTTTGCTTCACTGCTGAAGCAATACGGCAAATACGGCATAACAGCGGGATATATGATTGGGATTTCGATATGCCTTCTTTATATAGCAAACGACTATGGCATACCGCTGTCGCCGATACCGCTGTTTTTCTCGTCGGCAATGTTTTTGCTGACCCCCTCATTCATACATGCAAAGCTGCACCATTTCTTTCTGAACACATTCTGCCCGGGGTGCAGCGAAAACGACCTCAGAATCAAAGATTATATTTCGGGTGAGCTGAAAAATGTTTCACGCGCCTTCAAAAATCTGTCGGAAAGCCTGCTTTCAACATCGGACGCTTCCCCGTACAATTCACGCAGCAATTCTTCGGCACTTTTTGACAGCGTCACATCAAGGGTGTGCGCAGAATGCCCCAATTCCGACTTGTGCTGGAGAGAAAATCTCAATGAAACATGCCGGCAAATGTTTATGATAATAGATATAATGGAAGAAAAAGGATTTTGTGACATGAGCAACATACCGATAGTGTTTTCGCAGAAGTGCAAAAATCCCGAGAAATTTATAACAGAATTTAAACACGTATATGAAATTTATAAACAGGACACACTGCACCGCAGTGAAGCAAGCCACGGGCGCGACCTGGTTGCCGGGCAATACAGTGAAATTTCTTCTATTATAAAAGAGCTTTCCTCGTCGGTGGAATACGGGTTCTATTTTATTGAAGAAACAGAGGATAATATATATAGGAAGTTTCTCGGTGAAAAAATACCTTTGTCAGCCGTCACCGTGATAGAAAATTCCAACCATTCGCCTGAGGTTTACATCACACCCGCCGAAAGGGTCGGCACAGAACGTGTACGCAAGCTTGTTTCCTCGGTGATGGATATGCCGATGAAAATATATGAAAACGGTGAAAGTATCCACCTCATCGCGGACAATCTTTTTTATACCGAAATTTCGGTCAGACAGCGTGAAAGAGAAGGACAGGCGGTGTCGGGCGATACGGTGTTATACTTTGAATCTCACGACAACAAATTTTATGTAATCCTCTGCGACGGCATGGGAAGCGGAACCGAGGCATCGTGCGAAAGTGAAATGACCGCAGGGCTTTTGAAAGAATTTATTCTGGCAGGGGTAAAAATAGAAACGGCAATAAACATGATAAATTCTTCGCTTTCCCTCAAAACCGGACGTGAGCTTTTTTCAACTGTCGATATCCTGGAAATAAACCTCTTAAGTGGCATAATGAACCTCTACAAGGTCGGTGGTGCGCAGAGTTATATAAAGCACGGCGAAAATTTTGAAACGATATATTCCAAAAGTTTACCGATAGGCATTGTTGATGATGTGAAAATAACACAAATCCAAAAGGACTTCAAAAACGGCGACATGGTTGTCATGGTTTCCGACGGAATCAGCGAGGCAGACTATGGCGCAATGCGCGGCGAATGGATAAAAAAGGTGATGTCCGAAAAAGAAAACGACACAGAATCCGCCGCCGCCGCTATTTTAAACGACGCCCTGAAAAAAATATTCCCCAATCCGGCTGATGATATGACTGTTATTGTTGTAAAGCTTTATAAATATTGATTTTTGTGACATAATATAAAACAAATAAGTTTCTTTGTTTTTTTAACAGAAAATTCACAAAAAAACAGTGGTATTTTCAAAAATTATGTGTTATAATATACATTATAATGGCATTTTAATGCTGTTCATTAAAATGGATGTTTTATTTTTTTAATTTATATAGGAGTGAAACTTATGGGATTATTCGACAAAATATTTGGGACATACTCTGAGCGCGAGCTTAAAAGAGTGCGCCCGATTGCCGACAAGGTTCTTGCGCTGGACCCGGATATGCAAAAGCTGTCCGACGCGGAACTGAAGGCAAAAACCGCTGAATTTAAAGAACGACTGAAAAACGGAGAAACACTTGACGACCTCCTCCCGGAAGCTTTTGCGGTTATGCGCGAGGCAAGCTGGAGAGTGCTTGGCATGAAGCATTTCCCTGTCCAGGTGATAGGCGGCATTGTTCTGCATCAGGGGCGTATTGCGGAAATGAAAACAGGTGAAGGTAAGACGCTTGTTTCCACACTCCCGGCATACCTCAATGCACTGACAGGCAAGGGCGTACATATCGTTACCGTAAACGATTACCTTGCAAAGCGCGACAGTGAATGGATGGGAAAGGTTTACCGTTTTTTGGGGCTTGAAGTGGGGCTTATCATACACGAACTTTCAAACGACCAAAGGCGCGCGGCTTATGCGGCAGACATCACCTATGGCACAAACAACGAGCTGGGCTTTGACTATCTGCGTGACAACATGGTCACATACAAGGAAGAAATGGTGCAGCGCGGACACAACTATGCAATTGTGGACGAGGTTGACTCAATCCTGATAGACGAGGCGAGGACACCTCTTATCATATCCGGCATGGGCGGGGAGGCGACAGACCTCTACAAGGTTGCCGACCTTTTTGTAAAAAGCCTGAAAAAACTTGTCGTGACAGAACATGACGACAAACAGCTGGACGAAGACGTGGACGCCGACTACATCGTGGACGAAAAGGCAAAGACTGCGGCGCTGACCGACCGCGGCATCGCAAAGGCAGAACGCGCATTCAAGATAGACAACCTTTCCGACCCGGAAAACATGAAGATTCAGCACCACATCAACCAGGCGCTGCACGCAAACGGCGTTATGCACCGCGACCAGCAGTATGTGGTAAAAGACGGACAAGTCATGATTGTTGACGAATTTACCGGGCGTATCATGCCGGGAAGACGCTATTCCGACGGCCTTCACCAGGCAATCGAGGCAAAGGAAGGCGTGTCTGTCGAAAGAGAAAGCAAAACCCTTGCGACAATCACTTTCCAGAATTATTTCCGCCTGTACAACAAGCTTTCGGGTATGACAGGTACGGCTTTGACAGAAGAAACAGAATTCCAGGAAATATATCATCTTGACGTTGTGGAAGTGCCGACAAACAAGCCTGTCATCAGAATAGACGAGCATGACGCGGTTTATAAAACCGAAATGGGCAAATTCCACGCTGTTATAGAACAGATAAAAGCGTGCCACGAAAAAGGACAGCCAGTCCTTGTCGGCACCGTAAACATAGACAAGTCAGAGCTTTTGTCCGGACTTTTGAAGAAACAGGGAATAAAGCACGAGGTCTTGAACGCAAAGTTCCACGCAAGAGAAGCGGAAATTGTTGCACAGGCAGGTAAAAAAGGCGCTGTCACAATTGCGACAAACATGGCGGGACGAGGCACCGATATTATCCTCGGCGGAAATGCCGAATATATGGCAAAGCATGAGCTTGTCAAAATGGAAATGCCCGAAGAGCTTATTGTCGAGGCGACAGGCTATGCCGACACCGACAACGAAGAAATCATAGAAGCAAGAAGAATTTATCAGGAATACCTGAAAAAATATAAGGACGAACTGAAGGACGAGCACGAAGAGGTCATCAAAGCCGGCGGACTCTACATCATAGGCACGGAGCGCCACGAGTCAAGACGTATTGACAACCAGCTCAGAGGACGTGCCGGACGTCAGGGCGACCCCGGTGTTTCGAAATTCTTCCTCTCGCTTGAGGACGACCTCATGCGTATATTCGGTTCCGACCGAGTGAAGAAAATGGTGGAAACACTTGGGCTTGAGGACGACCAGCCGATTGAGGCAAAAATCCTCAACAAATCCATAGAAAATGCACAGAAAAACCTTGAGGGACGTCATTTTGACTCACGTAAACATGTCCTTCAGTATGACGAAGTTCTGAACGAACAGCGTAAAATCATATATGCGCAGCGCCAGGCAGTGCTTGACGGTGAGGATATAAGCGGAACAATACAAAACATGCTTGAATCCGTCATTGATTCCGCAATTGATGACTACATCGGCATCTCCGACATTCCGGAGGACTGGAACACGGCGGCACTCACAGACTTTGCAAACAGAACATTGGACGCACGCGGCGAATTTGTCATTGAACAAAAAGAACTTGACACCATCACAAAAGAAGACATCAGAGAGCGCCTCATCGAAATTGCAAAGAAACGTTACAGCGAACAGGAAGAGCTTTTTGGCGAAAACATGCGTGAGCTTGAGCGCGTCATAATGCTGCGTGTTGTTGACACACTCTGGATGGACCATCTGGACGAAATGGAACACGTTAAACGTGAGATAGGTTTGCGCGCATACGGACAGCACGACCCTGTCATAGAATACAGAAATGTTGCAAGCGAGCTTTATGACGGAATGAGAGAAGCAATCAAGCGCGACACGGTAAGATATCTCATTTTTGCAAAACCGAGAGTGCAGGAAATCAAGCGCGAACAGGTTGCAAAGCCGATTGACACCGGCAGTGACGGTTCTCTGGGCAATCAGCCGCAAAAGGCAAAGAAAGAGCCGGGCAGAAACGACCCGTGCCCATGCGGCAGCGGCAAAAAATACAAGCACTGCTGCGGAAAATAATACATTGGTTAAAATTATATCAGCAAGCGCACATGCGCTTGCTGACATAATTTTTATACTATTTCTAAAAGGAAGTGAAAAAATGTTAGAATACGAACAGTATAAACTCCAACTGGAGGGAATGGAAAAAGGCATTTTGGATTTGAGGGATTCACTTTGACATTGCCGGCACAGAAAAAGAGATAAAAGAACTGGAAGAAAAAAGCACCGCACCCGACTTTTGGGACGACATGGAAAATTCCCAAAAAATTTTGCAGAAAACAAAACAGCTCAAAGACAAGGTTGAAAGATATAACAACCTCAAAAGCTCTTGGGAGGACACGCTGACTCTTATAGAGCTTGCAGACGAAGAGAATGACGAAAGCATGCTTTCCGAAATAAAAAAATCTGTGGAAAGCGTAGAATCAGAGCTTGAAAAAATGACGCTCGAAACACTTCTTTCCGGGCCTTATGACAAAAAGAACGCAATCATGACTTTCCACGCCGGCGCCGGCGGCACAGAGGCGCAGGACTGGTGTGAAATGCTTTTGAGAATGTATCAGATGTATGCACAAAAAAACGGATACACCTGTTCCACACTGGACATTCTCCCCGGTGACGATGCCGGCATAAAAAGCGCAACAATCATGATATCGGGGCTTAATGCATACGGATATCTGAAAGCCGAAAAAGGCGTGCACCGACTGGTGAGAATCTCGCCTTTTGACGCATCGGGAAGGCGCCACACTTCTTTTGCTTCCATAGAAGTTATGCCGGAAATCGACGATGACGTGGAAATAAATATCCGTGCCGAGGATTTGCGCGTGGATACATACCGTGCAAGCGGCGCCGGTGGTCAGCACATCAACAAAACCGATTCCGCAATCCGCATAACACATATCCCGACAGGGGTTGTTGTTTCATGTCAGACACAGCGTTCTCAGCACCAAAACAGAGAATATGCAATGCGTATGCTGAAATCAAAGCTTGCGGAAATTGCAGAACAACAGCAAAAAGAAAAAATCGAGGACATAAAGGGCGTACAAAAAGAAATCGCCTGGGGAAGCCAGATTCGTTCTTATGTTTTCCACCCCTACAATCTTGTCAAAGACCACAGGACAGGCTATGAAATGGGAAACATCAACGCTGTCATGGACGGGGATTTAAACGGATTTATAAACGAATATCTGAAAAAGGCAAGCCTTGGACAACTAAACTGAGGAAAACCACAGTATAAAACTGCGGTTCAGACTGTCGAAAAAGTTGGTCAACCACAAGCAAGCTATAATTTTTATCACATTAATTAAATGGGTTTTGATTCAAAAGCAAATCACAATCAAATCAGATATTTGATTGAATCGACCTCTAAGCCCCGAAATTTCGGGACTTTTGCTTGTTTCCGTCCGGCGCGCCCTCTAACGTACCTTTGTACGCCGGCAAGTGCGCGCCGAACAGATTTTTTTCAACGTATGTCAGCGTGCCGATAGGTTTATCGACACGCTGAACCGCAGTATAAAACTGCGGTTTTTTTTTATTACAAATTTATATGCTAATTTTCCGCAAAAAAAATGTAGAAATGGAAAATAAACTGTTGACATTTTGGGCTTTATAATGTATAATAGAAAAAATGCCGTGAAAACGGCAAAAAAAGATATGAAAAAGCGATACAGAAAAAATGTGTTGACTTTATGAATGACTTGTTCTGCGCTTTTGGGCAAGTCTATTTTCATGTCTTAAAACTACATATTAAATTAAGGAGGAGTTTTCAAATGAAAAAGAAAACAACAATCGGGGAAAACGGCATTTATGATGCCAGACAGTTGGGCATACCGCGTATGCTTATTCTCGGACTTCAGCACACCTTTGCGATGTTCGGGGCGACGGTGCTGGTTCCGCTTCTGACAGGGCTGGACATTTCCACCACACTTTTGATGGCAGGGCTTGGGACGCTTTTGTTTCATCTTTTGACAAAATTTAAAGTTCCGGCATTTTTGGGTTCGTCATTCGCATTTTTGGGCGGATATGCAGCCGTTGCACCAAAGCTTGCCGACGGTTCTTCAAATCTTGAGATGCTTCCCTATGCCGCACTCGGTGTCATGTGTGCAGGTCTTTTATATTTGGTTTTGGCTCTTCTTTTCAAGATATTCAATGTAAAACGGGTTATGAGATTCTTCCCTCCCGTTGTGACAGGTCCAATAATTATTTCAATCGGTCTTATATTATCTTCTTCTGCAATACAAAATTGCCAGACAAACTGGATTATAGCAATCGTTGCTTTTGCCACTGTTGTTGCCTTTAACATATGGGGAAAAGGCATGGCAAAGATTATACCGATTCTTTTGGGAATCATAATTGCATGTGCATTTTCCGTTATACTGCAATTGTGCGGATTTGAAGTTTTTGACGCCGCAAAAATACAGGCACTCAAAGAAGCGCCGATTGTTGGTTTCCCGATAAAGATGAGCCAGACTGTGTTTGCTGTCACAGATTCTGCAAAAGCAATCAACGCAATCATAGCAATCGCACCTATCGCAATCGCCTCCATGATGGAACACATCGGCGACATTTCTGCGATAAGCTCTACAGTCGGCATAAACTATATGGCAGACCCGGGACTCCACAGAACACTCCTCGGCGATGGTCTTGCAACCTCGCTTTCTGCCGTATTCGGCGGCCCGGCAAACACAACTTACGGTGAAAACACAGGCGTGCTTGCACTTTCAAAGGTTTACGACCCGAGAGTAATCAGAATCGCGGCTGTATTTGCTGTTATTCTTTCCTTCTCACCAAAGATTGCTGACTGCATAAACCTGATTCCGTCGGCAGTCATCGGCGGTATCTCACTGATACTCTACGGAATGATTTCCGCAATCGGTGCAAGAAACCTCATCGAAAACAAGGTTAACCTGACAAAGAGCAGAAATGTCATCATCACCGCAACAATCCTTGTTTCCGCACTCGGCTTCAACTCTGTCGGCGGTATTATAATCCCCGTCGGCGGCGCAACAATTACACTCACAGGTCTTGCAATCGCTGCAATCCTCGGCATCGTGATGAACGCAATCCTCCCGGGGAACGACTATGAGTTTAAAACCGAAGACCCGGCAGAATCTGACACAGGGATAGACTTTGCCGTGACAGAAGGAACAAGACATACAAAGATTAAATAAAAGGAGTTAAAATATGGAAGCAGCAGCTCAAACTTCGACTTTATCTTCGTCTTTAATTACAATAATTTCTATAGTAATAATTTCAATTATATTTTTAGCAATATATATTATACCAACAATCGTTGCAAATATAAGAAAACACAGTCAAAAAACACAGATACTTATATTAAATATATTTTTAGGCTGGTCTTTTATAGGTTGGGTAATAGCCTTAATCTGGGCATTTAAAAATGAAAACATAAATAATAACAATATTGATTCCCAACAATAAAAATATTTCATTATTATAAAATAAAAAAACAGGTCAATATGACCTGTTTTTTTATTTTATCCCCAGCGCCGCCTTGGCAAGAGAATCTGCCAAATCGTTGTATTTGTCACCGGAATGTCCTTTTACCTTTATAAAATTAACCTTCAGTTTGTCACAGATACTTTTATAAAAATCGCGGTATAACACGGTGCCCTCTTTATTTGCCTTCCATTCCCCGGTGCACCATTTTTCAATACCCATATAGTCATAATATATGTCAATTTCTTTTATGTCATGTGCAAGACAATATTTCATCACAAATTCTGCACCCTTGATTTCCCCTGCGACATTGCGCATTTCACAAAGCCCGGGGTCGGAAAATTTTTGCGAAAATTCCAAAACCTCGCCCCCGGAAAATATCACAGCGCCAAAAGAAAATTCAAAGCTTTCCTTTGAAAAACTGCCGTCAACATAGGCATAATTTTTTCTTCTTTCCTCTTTCTTTTCTTCGCCTTTGACAAAATTTTCCGCATCCGCGCGGCTTAGAAAACTTTTGAAAACAGCGCCCGAATACCCCAAAACCTGCTTTTGACATTCCTCCCAGCTCTCATATATCCCTATCTTTTTTCCTTCTTTTACAGCATAATATTTTTTCAAAATTTTCTCCGTTCCGCCGCCATATACGGCATTTGATTCTATTTTGTTATTTTATAATATTTTGTTTTAAATGTCAACCGAAATAAGAATCAATATTTTTTTTATAAGTATTGTTAAATAAAATAATAAAAATTTATCACAAAGGTAAAAATTTTAAAAAATATAAGATTTCCAATTGAAAAATATAAAAAAATGTAGTATTATATAATGTGGATATGTATTTGATATGTAAAGGAATAAAATATACGGGAGGATAAGGGATGAATGTAGAAGAAATATGGGACTATTCTCTGTCCTATATACGAAATGACTCCGGCTCTATGGTCGGATACAACACTTATATAAAAGAGGCAAAGCCGATAGATTTCAAAAATGGAATCCTAAGTATTTCGGTTTCCACCTCTTTAATCAAAAACATGATTGAGCTGCGATACAGAAGCAGTATAGAAAAATCAATTGCAAAAATAACAGGCAAGCCGGCACGGCTTGACATCATAGTGGGGGAACCGGAAAAAAAGACAGAAGAACCAAAAAAACAGGAAAACGCACCCGCAAAAAACGAATCGGGGCTGAATCCGCGCTACACCTTCGATAATTTTGTCGTAGGTTCTTCAAATGAACACGCCACAGCTGTCGCGATGAGCGTTGCAAAATATCCCGGCCAGGGCAACAATCCGCTGTTTTTATACGGTAATTCCGGGCTTGGCAAAACACATCTTATGCACGCAATCGGCAACGAAATCTTAAAGAATTCCCCGGGCACCTCTGTTCTTTATGTCACAAGCGAACGTTTTACAAACGACATGATAAGCTCTTTGCGTGACAAAAACATGGAATCTTTCAGGAGAAGGTACAGAGATATTGACGTACTTTTGGTGGATGACGTACAATTTATTGAAGGAAAAGAAGGTTCTCAGGAAGAATTTTTCCACACATTCAACGAGCTATATATGAACAACAAGCAGATTGTGCTGACAAGCGACCGCAAGCCGCGTGATTTGGTGATTTTGGAAGAACGCCTGAGAAACAGATTTGAGTGGGGGTTGTGCATAGACATAACAATCCCGAACTATGAAACAAGAATGGCTATATTAAAAAAGAAAGCCGAAAGCAGAAATATTTTTATAGACGAAGACGTTTTATCATATATTGCGGAAAGAATCGACTCAAACATCAGAGAGCTTGAAGGTGCGCTTTCAAAAATAATTTCTTATGCAGGGATAAGCCACAAAGAAATAGACATAGAAACGGCAGATTATATTCTGCGTTCAATCCTCCCCGATGAGGACCTTATAAAAATCACACCCGACAAGATTATCGAAACAGTCGCTTCTTATTATAACATAGGAATCACCGACATAACGGGAAAATCAAAGCAAAAAATGTTTGCCATGCCGCGCCAGATTGCGATGTATGTATGCAAAAGCATGACAGACCTGAACTTCACGATGATAGGCAGGATTATCGGCAACCGCGACAGGACTACAATCATGTATGCCGTGGACAAAATTGCACTGATGATAAAAAAAGACCCGAATCTGAAACGCGACATTGAAAACATAACAAAGGACATCAACAACCTTTGATTTATCAACATTACACCGTTGATAAGACGTGGAAAATATGAGGATAGAAAAAATGGCATTTTTTTTAATGTTGATAACTTATTATTATTAACAGAATTTCAACATATATACGTTGATAAAAAAATACCGAATATTACAAGATTTATAATACTTTTCCATCATATCCACGCCCCTACTACTATTACTACTGTATTTATTAATATTAATACGTATGTACGTACGTAAAGAGAATCAATTTAAAAAGCGAGGATAAAACTATGAAACTGATAAGTAATAAGCTTGCACTTCTTGAAGTGATAAATACCGTTCAAAAGGCGGTTTCTTCAAAATCCGTCATGCCTATACTGGAATGTATCAAGCTTGACGCAGACAAAAGCGGTGAGATGACCGTCACCGGCAACAACCTGGACATTGCTGTGGAATACAAAGCAGTTTGCAATGTTTTGGACGGCGGCACAATTGCCCTCAATTCAAAAATGTTTGGCGAAATTATAAGAAGAATCCCCGACGGAGATGTTTTGATAAATGTCAACGAGGACAACAATGTCACAACCATAAAGTGCGGAAACAGTGAATTTAACATACAGGGCATGGATTCTTCGGAATATCCGGCAGTGCCCGATATTGAGGAAGAATACCGTTTTTCCATGACACAGGAAAAGCTTAAAAAAATGATAAGAAAGACAATTTTTGCAGTGTCGCAGAACGAGTCAAGACGCCCGATTCTGACAGGTGCGCTTTTTGACATAAACACCGGCAGCCTGAACGTTGTCGCAACCGATACATACCGCCTTGCGATAATCACGGAAACGGTGAATTCTCCGCTTGAAAACCGCAAGTTTGTCGTGCCGGGTTTTGCCTTGCGCGAACTTTTGAAGATTTTGAGGGACGATGAAGAAAAGGTTGACATAATTATTTCAAAGCGTCATGCGATGTTTGACTTTGGCAGTTTCAAGGTTACCACACGCCTTTTGGAGGGTGAATTTATAAAGTATGAGCCTATCCTGAAGGCGCCCAACAGTATATATGTGACGGTGAATATAAAGGATTTTACAGAAAGTCTGGAGCGTGCTTCACTGCTTATCAATGACGACATGACAGCAAAAGCGGAGAAAGTGCCGGTAAGGCTCAACATAACGCTTGACAAAATAGAAATAACCTGCATCACGGGAAAAGGCATGGTGCATGACATTGTGGAGGCAGGCGTAAACGGTAATGACATAGAAATAGGATTCAACCACAGATATCTGCTTGAGGCGCTGAGGGCGTGCGAAGAAGAAAAGATAAGAATTGAATTTTCAAACCCGAGGAGCTCTTGCTTTATACGTTCTGAAGAGGACACAGGGTTTACTTATATGGTTCTCCCTGTCAGACTTTACAATGAATGATGAGATTAAATTCCAGGCATATGGAGGGCGGCAATGGAAATAAAGAAAATCATAAGCTTTGAATGTGACGAAAATTGTTATCTTGTCAGTGAAGGGAAAAACGGCATAATAATAGACCCCGGCTGTGACGCGGACAAGATTTTGGCTGAATGTGAGGAGATAGATGTTCAATATATTTTTCTTACACACTGTCATTATGACCACGTCAAGTCTGTCGGAAGAATAAAAGAAGAAAAAGGCGCAAAGTCGGTTTCGTCGGTGAAATGCAGCGAGAATATGCAGGATAGGATAAAAAATGTTTCATATCTTTTTGAAGATGAAGAGAGTTTTCCGCCGGCAGACATTGTGCTCTCGGACGGCAAAGTTTTCGGCACAAAAATCGGCGATGTAAAATGTATATACACACCCGGGCATACAGATTGCTGTGCGTGTTTCATAATCGGGGAGCATGTTTTCACGGGCGACACGCTTTTTAAGCTTAACGTGGGCAGATGGGACTTTGAAACGGGGAGTTATGAAGCACTTGAAAATTCTGTGAGAAACAGGATATACACCTTGCCGGACGAATTTTTTGTACACCCCGGCCATGGGCACGACACGACAGTGGGGTATGAGAAAAAATATAACCTCTACATTAAGGCGGAAAAATAGTATGATTTTGATTCAAGAGGGATATGAATGTGAATTTGAGATGAATATATTTATAAATATATTCTTTGAAAAATCCGAAGAAGGAAGGATATTTCAAAAATTTTCACATGAGAATGACAAAATCCGGGTATATACAAGGATTGATTTTCAAGATGAAGTTTACGAGGCTGATTACAGCTGTGATTTTTTGAATGATGTGACCGACAAAAAGACCATAAAAAAAATGTATTGCTGTGCATGTACAAAGTCTTTTTGTGACTGTGCAAAAAAAATAAGAAACATAAGCTTGCCGTGGGGGGTGATGTCGGGCATCAGACCGGCAAAATCCGTGCGTAAATTCCGCGAGGAGGGGCACAGCGAGCAAGAGATAAAAAAACTGTTGAAGGACATATATGACGTTTCTGACGAGAAAATTGACCTTGCTGTGGAGGTTTCCAAAAACGAAGAGGAAATATTGAAGAAAAAAGGCAAAGACGCTGTAAGCATATATATAGGCATACCGTTTTGCCCGTCAAGGTGTCTTTATTGTTCCTTTGTTTCGACAGATATACGCCACAGCGGAAAATATATGGACAGGTTTTTGGAATGTCTTTTGCTTGAGATTGAGAAAACAAAGGAAATTCTGGGAATTCTTGGGCTTTCAGCAGAAAATATATATATCGGCGGAGGCACGCCGACGACGCTTTCGGAGGAACAGCTGAGGGTTCTTTTGCAGAGTATAAACAAAAATCTTGTGAAAGGAAAAATAAACGAATTTACACTTGAGGCAGGCAGACCCGACACTATCACAAAAGGCAAGCTTTTGGCGGCAAAAGCTTTTGGTGTCACAAGGATAAGCATAAATCCGCAGACGCTGAATAACGAAACACTTGAAAAAATAGGCAGAAAACACACGACTGAAGATTTTTATAAAAGCTTTTGTGAGGCAAGGGAAGCCGGATTTTTTAATATAAACACCGATTTGATTGCCGGACTCCCGGGCGAAACGCCGGAAATGTTTTATAAAAGTGTGGACGGCGTTCTGGCTCTTTCGCCGGAAAATGTGACAATACATTCTATGTGCATCAAGCGCGCGGCAAGGCTGAATCTGAGCGGAATAGGGCTTTCGCCGGAGGATTATATACAAAAAATGCTTTCTTATGCCGCAAAGAAGATGAAGGAAAAGGACATGCTGCCATATTATATGTACCGGCAGAAAAACATATCCGGCAACAGCGAAAATGTGGGCTATGCAAAGGAAGGCTTTATGTCTTTTTATAACATAAACATAATGGAAGAGGCGCAGACTATAATTGCACTGGGAGGAGGCGGTTCCTCAAAGCTTGTCATGGACGGCAGGATTGTAAGGATATTTAATTTTAAGGACCCATATGAATATATAAGAAGATTTGACGAAATATTGAAGAAAAAGGACGAAATCAAAGAAATTTTGGAGGGAGGTGAGTGATTTTGATTAAGGATATAAAGAGCAGAATTATTGACGAATATGAGGAAATGAGGACAAAAAAGACCGCACAAAAGAATAAAAGAGTGGAAGAGGTTTACAAAAAATTCCCGAAACTTTCGGAAATTGCAAAAGAGATAAATCTGCTTGGATTTGAAAATACAAAGAATATCCTTAAAAATCCTCAGAACGCCGCAGAGTTGAATGCCGAATTTAACAAAAAGCTGAACATGCTTGTGGAAAATAAGAAACAATTTATCAAAGAAAATGGCATCGACCCGGATTTTGACAAGGTAAAATATGATTGCAATGCATGCGGGGACACGGGATATCTTGAAAACGGCGAAAAATGCGCATGCTTCAAGGAAAAGATTATCAAAAACACATATAAAAGTTCAAATCTGAGCGAGGTCATGAAGGATATGTGTTTTGAAAATTTTTCGCTTGATTTTTATGAAAACTCCAAAAAAGAAGGAATTTCCGAGCGCCAAAATATGGAATTTATTTTAAAGTCTGCAAAAAGATTTTGTGATGATTTTGATGACTACAAAAGGAATATACTTTTTTATGGTCCGCCGGGGCTGGGGAAAACTTTTATTTCGGTTTCTGTCGCAAGAGAATTGATAAATCGCGGAAAAACCGTGATTTATATTTCCGCAACAAGGCTTTTTTCGTGTTATGATGACTATAAATTCGGCAGGGACAACACACTTGACGAATTTCTGGACGATATATACAATGCCGATTTGCTGATAATTGACGATCTCGGCACAGAATATATCTCAAAGCTTTCTGTTCCGTTTCTTTTTGATTTGGTAAACGACAGGATTTTGAAGGATAAAAAGATTATCATAAATACAAATCTTTTCCCCGATGCGCTTGAAAAGGCATATTCTGTGCGTTTTATGTCGAGGGTTTATGAATATTTTGATGTGTTCAAGTTCAGCGGCAAGGACATACGCATACAAAAACAGTATCTGTAAAAAAGGGGATGTAAGAAACTCCGAAAAGCAAGAAAAGAAGTAAAGCACACACTGTAGAAAATACAATTGTTACAGTTTTGTTTTATTATGTCAGAAAATAAAAAAATATGATTTTATGTATAATTTTTTCTTGATATCAACAAACCTCGCCGCTCGGCGTACCCGTGTACGCCGTCGAGTAGTAACCCAAAGCCAAAGCTTTGGCTCAGTTTGTTAATTCCAAAGCTTTTTTCCTATCCCCTCTAAAAATAAAAGGCTGTATAAAAAGTCAATTGACTTTTTATACAGCCCCTTTTTTATAAGTTAAAAATATTAACTACATCAAGATTGTTGTTTAGAGCATATTTTATTGTGTTTTGAGTGCCGCCGACTGTGCCGTTGTAGGCAGAAATTATCCTTGAAGAATTGTTTACCATATAGCAGTTGCGGATTTGGAAACAGCTTTTTGTATAGTGCTCACATACAAATTTTATGTAGTCCGCATGTTCAATTATGTCGTTATATCTTTTTCTTTCCTGATAATCCCATCTTTTTTCAAATCCTTCAAAAGGGGAGGCACACACAAGCCTGAGATTTTTGTCAAATTCTTTTTCGCGCAAAACGATTTCCGCCGCCCACATGTCAACGCCGCGTGACATGCCCGAAATGAATGTGGTAAAGCCGTCATCTATTGCTTGTCCTATTGCTATTTTAAGTCTGTATTTTACTTCTTCTTCGGGCATGCACAGCTTTTCCGGTCGGTGTCCTGTGAAGCAGCAGCGATGTGTTTTTTTCAAATCATTCATAATTTCAACCTCAAAAAAGTTTACCCAAAATCAGAATATATTCTTTATGTTTATAAAAAAATATTACAGAGTATAATTTTTTATAAAAAAAGAAATGTGGTATAAATTCATTATACCACATTCAAAATGACTTTTCAAGATTTTTTTACTTTTTGTCATTTTTGTTATTGTCTGTATTATTTTTATCAGAATTTCCGGTAATGTCGTTTATGCCGTCCTTGACTCCCTCTCCGACATCTTCAATGCCGTCTGCCACACCTTCGCCCACGTCTTTCACGGCGTCGCCGGCATTGTCTGCAACATTGTTGTTGTTATTGTTTGGCGTTGTTGTGCCGTTTTTGTTGTTGTCTGTATTGTTGTTACTGCAGCCTGACAAAGCCAAAAATGCAGTAAGCAATGATATAAAAATTAATTTTTTCATTTTCAAAGCCTCTCTTTTTCAATAAATTCTGTATTTATTATCTGCAAAGCTTTAAAAAATATTTATTAATTTTTAAATTATCGAAAAAATATCTTCATTTTTTGATTTTTTTATCTGTAAACCGGTATTTTTCAGGATATCTTCAAACATATCCATCACAATTATTTCTGTAGGGTAATGCCCGGCGTCAATCATGGCAATGCCGCCGCAAACGGAATCTATTGCATTGTGATATTTTATGTCGGCGGTGAGCAAAACATCAGCGCCGTCCGCGGCTGCAGCATCTGCAAGCTCTGCGCATGCGCCGGAGCCTATGGCGGCTCTTTTTATTATTTTTTTGGGGTCGCCCGAAATTTTGACAAATGGTGTGCAAAGCTTGTTTTTCACGGTTTCGGCAAAGTATTTTAATGTTGTTTCTTTTATATCACCTATGCGCCCCAGTCCTGTTGCTTTGTCAAGCGGCTGTATGTCTGTGAGGCAAAAAAGCTCTGCAAGCTTTTGGTTTATCCCTTCCGGCGCCGTATCCATGTTTGTATGTGCAGAATATACTGCTATATTGTGCCGTATTATTTTTGCATACATTTTTGTTTTGCTGTCCGTTTCGCAAAAAGACTTTATGCCCGAGAATATAAGCGGGTGGTGTGAAATAATCAAATCTGCACCGAGATTTACCGCTTCCCGGACGACATAGGGCGTTATGTCAAGCGTCAGCAGCACTGTGTTTATGTCGTTTTCCGGTGAACCTGCCAGAAGCCCGACGTTGTCCCATTCATATGCAAGATTTTTTGGATATTTGTTTTCTATAAGTTTTATAATCTCCGATAAAATCATATTTTTTTCATCTCCTCAAGCAATGCGGAATATTTTGATACCATCACGCAGTCTTTTTTTTCGGATTTTTCAAGTCCTGTCAAAATTTTTGTAAATTCGCGCTTTTTCTTTTCATAAAGCATGGGAAAAAGCGGATTTTCGTGCAGATAAGCCGGCAAGTGAAGTTCAATTTCCGATTCAAAATTTTTCATTTTCCCCGGTCTTATTTTTATAAGATTATAAACCTTAAAGCCTTCTTTCGACAAATCCTCCGAAATTATCTCAAAATTGTGCCCTGTAAGCCATTTTCTCAGCTCTGCCTGACAGTTCATCGGCTGCAAAATAATCTCGCCGAATGTGTGTGATTTTTCGTTTTCAAGGATATTCATAATCATCTCGCCGCCCATTCCGGCGATGATTACTGTTTCTGTTTCGTTTTCGGAAAGCGGCTCAAGCCCGGCGCCCAGCCGCAGTTCTATAATGTCCGAAAATCCGTATTTTTCCACGTTTTTGCGTGCAATTTCCAGCGGCCCTTTTTTTATGTCACACGCCACTGCGCGGGATATTCTTCCGTTTTTTGCAAGGCTTATCGGTATATAAGCATGATCGGTGCCGATGTCAGCCACGGTTTTCCCCGTGATGTGCTGTAAAATTGAATTTAGTCTTGGAGTTATCATTGATAATCCTTTCTTTTTTTAAAGAATCAACGTTTTTATCAACAGGTGTGGATAACTGTTATAAATCCCAAAAACTGCAGTAATATGCCAAATATTTAAGCAGTAAACGGTTTTTCCACACCAAGTGTTGATAAATTCGAGTTATTTTTACATTTTTTATCAAAATAATATGTAAACCTGAATAAATAAGGTAAAAACTGGATTTAATTTAATCCTCATAATTATAAAACAGTGTGGATAACTATGTGGATAATGTGGATAACTTGCGTAAAATCAGTATATACAAGCAATTTTTTTTGAGGTATAAAACTTATACATAAGCGTGGATAACTTTATTTTTGGTTTACATAATATATAATATTATTTTTAACTGATAAACAAATTTATAAGTTAAAAATAAAGGAGATGCCGCAAAATGAAATCATATTTTGTTGCATCTCCCTTTGTCGTTTTTTTTTTGGAATCAGCCGATTATTTTGTAATTTTGTCTGTCCCCATATAAGGCACCAAAACCTCAGGGATTGTCACAGAACCGTCGGCATTCTGATAATTTTCGAGTATCGCCGCGACTGTCCTGCCGACTGCAAGACCCGAGCCGTTTAATGTATGTACAAATTGTGCTTTATCTTTGGGATTTCTCTTAAATTTGATGTTTGCACGTCTTGCCTGATAATCTTCAAAGTTTGAGCATGAAGAAATTTCTACATATCTGCCATAGCTTGGCATCCATACTTCTATATCATATGTTTTTGCGGAAGAAAATCCAAGGTCGCCGGTGGAGAGGCAAACAACGCGGTATGCAATGCCGAGTTTTTTCAAAAGCTTCTCTGCATCATTTGTGAGTTTTTCAAGCTCTTCATAGCTCTTTTCCGGGTCGGCAAATTTTACAAGCTCAACTTTGTTGAACTGATGCTGACGGATAAGTCCCCTTGTGTCACGCCCTGCAGAGCCTGCCTCAGCCCTGAAACATGCAGAATATGCGCAGTATTTTATGGGGAGTGAATTTCCGTCCAGAATTTCGTCGCGGTGAAGGTTTGTGACAGGCACTTCCGCCGTCGGGATAAGGAAATATCCGTTGTTTGCAACTTTAAATGCGTCTTCTTCAAACTTCGGCAATTGACCCGTGCCTGTCATTGACGCTCTGTTCACCATATACGGCGGAAAAATTTCTTTATAGCCCGATTCTTCGGTGTGAGTGTTTAAGAAAAATTGTATGACAGAGCGTTCCAGTCTTGCGCCGAGGCCTTTGTATACAGTAAATCTGGAACCGGCGATTTTTGCGCCGCGGTCAAAGTCAAGAATGTCGAGGTCTGTGCCTATATCCCAGTGTGCCTTTGGCTCAAAGTCAAAGTTTCTCGGCTCGCTATAGCGCCTTATTTCCACATTTTCCGTGTCGTCTTTTCCCACGGGCACGTCTTTGTTTGGGATATTCGGGATTTTAAGCATAAAATTCCTCAAATCTTCGTCAATCTGAGATATTTTTACATCATCTTCTTTGATTTCGTCCGAAAGTTCTCTCATTTCGGCAAAGATTTTGTCGGTGTTTTCCCCTGCTTTTTTCATTGCTGGTATTTGTTTTGTGATTTCGTTTTGTTTTGCCTTTTTCTGCTCCGCGTCCGCAAGGATTGCTCTGCGCTCTTTGTCAAGCTCTATTGCAGGCGTGATGTCAAGGTCGTTAAACCTGTTTTTCAGTGCTTCTCTTATTCTGTCCGGTTCTGTCCTCAGTATTTTGATGTCCAACATAAATTTTTCCTCCCTGAATTATTTGTTGATTTTTTGTGTTATTTTATCATAATATATTTGTTGGTTTTCTGTCAGCAGTGTTGCATCTATTGTGTCGTACAATACCTTTGCCTCATCTTGTTTCTTTTCGTCAAGAAGGCTGTTTATCTGCATAAATTTATTCAGAATTTCATTTTCTTTTGTCAAGGTATCCATTTTCTCGGTCAATGCTTCGTTTTTCCTTGTGAGGTTAATGCGCTCTTCAAGCAAAAGACGGTTTTCGTCACTGAGCTGATTAACCTTGTCGGTTATCGTTATCCCCGACGAATCTGTTTCCGGTTGCATATTTTGCGTGTTGTTCTGTCCGACAAATGCAATGAGTATCATGACTATTGAAACCAAAAATATCAGACCGGTATAAAGAAACAATGACTTGTTTTCCTTTTTCATAATTTTCACCTCTTTTACGATATGGTTAAAATATGCCCAAAATTGAGTTTTGACAATTTTTTATATATTTTAGTATAAGTATATTAAAATTCTGTGGAACACACCTCAAAACTTAATTTTAAAGGCTGTATTTTTTGTCGGAAAATGTAAAATTGTCAAAAAATGGAAATTATTTTAAAATATTTAATATTCTTTCCAAATCATCATTGCCATAATATTCAATTTCAATTTTTCCTTTTTTGTTGCCGTGTGTAATTTTTACCTTTGTGCCAAGATGTGATTCAAGGTTTGCACAAATATGTTTCAATTCAATGTCATAAACAGAAGCTTGCTTTTGTTTTGCAGGTTTTGGCTCTTTTTGCAATTCTTTTGCAAGTTTTTCTGCCTGACGCACATTCAGCCCGTCCTCAATTATGCGGTGTATGAGAAATTCCCTCAGCGGAAAACTTTCAAGAGAAAGCGCCGCACGGGCATGTCCCTCAGAAATTTCTTCGGAGATAAGATACTTTTGCAGTTCCGGCTCCAAAGATAAAAGACGCATTGAGTTTGCAATTGAACTCCTGCTTTTTCCGATTTTTTGGCTGATTTGCTCTTGGGTCATGTCATACAAATCCATCAGGTCCCTGTATCCAAGCGCTTCTTCAATCGGGTTCAGGTCCTCTCTTTGCAGATTTTCAATCAATGCCACTTCTGTCACAGTCTGTCCGGAATAATCCTTTATTATTGCCGGGATTTTTGCAAGTCCGGCTTTCTTTGACGCACGCCAGCGCCTTTCCCCTGCGACAATTGTATATGTATCGTTGTCATTTTTTGTGACAATTATAGGCTGTATAAGTCCATGCTGGCGTATTGATTCTGCAAGTATTTCAAGCTTTTCCTCATCAAATTTTTTTCGGGGTTGCTTTTTGTTTGGTTCAACTTGGGTCAATTTCAGTTCAACAATCCCGTTTTCAATGTCTTGCACTGCATCATCGGGAAAAAGCGAACCGATTCCTTTGCCAAGTCCCATTTTTTTTGCCATGTTATTCTCCTTTCCGCCATATTTTCGGCAAATTTATTTATTTTGCGATTCTATAACCTCTTTTGCAAGCAAAAAATATGCATGCGCGCCCTGGGAAGTTATATCATATTTAATAATCGGCAGTCCGAAACTGGGGGCTTCCGACAATCTGACATTACGCGGAATATATGTCCTGTACACCTTGTCCGGAAAATGCTTTCTTACTTCTTCCAAAACCTGAACCGAAAGATTTGTGCGCTTATCAAACATTGTTGCAACGATTCCTTCAATTTCCAGGTTGCGGTTGTAGGCTTTTTTGATGCGTTTTACAGAATCTATAAGCTGTGTCAGCCCTTCGAGGGCGTAATATTCGCACTGAATCGGTATTATAACCGAATCTGCCGCAGTCATTATGTTAATTGTGAGCATGCCCAGGGCAGGCGGAGAATCTATTATAATAAAATCATACTCATCTCTTATTTTATCAAGAGCATTTTTTAAGAAAAACTCGCGTTTTTCTTCATATGCAAGCTCAATTTCCGCCGCTGAAAGATTTGGTGATGACGGTATTACAGATAAATTCTTATATTTTGTTTTTATAACCGCGTCATGTATTTTTGATGCGTCTACAAGACAGTCATATATAGAAATTTCTGTTTCGCGCGGATTTATCCCCAGTCCGCTTGTGGCGTTCCCCTGGGCATCACAATCAATCATAAGCACTTTTTTATGCTTATGTGCAAGACATGCGGAGAGGTTTACAGATGTCGTTGTTTTCCCGACGCCGCCCTTTTGATTGGTTATCGCAATTATTTTGCTCATACGCTTTTCCTTTCTGTATATTATTTTAGGCAATTATAAACAAGGCATATATACCTTGCAATATGCTTACTGTAAATATTATATCACATATTTTTAAAAAGTAAATGTTTCACGTGAAACATTTTTATTTTTTGTATACTTTTTTTCGACTTTTTATTGTTTCACGTGAAACATTGAATAAAATGTTAAAAAGAGGAAATAATATAAGCGTAAAAATATATGAAATAAGGAATAAAGAAAATGAAAAATCTATTAAAAAAAATTCTGACATTTGAAGTTCCTGCACGGCAGGAGAACTTTATTATTAATGATAGAAACAACACTGTAATTTATGATGTAAGAAAAGAAGAATTTGATAAAAAAGAGGATATCGTTTCTGAAAACTATGATTTTAATTTAAAATATATAGAATCAAGGTTTTCATACCCGGAAAATAATGATGTTGTCATAAGAAAAATAAATTTAAAAGGCAATATTCGTGCATTTATTGTGTTTTATGACGGCATGGTTGACACAGATATGGTGGATTTGGCGATTGTGGAAACTTTGCAGAAGCTTCCGTTTCTTTCTGAAGAAAAAATATCGCTTAATGCCAATTATATCATGGAAAAATTGGTTGCTCACAGCCAGGCGTCGGCAACGGACAAGTTTGAAGATATACTTGACGAAGTGAATTTTGGCAGCTGCGGCTTGTTTGTGGAGGGTGTAGAAAAAGGTTTTGTCATAGATGTGCGCAAATGGGGAAACCGCGGAATACAAAAGCCGGAAAATGAGCAGTCAATATATGGACCGCAAGAGGCATTTGGCGAAATGTTGAGAAACAACTCCGCGCTTGTAAGAAAAATAATCAAAAACGAAAAATTGATATGTAAAGCGGTAAATGTGGGAAAAATCAGCAAAACGCGCGGTGTCTTGATGTATATTTCTGATATAACCAACTCGGATTTGGTAAATGAAGTCGAAAGAAGGCTGAATGGGATAGCCGTCGACTATATTGTTGCTGTCGAGGAAGTGTCATCATTAATAGAAGAAAAAAATATGATGATAACGAATCACATACTCGCGACAGAACGCCCGGACAGGGTCGCGCGTGCTTTGGCAGAGGGGCGTGCGGCTTTCATATTAAACGGAAGCCCGCGTGCACTCATCTTTCCCACAAATGCTTTTGAGCTTATGCACGCTGCGTCGGACTCATATTTGAGGACACCGTACGCAAATATGACAAGAATAATAAGAATGGCGGCAATGTTTATATCGGTGCTTTTGCCGGCAATGTATCTTGCAATCACGCTGTTTCATCAGGAAATGGTGCCGACATTCTTGATTTTCGCGATAAGCGCGGCGCGCGAAAATGTGCCTTTTCCCAGCATTGTAGAGCTGTTGCTGATGGATTTTTCTTTTGAAACAATCCGTGAAGCAGGGATAAGAATGCCGGGACAAATCGGCTCTACACTGGGCATTGTGGGGGGATTGATATTGGGTCAGGCGGCTGTCAGCGCAAAAATTGTGAGCCCGATTATGATAATTATTACTGCGCTGACAGGTATAGGCTCTTTTGCTGTGACAGATTATTCTCTGAGCTGGAGTTATCGCATATTGCGTATAATATTTGTTGTTTTGGCGGCAATGTGCGGTTTTTACGGCGTTGCGATTGGGATTTTTGTTTATGCTGTATTTTTGGGCGGCCAGACGAGCTTTGGTGTCCCCTTTCTTGCACCGCTTGCAAAAGGATGTAACGGCAGCATAGGAAAGTCAATTTTTATGTCCCCAATTTGGAAAAATGAAAAGCGTCCCGATTATCTTTCACCAAAGAACATCAAGCAAGAGCCAAAGATAAGTATAAGGTGGAAAAACAAGCGAAAGAAGTGACATCAAAAATAATCATCGCATCTCATCTTAAAATTAAGCACTTGAAGTATAAGAATACGTCATCGGCATAATTTTAAGCGAGTTGCATGATTATGATTGATACCATGAATCGTCATATCTCATCACAAACAATTTAATCTTTAGGCAGAAAGGCTGTGAAATTTTATATGAAAAAAGAGTTTATTTTGGGGAAAAAGGAACTGACATGCACTTTTATAAACTTAATTGTGGTAAAAATGTTCTTCACATATCCGCGTATGATGGTGAACAATTCCGGTAATGCCGCGTGGATTCAGATGATATATGCGGCTATTGTCTCCTTTTTTATATTTTTGATAATAAATTTTTTGAACAAACACAGCGAAATGGGAAATATATTTGAAATAGCTGAAAAAACAGGCGGTAATTTTTTAAGAATTGTAGTTGGGATAGTAATTATTTTGGCATTGACTGCAAATTTGGCTGTAAATATGAGGATTTTCCCGGAATCAGTGAGGACTGTTCTGCTGCCGGAAACGCCGACAGAGGCAATTGTTCTGCTGTATATCGCGGCAATATCAATAGGCGCATATATGGGGATATATTCAATTTGCCGTATACATTCGCTTTTTATGCCTATTGTTGCCATGGTGATGGGTTTGTTTTTCCTGATGCTTATTCCCGACATAAACATAAACAACATATTTCCGCTTGCGGGAAAAGGGACATATAAACTTTTTATAGACGGGTTTTCTTCTGTTTCGCTTTTTTCGGATATGATGCTGATATATATAATACTTCCGTTTTGTAAAAATAAAAGGGACACTAAACAAAGCATATCATATTCGTTTATAATAAGCGGAATATCCTCCGTTTTGATGCTGTTGGTGTATTGCCTTGTTTACCCATACCCTATTTCGAAAGAGTTTATTCTGCCGGTTTATCAGCTTGCGAGGATTGTAAATATAGGTCAGTATTTCCAGAGATTTGATGCCTTTTTTGAATTTTCATGGTCAATTGCAATGATGCTATATTCTTCATTTTACCTGTTTGTGATATGTTATGCTTTCTCCGAAACCTTTAAGGTCAGATATTACAGACAGCTTATACTGCCGATAGTTTTGCTTGCGGCGTGCATAGGGTTTGTGCCGACAAATTTTGTCACATTCTTGAGTGATTCATATTATATATCCGCAATCATGGCGGCAATTATATATCTTGTTCCGGGGATTTTGGGCGTACTTTACGGTTTTAAGCAAAAACGTATATGTCAAGGAGGTAAAATATGAGGGACATAAAAAGCTTATGTTTATTAGGGACACTTATTTTTCTGCCTGTTTTGTCCGGTTGTTGTGATGCAAATGAGCCGAACGACTATGCATATGTCGTCGGAATCGGGCTGGACAAAGCGGAACAGGAGGGGGAGTATCAGATATCTATACAATATGCAAAGCCGACCCATATAAGCGGGGGGAGCAATGGAGAGAGCGGCTCCGGCGGAGAAACACTGGGACTTGTCACGGTGGAGGCGCCGACGATATATTCCGGAATCAGCATTGCAAATAATATTGTGAGCAAAAGATTTCAGCTTTCGCACACAAAGATTGTGGTCATGTCAGAAGAAATTGCAAAAGAAGGCATAAATGACATCATGTACACCATTGTGAGAAGTGCGGACCTGCGGCCAAATATGTATATCGCTGTGGCAAAGGGCAGCGCAAAGGAGTATTTTGCTTCTGTACAGCCGCAGATGGAGATAAACCCGGTGAAATATTATCAGCTCATTTTTGAAAACAAAGCCGCGGAATTTGTCCCAAAAAATGTATCTCAAAATATTTATTTTTATATAAATTCCGATGAGAAAGAGGTTGTTTTGCCGCTTGTTTCCAAAAGCAAAGAACCGCAAAAAGATAAAAAGGAAGAATCAAAAAGCGGCGAGGAACAGAAAAGTAACGGTGAAACACAAGAGGAAAACATTGACCTCCCGAAAACCGACGCAAAAATAAATTATGAGAGCTTTCAATTTCTGATGAAAGAATATGTCGCCGGGAATGTATCCGCCGGGAAGAAAAACAAAAGCGAAGTGATGGGCATGGCAGTATTTTATGACGACAAAATGGTGGGTGAGATGAGCGGAATAGAAAGCGAAATGTATAATATTCTGAACGGGAAATTCAGATATAATTATGACAGCTTTGAAAGCAGGAACTTGCCCGACAAGTCTGTGGTTATGATGCTTGAGCAGCACGAAAGACCGTCTGTAAGGATAGATGTTTCCGGCGAATCGCCAAAAATAGACATAAGGGTAAAGCTGGAAGGCAACGTTATATCTGTGCCCGAGGAATATATCCTGGAAGAAAATATATATAAATTTGAAAAAGAAGTGGCGGGGGACATAAAAAACGCCCTGGAAAAATTTCTTTACAAAACATCGCGTGAATTGGGGACAGATATTTTGGGGATGGGAGCGTATTTAAAAAAAAGCTTTTTGAGTTACGGCGATTTTGAGGAATATAACTGGAAAGAGGCATATAAACATGCGGAGTTCAATGTTGATGTCAAATTCAATATACGCCACACAGGTCTGATTATAAAAAATAACCAAGAGAGGGACACATAATGACTATAATTATTTTGGCAATGGCAGTGATTGTATTTGTGGGTTTCACAAGGACGGTGAGCTTTGCGGTGTGGAATTTGAAAAATAAGAATTATGCCGGCGCGGCGGCGTTGGGGGTGTTGGCTGTTTTTTTCACAGTTATGGCAATTTTGACTTTTTTGTCTTGACAAAAGCCAAAATTGGTGTTATTATCATTGGTGAGTAAGTCAGACGGTTGCGGGCAAATTGATTTTTGCGTGAGGAAAGTCCGGGCTCCAGAGAGCAAGGGTGCCGGCTAACGACCGGTGGAGGCGACTCCAAGGACAGTGCAACAGAAAATAAACGCCGAAGATTTTCGGTAAGTGTGGAAATGTGCGGTAAGAGCGCACACGGGGACAGGTAACGAATCCCCGGTGTAAACCCCACCCGGAGCAACACCGACATGAAAGCTAAGCCTGCTCGGCATTTTCAGACCGGTGGCTTGAACCCCGTGGTAACATTGGGTCACAGACAGATAACCGTCCGATACAGAACCCGGCTTACAGACTTGCTCATCTTTTGAGATATACTCACTGTGTGAGAGAAAAAAAGGGTTGTAAAAAGCCAATTGACTTTTTACAACCCTTTTTTGCAGAAATATGGAAAAATATTGCTGACGGCAGGAAATAATTTTATATATTAAAATATAAGTATGAATACTCGGTTATGTTGTCCCCGTTCACCTGGCGAATCACATTTCCGTTTTCGTCATATGTCTTTATGTTCCCGTTGGAATCAGATGTTTCACACAGCTTTCCGCTGTCGTCATAACTGTATTTTACCGTATATCCGTCCGATTCCTCTGTCAGGACAAGTCTGCCGTTTTCATATGTGTTCTTTTGGGAAAATCCGTCAGAATTTTTCATCAATACAAGCCGGTTTTCTTCATATATATATTCCGTAATCATGCCGTTGCTGTCCTCCAGCCGTGTGATCTTTCCGTTTTCGTCATACTGCGACTTGTTCCAGATTCCGTCGTGTTCATAATATGTCACATTGCCGTTGCTGTCATATTCATATTTTTTGTATGCCCCGTCCTCCCCTTCAATTTTTACAAGGTTATTTTTCCCGTCATAAAAATATGTTTCTTTTCGCGGGTTTGGCGAACCTTTTGACGTGATTTCTGTGTATGTAATATTCCTGTTTTCGTCATAAAAATATTCTGTTGTCTGTCCCGATGTTGTTTCGGTTTTCAGATTTCCGTATTCATCGTAGGTTTTTTTATAATAATACCCGGTGTTTGCGATGAATGAAGTCACGTTCCCCAGTTCGTCATATGTGTATTCGCCGTATTGTGTGGGGTATTCTTTTTTTATCAGGTTTCCGCGGTCGTCATATGTGTTTTTTTCAAAATATCCGCCGGAGTTTTTTTCTTCGCTCAAAACCCATGCCCCTTTTCTGATTTTGACTATCCTTGCTTTTTCATACCATTCCACATCACACAGAAGTGCCTCGGCGCAGGCACGCACCGGGACAAGCGTGCGGTTGTTATTTATAAATGCCGGCGAGTCAAGCTCCTTTTCCTCCCCGTTTACCGTCATGATGCCGCTGCCTATGGCAAATTCAATCACGGAATTGTCTTTTTGGGCGGTGACCTTTTTGGCGGCTCCGTCATAGTCCACCTCTGCACCCAGTGCTTCAAAAATAACGCGCATCGGCACCATTGTGCGGTTGTTGACAATCATGGGTGCGGTGTCGGATTTCAGCTCTGATGCCCCGTACAGGATTTTTATGCGCATCTGTGCGGCGGCACAGGTGTACAGGCAAAAGAAGATAAAAATTGTAAGTATCGCTGTTCTTTTTTTCATAATCTTCCCTCCGGTATATTTCTGATTTCATTATACACGAGCCATATATAATTGTCAATAACTATCTTTATCCTGTTTTATGTAAACCGTATTTGACAATAAATAAAATTAATGTTAAAATATATCAACCGGAAAGGGGGACAAAATCATTGAAAAGAATAATAATTTTGCTTGTCTGCATGCTGATGCTTCACACGGTATATGCGGCAGATGAAATCACGGTTGATGTTGATTCTTCGCCGGTCTGCTTTGACACACCGGTGAGGATTGTAAACGGAAGAACAATGGTGCCTGTGAGAGCGGTTTTTGAGGCATTGGGCGCACAGGTGGACTGGAATGCACAAGAGCGCACCGTGTATGCACAAAAGGACGGGAAAAATGTTTCGATGACAATCGGCAGCAACAGGCTTTTGTGTGACGGTCTTGTGAGGTTTATGGACGCTGTGCCGCTCATATCGGACAACCGCACCTATATCCCTGCGCGGTTTGCCGCCGAAAGCCTGGGGAGCACTGTTTTGTGGGACGCGCAGGAGAGGGCGGTGCACATAAAAACCGACACCCCGCCGGAGGTGCGCTATTACAAGGTTTATGCAGACTCTTCGGTGTCTTTTGTATACCCGGAGGGCTGGTTTTTGGACATATCCTTCCCCGGGATTATATTTATAGACAACCAGGGGGATTCCACGGCAAATCTTTGCCTTGGCATGGTTTCGGTTTCCGGGGCTGAGTTTGTCAATGATTCTTTTGCGGACACGGTTTCGGCAAAGTATGATTATCTGGTGAGTGACTGTGAAACTGAGATAACAGAATTTAAGAACACAACGGTAAACGGCTGTGCGGCGGCGGTGTTCAAGTATTTTGACACCGACGGGGACTTTATAGAATCGTATCTTATATCCGGGGGCAGCAGAGCGTATTTTGTCGAATTTATTTCGGGAAAACAGGGTGCTTTTGACGAAATTTATCGGAACGTGCTGTCTTCTTTTACAATTTTGGGATAATTGTACTCAAAAAGCAATTGACTATTTAAAAATTATATAATATAATAATAGGAAATAATTATAAACGGAGGAAAAAAGGTTATGAAATGTATTTTACTCGCGGCCGGTTATGCGACAAGACTTTATCCGCTTACAAAGGATAAGCCGAAGGCGCTTTTGCAGCTTGGAAATAAAACTATACTTGACCGTATAATGGACAAGCTTGAGGAAATTGAGCGTATAGATGAGGTTTTTGTCATCACAAACCATGTTTTTGCCGATATTTTTACAAAATGGAGCCAAGGCTATACAGGTTCAAAAAAGATAAAGGTGCTGGACGACGGCACGACAAACAATGACAACAGGCTTGGGGCAATAGGCGACATGCATTTTGTCATAGAAAACGAAAAGATTGACGATGAAATTTTTGTGCTTGCAAGTGACGTTATCTTTGACTTTTCACTCAAAGGTCTTTTTGAACTTTATGACAAGGTTGATGCCGACGTGATTTCCGCAAGGTACATAGAAAGCATTGAAACACTGCGGACAATGGGTGTGCTGAAGCTTGATTCTGAGGGCCGTGTGACGGATTTTGAAGAAAAACCGCAGGAGCCGCAGTCGCACTACGGTGTGCCGCCGTTTTATATCTACAGAAAGGGCACGATTGAGCTTATCCGCCAATATCTGAGAGAAGGAAACAACAGTGACGCGCCCGGGTATTTTATCCCATGGCTTATCCGACACACAGATGTCTATGCATACAAGTTTAACGACAGGATAATAGATATCGGCATACCTTCCGCATACTATGCGGCATGTGAAATATATAAGGACAAATAAAGTTTACAATTATGTAAAAAAATTTTTGTTGATTTTTTTATAAAACAATGTTATAGTAATATGTAGACTTATTGCAGAAAAAGGGCTGAAAATGCGCAGACCGCACAAAGTGTGAAAATAAGACGCACTTTTTGCGATAAAAAAATCATACATTTCGGGTATACATATGCCTTTGCTTGGTTTGGGAGCTTGCCGCTATTTTCCGAAAGCCCGGACAAAAACGGAAAGGAGGAATTTTTGATGAGTGAAAAACAATATAAAAAAGTAAGAAAACAGGAGGCATCGGAGCCTCATAAAAAGCCGGCTGACAAGAAGAGTGTGATATTCAATGTTGTGTCGGTGATTGTGATCCTGGCGTTTTTGGGCGTTGCCTCATATGCCGTGGTAAGAGAAATGGGCGCAAAAAACGACACGGCGCAGACAGATGCATCAGACACCGGCACCGACACGTCAAACACCGACACTTCGACGCTTGGCGGCTATGCAGAGGCGACGGGCACAACTTTTGACGCTTTGGCGGAAAAATGCGGTCTGGACAAAGAAAAGTTTACTGCCGACATGTCAACCGAGGAAGCATTTGATATGTTTACGCTTGAGAACATGGCAAAAATGAGCGATAAGGACATTGACACATTTAAGACAGAGCTGGAGCTCCCGGCTGACGTAAAGACAGATGTGCCGAACAAAGAGCTTTCGACAGAAATCATGATGAAGGTAAACGGTATCCCTTACAGCCTGGAGGACCTGAAGGCATACGGCGTTTCCGATGACATCACAAACAACACCAAGTGGGCAGATGCAAAGAATGTTGTCTATGAAGCCGCGTCAAAGAAAATGTCCGAAGAACAGAGCCAAAATAATGCTGACGGAGGCGCAGAATAATGAAAAAAAAGTCACTCCCTCCCAAATATACTTTGGGAGAGGAATTGTTTAATTCCATCTCGCACGGTGTGGGGGTGCTGCTCAGCATTGCGGCGCTTGTGCTTCTGATTGTTTTCGGGGCAAAAAGCGGCGTAGGCTATAATCTTGCGGCCGGGATTGTGTACGGGATATCCCTGCTTGTTCTTTATACCATGTCTATGGTCTACCACATAGTGCAGGGAAAAAAGGGAAAGGCAGTGATGCGGATTTTTGACCATTGCTCTATATTTGTGCTTATCGCCGGTACATATACGCCGTATCTGCTTGTCACGCTTGACAAGACGCTTGGCTGGGTGATGTTCGGGATAATATGGGCAATGGCGGTTATCGGGATAATATTAAACTCGATAGACCTTGAAAAATTCAGGATTTTTTCCCTGGTGTGTTATGTTGTTATGGGCTGGGCGATAATATTCACCATAAAGCCCATCATAAGCGCGATACCGTTTATGGGCGTTTTTCTGCTTGTCTTAGGCGGAATCATATATACTGTCGGCGTGATATTTTATGTATTGAAAAAATATAAATATATGCATTCCGTATGGCACTTGTTTGTGCTGGGCGGCAGTATTTGCCATTATCTTTCGATATTGCTTTATGTTGTAAAAAGTTAATTGTAAAACTGAAAATAAAACAGGTATATGCCTGTTAAAAAAATTTTAAGGAGAATAAAAATGGACGAGAACAATATTTATGGAAACCCCGGTGAAAATGAAGAAACCGGCGAAACTGTTGAAAAAACGGCAGAAAGTACTTTTGACACAGCAGAACAGGCAGATTCTGCGGCAGAAGTGACGGAATTTGCCGGAAGTGTAGAGCCGTCAGCGGAGGAAACCGAGCCGTCAGCGGAACCGCTTTTTGAGGGAAGCGATTTTTCTGACACCGTGACAGAGGACACGGCACAGGAAATGCCCAAAAAATCAAAAACCGGCTTGATTGTGGGCATTGTGCTTGTGGTTGTTGTGCTTTGCTTGGGCGCATATTTGGTTTGGAGTGCGCTTGGCGGTTCAAACAAATATAACCACATGGGTTATGCAGACATAAGCGGCGCAACTCTGGGCGAGATGTGCGAGCAGATGGGCATGACGGTTGAAGAATTTAAGGAACAGTATCAGCTCCCGGAGGATATGCCGGAGGATACGTATTTCAATGCGGCATACAACATGATGCCGGCAAAGATTATTGCATCTATGAATATGACCGATTTTGCAACCCTGAAAGAGCAGTTCCAAATCCCCGACATGACAACGCCGAGCGAACCAAAGGGAATCATCGGCAAAATCAAGTCTGTTTTCTCAAAGGAAGAACCGGTGGAAATCACCGAGGACACACCGTGGGGCATTGTCCAGGACGAGATAACACTTGAAGTTGCGGTTGGTGAAGAGAATATGGACGAGTTCAGAAAAGCTTACGGATTCGGCGACGAAATCACCGGGGAAACAAAATGGAAGGAAGTAAGACCTGCCATTGAAAAGCTGGCGATTGAAGAAAGAAAGAAAGCCGAAAAGGAAGAAGCGAATCAGCAAAAAGATGACCAAAATGCAGACGACAGCAGTGACGGCACAAACACAGACGAAGCTGCGGACAATGCACAGGACAGCGCAGAAGGAACGGATGACACAGACAGCACAGATAATACGGCAAATGAATAAAAGCCGTTTATATACGACTTTTTTGGAAAAGAGATTAAGGAGTTGCGGCAAAGTGAGTTTATTTTGCCGCAGCTCTTTTGCTTTTTGTGATATAGGCAAGTGCAAGTTTGTATTTTACAATTTCATTTATTTTTGTAAAATTGCGGAAAGGATTTGATTTTTGTGATAACAATTGTGGACTACGGGGCAGGAAATCTGCACAGCGTAAAGAATGCGCTGGATTTTTTGGGGATAGAAAGCCGTATTTCGTCAGACCCGAAAGAGGTGCTTTCGGCAGAAAGGATAATTCTCCCCGGGGTCGGCGCATTCGGCGGCGCGATGGCGGCCCTGAGGGAAAAGGGAATTGACAAAGCGCTGAAAACCGCGGCGGCGGCAGGTGTGCCGATTCTCGGCATATGCCTCGGCATGCAGCTTTTCTTTGAAGAGAGTGAGGAATCCCCGGGTGTTTGCGGACTGGGGATAATGAAGGGCAAATTTGTAAAAATCCCCAAAAAGCCGGGCATAAAAATTCCGCATACAGGCTGGAACAGTCTGGAACTTGCAAAAGATTCCGCAATCTTCAAAGATATAGGCAATGAGCCGTATGTATATTTTGTCCATTCATACTATCTTGAGCCGGCTTCGGATAATGTCGTTTCCGCCTACACAACCTATGGCGCGCGCCTTGCGGTTGCGGCAGAGCATGACAATATTTTTGCGGTACAATTTCACCCGGAGAAAAGCGGAGGGGTGGGGTTGAGAATCCTTTCCAATTTCGCGGAATACGCAAAATAAGCGTCGCATCTCACCATTATTCAATACTTGGCGTATGCATATACGCCGTCGCATTTCATAAAGGCAATCTGCTCGCTTCTTTTGCGTATTATTGTTGGGTAAAAAGCGCCGCATCTCAGGCAGCATTCATTGCCCGACGCATGTGTGTATATACCGTCGCATTTCATAAAGGCAGTCTGCTCGCTTCTTTTGCGTATTACGGTTGGGTAAAAAGCGCCGCATCTCAGGCAGCATTCATTGCCCGACGCATGTGTATATACTGTCGCATTTCATAAAGGCAATCTGCTCGCTTCTTTTGCGTATTATTGTTGGGTAATAAGCGCCGCATCTCAGGCAGCATTCATTGCCCGACGCATGTGTATATACCGTCGCATTTCATAAAGGCAATCTGCTCGCTTCTTTTGCGTATTACGGTTGGGTAATAAGCGCCGCAGGCTTTGATTATCAAATGAGTGTGCGGTCACAATATAACTAAATAGCTGTAAAATCAATTTTTTATAAGAATCTGAAAATAATCATAATAGGTAATTGTAAAATGTAAATTTTACAATTAGCCACCGCATCTTTGCGGGGGTATCGGGGGTGCCAACCCCTGACCGGTAATCAAAAATGACGACATGTGCGCCATTTTTGGCTGAAATAAAAAGTTTCAACTTGCCATAAATGTAAAATCGGATGGAACGTTTTATTTCTACCCAAGAATTTTAATTGGAAAACGTTAGTTTTACAATTACCTAAATAATCATAAAAAACGGAGGAATACTTATGTTTGCAAAAAGAATAATACCATGTCTTGACGTCAATGACGGGCGCGTGGTGAAGGGTGTCAATTTTGTCAACCTTGTCGACGCCGGCGACCCGGTCGAGGCGGCAAAGGCGTATAATAAAGAAGGTGCGGACGAGCTTGTTTTTCTGGACATCACGGCGTCCTCCGACAACCGCGCCACAGTTGCCGATATGGTCAGCAGGGTTGCAAAAGAAGTGTTTATTCCGTTTACCGTCGGCGGGGGGATACGCACGACAGAGGATTTCAGGAAAATCCTGAATGCCGGCGCCGACAAGGTGGCGGTGAACTCCGCGGCGATAAAAAATCCCGCGCTTATCTCGGAGGCGGCGGAGAAATTTGGGAGCCAGTGTGTGGTCACGGCGATTGACGCAAAGAAAAACGGAGAGGCGTGGGAGGTGTATCTCAACGGCGGCAGAGTAAACACCGGCATTGACGCGGTGTTTTGGGCAAAAGAGGCGGCAAGGCTGGGCACCGGGGAGATACTTTTGACAAGCATGGACTGCGACGGTACGAAGGCAGGATATGACATCGAACTCACAAAAGCCGTTTCCGATTCGGTTGACATTCCTGTGATTGCCTCGGGCGGCGCAGGGACCATGGAGCATTTTTATGAGGCTTTTGCCGACGCGCGTGCCGACGCGGTTTTGGCGGCAAGCCTGTTCCATTTTAATGAAATCAAGATACGCGATTTGAAGGATTTCCTGAGAAAAAAAGGCATAAGCGTAAGATGAAAAACAAAAAGCATCGCGAGCGATGCTTTTATGTTTGATATGTATAGGATAAAAGGGTAGAATGTAATTTCCTTCTACAAAAACTATTATAGCATACATAATATAATAATGCAAGTGTTTTTTGAATATATTGGGGATTTTTTTAAAAAATTTTGTTTCAAACCACAATATATTCCGTTTGATATGTTTTGACATGCAAAATGTTACGTTTTTGTTATATCGTTGACAGACAGCAGGGGGAAATGATATAATTGTTATATAAAAATTATCTTGTAAATTTTATAGCCAATTGTAATTGACAGTTGTAAATTTTATGGACGGAGAAAAGAAAATGAAGAAAATAATCGCACTTATTATGGTATTTTTTGCGGCACATACCGCATTTTCGGAAAAGCTCATTGTTACATATGATTCCGGCAAGGTTTTGTCGGGTGTGCAGTTATATAAAGAAGGCGCGGAATATCCGCTTGGCGACGGATTTTTTGCGTATATTTATGACATGGAAACGGGAGAGCGAACCAAGTATTCCGCACCGGAAAAAGACAGCCCGCAGGCGCCGGACATACCCGACAAAACGCCCGGCGAAGAACCGGACGGAGAAACGGGCGCGGACAAGCTGCCGGCAGTTTATGAAAAGGCAAAGGACGCGCTTTCCGCTTTTGCCATTGTCACAAACAAGTCACAGGCAATGCTTGATGATGAAGAGGTGTGGAAAACAGAGGTTCTTTATCAGGGGAAAAAGCGTGAATTTTATATAGCAAATGATGTGAAAATAACTTCAGCGCCGGATTATTACGGTGAACTTTTGGGGCAGACCGCAGAAGTTTTGAAGAGAGGGGACATAATAAACATATCGGCATCACTGAGCGGCAGAATAAATGGAATCGGGTTTATAATGCGCCTTGACGGATATGACATTATAAAGGATGACATTGATTGCGGATATGATTTTGAACACCTCTACTCCATGGGCGGAGCGGTACGGTGGGCAAATGAGGCATATCCGATAAACAGATTCGGCAAAACAGACAAAGCGCGCGAGCAATATCAGTTTGGCTTGGTGTGTGCAAAGAAGGATATGTATTATACCATAACAAATAAAGCCGGCAAGGCGGCTGAGATGACCGATATTCTTGTTCTCCCCGAAACAATTGTGTATACATGCAATGTGGGGAAAAAATATACTGTCGCACAAGGCAGTGTTTCTGACATTTTTCCGTCCTTCATTCCGTCGCAGGACATGGACGCGGACGGGAATATTGTAAACTGGAGTGACGACGGTTATGTCTATGCGCTCTCGAGGACGATTAACGGCATAGCCTCGGAGGTCGTTGTGTTTACAAATCTGAAGTGACACGGGGGTATGAATTTTATGTACGGCTATGACACCTTTCATGATGAGGTTATGCTTGAACTTATAAATAACGTGCATGACGGGCTGAGCAATCAGGCATATATTTTTGAAGGCCCCGAAGGGCTTAATATACTGTGTTCGGCAAAGCTGTTTGCCGCGGCGCTTACCTGTCTGAACAAAAAGACCGCGCCATGCGGAGAGTGCCGCGTGTGCCGCCTGTCATATGCGGACAGCAATCCCGATATAATATATATAAACACCGCTGACGAAAAAAGTATCGGTGTGGAAAAAATCCGCGAGATGTCAAAAGATGTGTATATAAAACCTTTTGAGGCGGATTATAAAGTGTATATCATCGAGGACGGCAATGCGCTGACAGAAGCGGCGCAGAACGCGATGCTGAAAATCCTGGAAGAGCCGCCGGAGTATGCGGTGTTTGTCATCATCACAGCGTCTTGTGAAACACTTTTGCCGACAGTGCTTTCCAGATGTGCCAAGGTGCGCTTTACGCCGCTTTCGGAAGAACAGATGCACAGCTATATCGAAGAAAAATACGGCAAAACCGAGCTTGACACAGAATTTTTGACGCGCTTTTCACAGGGAATCCCAAAGATGGCAGATGACATAATTTCCGACCCCGATTTTGAGCCGATAAGACGGCAGGCATTCAAGATGCTTGTTCCGCTTTTGTCAAAACACAGGATATCCGCATATGCCGTGACGGAGTTTTTGGAAAACAACAAGGAAAAAGCGGAACTTATTCTGAATTTGTGGCAGAGCTTTCTGCGTGATATCCTCCTGATGCAGAACGATGCCAAGGCGCTGACTGTAAATGCAGATATGAATGAAGAGCTTTCAAAACTTGCATCAAGACTCCCGGACAATTGCTGCATAATCGCGCTGGAACGCCTGATTGTGGCAAAAAACATGCTCAGGAGATATGTAAATTTGCATGTTTTGGGTTTAAGTCTGTCATTTTCAATAAAAAATTCCATATACTCACGCTAAATTTAATGATTATTCTACTTGTAAATTTGGTAAATATATGGTATAATGACCTTGGATAGTATGGGAAAGGAAGTGTGGACAATGCCGGAAAATTTTTCGGAAATTACTGAAGATATAAAAAATCTGACTGCGCTTTGCGTGGAGAACAGCCAAATCGACCCGGCTCTTTATTCAAAATATGACGTAAAAAGAGGCTTGCGTGACAGGCACGGGCGCGGAGTTTTGACAGGGCTGACCGAAATCGGAGAGGTCAAGGCATATACAATTGACGACGGGGAAATGATTCCGTGTGAAGGTAAGCTTTATTACAGAGGAATAGACATCGAAAAAATTGTTGAAGGTTTTTTGAAGGACGGAAGGTTTGGTTTTGAAGAAGTGACGTATCTTCTTCTGCTCGGCAAGCTGCCCTCGGCGGACGAACTTGCCCATTTCCGCAAGGTTTTGGCGGAATACCGCTCACTTCCCACAAGCTTTGTGCGTGACATAATCATGAAGGCACCGTCACAGGACATGATGAATACTCTTTCGCGGAGTGTGCTGACCATGTATGCATATGACGAAAACCCGGACGATACGTCTGTCGCAAATGTATTGCGGCAGTGTATGCAGCTTATTGCTATTTTTCCGCTTTTGTCGGTTTATGGTTATCAGGCGTGCAACCATTATCTCAACGGCAGAAGTTTGTTTATCCATACACCGCCGGGAGAATTGTCCACGGCAGAAACAATACTTTATACATTGCGTTCAAATAAAAAATATACACCGCTTGAGGCGAAGATTCTGGACCTTGCGCTGGTTGTGCATGCAGAGCACGGCGGCGGAAACAACTCAACCTTCACCACACATGTTGTGTCGTCTTCGGGCACAGACACTTATTCCACGATTGCGGCGTCTTTGGGTTCGCTGAAAGGCCCGCGCCACGGCGGTGCAAACAAAAAGGTATGCATGATGCTGGAAAACATCAAGGAGAATGTGAAAGACTGGCATGATGAGGACGAAGTGAGGGCATATCTTACAAAAATACTGAACAAAGAAGCGTTTGACAAAACCGGTCTGATATACGGCATGGGGCATGCGGTGTATACGCTTTCCGACCCGAGAACCGAGATTTTGAAACGCATGGTTAAGCCGCTGGCAGAGGAAAAGAACCAGTTTGATGAGCTTGCCCTTTATGAAATTATAGAAAAGGTATCTCCGCAGCTTCTTGCGGCAAAGCGCTCCAGGGCAATCAGTGCAAATGTTGATTTTTACAGCGGTTTTATATATCACATGCTGGGGCTCCCGATAGAGCTCTACACCCCGATTTTTGCAATAGCAAGAATTGCCGGCTGGAGTGCGCACCGTGTGGAGGACATCATAAACACGGGGAAAATCATACGTCCGGCGTACAAGAATGTGGCAAAGCATACAGCCTACGTCCCCATGGGGTCGAGATAATACGCAAAATAAGCGTCGCATCTCGCCATTATTCAATACTTGGCGTATGGATATACGCCGTCGTATTTCATAAAGGCAATCTGCTTGCTTCTTTTGTGTATTATGTGGGCTAAAGAAAGCGTCGCATCTCCTCCCTATTCAATATTTAGCGTATGGGGATATATGTCGGCATATATAAAAAGGCAAGTTGTTTGTTTTTTTTGCAAATTATGGGGTTTAAAGAAAGCGTCGCATCTCTTCCCTATTTCAATATTTAGCGTATGGGGATATATGTCGGCATATATAAAAAGGCAAGTTGTTTGTTTTTTTGCAAATTATGGGGTTTAAAGAAAGTGTCGCATCTCACCCCTATTCCAATATTTAGCGTATGGGGATATATTTCGGCATATTAAAAAAAGGCAAGTTGTTTGTTTTTTTATGTATTATAAGTAATAAATTTCATCTCTTTTTTGCAGTTGGAAGATTTAAGGGGGAGAAAATTATTTATGAGGAAAACAATTGCATTTTTAATCATATGTTTATGCTGTCCGTTTTTTGCAAGTGCGGAAGAGTCGGACAATGGTCTTTTCCGGTATGAAGTGAAAGACGGTTATGCACAGATAACAGGTTTTGCAGAGGGGCAAAGCTGCGACGATTTGGTCATTCCTTCGGTCATAGACGGATATGAAGTGAAAAAAATAGGGTATCATGCATTTTCTTTAAGTGATATAAAAAATTTGATTATTGAAAAGGGTATAAAAGAGATTGATAATGGTGCTTTTTCTGACTGTAATAACCTAGAATCCGTGACCTTTGCCGAAACAGTGGAGGAAATCGGCAGCAGCGCATTTTCGTTTTGTAAGAACTTAAGCAAAATCAAGTGCCCTGCAAGTCTGAAAATAATAGGGGACGGAGCTTTTTCTTATTGCAGCGGTTTGCGGCAGATTGAATTAAATGAAGGGCTTGAAACGATTTACTCCGGAGCGGTTTCGCACTGCGAAAACCTGCGTGAGGTGGTTGTTCCGTCAACTGTAAAGATATTGTCGCGTGACGCAACCGCGCCGGCAATAGAATATTGTGACAGGCTGGAGAAAATTGTGCTCAAATGTACTCCGGACAATCCACAGATTTTTGTTGCGGATTGTCCGGCTCTCAAAGCGGTTGTTTTTGAAGGTGACATAGGGGATTTTGATTATTCGGGGATATTTAAATATAATTTTTATGAATGCCAACCGAGGGCAAAAATGGTGAATGCCAGGAATTATACAACCAAGAGAGATATCGGTATTTATGGAAAAAAGGGTTCAAACACAGAAAAATTTGCAGTTGAAAATGGACTGAAATTTGTGCCGATTTGGGATATGGAGAATGAAAACGCTGCGGACGTTTTTGTTTCGCCGTGGGCGAAAGATGAGGTTGAAAAAGCGGAAGAACTGGGGTTTGTCCCGGCTAGTGTGCGGGGAAATTATAAAAAAAATATAACAAGACAAGAGTTTACTCAGATGGCTATGTATTTTTTGTTGATGCAATACGGGTATCAGCCGGAGGTTTTGGGTCCGGATATTTTTATAAATGATTTTGTATCGGCATATTGTGGCAAAAAGAGGGACAGAAACGGAAATGATTTTATAAATAAAAACACGGGCAAGGTGTGGAAATATGAAGATAAGCAAGACATAGACAATTTGATGCTTGAAAAACCCTTTGCAGATTTGGATGATTCCGGAGAAGAAAGTATCATTGTCAATTATGCCTATAACTTTGGTATCGTGAACGGCGTCAGTGAAACAAAATTCAACCCGGAGGGAGAAATAACAAGACAGGAAGCTGCGGCGATGCTGATGCGGATTTATAAAAATTACAGCGTGTCTGTAAAAAATGACGGTGGCTTTAGGTTTTCTGATGACGATAAAATTGCAGAGTGGGCAAAGAAAGATGTTTATGCCGCGAATGTCCTTGGCGTGATGCAGGGGGTCGCAGTTGATGTTTTTGCCCCGTTGGAAAAATATAGTGTGGAACAGGCGGTTGTAACGTTTTTCCGACTGTACGACCGGACGCCGATAAGCAGGAAAAACAACAATATAGAATTGATTTCGGATTATGAATAATATTTTTTGAATAAAAGAACTGCATCAAAATTATTTTGATGCAGTTCTTTTTTTATCCATAAACCCATTTTTGATTGACAACATATAACATTAATGTTATAATCCGGGTAACAAATATGTTTAGATAATTGTAAAACTGATGTTTTACAATTAAAATGCTGTTGAAACTTTTTATTTCTGCCAAAAATGACGCGCATGTCGTCATTTTTAATTACCAATCAGGGGTTGGCACCCCCGATACCCTGCGTAAAAATGGAGGGTAATTGCAAAATTTGCATTTTACAATTACCTAAACAAATATATTTCAAAGGAGAGAGATTTTTGTGAACAAAGCAGTATTGTGCCAGCTGAACGAAACAGAGGCACAGGAATTTATGATGTCATATGTGATTCTGACAAAAAACGATGGTGCAATTGTGATTGACGGGGGCAGACCGGAAAATATGGATTTGCTTAAAAAGTGCGTCGGCAAAAGAAAAATCCGCGCATGGATTCTGACCCACGCCCACAGCGACCATATCTCGGGGTTTATGAGCGAAATGGACAAAAACGGCTGTGCCGATTTTGACATAGAAAAAATATATTTTAATTTTCCGCCCTATAATCTTATAGAAAGAAAAGATGTTGTGGACTATAATTATCTGGTGGAAGAATTGGACGATTGTCTGCCGGAGTTTAACCGACTTCTGCCGAAGTTCAGCCACAAGGTGCACACGCCGCAGCGCGGAGATGTGCTTGACATAGACGGGCTGAAGATAGAGTTCCTTTATACATACCGCGAGGAATACCTGGAGCTCCTTTTAAACAATCTGATGAACGATTGCTCGCTTGTGTTTAAGGTAACGGGTGAAAAACGGACGGCGCTGTTTTTGGGCGACCTCGGCCCCGACTCGGGGGATATCCTTTTCAATGACGCGCGCGAAAAGCTTAAATCCGACATTGTGCAGATGGCACACCACGGACACATGAATTGTTCTATGGAGGTGTATGCGGAAATCGCGCCCGAAATCTGCCTCTGGCCCGCGCCGGAATGGCTTTACAAAGAGCCCGTGATTCCCGGATATCTTGCCGACAGGGAAGATATGATAAAAAAAGGGCGCGGCAGAATGTACGGCGTGGCGCTGACGAGGAAATGGATGGATATACTGGGCGCAAAGAAGCACTATGTCACAAAAGACGGATATTGTGAAATAGAAATCTGATTTCTTTCCTTATATTAATGCAGGTAATTGTAAAATGTAAAATTTACAATTATCCGCCGGTTTTACAATTACCTATTATATAATGTACAATTATTTTTGGAGGTGTTTTTATGCATGTGATGGTTGTTTATGCTTGGGCTGTGTGGCTGATTTTTCTGCTTGTGGCAGGCACGGCGCTTTTGGCTTGGCGGCGCGCGGTGATTGTCGGCAAAATCATGCTCACCGCGGCGATTGGCTCATTTGTTTTGCCGGGGATTCCGTCTGGCGCGTTGTATGTGCTGCTTGCCGGGGGCGTGCGCGGCGGTATTTATGCGCTGATAACGGTTTTGGCGCTTGTTATCCTGACAGCCATATGCTGTTGCGCACTGTGGGGAGCGCTCAAAAACCGTATCGTGTCCTTTGTCCTGTTTTCGGCGCTGGCGCTTTGCGCCGTGTCGGGCGGCGGCATTGCCCTGTATGATGCGTACACAAATTCAATCCCCACCGTGGCGGAAACAAATGTGATTGACCCATACCGCCCTTACGGCGAAGGCTCGGTTGTAGCAGAGCTTGATACGGAACCTTCGCTCAGGCTCTCGGACAATCTGCCGTATCTTGACGGGGCAACCGCGCTTTGGCCGGTATATTCCGCTTTTGCAAAGGCGGTTTACCCCAAAGAGGCGATTGACGGAGAACATCTTTTTGCGAATAATATACTTTTGTGCACAAAGACAGGCGGTGCATATGACAGAATCACCCATGGCGACGCGGACATCATTTTTGTCGCCGCGCCGTCGGAACAGCAGAAAAAGGAGGCAGAGGAATGCGGAGCAGAGCTTTGTTATACCCCAATCGGCAAGGAGGCGTTTGTGTTTTTTGTAAACAGCAAAAACCCGCTTGACAACATTACGACAGAACAAATCCGCGGGGTTTATTCCGGCAAAATTACCGACTGGAAGGAGCTTGGCGCCGGGAATATGGGCAAAATCCGCGCCTTCCAGCGCGACGAGGGCAGCGGCAGCCAAAGCGCACTTGTCCGCCTGATGGGCGGTGTTCCGCTTGCAGAGCCGCCGATGGAGGACGTTGTGGACGGCATGGCGGGGATTATCAGCCGCACAGCGGATTACAAAAATTATAAAAATGCAATCGGCTATTCCTTCCGTTTTTATTCCACAGAGATGATTAAAAACGGCAGAATAAAACTGCTGAGCGTGGACGGAGTGCCGCCGACACTTGAAAATATCGAAAACGGGACATATCCGCTGACCTCGGAATTTTATGCCGTGACAAGGAGCAACGCGTCGGAAAATACGAAAAAGATGCTTTCGTGGATAACTTCGCCCCAGGGCATGAGCCTTGTGGAAAAAACAGGATATATACCCATAAAATAGGCTTAGCAATGCGGTGTTTGATGAAAATTGCCCAAAGCGTGCGGAAAATATTAAAAGATTCCCATAAAACCGTACAATTTTTGCAAAATCTATTGACATGTAAATTAAAAAATAGTAAAATTAAAGACAATGGTTACTTGTCGGTGAACTCCGCCGCGGGTAATGATTTATTGCGGAATATATGCCGAAATGTTATTGTGATTTTACTATTTTTAAAGAAAAATTACAGCAATGTTTTAGTTTGTCCGCAATTTTACAGTTGTATTACAACTGAAAAAATAGCATTGACTATTATCTAAACCCGTGATATAATCAATGCATAGTCAGGGACGGCGAGCGGTCTCTGACGCCCAACAATCTATTCGGTACGATTTGAAGAAAGGGTGCGTATCGAATGATAAATACGCACGACCCTTTCTGAAAAAATAATAAGGGAGGATTTGAGAGTATGAAAAAGAATCTCAAAAAAGTAATTTCCGCTGTAATTGCTTTGGCTCTTTCAGCAAGCACTTTTGCATCAGTTTCTTTTGCAAAAAGCTTCACAGATGTGGCAAGTACAGCATCCTACGCAGAAGCAGTAGATGTGCTTTCAGCGCTGGGAATTATCAATGGTTACGAAGACGGTACTTTCGGACCTGATAAGACAATCAAAAGATCAGAAGCAGCTAAAATCATAGTTGCAATGGTAAACAAGCTCGCTACTGCTGAAGGCAGAATGGGCACAACACAGTTTACAGACGTACCGGCTGATCACTGGGCTTCAGGTTTCATCAATGTTGGTGTTACAGAGAAGTTTATCAACGGTATGGGCGGCGGCATCTTCAAGCCGGACGGCGAAGTTACATACAACCAGATCGTTAAGATGATTGTATCTTGCCTCGGTTATGAAGAATATGCAACATTCTACGGCGGCTATCCGTCAGGATATGTTTCAATCGCTGATTCTGAAGGCATCACAAAGGGTTGCTCGATGAGCGGTGACGCTGCTGCAACAAGAGGCATTGTTGCACAGTTGGTTTACAACGCATTGAAGACTCCTATCATTCAATCAAAGGGTATGACTTATTCTTCATCAGAAAAGACATTTGTCCCGAACATTGAAAAGCAGGACGGAGAAGAATCAAAGTATTACAAGACTCTTCTTACAGAAAAGTTTGACGCATACCTCGTTGAAGGTTCTGTAACAAAGACATCAAAGACAGACAGCTCTTATGCTGCTGACGAAGTTGATTTCTCAGTTCAGAAGTCAGACAAATACGACAATGACGATATCATTGACGTAGATACAAAAGCTACTTATGTATTGACAAAGATCAGCGCAGGCGAAACAAACGCTGCTGACTACATCAATACATATGCAAATGCAATCGTTCAAAAGAACGACGATGACGAATACACAATCATCAGCTTTGTTCCTTCAGGCAAGAACAAGACAGCTACTCTGGATCTTGGCTTGTTTGACGAAGACGAATATGATGCAGCAGACGTATTCGACGGCACAGCTGTAAAAGACAAGGCTCCGCTTAAGTTCTTCGCTTCAGAAGATTCTACACGTTCAACAAAGTATGAACTTTCAAAGGACGTTAAGCTTTATGTAAACGGCGTTGAAGTTACAGCTAACAAAACAAACGTAGAAAAATACGTTATCAACAACACTGTTGGTACAATCGAATTGGTTGACGTTTACGCAGCAGGCGCTTCTGCAGACGGCAAGTATGACTTCATCTATGTTGAATACTTCGCAACTGCAAAGGTTGACTCTGTAACATCAAAGAAGATTACATTCTCTGATAAGGTTAACATTGACCGCAACACTTTGACACTTGACAAAGAAGACAACGAAGACCTTGAATATCACATCTACTACAATGATGCAGAAGTTGCTATCACAGACATCAAGAAGGACGATGTCCTCTCGATTGCTTATGATGTAACAGCTACTACAGCTGACAAGTCAAACTTCTTCGACATCTATGTATCAAGAGATGTTCAGACAGGTAAAGTTAACGGTAAGGACGGCGACGACGAAGTTGTAACAATCGGCGGCGAAAAGTATTCTTTCGTTAAGGATTATGCTTCAATGGAAAGCGGCATGACAATGGGCAGCGAATACACAATCTATCTTGATATGTTCGGCAGAATATTCAAGTATGATATCGAAGCTACATCAGCTAAGCTCGCAGTTATTGACAAGTATTATTCTTCAAACGCTTATGACAACAAAGTTGGTCAGTTCTACTTCCCGGATGGTACACAGAAGGTTATAGAAATTGATACTTCTAAGGTTGGCATGACAGAAGCTGACATCAACAAGGCAGTTTACTACGCCGGAACAGAAGGAAACGGCAACAAGACTCCTATCGAAAACCGTGTAGTAGAATACAAGATTTCTTCTTCTTCAAACAAGATTATCAGCCTCAACTTCTTGAACAAGATTGATCCTGCTGATACAAAAGCTACTTATTCAAAACTTGGTGCAAGCGAATATAAAGTTCGTACAAACGCAATTGGTACTGTAAAGATGAATGATGCTACAAACATCATTGACGCTACAACATACTACAAAGATTGGTCTGCTAACAAGACTGTAAGCTATTCAGACCTCGTAAAGGGCTCATTGAAGTCAACATTTGCTGACGGTGTTGAATACATCGCAGTAGGCTTTGGTACAAAGAACTCTGACGGAACATATCCGTTGGTAATCGTTCTTGAAGGTCAGGGCGCTTATACAGATGACACAAGATTTGCTGTTGTCAACAAGGCACTCCAGACAAAGACAAACGATGCCGGTGACGAAGGCTACGGCTTGGAAGTTTACTACAATGGCGAAAAGGTAACAAAGTTCATCGCTGACGATGCTACAGTAGACGGCGCTGCAATCACAGATTCTAACTACACCAACCTCATCAAGAAGGGTGACGTAGTAGTATTCCAGGAAAACAGCAAGGGCGATATCGATACTCTCGACATCATCTTCAAGGCTTCTAAGGTTTCTTTGGGAACAGACTATGCTACAACAGCAGCAGCAAGCTTGTCAACAGACTTCTCAAGCTTCGCTATAGTTCCTTCAGACGCTAAGTACTGGACAAGAGCTTGGGACGATGCTGAAAAGAGCGACTATACAACATCACTTGTTTACGGTGTAATCACAGACAAGAAGGAAGGTTACTTCCAGCTTGGTAAGGTTGCAAACGGTTCTGTAGGTTCTTACACAGGTCTTTACACAAATCTTGATGCTGAAATCAAGAAGGACGGTACAAAGGACGCTGCATTCACCACAAGCAACGGTGGTGTAATGGATATCTCCATCACATCTGACACTAAGGTTTATGTATTTGACTATACACAGTCAAGAAAAGACAACCAGCTTTATGCAGGCGTTGCTTCTGACATAATGGCTACATCAATCCCTGAATCACAGACAATTGATGCAGCAGACGGTTCAGAAATCATTCCTTGGGGTGCAAAAGTAGACAGCGAAACAGTTGCAACTGCAAATGACGTATACTTCGCATTTGCTAAGGTTGTAGACGGTGCTGCTACAGACGTATTCGTAATCTTTGCTGACTAATTCAGTGTGAGATATAAAAAAGGACTAACTTCGGTTAGTCCTTTTTTGTTTGTAATTTGTTTGGTTTGCTTGAAAATGATTCGAATAATCGTTTGGATTGCGCGATAAAAAGCTTTTGATGTTTTAGAAAACGGATAAATAAAATACCACTTCAAGTTACCTTGAAGTGGTATTTTTATTTGTTATATCAATCTCTGAAATATAAATCTCGCGTATACACCTTGTCAAGAACATCTGCAATTTCATTGTTGTAGCGGTTGGCAAGTATCACATCGGATATGCGCTTAAATTCGTCAAGGTCAGTTATAACCCTGGAGTTGAAAAATTTGTCTTCCTTCAGGGTCGGCTCGTATATCACGACTTCGATGCCCTTTGCTTTTATTCTCTTCATGACCCCCTGGATTGAGCTTTGGCGGAAGTTGTCAGAACCTGATTTCATTGTAAGGCGGTATATCCCGACAACAGTCGGGTTCTTTTCAAGAATTCTCTCTGCAATAAAGTCCTTGCGGGTTCTGTTTGCGTCGACTATCGCGGCGATAATGTTGTTCGGCACATCCTCATAGTTTGCCAAAAGCTGTTTTGTATCCTTTGGCAGGCAATAGCCGCCGTATCCAAATGACGGATTGTTGTAGTGATTACCGATTCTCGGGTCAAGCCCTACACCCTCTATGATTTGTTTTGTGTTCAGCCCGCGCAGTTCTGCATAAGTGTCCAGCTCGTTGAAAAATGCCACACGCAGTGCAAGATATGTGTTGGCAAACAGCTTCACTGCTTCTGCTTCGGTGGGATTTATGTGTAATATATCAATGTTTTCTTTTATTGCTCCTTCTGCCAGAAGTGAGGAAAAAAGCTTTGCTTTTTTGCGGATTTCGCAGTCATCTTCGGGCGAGCCGACAATAATCCTCGAGGGATAAAGGTTGTCATAAAGTGCCCTCCCCTCACGCAAGAACTCGGGGGAAAAGATTATGTTTTTGTTATTATATTTATTGCGCACAGACTCGGTATAGCCGACAGGTACGGTGGATTTTATGACAATTATTGCATTCTTGTTCACTTTCATTGCCTGTTCTATGGCACTTTCCACCGAAGAGGTGTTGAAGTAGTTTAGTTTTTCATCATAATTTGTCGGTGTTGAAATAATGATAAAGTCCGCCTCTTTATATGCACTGTCGCCGTCTGTGGTGGCGGTGAGGTTCAGGGGCTTGTTTTTCAGATAATCTTCAATTTCTTTGTCAATTATCGGGGATTTTTTTTTGTTTATCATCTCAACCTTTTCGGGGATAATGTCTACTGCCGTGACCTCGTTGTGTTGTGCCAGAAGCACAGCATTTGAAAGTCCCACATAACCTGTGCCCGCAATCGCTATTTTCATGATTTTCACTCCTTATTTTTAAGCCCGACATCTTCCAGGTGAGATGCCAGCATGTCTGTTTGTTTTTCATCTGCAGGTTTTATTTTTTCCATATAATCTGTTGCTTTCTTGCGACGGAACAAGAGCGCACGCACATTCCTGAAAAGCAATAAAAACGGATATAGAGCCGGATGTTTTTTCAAGACAGGGAAACTTTCCGAAAGCGCCTTTGGCGAAGGGAAAATCATTTCCATTTTTTTTGCCCTGTGTGATGCTTTTTTGTTCCCATATTTTTTGACACCGCGCAGGGTTTCGGCGGCGGCGCGGTTTTGTGCGTTCCCATATGCTCCGCTCAGAAATATGTGTCTTGTCATGGCGGCTGTTGTTTTGTCATCTTCACTGCCACAAAACCATACCCCCAAAAGCTTCAGTATGTTTTGGTGAAACTCATAAAGCCCGAGGTTTTTCAGTTCGCTGTCTATATAGCCGCGGTCATATTGGGTTTTGCTGTTTATGACATACAAGTCAATAAAATGAATCAACCCTATCCCTGCACTGCGGTAATGTTTTGCAAGGTGAACCACAAGGTAAATATATTGGTTCTCGCCTGAGTACGAATATCCATATTCGCCCGATGCCTTTTCCGCTTTGCTCCATCCGTCGCCATAATATCCGTACAAATCGGTGTCATAGCTGGGGACAATTCTTTTGTGGAGCTCAATATTTATCAGCGGTTTTTTTGTAAATATGTGTTCATGGTCGCTTTCGTTTTCTTCAACATATCCCAAATCCGCCATGACAGAGGAATATTCGGCATATCTTGAATCGTCAATCAGTATGTCAATGTCACACATATAACGCATATAACTTTTCGGATAAAATTTCTTTATATTGTATCCTTTCATGGGCATATATGCAAGCCTGTGCGATTCAAAGCCTTGAAAAAGCTCTGCGGCGGCGGTTTTCTGATTTACGTCGAGAAGCAAAAACAGGCTTGTTTCAAGTTCAAGCTTGTCTTTTATTTCCTTTGGCGGTACAATCCCGGAGGCATACAGCCCGGAGCTGACAATGGCAGACACTTTGTGTCTTTTTGTGAGTTTTGCAAAGCGGTTCCAGTCAAAATTTTCGGGAGGCTGCTGTGCTTTACAGTCGGTCAGTGCAGCCCTGACAGCGCTTATCAAAAAGTTGCAGACAGTTTTCATGGCCATAATGTCCTTTGTTTTAATTTTTGCGCCACACCATCTTGTTTACGATTCCGGTGTAGCTTTGGATAAGTTTTACGACTTTTACTGATACATTTTCATCGGTATAGTTCGGCACGGGTATGCCAAGGTCACCGTTTTTGTTCATCTCTACGGCTGTGTCAACGGCTCTCAAAACCTGGTCGGTTGTGATGCCTGCCAGTATAAAGTTGCCTTTGTCAAGCGCCTCGGGGCGCTCTGTGCTGGTTCTTATGCACACTGCCGGTATCGGGTTGCCGACAGAGAGGAAGAAACTGCTTTCCTCGGGGAGTGTGCCGCTGTCCGAAACGACGGCAAAGGCATTCATCTGGAGATTGTTGTAATCGTGGAATCCCAGCGGTTGATGCTGTATGACACGCTTGTCAAAGGTGAATCCTCTTTTTTCTATAAATTTTTTGCTTCTTGGGTGACACGAATAAAGTATAGGCATGTCATACTTTTCTGCCATTGCGTTTACGGCATTCATGAGGTTGAAAAAGTTCTGTTCCGTGTCGATGTTTTCTTCACGATGCGCCGACAAAAGGATATATTTGCCTTTTGAAAGCCCCAGTGTTTCCAGTATACGGCTGTTTTTTATCTGTTCGAGATTGCTTTTCAAAACCTCTGCCATGGGGGAACCGACAACATATGTGCGCTCTTTTGCTACACCCGAAGCATTCAGATATCTTCTGGCATGCTCCGAATAGCACAAGTTTACGTCGGATATGATGTCAACGATACGCCTGTTTGTTTCCTCGGGAAGACATTCGTCAAAGCATCTGTTGCCTGCTTCCATGTGGAAGATTGGGATATGCAGTCTTTTTGCACCGATTACGGAAAGACAGGAATTGGTGTCGCCCAAAACAAAAACCGCGTCCGGTTTTTCTTTTTCCATAAGCTCATACGACTTTGCGATGATGTTGCCCATAGTTTCTCCGAGATTGCTGCCGACAGCGTCAAGATAGTAGTCCGGTGCGCGCAGACCAAGGTCGTCAAAAAAAACTTGGTTGAGGGTATAGTCCCAGTTTTGACCCGTATGCACCAAAATCTGATTAAAATATTTGTCGCACGCTTTTATACAAGCACTCAGGCGTATAATTTCAGGGCGTGTGCCGATTATTGTCATGAGTTTCAATTTATTCATTTCTTCTCCACCTCTTCAAAATAAGTGTCGGGTTTTTGGGGGTCAAAACATTCATTGCACCACATAAAGGTCACAAGGTCTTTTGAATCCGAAAGATTTATAATATTATGCGTATAACCGGGAATCATGTCGACAACGGTTATTTCCTCGCCGCCGACTTCATAGTTTATCACATCGTCAGTGCCGATTTTTCTCAGTTGAATCAGCCCGTGTCCGCTTACTACGACAAATTTCTCGCATTTTGTGTGATGCCAGTGCTGCCCCTTTGTTATGCCGGGTTTGGAAATATTCACGCTGAATTGCCCGGACTTCTCGGTGCGCAGAATCTCGGTGAAGCTTCCGCGTGCATCGCAGTTCATGTTCAGCTTATATGAAAAATCGTCCGGTTCAAGGTATGAAAGATATGTGGAATACAGCTTTTTGGAAAATGACCCTTCTGTCATATCGGGGACGATTTTTGTTGTTCTGCTTTCTTTGAAGCTGTAAAGCATATCTGCAATTTCGCCCAGCTTTATTTTGTGTTCAACCGGGATTTTGCAAAAATCGTTTTCTTTATAAGCATGTCCGCAAAGAGCATGTATAAGCTCGTCCACAACGTCATCAATATAAACAAGCGTCATCATGTGCTCGCGGTTGTTTACCGTTATCGGGAGCGAGTGAGCGATGTTGTAGCAGAATGTCGCAACGGCGCTGTTATAATTTGGTCTGCACCATTTTCCAAAAACATTGGCTAAGCGGTATACAAGGGTTTTTACACCGTTTTCTGTGCCGTATGAGAATATCAGGTCTTCCCCGGCCTTTTTGCTTTTGCCGTATGGATTGTCAAGCGCCGCCTGGATTGATGATGTGATTAAAAACGGGCACTTGTTGCCGTGCTTTTTCAGGCTGTCCAGAATCACAGAGGTAAAGCCAAAGTTTCCCTTCATAAATTCTTCTTCATCTTTTGGGCGGTTTACGCCGGCAAGATGGAACACAAAATCACATTCTTTTGTGTATGTATCAAGCATGTTTTCAGGGGAGTCAATGTCATATTCAAAGATTTCGTCAATCTGCACCCCGCGCGTGCGGTCCTTTCCGTCTTTTATGTTTTTCAGTGTTTCGCAAAGGTTCTTGCCGACAAATCCCTTTGCACCGGTAACCAAAACTTTCATTATTTTATCTCCTGACTTGCCAGCTCATCTCTGATGTATTTCAGCGACAGCAGTTTTTCCTTGACTTGTTCTACATCCAAAAGCTCCGTGTTGTTTGAATTAAACTCTGTGAGGGGATTTCTCTTTGCATCACCGTCTTTGAAGTATTTGTCATAATTCAGGTCGCGCTTGTCCGCCGGGACTCTGTAGAAATTGCCCATGTCCACGGCATGCGCACATTCTTCGTTTGTGAGCAATGTTTCGTACATTTTTTCGCCGTGGCGTATGCCGATTACCTTTATCGGAGAATTATTTTCCTTGTCAAACAACTCTTTTACTGCTTTTGCAAGCACCTCAATGGTGCATGCCGGGGCTTTTTGTACCATTATATCACCGCTGTCGGCATTTGTAAATGCAAAGATAACCAATTCCACAGCTTCTTCAAGGCTCATGATAAATCTTGTCATTTTCGGTTCTGTGATGGTGATGGGTTCCCCTTCCTTTATCTGCTCAATCCAGAGCGGGATTACAGAACCGCGCGAGCACATGACATTGCCGTATCGTGTGCAGCAGATAAGGGTTTTGTCCGGCGAAACGGTTCTTGATTTTGACACAACAACCTTTTCCATCATTGCTTTTGATGTGCCCATGGCATTTACGGGGTATGCTGCTTTGTCGGTGGAGAGGCATATAACTTTTTTTACGCCTTCATCTATGGCTGCGGTCAACACATTGTCGGTGCCGAGCACATTTGTTTTCACGGCTTCAACCGGGAAAAATTCACAGGAGGGGACTTGCTTGAGTGCCGCCGCGTGGAATATATAGTCTACGCCATGCATGGCATTTTTCACACTTTGCGGGTCACGCACATCGCCTATGTAGAACTTGATTTTACTGCTTGCCTCCGGATATTGCACCTGATACTCATGACGCATATCGTCCTGCTTTTTTTCATCGCGCGAGAATATGCGTATTTCGCCTATATCGGTTTGGAGAAAACGGTTCAGGACAGCATTGCCGAAAGACCCCGTTCCGCCTGTTATGAGTAATGTTTTGTTTTTGAACATGTTAATGCACTCCTTTTAATTTGGTTATAAATTTTTTCTTTATCCGTGTAAATATTGATGGAGTAATATAATTTTTTACTATATATGGATATCCGTGTTTTTTATAGTCGTCAAATAGCTTTGCGCGTCGTTTGTCAAATATGGGGGGTGTTTCCAGGCGCGGATTTTCTTTTACGCAATACTCTTTTGTGCTTACTTTTATATTCAGTTCATCTTTTATTTCGTTCATTAGGCGTTCGCCTTTTTCTGTGTTAACCAACATAAGGGAAACGCCAAGTTCATCATAAAAATCAGGGTAAAACTTTTCAATTCCCCAAAAATCGCCAATAGTGAAATCAGAATTGCGGTGAAGGCTTGCAAATTGGCAATGTTCACATGACGGTCTTGAAATGATATTAAAATTAAAATATAATTTATAAAACAATTCGTCGTACAACACGCCTTTGTCCGTATAAAATTTAATCATGCGTTTGTTGCTTTTTCCCCATCCCAATTCTTTTGCTCTGAATTTAGCTCCAAGTATTTTTGAATGATGTTTTTTTTCAAGGTAAGCAACATGCTCTTTAAATATTTGCGGGCTTGGAACCCCATGGCATACTATATCGCATGTATATAAACATGAGATGTTTTTGTGATTCTCAAAAGCCTTGAGAACCGCGGCGGTTTGACAAGGTGTACCGGTAAACAAAACTTTTTTTCCGGCATTCAGGAAAGGTTCAATAACGGGGAAAATATCATGTATGTCGCTTTGAACATATTTTGAATCGCGCATAGAGTCCCGTTGTTCGGGGACATTGGTCACAATATGTACGGGGTTAAGTTCTTCATCCAAGACACAGCCGCACACAACGTCGAGATTCTTGATAAAACTATTGGACAACACTGTAAATAATCCGCCGGAAGTGCTTTTTTTACGAATGTCGTCATTTTTGTTTTTTACAGCATATACTTTTGATTCATACTCATTCACGACATTATGGTTAGGGCATATATCTCTGCATAAGTTGCATTTTATACATTGTTTTGTATCAATAAAGGGATATAGAAAACCCTCATCATCTCGTGACATTGTGATTGCGTCTTTTGGGCACTTATAGCGGCAAACTCCGCATCCTGTACATTGGAATTTGTTTTTTTGCACCATTTCCATATAATTTGTCAACCCCTTCTGTTTACGGTTTTTATTGGGACCATATTCTGAATAAATTAATTTATATGTTTTGTTTGATGTGGTTTGTATCCGCCAGAATATCTTGCAGGAAGGCAAGCCCTTCTTCGCGTTTTTTTTCAAGCTCCTGTTTGATTATTTCAAGAGATGCGGCATCTATATCGCCTATATGGTCGGTAATTATTCTGTCTGTGGCATGACATAATTCCAGCAGGTCATATATTCTGGAATTTAATGATGCATATGTACCTTTAAGTGTTTCAACAAAAACATTTTTCCCAAAATTCAGCGAAAAAGCTGTCCCGTGGAAAGAGTTTGTGAAAACTGCATGTGCATTGTCAATCAAACCAAGAAATTGCTGTGGGCTGACGCCATATAGATTTTTTACATTATCCGCATGCTTTTCTTTTCCTTCAGAAATAATTCTTATAACTTTACAGTTGTTTTCTTTTGCATATTTTTGTGCATACTGAAGCAACGAAACTGATGGGATAAGTTCATACACTAACACATATTTTCCGTATTTATTTTTATATCCGGTCATCAGTTTATTCCAATCATTTTTTGTCAGCAAAAGAGCGGGGTCAGCAGAAACATGTATATTTTTCTGGGGGGGGGGTAGCAAGTTACTAATCAAATTTTTAGCTGTCGCTTCACGCACAGATATATGTGCAAAGTCTTTCAACAGTCTTATATATTCTTCTCTCACATTGTCCGGGATGGAACTTAAGCCTATGCTGGCGGCATAGGAGCATTTTTTTGAGGAATCATCTACAAAATCAAGGAAGTAGTTTTTGTCAAAATTTGAATGATTATAATTCCAGACCTGATCGCTTCCGGTGATAAATTTATCATATTTTTTTGTAATTGTACCGATATTATCTTTTGTGTAGCTTTCACTCATATCCAGATATTTGTCAATAAACTTATCAAATATTCTTTTCTTTTTTGCCATAGGAAAAAACTTGTTTATCATTACATATACTGAATACTTAAGCGAGCGGGAATTTTTCAGGGGATACAGCGGTGAATACTGATTTTCGATTGATTCACAGCGATAGTCGATAATTTCACAATTGTGTCCCAAATTTTTTATGGTATTGCAAAGGGCATAGCATTGCAATACAGCACCATAATTGATTGCGCGATGGAATGTTATTATTCCTGCTTTCATATTTAAATTCCTCATTTCTTTATTTTTTTTACTAATTTAAAAACAGTTATGTTAAGTTTATTGATAAAATTGGATTTTAAGTTTTTATCAATAAGGGATATGACATTTTTATTTTTTAAATTCCCCCAAAATTTTTTTCTTCTTTTGTTTGGCTTTGGCGGTTCAGTGATTGCATGGTTGCAAAGTTCTGCATGTTCAAGTGAAGATGGACTGTATTCTATGGTATTTTTTATTTTCTCAAATAAATTTTTCCCTGCCTTGGTGTTTAGCAATACTAAAGACACACCGTTTTCATCATAAAAATCAGGCAGTATATTTTTTATACCCCAAAAATCAGCAAGACTGATATCACTCTTGGCGGTGAGTCCTTTATACCGGCATGAATAGCACGATGGACGGAGGTACAGATTTTGCACAAATCCGCGTAAATATATGTCTTTATCAACGGTCTGTCTGTAATGTTTTTTGTGAAAATCAATTTTCATTGAAAAATTTCCCCAGCCCTCTGTTTTGTCACGGAATTTAATATTTTCGGCGTTGCTTTCATATTTTTGCTCCATTTCATCAATGTATTTTTTGAATACCAATGGTGATGGCACACCATGGCAAATCACATCAATGCAAATCAAATTATCATAGTGTTTTCTTAAATAAGAATGGAGCCCTGCCACCTGGCATGAAGTGCCGGAAAAAAGAACAAGACGCCCCGATTCCAAAAACTGCTGTGCATTTTTGTACGAACAGCCAATGTCAGATTGGACATATTTTGACCCGCGCATTTTTTCAAGTTCATACTTGTTTTCGGCATAGCCGTGGACTACCCGGAAGTTTTCATCAAATATTGCCCCGAAAACCACCCCATTTTGTTCAAGGACATATTCTGCAAAAGCACTGAAAGCACCGCCCGAAGAACTGTTTTTTTGTATATCGGTATCATTGTTTTTGCATGCATATGCATGGACATCATGTGCAGGCGGATTGTGATTAAGTGCGGGGCACACCTTTTTGCACAGACCGCATTTGACACATACACTTTCGTCTGTTTCAGGATACAAAAAGCCTTCTTTGTCCGATTTCATTTTTATGCAGTTTCTGGGACAGATATTGCTGCATGCAGAACAACCGCAACACATGTTTTTATTTATCATTTTTGTTTTTCCTCCGGATTTTTGCGGATATGGTTGCTGTCAGCTGCCTTTTTTCCTCTTTTGAATAAAATATAACAAAATTTGCAAAAAAAGCAATTACACACATTACAGCACTCCAAAAAATTAAGCTTATCCATGTATCGGTGTTGGCAAATATCTTAATAACAAGTCCGACACAGCAAGATATTGCCACCATGACAACACTTCTCAAAACTATTTTATAAAATGTTGCCGTACGTATATTGATACATTTTGCTGAGTAGGGGACATTAAAAAACAAGTTTCTTAAAATCCCGAGTATTGAACTGACAGCCACGACAGCCACAATGCCCAATGACGTAAATTTCAGGAGTGCAAGGACTATCACGGTGTTCAACACGCCGGTGACCAGTGTGGCAATCGCCGGCATCTTAAGCTTGTTTGTTACGTTGTATAAATTATACATTATATTGACAGAACCGGCAAACAGCAAGCCCGACAGCGAAAGCACCGACAATCCCCACAAAAGCGGGGCATTTTCGGCGGGAACCCACAGGGCATAAAAGCTGTCCCCAAAAACTATGACAAAAGCCAGGGGGAGTGCCAGAATCAGCCCTATAAGCTTGCAGGTGTAGTTTATGTATTCAATCATGTTTTCACGTTTTTCCTTTGCATAATCAATTGTAAGCTGCGGAAGAAAAACATTTAGTATGGCGCCCATACATTGGTTGAGCATGTTTGGGATTGTTTTTACGATGGCGACAATCCCCATGGCAGCAGGGCTGATAAAAATATTGGAAATCAATAAGTCCAATCCCTCAAGCAGCATGTTGCTCAGCGAGGTTATGCTGTTCCAACAGCCCGAAACAATAAGCTCTTTGACTTTTGCAAAGCAAAAATATTTGCGTGACAAGTGGATTTCGGGCAACAGTTTCTTTGTATATATATAGTTTGTGAGTGCAACAAAAATATTTGCGGCAAGCAGTGCACCTGACACAAAGGAGATGCGCGGGGTGAACAGCGAAAATGTGGCGACAATTATGATTATGCGCAATATATTGGACTCTATCGTTCTTATTGAAGAAAGATATATTTTGTTGCGTGCAAATGTTGCAACCGAAAAAAGCGAGCATATCAGGTTCAGAAAGAAGCTTAAAAATACAAATGTAAATGTTAGTTTTATATCAAATATATTGTTTGGCGGCAGGTTTAGTATATTTTCAAGATTAAGGATAAATATAACCGACGGTATAATCAAAACTGCTGATATAAGAATATTTGATACCATCACCGAATTAAAATACTCGTTTGCTTCTTTTTCCTTGTTTTGGTGTATGCTTATTGTCACAAATCTTCCTGCAAGAGCATTGAGTGCAACCGTCAGCACAGAAACATAACCCGTAAAATTGTTTGCAAGCCCCAAAAATCCATACGTTTCTTTCCCGACAACTCCTATAATTCGGGGTGTTATGAAGAAAGAAATTATAAAACTTACGGCAAATGCCACAATTTGTGCGGATAAATTGATAAACATATATTTTTTTGACATATATTTTTCCTCTTTAGATCTTTTCTGCAAGGTATCTGCCCGCAATGTTAACAGTATTTATATATTTGGGCATTATCTCTTTCAGGTGTTCTTTTATTGATGTTTCATTTTGTAAAATATATTGTATTTGCTTCCAGTATGTGTCTGATTCATACAGCTTGTCTGAGGGATAGACATAGCTGTCTGTCCGGCCGAATATATCTTTTGCCAGACCTTCTGATTTTACAGAGTACCCCAACACAAAGGTGGGAATCAGAGAGGAGTACCCGGCAATAGATGCGTGTGTTCTTTCTGCCACCAGGAATCTGCATTTGGAGATAATGTACTTAAGCTGCATGCAATTGTATATATTGTCAAACAGAAACAGTCTGCCGCTGTCTTTATACTTATCATAAATTTCCCGGCAGACTTCCGCATCGCCGAATCCTGTGTCATATACATGTGGTATCAGTGCAATTTTCAAGTCGGTTTCCTTCAGAATATTCTTTATAAGCGTATCCCTGTTTTCGGGAACATTGCTCCCGGCGCGGTGTATTGTATAGCTTGGATTATATGCCAAAACATTGTCAAAGCTCTCCGGCATGTCAACTGTTTGGCTCGGAAGAATAAATGCGGAATCTGCCATTAATAGCATTTTGTCCGGGCTTATGCCGGCATTTAAGAGATTGTTATATGTCACAGTTTCACGCGGAAAAATCATGGTATATGCTTTCAGGTCATCTATCATCTCTTCAGTTATATATTTTTTGCCGACGGAACAACTCCACAATATGCTTTTTTTGCCGCATCGCCTGGCAAATTTATTCATATTATATGGAGCAAGACATGCATTGCGGTTGTAACAATATGTATCGCCGCCTATCGCTATTGCGGCATCACTTTTTTTTATTTCATTAAATATGTTCTTTTGTATATATTTTTGTTCCGGGTATTCATTGTGAAATAATTTTTTCATAATGCCGTTATATATCCTTGCAGGAGAAGTTTTGCTTTTGTAAGATTGATATTGGAGAATGGCGGTTTCTTTGTCCAGCCCCAAACGTATATCCTGCGCTGCATTGAAAGAACCGAGAGAAACAACAATATTATTATTTTTCAAAAGCAACAGCGTAGATCGCACAATTGCTTCACAGCCGCGGTTGTTGCTGCCGGTATGACCGCATAAAACAACTTTTTTCATAAGTATTACCTTTCCTTCAGTATTTTCTGCTTTACAAGAGAAAGCCTTTGCCGAAACCGAATTGCAGATGCGGAATGCCGTAACTCTTTGATAATGGCGGTATAGTTTCCGATAATAATATTTTTTGTAAAATCAGTCCGGGCTTTGCTGTTTTTGCAGATTTCCAAAAGCATATCGTCCGTTAATATGTTCATGGCTGCGGTTTCTTTGTCTTTGGGGGACATATTGACGTTCGTTAGAAATATATTTTTTAAAAGATTGTATGTATAGCTGATGTACCATAGGTTTGATTCTTCAATACACTCGGCGTCGTCAAGTCCGGTTTTTTGCATAAAATCACGCTTTGCTTCTTGTACATCTTTTAATATCATATATGCCTTGGGGTTTATTTTTCTGGATAAACTGTTTGTCACCTGGCGATAGTTTACAAGGGGTTTGTTTACATATGCATATTTGTTTACGGCTGTATAGTATTGCATGTTAAAGATGTAGTCTTCAAGCGGTGACAAACCGTAGTCTTTTACAAATGATTGTATAAGCTTGCATTTATAAATTTTATTCCATACAACAACAGCCGTTTTTCCGTTTATAATTGTATTTTTTACAATTTTATCAAAAAAACCATCTCTGTCCAGCGTGAACTCTGCATTGTAAAGATTTTTTTTGTTTTGCATTGTGTCGGAGAAGGTTGTGTAGTCACACTCTGCCAAGTCGGCATTGTTTTCGGATATGGCAAGATACAGGCTTTCCAAAAAATCACTCCGGGCATAATCATCGCTGTCCAGAAAACATATGTATTCGCCGGAAGCCTTCGAAACGCCAAGCTTTCTTGTAAGACTTAATCCTTCGTTTTTCTTGTGAAACACTTTTATGCGGCTGTCGGATTTTGCATACTCGTCACATATTTCGCCGCTGCTGTCAGGAGAACCATCATCAATAAGCAATATTTCTATGTCGGTAAGGGTTTGTTCTATCAGACTTTCAATACATTGCCGCAGATATTTTTCAACGTTAAATACGGGCACAATAACACTCACTTTGCACATTTATTTCACCTTCTCATAAGTTTTCTCAAACGCTGTTTGATATCATATTTCCAAGCGTAAAGTTTTCTGTTTCTACAGAATGCTGACAATTCTTTGCGCAGCTCACCATATGCAGAACTGCACTCCAAAGCAATGTCAAATACCCTTTTGTCAATGCTGTTGTATGCGGTTTTTCTGTCAGCCGGCGAAAGCCGTTTCCACACATTCAAAAACTGAAATGCTGAGATAAGCATGACGGCATTGAGGTTGGGGTTTGACGGGCGAGAGGCTATGTTTTCTGCCATGCGGTTGCATATATAAGCCGCATCGGTGCCTTTTTTCAGATACATGTGGTTTGTTGTGCTGCCGGGGCGGTTCATTCTGTAATAATAGAACGGGAAACGGATTTTAACAATTTTTGCATCACCTGTCAGAAGTTGCATGGTCCAAAGCTGGTCTTCATAAAAATAGCCTTCACAGAAATCCAGATTACCCTTGATATAATCTTTCCTGATAAAGTATAAGAAAGGTACTATATCATAAGTTTGTGTCAAAATCTTATCATTCAAAAACTGCGCTGTGCTGACAAGGGTGTTTTCGCACGGGAGTTTTCTGAAACTCGGGTTTTTCATTTTGTCGGCGTCATTCAACAGGTCTGCTTGTACAATATCGGCAGAATATTTTTCTGCCGATGAAATGAGCTTTTCAATTGCGTCATGTGTGATGTAATCATCACTGTCTACAAACAAAACATATTCTCCGGAGGCGGTTTCAAGCCCGCAGTTTCTTGCAGAGCTTTGACCGCCGTTCTTTTTGTGGAGTACATGTACCCGCAAATCTTTGCTTGCGTACTCATCACATATTTTGCCGCTTTTGTCTGTTGAACCGTCATCGACAAGAATAATTTCAATGTCGGCATATGTTTGATTTGTCAGGCTGTCAACACATTCACAAAGGTAATCTTCTACGTTGTAAACAGGTACAATAATACTTACTTTAGGCATTTTTTTTCTCCTTATACCAATGATTAGATAAAAATTTGTCCTTGCTGCAGATGCCGGTGGGGTATATGTCAAGAGATTCCCCGTTCAGCGCAGCATTTGCAAGGTTTAACAATCTTTCTGCAGCATTTTCAGCATTCCATTGGGCTGATATGGTGTGATATGCATTTTTTCCCATATATATCTGCATATTTTTGTTTTCTGCAAGCATTTTTATTTTTCTGTACGCCATGTCGATGTCGCCGTTTTTGTAGATAAGCCCATTTTCTTTGTCGTTAATCAGGTATGGCACGGCACCTATGGCATGGTTTGCCACCACGGCACAACCGCTGTTCATGGACTCGTTTAGAACGGCGCCCCAGCCCTCGTTGTGGTCGGAAGTAAAAAGAAATATATTACTTTTTTCCATGGCTTTGCGCACATCCTCCGGCGAAAGCTTGTTGATGAAAGTGATGTCATCTGACAGGGAATACTTTGACGCGGTACATACAGTTTGCTCCAAAAGCCTGCCGTTTCCTATCATGGTTAAATGAGCATCAATATGTTCATCTTTCAGTCTTTTCATGATTTCTACAGGGATTTCCGGGTGTTTCCAGCTTATAAATCTTGCACACCAAATTATTTCGGTTTTGGTGTTTGTTTTTTGCTGCATAAGTTCAGCAATGTCATACTTTTTTGTTTCGGGGAAGTATCCCCATTTGAAGCACTTGTTTTTGTATGCGCCCAAGAGTGCAAAATCCCCTGCAGTGTAAGCGCTGGAACAAAGCAAATATATATTCTTATTTTTATTGACGGTGTGATGTGATATTATGTTATATATTCCTCTGGGGGAAACCGCGCGCCAACGTCCTTTTTTATATATTCTCTCATAAGTTCTGAATATAATTTTGTTTTGCCTGATTCTGTCGGAAACAAGCGCTTCATCGGCAGAACCAATCAGCAGTATGTCACATTCGTTTATCAGGCTTTTTGCAATCCGCATGTTTTTTTCGCTTTCATGGGATTTTATCTCATAAGGGGGCTGTGCGCCGAGTGCCCAGCCGGCATTTGTGCGCTCTGCTTCCATTGTTTGTGTGGAAATAAATTTAAAATCATCTCCGAGCTTTTGGTACATACTGTTGCAAAAGGGGACTTGGTGATGTGTGAGATAATTAGAGCACAATACTACTTTCATTTATTTCTCCTTTCGCGCCGGGCGTATTCCCGACAATGTATAAAAAAGTTTTGTAAGCTTCAGTTTTTGCGCCAAAAGCTCTGCCAATACCAGACACAGCACAATCGAACCGGCGGTAATAAGCGGCATAAAAAGCTTAATGAGGTATATTGCGCCGAAGAACTTGTATACTATGGGCACGACCGCCATGTGCAAAAGATATATGCAAAATGACAGGCGTGACACAGTATTTACAGCAAAGCAATCCATAAAGCTATATGAAGAAATACCGAATACTATAAAGGCAGCGATAAGCTGAAGCGGTATGGCAAATATGCTGAAATAGCCGGCTGCACGGTCAAATCTTAGTGACGCAAGGAAAACGGCAGCCCAGCAGAATGCCAAAAGCAGCATATGTTTTCGACAGTATTCTGTTATTTTGTATACATTCAGGGATTTGAGCAGCAATCCTATACAGAAATATCCTATCCAGTTAAGTATATTCAGATAATTTGTGAGATGTATAGTATGTATGTCAACAATTCCCCATGCAGTCAGCTGCAATGATAATATGCTGACGCCAAAAGAAATATATATAACAGGCTTATTGTTATTTTTGACAGGAATAAAGTATATTAAATAGCAGAGCATTAAAACCGTTAAATAATACAGATATGAATTATATCCTATCAAAAATTGCATCAGACTTATTATCCCGACAGAACGTTTCATCTTCAGTCCTGAAAGAAGAAAAACTCCCGAGCCGATGAACACCCATGGCACAACAATTGTTGTGATTTTGTTTTTGAAAAAAGCCGGTATGGTTTTATACTTGCCGGGGTTGAAATAGTATCCGCTGATAATTATAAAACATATAACACCGACTGACGAAAATCGGTTGATAAGCGCAAGAAGAACAGGGTTGTTCACTTCATGCGCCGTATGTGCCGTGATGACGGACACTATGGCAATGCTTCGTGATATATTAAGGGTTTTGCTGATTTTTTCGCGTTCATATAGTTCCGATTGTTTCATCGTTTTCCTCACTTTTCCACGCTTTATGCCCGGCAAGGGCATAAAGCGTTGCCATAAATATTATCCACGCGCCGCCGCCAAGGATAATGGCAGATTCGGCACAGGATTGAATATAAACCGCAAGAATCGCGATAAAGCAGATATAGGCTATTTTGTTTTGAAAACCATTTTTTGTCATATTGTGCATATTTATTATTATGTATATGTAATAAACGGCCATGCCGAACAGCCCAAAGAAGCGTATCAGCGACAGGGCGCTGTTGTGCGTGTTCTGGAACTCGGTGAAATGTCCGAAAATCATGCCGAAGTCATACAGCTTGATTTCGTGCAGTATTTCAAGGTAATAATCCTCTCGTCCCGAATATATTGTTTTCCCAAGTATTTCGAGGTCAAGAAAATAATTGTGTTCGTATAAATATGTATACAAAAATATAAATATAAACGGCGATATAACACAAAGTGTTGACAGTATTGGGTGGTGCTTAAAGTTTTTGTTTTTGACGATGTATATAAACAAAACAATAAGTATTGCCGCCAAAGATGAACGCGCCTTTGTCAGATACATCATATATATGTTGCTTGCGATGAGGGCAATGATAACTATTTTAAATATATGCTTATTAAACAGTTCCTTTATAATCAGCAAAAATATCGTATTCATAAAGAGAAACATGGCAAGAATATTCGGGTTTGCAAAACCGAGGGTCAGAGAGTCGTTCCACTTGCCGCCGCTGCCGTATGCAAAGCCCGACCGTGAAAAATAAAGGAATAATATTGCAATCAATATATTTATATACCCCATAAATTTGATGTTCGCCGCGTCGTTTTTTATAAATTCCGAATAGTAAATCAAAAACAGCATGCCGATACAACTGAAATACCCAAGAATGTTGTCGGCATTGAGCACGAAAGTGCCCGTGAAACGCAGAGAAACTATCGTTGCGCCAATCATGAGTACCAGAATCAGAAGATTGGTGTCCTTTTTTTTGTAAATGCGCTCTTCCTTGTTTTTTTCAAAGAATGCCAAAACAAGGCATATGAGGTTTGCAAAGGTATACGTCCAATAGCATATCCTTTGCAGCCATTCCATCTTCATGGGTATCGCAACAAAGAGCAGCAGGGTGATAACCCACATGCCGCGAAACGCAATGTTTATCCATTTTATATTTGAACTCTCGCCCGAGGGGGGCATTATCCGGTTATACAAATGTCGTGCCTCTTTTCTTATTTATTATTTGTGCGAGTACAAAATTTATATCTTATGCTTATCTGTTATTGAATTATATAAATTCCAAAACTCATTCAGCATTTTTTGCTTTGTAAAGTTTTCTTTGACTCTTTTTATGGCGCTTTGACTGTATATGTCTTTGCCGTTTGCCTTGATTGTTTGTATTTTTTCGTATACAGCGTCAAGGTCGTGCGGCTCAACAACATATCCGCAGTCTTCTGCCAAAACCTCCGGGCATGCCGTTGCGTTGTAGACAATTGAGGGGGTGCCGCATGCCATCGCCTCGGCAACCACAAGCCCAAATGTTTCTTCTGCCGACAAATTCAGAAAAACGTCGGCACAGGAATAAATTTCAGCCAATTCATTCTGATTTTTTGTGTTTTTTATCCCGATGACATTCTCCGGCAAAACCGATGCCTGTTCATCATTTGTGCCGACAAGCACAATTCTTGTGTCGGGGTCAATTCTCTTTGAAAGTTCAACAAATTCGTCAAGCCCTTTCCTCGAAGACCATACACTTGCAACGCCGAGAATGACAAATTTGTCCTGCAAATTGTGTTTTTCCCGCCAATTGTTTTGTCGGGGTGTAAATATGTCTGTGTTTATGCCGTTATAGATGCAGCGGATATCATGTCCCTTGAAAAATGATTGTTCCGCTTGTGAACAGAGCCATTTAGACACTGTTGTTATGTGCAGGTTTTTGTTGGCGGCAAAGAGTGCTTTTTTGTCTGTATAGTTCTTTTCGGAACGGTCGCGCTCAGAATCCGGATAAGTCTTGAGAAGAGGACAGCGGGAGCAGTGTGTCCGCCATTTGCCGCACCCGGCATGGATATAGTGCGCGCATTTGCCGGTGAAAGGCCAGCAATCGTGAAATGTCCAGACAACGGCAATGTCGGTGCTGTTGAGATAACGAAAAAGTATCCCGAAATTGAGGTAATGCCCATGGATATTGTGCAGATGTACAATGTCGGGTTTTATCTTTTTGATATACTTCACAAGGCGCATTGTGCAAAGGTGTGAGCCATACCCCTGCATGCAGAATTTGCGGGAGATAAAGCTGTGCAGATGGCTGTCAAAAAAGTTGCTTATCTTAAATGTATTTTTTCGCTCTGTTTCTCCCAGTCCGTAAGCTATATAATTTTGTACACCCTTTTCATTCAGAAAGTCGCTTATTTCAACGGCAATTTTGCCGGTGCTGCCGGTGCCGCATACCGAATTTATCTGTAATATTTTCATGATTGCAATTCCTTCAAAAAATCATATATTTTCCGTGCCTGGACATGCAAATTTTTGTTGTCGGCTACAAAGCGTTTTGCGCCCCTCCCTTTTTGGGAAAGTTCTGCTTGGGGCAGGGCAAGGATATCGCAAAGGACTTTTGCCAATCCTTCCGTTGTTTCGTCTTCAAGGGTATAAACATGGTCAAAGTATTCGCGCGGAATCCCGGAGAGTCTTGTTGTCAAAAGCGGTGTGCCGCTTGACATATATTCCATGGTTTTCGAGGGGAAGCTGTATCTTGTGTACTGCTCGGCAGTGTCGCGGACATTCACCAAAAGGCTTGCGCGCAGCTCGTATTCCAAAACCGTTTCGCGCGGAACCCTGCCGAAATACACAATTCTGTCATCTTTTTTTGCACATTCTTTGATATATTCCTCCGCATCTCCCGAGCCGAAAAGCCAAAGCTTATATTTTCCCTTCACCCTCATAAAGGCATCGACAAGCATGTCGGTGCGGTGTTTTTTGCAAAGCATGCCGGCATACATAACGGCTTTTTCTTTTTTCTCTGTGTCCCCTGTGAGTGTCGGGAAAACACCCGGCGTGCATATCCCTTCGACAACAATATAGTTATCCCTGCATGCGTTGATTTTCTCTTTCATTTGCTCTGTCAGGAGAACATATGCGTCAAACTTTTCCTGACACTTCAGTGAGTCCTTCAGAAAACTGTCCGAGAAAAATTTTTTTATGCCCGAAACATGCCGTATCTCAAAATGATTGCAGGGCAGGTCGGGGACAATGGCACATGCGGGGATTTTATAGTGCTTTGCCCAAAACAGTGCCCATGAATTCATAAAGCCGTACACCGAATATGTAAGATAACATGCATCGGCACCGCGGTTTTTTCTCATCCAGAAGAATGCGTCGAAAAAACCGAAAAATTTGAAAAAAAACTGTTTCAGCCCGTTTATATTCACGGTTGGTATTATTTTTGCTTTATATCCGCATTCCAAAAGCTCTGTTTTCGGCAAAACAAATAAATCTTTTCCGTTTGGGAAGGAAGCCTGATTTATATATGTGCGCACATCTATTTGCAAATCATCTATGCCCCGGAATCCGGACAAGAGCATATTTTCAAAAACAAGCCCCGCCGCAGACGGCTTTGATTTGCTTTTTTTCACGATATCATTAAATCTCTCGTCCCGGCACAGGTTGCCGGTATAGTATATCTTCATATCTTTTCCTTTCTGCAGTATTCCCCCAGTTTTTTGTCAAAGCTTGCGGGCCGGAAAGGCACCAAGCCGCCGCCGGGGTGGAAGGTGAGCTCCGAAAAATAGATTTTCCCGTCAATATTGTATAAATCCACGCGCACAAAGTCAAACGGCTGTGCCAGCTTTTCGGCAAGCATCACAAACTCAGCCTTGTTTTCGGGAAGTGCTTTTATGTCAAAGCCGGAATACCCGTATTTTACGTCCAGCTTGTCCCAGTTTTCGTCAAAAAGCTGTGTGTGTCTGTCATGTCCCTCGCCTTTGTTGTAAGAAATCATGCGTACCTTGCCGCGGAAACAGAAAAGCTTAAACTCTTCTATTATCCCGTCTTTGGGCGAAAGGAATTTATCTATCATTATGCGCGGTTTTATAAGCTTATAGTTTTTTTCGCGATCCTTCAGATAAAAATTTTCGCTCAGCCACTTTTTATATTTCTTTCTTGCATTTGCGGCGTCAAACTTGCTTTTGTCAGTGACTATTATGTTGTAGCTGGAGCCGTGTGTGCCCTTCATGACAAACTGCTCCGGCAGCTTGTCAAGGGGAATGTCGTCAAACTTGTCATATATTCCGATGACCTCATTAAGATATTTTTCACCGATGCAGTCGCGCACGTACTTCCTTGCCTCATATTTGTCGGTATATTTCCAATAGTCAAGCTTGCAGTCCTTTATTTTTTCCGCACAGAGATACTCGTTAAAAGCAGACGGGTTGTCCAAATCCGGTATTTTGCCGAACATGCACCAATAAAGGAGCTTTGCGTGCGCCCTGTCCGAGATTAAATTGGGAAATTTTTTAAAAAATTTTGTAAATGTAACCTTCGCCAAAAGTCTTGCCTTATTCATATTTTCCTCCGATAATGGATTTTGTAAAATCCTGTTTCCTTTGTATATACATGTTGTTTTCGGGCACGTCCTTGCTGACAATGCTCCCTGCCGCCACGATGGAATTGTCACCGATGTGCACTCCTTTCAGGATAATGCACCCGGCGCCAATCCATACATTTTTACCGATGATTACATCGGCACAGCGATATTCATTGTGCATAACCCGACCGTGGTCAATCAAGTGGTCGTGGTCATATATACTGCAATTCGGACCGATTATGGAGTTCTCACCGATAAAAATATGTTTTCTGCATGTTATAAGAGAATTTGTGTTTATAAACATATCTTTTTCGATGTCCAATACTCCGTTTTTACGTATGTTTATTTCAACATTCCGTCTTGCACAGAAGTTTTTGCCGACAGAAAGATGTAAGCCTTTGCCGTTGTTGATTATCACAGAAACATTGACAAGCAAAAGATTCTTGTAGTCGGGTTTGCCGGCAAAGCGTATAGAGTTGTAGAGCATACGAAAAAGAATCCGTATTTTATTCATAAAGTTCTCCTTGTCAGTTTAAAAACATATTTTTATACTCCTCTGCCAGTGCGGCAGTGTCCAGCTTTGTTGTTATATATTTGTGTGCCGCACGGCAGGTTTTGCAAAATCCTTCACTGTCCGCCGCGGCAAGCCTCTCGATTGCCGCGGCAAAGCCTTTGCGGTCGTCAAGCGCAATGGCAAAACCGGCACCGGATTGCTCAAGGTCACACCACGGCGTTTTGTCGCTTATAATCACGGGGCGTGACGCAAGCAAGGCTTCCACAATTGAGTGCCCATAATTTTCGCCTATTGTCGGCATAAAGAAGGCATGATATTGTGCAAGAATCCCGGGCACATCGTCGTGTGCGGCATTGCCGCGATAGGTTACTTTTATGTTTTCGGGCAAAGTCTTGATTGCGGCAAGACACTGTTCCCAATATTCCCGGTTCTCTGTTGAACCATAGATGTCATATGTCACATTTGCCGACACATCTTTGAGTATGTCTATGGCAAAAAGCAGGTTTTTCATCGGGTGAATCCTTGCCATAAAAACAAGCCTAAGCTCTCCGGGGGTCTTGTCGGGGAAGTATTGCTCCACCCCGGGGAGGGTGATGTTGTTGACATTGTATATCATTTCGGGTTTTGTGCCGACAAAATCTGATATGTACTGTTTTTCCTGTTCCCCTGTTGCCTGGAAATATATTCCGCGCAAAAGCCCCGAAAATTTCATCAGGTTTTTGTACAGTGTTTTTTTTGCGCGGCCGCTTTTCAGCCTTTCGGGGTAGAATTCTCCGCGCGGTGCGGTGATTATCCTGACCTCCGGGTGTTTTTTCTTATACATGCACACGGGGAGCATATCGTCGTGGCTGAAAAAGCTGTTTTCATATATAATATCGGGCGAAACCTCGTCAATGACTCTCAGGATATGCTTCAGACCATGGTCACCGTAAGGGGTGTAGTATACCTTGCCGAAATCAAAGGTGTTCCAGCCGTTCTTTATTCCGTCAAGGGGCTGTGTGTCCGCAACCTCATGATTTTTGGAAATTATATAAATTTCAAAGCTGTCTTTGACCGATTTCACCACATTCATAATGCTTATCGGCGGGCCGCCGCCGTTTTTTTGCGGATAAAACAGCGACGCCATTATCAATAGTTTTTTCATTCTGACACTCCCGTGTTTATTTTATAAGCTCTTCAATTGCATTTATTATTTCTTTGTTGGTGTTTCGCCTGTCAAATTTTTCGTCTGCAAGGCGGCGCGAATTTTCTCCCATTGTCCGACAGAGAGCTTTGTCAAGATAAAGCTTTTCTATGGCATCGGCAAGCGATGCGGCATCTTCACATTCGCAATTTATGCCGCAATGGTATTTGTCAAGCAAATTGCGATATTCCGGACATTCCTGTGTGCTTACAACGGCAAGCCCTGCGGCGGCATAATCGCCGTGCTTGTTTATGATGCTTTGTGCCGCGCCCTTGGAAATGGGATTTACGGCAATGTCACATCCGCACAGGTGCGCAACCATTGTGCCGTAGTCAAGCCGCCCGAAAAATTCGCAGCGGACATCTGCTTTTTTTGCGTAGTCGACAAAATCCTGCATGAGCGGCCCGTCGCCGAAAACCTTCAGGGTAATGTTGCCATATCCCTTTTTCTTCAAAATATCCATTGCATCAATCACCACGGCTATACTGTAGCTGTGCCCCAGCGTGCCGGCATAACCAATCCAAAATTCGCTGTCTGTCCTTGGCTGTTTTGCCTTTGCGGCTTCGTCAAAGTCAGTCAAATCCGTGCCGAGAAATACGCACAATCCGCGGCTGTCCTTTTTGTTCACGGAGAGTCCGCGCTTCAGATATGTGTCCGACACGGCGACGATTTTGTCTGCCGTTTCATATATTTTGTTTGCTGTTCTTCTCAAAGGGGCAAAAATCACAGAGGACAGTATCGGTATATTAAAGACCAGCTCAAAAGCCTCGGGCCACAAATCCTGTATGTCTGCAATAAACGGAATATGATTCTTTTTGCAGTATTCTGCCGCCCGTGCCGCCGCGTCCAGAGAGGGGACGGAGGCATACACCAAGTCGGGCTTTTCAATGGTGTTCAGATATTTTTTCAGATTTTTGCCGAAAATATAATGGCTGTAAAACCGTTTCAGGCTTACATTTTTTTTGTAGCCCGGCTCGGGGAGCATTGTATATCTGTATGGCAAAGCATCCAGCATTTCTTTCGGCGTTGTGCGTGTGCGTTTATATTTATGTGAAAAATCGGTGGTGACAATTTCGGCCGAATATCCGCCGGAAACAAGCTTTTCGGCAATATATGTAAAGCGGTTGTTGCCGGGTTCGTCGGGCGTTTGGCTGAAATGGTCTATTATCAGAATTTTTTTCATAAATTTTCTTCCTTTATCATGGTGAGGGTGTCATGCTTCATCATGATGATTCCCTCTTCATAGATGCCGATGTTGTCCGTGTTTTCCTTGCCCTCCAGGTTGTTTATGATATACTGCGGAAAATTGCAGCCACATTCGTATGCATGCGGATAGCCGCCGCCGAAACGCGGATTAACCTCGGAAACATACCAGGTTCCGTCAACATTGAATATGTCGATATCAATAGTGCCCTTTGCGCCGAGCTTTGCAATAAAGCCTTTTATAAAGTCAAACAGCCTGTTGTCTTTTACGGACACGGATTTGTCGGTTTCGCCGCTTCTCATGCGGATTTTCTTTTTCACAAACACCGAAACGGGCTTTTTTGATATGGTATCTATATAGCAGTCGGCACCGTATTCTGTGCCTTTCAGGTATTCCTGGATTATAAGATTGTCGGAAAGTTCATACAAGAGTTCAAGATGTTTCATGTTGTCAACAATGTTTATGCCGAGGCTGGCACTGCCGCAGCGCGGTTTTACAAAAACAGGGAAGTCTATATCTCCGTTTTTTCGTGCAGATTTAAAATCATCAACAGATATGTATGTTTTTGCACACGGGATATTGTTTGAGGATAAGAATTTGTACATATCGTATTTGTCAAAACACAGCCTGCAAACATCGTACGCGGAAACAAAGAGTGTGGTGCCCAGTGCATTAAACTCTTTTTCGTGTTGTGCAATAAGCTCAAGCTCCGGGTCGATAAGCGATATTATCCCGGAAATGTTTTTTTCTTTGCATATGTCATATATTTTGTTTATATAGCCCGGTTCGGTGATTTTTGGGACTATCACATATTCGTCCGCAAAATATAATGCCGGGGCAAGCCTGTCGCAGTCGGTGGCGATGACACGTCCGCCGCGGGCGTTAAATTCTTTTTTAAAGTATTCGGTGACTTTGGTTCGCCTTCCGGCGCTCAATATCAGTATATTCATTTTTCCACTCCAATTTCAGATTCTGACGCGGCAGCCATTCTCATCTGCGCAAGGTTGCCTTCCGCCGCATTTGTGTCTTCGGCAACTTCGTCGCGTTTCAAAACCTTGACTACGGTTTTGAATATTATGCTTACATCATTCAAAAAGCTGATATGCTCCACATACTCGACATCTTTTGCCAGGCGGTATTCCCATTTAAGCATGTTTCTGCCGCTTATCTGCGCCAGCCCCGAAAGCCCGGGGCGCACACTGTGGCGCATCTTTTCGGTTTGGGTATAATACGGCAAATATTCAACCAACAGCGGCCTGGGGCCTATGATGCTCATGTCACCCTTTAAAATGTTAAAAAGTTCGGGAAGTTCATCAAGGCTGGTTTTTCTCAGAAAGCTCCCAAATTTTGTCAGACGTGCGCTGTCGGGCAGAGGTTTCCCTTGTTGGTCGGTTTCGTTTGTCATGGTGCGGAATTTGTACATCTTAAATATTTTTTCGTCCTTGCCGGGGCGTTCCTGCACAAACAGTACCGGACTGCCAAGCTTTATCCGCACGAGTATCGCAAGGATTATGTAAAGCCATGACAAGGCAATGATTGCCAAAAGCGAACAGCAAAAATCAAAAATCCGCTTTATATATCTTTTATACATCAAAACACCTCTTGATAACATCAACCACGGTTTGCTGCTGTTCCTCTGTCATCTTGATGTCGGAAGGCAGACACAGCCCTCTGTCAAATATATCTCCGCCGACGTCTTTGCCGTCTGTTGTTATGTAGTCATGGGTTTTATAGACGGGCTGGAGGTGCATAGGCTTCCAGATGGGGCGTGATTCGATGTTTTCTTTTTCAAGCGCAAGGCGCAGTTTTTCGGGGGACACCTTGTCCGCTGCAGCCGGGTTTATCGTCAGACAGCTGAGCCAGAAATTCGGTTCCGAACACGGAAGATATGGGTTCATCTGCACAGGGAGTTCTGAAAATGCCTCTGCGTATTTTTTATATATCGCAGTTTTTCTTGCTTTGTGCTCGTCAAGATGCAAAAGCTGACCTCTCCCGATTCCGGCAACAACATTGCTCATGCGGTAGTTATAGCCGATTTCTTCATGTTGATACCACGGCGCCGGCTCACGTGCCTGGGTGGAATAAAAACGCACCTTGCTGACTGCTTCCTCGTCGTCTGACAAGAACATGCCGCCGCCTGATGATGTTATGATTTTGTTGCCGTTGAAGCTTATGGCGTTAAATCTGCCAAATGTACCGGTTTGTCTGCCTTTGTATGTCGCAGACAGTGATTCTGCGGCGTCCTCAATCAATATTACCCCGTATTTTTCACACAGACCGGCAATCTCGTCAAGTTTTGCCGGTGTGCCGTAGAGGTTGGCGGTTATGACGGCTTTGACCTTTCCCTTATATTTCTTCAGTGCGGTTTCCAGCGCATCGGGGTTCATGTTCCATGTTTCATATTCCGAATCAATAAATACCTGTGTCCCGTTTTCATATGAAACCGGGTTTACCGTCGCGGCAAAGGTGAGGTCGGAGCACAAAACAATGTCGCCATTCCCGACTCCGGCAAGCTTCACCGCCATGTGCAGCGCATGCGTGCCGGCAGTCATCGCCGCCGCCGCTTTGCAGCCGACATAACGTGATATTTCGTTTTCAAATTCAGTCACATTTTTGCCGAGCGGTGCAACCCAGTTTGTGTCGAATGCTTCTTTGACAAAAAGCTGTTCCTCTCCGTGCATTGTCGGGGAAGAAAGCCATATTTTTTCCTGTGGCATCAGAAAACCATCCTTTTTTTTAAAATAATAATTATCTTGTGTAAAATATCAAGAGTGTAAAAATATATTCAAATTAAAGAAAAACATATTTCTTTAATTATATAATAATTTTAAATATTCGTCAATACTTTGAGGGAAAAAAATCGCCGAAATGTAGGCGGCAACATGATTTTTTTGCAACAATACATACAAATAAAAACCCTGACGGTACACATGTCGGATATGTGCCGTCAGGGCTTGATAAAAATTTTCGGAAAATAAAAAATTATCCGGATTTATACGGGGAAATCGCCGGCGGGGGAAGATGCTTCTTCCTCCTGTGTCATGATTTTTTCATATTCATTTTCCGATATTTCATAAAAATTGTCTGCAGAGCCGTCTTCGGCTAAATATATTATTTTGCCGAAGGTGTTCCCGTCGGTCAGGATTTTGCCGGCATCTGCATATAAAACAGTTCTTGTTTTCATTTGTTTCCCTCCTTATACAAGTGAAATTGTCCAGTTTGTTTTTGTTCCGGTCAGTGTATTCCATTCCGCGGATTGCGCCCCGTCCTCCGCGCCGGCAGATGTTTCAAATGCTTTGTTCACGGCGGTAAGCGAAAATGACGCCGTTTTGTCCGATGCGTCGGGACAAAGATAATTTATTACATTGATGAACGACTGCTTTGTCAGCGGACTCCAATGCATGTCAAGCGAGCCCGAAATTGCACCCGTGCCCGACACGGTGATATTTTTCAGCTTAATATCTGAACAGAAAACCTCCTCCCAAAAGGGCGCAAATGTTGCATTTGACGATTGATGAAGAATAAGATTATCAATTGTCTCAAGATATCTGCATGAAAAAAACAGCCATTTGATGGTAGAGGTTTTTTCGGTGTCCACCGTCCCGATTCTTGAAAGACTGCTGTATATAAACATTTCAAGCATATTGGTGCTTTGGGAAAAATCAATTGTGCATATATCGGGGAGGCTTCCGGTTATTTTACTGCCGGCAAACATATCCCAACATGTTGTCGGTGTCATGCTGTACTTGGGCTTAAAATTGTTGTCATTCCAGCCGGAATTCAGGAAAGCCCTGGAATAATCTGTCCTTGTGCCGTTAATCTGATATGCGTCCCAAAATGTATCGTATTCATCTTTTTTTCCGGCATCATACACTTTTTTGACGTTTTGCGAGGCGGCGGTCAGCTTTTCGGATATACTCATCAGTCATCACCCCCGATATAGCGGTTCTGCAGGGCGATGATTCCGTCAAGTGCGGATTCTATATTTCCCACAATGTCATGCACTGCTTTTGCCGACGGATATTCCTCATCGGTGGAGCCGGCGGAAACCGCTGTCACCTTGTTTGAAATATTTTCTTTTGCCGACAGTGCATTTGTGACGGCTTTGTTTTGGACGGGACTTTCAGAAAGTGAGTCCAGAGCGGAATCAGCTTCTGCAACCGAAGGTTTTTTTGTGTCGATATATCCGTCTGTGAGGGTGTCCCACACATACCAATTGCCGTTTTCGCCGATTTTTGGGATATTTCTGTTGATGAGGGTTTCCCAGACATCGGGAGCGGGGGTTTCGGGCGCAGAACCTGTTTTGTAAGCGCCGGGGTTTACAGGGATTTGTATACAGCCTGTGGATATCCTTTTTGGGTTGCTTTCAGAGCCGTTTGAGGCAAAAATTCCGATGTCAAAAATTCCGGAATTTTTTAATATCTCATGCGGAATCACACAGCTGTTTTCTGCCGAAAGTGCACAGGTATACACATCATCGCCGCACGAGAAAACAGCAAAGGCTGTGAGCCCCTCATAGTCGTCGCCCAAATCAAACCGGCATGTGTACGAATTTATATTGCCCGTGACGGCAGTGTTTTTGATATCAAGAAGTGAAAGGCTGTCGCCTTCCGTTTTAAAATAAAAAATCATGTCCGACATTTTTATAACCCCCTGTAAAGCAATTCTTTCGGGAGATACAGCCTTAAAAGCTCATATAAGTGTTTTTTTAAGCTGTCCGAATAGGTAACGCTGTAGCCGTCTGTTGTTTCTGATTTTATACTGCGGAACTCGCCGTTTTCGCAAAGCTGTTCCGCAATTGCGCATATGCAGTCATAAAGCTCGTTTTCGTCATATTGCGCCTCTGTGTTTATAACGGACCTGACAAATTGCGCAGCGCGTTTTTCGTATTTTTCAAAGTCGGCTTTGTCATTTATGACATCACCTTTATAATTTTTTTTGTAGTACAGATAATCTGTCATGATAGCTCCTTTCGTGCTTTTGCGGCAGATAGGCCGGTATCTGCCTATATTTGCCGTGGGCACACACCCGTTTTCCGCGCATTGCGGAACTGCCCCAAGCACGCGTATTATACCATAAACCGAACATATGTTCAATAGTTTTTGGGAAAAATCAGCACAGTGCACCATTTTGGATAATAAAATTTACAAAAAATCGCATTATGCACAAAAAACAATGGCTGTTTAAAAAAGTCAACTGACTTTTTTAAACAGCCATTGTTTTCAAAAAGGGATAGAAAAAACTTTGGGATTGCCAAAAGGCAAAGTTTTTTTTAAATCCCTCCATTCCCATAAATTATTTTACTTCAAGAACAATTCTATAACAGGCACAAGAACCTTGGGCTGAATCGGCGGTATGTTTATAACCAAAAGGTCATCACCGGTGGTTCTTCCTTCGCTGAAATGCCGGGATTCCTTTTCGGTGAAAAGCAGTTCACTGCCGTCGTGCAGGAATTGTGCATATTCAACCTTGCCGGCAAAGCCGTGCATTTCCAGGAAAGCATACGGGTATTCCATCAGATGTACATAAAGGCGTTTGCCGTCATTGCTTTGTGTCAGGCGGCAGCCGCGCGGCGCGGTGAACTCGGGCTCTGCCATTGTGCAGTCATATATGGAGCGTGAGTTGTATTTCATCCAGTCCGCATAAACCTTGAGCGCTTCTTCGGCACGGTAGTCCAGATATCCCCTTGCCGTCGGACCGACATTCATCAGGAGGTTGCCGCCTATGCATACAGTATTTATCAGCATGTCGATAAGCATTTTCGGCGACTTCCATGTCATTTCGTCACGGTAATATCCCCATGAACCGGAGAATGTCTGGCAAGCCTCCCATGTCACAAGCTCGCCTGTTTCTGCATGTTTTACCCACTGCATCGGCTGGTACTGCTCCGGTGTCCACAAGTCTTGTTCAAGCTGTGTCCTGTTGTCTATGATGATGCCCGGCTGGAGGTTTCGTGCAGTGGCGATAAGCTTTTCGGCTTCCCACTCGTCCTTGCCCTTCCCTGTCATCCAGGGTTTTGCAATGTTTTCGTCCTTGTCATACGAAAAATCAAACCAGAGAATATCAATTTTGCCGTAGTTCGTCAGCAACTCAGTCACCTGATCCCTCATGTATTGGGCATACTTTTTCATATCTCTGCCGCGGTTAAGTTCTTCAGCGTTTTCGTCGTCGCGTCTGGGGTGAATCTGGTCAATTGTAAAGTCGGGGTGATGCCAGTCGATAAGAGAATAATAAAAGCCGATGTGCAGACCCTCTGCCCTGAAAGCGTCGACATATTCGCGCACAATGTCCTTGCCGTAAGGGGTGTTGGTTGATTTGTAGTCGGTGTATTTTGAGTCAAACAGGCAGAATCCTTCGTGGTGCTTGGTTGTGAGCACAACGTATTTCATGCCTGCCGCTTTTGCCTGGCGTGCCCAATCCTTTGGGTTGTACATGTCGGGGTTGAAGTGCTTGAAATACAAATCATATTTTTCTTCGCTGATTCTTTCTGTTGTCTTGATCCATTCGTGCCTTGCCGGCATTGCATAAAGACCGAAATGGATAAACATACCGAATCTGTCTTTGGTAAACCACGCGGTATCGCCGGGGGTTTTTCTCGTTACATAATTTGACATAATTTTTTACCTCACTTTGTTGACTTTTTTGGATTTTGTGATATTATATAACTATCACAATATGTGATTTCTGACTGCATTATAATATATATGCCACACAGATTCAATGAAATAAATTATAAAAAATATGGAGTTTTTGACATGAATATAGACGTGATGACAAACGGTATCAATGCGCTGAATCTTGAAATAAGTCACAGTGCGCATGTTTTTCTTGACGAGCGGTGGCGGTATACCGGTATACACGACCCGGTGACACGGCTCTATTTTGTCAGATCGGGCAAGGGATTTTTGCAGTATGGCGGCACAAGGGTGGAGATGACTGGCGGAAATGTCTACATCGTCCCTTCGGAACTGGAATTTTCCTGTGGGTGCGAAAGCCTGGAAAAGCTGTATTTTCACATTTTGATGTTGGGCGTGGAAAAGTTTGACTTGCTTAAATCGGTGAAGGGGATTTATTCTTTGCCTTTTTCCGAGGAGGATTTTTCAATGCTGATGTCCCTGTACTGCTCTGACGATTATCTTGATTTGCTGGAGGTCAAGCTGATTTTGTGCAAGACTGTCATGGACTTTGCAAGGAAATATAATTTTGAGAAAATTCCTGTCATGCGTTATTCGGAAACGGTCAGGAAAACAATGCAGTATATACAGGAGAATTTGAGGGTAAATCTCACACTTGAGGAAATTTCGACGGCGCTTTTTGTTTCGGGCAGCAAAATAAGGAAGGATTTTAAAAAGGAAACGGGGCTTACCGTCGGCAGATACATAGATGATTTGGTTTTTTTTGAGGCAAAAAAACTTATGGAAACAAAGAATATTTCCATAAAAGACGTCAGTGAAAGGCTGGGTTTTTGTGACATGTTTTATTTTTCGCGGAGGTTTAAGGAACGCTACAAAAAGACGCCGTCACAATATCGCAGAGAAATACGTGCGATATAGTCAAAAAACTCCGGCTCCCGGTGTACCTGTGTACGCCTTCGAACACCTATCTCCAAAAAAGCTGTTTAAAAGTCAATTGACTTTTAAACAGCCCGTTTTTTTATTTTTCTTTCTTTTTCTTCTTTTTCTCGGCTTTGTCAGCGTTCCCATCTTTGTCGGAATAATCTCCGTAGCCGTATCCATAGCTGTAACCGTAACCATACCCGTAACCATACCCATAACCATAACCATATCCATAGCGCTTATATCCATAGCGTTTGTAGCTGTAACGCTGTGTATTTGCGGAAGTATCGTTTAATATATAGCCCAGAATCTTAACATCCGCAAATTTGAGGTTTGCAACCGCACGCTGAAGTGATTCATGTATGGTGTAGTTCTGACGTGCAACAACGATGACGCCGTCGACATAATTTGCAACGGCGGTTGCGTCGGTGACAACCGTGACGGGCGCGGTGTCTATAAATACATAATCATAAATTTCCGACAATTCGTCCATCAATGTTCCCATTTTCGGGGAAGCAAGCAATTCCACCGGGTTTGGCGGAATCTGCCCGGAGGTGATGCAGTCTATCCCGTGCGCCTCACAGTGTTTTATTGCATCTTTTGTTTCAATCATGCCGCACAGCAGGTCGGAAAGCCCGTTGTTCTTTTCCAGCCCCAGGTGGCGGTATATCCTCGGTTTTCTCAGGTCGCCGTCTATGACAATGACTTTTGCGCCTGTCTGCGCAAATGCAATTGCAAGGTTCAGACATGTGGTTGTCTTTCCTTCGCCCGGTATGGCGCTGGTGATGATGATTTTGCGGCAGCCGTTGCGGTCTGTGCCCAATGTAAAGATTACATTTGTTCTTATTGCCTTGTAGGCTTCGATGGTGTCAAAGTTTGAAGTGTTGCTGAGGAGTGTGTTGACCCTTTTTCTGGTGTGCGCTTCTCTGACAGATTCGCGCGTTTTTCTTTTCATCAGGGCTTCATTGAATTTTCCTACTATTTGTTTTATTCCTATTCCCATATCGCTCTCAACCTCTGCTTTCTTTTACCGGCATGTCCTGTGCTTCTTCCAGCGTCGGTATCTCGCCCAATAAAGGTTCTTCATAATTGTTTGCAAATTCTTCTCCGCTCTTGATTCTTGTGTCGAGAAGGTCAAGAACAACAATAAACAATCCTGCAAGAAGCAGTCCGAGAAGGACGCCTATGAGTGTATTTGCGCGTACATTCGGCGAAACCGGGTTTTTCGGCTCAAGCGGGCTTTCAAGAATTGTCACCGAACCGGCGCCGACAACGTTTTTGAGCTCGTCGGTGGAATAGTCGGCAAGGCGCTGGGCGATTTTGTATACATCGTCCTTGTTTGTGCCTTTGACAACAACAGAAAGCACTTCGGTTTTGTTTACCGATGTCATGGTAAGCATGCTTTTGATTTCATTTGAAGTATACTTTCCGTCCAAATCTCTGGCAATTTTGTCAAGAAAGTCTCGTGCCTTGAGGATTTCGGCGTATGTATTTACCAACTGCTGCGAAGCCGCAATGTTGGAGCTCGAAACCTCTTCGGTTTTCTTTGTGCTTGCGTTGACATAAAGCGTTGTGCCTGCGCTGTACTTGGGCTGTATAAAGAGGTCTGTAAAAAGATAAGAGCACAGACCGCCGATTATTGCGGCAATAAACAATACATACCATTTTTTGAGCAGCATGTCCACGACATTCATGATGCTTAACTGTTCGTTCAAATTTATCCATCTCCCTGTAATTGTTTCTTTGTTTCAGGTAATTGTAAAACTAACGTTTTCCAATTAAAATTCTTGGGTAGAAATAAAAAGTTCCGGCCGATTTTAACTTTACGGCAAGTTGAAACTTTTTATTTCAGCCAAAAATGACGCACATGTCGTCATTTTTGATTACCAATCAGGGGTTGGCACCCCCGATACCCCCGTAAAGATGCGGTGGCTAATTGTAAATTTTACATTTTACAGTTACCTAATTGTTTCTTTGTTTTGCAGGCGGCAATGTTTTTTCATATACCATAATTTAAAAGCCGCTTTTCATTATAACATATTGCTTTGTAAATTGCAAACATTTTATTGATTTTGTGAAGAATTTGTAATAAATTCGGCGATTGTGATAAAATTGTGCATTATTGCTTGACAAAGAGGGGATTATGATGTATAATATAAAAAAAGTAAATTTGGAGGTACAGGGAATGAGCGGAATGTTTGGAAAACTTCTACTTATGCTATCGGGCGAAGATTTTCGGTCGGTTTATTTCTCTGTGCGCCGATAAAATTGTTTTGTGCATGGGATTATTATACCGGACCGAAATCTCGGTCCGGTTATTTTTTTAAGGAGGAATTTAAAAATGAATTTTGCAAAGTATCACAAAGCTTATTACAAAGCGCCGCTGACAAACAGAGAATGGCCCGACAGGGAAATCACAGAGGCGCCGATTTGGTGCAGTGTTGACCTGCGTGACGGCAACCAGGCGCTTTATTCTCCGATGACAACAGATGAAAAAATTGAGTTTTTCAAATTCCTGGTGAAGCTGGGCTTTAGAGAAATCGAAGTCGGGTTCCCGGCGGCGTCAAACACCGAGTTTGAATTTGTGCGCCGTCTTATAGAGGAAAATCTTATCCCGTCCGACGTGACGATTCAGGTTCTGACCCAGGCAAGGGAACACATTATCCGCCGCACCGTGGAGGCTGTCGAGGGGGCGGAAAACGCAATTATTCATATATACAATTCCACTTCGGAACTGCAAAGGCGCGTTGTGTTCAGAAAGAGCAAGGAGGAAATCCTGAAGCTTGCAACCGACGGTGCAAAGCTTCTGCGCAGCCTGACAAAGGATTTTCCGCATATCCGCTATGAATATTCTCCCGAGAGCTTTACCTGCACAGAGCCGGAATATGCACTCTTGGTGTGCAATGCCGTGCTGGACGAGCTGGAGGCTTCGCCCGACAACAAGGTTATCATAAATCTGCCGGCGACGATAGAGGTGTCAACGCCGAATATCTATGCCGACCAGATTGAATATATACATAAAAACATAAAATACCGTGACAGCGTAATCCTCTCTGTACATGCGCACAACGACCGCGGCACGGGCATTGCCTGCACGGAGCTTGCGATGCTTGCCGGGGTGGACCGCGTCGAGGGGACGATTTTCGGCAATGGGGAACGCACAGGCAATGCCGACATAATCACGGTTGCGCTCAATATGTTCTGCCAGGGGATAGACCCAAAGCTGAATATAATAAACATTGACGAAATAATACAGGTGTACGAACATTATAACCGTCTGCCGATTCATCCGCGTCACCCTTATGCCGGCGAGATGGCATACGTGGCTTTCTCGGGCTCGCATCAGGACGCAATCAAAAAGAGCATGGCGGCATACAAGGAGAACGGCGAAAAACTGTGGGAAAACCCGTATCTCACCATAGACCCGACCGACATAAACCGCCGTTATGAGCCGATTCTGATAAACAGCCAGTCCGGAAAGGGCGGCGTCAGCTATGTCATGGAAACCAAGTTTGGCTACGAATTGCCGCGTGACATGCTGATAGAATTTTCAAAGCTGATAACAGACCTTTCGGACAAAAAGCAGACCGTGCTGTCACCGGAGGAAATCCTCGGTGCTTTCAACGAGACCTATGTAAACATAGCCTCGCCGATTGCGGCAGAGCATTATCACTGCACCCTCAAAAACGGTTCGACCGAAATCTCGGCGGAACTCAAGGTGCGTGACACTTATACAACCGTGACGGGCGAGGGGAACGGACCTCTGGACGCAATCTGCACAGCGCTCAGGAACCATTTCGGCAAGGATTTTGAGATTGTATCCTATGTCGAGCATGCGCTGGAAAAATCATCATCATCGCTTGCGGTCAGCTATATAAGCATAAAATCACAAGATAAAATCTATTGGGGCGCGGGCATTGACGCAAACATCAACACCTCGTCCATATACGCACTCTTAAGCGCTGTAAACAAGACAATGGCATAAACAAAAATAAGCTGTTAAAATAACATTTCATACTTTCGTTATCAAATTTTAATGTTATTTTAACAGCTTTGTTATTTACAAATATATAATATAAGGATATAATAGTATAGTAAAATGAGATAAATAGGTGATTGTAAGATTAACCCATAAAATGCCTTAATCAAGGGAGAATAACAATGCAGCACATTTATGATGATATAAAAAAAGCCAAGAGAATTGTAGTGAAGGTCGGGACATCGACACTTACATATGACACGGGGAAGATGAACATAAAAAGAATCGACACCCTGGCGCGTGTGCTTTCGGATTTGCACAACAGCGGCAAGGAGATAATACTGGTGTCCTCCGGCGCAATCGGCATTGCTGTCGGCAAGCTGGGGCTTGCGGAAAAGCCGAAGGAAACCAACAAAAGACAAGCCGTTGCGGCTGTCGGTCAGTGTGAGCTGATGTATCTTTATGACAAGATGTTTTCCGAGTACAACAACACAGTGGCGCAAATTCTGCTGACCCGTGACGACATTGTGATTCCGCGCAGAAAGAGGAATATACAAAACACCTTTTGCACCCTGCTTGAGATGGGCATAATACCTGTCGTAAATGAAAATGACACGGTGTCGGTTGATGAAGTGGAAATAGGTGACAATGACATTCTTTCCGCAGTCGTGGCAGACCTTATTGATGCGGACCTTTTGGTGCTGTTTTCCGACATTGACGGGCTTTATGACAGCGACCCGCACACAAACAGAGATGCAAAGCTGATACCGATGGTGTATGACGTGGAGTCTGTGCGCGGCATTGCCGGGGGCGCCGGGACAAAGAGGGGCACCGGCGGCATGGTCACAAAGCTCAACGCGGCAGAACTTGCTGTCAATGCGGGCATACATATGATAATCACAAACGGAAACGACATATTCAAGCTTTATGGCATACTGGAGGGAGAACCTTCGGGGACGCTGTTTGTTTCCAAAAATTTCTGTAAAGAAGAGGAATAGACATGACTGAAGAATTGTTGAGAAAAGGTGAGCTTGCCAAAAATGCGGCATTTTCGCTTGCGGTTGTTGACACCGAAACGAAAAACAGGGCGCTTAGAGCAGTGGCAGACGCGCTTTTGGCAGAAAGCAAAAGCATAATTGATGCAAACAAAAAGGACATAGAATCGGCGCGCAAAAAGGGCATCAGAGAGGCGATGATTGACCGCCTGACCCTGACGGAGGAGCGCATCGCCGGCATCGCCGAGGGTGTGCGCCAGGTGGCGGCGCTGCCCGACCCGATTGGGAAAACGGTGGACGAATGGACAAGGCCAAACGGGCTTGTGATATCGCGAAAGAGGGTGCCGATGGGCGTCATTGCAATAATTTTTGAGGCACGCCCAAATGTGACGGCGGACGCGGCGGCGCTTTGTCTGAAAACCTCCAATGCGGTGATTTTGAGGGGCGGCAGTGAAGCGATAAATTCCAACAAAGCCATAATGAAGGTTATGCAGCAGGCGGCATACAAGGCAGGCATACCGGAGGGGAGCATGGATATTGTTGAAGATACTTCAAGAGAAACCGCAAGAGAGCTTATGCGTATGAACGGGTATATCGACCTGCTTATCCCCAGGGGCGGCGCGGGGCTGATAAAGACCGTTGTGGAAAATGCAACCGTGCCTGTCATAGAAACCGCCGCCGGGAACTGCCATGTGTATGTAGACGGCGACTGTGACTTTGACATGGCGACAAAGATTGTCGAAAATGCAAAGGTGAGCAGACCGTCGGTGTGCAATGCCGCGGAAACTCTTTTGATTGACCAAAAAATTGCGCCGGAGTATCTGCCGGTGATTGCAGACGTCCTGAAAAAGGACGGGGTGGAGATACGCGCATGTGAAAAATGCCTGAAAATCTGCCCGGGGCTGAAGGCGGCGACAGAAGAGGACTGGAGCACGGAGTATAACGATTATATCATTGCGGTTAAAATTGTTGACGGTGTTTCGGAAGCTATCAGCCATATAAATAAATATAATACAAAACATTCCGAGGCGATTGTGACCGACAACCCCGAAACGGCGGAGCGGTTTTTGAAGGAAGTGGACGCCGCGGCGGTATATGCCAACGCGTCGACGAGGTTCACCGATGGGTTTGAATTTGGCTTTGGCGCCGAAATCGGCATAAGCACCCAAAAAATGCACGCAAGGGGTCCGATGGGGCTGGAACAGCTTACGTCGATAAAATACGTGATAAAAGGAAACGGTCAGATAAGATAAAAATAATGCCGGATATGGCGGAAGAGGAGAAAAGGGTTTTGAAAAAGAAGATAATTACTTTTGCGGCGGCTTTGATGTGTCTTTTGATGCTGTGCGCATGCGGCACGGACATTGCAAAGGAGGCGGCGGAAAAAGGCAGGGCATATTTTGACAGCGGCGACTATGAAACGGCGGCGAAGGCATTTTCCGTTGCTGTGGAACACGGGAACACCGATGACGAGGTGAACCGCCTTTATGACATTACGCTGAAATTTTACCAGGCGGGAAAAGCATATGAAGAAAAGGATTTCGCCGAAGCACAGAAGATTTTGTCCAAGATGGACGAGAGCTATGTAAATTATGGCATAGCAGAAAAAATCACTACACTCAAAAGCGATGTTGAAAAATCCGTACAGGCACAGACGCTTTTGGCGGAGGTTTCGGACAAGCTGTCCGCCGGGGATTTGGCGTCCGCTGTCGCGGCGGCGGAAAAGATTGACACAAATCTGCTTTCGCCCGAACAGACCGATAAGCTGAATGAATATAAGACCTCAATCGCCTCTTTACAGGCGGCACAGGCAGAAAAACAGGAACAGGAGAAAAAAGCGGCAGAAGATGCAAAAAAGCTTGAAGCACAAAAACAGACAGCCGCAAAACAGGCGGCAAAAACCTCGAAGAAGAACACAGCAAAGAAAACCGCGGCATCTCCCAAAAAGATAGCCGCGGCGATAAACGTAAATGTTTCTGCCGACGCATACATCTACCCCAGCGACACAACGCTCCTCACGGCAGAACAGCTTAAAACCATGAGCCGTGCAGACCTTGCACTGCTCAGAAACGAGATATACGCAAGGAAGGGGCACATATTTACGACAAATAAGTACATATCGTATTTTTCGGCAAAAACATGGTACAAGCCCGTTGCCGCGGTTTTGTGGAAGGACTTGAACAATGTCGAGAAAGCAAATATAAAGCTGATAAAGGAATATGAATCAAAGCTTTGATTTTTGCGGTTTTGGAAAGGAAGGATTTTTTATGATAAAAAAGATGGCGGTGCTTTTTGCCTTGTTGGCGGCTCTTTCTGGCTGTGCGTCCGGCACAAATGTTGACGAACTGATTTCGGCAAAAGAGCTTCCGGAATACGGTGATTCTGTGGATATCCAGGTAAACGAGTCGGCGGGCGGCGATGCCGAGGCAATCAATATAGACTGAACTTGCGGGGAAAGCTGTGCAGATATTTTATGCATAGCTTTATCTTTTGCGGCGTTTGTTTGACATTTTTAAAAAGTGATAGTATAATTAAGTAAAAGCTTTTTTGTATTTTTGGCGGGACGTATCAACGGAAAGGAAAGTGTATGATTTTATGGAAAAAGAAAGATGTGAATATTGCAGATATAATCTTAATATCGTTGAAAAGCTGAAAAAAACTCTCCCGGACAATGATACTGTTGCAAGACTTTCGGAAATTTTTAAGGTTTTTGCCGATGCCACCAGGATAAAAATTTTGTGGACGCTTTTTGACACCGAAAAATGCGTGTATGATATCGCGGAATCTGTGGGTATGACGCAGTCGGCGGTGAGCCACCAGCTGAGGGTTTTAAAACAGGCGCGGCTTGTGAAATCGCGCCGTGACGGCAAAAACACGTTTTATTCACTGGATGATGACCATGTCAAGCGCATAATCGAGCAGGGCATGATTCATATGAGCGAATAGGAGATTCTATGAAAAAAGCAGTGATAACAGGCGCGTCGGGCGCAATCGGCGGTGCGGCGGCGGAAGCCTTCAGGGACGCCGGGTATATTGTTTATGCGGCGTTCAACCGGAATATGCCCAAAATTTCGGGCGTGAATCTTGTCCGTATGGACGTCACGTCAGATGAATCGGTTTTGGCGGCGGCAGAGAAAATCGGCGGCGCAGATGTCCTGATAAACAACAGCGGCATTGCCGGGCAGAAGATGTTTTGCGACATAACCGGACAGGATTGGGACAGAATGTTTGATGTAAACATAAAGGGTATTTTCCGCACAACAAAGGCATTTTTGCCTTATATGATAAGCAAAAAAAGCGGAAAGGTGATAAATGTGGCGTCGATATGGGGCGAAGTGGGGGCAAGCTGTGAGGTGCACTATTCCGCCTCCAAGGCGGCGGTAATCGGCTTTACAAAGGCGCTTGCCAAAGAGGTCAGCCTTTCGGGGGTGACGGTGAACTGTGTGTCGCCCGGCATGATTGAAAGTCCCATGAATTCTCACCTCGCAAAAGAGGACATAGAAGAACTGGAAAAAGAAATTCCGCTTGGGCGGTGCGGAACGCCGAAGGAGGCAGCACAGGCGATGCTGTTTTTGGCGTCAGACATGGCGGATTATATAACAGGTCAGGTGATAAGCGTGTCGGGGGGCTGGAACATCGTCTGAACGGGTAATTGAAAACCTAACGTTTTCCAATTAAAATTCTTGGGTAGAAATAAAAAGTTCCGTCCGATTTTAACTTTACGACAGGTTGAAACTTTTTATTTCAGCCAAAAATGACGCACATGTGGTCATTTTTGATGACCAATCAGTGGTTGGCACCCCCGATACTCCCGCAAAGATGCGGTGGCTGATTGTAAAATTTACATTTTACAATTTAAAATACGGAGGATTATTGTGAAGAAGATAAAAATTGTTTTTTGGCTGTTGTTTGCGGTGGTGACGGTGTTTATATTCAAAAATTCAGCAAAGCCCGCCGCGGCGTCGTCACAGCAAAGCGGGATATTTGTCAGCCTTGCTGTCAGATATTTGGGTTTTTTGTTTAAGAATGCGGACAGCGCCGTGGTGGCGGTGAGGAAGTCGGCGCATTTTTTTGAGTTCTTTTTGCAGGGGGCATTTCTCAGCGCGGCGCTTTTCTCGGTGAAATATCACAAGGCGCTGATATATGTGCTTTTTACGGGACTATTCACGGCGTGTATCGACGAGCTGATACAGTTGTTTTTTGAAGGCCGCGGAAGTATGGTTTCGGACATTTTTGTGGATTTTGCCGGGACGTGTTTTGCGTGTATATGCTTTGTTTTTGCGTGGCTTGCGGCAGAAAAACGCAGAAAAAGAGGCTGATTGGGAAATTTTTTTCGGAGGGGTGTGGTGCGCAGATGTCTATTCTTTGGCTGTATACGGTAAATATTTTTTTGATTATTGCTGTGGTGTGTTTTCAGCGCAAAGAGCCGGTGGGCGCAATGGCATGGGTTTTGTGCTTTATCGTCCTGCCTGTTCTTGGGCCGGTGATTTATCTTGTGTTTGGGCTGGGGCTTAAGCACAGAACAAAAAAGAAATATCTGGAAAAGGCAAACGCAAGCCTGGCTTTTGCCACAAACCGCCAGAATGCGCCGGAGCCGGAAAAATATCTGCATATGATAAAATATTTTGAGAACACCGCGCACAGCGTTTTTACCGACAAGAATGACGTCAAGGTGTACACCTCGGCAGAAAAAAAGTATGAGGATTTGCTTGATGACATAAAAAACGCAAAGGAAACGGTGAATCTTCTCTACTTTATAATACATAATGATGAAATAGGCAAAAAGTTGCTTTCGCTTTTGGCAGACAAGGCGGAAGAGGGTGTGCAGGTTCGTTTTTTGTATGACGGGTTCGGTTCAATACTGACGCCGTACAAGACCTTCCGGCGCCTGAAAAATAACACCAACGGGCACGTTGCGGCGTTTTTTCCGCTGAATATTTTTTCATATTCGCTGATAAACCACAGAAACCACAGAAAGCTTGCCATAATTGATGGAAAAATCGCCTATATGGGCGGCATGAACATCGGTGACGAATATATGGGCAAAAAGCGCCCGACGCCATGGCGCGACACGCACATGCGGATTGTGGGGCAGGCTGTTTCGGAAGTACAGCGTATATTCTGCCTTGACTGGGAATTCACGACAGGGGAGGACATAAAAAACAATTCGGCGCTTTTCTTTAAAAAGCCGATGCCTGTCGGGCGCAGTCTGCCGATGCAGATTGTGGCAAGCGGCCCCGACTCTACGTGCGAAGAAATCAAATGCGGCATGATAAAGATGCTTTCCCATGCAAGGGATTATGCATTTTTGCAGACACCGTACTTTGCGCCCGACGTGCCTTTTTTAGACGCAATAAAGACCGCGGCGCAGTCGGGGGTTGATGTGAGGGTGATGATTCCCTCTGTGCCCGACAAAAAATATGTTTATTATACCACAATGTCATATATGGACGAGCTTTTGGCGGCAGGTGTCAGGGTTTATCTTTATCCGGGGTTTATCCATTCCAAGACCTTGGTATGTGACGATGAAGTGTGCACAATCGGCACGACAAACATTGATACGAGAAGTTTCCTTTTGCATTTTGAAATAAATGCATTTATGTATAGCCGTGAAGAATCGGTCAGGAACAGAAATATATTTCTTGCAGACCAAGAGAAAAGCTATGAGCTTACCATGGAAATTTATAAAAAACGCGGTATACCGAACATCATGAAGGAAGGATTTTTCAGACTGTTTGCGCCTATCATGTGAGGAGAATAAGATGGAATTGCCTGTTGAATTTGAAAACAGAATGAGGAAAATGCTTGGGGAAGAATACGGCGCTTTTAAAGAAGCTTTCTGCACGGGAGAAAGCTTTTCGGGGCTTCGCATAAATACCCTGAAAAGTATACCGGAAGAACTTTGGGGGCTGTTGTCGGGGCTTGAGAAGGTGCCGTGGTGCCCGGAGGGGTACTATGTAAAAAAGGACATAACCGACGGAAAAAGCCCTTTTCATATAAGCGGACTTTTTTATTTCCAGGAGCCGTCCGCCATGGCGCCGGTTGCCGCGCTTGGCATCGAAAAAGGCGACTATGTGCTGGATTTGTGCGCCGCACCCGGGGGGAAAGCGACATATGCCGGCGCACTTTTGCAGGGGGAGGGGCTTTTGGCTGCAAACGAAATTATCCCCAAAAGAAGCCTGATTTTATCCGAAAACATAGAGAGAATGGGGATAAGAAACGCAGTTGTGACAAATGAAAATCCAAAACGCCTTGCGGAAAAATACGGCGGATTTTTCAACAAAATCATTGTTGACGCGCCGTGCTCCGGGGAGGGAATGTTCAGGAAAGAGCCGCGCGCGGTTTCGGAGTGGAGCATTGCCCACACCGAGAGCTGTGCCGCACGGCAGAAGAACATACTGGACTCTGCGGTGGCGATGCTTTCGCCCGGCGGAAGGCTTTTGTATTCCACATGCACCTTTGCACCCTGTGAAGACGAGGGCGTGACGGACTATGTTCTCACAAAATACCCCGACATGCATCTGCTGGACCCCGGCATGGAGTTTTTCGAAAAAGGCAGAGCCGAATGGGCGGATGCGGCACATGACATGAGTATGACAAGGCGGATATTTCCACATAAAAACAAGGGCGAGGGGCACTTTTTTGCAGTGTTTGAAAAGGACGGGGAATTTTTGCCGCAAAGGTGCGGAAAGACGGAAAAAGAGAGCGAAGGCGCAAAGCTTTTCCGTGATTTTGAAAAAGAGTATCTCTGTACGCACCTTTCGGGCAGATTTGTGAACTTTGGGGAGCGGCTCTGGCTTTTGCCCGACGGCATAAATATAGACAAAATTAAGACAGAGCGCGCAGGGCTTTTCCTGGGGAGATGCAAAAAAGGCAGATTTGAGCCGTCGCACGCGCTTGTGCTTGCCCTGAAGCCCGGGGAGATAAAAAATTGTTTTGAAACTGAGGAAATCGGAAAATATCTGAGGGGCGAAACACTTTCCTCCGATATAAAGGGCTGGTGTGCGGTGACGTGGCACGGCGTATGCATGGGCTGGGCAAAAGGCTCGGGCGGAGTCCTGAAAAACCATTTCCCCAAGCACCTGAGGCAGATAAACTGATTATAAATTTGATTTGACGGAGTATAAAAATTATGAAAATAAAGATATTGACAGATGAATTTTCGGTTATGAAATACGCCGAAATGCCGGCCGGGCTTGAAAAACCGTATTTCACAGCCGGGACGGAGAACGAAAATTCGGTGCTTTGCAAAACAAAAAGCCGCCCGGGAGGGTGGCTTGAGTGCGAGGACGGTTTTTGCGGCATGATGATAGACGCAGAGCTGGATTTTTCATTGATTGGGATAATATCGCGCATAAGCACGATTCTTGCAGACAATGATATAAGTGTATTTGTGGTTTCCACATTCAACACCGATTATATCTTTGTCAAAAAAGAAAATCTTGCGCTTTCGGCACAGCTTCTCTCGGTAAGCGGATACGAAATAATTTAGTTATCCCTCACCGACATTGTATATGTGGATACAGCGGTATTCATAAAACGAATATGTGGATAACGGGCGGCAGTCCACATCGCGCGAGTGCGCGGCAAGGAGGATTGTTTCGGCGGTGCCTTCTCCCCTGTCGGTAACGACGGGCGAGTGGTCAAATCGGTCATGAGGCTCAAAGCGGAGCTGGATTATATCGCCCGGCTCGACTTGGGCAAGGTCAACAAGTCTTGCCTGCGGCCCTGCGCCTTTGTTGTTTATCAGAAATCTGTAAAGCTCATTTACCCCTGTCCACGACGGGGTACGGTTTTCGGCGCTGATATAAAACCAGCCGAAAGTGGGGGTGTAGTTCATGACGCCGCTGCCGGCAAAAAGAACCTGTGAGGCGAAGTTTGTGCAGTCGCCGCCGAGTTCCTGAAAATTGAAGTATTTGGGATTTCTTCTGTATGCCCATTCGTTTGCATAGGCGACAGCCTTTTCGCGTTGATATCTCATATGACAAACCCCTCCGCAAAAAATAAGTTTGTTATAATAATATGCAGCAAAAACATGCAGTATGCAGAAAAATATATTGTCATTCTCTGCGCCCGGGCGATGTGCCCGTAGCTTTTGCGGAGGACGGCGGAATGGAGATTTTTTTATGAAACTGGGACTTGCCGGACTGATAATTGATATCGGAGATGTATGCAGCTATACGCGCAAAATGTGCGCGGCGTATGAATATTGCGGTGATAAGGCGGCGGATTTCTCTGTGCAGTGCAGCAAAAAAGCGCTGGAGGAAGAGGCGGCGAAGTATCCGTCCATGCCGGAGGGCTACAGCGAGAATCTGTGCATATACCGCGAAATATGCCGAAAGGGCGTGGAATTTGGGGCAATGCTTATACATTCGGCGGCGATTGCCGTGGACGGCAAGGGTTATCTTTTCACGGCACTCAGCGGCACAGGCAAGACCACGCACATAAGGCTGTGGCAGGAAAAGTTTGGGGACAGGGCGGTTGTGGTAAACGGCGACAAGCCGATTGTGCGCCGCTTTGAAGGGAGATTCCATGTTTATGGGACGCCGTGGTGCGGAAAAGAAGGCGTAAACAGCAATATACATGTGCCGATTGAGGGCATATGCATACTGGAGCGCGGTGAAGAGAATAAAATAGAGCGTGTATCTGCCCATGCCGCCGCGGCAAAGCTTATGGAGCAGACCTCACGTCCAAAGACAGCCGCAGGCATAGCGGCACTTTTGGACATTCTTGACGCACTCATAACCGAAGTCCCTGTATACCGTCTTTTTTGCAACCGTGAGCCGGAGGCGGCGGAGGTTTCCTTTGGCAAAATGTGCCGCGGAAAATAAAAAATGTATTTAGTATAAGATTTGTCTTGATTTTTTGGCAAAAATTTAGTATAATTGTTTGTATGACAGAAAATCAATAATGTTGCATATTTTTAAATTTGTGCCGCACAATCTGCGGCGGAACGGAGGAAATATGAAAAAATTGCTTATAATACTTTCAGCAGTGCTTATGCTTGCTTCGTGCGGCGGAAAGACTGAAGAAAACACCGAAAACGAAAGAATCGGCGACAGGGGCTTTAATGAACAGAATTTTGAAACGGGGGACAGGGAAACAGCCAAGCCGATACTCCCCGAGGAAGAATGTGACTTTGGCAACTTCCAATGGGGCATGCCGCTTGAAGATGTGGTAAATGTGCACGGCGGGGGTTATTCCAAGGTGGGCGACAATACAATCCGGTATGAGAGGGTGCGCATAGAAGGGTTTGCCTCGGACGCGGAGTATGAGTTTACCGATTCCAAGCTTTCACAGGCAACATATTTCATAAAGCCTGATGAAGAGTATGCGGACAAAACACAGTATCTGGCAGACTATGACGCGCTTTCGGCGATATACACCAAAAGATTTGGCGAGCCGGTGAGCGATGACGTTGAGTTTGCAGCCGGCAAGGAAACCGACGACAAAGCCGAAAAGGCAAAACTTCTGGGACAGGGGAACATACTTTTCAGAAGGGTATGGAAAACGGACACGACCGAGATAAGGGCTGTCATGGCAAGAAAAGATGATATGTGCATCGGTGTCAAAATCACACCGCTGAATAAATAATATATAAGTAATTGTAAAATGTAAATTTTGCAATTATCATCTGTTCTTATGTAGAGTATCGGGGGTGCCAACCCCTGATTTGTAATCAAAAATGATGCGCATGCCGTCATTTTTACATCAGCATTTTAATTGTAAAACATCAGTCTTACAATTACCTATAAATAAATATACGGAAGGAAAGAAACCAAACATGGAAAACAATGAGAACCGTTTGTCGGAGCTTTTGCAGATAAGAAGGGACAAGCTTTCGGAACTGCAGGAAATGGGGAGAGACCCTTTTGAGATTACAAAATATGAAAGAACGCATATTGCGGAGGATATCTGTGAAAACTGCACCACAGAAGAGAGAACCGTCATTGTGCGAGGTGAAGAAAAGCAGGTTGTGGCAAAGATTTCGCCTCTGGACGGACAGCGTGTAAAGGTTGCCGGGAGAGTTATGTCAAAGCGCGGCATGGGAAAAGTCGGTTTTTGCCACATTGCCGATATAAGCGGACAGATTCAGCTTTTTGTGAAGAAGGATATACTCGGGGACGAAGAATATGCAATCTTTAAGAAATACGATATAGGCGATATTATCGGCGCAGAGGGCGAGGTTTTTACAACCCAGACCGGGGAAGTTTCGGTGCGCGTTGACAAAATTGTGCTCCTTTCAAAATCACTTCTTCCTCTTCCGGAAAAGTTTCACGGCATGACCGACACCGACCTCAGATACCGCCAGAGATATATAGACCTCATTATGAACAGCGATGTCAAAAAGACGTTTATCAACCGTTCAAAAATCATTGCGTCAATCCGCGGATATCTGAATGCCCGTGACTTTCTTGAGGTGGAAACACCGATGCTTGTTTCAAACGCGGGCGGCGCTTCGGCAAGACCTTTTGAAACACATTTCAATGCTTTGGACGAGGATTTCAAGCTGCGCATCTCGCTTGAACTTTATCTGAAACGTTTGATCGTCGGCGGTTTTGACAAGGTTTATGAAATCGGAAGAGTTTTCAGAAACGAAGGACTTGACACACGTCATAATCCGGAATTTACGCTTATGGAGCTGTATCAGGCATATACGGATTATCACGGCATGATGGATCTTACCGAAAATCTGTACAGGCATGTCGCACAAGAGGTGCTGGGGACAACAAAGATTGTTTATAACGGGATAGAGATGGATTTGGGCAAGCCTTTTGAGCGCATAACGATGGTTGACGCGGTCAAAAAATATGCAGGCGTTGACTTTGGCGAAATCCACACGCTTGAAGAGGCGCAGAAGGTTGCCGACGAACACCATATTGCATATGAGAAAAGGCATAAAAAGGGCGATATTCTTAATCTGTTCTTCGAAGAATATGCGGAAGAGCACCTTGTTCAGCCGACATTTGTTATGGATCACCCCATTGAAATTTCGCCGCTTACCAAGAAAAAGCCGGAGAACCCGGAATATGTGGAGCGTTTTGAATTTTTCATGAACGGCTGGGAAATGGCGAATGCGTACTCCGAGCTTAATGACCCGATTGACCAGAGAGAGCGCTTTAAGGCACAGGAGGAATTGCTTGCACAGGGAGATGAGGAGGCAAATACGACGGACGAGGACTTTATGCGTGCTCTGGAAATAGGCATGCCCCCGACGGGCGGCATCGGCTTTGGCATTGACCGTATGTGCATGCTTCTCACCGATTCCCCTGCCATACGTGATGTACTGCTGTTCCCGACGATGAAGCCACTTGATAAATAATCCACCATATATGGTTTTGAGAGGGTTATTTATAACAACATCTTGTGTTTTTGTAACAATAGAAATATAGATTTACCAAATTATTTACCAAAAAATTTATTTAAAAGCACACGATATAGTACGAAATAAGCACTATCTTTTACGGATAGTGCTTTTTCAATGTCCTGTTTTATTAAATTGAAGTATCCCCATAATATTTTTGAAGTGTGCAAGTAGGTTTGTTTCTGCTATACTGTATGTATGCCGGCAAACAATGTCGTGGACAATTGCCGTTTTTATAATTTTGGCAGACTGGAAAAAACATATGCCGGTGCCGTCCACATTTCCGGTGTGGGCAACACGCTGAAAAACAGTACAATATATAACTGCCCTCATCTTGCTGTGAGAGGAATGGCAAAATCCGCCGGGGTGACACCGCTTGACACATTGCTTAATGTGTCGCAGAATATCCCGTATCAGTCGGAAGTGTACAGAAAATATCCAAATTTGTACAACATTTGCGAAGATGAGCCGTATATGCCGAAATATAATGTTATATCGGGAAATCGCTTTGCCGATGTGAATACAGGTGTGCTGATTGATGCCATGGAAAGCTATTCCACGGGAATCACTGCTGAGGATATGATGAAGGTAAACACCATTGAACAATAAAAGGAGTCAGTCATATATGAAAAAGAGGATTTGGTATAAAAAACCCGCATCGGTGTGGGAGGAAGGACTGCCGCTGGGGAACGGGCGGATTGGTGCCATGGTGTTTTCGGGGGCGGTAAATGACAAAATACAGGTCAATGAAGACACATTTTGGTCGGGATATCCAAACAAATCGGACTATAAACATTCTATCAAAGAGATTGAAGAAATCAGAAGGCTTGTAAATGAAAAAAATATCATGAAGCCACGCTGAAAACCTCCGAAATTATGTCCGGTCTTGCGTCGGAGGCTTATCTGAATTATGGGAATATTTATGTTGACATTGTGACCGAAAAGGCAGAAATATCAGATTATGAAAGAAGCCTTGACTTTGAGAACGCAATTGTCACGACAAAATTTAAGCTTAACTCCAATCCTGTTGTAAAAGAAACCTTTGTGTCGCTAAAGGACGACATAATGGTTGTGAACATAAAAAGCAAAGAAAAAATCAGCGTACATGCATATCAGGCGGTTGAACTTGAGCACAAGGCATGCAAAGAAAATGACAATATTTTGATGTGCGAGGGGAGATGCCCCACAGTTACAACCATGTATTATAACGAAATTGAATACGGTGAGGAGGAAAGCATTCGGTTTTGCTCATGCTTAAAGCCGCTGAACAAGGAACAGGTGTGCACAAGCGCAAATTCGACAAGGGTTGACAACCAAAAGGACATCACTCTGATTTTTTCGATAAAGACAAGCTTTAACGGTTATGATAAAATGCCTGTGACCCAAGGCAGAGATTGCAAAAAGCTGTGCATGGACTGCATTGGCACCGTGTCGGGCATGGACTATGAGAAATTGAAGTCAAGACATATAAACGAGTATAAAAAGTATTTTGACCGTGTGGAACTTGAAATAGACGGTGAGGACTTTGGCTGTCTCCCGACCGATGAGAGAATCGCAAACGCCGGAAAAGGGGCGGTGGACGACGGGCTTGTGGTTTTGCTGTTTGATTTCGACAGGTATCTTACAATCTCTTCTTCAATGCCGGGCACACAGCCATCAACATTGCAGGGGATATGGAATGACAAGATGATGCCGTGCTGGCACAGCAACTATACAATGAATATCAACACACAGATGAACTATTGGCCGACGGAAACATACAATTTGCCGGAGTGTCACATGCCTTTTTTGGAGATGCTTAAGGAATTTGCACACAAGGGCAATGTTTTTGGGCTCAGAGGCTGGTCGTCATGGCACAACAGCGACATTTGGAGATTTAATGTCGAGGCAACAAAGGGAGTTTTATGGGGATTTTGGCAGATGGGAGGCTTCTGGGGTGTAAGGCACATATGGGAGCATTATCTGCACACGAGGGACATAAAATTTCTGGAGGAATATTGCTTTGTTTTTGAAGGCGCAGCGGACTTCTTGGAGGACTGGATGTACAAAGATGAGAATGGAAAATTCACAACGTGCCCGTCGACTTCGCCGGAAAATGTGTTTATATACAACGGGGAAAAATGTGCAGTGACAAGGTAAGCGCCGCGGCGGTTTTGTTTGACTATGACAACAAGTGGTCGCTTGATGTTATGTGGGGGTGGCAAAACGGTGACAAAAAGTATGAAGAAACCTGTATCGAACATTATAAGCAGTTTTGGAAAAGAGGCATAAATTGTGATGTGATTTGCCCCGACAGGGAGTTCTCGCCGTATAAGATAATCGTCGCGCCGATGCTTCACGAAATATCCGAAGAAATGATTGACAAGATAGAAAGGTATGTCGCAAACGGCGGTGTATTTGTCGGGACATACACCCTTGGATATGTGGATGAATCAAACCTGTGTTATCTCGGGGGGGTCCCCGGCGGCAGGCTTAAGGATATATTCGGCTTGAGAGTTGAGGAAATGGAAACAGCCTGTGGGGGCGAGAAGGCAGAGGTTGTTTTTGGCAGCAAATTTTATGACGCTGTGGATTATATGGACATCATAAAGACAACAACCGCAAAAAGCATTGCCGTATATGGGAGCAATCATTATTGGGGCAAGTGCTGTGCGGCAAAAAATAATTATAAAGAGGGAACGGCATACTATATCGGCGCCCGTGACGGCGGCGATTTCCTGGGGGATATTTATGACCTGATTCTTGAAGACGCAAAGATATCGGCATGCAAAATAAAGTTCCCGGCGGGCATGACAGTGCAGACAAGGGGGACCGGCGAGAAGGTGTATTACTTTGTGGAGAACTTTAATGACAAGGAATGTGACATCATTCTTGACAGGACATACAACGGCATAATTGCCGGGAAACAGGTTTCGGGGAAGATAACTCTTCCTCCGTTTGGGTTTATAGTTATCATATAAAACTCTTTTATTTTTGGAAACCGTAAAATTTGTCCCAAAGACAAAAAATGGCGGATTTTATATCATTCATGCAAAAAACAGTTGAAAAGGGGGTTGTTTATGCCCCACAAATATAAAGGCGAAGGGTATCTGAATATGGCATTGCATATTGTGCTGCTCTTGATTTTGCCAATATTTTACCAAACTTGTTGGGTGTTCCACTCGACGCGTGTGATGAACAGGGTTTCGGACGAGAAGAAGAGAAATGCATTTTTGCAGACGCTGTTGTCCTTCATTGTGCCGTTTCATTCTCTGTACTGGACATACAGCACGGCGATGTGGTTGTGGCAAAGAGGGGAGTCCCGTCAAACACGGCGGCGCTTTGTCTGATACTCCAGTTGTTTCTGCCGATTATTCCGCCGATGATTATACAGGACAAAATCAATCAGATTGTGGGTGACAACGGTGTGGTGTTTAAGGTGTTGGACAATGTCGGCACAAAAAAGAAAACAGCAAAAGAGCCGGATGTACCGAATGAATTGAAGAGATACAAGGAATTGCTGGATTGTCAGGCAATAACTCAAGAGGAATACGACAAAAAGAAGTCGGAATTGCTGAATTTATAAAAATAATAAACCGCCCGATTTGATTGTCCCCGGGGGCATATCAAACTTCGGGCGGTTTTTGTATAAATATTTATTTGGCAAAACTATTGAAATTTTGTGCGCATTTGTGTATAATTGGATTTGTATGTAAAAAGATTCAAAATGCTGCAATAAAGGACGGGGTGATATGGTTTATGAACATGAGAACAGGCAGAAAATTGTCATCTTTTGATGTATATGTTTTTGTGGTTTTGGCGGCGGCAGAACTTTTGATGTCATTCACATTTTTGGGGTATATCCATGTGCCGCCGATTTCGCTTACCTTTGCGTATGTCCCGATTCTGATTGCGGCATGCCTTTTGGGGATGGTGCAGTCTGCTGTGCTCGGGCTTGTTTTTGGGCTTGCAAGTATGTACAAGGCTACGGCGTTTTATGTCATGCCTGCCGATATGATTTTTTCGCCGTTTCTGAGCGGACAGCCGATAAGCAGTTTTTTTCTTGCGGTCGGGACGCGGACTTTGTTTGGCATCTTGGCGGGGCTGTTGTTTTTTGCGGCAAAAAAGCAGAAGCATGCCCGGCTGTGGATTGGTGTCGCCACGGCGGTTTCGCTGGAGATTTATTCATTGCTTGTTTATGGGGCGATGGGGGCGCTGTTCCCGGGTGTCGGAGGCGGCTTGTCAAGGTTGTTTCCGCCCGATGGCAGGCATATCCTGCAGGTGGTGGTATGCATATGTATTGTGGAGGGGCTGTGGGCTTTGCACAACAGCCGGTTTGTCAAAGAATTCAAAGCAGGCATTGACAATTCCGACAGTGTCCCGTATGCCAACAAAAAGAAAAAGAACATTTATCTTTTGTTATTTACCGTTTTTATTTTTGGAATGACGGTCATGGCGGCGATTTATTTTTCGCAGCGTGCGTCATACATGCTGAGAAGGCATGGAATTGCTGTTTCTGACGCTGTAAGTACAGACCTTATACATTTGCAGATACAATTTATGCTTGCGGTGCTTTCGCTGAATATCATTTCAATAATCGTTTTGCTTTCGGGATACAAGTATATAACATATCAGAAATTTTTGGGAGAACTGGACGTCATCACGGGAGTGATGGGGCGCAGAATATTTTTGCAGTGCTGCGAAAAGGCGCACCGCGACCGCAGGGAAGGGCCGCCGCGCAAAGGGTGGTTTCTGTTTTTGGACGTGGATAATTTTAAAACAATAAACGACACAATGGGCCATGCAACGGGCGACAATGTGCTTAAGGAAGTTGGCGCCGCCCTGAAACGCGTTTTTGGCGGCTGTGGGATAGTAGGGAGAATGGGCGGTGATGAATTTGCCGCAATGATTGACGATGTATCTGTCGAGGAATCGGATATGCGCACAGGGCTTGATTTGTTTTTGGCGCAAATCGGAGAGATTCTGCCGCACTCCGTGGTGAGCAGCAGCATTGGCGTGTGCCGCTTTGAATACCCTGCCGACATTCAGTGCTTGATGCACGAAGCAGACAAGCTTTTGTACGAGGCAAAACACAGGGGAAGAGCATGTTATGTATTTGGTGAATACAAAAAAGAGGACTGAAAACAATATAAAAATTTCTAAAAAGGAGATGCGGACAATGATTGGTGTGATAATCGAAAAAGGGGTATCGGATTGGCAGATTTTTCAGCAGGAAAACGGATATGCCAGGGTGACCCTGGAGGGGCATTATGTGAGGAACCACGACCCCGAAAAGGAAGAAGGCTATGCAAAGGTGCCGAATGTCTTTGTGATGGTTTCCAAAGAAGAAAACGGCGAACCCGTTATCTGGTGGAGAAAGTGTGAGATTTCGGGGGAACATTGGCGGACGGAGCTGGATATCCCGGCAGGAGGGCCGTATACCATACACACATCGCTGGGCGAAGGGGAAGCGGACAGATGGAGCGAATGGGACACACGCGGAGACATAATTCAGCATGTGGGTGTGGGGGACTTGTATGTGATTGCGGGGCAAAGCAATTCGGCGGGATATGGCAAGGATTTCATCACCGACCCGCCGGAGCTGGGCGTGCATGTATACAAGAATAACGGAAGGTGGACGCTGGCGGCGCATCCGCTTCAGGATTCGACCGGCGCGGACGGCAAACCAAATCTTGATACGTCAAACACGGGTCATTCGCTGTACCTTTCTTTTGCGAAGTATCTTAAACACGATTTGGGATACCCCATCGGGCTTATACAGACTTCACAGGGCGGTTCGCCGCTTTCGGCATGGAACCCGGGTCAGGACGGGCGGCTTTACCGCAATATGATTCAATGCATAAAAGAATGCGGCGGCAAAATAGCGGCATGCATATGGTATCAGGGCTGCAACGAAACAAATTTTGCACATGATGCCGAAACATATGCCGAGAGATTTTTGGCTATGCGCCAAAAGATGTTTGAGGACTTGGGATATGACAACATTCCGTTTGTTGTCGTGCAGATTGCCTGCTGCAACGACCCATCTTCTGCCGAAGCGGACAGAAAATGGGGGACAGTGCGCGAGCAAATCAGGGAGCTGAACAGGGGGCACAGGAACTTGTATGTAATCCCTGCCTCCGACTTGTCATATTCCGACCATATACATATCTCTGCCGCGTCAAATATGCGCCTGGGAGAACGCGCGGCGAAGGTCTTGCTGCATCATGTTTTCGGCAAAACATATATGTGTGACGCGCCGGACATAAAATATGCAAAGCGCAGAGGCGCTGACACCGTGGAGACGGTGTTTGACAATGTTTATGAGAGGCTTGAGGCACAAATCGACGGAAAGAACCTTGCCATAAAAGCGGAGGACAGCGACGGGATTGTCAATGTGCGTGAGTATAAAATTGAGGACAGGAACAAAATTATTCTGCGTTTTGAGAGGAAACCGGGGCCCGGCGCGGTGCTCAACTGCGGCGCGACAAAAAATACGCGTGATATTATCCCGTTTGATTATGCAACGCATCTGCCGGTGCTGTTGTTTTATGGTGTGAAAATTGAGGATTGAATTATTCCTCCTGAAAAAAATATCCACCCGTTACACGGGTGGATATTTTTTATATCTGTTTTTGCGTGCAGAATGAATATTTTCTACATTATACATTCCAACTGTTTATATACTCCTGCTGTTCGGGGGTCAGGGTGTCTATGGAACATTCGCTGAAAGACAGCAGACGCTCTGCCATAAGGCGGTCGATGTTCTCGGGGACGTTGTTTATCATTTTTTCAAATTTGCCGTGGTTTTGGGCAATGTGCAGGACGCTCATCGCCTGTATGGCAAAGCTCATGTCCATGATTTCTGCCGGGTGGCCGTCCCCCGCGGCAAGGTTCACAAGGCGTCCCTCGGCAAGCACATTGAGGGTATTGCCGTTGGGGAGGGTATAGCCCGTTATGTTTTTGCGGCGTTCTTCAACTTTTATTGCAAGCTTTTCAAGCTGAGGTATGTTTATCTCAACATTGAAGTGCCCTGCATTGCAGAGGATAGCGCCGTTTTTCATGTGTATAAACGCTTCTTCCGTAAGCACGTCTTTGCAGCCCGTCACGGTGACAAAGATGTCGCCGAAGATTGCCGCGTCACTCATCTTCATCACGTCAAAGCCGTCCATCTTTGCCTCGAGTGCCTTCACGGGGTCGACTTCGGTGACGATGACCCTTGCGCCGAAACCTTTTGCACGCATGGCGACGCCTTTTCCGCACCAGCCGTAGCCTGCCACCACGACAGTTTTGCCGGCGACGATGAGGTTTGTTGTGCGGTTTATGCCGTCCCATACCGACTGCCCCGTGCCGTAGCGGTTGTCAAAAAGATATTTGCACTTTGCGTTGTTGACAAGGAACATCGGGAATTTAAGACTCCCCGAGCGATTCATAGCAATAAGACGTGTGATGCCGGTTGTGGTTTCTTCACAGCCGCCATAGACATTTTTGAGATATTGCGGATATTCGTTGTGGATAAGATTCACCAAATCGCCGCCGTCGTCCACAATGATATTCGGCTGCGCCTCTATGACATATGAGAGGTGGCGGTGGTATTCCTCGCTTGTGCAGTGATACCACGCAAAGACGTTTATTCCGCTGTGTACAAGCGCCGCCGCGACATCGTCCTGGGTGGAAAGCGGATTGCTCCCGGTGACGTACATCTCGGCGCCGCACGCCGCAAGAATGCGGCAAAGGTATGCGGTTTTTGCCTCCAGATGAATAGACAGCGCAACCTTAAGCCCTTTCAGCGGCTTTGTGCGTGAATATTCGTCTTCAATGCTTCTCAAAAGGCACATGTTGTTTTTCACCCATTGGATTTTCTTCTCGCCGCTCTCCCACAAATTGATATCTTTGATTTCACTCATTGTTATCGTATCCTTTCAATTCTTTTCTGACATTCATAGTATATTTTTTCTTTGTCAAGAGTTTTAAACTCTTTGTTTTCCATCACGATTTTGCCGTCTGCGATGACGGTTTCGACTTCTGAACCGTTTGCGGAATATGCAAGCGCCGAAACGTAGTTGTTTCTCGGATAAAACTGCGGAAGGCTGGTGTTTAAAAGCGCAATGTCGGCTTTGTATCCCTTTTCGATTTTTCCGCATTTTTCGTTTATCGCTGCCGCGCCGCCCGAAAAAACAAAGCGCAGTATGTCGTTTGCCGAAACGGCGAGGGGGTCGTGCAGGCGTCCTTTGTGCACCAGCGCGGCAAAGTTTATGTCGCTGAACATGTTGAGAGTGTTGTTGCTTGCGGCGCTGTCGGTGCCGATTGAAAGGGTCACGCCGGCTTTTTGCATCTCGGCAAGCGGAGCAAAGCCGTTTGCAAGCTTTGCGTTGCTTATCGGGTTGGAGGCAACTGTGACCCCTTTTTCGGCAAGTATTTCTATGTCATGCCCCGAGAGCTGCACGCAATGCGCGGCGACTGTCGGTACATCAAAAAGCCCGATGTTTTCCATAAGTTCAATCGGGGAACAGCCGTAGATTTTTTTGATGTCAACAATTTCTTTCGGCGATTCGCTCAGGTGTATGGTTATCGGCAGATTGTGTTGTTTTGCCGTTTCGGTCACAATTTTCAGGTATTCGCTGTCGCAAGTGTATGGCGCATGCGGGCCGAGAATGACCGAGGAAAGGGCATTACCCATCGGGATTGCATCAAGCGTTTCCCTCAGGCGTGCCGCGCCGCCGTCGTTGTTTCCCTCTCCGACAAGCCCTCTCGAAACCCTCGCCCTCATGCCGCTGTCTATGGCGGCGTGCAGTGACGGGTTCATGTTGATTGTCATGTCGATATATGAGGTTGTGCCGGTGGATATCATCTCGAGGGCGCCCAGGAGAGTGCCCCAATAGATGTCGTCATCGGTGAGCTTGTCCTCCAGCGGAAGTATACGCCCGAAAAGCCAGTCGTTAAACTCCAAATCGTCGGCAATGTTGCGGAACAGGGACATGTATGCGTGCGTGTGCGTGTTGATAAGCCCCGGGATTGCAAGCATGTTTTCCGCCTTTATGGTTTTGTCGGGCACAAAGCCCGGGGGCATGGTGCCGACGCTTTCTATGGTGTCGCCGCTGATGTATATGTCTGTGGGCTTTGTATAAAACGTGCCTTCATTCTGCAAAAGCGTTTCGGCACCGCAAATTTTAATTTTCATGGTCTTCCTCCTCGTTTGATTTTATGCTCGGCACAAAGCCGAGGGCAATTTTGCTGCGCCCTTTGAGGTAAAATATGCCGAAAAAGGAAAAGGCAAGGGCGCCTATACAATTGACGGTCAAATCCTCCATGGTGTCCAGAAGCCCGATGTCGAGATATCCGTCAATGGTGATTTCGGTTTTTTCGCCGTTCATCTTTCCGCTTATCACGGTTTTGTCGATGTCGGTGATGACATAGGGGACATTTTCGGCGTCGGGGTTGAGGTTCACCGAGGATATGCGCCGGCAGACAGTGTCTTTTTGCATATCGGAGTATGTGAAATAGTCCATGCCAAATTCAAAAAACTCCCACATCACGCCGATTGTCATTGAAAAACAGAAGGCGACAAGCGCCGTGAAAATCGGCGAAAGGCTGAACCTCAGCGAAGGAGTGCGGTTCAGAATGTCAATCATGGCAAGCCCTATCCCTGCCATGATAAACCCGTTCAGGGTATGCAAAAGTGTGTCCCAATACGGGAACTTGAGATAAAATCCGCGCAGTTCGCCCAAAATTTCGGCGCAGAAAATGAATAGCAGAATGATGACCTCCAAAAGCGACGGAAGTTTTATCTTGAGTTTTTTGTCCACAAAAACAGGAATCATAAAAAGTATCAGTGTCAGGACACACAGAAATACACCGTAATAATCTTTGTCAAGCAGTTCCAGAACCATTGCGCCGACAACCAAAAGGCGCAGAACAAGATACAGGATAAGTTTTCCGCTTTTTTTTGCTTTCATGGCTTTCTCCTTTAAAAATTGTTGAGTAGGTAATTGTTGAGTTTTGTCCAATTGAAAGTATAACACAAATATATGGAAAATGCGATAGTTTTATAAAAATTTTTTTAAAAAAATTCTAAAAAGAGTGCTTGTCTGCCGCAAAAGACAAGTTTTGCGGGTGATTATGGGTATTTTTACGAAAAAAGAGCATAAATTTAGTTCCACTTTTTTCTATATTACTATTGTACTTTTTTTAAAAATAGGTTATAATAAACACAATAAGGAATTTTTTCGGTCTTTGCCCGAAAAACGTTATGTGTTTATCACGCCGGCTTTGCGGCAGAAAATGAAAAGGAGAATCAGACAGAAATTTATGTTTAATATAATTTTGGTAGAGCCGGAGATTCCGCAGAATACCGGCAACATTGCAAGAACCTGTGCCGCGACCGGCGCAAAGCTTCACATCATAAAGCCCATGGGCTTTGCGGTGGATGACAAAAAGCTTAAACGCGCAGGGCTTGACTATTGGCATCTTCTGGGGGTTCAGTATTATGAAAACCTGGACGAGTTTTTTGAAAAAACAAAGGGCGGACGCTATTTCTTTTCCACGACAAAGGGGAGGAACACATATGCCGACGCAGAGTTTAAGGACGGCGATTACATATTGTTCGGCAAAGAAACAAAAGGGCTTCCGGAGGAGCTTTTGCACGAGCACCCTGCGGAATGTATAAGGATACCCATGATAAGCGAGGCACGCAGTCTGAATTTGTCAAATTCTGTGGCGATTGTGGTGTATGAGGCGTTGCGGCAGAACGGATTTTTTGACCTGAAGGATAAGGGCGAGCTGACAAGATTTGAGTGGTAACAGAAAGGAAGAACAATGGCAAAAATAAAGATATTTGTGGACACAAGCGCCGACATGCCGGAGAGCCTGGCGGCAGAAAAAAATATAGGTATACTCAGATTTATGAGCATTTTCGGCGACGAGGCATATGTCACAGGGACGGAACTTTCAAACAGCGATTTTTACAAAAAGCTGGAGGAATTCGGCGACATACCAAAGACTTCGCAGACGCCTTATGCAGACATGTATGACGCTCTCCTGGAGGCAAGCCGTGAGAATGACACGGTTATTTATTTTACGATTTCTTCAAAAGGAAGCGGACAGTATAACACAGCGCGCATGGCGGCGGAAGAGATAAAAGAAAGCGCAAACCCCGGGGCGGACATAAGGATTGTGGACACCATGAGTTTTTCGGCATATATATCCATGAGTGCGCTATATGCGTGGGATTTGGCAGAAAAGGGCGAAAATCCCGATGACATCATCAAAAAGACGATGGAATATATAAAGACATGGGAAGTGTATATCCTGGTGGATTCCCTCAAATATCTGGAAAAAGGCGGAAGAATCACAAAAACAAGTGCGATTGTCGGCACACTTTTGGACATAAAACCGGTACTTACCATAAGGAACGGCCTTATAGAGCCGATTGAGAAAATCCGCGGCAAGAAAAAGGTTTTCAAAAAGCTTATGGATTTGATAAAAGAAAACCCCGATTTTGACAGCAGCAAGAATGAATTTTTGATTGTGCAGTCAAATGAAGAGTACGCCGAAACCGTGCGCGGACTGATTGGGGAAGAGTTCGGCACAAAGCCGCTTATGGAGTTTGAATTCGGCCCGGTTGTCGGCACGCACATAGGTCCCGGCACATTGGCGGTACTTTTCAGACTCAAAAAATAACTTATCACGGCAATGGAAAGGAACTGACTTATGAAATATATTGTTGTATTGGGTGACGGAATGGCGGATTATGCAGTGAGTGAATTTGGCGGAAAAACCATACTTGACACGGCAGAAAAGCCAAACATGGACTATATGGCAGAGCATGGAGAGCTGGGGCTGGTCAAGACCGTCCCCGACGGATTGAAGCCCGGCAGTGATGTGGCAAATCTTTCTGTCATGGGATATGACACAAAAAAATGCTATACGGGACGCTCTCCGCTTGAGGCGGCAAGCATCGGCGTAAAGCTGAAGGATGCGGACGTGACCTTCAGGGCAAACCTTGTCACCCTGTCCGGCGAGGAGAACTATGAGGACAAAACAATGCTCGACTATTCTGCCGGGGAGATTTCCACCGAAGAGGCAAAACAGCTTATAGAGGCGGTGGAAAAAGAATTACATACCGACATGATACATTTTTATCCCGGCGTAAGCTATCGGCATCTGCTGGTGTGGGACGGCGGCTCGACAAATGTCAGCCTCACACCGCCGCACGACATTTCTGACAAAAAGATTGCGGGAAGTCTGCCAAAGGGCGAGGGCGCGGACATACTGCTTGACATGATGGAAAAGAGCGAAAAGATTTTGAAAGACCACCCGGTGAACCGGGAAAGAATAAAAAACGGAAAAAAGCCCGCCACATCTGTTTGGATATGGGGTGAAGGAACAAAGCCGCAGCTTGAAGATTTTTCTGAGAGATACGGTTTGAAAGGGAGTGTAATTTCCGCTGTTGACCTGATTAAGGGAATTGCGATTTCTGCCGGCATGAAATCCATTGATGTGCCGGGCGCAAACGGGAATCACGACACGAATTATGAAGGCAAAACAAATGCCGCATTTGACACGCTTATGAAGGACGGCGCGGATTTTGTCTATATCCATCTGGAAGGCCCCGACGAATGTGGGCACAGGGGTGAGGCGGACAACAAAAAGTATGCGGTTGAAATGATTGACCAAAAAGTTGTCGGCGAGCTGAAAAGACGCCTTGACGAGGCAGGCGCCGAATATAAGATGATGATTCTTCCCGACCACCCGACACCGATATCGCTGAAAACCCATGTCAGCGACCCTGTCCCGTACATCATCTATAAATCGGGCGCAGAAACCGGGTCTATGCTGACATACTGCGAGAAGAACGGCGAAAAGACAGGGGTATACATGGCAAACGGAATGGAACTGATGAAGCATTTTCTTGACCGTGACTGACAAGTGTGACAGAAATTACTGATGAGGTGGTGTGCCGATGAAATTTAAAAGCAGTTTTTTAAAACTGATTGTGACGCTTGCCCTGACGGCGGCGGTGCTTGTCGGGATATATTTCCTGATGGACGATGTGTTGTGGCTGATATTTAAGGTGATAGGTTTGTTTTTGCCTTTTATAATAGCATACTTTGTGTCGGTTTTGGTGAATCCGTTGGTGAACAAGCTGGAGCGGCGTCTGAAAATTCCGCGTCCGCTTTCGACAGTCATTGTTATATTGCTGACGGTGGGGATAATCGGCGGAATAATATTTGCCATAGGCTGGAAGATTGTGGACGAGGTGCAGACGCTTTATGCACAGCTTCCCGAAATCATAGACGACGCGAAGAATACGTGGGATTCGCTTTCGGTCAAGCTTTCCAATATTTATAACGCTTTGCCGGTGAGTTTTCAGCAGGCGTGCGAGGACTGGGGCGACAACATAATAAAATCGGTGGGCGGATTTATGAAGCAGAGCTATGCGCCGATGGTTTATGGCATAGGCAGCTTTGCAAAGGCGCTGCCGAGAGTTTTTGTGTGGATAATTGTCTTTGTGCTGTCACTTTATTTCATGATAGCCGATTCAAAGACAATGCAGCGCTTTATCGGCAAATGCGTGTCAAAGCGTTTCCTGGTGCATGTGCGCAATGTACAGCGCGAGATAAAACGCTATCTTGGCGGTTATGTCAAGGCACAGCTTATAATAATGTGCATTGCGGCGGTGATTCTCTTCACCGGTTTTACGATATTGGATATCCCATATGCACTTTTGATTGCAATAGGGATTGCGTTTTTGGACGCACTGCCGTTTTTCGGCAGCGGCGCGGCGCTGTGGCCGTGGTCTTTGGTTGCCTTTTTAAACGGGGATTTGCGGTGCGGAATCGGCATGATTATCATATATCTTGCCGTGATTTTCACCAGACAGATGATTGAACCGAAGATTGTAAGCGAAAATATAGGAATATACCCGGTGTTTACACTTATGTCGATGTATCTGGGATACAAGATATTCTCAATCGGCGGGATGATTCTCGGGCCGGTGATTCTTATACTTTCGGTAAGCTTTTACAAAGCAGGTGTGCTTGACGGGATAATCAGATTTTTCAAAAAATTTTTCGGCACACTCTGGGGAGGGGTCAAGGACTTGTGGAGTTATCTGCGATAAAAATATAATTGCAAAACTATTGTTTTCCAATTAGAATTATTGGGTAGAAATAAAAAGTTCCGGCTTATTTTAACTTTACGGCAGGTTGAAACTTTTTATTTCAGCCAAAAATGACGCACATGTCGTCATTTTTGATTACCAATCCGGGGTTGACACCCCCGATACCCCCGCAAAGACGCGGCGGCTGATTGTAAAATTTACATTTTGCAATTACCTATATAAAATAAAAATTAAGGAGATTTTTTGATGGGAAAAAAGTTTTATATCACAACGGCTATCGCCTATACTTCGGCAAAGCCGCATATAGGCAATACCTATGAGATTATTTTGACAGATGCCATTGCAAGGTTCAGGCGTTTTTTGGGGGACGATGTTTTCTTCCTGACGGGCACGGACGAGCACGGGCAGAAAATACAGGAAAAGGCGGAAGCGGCAGGCGTTTCGCCGAAAGAATATGTTGACAACATTGCCGGGCAGATAAGGCAGATTGCCGATATGCTGAACATAAGCTATGACAAATTTATAAGAACCACCGATGATTATCATGTTGCGGCGGTGCAGAAGATTTTTAGAAAGCTTTATGAGCAGGGGGATATTTACAAGTCGGAATACGAGGGGCTTTATTGCACTCCGTGCGAATCCTTCTGGACGCAGACACAGCTAAAGGACGGCAAGTGCCCGGATTGCGGACGCGAAGTGAAAAAAACAAAAGAAGAGGCATATTTCTTCAAAATGAGCAAATATCAGGACAGGCTCATGAAATATATCGAGGATAACCCCGATTTTATACAGCCGGAATCGAGGAAGAAGGAAATGGTAAACAATTTCCTGAAGCCGGGGCTCCAGGATTTATGCGTTTCCAGGACAAGCTTTTCCTGGGGGATACCTGTTGATTTTGACGACAAACATGTCATATATGTCTGGATAGATGCCCTTTCAAACTACATCACCGCGCTGGGCTACAGCCCCGACAAAAAGGGAGAACTCTACAACAAATACTGGCCGGCAGATGTGCATATAATAGGAAAGGATATCCTGAGATTCCACACGATTTACTGGCCGATTATGCTTATGGCGCTGGGAGAACCGCTGCCGAAGCAGGTGTTTGGCCACCCGTGGATGCTTGTCGGGGAGGAAAAAATGTCCAAGTCCAGGGGAAATGTGATATATGCAGAGGATTTGGTGCGCCACTTCGGCGTTGATGCGGTGAGATATTATTCACTGCACGAGATGCCTTTTGCGCAGGACGGGACGATAACCTATGATGTGTTTATAAGCAGATACAATTCCGACCTTGCAAACACTTTGGGCAACTTGGTAAACAGAACCGTTGCGATGACAAACAAGTATTTCGGCGGAGTTATATCAACCGAAGGAACTGCCGACGCATTGGACGAAGAATTGAAAAACTGCGCGCACAGGGCGGTTTCCGAGGTGGCTGAGAAGATGCAGACCCTGCGCATTGCCGACAGCATGGATGAAATCTGGAAGATTGTCGACAGGGCAAACAAATATATAGACGAAACAATGCCATGGGCGCTGGCGAAAAACGAAGAGGACAAGCCGCGCCTTATGAGGGTGCTTTACAATTTGCTTGAAACAATCAGGATAATTGCATCGCTTCTTTCAAGCTTTATGCCCGAAACCGCGGAGAAAATCAGACAGCAAATCGGCGCAGAGGACATCAGCTATGAAAGCATAGGGGCTTTCGGTGCACTTGCCGACGGGACAAAGGTTGCGGAGGCTGTGCCGCTTTTTGCAAGGATTGACGCCGAGAAAAAGATTGAGGAAATCAAGGCGGAATTTGAGGCGAAAAATGCAATCCCGATTGCGCCGTATAAGGACACTGTGGAGTTTGACGATTTTGAAAAGCTGGATATCCGTGTCGGGAAAGTCATAGAATGTGAGAAAGTCAAGAAATCGGACAAGCTTTTGAGGTTTACCCTTGAAGTCGGCAGTGAAAAGCGCCAGATTCTTTCCGGAATTGCAAAGTTCCACAAGCCGGAAGAGCTGATTGGCAAAAACGTATTGTTCATTGCCAATTTCAAACCGAGAAAAATGATGGGACTGGAGTCGCAGGGCATGATACTTTCGGCAGAATATGACGGTGCGCTCACGGTTTTGACGACGCTGAACGATATCCAAAGCGGCGCGGAAATCGTATAAATCAAAGAAAAAAGCGTTTTATCTTGCCCGGCAGATAAAACGGAGATTATTTTTGCCGGCAGAAAGGCTTTGTAAATAAAATGAGATTGTCAAAATTACTTGTACCCACACTCCGTGAGGTGCCTTCGGATGCAGAAATAAAGAGCCACCAGCTTATGCTGAGGGCAGGATATATAAGAAAGCTTGCGGCGGGGATTTATTCATATCTGCCGCTGGGTCTGCGCACACTGCAAAAGGTGGAGGCGATTGTCAGGGAAGAAATGGACAACGCCGGCGCACAGGAGCTGCTGATGTCGGCATTGCTCCCCAGCGAGGCATATCAGGCGTCCGGCAGATGGGACGTTTTCGGGCCGAATATGTTTAAGCTTAAGGACAGAAACGACCGTGACTTCTGCCTGGGGCCGACGCATGAAGAACTCTTTACACAGACGGTGCTCAACGAGGTGCGTTCTTACAAGGAATACCCGATGACGCTTTATCAGATTCAAAACAAGTACCGCGACGAGGCGCGTCCGCGTTTCGGTGTGATAAGAAGCCGTGAATTTGTCATGAAAGACGCATACAGCTTTGACAAGGACTGGGAAGGGCTGGACGAATCGTACAAAAATATGTATGACGCATATTGCAGAATCTTTACGAGATTGGGGCTGGACTTCACCATTGTGGACGCGGACTCGGGCGCAATGGGCGGCAGCGGTTCCCAGGAATTTATGGTAAAATCACCTGTGGGCGAAGACGGAATTGCATACTGCGACGCATGCGGATATGCGGCGAATTATGAGAAAGCGGAATGTATCCCCGAGGACAAAGAATTTGCGGAAGGCGACCTGCCGATGAAGAAGGTGCAGACCCCGGACGTACATACCATTGAAGAATTGGTGAAATTCTTTGGCACGGAGCCGTACGTTTTTGCAAAGACAATTATATACAAGGCGGACGACAAATACATCGCCGCAATGGTGAGGGGCGACAGAGAGATAAACGAAGTGAAGCTGAAAAATCTTGTCGGCTGTGTTGATGATTTGGAGCTTGCCGAGCCGTTTATGGTGCGTCAGCTTACACATGCGGAAGTGGGCTTTGCGGGGCCTGTCGGGCTTGACATTGATGTATATGCCGACAAAGAAGTCGCAATGATGAAGAACTTCATAATCGGTGCAAATGAAACCGGATATCATTATGAAAACTGCAACATAAACAGGGATTTTGCGCCCAACACCATTGCTGATATACGCGTGATTGAAGAAGGCGACAAGTGCCCCAAGTGCGGAAAGCCGATAAAGACCGCGCAAGGCATTGAGGTCGGACATATCTTCAAGCTCGGCACAAAATATTCCGATGCGCTGGGGCTGAAGTATACTGACGAAACAGGCGAGGCGAAAACCGTGATTATGGGCTGTTACGGAATCGGCGTCACAAGATGTATTGCCGCAGCGATTGAACAGGGCGGCGATGAAAACGGCATAGTTCTGCCGCCGGCAATTGCGCCGTATCACGTCATCATAATCCCGGTGAACAGCAAGGAAGAAGAGCAGGTTAAGCTTGCGGAAAAGATTTATGAAGAATTGAGAGCAAAGGGGATAGAGGCGCTTCTTGATGACAGACAGGAGCGTGCCGGCGTGAAGTTTAAAGATGCGGACCTGATTGGTATTCCGGTGAGGATTGTCGCAGGCAAGAAGAGCGGCGAAAGCATCGTGGAATACAAGAAAAGAACCGACAGCGAAGCTTGTGAAATGAGCGCCGACGACGCTGTTTTGAAGGCTTTTGAATATATAAAGGAAAATATGTAAATAATAATGGCAAACAAACCGCACAAAGCCAAAAAACTGACATTTTTCCGAAAAACATAAGGGGAGTTGCAGCAGAATGAGTTCATTTTGCCGCAGCTCTTTCTTAATCAAACATATTATGCAGCTGCATAAACCAATTTTTTTTATGGAGTACAGAGATGAACGAAATAAGAGTGTTATCAAACGGAATCCGTGTAGTGTCGGAATATATACCATACCTGAAATCGGTTTCAATCGGGGTGTGGGTCGGCAACGGCTCGTACAATGAGGATTTGGAGTTAAACGGCATTTCGCATTATATTGAACACATGCTTTTTAAGGGCACAAAAACGCGCACCGCACAAGAAATCAACATTGAAATGGACAGCGTGGGCGGACGGCTGAATGCCTTTACCGCACGGGAATACACGTGTTTTTATACAAAAACGCTTGACGCGCATGCGCCGCTTGCGATAGATATCCTGAGCGACATGATTTTCAATTCCACACTCACAAAAGAGAATATGGACTTGGAAAGAAAGGTTATTTTTGAAGAAATAGACATGTGCGCCGACGAACCCGACGAGGTTGTGCAGGACTTGATTATGGAGGCGGCATACGGCACAGACGGGTTGGGGAAAACCATTCTCGGCACAAAAGAAAGCCTTTCGGGGATTGACAGTATGCGCATGAGGGAATATATAAAAAGACATTACACCTCCGACAGCATAGTGATTGCGATGTCGGGGCATTTTGACGAATCGGTTTTTGATTTGCTGGAAGAGTTTTTCGGCAAAAAGGAGCTGAAAAAAACAGCACCCGAACCGCCGAAACCGCAGTACAGGAGCGGAAAAATCATCAGACACAAGGAAAGCGAGCAATTGCAGCTTGTGATGTCTTTTGAGGGCATAGACGCGCTTGACGAGCGTGTATATTCACTTCTTGCCATGAACAATATCTTTGGGGAGGGAATGTCGTCAAGGCTTTTTCAGAATATCCGCGAAAAGCGCGGTTTGGTATATTCCGTTTATGCATATCATTCTGCCTATAAAGAAACAGGTATGTTTAATATCGCGGCAGGGCTTAATCCGGCAAACCTGGAGGAAGTGTGTGCACTGATTTCGGGGGAAATAAATGATATCAGGAAAAACAAAATCACAAAAGACGAGCTTGAGCGCGCAAAAGAACAGCTGAAGGGGAACTATATCCTGAGCTATGAAAATACCGGTGCGCGCATGCAGGGCGCCGGCAGGTCGCTCCTTTTGGGGAAACCCGTGTCTTCGCCCGAAGAGGTTTTGGAGAAAATCGACAAAGTGTCACCGGACTCGGCGGCAGAGATAATCGATGAAATATTTGTGCCCGAAACCCTCAGCGTTGCGGCTGTGGGGGCTTTGCCGGAGGACAGCGGAATACCGCTGGACATAAGATGACTTTTGGTATAAAAGGGTCTGTGAAAAAATCAATTGATTTTTTTTACAGACCCTTTTTGTCTTAAAAGGTTTTAAATCAACATTTTCCCGTGCGGCTATGCCTTGTTTACCCCCATTACACCGCCGAGGGCGCCTGCAAGCACAGCCCCGGCAAGCATTGTTATGCTTTGTGCCGATGGCGCAAATTTGCCGGAGAAGCAAATCGCCGCGACAAAAATGACGATAAAATATCCCAGGCCGTTTAAGGCGCCGTAAATCAGACCGGAATGTTTTATACTTTTGGTCATCAGTATACTGCTGAAGAACACACTGACGGCAGAGGCGGCAAAAAGCATCAGTCCAAGGATTTTTTCGGACACATTGCCCCAATAGCATACGCATGTTATAACAAGTATCAGTATCAAGGTCATCGCAATGGAAAATGCAATTCCCTTGAACAATGCCGTAAACTGCAATTTCTTTTTTTCTTTTTCAGCCATAAAAAAACCTCCGTAAATACATATTATGTTAAAATATATATTACGGAGATTTAAGTTTTATTCCTGAACTTTTTTGTCAACAGATTTTACTGCGCTTCTTTCAAACTTGATGCAGCATTTTTCCGCCTCATCGGTGTTTTTGCCTGTTGTGACCCAGATGTTGTCGTCCTTGATTTTGACAACCTTGCCGCAGATGCCGCCGATTGTGACGATTTTGTCGCCGACTTCCAGCGCGGAAATCATCTTCTGCATTTCTTTTTGCTGTTTCCTTTGGGGTCTTATGAGCATAAAGTACATCAGCGCAAACAGAATAACTATCCAGCCGACTGACATGATTGTGCCCGAGATGCCCCCCGTGCCGGTTCCCGTACCTGTTCCCGTGCCGGTGCCTGCGCCCGATGCATAAACCGTATTAACCAAATTAAACATTATATTCATTCCTTTCAGTATTTAATGATGAACAAACGGAAAAATCCGCTTATACAAATACTAATACATTATACATGAAAACACCGTACATTTCAAGTCTTTTTTATAAAAAAATTGTTAGCTGATGTTAAATAATTAACAAAATTTTACTTTTAGTTGACGAATTATATTAAAATTTCAATTTTCTATTGACTTATAGCAAAAAATATGGTAAAATGCTACAATAAAGTACAGTTGTCCGCGCAGGACAGTACAAAAAATATTTTTTATAAAACAGGGGGTAACAATCATGAAAAGATTTGTATCGCTATTACTTGCAGCCGCAATGGCAGGGAGTGCCTTTGTGCTGGCATCATGCGGAGAAGGAGGCACCTCGGGGGACACCATAAAGATTGGTGTGTTTGAGCCGGCTTCGGGCGACAACGGCGCAGGCGGAAAGCAGGAGACTCTCGGTGTTCAGTATGCAAACAGCAAGCAGAATACTATTGAAATAGATGGAAAAACATATAATGTAGAGCTTGTTATGGTTGATAACGAGTCGTCAAACGACAAGGCGCCGACAGCCGCACAGGAACTGATAAGCAAGGGCGCAAGCATTGTGCTCGGTTCTTATGGCTCGGGCGTGTCGATTGCGGCGTCCGATATCTTTGCAAAGGGCGGTGTTGCCGCTGTCGGCATCACATGTACAAACCCGCAGGTAACAGAAGGAAATGACCACTATTTCCGTATCTGTTTCCTCGACCCGTTCCAGGGAACGGTTTTGGCAAACTTTGCAAAAGAAAACTTCCAGGCAAAGAAGGCATACTGCCTTGCAAAGCTGGGAGATGACTATTCAAACGGTTTGGTAAACTATTTTGTTGAAGCATTTAAGTCTTTGGGCGGAGAAGTCATCTCAGAAACCTTCCCGGAAGGAAACTCTGACTTTACTTCTTATATAACAAAGGCGAAAAACGAGAATGCTGACGTATTCTTTGCGCCTGTTTCCACAGAGGCTGCTGCTCTTATAATCGAACAGGCTTCGTCACAGGGCATGAAGATGCCGATTATGGCAGGCGACACATGGGATTCAAACGTTATCCTGAATGCCGCAAAAGGCAAAGATATCCAGATTTACGTTACAACCTTCTATCAGGAAGGCGGAAATCCGGAATTTGACAACGGTATAAAAGAATGGATAAATGCAGACAGCACAAACCTTGCAAACAATGGCGGCGACGACACTGTTGCGGCGGTTACCGCAATGGGATACGATGCATATTTCACGGCTTTGGAGGCAATAAAGATTGCAAATTCCACAGACCCGGCGGCAATCAAAGAGGCTCTCAAGAGCGTCAACTATGACGGTATTTCCGGCAATATCCAGTTTGACGAAACCGGAGATGCAAAGAGAGATAAAGCATATGTCAAGGTTGCAAACACAGAAACAGGCAACTGGGACTTTGTGGCTGAGCAGGGCGTAAAATAATTTGTTTAAAAATGAATTATGAACGGTTTAGCGGAGGCGCATTGCGTGCCCCCGCTAAACATTATTTTTGGAGGTTTCTTTTATGAATTGGGTAACACAGAATCTTCCGTATATTCTTGCAGGTATATCGGTGGGCGGACAGTATGCGCTCATCGCCATAGGCTATACGATGGTATACGGAATACTACGTCTTATAAACTTTGCCCACGGCGACATGTTTATGATTGCGGGACTTGTCATGGTGTATGCCTGTACGGCGATGCCGATGTATATGGCGATTCCGCTGGTTATCATTGCGACAGTCATACTGGGTGTACTTATAGAAAAGGCGGCATATAAGCCGCTGCGCTCCGCGCCGAGAATGTCAATTATGATATCGGCAATCGGCGTGAGCTATCTTTTGCAGAATCTGGCGCTTTATATCACGGGCGGATTGAACCAGAACTATCCGTCAATCCCGTGGATAAGCGATTCTATAACAATTTTTGGCTGTGTGACAAAGAGGGTGACGGTTATCACGCCGATTTTGACAATTGCGCTTGTGGCAGTTTTGGTTTTGCTTATAAAAAAGACCAAAATCGGTATGGCAATGCGTGCATCGTCGGTGGATTTTGAAACATCACAGCTGATGGGTATAAAAATCAATTCGGTCATCAGTATGACATTTGTCATCGGCTCGTTTTTGGCGGCAATCGGCAGTCTTTTGTATTTCACAAATTACCAGGGTATTGTGCCGACATCGGGCGCTATGCCGGGGCTTAAGGCGTTTGTCGCGGCGGTGTTCGGCGGAATCGGCTCGATTCCGGGTGCGGTTGTCGGTGCGTTTATCATCGGTATATGTGAGAATATCATAAAGGGGCTGGGGTGGACAACCTTTTCCGATGCGTTCACCTTTGCGCTGCTGATTGTCATTCTCGTTGCAAAGCCGACAGGGCTCTTCGGCGAAAAGACCACAGATAAGGTATAAAGGAGGGATAAGTATGAAAAGCAAAAAAATTGACGCAATTGTGTCGGCAGTATTGATTGTATTGTTGCTGGCAGTGATATTTATTCTGGAACGCATACTTCCCCCCGGAAAGATGATATTTACCGTTCTGCAAAAGGGTGCGATATATGCGCTTGTTGCGGTGTCGATGAACCTGTTAAACGGTTTTACGGGATTGTTCAGCCTTGGACAGGCAGGGTTTATGCTGATTGGTGCGTATACATATGCGGTGTTCACCATACCGCAGGAGGCGCGCGCAAGTGTATATCAATATTTCAACGGCGGAATAATAAACTTTGACATTCCTGTCATTCCGGCGATTATCCTGGCGGGGCTTGCCGCGATGATTTTTGCATATTTCATCGGCTTGCCGGTGCTGAAGTTTAAAAGCGATTACCTGGCGATTGCAACGCTGGGTTTTGCGGAAATAATCCGTGCACTGTTCCAGTGGGACAAGCTTGGGCCGATAACAAACGGCTCAAATGTATTGAGGAAGTTCCCGTCAATCCACACAACGCTTTTCCCGTTTATTGTGTCAGGGATATGCATTGCAATAATAGTGATGCTGATAAACTCCACATACGGCCGCGCCTTCAAGGCGATACGCGACGACGAAGTGGCGGCGGAGGCGATGGGGATAAATCTTTCGCGTCACAAGCAGCTTGCTTTTTGCATAAGCTCTTTCTTTGCCGGCATTTCGGGTGCGCTTTTGGCGATGTTCCAGACAACAGTACAGGCACAGGCGTTCAAGTCTGCGATGACTTACGAAATCCTGCTGATTGTCGTAATCGGCGGAATCGGCTCTGTCACGGGAAGCTGCATAAGTTCGTTTTTGTTCATTGCGTGCAGTGAGTGGTGGCTGAGATTTCTGGATGTCGAGCAGACGCTGTTTGGATTCAAGGTTCCGCTTTTGCGCCCCGGGTTCAGAAAGGTTGTTTTTGCTGTTGTCATCATGATTATCGTGCTGTTCTTCAGACAGGGAATCATGGGCACGAGAGAATTCACCCCGAGCGGAGTGGTGAAATGGTTTAAGAATAAATTTTCATCAGGAAAGGGGACGGCAAAATGAGCAGAAATATCTTGGAATTGAAAGACATTACAATACAGTTCGGCGGAGTTGTCGCGGTCAACAACCTTTCCATGGTGGTAAAAGAAGGCGAAATTGTTTCGCTTATCGGCCCGAACGGCGCCGGGAAAACCACGGTTTTTAATATTGTGACCGGGGTGTATGAGCCGACCAACGGGGAAGTCCTTTTTGAAGACAAAAAAATCATTTCGGGACACCCGAAAGGAAAGATGAAAAAGCTCTACAGCGGAGAAAACATGGGAAAATATACCACAAGTATCTCAAAAACCCCTGACCAAATTACACACCTCGGCGTGGCAAGAACATTCCAGAACATCAGACTTTTCAAGTCGATGACGGTTTTTGAAAACGTTTTGGTTGCAAAGCACATGACAAGGAAAAGCAATGTCTTTACGGCGACATTTAAGCTGAATCTGAAAGAAGAGGCAAAGATGCGCGAGGAGTCTATGGAGCTTTTGAAGATTGTCGGGCTTGAGGACGTGCGCGACGAGCTTGCGACCTCTTTGCCGTACGGCAAACAGCGCAGACTGGAAATTGCGCGTGCCCTGGCGACAAATCCGAAGCTTTTGCTTTTGGACGAGCCGGCGGCGGGCATGAATCCCCAGGAAACTGACGAGCTGACAGAGTTTATACATGATATACGTGACAAATTTTCGTTGACGGTTCTTTTGATTGAACATCACATGGATTTGGTTATGGATATTTCGGACAGAATATATGTTGTGGATTTCGGCAAGCTTATCGCCGCGGGGAATCCGGAAGAAATACAAAAAGACCGCAAGGTTATAGACGCATATTTGGGGGTGGTTGAAGGTGAGTAATATTCTTGAGATAAGAGATTTGGTTGTTTCTTATGGCGGAATTGAAGCTGTCAAAAGCATCTCTCTTGATGTGCCGCAAGGGGAAATCGTGACGCTGGTGGGCGCAAACGGAGCCGGCAAGAGCACAACGCTGAAGAGCATTGCCGGGATTGTGAAACCAAAGTCTGCGTCAATACGCTATATGGGCACCGAAATTGTCGGCAAAACACCTTATAACATTGTGAAAAACGGCATAACGCTTGTGCCGGAGGGCAGAAAGGTTTTTGCAAACCTGACAGTAAAAGAAAACCTGAAGATAGGTGCATATCTGAGGAAGGACAGCCTGACCGACAGCTTTAACCATGTGTACGAATTGTTTCCGCGCCTGAAAGAGCGTGAGTGGCAGCTTGCCGGGACACTGTCCGGCGGCGAACAGCAGATGCTTGCCGTTGGGCGTGCGCTTATGAGCAAGCCAAAGCTTATCATGATGGACGAGCCTTCACTGGGGCTTGCGCCATTGGTTGTGCAGAGCATTTTTGAGATAATAAAAGAAATCAACAAGGAAGGCATAACGGTTCTTCTGATAGAACAGAACGCAAACATGGCGCTTCAGGCGGCAGACACGGCGTACGTCCTTGAAACGGGAAGAATAATGATGAGCGGCACGGGTGCGGAGCTTTTGGCAGATGAACGTGTGAAGGAAGCATATCTCGGCAAAAAGCGCTGAGAAATACACATCAGCTCTCTTGCCGCACCCACGGTAAGAGAGTTTTGTGATTTGTGCCGCTTTTCGCGGCAGAATGGAGATTGAAATGAAACGAGAACTTGTAAAAAACATTTATAACAATGCGGACAGTTTCAGCGGAAAGACCGTTGTTTTGGGCGGTTGGATAAGAAATATACGCGACAGCAAGGCGTTTGGGTTTATAGACCTGAACGACGGGAGCTGTTTCAAGTCCATACAGGTCGTTTTTGAACGTGAAATTGTCCCGAATTATGATGAAATCAGCAAGCTGAACATCGGCTCTGCGGTTGTTGTCAAGGGGAGGATTGAGCTTACCCCCGGCATGAAACAGCCTTTTGAGATGAAGGCGGAGGCAATCGATGTGGAGGGAAACTCCACCCCGGATTATCCTTTGCAAAAAAAGCGCCACACTGTGGAATATCTGCGTGAACAGGCATATCTGCGTCCGCGTACCAATCTGTTTTCCGCGGTTTTCAGGGTCAGAAGTGAAATTGCTTTTTCGATACATGAATTTTTTCACAACAGGGGATTTGTGTATGTGCATACACCGCTCATAACAGGCTCGGACTGTGAGGGCGCCGGTGAGATGTTCCGCGTGACGACAATTGACCCGGCGAATCCGCCGCTTGGCGAGGACGGCAAAATAGACTGGTCAAAGGATTTCTTTGGCAAGAGCACAAACCTGACGGTTTCGGGGCAGCTTGAGGCGGAAACATATGCGATGGCATTTGGGAATGTGTATACATTTGGGCCGACATTCCGCGCAGAAAATTCCAACACGGCGCGCCACGCGGCAGAGTTCTGGATGATTGAGCCGGAAATTGCCTTTGCCGACCTGGACGACGATATGGAACTGGCGTGGGATATGATAAAGCATATTATATCTCATGTCATGGAAAAATGTCCGCAGGAACTGGAATTTTTCAACAGTTTTGTTGACAAGGGGCTTTTGGAGCGCCTTAATATGCTGAAAAACAGCGACTATGAAAAGGTGACATATACAAAGGCAGTGGAGATTCTGGAAAAAAGCGGCGAAAAGTTTAACTATCCGGTAAGCTGGGGCGCTGATTTGCAGACAGAGCACGAGAGATATCTCACCGAGAAGGTGTACAAAAAACCGATTTTCGTGATTGATTATCCAAAGGAAATAAAGTCGTTTTATATGCGCCTGAACGATGACCAAAAGACCGTCGCAGCGATGGATTTGCTTGTGCCGGGCGTGGGCGAGATAATCGGCGGAAGCCAGCGTGAGGAACGCCTTGATGTGTTGCAAAAGAGAATGAAAGAGCTTGGGCTTGAAGAAAAAGACTATATGTGGTATATGAATCTGCGCCGTTTTGGCGGCACAAAGCATGCCGGGTTCGGGCTGGGCTTTGAGAGGATTGTCATGTATCTGACAGGTGTTTCCAACATCAGGGACGTTATCCCATATCCGCGTACAGTGGGCAATGCTGAATTTTAATTACCAAAGGGTATGTAAAAAAACTCCGAAACGCAAGAAAAAAAGCAAAGCACAGACATTATAGAAAATATAATTGTTACGATTTAATTTTGTCACGGCAGAAAAATCAAAAAATATGATTTTTCGTATAATTTTTCTTTTCTTGCTATCAACAAACTTCGCCCTCGGCGTACCTATGTACGCCGTCGGGTAACCTAAAGTCAAAGCTTTGGCTCAGTTTGTTGACTTCAAAGCTTTTTTCCTATCCCCTCAAAAAAAGTAAAGTGGCTGTAAAAAAAATCAATTGATTTTTTTTACAGCCACTGTTTTTTTTTCAATCAGACTTTTATTCCGAATATTCTCTCACGCGGAAAGTGACGCCGATGTCCTTGGCAATTTTCCGGCATTGTTCTATTGCGTCGGCGCCTATCACGTCCACAACGCTCAGGACAACCTCCGGCACGTATTTTTTTGCGGCTTTGGCAAAGTCCAGCATTGCATAAAACCCGTCCTCGCCATAATCGCACACGCAGATGTCATTGTATTTCTTTGCATTTTCCGCATTGAGGCTTATGGACACTGTGTCTATAAGTCCCTTCATTCCGGGGGTTATGTCACGCCCGGCAAAGCGGTTTGCATGGCCGTTTGTATTGACACGTATCTTGATGTCTTTTTTTGACTTGATATATCGGCACACCTCTAAAACCGCGTCGGCACGAATCAGTGGTTCGCCATAACCGCAGAAAACAATTTCGTCATATGATGTGAAATCTGCCTCCTCCAGGGCGTCTGTGATTTCTTTCACGCTTGGCTCATGTTCCAGCCACAGGTCAATGTGGTCGACGCCGGACGGCGTGAAGCGTATGCAGAATTTGCACTTGTTTGTACATCTGTTTGTGAGATTGACATAAAGGCTCCCCTGATATTTGTAAGCTATGTTCATTGCACTCATTTTATCATATCCTTTCTTTTATTTCTACCCAAGAAGTTTAATTGGAAAACATTAGTTTTACAATTACCTATCTATTTCAATCAGGTAAATGTGTATTTTAAAATTACCCGTCTATCCCAAAGCATTTTTTTGCATTTTCACATGTTTTTTCGGTGATTTCTTCAACACTCACCCCTTTTATTTCGGCAAGCTTTTCCGCCACAAAGCGGACATAAAGGGAACTGTTGCGTTTGCCGCGGTATGGCTCAGGGGTGAGGTATGGGCAGTCGGTTTCGATGAGCAGTCTGTCAAGCGGCACAAGTTTTGCCGCCTCCTGCGGTTTTTGCGCTTTTTTAAAGGTGAGCGAACCGCCAAAGGCAATGTACATGTTCAGCGAAAGCACTTCTTTCACCATCTCTGCGCTCCCCGTATAACAATGGAACGCACCGCCGACAGATGCGGCATTGTGCGATTTGAGTATGTCCATGGTGTCTTTATGCGCATCGCGGTCGTGTATGATGATGGGCATTTTGAGCTCTGATGCCAGGTCAAGCTGGCGTGCAAACCAGTATTTTTGCACATCTCTCGGGGAATTGTCATAATAGTAGTCCAGCCCTATTTCGCCTATTGCCTTGATTTTTGGGTGCACGCAGAATTTTTTGATTTTTTCTATATCTTCCTCGGTCATCGTTTCGGTTTCGTGCGGATGCACCCCTGCCGCGCCGTAAACAAAGGGGAATTTTTCGACAAGACGGAGTATGTCGGGAAATTCCGCTGTCGAGGAACAGGCGTTCATGATGTAACCGACATTGTTTTGCGGCATTGAAGCAAGCAGCAAATCGGCGTCTTTGGCGAAACGTTCGTCATTATAATGTGCATGTGAGTCAAAAAGCATGGTTATCCTCTTTTCAGTGTAAAATTACTCAGCTTAATATATAAGGCGCTCCGGTGAGGAGTTCTGATACATTCATAATAAAAAGTATCAGTGCATAGCCCCCGTAAAGCGAAAAACATATAATCCGGCAGACGGAGAAGCTTGCCGCTCTTGAGGGGTTGTATTGCACAAGGCATCGGTTTTCCCTTGGCGAAAGCACCAGGAAAAAATATAAAAGCGCCGGAAAAGCCGCAATACAAAGCAAAAGCATCGGTATGTTTATGCTTTCGGACAGACCGGGCACAACTTCAAGCAAAAATGCCGCAAGGTTGTTTGCGGCGTGCGCGATTATGCATGCCGAAAGCGAGTCGGTCGCAAGTCTGATAACGCCAAACATCAGCCCCAAAAAGAATATCACGACAAATGTCGAAGGGGAAAAGTGCAAAAGCGCAAAACCCAATGCGGACACCGAAAGAGATGTTATGAGCCCGTATTCCTTCAGCAATGCCATGATGACGCCGCGGCACAAAAGCTCTTCCAAAACCGGCGCCGCGATGCATATGGCGCCAATGGCAAAAAACCATTCCGGCAAAGTGCCGGGGACGTCAAGCGGTATTTTCCCGACGCCGAAAATGCGGTCAAGCAGTGTGTTTGCCGGCAGTGTAACAATGTTTATAAAAGGCTGTGCCGCAATGGGCAGAAGGATTATAAACGGCAGAAGCTTTGCCGGGAAACTGCGTATACCGACGTCATGCAGTCTGCGCCGCCCGAGAAGGTATGCCATGCCCGGGACAATCGCCGCAAGTATTGTGATTTCGCCCAAAAATGAAACAAAGCAGGGCTTTTGGGACAATGACGGTACAAGCCCGATGAGTGACGAAAGAATCACACAAAGCATTGCCGCAAGGATAAGCCGCCAGCTTATCCTGAAATCCTTTGTCCGCGGAAATTTATTCACAAAAGATACACTCCCTTTCGGTGACAATGATATCCATGGGTATGTCATGTTCTTCGGCAAAAACATTGTCCCGTATCTGACAAGAATATGCAGCGCCGAGTTTTTTGCATGTATGTTTCTTTAAAAAGCGGTCATAATATCCTTTCCCAAAGCCTATTCTTCCTCCGCGGAGGTCAAAGCCCAGCCCGGGGACTATGCATAAATCAATGGCACTTTGCCAGATTTCTCTGTTCTGTGGTTCATCTATGCCGAATGAGCCTTTTCGGAGGGAGCAGTGCTCCCCAAGGACACACGGCAAAATCTCGTCCCCGTTCACCGACGGAACAAGCACGGTTTTTCCGCGGCGCAAGGCTTCGGAAATTATGCCGCGGGTGTCTGCCTCGTTTTTGAAGGAAAGATAAACCATGACGGTGTTTGCCGATTCAAAAACAGGCAGTGCGGATATTGCATTGCAGATTGCATTGCTCTTTTTTGTGACTTCATGAAAAGACATCGCCGCACGCAGTTTTTTCAGTTCGGTTCTCAGTTCATTTTTGGTCAATATTGCATACTCTCCCTCAGCTTTGCTGCACATTCTTCGCCCAAAAGGTGCGAAACAATGAGAAAGCCAAATTCTGCCGACGCACCGGCGCCGCGTGCAGTGATAAATTTCCCGTCGCTGACTGCCTTTTCGGGCGAAATCCGTGCGCCGTGCAGATATTTTTCATAGCCGGGGAATGATGTCGCCTGTCTGTTTTCCAGCAAGCCTCTTTTCCCGATTATGGAAGGAGAAGCGCAGATTGCGGCGATATATATGCCGTTTTCCGCGGCATAGGTGATAAGCTTTTGCACGGATTCGTCACCGTCAAGCTTTGTGTGCCCGGGGCCGCCGGGGAGCATAAGCAGTTCCATGCCGGCGGTGTTTACCTCATCGATATTTATGTCGGCAATCACGGGTATGTTGTGCGCCCCGGTGACGCAGGGATTGTCCGATATGCTGACCGTCAGGACGTCCAGCCCGGCACGGCGCATAATGTCTATGGGGGTGATGGCTTCGACTTCTTCAAAGCCGTCTGCAAGAATTACATAAATCATAATAATCTCCATTCTGCCGCCCCTGCATCGGCACTGAATTTTCTCTTGTCCGCAGGGGAAGGAGTGACAAGAGATTATCGTGTCCGCGAATACCAAAGAGCCGCACGGACAATGGCACATGCCGGTGTGAAAGGGGATTTCGCGTAGTTTCGGCTCATTATATCAGCATGTTAATATATGTGTTTCGTTTTTTCAGCAATCTTCCCAAAAGCGAAACATCGCCCTTTATGAGATTTGCCGCAAAGGCTTCCTCCGGGCTTAAAAATCCCAGTACAAGCTGTGTAAAGGTGCCTATGTCGGTAATCACATTTGGGTCTGTGTCTATTGTTATGACATCGCATTGGGTGAAGGTGAATGTTTTGTTGTTTTGTTCCATAAGTCTGTCAACGATTTGTATGCGCAGATTTTCGGGTGCGGAATCGGCAAAATGTTTCAAGACCGTTTTTACGTCTATTATGCGTGCCGATGCAAAGGGGCACATCGTCACCGCCATGCGTCTGTCGCAGAAATTCAAAAAAAGCAAATCGTCCGACGGCATTTTCATGGAAACGGAGGAAACAGTGTCGTGCGACCTGATAAAGCCGATTAAGCCTTCAAGCCCTTCATGACAACTGTAGCCAAGCTCGTATACCCCCATTTTGCCGTCGCGGATTATATAGAGCATATAGCCGATGCTTTCGCCGCGGCGGTTTTTCAAAACGACACATCTGCCGCCGAAATTTTTGGAAAAGTCGTCAAGAATCAGACGCCAGTTCTCGGGTGTGCGCAGGGCATAGCCGTTTTTGTCCGAAACAAAGCGGCTGTATATCCCCTGGAGTATTTTTGCCGTTTCCGGGTCGGAAATGCCGGGGCGTACAATTTTGCCGTTGATGCCGTATGCCGGCAGGTCGTCGGGCTTTATGTCATATTGCTTATATGTATAGCAAAGCGAAAATCCGCTTTTTTCAAACAGCTTGTAGCTGTCAGGGACTGTGAAGGCAATTGATATGTTTTTGTCGGAGAGAAACCCCAAAAGTCCGCCGCACAGGTTGTTCAGGGTTTCGTCATTGCGGTTCTCGGGCGCGGCGGCAACCGCCTGTATATACGCGGCGTCAAAGGGGGCGCCGTCCGTCATGACGGTGTGCACCGAGGTGCAGGCACAGCCGAGCGCCTCGCCTTCCTCTTCGCATATCACTGTGTTTGCGCTGTAAAAGGCGTTGTCAAAAAACCAGTCGGTGTACGGCGTGGTTTCAAAAGTATTTTCCCAGAGTGTTTTTATTGTTTTTATGTCAGCCTTTGTGGCCGGTCTTGTGTTCACAAAAAATTACCTCCCTTATTCCATAAGCCATTTCAGCTTTTGACCTTTGGCATACTTCATGATGCTTTGCAGCTTTTCTTCATTATTTTCCTCAAGTGCAGAGCGTATCTTTTGCAGACTGTTCTGCATTTCGGCAATTCTTTCCGTAAGCTGTTCTTTGTTTTCCAGAAACAGCTCGCTCCACATCACTTCGTTAATGTTTGCGACTCTTGTGCAGTCGCGCAGACTGCCGGCACTGAAGAACGCAGAGCGTTCCAGAACAGGGTTGTCACAAAGGGCAACAGCCACGACATGCATAAGCTGGCTTGTGTATGCAATCATTGCGTCATGCTCCGGCGGTGTGGTGGTGACCACATGGGCACAGCCGATATATTCCGCCATTTCGCGCACAAGCGCAACGCTTTCGGGCTTGTTTTGTGCTGTCGGGGTGATGAGGAATGACGCCTTGTCAAAAAGCGTATCGGTGGAGCTTTGGTATCCGCCAACCTCACGCCCTGCCATGGGGTGACCGCCCACATAATCCACATAGTCGGGGAGAATTTTTGACAGTTCAGAAACCATGTAGCCCTTGACGCCCGAAACGTCGGTTATGACACAGCCCTTTTTCAGATATGGCAGGTTTTCGCGTATAAATTCTATATTTGCCTTTGGGTATAGGCAGAGGATTATGAAATCCGCAGTCTTGACGGCATCGGCAGAGGCGGTGTGACCTTCGTCTATAACACCGTCTGTCAGCGCAAGCTCAAGCGTTTTTTTGTCTTTGTCGATGCCGGTTATATAGGTATTGTGAAAGCCGTTTAAACGTCTTGCCACAGAGCCGCCTATAAGGCCGAGTCCCACGATTATTGTTTCCATAAAAAATCCACGTCCCTTTTTATTTCTGCTTATGCCTTTTTATGAGCCACAGAAAAATAATTTCATTTTCTATAGCTCCTGCTTTCTTTAGTATATCACATTTTTTCCCAAAACACAACAATAAATTGGCGCTGTAACAGAGTTGTGCACAAAACGTAATATATATTGTGTTGATTTTGGGGATTAAATTTGTTATAATGGAAAAAATAGTCGTATTATCGAAAGGACTCTTTGTTTTGAATGTTTATGATTTTGACAACACAATATATGACGGAGAAAGCATATTTGATTTTTTCCTGTTTTGCCTCAAAAAACAGCCGTCTTTGGTGAGGTATATTCCTTTGATGGTGAACACTCTTGCCAAATATAAGCTTTGCAGAATAACGGCGGAGGAATTGACAGAAAAAGCGGAAAAATATATGGGAAGGTTTTTTTCGGGATTTGAAGATACCCAAGGATTGATAAAAGAATTCTGGGACAAAAACATCGGGAAAATCAAGCCGTTTTATTTGCAAAATCACCGCGAAGATGATGTGATAATCACCGCGTCATGGGATGCGCTTATTGCCGAGGCGTGCAAAAGGCTGGGGATTCATGAGTATATTGCATCAGAGATAGACAAAGAAACCTTTAGGATAAAATTCCTTTGTTACCGTGACAATAAGGTGCATGCATTCCGTGAGAAATATAGGGGGAAGAAGGTTGACAGTTTTTATACCGATTCCAAAAATGACCTGCCCATGATGAAGATTGCCGAAAGGGCATACATTGTCAAGGGCGGCAAGGTGAAAAAATATGATTTTTCATAGAAATTCCTTTTCCTGCTGTCAACAAATTTCACCTCCCCGGCGTACATCTGTATTTTTGGTTCCTTCGGGAAATCTTTTATTTCCGTATCAGCCGCCTTGCACATGATTTTGCAAAATTTTTGATTCTCGCCAGGTTTCGGCGCAATGTTATGGTGTTGACGCGCAAAAAGACATAACGGCGGTATTTTGGGTCTGCGGGGAGTATGGTTTTGCCGTTTATGACAAGCTTTGACACGACGCCGATGATGTCGGAATCATGTATACCGTCCTCAAAGACATATTGGTGGTCGCCGCACATTGTATAGCTGTCTTTTTTTACTTTGACAACCCTGTGCAGAATAAATTCGCCCGTCCGGCGTTTGAAGAAAGCGATATCGTATTTTTTCAGGCGTCCTTCGGGTTTTTTTATATACACACTGTCGCGCTCCTGCACGATAAGCGGCAGCATGCTTGCGCCGTTTGGGGAAATTTTAAAGCTTTTCCCCATGTCCAGTGTTTCTCTTATGATATGTTCAATGTCCCGGAAATGTATCTGGTTGTTCATTGTTGGGTTACCTCCATTGCGTCATGTGCCGTCAGCACGGCTTTTTCCGATATGTCGCATTTTAAAAGATAAAAAGGGATATCGGTGATAAATTTATCGAGAAGCGCCATAAGCTGTGCATTTCTTTTGGTGTCTTTTTGGTATGCCGTCTGGTCAAAGATTTTGCCGATGACCTCAAGCGGAGCCATGCGGCGAACGCAGATATCATAGGATTGCTCCAGGAAACACACCGCTTTTATCGGGGCGGAGGTGTTTTTCTGCTGCATTTCTTTGCCGCACCAGGGTGTGCCGAAAACATAAAATCTGCCGCCGTTTAAGCGAATCAGCGGCTTATCCCCGTTTATGATGAAGGAGCGTGGATAAACCTCGGTCCAAAGGCGCGCATGCGTGGATTTTCCGATGCCGCTTTTGCCGGTAAAAAGATATGCCTTGCCGTCAAGCGACACCGCGGCGCAGTGCAGAAAGAATATATCAAAAGAAAGGCATTTTTCCGAAAGCTTTCTGAAAAGCACAATTGCCTCGTGATAGCCGTCGTCAAATTGGGGATATTTTGCTCTTTCGGCATCGATTTCCTGATTGGACACCCCGAGTGTAATGTCGGGGGCGGGACAGGGGGGTATGATGTAGTCCCTTGAGAGGGCCTGAATCATTTGGAAACGGTTGTTTATCCGGATTTTCAGTCCGCATATTTCGCAGTAAAACATGATTTCCTCCGTTTTTGGTACAAAATTTTTGCCTTAGCGCTGCCGCCTTCTGAAGGGGATTGCAAAAAGCATGATGACAGTGAATACTATGAGATAATAAAACGCTTCGCCCCTGTGGCTGACAGCCGCGGCATAGACCATGAACACTGATGCCGCCGCGGCAAGCAGCGGAAAAACAAAGCGTTTTATGATGTTCAGTTTTTTTTGCTTTATCATAAACATAATAAATATAGGTATATAAAGTGCATATAGGGTTATTATGGGGAGCTCTGACGAGTCAAAGCAGAATCTCCCGAACCATTTGTCCGCGGCAAGGTTTGCGCCATAGAAATACAAAAACCATGCACCGCACAGCAATAGCCCCAGAACTGAAGAATTTGCAGGCATATTTGTTTCTTTGTCTATGCTTGAAAACTTTTTTGGCATGATGCCTTCGCCGCGTGCCGAGAGTGCGTATATGCCCCTCGTGCAGGCAAGCATAAGACCGTTCAGCGTGCCGAGGCACGAAATTACGATAAATAAATTCAGCACCACCCCGAAAAAGCCGCCGAAGATGTTTTTGAGTGCGACAACAGCTCCTTCACGGGCGAGCACGCTGTTCGGGGCGCCGCCGGAGATGCCGATATAATAGAACACATAAACCGAAACCACAATCAGCGAACCGATGACAAGTGCCGCCGGCAGAGTGCGTTTTGCGTTTTTCAGTTCGTGGCTTATGCCGGAGGCGATTATCCAGCCTTCATATGCAAAGGCGACAGAGATTATGGCGCTTAAAAGCGGATTTTGGGGCATGTTTTCGGCGAGTGCCGGCACAACTCCGGAAGAAAAATTTTGCTGCAATGTCCCCGAGGAAAGCCCGAAAATTGTCCCGAAAACAGCGGTGAGAACCAGCGGAAACAGTTTTATGACCGTTGCCGAAACCTGTATGCGCCCCGCAAGCTTTGGGGAAAGTGCATTGATTGCATAGCTTGCCGTCATATAGAAAAGTGCGATTGCCATACACTCCGGCCCGGCAACGGAGGCAGGGATTATTCCGCCGCCGGCGATGACCTCTGCCCCGAAACCGGGGAAAACCGATTGTATAAACACGACGGTATACCGGGCAGAAAGCCATGCAAGGACAGAGGTCAGGGAAGGGTAGTATATAATACTCAAAAACCAGCCGACATAATATGCATATTTTTTACCTGCGGCATTTTTTGCATAATCTATCATGCCGTTTGAGTTTTCGCCCTCTGCGGCGATAAAAGAAAATGTAAGCGTGCATATCAGCATCACCGCACCCCCGGCGAGGAAGGCAATGATTGCCGAAACCATGTCGCCGCCGGTTTTTTCCAGGACGGTCTGTGCCTTGAAAAACACTCCGCTGCCTATCACGATTCCCACAACCATTGCTATTGCTGTGAATATTCCATAACGTTTTTCCATAAATATCTCCATTCCGCCGCCATACGCCGACACAAATAATAATTTAAGATCCTCTTACCCGTATGGCAAGAAATGATAAGAGATTTTTGTGCCCATGTGTATTTTCGGGCGAATGCGTGTAATTTTTCGCATGGGCAATTCAATCCTGACGGAGACTGGCTAAAAAACTTTCACGTCAATCGCCGATATGGTTTATTGCCCGTTTATAAGAATAACTTCTTTTAAAAATACATTCTATCATTTTATAAAGGGCTTGTCAATAAATATGGTGTTCGTTTTGAAAAATTTTAAACAAAATAAATAAAGACAGCGCACAAAACAAAACTGCTGTCAAGCCATGTGCGCTGTTTTTATTATTCCGATTCACCGTATTCGTCTGCTAGAATCTCGTCTGTCTTTTTGTCGTCTATCTTTTCCACATCGCGCAGTTTTCTTTGGATTGCGCGTGTGCGTACACCGACAAGCTTGTCGAGCTCGGTGTTTGCCTGGTTGATTCTCTGCTGTGTTGCGGAGAGGATTTTTTCAAATTTGTCAAACTCGGACTTGACTGCGCCGAGCACTGTCCACACTTCCATGGAGCGCTTTTGTATCGCCACGGTTTTGAAGCCCATTTGCAGACTGTTTAAGAGTGCCGCCATGGTGCTTGGGCCGGCGATGTTTATTCGGTATTCGCGCTGCAAAATTTCCACCATGCCACAGTTGACCGCCTCGGCATAAAGCCCTTCAAAAGGCAGAAACATGATGGCAAATTCGGTGGTATAGGGGACTTCCACATACTTTTCGTGAATGTCTTTTGCAAAGTTCTTCATTCTTGACATCATGATGTTTCTGGCAGATTGTATTTTGTCGGAATCTCCCGAGTCATAGGCGTCTTTCAATGCGGTATATGCGTCTGCCGGGAACTTGGAGTCAATCGGCAGATAAATAAATCCGCCTTCTTCCACAGGCATTTTCACTGCAAATTCCACGACGTTTTTGCTGTTGGGTTTTGTGGCTGTGTTTTCTTCATATTGTTCGGGCGAGAGTATTTCTCTCAATATTGCGCCAAGCTGGATTTCACCCAATATCCCGCGTGTTTTTACATTTGAAAGAACCTTTTTCAAATCCCCGACGCCTGCCGCAACCGTCTGCATTTCGCCCAGTCCTTTGTAGACCTGTTCCAGACGTTCGCTCACCAGCTTGAAGGATTTGTCCATTTTGTCCTCCAGGGTTTTTTGCAGCTTTTCGTCCACGGTCTGCTGCATTTTTTCCAGTTTTTTGTTGTTATCGTCGCGGATTACGTCAAGGCGCTTTTCTATCCCTTCGCGCATCGCGAAAAGCGTGGTGCGGTTGGTTTCCTCCAGGCTTTTTAAGCGTTCTTCCATTTTGCCGATGGAGTCCGACACCGCTTTGTTCATGTCGCCCTGGCGGTCAGTGAGGTTTTTTGTCAGTTCCGCAAAACGCCCGGTTTGCATGTCGTCGGTGTTTTTTTGGTTTGTGGTGATTATTTCACCCAGGGTGCGGATATTTGCGCGGTTTTCTTCGATGATGTCGCGCTTTGCATCGGAAAATCCGCCGTCCTTTTTCAAGAACAAAGAAACAATCTGCAAAATAACAATAACCGCCAATAATGTAACTATCAGTATTTCCATAAAAATTCTCCGTGTTTTGGTTTAAAATCCAAAATAATCTTTTGCGTTTTTATAGCTTATTCCTTCAACGATTTCCTTTAGGTATTTTTCGTCATCGGGGTATTCCCCGTCAGAAACCCATTTGCCGATGAGGTTGCAGAGAATCCTCCTGAAATATTCGTGGCGCGGATAGGAAACAAAGCTTCTGGAATCTGTCAGCATGCCTATGAATCTGCCCAAAAGACCCAGATTTGCAAATGCACAAAGCTGTGCCTCCATGCCGTCGCGGTTGTCGTTGAACCACCAGCCCGAGCCGAATTGTACTTTGCCGGCGGTCGGTGCCTTTTGGAAATTGCCCATCATTGTGCCAAGGACATAATTATCCTTGGGGTTGAGGGTATACAATATGGTTTTGGGCAGGGTATCGGTGTATTCCAGGCTGTTGAGGAAGGATGACAGCTTTTCTGCTATGCACAGGTCGTTTATCGAGTCAAATCCTGTGTCCGCGCCCAGTTTTTCAAACATTTTCCTGTTGTTGTTTCTCAGTGCGCCGATGTGCAGCTGCATTGTCCAGCCAAAGCGTGTATATTCGGCGGCGCAGTGCCTGAGGACTGCGGTTTTGAAGATATCGGCGTCGCTTGCCGCGATTTCCGCGCCCGAGAGCCTTTTGTCAAACACTTTTTCCGCGTCGCCCTCTGCATAGGGGATTGATTCCAGAGAATGGTCCGAAAGGCGGCAGCCGACAGAGTTAAAAAATTCTATCCTCCCCGAAAGCCATTCCAAAAGCCCGGAAAAGCTTTTTATTCCGTTCTCTTCCATGTACGGCAAAAAGGTGTCCTTTTCAATGCCGACGGCCTTGTCGGGGCGGAAGGTCGGGAGGACTTTTGTTGAAAAGCCTTGCAGAGCCTTGTGATATTCCAGAGAATCCGCCGGGTCGTCGGTGGTGCACAAAGCCTCAACATTGGAGCGCTTTATGAGATTTTTTGCGCTGAACGAATCGTCGGAAAGCATCTCGTTGCACTTGTCCCAGATTTGCTTTGCATTGTCCGGGGTCAGCGCGTCGTCAATCCCGAAATAACGCAAAAGCTCCAGATGAGTCCAGTGATAAAGCGGATTGCCAATCAAAAGCGGCATGGTTTTTGCCCACATAAGAAATTTTTCATAGTCGGGTGCGTCCCCGGTGATGTATTCCTCACTCACGCCGTTTGAACGCATCTGGCGCCATTTATAGTGGTCGCCGCCGAGGAACAAATCATATGCGTTCTTAAACTTGTAGTCAGACGCAATCTGTTCCGGGCTCAGATGGCAGTGATAGTCTATAATCGGCAAATCTTTTGCGTAGCCGAAGTAGAGTTTTTTTGCTTTTGGATTTTTAAGCATAAAATCTTCTGTAATAAATTTCATTTGTTATCTCCTTTTTTTAATTGTTCAATAGGTAATTGAAAAACGTTGGTTTTACAATTACCTGTTCAATCGTTCAAAATTGTTTCCATACCGATTTTTTGGGGTTTCAATCCGCATTTTTCATAAAAATGCATGGCGCTTTTGTTGCATGTCCACACATTCAGGGTCAGGTTGTAGCACCCGATTTCTTTTGCATATTCCCTGACATATTCATAAAGTGCATGCCCGAGGCTGTGTCCGCGCATTGCTTCGTCGACACACAAATCGTCAATATAGAGCGTTTTTATGTCGGTGAGGATATTGTCGTTTTTCTGTTCTTTGATGACACAAAAGGCATATCCCGAAACAACACCGTCTATGAGCGCGACAAATATCGGGCGCCTGTTGTCCGATATAATTTCGGAAAGTTCTGCGTCCGTATATTTGCGGCAATCCGCCTTGAAGAGGTCGGGGCGACTGTTGTGGTGCACGGTCAGCACCTGGTTCAGCAAATCTTTTATTTTTTCCGCATCTTTTTGTTCTGCTCGTCTGATTTCCATATCAATATCCTTTTCCTTTTATAAGTGTACCGATTCCCGATTTTGTAAATATTTCCAAAAGAAGGCAGTGCGGTATGCGCCCGTCTATTATATGTACGCCCTTTACGCCGGAATGTATGGCGTCAAGACAGCCCAAAACCTTGGGAATCATGCCGCCGACAATGGTTCCGTCGCCAATCATTTCGTTTATCTCGGTTTCGCCTGTTTCAAAGATAACCTGTCCGTTTTTGTCCTTTACGCCTTCGACATCGGTCAGCAAAATCAGCTTTTCCGCAGAGGTTGCAGAGGCAACGGCGGCGGCGACGCTGTCGGCGTTTATGTTGTAGCTGTGCCCCTCCTCGTCGGTGCCTATCGGCGCAACAACGGGGATATATTCGTCACTGCTGATATAGTCCAGTATATGCGGATTGATTTGGATAATGTCGCCGACAAAGCCGATGTCGGTTTTTCCGTTTTCGGTTTCGGCATAATGTTTGCGGCATTTGATGAAAGAACCGTCTATTCCGCAAAGCCCGATTGCCTTTCCGCCTTTGCAGTTGAGGAGCGAAACAATTTCTTTGTTTGTCTTGCCGACAAGCACCATCTGTGCAATGCGCATGGTTTCTTTGTCGGTGACCCTGAGCCCGTTTACAAATTCGCTTTTTATGTTGTGGTCGTTGAGAGCTTTTGAGATGTCGGGGCCGCCGCCGTGGACAACAATCGGGTTTAAGCCGATGAATTTCAAAAGTGTGATGTCCTCCATGACAGAATTTTTGAGTTCTTCGTTTATCATTGCGTTGCCGCCGTATTTTATGACAACCGTAGAGCCTGCAAATTTTTGTATAAACGGGAGCGCTTCTATGAGTATCCCGGCTTTTTTTATAAGTTCTTCCATTTGTTTAAACCTCCCGGTGATTTTATTGTTTACAGATAAAAACCGGCGGTGTTAATCCCGGTTTTTTCGTCCAGCCCAAACATCAGGTTCATGTTCTGCACGGCTTGCCCCGCCGCACCCTTGACGATGTTGTCCAGTGTGCTGACGATGACAGCGCGGTTCAGACGCTTGTCAACGGCGACGCCGATGTCGACAAAGTTGCTGCCGGCGACATGCTTTGTTTCGGGCAGTTCGCCCGTGTCTTTTATGCGTACAAAAAACTCGCTTTTGTAAAAATCTTTGTAAAGAGCGGTAAGCTCTTCTGCCGTGCACGGCTTTTTCAGGTTTATGTATATCGTTGCAAAAATGCCCCTTTTCTGGGGGATAAGATGCGGTGTGAAAGAAAGCATAAGCTTTTCGCCCGCGGCTTTGGAAAGCTCTTGTTCAATCTCCGATGTGTGGCGGTGCGTTGCGATTTTGTATGCTTTTGTGTTTTCGGTACATTCACAGAACTGATATGCAAGGTCGGCTTTTCTGCCGGCACCCGTCACGCCGGATTTTGCGTCTATGATGATATTTTTTGTGTCACCGATGCCCTTTGCGAGCAAGGGGTATGCCCCGAGTATGGAGCATGTGGTGTAACAGCCGGGGTTGCCGACAAGGCGTGCTTTTTTGACATCGTCACGGTAGAGCTCGCACAGGCCGTAAACCGATTCCTTCAGGAGCTCGGGCGAAGAATGAGGCTGTCCGTACCATTCTTCATAGACCTTCGGGTCGTCATAGCGATAGTCACCGCTTAAGTCTATGACCTTGACGCCTTGCTCCAAAAGCTGTGGTATGACCTCTTTTGACGCACCGTGCGGAAGCGCTGTGAAAGCAATGTCGCAGTTTTTCACCTTTTCCAAATCAAGCTTTTCACATTCTTTCTCCAGAATGTGGCGGAAGTTTTGGTACACATCGCTTATCTTTTTTCCGTCAAAGCTTTGCGAGCCCAGGATTTCCAGAGAAACGTCGGGATGGTTTGAAAGCAGGCGCACAAGTTCTATCCCGGCATAACCCGTTGCGCCCAATACTGCTGCTTTTATCATGTTGGTTCTGTCCTTTCGGTTTTATTTATATTTTTTTATAAGATGCGCGCGCACATATCCGCGCGACTTGTCTGTCGAGTCTATGTAGAATCCTCTGCCGTAATAAAAACGTATAAGCGAGGTTATCTCGGAGCCTGTGTGCAGAGATATTTGTTTTACGCCCTTTTTTATCATTATGCGGTCGACAAGGTTCATGATTGACTTGCCGATGCCGTTGTTTTGTGAAGTCACTTTGACGCCAAAACGGCTGAGGTATGCCGTGTTGTCATCAAAAACCTCGACACGGACGCTCCCGACGGGGACGCTGTCCGAGAAGGCAATAAGGACTATTTTTGTGTCAATATCATGTTTTATGTCTTCATAGCTTTCGTCAAGCGCGGCTATATAGCTCAGCCCGGCAAGCTCTTTGTATTTTGTAAATGCCTCGCGTGTGATGTCCATAATGCTTGGAATATCGTCATACGTCGCAAGGCGTACTTCAAAAAGTGAACTGTAATCTGTCATGGCTGCCTCCTATTTCATCAATGTTGCCATGACTGCTTTTTGCGCGTGCAGTCTGTTTTCCGCCTCGTCAAAGATAACCGAGTTCGGCCCGTCGATGACGTCTGAGGTGACTTCATAGCCGCGGTATGCCGGCAGACAATGCATAAAGATTGCGTCGGGTTTCGCGTGCTTAAAGAGTTTTTCGTCTATGCTGTACGGCATAAATATTTTGAGACGCTCCGCTTTTTCGTCCTCCTGTCCCATGCTTACCCATGTGTCGGTATAGACAATGTCGGCGTCTTTTATTGCTTCCTTGGGGTCATGTGTAATCAACAGTTCGGCGCCGCTCTTTTTGAAATCATCTTTTGCATTTTGGGTGACTTCGGCATCGGGCATATAGCCTTCGGGTGAGGCAATGCAGCAGTCAATTTTCAGCTTTGCACAGCCGTACATTATGGAATGTGCCATGTTGTTTCCGTCGCCTATGTATGCAAATTTCAAGCTCTCCAGCTTTCCCTTGTGTTCATATGCAGTCTGCAAATCGGCAAGAACCTGACAGGGGTGCAGCAGGTCTGTGAGTGCGTTTATGACAGGTATATCAGCATATTGCGCAAGCTCCAGCACGTCCTTGTGGTCAAAGGTTCTTATCATGATTCCGTCCAGAAAGCGCTCAAGCACCTTTGCGGTGTCGTATATGCTTTCGCCGCGTCCCAGCTGAATGTCGTGTGATGACAAAAACAGCGGATATCCTCCCAGCTGTGTCATGCCTACCTCAAAGGAAACTCTTGTCCTGGTGGAGGATTTGCTGAAAATCATGCCGAGTGTTTTTCCTTTGAGAATGTGGTGCTCTATACCTTTTTTGTTGTCCGCCTTAAGCTTCAGTGCAAGCTTCAGCAAATCGGTTATTTCTTCTGTTGTCAGGTCATGCAGACTGATAAAATCTTTCATTTTCATTATCCTTTCGCGAGTATTGTGTCCAGTGCATTTACAAATATATTGATTTCTTTTTCTGTGATGATGAGAGGCGGGGCAAGGCGGAGCGCGTTGCCGCACAGGCTTGTCAAAAATCCGTCCTCAAAAAGCGCCGAAAAAGTGCTTTTTGCAATTTCGGGGGCAAGCTCTATGCCGATTAAAAGCCCGGCACCGCGCACATCAAGTATCTTTTCGGGGTATTTTTCCTTTAGTCCCAAAAGTCTTTCCTTAAAAATCAATCCCATATTTTTGGAATTTTCCACAAGGTGTTCTTCTTCAAAAATATCAAACACCGCACAGCCGGCGCCCGTCGCAAACGGGTTGCCGCCAAAGGTTGTGCCGTGGTCGCCGGGTGCGAAACTTTTTGCGACAAAGTCCTTTGCGCACACTGCGCCGATGGGGATTCCGCCGCCCAGAGCTTTTGCCGAGGTGAATATGTCCGGCTCAACACCGTAAAGCTGATGTGCAAAAAGCTCTCCGCATCTGCCCATGCCGGTCTGGACTTCGTCAAAAATAAGAATAATTCCCTTTTCGTCACAAAGCCTGCGCAGTTGTTTGACATACTCGGCACTCATGGGGTGCACGCCGCTTTCTCCCTGAATCAGCTCTATCATGATTGCGGCGGTTTTGTCGGTGACTGCCGCCTTCATCGCCTCTATGTTGTCCGGCTCAACCTGGATAAAACCCGGGGTGAGTGGTTTGTAAGGCTTTTGATATTTTTCCTGTCCCGTTGCCGCGACTGTCGCAAGCGTTCTGCCGTGGAAGGACTTATCCAGTGAAATTATTTCGTAACGGTTTTCGCCTTTTTTGTAAAAATATATTTTTGCAAGCTTTATTGCCCCTTCGTTTGCTTCTGCGCCCGTGGAACAGAAAAATGCCTTGTCCGCACAGGTGTTTTTGCAGATTTTTTCTGCAAGCCGTGCCTGGTTTTCTATGTAATACAAGCTTGACGTATGCAGCGGTTTTTCAAGCTGTTTTCTTAGCGCGGCGACAAACTTGGGGTGCGAATGTCCCAGTGCGTTCACCGCAATTCCACCGAGGAAGTCATAATAATCCTTCCCCTCTGTGGAGGTCAGCACCATACCGCTGCCTTTGTCAAAAGCAACGGGAAGGCGTTCGCCGAATGTGTTCATATAATATTCTTTGTCAAGCCTTTTTATTTCCTCAAGCATGATATTCATTCCTTTTAAAAAAAATCTTTCTACTATTATATACCTGCATGCATAAAAATGCAAGAATTATTTGAATATTTTATTAAATATTCAGTATTTATACAAAACATCTGTATAAAATCAAAAATTTATGCAGAATATGCATAAAGGCGCACCAAGAAAATCAATTGTTTATTATGCGTTGATTTCTGAGCAAAACGTTTTTTCCGCGCCACGAGAACGCCCTGTCGCCGAAGAGCCGCTTAAATTCACGGTTTGAGATATCCTCGGGGAGGGAAAGATTTGTTATGGGGTTGTCGCAGAAATCGCCGACAGCAGAGTCGGGCGCACGGAGGTTGTGTGGGCACACGTTCTGGCAGATGTCACAGCCCCAAATTGTGCCGGAGGATTTTATAAGCGCCTCTTCGTCAGGGGTGAGTGTGCCCTTCTTCTGGGTGATGTGGGAAAGGCAAAGACTGAAATCGCCGTTTTGCAGTGCGCCCGAGGGGCATGCCCTGACACATTCTCCGCACCCGGCACATGCCGATGTAAGTGGTGTGTCATGGGGGAGGGGACAATTTGTCAGGACATAGCCTATAAAGATGAAACTGCCGTATTTTGGGTGGATAAGGCAATGGTTTTTGCCCCAAAAACCAAGCCCCGAGAGATATGCAAGATATCTGTCGGGGAGCTCTCCCGTATCGGAGAATACGGCGGCGCTGTAATTTTGCGACAAAAGCATTTCTGCCGCCGGGCGTGCAATTTCCGGAAGAACCCGGTGATAATCCTTGCCATAAGCATATGAAGAAATGTTGCCGCAAAGCGATGATTTGTAAGAAACCGCATATACAATGACCGATTTTGCGTCGGGCATTATCAAAAACGGATTTATCCGTTTTTGTATGTCGGCTTCGCAAAAATCCGCATTTGCACTCTGCAAAACCGCCGTCTGTTCACTATAAATTCTTGCCCGGCATATGCCGGCATCACATGCCCCGGCGTCAAGCAAAAGTTTTTTCAGGGCTTCTTTCATATATACTTGTCCAAAACATCGCAGAAATCGTCAAAAGAACGCGCGCCGACAAGCTTTTCGACCTGTTTTCCGTCCTTGAAGATTATGATTGTGGGAATGGAAACAACGGCATATTCCGATGCAAGCGCGCTTTCTTCGTCCACGTTTACTTTGCCGACGGTCAGCTTGCCGGCGTATTCTTCGGCAAGCTCGTCAATAATCGGCGCAACCATGCGGCACGGGCCGCACCATGCCGCCCAAAAGTCAACCAAAACCACGCCCGATGCGTGCATAACCTCTTTTTCAAAATCTGCTTTTGTTAAATTTTTTGCCATGATAATCATATCCTTTCTGTTTATTTGATGCTTCCCACTATATTTGCACCGCCGTCCGCAAAGTCATCTGTTGTGTAGACAAGCTGTTCATAAAATGCCCCGTCCGAGAATGTGAAGTGACGTATGCTTTTGCCGGCGCCCGTTGTTGTGGTCAGGATTATAACCTTTTGCGGTTCTTCGTTGTAAAATTCGCCGATGTCAAGCTCCGCAGAGCCCAGCTGGATATATTCTTTGCAGAGCGTGAATACGCCGTCGGCGGTGCTCACCGTGACAAGCCAGTTTTGACCGTCGTCGCTGTGCACTTCGCCGTTTTCCACCCGTGCTGTTGTCAAAAGTTCAACAGTGTCGTCCTCGCCGTCAGAGTCAAAGTCATATGCGTATTCGCTTACTTTGTTGTATCCGGCGGTGTCAGCCGAGCCTTCGGGCTCGTGCTTGATTTTTTCGGCTTCTTTTTTTGTGCCGCCTTGTGTGTTTTCGGCATCGGGCGGTGTCTGCGGAGGTTCGGCAGGCTTTTTTGCACAGCCCGAAACAGCGAACATCGCCAGGAGCGCTGAGATTAGTATGTATTTTTTCATATTTTTTCATTCCTTTCGTAAAATGTATTTTTAAAGGTCAATATATTTCGGCCCGTCCGAAACGGTGCAGATTACCCTGCCGTTTGTGAGGTCGGTGATACTTGCGATGAGCTTTTCGGTGTCGGCAATTTTACAGCATATTTTGAAGGTTACGTCATTTTCATAAAGTGTATCTTCAAGAATGTAGTTCTCTGCCGCAATTTTATACTGAATTTTCCCGGCAAGGGAATAGTCGGACTTTACAGTGACAATGTTGCAGAGCGTTCTTGTCACAATTTTTGCCTCTGTCAGCCCTTTTTTTGCGCTTGCGCCGTATGCGTGCACAAGGCCGCCCGTGCCAAGCAATGTTCCGCCGAAATACCGCGTCACAACCACAATGACGTCGACAAGCCCCTCTTTTCTTATTGTGTCCAGCACCGGCATGCCCGCCGTGCCGCCCGGTTCGCCGTCGTCGGAATAACGGAAGATGTTATTCTCGTCAATGATGTATGCATATACATGATGCGTTGCATCGGGGTATTTTTTTTTGATTGCGGCGAGAAATTCAAGCGCCTGCTGTTCACTTTGGACGGGCGCCGCGCTTGATATAAATTTTGATTTTTTTTCAATCAGCAATGTTTCCGCCGCGGCAGAAACGGTTTTATAGCTTACTTTGTCAGATATTTCAGACACCTCCCGCAATATAATCTCTGAGTGAATTGTAGGTTATCTTGTCGGCAAGAATGGTGATAAGTGTACCCTCGGGGGTAAATTCTTCCGCAAGAACCTTTTGGTCTGTGTGCAGTCTGCTCACAATGTCCCCCATGCTGTAGGGGATTAAAAAGGTTGCTTTTTGCTTTTTGCCGGGGGCTGTGTCGGAGAGTCGTTTCAAAAATTCCTCTGTGCCCTTGCCGCTTTTGGCGGAAATGAATATGCCGTCACCCGGGACAATTGCGTCGGGCGCAAGGTCGGCTTTGTTGTAGAGCATTATGGTGGGCTTGCCGCCCGCGCCGATGTCGGAAAGTACATTTTCTACAACTCTGATGTGATTTTCATATTCCGGCGCCGATATGTCTGTGACATGAATCAGCACATCTGCCGCGACTGCCTCTTCAAGGGTGGACTTAAACGCCTCTATCAGGTGGTGCGGCAGTTTCCTTATAAACCCTACGGTGTCTGTCAGGAGGATTGTCCTGTTGTCCTCGAGGGTTATGGCGCGCGAAGTCGTGTCGAGTGTGGCAAAAAGCTTATCCTCCGCAAAAACGCCTGCATTTGTAAGCATGTTTAAGAGTGAGGATTTGCCGGCGTTTGTATATCCCACCAGTGCGGCGGTGATGATGTTGTCCTTTTTGCGGCGCGCACGCAGAAGGTCGCGGTGTTTTTTTATTTCTTTCAGCTCACCCTCAAGCGCAGAGATGCGCTTGTGAATGTGGCGCCTGTCTGTTTCGAGCTTCGTTTCGCCGGGGCCCCTCGTGCCGATTCCGGCGCCGGTGCGGCTCATCACCGCGCCCATGCCGCGCAGACGCGGAAGGCGGTATTTCAATTGTGCAAGCTCCACCTGGAGCTTGCCTTCGCCGCTTTTTGCCCTCATGGCAAAGATGTCCAATATCAGCATGGAACGGTCCAGCACCTTGACCCCCAGGGTGTCGGAAATATTTTTGAGCTGTACGGGGGAAAGCTCGTCATCAAAGATGACGCAGTCTGCCGCCATGTTTTCCGCCGCTTCTGCAAGCTCCGAAAGCTTGCCTTCACCCATATAAGTGCCGCTTTCAAGCTGCGGCTTGTTTTGCACCATGATGCCGACGACTTCGGCGCCCGCGGTTTCGGCAAGCCCCGAAAGCTCGGCAATCGACTCGTCGGTGGTGTCATAAAGTGCGTCCGGCCGGGAGGTGTGCACCCCGGCGAGGATTACGCGTTCTTTTTTTTCTTCATTTATATTCATATTTTTCTCCGTATATCTTAAAAGTTTTTGGCGATGGCAAAATCTAAATTTTATCATTGTCTGCCGCAACACTTTGTTTTAGTTATATTATATCAAATTATTTGCCTTTAGTACACCCCAAAATCAAAAAAAATTGTTTTTTTTGAGATTTTTCAAAAAAATGTCTTGTAAATCTGAAAATTTATGATATAATACTGTTGTATGTTTTTTATTAATGTGTATAGGAGGTTTATTCATGAGTACATTGTTTACGGTATTGCATATAATTGTATGTGTATTGCTGATAGTCGTTGTGTTGCTGCAGGAAGGCAAAGATCCCGGCATGAAGGGGATTGTCGGTTCTGCCGGTGATATGGGCGATTCGTTTTTCAGCAAAAACACGGGGCGCACAAAGGCCGCGCTTTTTGCAAAGATGACGGCGGTGTTGTCGGTGCTGTTCCTTATCACAACTCTTGCGCTTATGGTTGTGGGCGGAGCAAAATAAAAATAAGAAGATAAAAAAGAGTCTGTTTAAAAAGTTGATTGACTTTTTAAACAGACTCTTTGCTTTTTTCGGTTCAACCAACCTTTTATTATCCTTTTCTATAAGCAGAAGGCGTCCTTCCTGTCTTTTGCCGAAAGACGTATGAAAAATAATGCTCATCACAAAAATTCAGTCCCAAAGCGATTTCTTTTACCGGCAGATTTGTGTTTTGCAAAAGATTTTTTGCATTTTCAATCTTCAGGTGAATTATGTAATCATACGGTGTTTTCCCGAAATCGCGGCGGAAGATGCGTATGACCTGTGATTGGCTCAGATAAACAAGCTCTGCAAGGTCTTTTAGTGATATGCTGTCGGCGACATGGCTGTCTATATAGTTTTTCATGGTTTCGGCTTCTTTTGAAATGTTGGTTTTGTGTGCAAGGCTGTATAAAAATTGCAGAAGCTCATGAACGGCAACCGCGGCGGCAGAGTGTTTTTCCGGCGGCGAAAACGAGGGGGAACGCCCAATTGAGTGGATTTTCTCAAAATAATGATATCCGCCGCAGTTTTTGAACAGAACGGTGTTTGAAGGGTTGTATGCAAGCAAAAGTCCGTTTATAAGAGGACCTTCGGCATTGAACCACACCTTTGTCCAGGGGTCTTGCGCGTCGGAAAAATAAAGATGGTCTTTGCCCGGGGGGAGCAGGTATATGTCGCCGGCAGAGGGGTGGTATTCTTTTTTGTCGGCAAAAACACTGCCGGTTCCCTTTGTGACATATTCCACACATAGGCATGGCGACGCCGGGCGCGATATCCTGTAACTCCCGTCACAAAAGGAGGTGCCGGCAAGAGTTATGCAAAAAGGCATATTTCCGGCTGTCGGCGAAAAGGGTACAAATTCTTCTTTCATGCTGATATTCCTAACTTTTTTAAAAATATAACTTATTTACACCGAGTGTCTGAATGGTTATAATATTATTGCAACATTCAGGCAATTGCAAATTCCGAATCTTGCAATTACCTGTTTATTATATCATCATAAAGGGATTGTGTAAAGCAAAAAAAACGAAAGTGAGGAATAAACATGAGCATACCGCGTCCGGAACACCCACAGCCGCAGTGGGAGAGAGAAAACTGGGAAAATTTAAACGGAGAATGGGAATTTGAATTTGACTTTGGCATGAGCGCAAAAGAGAGGAAACTGTGGAAAAAAGAAAAGTTTGAGCATACCATAATTGTTCCGTTCTGCCCCGAAAGCACTTTGTCAGGGCTGGGGTATACCGATTTTATCGACGGTGTTGCGTACAGACGTAATTTTGACATAACAAAAGAACAGCTCGAAAAAAGGGTGATTCTGCACTTTGGGGCGGTGGACTACGAAACAGATGTGTATATAAACGGCGCGTTTGCGGGGAATCACAAGGGTGGCTATACATCATTTGAGTTTGACATTACAGAGCTTTTGGCAGATGGAAAAAACAGCGTTTTTGTATGCGTGCGCGACGAAGTGAGGAGCGGCTTGCAGTGTGCCGGGAAACAGGCGTCAAAATATGCCTCTTCCCTGTGCGATTATACCAGAACAACAGGTATATGGCAGACTGTGTGGCTGGAATTTGTGCCGAAGAATTATATAAAATCAGCAAGATATTATACCGACATCGAAAACGGAATTTTGACCGTGGAGGGAGAAACACAAGGGGACGGAACCGTGGAGCTTTTGGCGGAATTTGAAGGAAAAACCGCCGCCGCGGCAAGCGTGAAAACCTCGGGCGGATTTTTCATTGCACAGCTCAGGCTTGAAGATGTTCATCTTTGGGAGCCGGGCAACGGCAGACTGTACGATTTGTTCCTTGCCTTCGGGGAGGACAAGGTGAAAAGCTATTTCGGCATGAGGTCTGTTTGTTTCTCGGGAAGAAAATTTATGATTAACGGCAAGGTGATTTTCCAGAGAACCGTGCTTGACCAGGGATTTTATCACGACGGGATATACACCGCACCGAGCGACGCCGACTTGGAAAAGGACATAAAGCTTTCGCTTGACGCAGGGTTCAATGGTGCAAGACTGCACGAGAAAGTGTTTGAGGCAAGATTTCTGTACCATTGTGACAGACTGGGATATTTTGTCTGGGGAGAATACCCAAACTGGAAGCTTGACCACAAGCATGACCGCGCTTCGGAAATATATGTAAATGAATGGAGCGAGGCTGTTTTGCGCGATTTTAACCACCCGTCAATTATAGGCTGGTGTCCGCTGAACGAAACATGGGGATACAGAGAGGAAAAGGAGAAAAACGCACTGATAACCACGGTTTATAAGCTTACAAAGACACTTGACAAGACAAGGCCGTGCATAGATGTCAGCGGAAATTATCATGCGGTGAAAGAGATTTTTGATATCCATGACTATGACTCAAATCCCGAAACGCTTAGAAAAAGATGGGAAAAATTTTCGGCAATGAAAAAGGCAGGGGAAAAACTTGACCGTGAGTCGGAGTTTATAAATGAAAATGAATATACGTTCCATTACAGCGAATACAGCGGCGACATGCCTGTGTTTATAAGTGAATTCGGCGGCATACAGTGGAATGCCGACGGGAGCGAAGGCTGGGGATACGGCAATGCGCCCAAGACGAAAGAAGAATTTGTAGAAAGATTCCGCAGTCTTTGTGAGGCAATCATGGAAAACGGGGATATATGCGGATTCTGCTATACACAGCTTTATGACATTGAACAGGAGATAAACGGGTTGTATACGTATAAGCGCGTGCCGAAATTTGATATGGACATATTCAAAAAAATTCTGTCCAAAAAAGCAAAAATAGAAGAATAATTGTTGACAAAATCACTTAATTACATTAAACTGTAATTAAGTGATTTTTATATGGAGGGGTAATTTTATGAAATGTCCGAATTGCGGAAATGAAGTCGGGGGAAATTTTTGTACAAAATGCGGTGCCAAAGTGCCGGCGCCGACCATAATACCGACACCGGAACCGGCGCCGAAGAATAAGGGGAATACGGCACTCATGGTGACGGCGCTCATTGTCGGCGGAATAGCGGTGCTTTTGCTTATAGTATTCATGGCGCTTCTCTGCCTGCGCGGTTTCAAAAAAGACACGGCACAGACAGACAGCGGCACGGGGGAAAGATATGAGGAACGTGAAGATGATTATAATGACGATTTTGACGATGATGACGAAATAAACGGGCATTACGGGTTGTTGAATTATGATGACGACAGCTATCTTTATCCGACAGACAATATGTACATAAGAGAGTATGAATTGAGAGGACTAACAAAGGACGAAGTGGCGCTGGTGAGAAACGAAATATATGCGCGCCACGGGTATACATTTTCAAATCCGCGCTATACCGAGTTTTTCTCACAGAAAAGCTGGTATTATCCCGACCCGTGGCTGACGGACGGCGCAGATGTTGAGCAGTATTTCAATCCATATGAAATGGAAAACAAGAGAATATTGGTGCAGTATGAGAAAGACATGGGCTGGAGATGATGAGAAAAATTTTGTGGAGCCTTGTTATCGCATTCTCTGCCCTTGTCATTGTCGGGGCAGGGGTTTTGATGTTTTTTGTTTTCAAGGGTGAGGTTTTTGACAAGCCCGCGGAAACACCGCAAGCCGCTTTGGAAGAGGAAGAAAATGAGCAGAGCAAAGGGGCTTTGTCGGGCAAAGTGATATGCATAGACCCCGGGCACGGCAGGACGGCAAGGAAGGAAAAAGAACCGATATACCCCGGCGCGGCAGAAAAGAAGGCGACAAACGTCAGCGGAGCAAGCGGCAGGCTGATGACAGAAGAAGAGCTGAACCTTCTGGTCGGGCTGGAGCTGAAGAGCACCCTGGAGGAACGCGGCGCACAGGTGTATATGACGAGAACGGCGCACGAATGTGACATGAGCAACATTGAGCGCGCCGAATTTGCAAATGAAAAGGGGAGCGACCTTGTGATAAGGATTCATGCCGACGGCAGTGAATCGAGCTCGTTGAACGGCGCATCAATGCTGCTGCCTTCGCCAAAGCGTGAAAACGGGGAGTATCTGACGCCGCGTGTGGTGTCGGAAAGCCGCCGTGCCGGAGAGCTTATCTTGACAGAGGTGACCGCCGCCACGGGCGCGCAGAACCGCGGATTGGTGGAAAGACCGGACATGACGGGTTTCAACTGGTCAAAAGTGCCGGTGGTGCTTTTGGAAATGGGGTTTATGTCAAACCCCGAGGAGGAGGCAAAGCTTGCCGGGGCAGAGTACCGTACAAAAATTGTCGGGGCAATTGCAGACGGCACAGAAAAATATTTTTTGACAGCAGAATAAAATTGCGCAATCTTGCCATAATATTAAAAAAACCGGAAGAAAGGTGAATAACGTGAAAGTTTCTTTCACGTCAGCCTCCGGCGGAATTGAAAAGCCCGTGCGAAAATTTCCCCGCTTTGCCCGGAAACGCATATGGGCGCAATAATCTCTTGTCATTCCTTGCCCTGCCGATAAGAGATTTTTCATTACTATTTGTGCCGATGCAGGGCGGCGGAATGGAGATTATTATGGCAGGCAATGACACTACAGAGCTTTTGAAGGAATGTGAACAAGGCGTGAAAATGGGGATTGAGGCAATCTCGGAGGTTTTGCCGCGCACCGATGACAAAGAGTTGAAAAATATCCTCAATGCGTATAATGACAGGCACAAGAAACTTGAAGAGGAACTGGAAAGTCTGATGAGCGGCTTTGGAATAGGCGGCAGCAAGCCGAACATAATGGCAAGGGGAATGTCATATTTAAAGACGAATTTTAAGATGATGATTGATGATGACAACAAAACCGTTGCCGACCTGATGACAGACGGGTGCAGCATGGGGATAAAGTCGCTCAACAAATATCTGAACCAATATGAGTCGGCGGACGAGTCGGCAAAGGATATGACCCGGCGAATCATAAAAATCGAAGAAGATTTTGAGGACGATTTGAAAAAATTTCTGTAAAAAACTCTGAAAAAGGTTTTGTTTATCAAAAACCTTTTTCAGAGTTTAATTTTTTGCCAAAAAGTCATTTTGTCGAAATATTGTATGTCAACGTCTTTGTTTTGGAGGACAAGGTTTGAATTCCTGTCCAGAAAATCATAATATTTCTGCCCGTATTTTTCAATAATTGTTTTTTTACATTCTGCCATGTGTGTCGTGCGCGAGGACAGATTGTGCATGTCGCTCCCCAAAAGGTGTATCGCCCCTGCTTCAAAAAAATACGGCATTTGTTTTTTTATGCGCGGCATGAGGAAGGAATCGCAATTTGCCTGGTATGTCAAATCGAGAGAATAAAGGTTGTGAAAATCCTTTTTGTGCCCGAAAAAATAGCGGTCGATGTGCGCCATGATGGGGCGCAGACCTTTTAGCGAGATGGAATATATCGCATCATAAAGTTCGTTTTCCCATTTGCCCATCGGCATCTCAAGCATAATGTAATTTGTGCCTTCTATGGCAAGCTCCCTGAGATATTCTGATTTTGCGTGAAATTTGCTGAGATGAAGCTCGCACCCCAAAAGCATTTCGGGAAGATTTTCGCCGGAGTCTTTAGCGGTTTTTTTCAGAGTACGGTATTTTTCATTCCTTTGGCGGATATAATCCCGTATGTCTTTGTCATCGGTGTGATAACAATGCGGCGTAAGAACAACCTTTTTGACCCCTGCCGCGGCACAGGCCCTGAGCATATCCATGGATTGTTCCGGGTCCTTTGCCCCGTCGTCAATCCCGGGGAGTATATGCGAGTGAAAATCTATCATATTCCGTACGCTCCTTTGTTATCTTAAAGGGAGTTGATGTAGTGCTTCACCAAAACCTCGAGAATCTCGTCGCGCTCAATTTTTACAATGAGGTTTCTTGCGCCGTTGTGTCCTGTTATATAGGTCGGGTCGCCCGACATGATGTAACCGACAATCTGGCTTATCGGGTCGTATCCTTTTACCGTGAGGGCGTCGTATACAAGCGACATTATTTCGCGAACCTCTTTTTCGCGGTCATAGTCTATGTTGATTTTGACTGTTTCGTTGAAATCCATGGTTATTCCTCCCTTTTTTTAAAACTGAAGATAGATAATTGTAAAGTTTTTTGTGAAAATGCCCGATTCCCGGCATGTGGCTGCTTACTTGTCCTTCTCCCATGGGAGGACATCTCCGGGCTCGCGCAGATAATCAAGAATCTGCCACACGCCCTCTCCTGTGTAAGAGCTGACGCAAAACACCTTGCGGCAGCCGGCAAGTCGCAGCCAATGCTCCGCAAGACGCGGGTTTGCGTCGGCGCAGTCGGTTTTTGTCACGATGCCGATGACATCGCGGTTTGCAAGCGGCGCGATGCACGGGCTGTAAAGCGAGTACGGTTCCGACGCGCTCAGGAGAAGCCCGACAACCTGCGATTCAAAGGTATACATCGCAAGCGCACCGCCGAATATCCTGCTTTCAATATATTCGCCGGGGGTGTCAATGATGACATCAAAATTGTTTACATACTGGGTTTTGTGATATTCTATTTTTTCGCCCTTCAAAGCCTGTATAAGGGTGGTTTTGCCGGCTTCGCTCCTGCCGATAAGTATAATTTTCTTCATTATGTGCGTGTGACCTCACATACGGTAAACCCAAGGGTGCCGCCTATGTAGTCCACTGCGGCGCGGATAGCTGTTTCGGTGTCGGCGACAAGCCCGGTGATGATGATTGTGCCGCTGAAACGGTCCACAAAGCCGAGCTCTACATCGGCGTGCTTGAGCGCAACATCGGCGGCGATGACCGCGGTTTCCGCCGGGCTCACCGTGAGTATGCCGATTGCGGCGTTTTTATAATCTATGTCGGGGTTTAAACCGAGTTTTTTATACACTATTTCATCGGGACTTGCGATGATGTGGGCAAGAGTAATCTGACGCCCGGGCACAAGTTCCTGAATAATCCTGAGTTTTGTGTCGGTTTCGTTTTTCAGGATATCCGTTATATCCATCAGTGCATACCTCCTGTTCGGTAAAGCTTTTGTATACTCTTTAGTATATCATTCTTTCCGCGGAAAATCAAGCGTGAATAATAAAATATTCATGTAAAAAAGATTAATTTTTTATTAATGATTAAAGACATATTTGTCAGCGGTGTGACATTTGGACATTATGATTACAAAAACGGCAAAAAATAATCGATTTTAATATTCACAGAATGAGGAAAGTGTGATATAATGAAATAAAACTGCCAAAACCGAAAGAGGGAGGTGACGGGGCTTTGGCAAACGCGATGATAAAGGACATAACAGCATACATGGAATATCTGAAAACCGGGCACCGCTTGTCGGTCACCGTCCACCCGGGGCTGTCCTCCCTGGAGGACGAAAGCCCGTACAACACACACAGCAACCCGTATTGCACGGCAATAAAGGAAAATGTGTATGCGTGGGACAAGTGCATAAAGTGCCAGAGCAAGGTTTTTGAAAGGTGCAGACAGGGCGCCTTTTGGGGCATGTGCTATGCCGGGGTGGAGGAATATGTCATGCCGGTCTGCACCGGGGGCAGAGTGTACGGGTTTTTGTGCGTAAGCGGCTATGCCATAGACAAGAAAAAGGCAGAGCCGAGAATCAACGCGGCATCGGAGATGTTTATGATTGACAGGGATAAGCTTTTTGCGGCATATGGCATGCTTTCGGGGGAAATGCCCGACATAAAAGAGCTTGAGGTTATCCTGAAGCCGCTTTGTTACAGCCTGGAACTTTTGTGGGAAAAGGACGGCATAAAAGAATATGAGCCGTATTTTGACCGCGGCGGCGCGGATTATGTGCTGGGGCGTATTCTTTCTTATGCACAGTATAATTTCCGCGAAAAAACAAGCCTGAAAAAGATTGCGGCATATTGCCGGTGCAGTGAATCATATGTGAGCCATCTTTTTAAAAAACGCTATGGAGTGGGGATAAACACTTATATAAACCGCGTGAGAGCGGAAAGCGCAAAAAAGCTTTTGGAAAACGGGACATTGAGCATAAGCGATATTGCGCAGCAGGTGGGCTTTTCCGATTCCAACTATTTTGCAAACGTCTTCCGCGAATATGCCGGCAAATCCCCGTCGGAGTATCGCAAGGCATATCGGAAGAATAGGGATTTAACAACAAGATAGAGTGTTGTTTTTGCCGTTATTTGTACTATGTAAATGAAATTTCAAAAAAAGGCTTGATTATTTTGGTGTTTTGTGGGAAAATATATGATATTACCTTTAGTTTGACTGTCAGGTAATTGTAAAAAATTGGTTTTACAATTACCTGTATTAACTGTTCTTGGGAGGAAGATATAAAAAATGAAGGAAAATGCGTGCAAAGTAACCGGTGTTCTGCCGGGTTCTGCGGCAGAAGAGGCCGGGATTGAGCCGGGCGACACCTTGCTTTTTTTAAACGGATTTGAAGTGCATGACATTCTGGAGTACAGATATCTGATGTCGGAATATGAAGTCACCGTCACCATAGGAAAAAAGGACGGCACCATAGAAGAAATAACAATAGAAAACGATTATGAAGACATCGGCATTGAATTTGAATCGGGCTTGATTGACGATGCAAAAAGCTGTACAAACAAATGCATTTTCTGCTTTATAGACCAATTGCCCAAGGGCATGAGAGAAACGGTATACTTCAAGGACGACGACACACGGCTTTCGTTTTTGCAGGGGAACTATGTGACGCTGACAAACATGAAGGACAGCGAGCTTGACCGCATGATAAAGATGCATGTTTCGCCGATAAACATCTCGGTGCATACGACAAACCCAGAGCTGAGGGTGAAGATGCTGCACAACCGCTTTGCCGGGAGAGTTTATGAAATTATGCAGAGATTTTACGAAAACGGTATTCACATGAACTGCCAGGTAGTGCTTTGCCCGGGGTTTAATGACGGCAGAGAATTGGTGCGCACGATAACCGACATAAGGAAACTGTATCCTTATGCCGACAGTCTTGCCATTGTGCCGGTGGGGCTGACGGCGCACAGAGAGGGCTTGTGCCGGCTGCGTGAATTTACGGCCGGGGAATGTGCGGAGGTGATTGAGCTTGTTGAGGGGTTCCAGAGAAAATTTGCAGAAGAAATCGGGACAAGGCTTGTGTATCTCTCGGACGAGTTTTATATAAATGCAGGACAAAAACTCCCCGGGGCGGGAGAATATGAGGGCTTTCCGCAGCTGGAAAACGGAGTGGGGCTGATTGCCTCCATGGAGGAAGAGTTTTCGGCGGCGGTTGCCATGATAAAGCCCAAAAAGCGCATGAGAAAAGTGACTCTCGCAACAGGAGAGCTTGCGTATGATTTTATAAAAGGCCTTGCGGAAAGACTGGCGGACGCGGCAGAAGGGTTTTCTGCAAGGGTATATGCCGTCAAAAACGAATTTTTCGGCGGCGGGGTCAATGTTGCCGGGCTTGTCTGCGGCGGTGATATCATAAAACAGCTTAAGGGAAAAATAAAAACGGAGGATTTGTTTATCCCGAGGGTTATGCTGCGCGACGGTGATGACGTCTTTTTGGACGATGTGACGCTTGACCGGCTGGAAGAAGAGCTGGGCGTGAATGTTACGCCGATTGAAAACGACGGGTATGACTTTGTGGAAAAGCTTTTGGGCGAAGAATTGGAATTTTAGCAAAACATTGTTTTGCACAGAAAGGAATGAACATAGATTATGAAACCATTGGTGGCGATAGTCGGCAGACCGAATGTGGGAAAATCGACTTTGTTTAATAAAATATCGGGACAGCGAATAAGTATAGTAGAGGATACGCCCGGCGTCACGCGCGACAGGATTTATGCGGACGCAAGCTGGCTTGACAAAAATTTTACCCTGGTGGACACGGGCGGCATAGAGCCTGCCGGCAAGGACAAAATCCTTGTGCAGATGCGCCGCCAGGCAGAGCTTGCCATAGAAATGGCAGACGTTGTGGTTTTGCTTGTGAATGTGAAAGACGGCGTGACGGCGAATGACCGCGATGTGGCATCTATGCTTTTGAAGGCAAACAAGAAGATTGTGCTTGCTGTAAACAAGGTTGACAACATCGGTGACCCTCCGCTGGAGTTTTATGAATTTTATAACCTGGGGCTCGGCGACCCGATTGCCGTTTCTTCGACACACGGGCTGGGTGTGGGTGACCTGCTTGACAGGGTATGCTCGGAATTCCCCGAGGACGCGAATCTCTCTGAGGACGAAGATGAAATAAAAGTGGCTGTAATCGGCAGACCGAATGCCGGCAAGTCGTCGCTTATAAACAGGATTCTGGGTGAAGAAAGGGTTATTGTTTCCGATGTCGCCGGCACGACACGCGACGCGATAGACTCGCATTTTGTGAAAGGTGAGGACAAATACCTCTTTATAGACACCGCCGGAATGAGAAAGCGCGGAAAGATTGACGAAACCGTTGAGCGTTACAGTGTTGTGCGTTCGCTTGCCGCGGTGGACAGGAGCGACGTGTGTGTGATTATGGTGGACGCGGGCGAGGGTCTGACAGAGCAGGACACCAAGATTGCCGGATATGCGCACGAACAGGGAAGGGCATGCATAATTGCCGTAAACAAGTGGGACAGCATCGAAAAGGACGACAAAACAATGAAGTCCTTCAGACTGAGGGTGAAAGAGCATTTTGCGTACATGTCATATGCGCCGATTCTGTTTATATCGGCAAAAACCGGAAAGCGTGTGGATAATCTGCTGGACGAAATAAAAGAAGTTAATATCCAGCACAAGAGAAGAATCACAACGGGTATGCTGAATGACATATTGAACGAGGCGACGGCAAAACAGCAGCCGCCCTCCGACAAGGGTAAGCGCCTGAAGATATATTATGCAACACAGGCATCGTCGGCACCCCCGACCTTTGTGCTGTTTGTAAATGACAGTGATTTGTTCCATTATTCATATCTGAGATATATAGAAAATCAATTCAGAGCCGCCTTCGGCTTTGAGGGAACGCCGATTCACTTCATCATCAGAGAAAGAAAAAAGGATAAATAAAAAAAAGGAATGGTTTTATGGAAACGGTAATTGTTGTTTTGGTTGTGGTGGTTTCATATTTTATAGGAAGCGTTTCAAGCGCGGTGATTATCTCAAAGGCCATGGGAGCAGAAGATATCCGCAGGGAAGGCTCGGGCAATGCCGGCGCGACAAACATGCTGCGTGTGCACGGCAAGGCGGCAGGTGTGCTCACCTTGGTGTGCGATGTGGTGAAGGGTGTTTTGGCTGTCGGCTTGGCGCTTTTGTTCAATATATGGCTGAAAAACGCGGCACCTGGGAGCTTTTTTGAGGGCAGTCTGCAATATGTCGCCGGTTTTTTTGTCGCGCTGGGACATGATTTCCCGGTATTTTTCGGATTCAAGGGCGGCAAAGGCGTAGCGACAAGCCTTGGCGCGGTTTTGATGATTAACTGGCAGATTGGGCTGATTGTGCTTGCTGCGGCTTTGGCAGTCATGGCTGTTTCGCGCTATGTTTCGCTCGGCTCGGTGTCTGCGGCGGTTTTGTACCCTGTTTTGGCGCTGGGGTTTATGCTTGGTGAGAAAAATTTCAATATAATTTTTCTGCTTTCGGCAGTGCTTATGGCGGCGCTTTTGATTGTGAAGCATCATGCCAACATATCAAGGCTGAAAAACGGCTGTGAAAATAAACTTTTTTCAAAGAAAGATAAGGAGTGACATAGGTGAAAGCATGTGTAATAGGTGCGGGAAGCTGGGGCACGGCGATGGCGGTGCATCTTGCCGGCATGGGCAGAGATGTCTTTTTGTGGAACAAATTTGAGGAGGAACTGGAAAAGATAAGGACTGACGGGGAGAACAAAAAATATCTGCCCGGCGTGAAAATCCCCCGAAATGTAAAATTTACCTCTGACATGAGTGTGGCAACAGAGGGTGCGGAACTTGTTGTTTTTGCGCTCCCGAGTCCTCTTGTGCGCACGGTTTCAAAAGAACTGTGCGGCTGTATAAAAGACGGCACTGTTTTGGTGAATCTTTCAAAGGGACTGGAAAAGGGCAGTTTAAAGCGGCTCTCACAGGTTCTTTCGGAGGAGATACCGCAGGCAAGGGTGGTTGTGATGAGCGGCCCGTCGCATGCGGAGGAGGTTGCGGTGAAGCTGCCGACGACAAATGTGGTTGCGTCGCGTGACGCAGGGGCGGCGGAATTTGTGCAGAACTTTGTGATGAACAGTGATTTCAGGATATATACTTCACATGACGTTGTGGGCGTGGAGCTGGGCGGAGCGCTCAAAAATGTCATTGCGCTCTGTGCCGGCATATGCGACGGATTGGGCTATGGCGACAACACAAAAGCCGCCCTCATGACAAGGGGACTTGCCGAAATAAAACGCCTTGGCGTGGCGATGGGCGCGGACGCCGAAACATTTCTGGGGCTTTCGGGTGTCGGGGATTTGATTGTGACCTGCACAAGCATGCACAGCCGCAACAGGCGCGCAGGGATTTTGCTGGGCAAGGGCGAGCCGCTTGAGAAAGTGCTTGCCGAGGTGGGCATGGTTGTCGAGGGCGTAAACACAGCCGGTGCGGCATATGAGCTTGGCAAAAGATACGGCGTGTCGATGCCGATTGTCGAGGAGGCAAACAAGATACTCTTTGAGGGCAAAAACCCGAGGCTTGCGGTGACAGACCTGATGACAAGGGACAAAAAGCCGGAACATAAATAATAAAAAGCTTTGCAACTGCAAACAAACAAAAAAGGAAGGTTTTATATGGATATTATATCGGTATTTTTTATTGCCGTGGCGCTTGCCATGGACGCTTTTTCCGTTTCCATAACAAGCGGAATGGTTCTGAAAAAGCCTCATGGGGGCGCAATGTTTAAGATTGGCTTGTTTTTTGGGGTATTTCAGTTTGTGATGCCGTGTTTGGGCTATCTTTTGGGGAGCGCTTTTTCTGTGCTTATTTCTGCGTTTGACCACTGGATTGCCTTTATATTGCTTGCCTTCATCGGCGGCAAGATGATTTATGAGGCACTGAGCGAAAAGGACGAGGAGGAAAACATAAAGAATCCGCTGGACAACAAGCTTTTGACAATGCTTGCAATTGCGACAAGCATTGACGCGCTGGCTGTCGGGGTCACTTTTGCAACCATGGGCATGGGTGTTGTTTCGCCGTGCACGCTTGCGCAGACGGCGCTTTTGCAGGCGTCGGGGATAATTGGCATTGTGGCATTTGTGATTTCCGCGGCAGGGGTGTACATAGGCGGAAAATGCGGCAACCTCTTCGGCAACAAAGCGGAAATCCTTGGCGGTGTTGTTCTTGTCGGGATTGGACTGAAGATTTTGGCGGAGCATTTGTTTTTCTGATTTTTTGGGCAATTGCGAGAGTTCATATTCGGCGATTGCCCGTTTTTGATTTCAGGTAATTTTGGGATTGGAGAAAGATGATGGCGGATATACTGAAAGAAGGGGCTGAAAAGCTGGGGATTGCCCTGACGCAAGACCGGCTCGGACAGCTTGAAACATACAAAAAGGTTCTTCTGGAATGGAATGAAAAAATGAACCTCACGGCGATAACAGATGATTTCGGCGTGTATACAAAGCATTTTCTGGACAGCTTGACCCCGATTTTGACGGAGAAGGTGTCGGGGCGCGTGATAGACGTCGGCACGGGCGCGGGGTTCCCGGGGCTTGTGCTGAAAATTGCATGCCCGGAAATTGAACTGACACTGCTGGACTCGCTTAACAAGCGCATTAATTTTTTGAAAGAGGCGGCGGAGAAAATCGGCATCCCCGGCATAGAGTTTGTGCACGCACGCGCCGAGGACGGGGCAAGACGGGAAAGAGAAAAATATGACACTGCCGTGGCGAGAGCGGTGGCGAATATGTCGGTGCTCTCAGAGCTTTGCCTGCCCTTTGTCAGGGTTGGGGGATATTTCCTTGCGCTGAAGGGGCCGATGGCGAAAGAAGAACTGAACGATGCACGGCGTGCAATAACGGTGCTTGGCGGCAAGCTTGAAGAGGTGTTTCCCGTGGAAATACCGTTCACAGAGCTGTCGCACAAGATAATTATTGTAAAAAAAGTGCGACATACTCCGATGCAATATCCGAGAAAAGCGGGTATTCCGTCAAAAACACCTATCAACACTTGTTATAATTTGAAGAAAAGTGCAATAAAGTGAGAAAATGCACATTTTTAGTCGAAGTGTTTTTCTTCCATTTTGAAAAAAATATGGTATAATTGTAAATGTAAAACAGATTAGGGCACGGCATATTAAGACAAGCTCCCAATTAGCCTGGTATGCCAAAACAGAAAACACCCCCGAGAATCTGTTTTGCACCTTCCACCACACCGAGCAATAGCCGGCGGCCCTCTGCCGTCGGCTATTGACTAATTTTTTTGTCAAAGCAACGAATCTGTAATTGATGACTTGGCGGAAAAACGGTGTTTCAACACCCTGTGCAAAGAGTGCGGAGGAGAATTATAAAACCGGTATTTTACAATTATATATAATTTTTTTTGAAAGGGATAAGGCTGATGATTGAGATTTTTAAAAAAGAAAAGGACAAGGTCAGGGTGGTGCAGATTCCGCTGAGCGCAATAAGACCAAACCCAAACCAACCAAGAAAAAATTTTGACACAATAGGGCTGGAGGAGCTTTCTTCTTCAATCGCCCAGAACGGTGTGCTTCAGCCGATATCAGTCAGACGTGTGCACAACGGCTATGAGATTGTGGCGGGAGAGCGCAGAGTGAGGGCTTCGAGAATGGCGGGGCTTGTGAGGGTGCCGGCGATTGTCGTCGAGGCAGACGAAAAAAAGTCTGCGCTTATCGCACTCCTGGAAAATCTCCAAAGAGAGGATCTGACATTTTTTGAAATTGCCCAGGGCTATCAGCGCCTTATACATGACCAGGGCATCACCCAGGAGGAGCTTGCCAGAAAGCTGGGCAAAAGCCAATCCACCGTGGCAAACAAGCTGAGGCTTTTGCGGTTTACGCCGCGCGTACAGATGCTTATTTCCGACTATGCGCTGACTGAAAGACATGCGCGTGCGCTTTTGCATCTTACGTCCGAAGAATTGCAGTGCATTGCGGCAAAGACGATATACGAACAACAACTGAACGTCAGGCAAAGCGAAGAATTGGTGAAGGACATGCTGAATGCCAAAGCGTCCAAAAACAGAAAAATCAGGATTTCCGCGTACCATGACATGCGTATGTTTACAAATACGATAAAACAGGCAATCGACATTATGCGCGAAAACGGAGTCCAGGCGGACATGCGTGAAAAGTCGTTTGACTGGGGAACGGAATATGTGATTAAAGTAAGAAAACACGCAAAAGAGATTGCCCAAAGTGAGATGAAGGAGATTCGGTCACAGACATAAAAAACAAGGAACCGGGGGAGTTCCTTGTTTTTTATGTATATATTAAATTAAGGGGTAGGGGGAACGATTTTTTATCAGTTCCTTATTTAAAGGGATTTTTTTAAAACGTACCCTTCTTCCGGGGATTATCGGCGTCGCCCGAAACGTTTTTTTGTTGCTTTTTTAAAACCCTGCCGCGGGTCTTACGGCACAATTTCGTTCAAACCGTTTTTTTTTTGGCGGAAAAAGCACAAACCGCATTTTTCTCTCATATTGGGGGAAAGGAGAGTTTTTTTATATTCTGCAGCAGTAAGCTGTTGTAAGCTTTTTAAGCCGTTTTGTCACCGACGGGGGAATCGGTCTTTTTAAACAACTCACTTTCCGCCGCAGTGTCATTACCCATGGCGCTCACCTTCTTTCGTGTCTTATTCCCTATCGGGTAATTATATAATAGCATGCGCTTGTGTCGGTGCGGTGTTTAATCAATTAAAAATTTTGTGTTTTTTTATTAACTTTTTATGAATTATATTACGGTTTTGTGAATGTCGGTCAGCAAAGATTTTTTTTGCCTGCAAAAAAGTCCGCAATATTCTGTAAAAAATAACGAAAGTGAAAAAAAATACTATCTTATTTTTAAAAAGAGTGGTATAATAAAAGATAAGCAATTGCAAAATTTACATTTTACAATTACACCTATATAAAAAATTGAAAGGAGTGCTGTCGGTGTTTGACACGGTGAAAAGGCGCATGTCATATGCGCGCGTCATTGCGTTGGGTTTTCTTTTGATAATTTTTGGCGGTGCGGTTTTGCTTTGGCTGCCGATATCGTCAAAATCCGGCGGATTCACCGGGTTTTCGGACGCTTTGTTCACCTCTGTTTCAGCGACATGCGTGACGGGGCTTGCGGTGCGCGACACCGCCGGGTATTGGAGCATATTCGGAAAATGCGTGATACTTGTGCTGATACAGACCGGAGGAATCGGATTTATGAGCCTTTTTACCCTCACGGCGATGCTTATGGGTAAAACCATACACCTCAGACAGCGCAAGCTTTTGATGCAGTCGGCAGGCGGTTTGCAGTTGGGCGGCATTGTGGCACTTTTGAAGAAAATCATTATCGGCACGCTGATTTTTGAGGGGAGCGGCGCGGCTCTCTTATGTTTCAGATTTTGTCCCCAAATGGGTTTTTTGGAAGGCTTATGCAGTGCGGTGTTTCATTCTGTGTCCGCTTTTTGCAATGCCGGCTTTGACATAATGCCGGGCGAATATACTTCCATGACGGCTTATGTGCATGACCCTTTGGTGAACTTTGTGCTTATGGGGCTTATTCTTGTCGGTGGATTGGGATTTGCCGTCTGGAGCGATATAAAAAAATGCGGACTGCGGTTTTCGCGCTATAGGCTGCACACAAAGATTGTTTTGGTGTCAACGGCGGTTTTGTCTGCCGGCGGCACAGCATTGTTTTATATTGCGGAAAAGGACGGGCTTCTGGCAGGAATGTCATTTTGGGAGGCTTTGCTTGCCGCGGCATTCGGGGCGGTGTCGCCGAGGACGGCGGGGTTTTCTGCGCTGGATTTGTCGCGGCTGAGCGGCGCAGGTGTGCTGACGGTGATTATGCTTATGTTTATAGGCGGTAACCCCGGTTCCACAGCCGGCGGCATAAAGACCACAACGCTGTGGGTGCTCATCATGACAGCGGCGGCTTCCGCAAGGCGCAGCAAAAATGTGGAAATATTTAAGCGGCGCATAAGCGAGGACACGGCAAGGCGCGCCTCTGCCGTGATTACGCTGTACCTCTCGGCAGTGATTTTTGCCTCCTTTGTGATATGTGTTGCCGAGGGACTTGGATTTGGCGAAGTGCTTTTTGAAACGGTTTCCGCCGCCGCGACTGTCGGGCTGAGCATGGGAATAACGGCAAAACTGGGGCTTTTGTCAAAAATCATACTGATGGTTCTGATGTATGGCGGACGTGTGGGCGGACTTACGCTGGGCATGGTTTTGGCAGAGAAGAAAGTGAATGTTCCGCTGGAAAGCCCCAAGGAGGAAATTTTGATAGGTTGAGGAGTGAAAACTGATGAAGTCTATTTTGGTTATAGGAATGGGGAGTGTGGGAAAACACCTTGCAAGGCGCATGAGTGCGCTGAAAAACGAAGTGATGATTGTGGACAGAGACGAGGACATTGTGGAGGAACTTGCACCGGAATTTGCCGACGCGCAAATAGGCGACTGCACAAACCCTGTTGTGCTCAGGGCTTTGGGTATAAACAATTTTGACGTGTGCTTTGTCACAATCGGTGAGAATTTTCAGTCGTCGCTTGAGATAACCTCGCTTTTGAAGGAAATGGGAGCAAAGACCGTTGTTTCCAAGGCAAGCAGTGACATTCAATCCAAATTTTTGCTGAGAAACGGCGCGGACGACGTGTTCTATCCCGAAAGGGAGATAGCGGAAAAGCTTGCCGTGAGATATAATCAGGAAAATATATTTAATTTTATCGAGCTTTCCCACGATTTTTCGATTTTTGAAATCCCCGTAAAGCCCGAGTGGGCAGGGAGGACAATTGTTGACATAGATGTACGGAAAAAATATCATATAAATATACTTGCAATAAAGGAAAACGACGTATTGACACCTTTGCCGGGGGCGCAATACATGTTTAAGGCAAGCGACCACATAATAGTTCTTGGCAGACCGAGCGATGTTTTCAGGTTGAGTGCAAAAATATGACGGAGATATCTTGAAAGGAGCAAACACAGATGACAAAGAGGCAAGACGTGAAAAAAGTGCTGATGATTGGGGCGGGAGCCGTGAATATCGGCGGTGCCGGCGAGCTGGACTTTATGGCATGTGAGGCGGTAAAACGGCTTATGGAAATGGGCTATGAAACGGTGATTGTAAACCCTGACGCACAGGCGCTTTCCAATTCGGCATTTTGCGGAGGGAAGGTTTATACAGAGCCGCTTGGGGTGGAAAACATAGAAAAAATTATAGAAAAGGAAAAGCCCGACATTTTGCTGCCGTTCTTTGGCGGCAAGCTTGCAATGACACTTTGTCATGAACTGGCGTCAAAAGGGATTTTGGCAAAGCACGGCGTGCGCCCAATCGGCGTGTCGGTGTATGCAATGGAATGTTGTGAGGACCCGGTGAAATTCAAGAACATAATGGATTCACTGGGGATTGCAACTCACGAGGGGATTGTGGTGCACAGCGTGGAGGAGGCGGAGAGCGCCGCGGCAAAATATGACTATCATGTCGTGATACGTTCCCCTTACAGCAGATATTCCAATGCAAACAGCCTTGTTTTCAACAAGGAGGAACTGAAGAGATTTATAGAGCCTGTGCTGAATGCAAGCACGAGTGCGTCGGCACTGATAAGCGAGGCGTTGATTGAACGCAACGAATATGAATTTGAGGTCATCAGAGATGCAAAAAACAATATCATGACAATTGCATCTGTGGAGGACATAAATCCGCTTGATGTGCACAGCAGCGATTCTGCCGCGGTGACGCCGGCGGTGACGCTTTCGGAGGAAGAGTACAAGCAATTTGAGGAGGCGGCATTCAGGATTGCCGAGGCTTTGCAGATTGTGGGGGCTGCGGATGTGCGTTTTGCAAAGAATCCCAAAAACGGAGAATGGGTTGTTGTGAAGGTGACGCCGTCGGTTTCCAGGATTTTTGCGTATGCCGCCGACACAAAGGGCATAAACCTTGCATGTATTGCGGCATCTGTCATTTTCGGCGAGTCGATTTCCGACATTGCACAATTGGAAAACTACGACGAAAAGAAAAGCTTTTATTCTGTGAGGGTGCCTGTGTTCCCGTTTGATTCATTCCCCGACGCGGCGGACATTCTGGACACAAAGATGCGTTCTGCGGGGAGTGCACAGGGCATCGGCAAAACCTTTGGGGAGGCTTTGCAAAAGGCATTGCGCGCCGGGGGCTGTTATGGTCTTGCAAAGGCTTGCGGATATTCGGCAGAAGAGCTTTTGACACGGCTTATCACACCGTCAAGCAATGACTTGCATTTTATATACGAAGCACTGAGGAAAAATGCATCGGTTGAGGAAATAAGCCGCATAACATGCATTGACCAATATTTCATCGCGCACATGAGAGAACTGCTGATGATGGAGAACAGACTCCTCAAGTACCGCGCAAGAGTGCCGGTTGAGCCTGTGCTGATAAAGTCCGTGAAAGAAGGATTTTCAAAAAAATACATCGCAGGGCTTTTGTCGGTGGGAGAAAAGGAAATAAGAGAGAGCGTGAAAGATATACAGCCGTGTGAAAATGTAATTGAAATCGGCGACAACCGCTTTGCACTCACCTATCACAGCGGTGCACAGCAAAAAAGACTGGGGGGAAAGACGGCGCTTGTCGTGGGCGGCGGCGCAAACCGAATCGGGCAGAGCAGCGAACTGAAGTTTGCGGCGGAATGCGGAGCGCGTGCGCTTGGCGAGCGCGGATATAAGACGATATACATAAACCCCGTAAATGTGTCGGGCGGAGTGTTTGACCGCGTGTATCTCGAGGCGGTGACCCCGGAGGACGTTTTGGAAGTGTGCAGAATTGAACAGCCGGACATAATCATCACACAGTTTGCCGGCAGTTGTGCCGGGGAGATTGCCGCAACGCTTGAAAAGGACGGATTTACGGTTTCGGGCGCGGACAGTGCGGCATATGCTGTGCTTGCTGACAAGCACAGCTTTATGGAAATGACACAAAGGCTGAACATTCCTTCTCCGCGCACAGAGAATGTGACCGACATAGACGAGGCACTTGCCGTTGCGGAGGGCATCGGCTACCCCGTGTGGGTTTCCGGGAGGCTTGCTTCTTCCGGGAAAACGGTTTATGCCTCGGGCGAGATGCTTAATTATCTGGAAACAAGCGGTATTTCACAGGGAAACCCGATAAGGGTGGAAAACTTCCTTTTCAGCGCCGTGGAGTGTGAGCTTGACGCGGTGTACATGGACGAAGAGCTTTTTGTGCCCGAGATTATGGAACATATAGAATCGGCAGGGATAAACAGCGGAGATTCCGCATGTGTGATTCCGCCGAGAAGCATAACGGAGGAAAACCGCCGTACGATATACGGCTATGCCCGGAGCGTTGTGTCAGAGCTTAAAATCAAGGGAAATGTCAATATGCGTTTTGCGGTTGACCGCGACAAAATTTATCTGATGGCCGTAAAAATCGGCGCGTCAAGGACTTTGCCGTTTGTATCAAAGATGTGCGGAATAGATTTGGCTGGCTTGGGTGCATGTGCCGCGGCGGGCGAAAAAGCGGAATTTGCCGCGGCGGACGGGCGTGGCTCTGTCGGCGTCAAAGAAGTTGTGTGCCCGTGGGAGGTTTTTGACGAATGTGACCCGATTCTGGGGCCGGACATGCGCTCGACAGGGAGCGTCATGAGCGTCGGCAAGACCTTTGGCGAAGCATTTTTCAAGGCACAGGAGGCGGCGGGGGCGCGCTTGCCGCTGGGGAAAAATGTGTACATAAACCTGAGCGAGAGGGACAACAGCCATCTTGGTGCGCTGTGCCGTGAATTTATTTCTGCCGGGTTTGGAATCCTAACGACGGCGGAACACAAGAAAGAATTGGAAGAACTCGGAATAAAGGCAGAGCGTGTGAAACGCCTGGACGGCGGCAGACCAAACATCGGCGATGCAATCATAAACGGAGAAGTGGACATTGTGGTGAATACCGCGGCAGGTGACAGCGACATAAGAAGGCTTGTTATAAGAAATTCCGTTGCGTATATGACAACTGTGCCGGCGGCATTTGCCGCAGTGAGCGGAATAAAGGCGGCAAAGGAAGAATAGAATATAATGAAAAAATAAAGGGGTTTTTGAAAACCCCTTTATTTTTTTGTGGTATATTTATGCCTTTTTTTGGAATACTCACAATATTAAATTTGCTAAAAATGCAAATGCCCGGCATTGTGAGTATGAGATAATCATTACATGTATTGGTTTGGCGACTATCGGGGTTTGCGTTTTTGTGCGTCTGCTTCGGTAGGCGCATTTTTTTATTTTCTCTTTATTATATATGCCAAAACCAATGTTACGCATAAGTTGAACGCAAAATATATCCCGGCTGTGAGGAACATATAAATAAGCGAACAATATGGAAGGTACCGTGCCGCAAAGCCTGCCGCAAATATCAGCGGCATCAGCGTCACAAACCATGTGTTTATGCACCAGAATATCATCTGGGTTTTGCGGCAGGAGCTGCGGCTGAAGTAAAACATCTCAAAAAGCCCGATGCCGAGTATCTGCAGCAAAATCCCCCACATTGATTTTGATATCCCCCAATAAAGAAAGTTTGTGCCGTCATTTGCCAAAGCATATGCAATCAATGTGCCTGCCGCGGCAAGGATTGTGCAAAAGGCAAGTGCACTGTTGGGGGTTATGTTTCCCGTTTTCTTTTGTGCGTCCGCTGCTGCCGGTTCTTTGCCGAGCAGGATATAGTCGGTTGACACCCCGAAATATTGACTGAGCGCAATGACCTTCTCGATTTCCGGGGCAGATGCGTCACACTCCCATTTTGAAAGCGCCTGACGGGTCACCCCGACAAGGGAAGCCAATTCCTCCTGGGACATATTCTTTTGTTTGCGCAAGCCGTGTATTCTTTCGCCTATGGTCATTTGACCGCCTCCTTAATGTATTGTTGTTGATGTTATTATACATTATTTTGCGGTTGCATGCAAGAAAGACAAAAAGGAATTTTGTCAACCGACGGTTGCAAACAAGTGTTTATGCGGTTTTTTAAAATATTTTTGCTTTTTTGACAGCACGGTAAACAATCGGGGAAACAACGGCTGTGATGATTGTTTCCGGGAGCATATAGGCGCCGTTATATATCACAGAATAGAAAAGTGCAAGAGAACGTCCGCTTATGTGCGCCATTACCCAGTCGCAGAAAGGTTTTGCCGCGGAAATCATGGCAAGACCCGTTTCGTCGCCGAAGAACCACTCAGCCCATGCGCCGTAGAAAATGAACCCCGAAACGGTGTGCATAACCCAGCACACAAAGGTGGCAAGGATAGCGCCGAGAATGATTTCTGTGGAGGCGTGTTTGAATTTGCCCTTGAAAACACCGCCGAGCCCCAGGGAGAACGCCGCGAGGATATAGTCCAGAATACAGATGGAAACCGCCTGCCAGACAAGCATCTGGTCGTCACCGGGCAGAAACATTTTTGAAATTATGCCCGTTGCAATCCCGGCGATAAGCTGTATAATGCTGTATACAAAAGAAGAAAGAAGCCCCCATTTTGTTCCGTATATGTATGCGATGAGGACAATCGGAACCATCGAGGCAACGGTGACACTTCCGCCGAAGGGCAGTTCAAAAAGTTTTATCAGCGAGAGAATCGTCGCAATTGCGATAAAAAGTGCAGATACAATGATTTTTTTTGTTTTCATAATAATCTCCATTCCGCCGCCATACACCGGCATAAATAATAATTTGATTTTCTCTTATCCGTATGGTAAAGTAATGATAAGAGATTTTTATTGCACATGTGCAATAAAATCCGCAGGAGACATGGACGGGAAAGAAATTTCACGTTAAACATCTCCGTCAGAACAGTCATTAGGTAATTGTAAAATGTAAATTTTGAAATTACCTAATATCAATTATCCCTTAATACAGAAAAACGGCATGCCCAAAAGGACATACCGAAAAAAAAGCGCATGAAAATCCCTACGTTGGCATTATCCAAATCAGGTTTAAAGGGTCGAAACCAATGTTTCCTCTCAGCCGGAATTCAGCTCCCCTGTATTAAGTTTTTGATATATTTATTATATCACATTTTGTCGAAAAGGTCAATACATTTCTTCTAATTATTTCTTCTATTGACTTATGCGGAAAAAAGGCATATAATAGACACGGTACCTTTTGAGGTATGAATTCCCCGGAGAGGAGAAGAATGATAAAACAGTGTATGGCTTCGGACAATCTTCACAGAAGGCTTAAAAAGATAATCGGTCAGGTGCAGGCGATTGACAGAATGGTTGACCAGGATATCCCATGTGAAGATGTGCTGCCGCAAATCAACGCGGCAAAGTCTGCATTGCACAAATGCGGACAAGTGGTTTTGGAAGGACATATAAAGCATTGTGTGCGTGACGGAATTGAGCACGGAGATGAGGACAAGACTATCGAGAACTTTGCAAAAGCAGTGGAACTCTTTGCAAATATGAAATAGGCAATTGTAAAATTTACAATTACCTATATAAAAACATAAAATAGGTAATTGTAAAATGTAAATTTTACAATTAGCCACCGCATCTTTGCGGGGGGTATCGGGGGTGCCAACCTCTGATTGGTAATCAAAAATGACGACATGTGCGTCATTTTTGGCTGAAATAAAAAGTTTCAACTTGCTGTAAAATTAAAATCAGCCGGAACTTTTTATTTCTACCTAAGAATATTAATTGGAAAACATTAGTTTTACAATTACCTAAAAAACATAAAACAGAAGGAGAATATAAAATGTCTGACATAAGTAAAATTGACAAAAATTTTGTTTCGGGACAGGTGGACAAAGAGGATTTGAAATCATATGACGTGAGGAATGAGCCGTTTAAGCTGTACGGCATCTATGCGCCGGAGTCGGGGGAGCTGTTTCGGAGAGTGCCCGACAAAGTGGCAAAAGAGATGAGCGACGGGGCGTATGCACTGCACACCAACACCGCCGGGGTGAGGGTGCGGTTCAAGACGGATTCCAAATATGTTGCAATCAAGGCAAAAATGCCGTGGGTTGCGCTTATGCCCCATATGCCGGCTGTCGGCAGCGCGGGCTTTGACCTATATGCGGACGGGGAGTTTGTTTCCTCGTACAATCCGCCGATTACATATGCAGACCGTTTCCGCGCAACGTTTGAGCTGGACGGCGGTTTTGAAGGAATCATAGAGTTTGCTGACAGGAAAATGCGCGACATAATCATAAATTTTCCGCTCTACAGCAATGTGTCGGAGCTCCTTGTGGGCTTGCAGGAGGACGCACAGCTTCTTCCCGGCGGCGGATACAAGTATAAAACCCCGGTTGTATTTTACGGCTCATCAATCACCCAAGGGGGGTGCGCGTCACGCCCCGGGAACTGCTATGAGGCGGTGATTTCGAGAAGGCTGGACACAGATTATATAAACCTTGGCTTTTCGGGCAACGCCAGGGCAGAGGACGTGATTGCCGATTATATCGCCGGGCTTGACATGTCTGTTTTTATCTATGACTACGACCACAATGCCCCGACGGTTGAACACCTGAGAAAAACACATAAGCGTATGTTTGACAAGATAAGAAAAGCGCACCCCGATTTGCCTGTGATAATGATTTCGCGCCCGAATCCGTCTGTGGCGGAGGAAAGGGAAGAGCGCATACGCATTATCCGCGAAACATATGAAGCGGCAAAGGCCGCGGGCGACAACAATGTATATTTCATAAACGGTCAGGATATCCTGAATTATAAAGACCGTGACATGGTCACCTGTGACGGGGTTCACCCCAATGATTTCGGGTTCTGGTGCATGGCGGAAATAATCGGCGGCGCCGTGGAAAAGGTCTTGGTGAAATAAAAAAAGAATACGCACCGGCTTGCCGGGTAATCAGCTGTTTTGGGGCTGTTTATCCGCCGGGTTTAGTGCGTATATTTTTTTGCGGCGGCGTATTATATTACATTATAATTACAAAAGGAAAAAACTATTGACTTTTGGGCGGTAAATGGATATACTGCAAGCGGTAAGACAAATCACATATAAAAAAGAGTCTTTTCGGGGGGGCGCAAGCCATGAAAAAAAAGAATGATTTCAACTTTTGGCATCATATGAACAGGTACATAAAAGAGTACCGCAAAAAGCTTGTTTTTACGGCGTTCAGTTCGGTGATTGTGGGTGTTTGCGTGGCATGTCAGCCGCTTATAATAAAATATATTGTGGATAACGGCATCTCAAACCATGCACTCTCGCCAAAGGATAAGCTGTCCTTTGTGAGCCTGATGTGTATTGTTTATCTTGTCTTTGGCGCGACGCGTATTTTTATGTGGCGGCTGGGGTTCAAGAAGATGATGGAGGCGCTTGAGGGCTCGCTGTTCAATCTGCGGTCGCATTTTTTCAACCATGTTCAGCACATGTGCATGAGGTTCTACAACAAGGTGTCGGTGGGTGAGCTGTTTAATTGTATAATGGGCTCGCCGATTATCAATATAAAAACATATATGCACCAGATGTTTCAATCGGTGCCGTATCAGGCGGTGTCACTTGTGATTTCGGTTGTTGCGCTGATGAGCTACGACTGGGTGCTGACGCTGATTCTGCTTTTGACGGCATTGACGATGGCGGTGATAAACCATATTTCAAGGCGCAAAATCCGCATGGTTTCATCGGATTATATAAGGACAGAGGCGGAGGCAAGCAAATATCTGAATGACACTCTGCACGGCATGGACGCAATAAAGCTTTATGGGGTTGAGGCAGATTCATTCAAGACATTTCAGTATTTTATTGAACAAATGTACAAAAAAGGTGTTTCGACGGCGGTGTCACAGGCGATGGAAAGCTTTAAGCCCGAAATGATTCAGTATGTGGGGACAGCGGTTGTCTACATTGTCGGCGCATTCTCCTGCATATACCGCGGCATGTCTGTCGGCACTTTGTATGCCTTTTTGTCCAGCATGGGGGCGATACTTTCAATTTTGATTGCGTGGCTCAACATCGGTCTGCAAAAGAGCAGCGCCGAGTCGGGGCTGATGAAGATTGTGCAGATTCTGGAACAGCACACATCAACACCGGAAAAGGAAGAGAGAAGCCAGCGTGACATAAGCGTGGAGCGTGAGAGTGCACAGGCAAAGGGAAGACCGTGTATAGAATTCCGCGATGTAAGCTTTGGATATGACAACAGGCAGATTTTTAAGCATTTTAATTGCGAGATAAAGTATAACGAGAGTGTAGCACTGGTCGGCTCTTCGGGGAGCGGAAAGAGCACACTCACAAAGCTTGCCATGCGTCTTTATGATGTGTCAGAGGGGCACGTCATGGTTCATGGCCGCGATGTGAAGGATTATAGTATACATGACCTGAGGGTGTCTTTTGGGATTGTGCCGCAGAGTCCGTTTATCTTCTACGGTTCGATTTGGGACAATGTGAAGATTGCGCGCCCCGACGCGTCAAATAAAGATATCATACGCGCCATGGAAATTGCGCATGTGCACGAATTTGTCAATGACATGGAAAACGGCTGGAACACTGTTGTAGGCGACGGCGGTGTGAATCTTTCGGGCGGGCAGATGCAGAGAATTGCCATTGCGAGGGCGGTTTTGGGCAATCCGGACATACTGATATTTGACGAGGCGACCTCGGCTTTGGACAACATTTCGGAAAAGCACATTCAGCAGGCAATGGAGGACTTGATGAAAACGCACACAATCATCATTGTTGCGCACAGGCTGTCCACAATAAAGAATGTGGACAGGATAATGGTATTTTCAAACGGCGAAGTGGTTGAGGAAGGTACATATAAAGAATTGGAAAACAAGGGCGGTGCTTTTTCCGAACTTTTGAGAGGATAAAAGCAGGAGGAAATGAAAACGCATATCACTTTTGATGGTATGCGTTTTTTGTTTGCAAAATTTGCATGAGTTTAATATTATTAAAACACAATGGTTTTATGTGCTTAATTTGCGTGTGACAGATAATTATTATAAAAAATTAAGAAAATATTTGGAATGTATTGCATGTTAGACAAAAAAATGATATAATTATAAATGCCACACAATTTAATCAACTTTTCCGGGGGGACTCTCTGTTTTTTTGGGGGTACTGTACCCTGTTGTGCTTGATAAGTAATGAATATGGTAAAACTGTAGATTCCGCTTATCAAGTTTGGAGAGTATCCTAAAATTTGTTGAGAATTGTGTGGCAACAATAGGAGTCTGCAATTTTCGGTGCGTTCTTCTATTGTAAGGACGCACTTTTTTATTTTAGGAATACTCTCATAACAGCATTTGTAAATTTCGCGAATATTATATTTTGGGATGGAGGAATGAATATAAAAGCAAGAATTTATGAAACACATAAAATGAAAAATGGGCGAAGGTCTTTGGTTTCGGGTTCAATAACAGAGTGGATTTTATATGGTATATTTAAGCGGTTGGTTAAGGTAATATTTTTTTGTTTGTTTTTTTGGGGCTATTATACCTATAAAATTGTTAAGGAAAAAGTAAATTTTAAAATGTTTTACGGCGAAAATGAAGTGAGTATTTAAAATCAGAAATAAAGAGGATTATAGGTTATAAAAACACAGAAGATTTTTATTATTAACATTAACGGTAAATACAGATGCTCATGTGAGTGTGAGCTTTATGAGAGAGGCAAATATCGTCAAAACATAGGAGTGGTTTCAGTGATTAGTAAAGAAAAAATTGGCGGGAAAATAGGAAAATTAACAGAAAGCATAAGTGACAAAACAAAGACACTTGCCGATAAATCAAAAGATAAAGCAATGACTGTAATTGATGTAAACGGTGACGGAAAAGTGGATATTGAGGATATTATCATCCTTGGTCTAAAGACACCGGGTGTCAGAATCAACAGGAAAGATTTTTTATCAAAGGAGTTTGAAAAAAATTATCCGAAAGACATTATAGAAAAGGCTATAGAGTCCACACCAACTACAGCCGGAATACCAATTGGAGATATAAACAAGATTGCTGACAATGTTATGAAATTTGAACAAAAATGCGTCACGGGCATATCGGTTGCCCTTGGAATGCCGGGAGGTGCAGCTATGGCAGCGACGATATCGGCAGATATTGTTCAATATTATGGTTATATGCTGAGAGTTGCGCAAAAATTGATGTATTTGTACGGTTTTCCGGAAATTGACACAAGTGAACATGGACAGAATTTTGATTCCGAAACATTAAATATTCTTATTGTCTGTTTTGGTGCAATGTATGGGGTGGTGGGTGCAAATCATGCAATAAAGGCAATGGCAAAAGCACTTGCAGGAGGAGTAGAAAAGCAACTGATGAAGAAGGCACTTACAAAAGGAGCCATATACCCTATAGTGAAAAGCATATCAAAGTGGTTTGGTGTCAAAATGACAAAAGAAGTGTTTTCCGGATTTTTTAAAAAGGCAATCCCGATTGTTGGGGGGATTGTTGGCGGCGGAATTACATATATGTCGTTTAAACCTTGTTGTGACAAGCTGAAAGAGGCACTGCAAGATACATACTTGACCAACCCGGCTCACAAGGAAACGGAAGACGAAAGTATAATCGTTTTTAATGAGGTTAAGGAGGAAAGATATGGACTACAGAAGACATAAAAGCAGATATTGTCCTTGTATGTTATGGATTTATGAGGTTTAACAAAGAAACCGAAGCGTGGAATTGCAAAAGGTGTAGTTATGCGGTTTTGGAAAAATCGCTTTTGGACGGATATATTTATTGGTTTTGCGATAACTGTACAAAATTTATGAATGTTCAGGAAGGGTTTACTGTTGAATCTGGTATATGGAAATGCAGTCGTTGTGGATATAAAAACAATGTTACTGAAAATAATATATTTTAATTCGGATACGGCGGAAACAAATGCTTTGGATTAAACATTTATATTGACAAAAAGTTACAATGTGTTATAAAAGGGATTGCAACAAAATTTATTCATGTTGTTGCAATCCCTTTTAATTTTTTTATTTTTCCAGATTTTTTACGCCCTGTGCCATTGCAACCAGCGTTTTTCCCTTTGCGTGCAGTTTGCCGTGCTCCGACAGAAAGCTTTCGCTTATGTTCAGCATCGTTTGGGGGTGGCCGAATTCCGGGAGAACCGGCGCGGCGTTTTTGGGGACAACCATATAGAAATTGTCCATATATTCATAAAGCCCGGCAGATGCAAAATGCTCGGGACTGCTGTTTGAAAACAAGCCGCATACATTCTCAAACGAGTCAAACTTATATGTAATTTTCTTTGCACTTCTGTGCCCCGCAACCCTGACTTTTCCCGGGCGTTTTTTCTTTTGCGGTTCGTCTGTGAGCTTTGTGACGGTAAGGACAATGCCGTCGCCGTCGGGCATTGCCTCCACGACAACCTGACCGCTGTAGGGGTTAAAGCCGGTTTCTTTGCGCACTTTTTCCATGATTTCATACAGAAAACCGTGAAGCCTCGGAGAGCCGGGCGTAAGTGATTTTATATTAATATTCATATCAATCAAATCCGGTGCGGATAAGGTTACTTTTATTCTGTTGAGTTCGATTTTTTCAATCTTCATTTTCAAACCACTTCCCTTTTAGGAGAATATACGTCCTGATGTTTCACGTTCTCATTTGTACGGATGGCGCTTTGCCGCCATATATTAATATTATACTACACATTTTGATTTTTGGGAATAGTTTTTTTGAAATTACAAAAAGTTACATACTTTAGATTTTATATGTTTTCTGCTATAATTTCTGCCATTTGTGATGTGGATACCCTTGTCATTCCCTCGCTCATGATGTCGGCGGTTCTTGCGTTTTGCCCCAGCGCCTTGTCCACGGCGGTTCTTATCGCCTTTGCTTCTTCCGAAAGCCCAAAGGAAAGCTCAAGCATCATTGCCGCGGAAAGGATTGTGCCTATCGGGTTTGCAATGCCCATGCCCGCGATGTCGGGGGCGGAGCCGTGAATCGGCTCATACATGCCGCACTTGGTTTTGCCGAGTGATGCAGAGGGGAGCATGCCGATGGAACCGGCAATTGCACTGGAAAGGTCGGAGAGTATGTCGCCGAATATATTTGATGTGACAAGCACGTCAAACTGTGCCGGGTTGAGGGTCAGCTGCATTGCCGCGTTGTCCACATACATGTGCGAGAGCTGAACATCGGGATAGTCCCTTGCCAGTCCTTCCATGGTCCTTCTCCACAACCTCGACGACTCCAGGACATTTGCCTTGTCGACCGAAACGACGCGCTTGCTGCGCAGTCTTGCTGTGTCAAAAGCGATTTTTCCGATTCTTGTTATTTCTTCTACAGAATAGCGTTCTTCGTCGGAAGCCCAGCTGCCATCGGGGGCAAGGGCGCGTTTACCAAAATAGATGCCGCCGGTGAGCTCGCGCACAACCATGATGTCAAGCCCTCCCTCAAGCTTTGAGTCTTTGAGGGGAGATGCGCTCTTGAGGCGCGGATTGAGCACGGACGGACGCAGATTGCAGTACAGCCCAAGCGCTTTTCTTATCTTCAAAAGCCCTGCTTCGGGGCGTATTTCGCGCGGAACACCGTCCCACTTCGGGCCGCCCACGGCGCCGAGCAGCACGCTGTCCGATTTCAAAGCCTTTTCTATGGATTCGTCGGGCAGGCTTGTGCCGAATTTGTCAATTGCACAGCCGCCCATATAAACCTCTTCGTAGTTGAATTTGTGGTTAAACTTTTCTGCAACCTTGTTCAGGACGGTCACAGAGGCGGAAACGATTTCCGGGCCTATGCCGTCGCCGGGTATCAAAGCAATGTTAAATTCAGACATTTTATTTTTCCTCCTTCAGGTAAGCGATAAGCCCGCCGGCGTTTATGATATCCTGCATAAAACCGGGGAACGGCACTGCGCGGTATGTTTTGTTTTTGGTTTTGTTTTCTATTGTGCCGTTTGACAAATCAATTGAGAGTTCGTCGCCTTCTGCTATGTCCTCAGACGCCTCCGGGCATTCCAGTATCGGCAGACCGATGTTTATGGAATTGCGGTAAAATATCCTTGCAAAGTCTTTTGCGATGACGCAGGAAATGCCGCTGGCTTTTATGGCAATCGGGGCATGCTCGCGCGAAGAACCGCAGCCGAAGTTTGCACCGCCGACCATTATGTCGCCGGGCTTTACCCTTTTTGTAAATGTTTGGTCTATGTCCTCCATGCAGTGCGCCGCCAGCTCTTCGGGGGCGCTTACGTTAAGATAGCGTGCCGGAATTATAACATCTGTGTCTATATTATCTCCGTATTTTATAACAGTTCCTTCCAATTTCATGACTTACACTCTCCTTACATCAATTCTTCGGGTGCGGTGATGCGTCCTGTGACAGCACTTGCCGCCGCGACTTCCGGGCTTGCCAGGTACACTTCGCTCTTTACGTGTCCCATTCTCCCCACAAAGTTCCTGTTTGTGGTGGAAACGCATCTTTCGCCTTCGGCAAGTATGCCCATGTGGCCGCCGAGGCACGGGCCGCATGTCGGCGCGGAAATAACACAGCCTGCCGCCACAAGCGTTTCCAGTATGCCTTCCTTCAGCGCCTGCATATATATCTTTTGGGTTGCCGGGAAGATTATTGCCCTTATGCCCTTTTTGACATGGCGCCCCTTGAGAATTTGCGCGGCATGGCGCAGGTCGGAAATTCTGCCGTTTGTGCACGAGCCGATGACAACCTGGTCGATTTCGACATCGCCCCAGTCTTTTGGTGTGCGTGTGTTTTCGGGGAGGTGCGGGAAAGAAACGGTGTGGTCAATCTGCGACAAATCAATGTCTATCACACGGTAATAATGTGCGTCCGGGTCGGCTGTAAATACGGTATATCCCGATGCGCCGTGCTCTTTCATGTATTCTTCTGTGAGGGTGTCTGCCTCAAAAATACCGTTCTTGGCGCCTGCTTCGATTGCCATGTTTGCAATTGTGAAACGGTCGTCCATTGTCAGGTTTTTCAGCCCGTCGCCGGCAAATTCCATTGACTTGTAGAGCGCGCCGTCGACACCGATGAGCCCGATGATGTGCAGGATAACGTCTTTTCCGCTGACGTACGGTTTAAGCTTGCCTGTCAGGTTAAATTTTATTGCGTCCGGCACCTTGAACCATGCCTTGCCCGTTGCCATGCCCGCCGCCATGTCGGTCGAACCCACGCCCGTGGAGAATGCGCCCAGTGCGCCGTATGTACATGTGTGGGAGTCTGCGCCGATTATGACATCGCCTGCTTTTGCCAATCCTTTTTCGGGGACAAGCGCATGCTCTATGCCGACTTCCCCGACTTCAAAGTAGTTTTCGATATCGTGCTTGTGTGCAAAAAGGCGTACTGTTTTTGCCTGCTCTGCCGACTTTATGTCTTTGTTGGGAGTAAAATGGTCGGGTATCAGGGCGATTTTTGCCTTATCAAAAACATCTTTGCCGATTTTGTCAAATTCTTTTATCGCAACCGGCGAGGTGATGTCGTTGCCCAAAACAAGGTTTAGGTTTGCCATTATCAAATCTCCTGCGGCAACCGAGGCTTTGCCCGATGCCCTTGCAAGTATTTTCTGCGTCATTGTCATACCCATAAATAGCCACTCCAATCAAAATTTTATTACCTTTTATTGTACTACATTTTTTGCGGTTTGTCCAACAAATTAAAACAAAAATTCAACATTGGAAAAATTTTATTCAACTATCGACAACTTTTTCCGAAAAAGTATTGTTTTATTACTGCAAGTGTGATAAAATAATCAGAAATTTTATAAATTATTCAGAGGAGAGAGAATAAATGATTATAAAAGCAAATGACCCAAAAATCAGGTTTTCGCCGCGCTGGAGGGTGACGGATAAATTTGCGGTTTGCACAGCAAACGGCGCCACAGCGGAATTTGTGTTTTCCGGCAAAATGGCAATTTTGGAATTTGACGTGGATTTCTGCCGTGAGCCGTATCCGCATGTTTACATAAGTGTTGACCGCGGCGCAAGGATTGAAGTGCCGATTGACAAATACATCAGAATATCGGCGGACGAGGGCGAGCATTATGTGGAGATGATTCTCAAAAGCTCGACAGAGGTGCACCAGAGATGGTTTGAACCGCTTGAATCCAAGGTGTCCCTGGTCGGGATTGAAGCAGACGGATTTGGAGAACTTGAGGCAGACGGCAGAAATACAATAGAGTTTATCGGTGATTCCATAACCGAGGGCGTGCTGATTGATGAGCCGTATCAGAAATATCATACTTTATGGGACAGGGTTTTTGAGGACGACGCAACGGCGACATATGCGTGGCTCACAGCCGAGGCACTGAATCTGCGCCCGATTATCATGGGCTATGGCGCTGTCGGCACAACAAAAGCCGGCTGCGGTTCTGTGCCGAAGGTATATGACGCATACCCGTTCTTCAGCCATGAAAATCCGTGCCCGAGCGCAGAGGCGGACTATATTGTGATAAACCACGGCACAAACGACGGCGGAAAAACGGCAGAGGAAGTGAAGTATGAATATGCAAGGTTTGTGAAGCTTGTGAGGGACAGAAACCCAAAATCAAAGATTGTTTGCCTGACGCCGTTTTGCGGCAGTCATGCAGAAACGATAGGAGAAGTTGTTTCGGAGCACAACAGGCAATACGGCGACAATGTTTATTATATCAACTCGACAGGCTGGGTTCCGAAAGAACCGATTCATCCGCTGAGGGACGGACACAGGATTGTTGCCGGATATTTGACGGAAATTATGAAAAAGGATATTCTTTGAAAAAATGTTTTATACTATGAACAAACTGAGCGAAGGCATACAGCGTGTACGCCTTCGCTCAGTTTTTCTGTTCTGTTTAAATTTTTGCGTTTTGGGGATTTTTCACATCACTTTTTTATTGTTTTGCCGAGAAATACCGTTATTTATATTTTAACATATGGAAATTCGCTTTTTTTCAAAAATATATCAATATATCTGTAAATTTTCTACAAAAACTGCCTTGATGATTTGTCTAAAATAGAGTAAATTATTTTTTTAACAAATTTGTTTGGATTTTTAACGAAAGTATGTTATAATATGTTGTGTATAACATTATGCTAAAAAGGAATAGTGTTTGTAACCTGACGGGTGATTGTAAAACTGCTGTTTTGCAATTGTCTGCCTGCAGTCTAAAGAAGGAGGTTTATAGATGAAAAAAAAGAACACAGTGCCTTTTAAGGGGACTGAAGAACAGGAAAAAGAACTGATGGCAGTAATCGAAGAACACAAGGGTCAGGAGGGCGCGGCAATCCCCGTTCTTCACAAAGCTCAGGACATCTACGGATATTTGCCGATTGAAGTGCAGACGATGATTGCCGAAGGACTTTCGATTCCGCTTGCCGAGATTTATGGGATTGTCACATTCTACACCCAGTTCTCGCTGAATCCGAAGGGCGAATACAAAGTCGGCGTCTGTCTTGGCACGGCATGTTATGTAAAGGGCTCGGGCGACATTCTGGAAAAAATCAAGGAGCGCCTCGGAATTGATGTCGGAGAATGTACACCGGACGGGAAATTCTCCATTGACGCAACGCGCTGTATCGGTGCATGCGGACTTGCGCCTGTGCTGACGGTAAACGATGAGGTTTACGGACGTCTTACCGTAGATGATGTTGATGATATATTGAGCAAGTATTGATAAAATTTTCCGCTTATAAAAGATAAAGGTGTTAAGCTTGGTTAAAAATCTTGTTTTAAGGAGTAAGTTTATGCTGTTGTCGGAAATAAAGTCAATTCTCGGCGCAGAAGTTTTGAGCGGCGAGAATATGGATGATTTGGAAAAGAAGGAAATACATACTGCCTGTGGGTGTGACCTGATGAGCGATGTGCTTGCTTTTGTCAAGGATCAGTCGCTGCTGCTTACGGGGCTTATCAATTCGCAGGTAATCAGAACAGCCGAGATGATGGACATTGCCGCAGTTTGCTTTGTGAGGGGGAAAACCCCACCGGAAGATGTCATAAAGCTTGCAAAGGAGAAGGGCATAACCGTTTTGACAACGGCGCACCCCCTTTATACTGCTTGCGGGAAGCTTTATCACGGGGGCTTGCGAGGGCGCGGAAATGATTAAAAAATACACCATATTGGGGGACGATTTTCTCGCAGCGGGAGAAGCTTCAAGCAATTTCAAGTCGGTTCTGAAAAAGCTGGGCATTGCGCCGGAGGTTGTGCGCAGGGTTTCTGTTGCCATGTATGAGGCGGAGATAAACACCATGATACACGGCGGCGGCGGAGAATGTGAGGCAGAGGTGAATGCCAAAAGCATACGCATCACCTTCACCGACCACGGCCCGGGGATTGCGGACGTGGAGCTTGCCATGCAGGAGGGATATTCCACAGCAAGCGACGCGGTGCGCGAAATGGGATTCGGCGCCGGCATGGGGCTGCCGAACATGAAAAAATATGCGGACGAGATGCATATAAAGACCTGCCCGGGAGAAGGGACTGCTTTGACATTAATTATAAACCTGTGAGGTGATATTGATGGAATATTTCCACTCGGTTACACTGGACAAAAATAAATGCCACGGCTGTACAAACTGCATAACGCACTGCCCGACGGAGGCCATAAGGGTGCGTCACGGCAAGGCAAAGATAATAAAAGAGCGCTGTATAGACTGCGGCGAATGTATAAAGGTTTGTCAGTCACACGCAAAGATTGTGGCGGCAGACAGTTTTTCGGAGCTTGAAAAGTTTAAATACAACATTGCCTGTCCGGCACCGTCGTTTTACAGTCAGTTCCGCCACGAAATAAGCGTGGACAAAATCCTTACGTCATTTTTAAAAATCGGATTTGACGATGTTTTTGAGGTGGCGCGCGGTGCGGAATATATAAGTGCCGCGACGAGGAAGCTTATATCGGGCGGAGAACTCAAAAAGCCTGTCATAAGCTCTGCGTGCCCTGCGGTGCTGAGGCTGATTCGGGAGCGTTTCCCAAATCTTTTGGGGAATGTGCTGAAACTTGTTTCGCCGATGGAGGCCGCGGCGGCTTTGGCGAGGGAAAAGGCTGTGAAAGAAACGGGGCTTTTGGGAAAAGAAATCGGCGTTTTCTTTATTTCGCCGTGCCCGGCCAAGGTCACCAGCATAAAAGCGCCGCTGACCTTGGAAAAGTCGAACGTGAGCGGTGCGATTGCGGCAAAAGACGCCTTTGCAAAAATCCGGGCGGTGATTGACACCGTTGAGGAGGAAACCGTAAGGTCTGTATCGGGATATGAAGGTGTTTTTTGGGCAAGAAGCGGCGGAGAATGCAAAGGCACGGGTGTTGAAGATTATATAGCCGTTGACGGCATACATAATGTGATTAATGTTTTGGAGGAAATAGAATACGGCAAGGTAAATTCTGTGGAATTTATCGAGCTGTCGGCATGCACGGGCGGCTGCTCGGGCGGACCTTTAAACATTGTAAACCCGTTTTTGGCGTCAAGGCGTATTGCACAGCAGTCAAAGAAAAAACGAAGAGAGCGCAACATTGAAAACCCGGACGTAGAGTCGATGATGTGGAAAAAGCGTGTGGAAGGCTCGCACAATGCGCGGCTTGATGACGATTTGGACGAGGCTATGCGCAAAATGGAGCAGATGGACGGGATATATGCAAAACTGCCGAAATTTGATTGCGGCTCTTGCGGTGCACCGTCGTGCAAGGCGCTTGCCGAGGACGTGGTTCGTGGTTTTGGGAACGAGAACGATTGCATATTCAAGATGCGCGACCGCGTGAGAGAATTGGCAAAGGAGCTTTTTGAACTGAACGAAAATCACCGGGGACTGGATCAGAAAAAGTGAAAAACAGGGGTGTGTGGCATGAAGGTTTCGGAATTTGCAGATAAGCTTGGGCTTAAGGTTTTGACAAACCCGTCATACGGTGAGCGCGAGGTTTCGGGCTGTTATGTCGGCGATTTGCTGAGCTGGGTGATGGGCAGGGCGTCGGAGAACGACGCATGGATTACCATAATGAACAACATGAACATCGTCGCGGTGGCAGAGCTTTCGGGGGCGGCATGTGTGATACTCTGCGAAGGCGTGACCGTCGCCGATGACATCGTAAAAAAGGCGGACGCAGAAGGAGTCGTGATTTTCGGAAGCGAAAAGACGGCATACCAAATCGCGTGCGCCGCAGGAAAAGTGCTATGATTTACTATGATTTTCATATACATTCCGCGCTGTCCCCTTGTGCAGACGCCGACATGACGCCGAACAATATCGTCAACATGGCGGCACTGTCGGGGCTTGACGCAATTGCCGTGACAGACCACAACAGCGTGAAAAATGTGCGCGCGTGCATTTCGGCGGCAAAGATATGGGGCATCACGGTTATACCGGGCATGGAAGTGGAAACGGCGGAGGAAGTGCACATATTGACGCTTTATCCGACGCCGGAGGCGGCAGAATATGCAGCAGACGTGGTTTATAAGGCACTTCCCGACATAAAAAACCGCCCCGATATATTTGGGGAACAGGCGATGATGAATGATGCGGACGAGATTGTGGGATATGAGGAGAAACTTTTGATTTCCCCGACGTCGCTGTCTGTAGAAAAGCTGTTTTCTCTTGTTTCGGAGTGTGGCGGATTGTTTATCCCGGCACATGTTGACCGTCATTCTTACAGCGTGCTCACAAATCTGGGATTTATCCCAGATGATTTGGATATACGCCATATCGAGGTGTCGAAAGGGACGCAGGATTTGGCGGCATATCTGGACAGCCGCCCGGAGCTTTGCGGATACAAGATTTTCCGCGATTCCGACGCACATTATCTTGAAAATATTTCACAAAGGGAAGCGTTTTTGGAAATTGATGACGCATTCGATATTTTTGGGAGGAAGAGATGAAAGAACTTTCACTTCATATTCTTGACATTGCAAAAAATTCAGTCAAGGCAAAGGCGACGCTTGTTGAAATAATAATAGAAGAAAACACGGCAGAGAACTTTTTGGCTGTGGAAATCACAGACAACGGCACCGGCATGAGCGAGGAATTTTTGAAGAAGGTGAAGGACCCGTTTTCCACGACAAGGACAACTAGGAAGGTGGGAATGGGGATTCCGCTTTTTACCCTGGCGGCAGAACAGTGCGGCGGCGGATTGTCCATAGAGTCTGAGCCCGGAGAAGGGACAAGGCTCTTTGCGGATTTTGTCTATGACCACATAGACCGCGCACCGCTCGGCGACATGGCAGGTACTTTGAAAACGCTTATTTGCGGCTCGCCCGATATAGATTTTTTGTACCGTCACACAAAGGACGGCAGAAGCTTTTTGATGGACACAAGAGAGATCAGGAAAGTTTTGGAAGGTGTCCCGCTTGACAATCCGGAGGTTTTGGAATGGATTGGCGGATATATAAAAGAGGGACTGAGTGAGATAAACATATGAAATATATAAATTTATAATATATTTAATTTTAGGTAATTGTAAAATGTAAATTTTACAATTAGCCACCGCATCTTTGCGGGGGGTATCGGGGGTGCCAACCCCTGACCGGTAATCAAAAATGACGACATGTGCGTAATTTTTGGTTGAAATAAAAAGTTTCAGCCTGCCGTAAAGTTAAAATCGGATGGGACTTTTTATTTCTACCCAAGAATTTTAATTGAAAAACGTTAGTTTTACAATTACCTATATTTAATTTTTAAGGAGGTCAATTATGAAGAGTTTGGCAGAATTACAGGAAATTCGCAACAGAGCTTTGAATCAGGTGAATTTACGAAAAGAACGCGAAGACGGCGTGCGCATTGTTGTCGGCATGGCAACCTGCGGAATCGCAGCGGGTGCGCGCCCTGTTTTGAACGCTTTTTTGAAGGAAATTGAAAAGCGCGGTTTAACAAATGTTATTGTAACCCAGACGGGCTGCATCGGCATGTGCCGCCTGGAGCCGATTGTCGAGGTTTATGTCCCGGGCAAGGAAAAGGTGACTTATGTGCACATGACAGAGGAAAAGGCGGCGCGTGTAGTAGCGGAGCATATTATAAATAATCAGCCTGTTACGGAATATACCGTTGGCGCAGAAACGAAGTAATAGGGGGTTTTAAAAAATGAATATATACAGATCACATGTGTTGGTTTGCGGCGGTACGGGCTGTACCTCCTCAGGCTCAAAGGCACTCCAGGCGGAGTTTGAAAAACAGATAAAGGACAAGGGACTCGAGAACGAAGTAAAGCTTGTGGAAACAGGCTGTTTCGGGCTTTGTGCACTCGGGCCGGTGGTTGTGGTTTATCCCGAAGGCGCTTTTTACAGCCGTGTCAAGGCAGAGGACGTGGAAGAGATTGTATCGGAGCATCTGCTGAAGGGACGTATTGTAAAAAGACTTCTTTACAGTGAAACTGTGGAAGAGGACAGAATCAAGTCTTTGAATGAAACAACATTTTATGCGAAGCAGCACCGCGTCGCTTTGCGCAACTGCGGTGTCATAAACCCCGAGAATATAGACGAATATATTGCCGTTGACGGATATCAGGCTTTGGCAAAGGTTCTGACAGAGATGAGCCGTGAAGAAGTTATTCAGGTCATCAAGGATTCGGGGCTGCGCGGCAGAGGCGGCGGCGGTTTCCCGACAGGCATGAAGTGGGACTTTACATACAAGGCGCAGGGCGACCAAAAGTATGTTGCATGTAACGCCGACGAGGGCGACCCGGGTGCATTTATGGACAGGTCGGTGCTTGAGGGTGACCCGCACTGCGTAATCGAGGCAATGGCGATTGCCGGCTATGCAGTCGGCGCAGACCAGGGTTATATATACATAAGAGCGGAATATCCTATTGCCGTGGAAAGACTGAAAATTGCCATAAACCAGGCAAGAGAATACGGACTGCTCGGCAAAGATATTTTCGGCACAGGCTTCAATTTTGATTTGGATATCCGTCTGGGCGCCGGCGCATTTGTGTGCGGTGAAGAAACAGCGCTTTTGACTTCCATCGAAGGCAAGAGAGGCGAACCGCGTCCGCGTCCGCCATTCCCGGCCGTGAAGGGACTTTGGGGCAAGCCGACATTGCTGAACAATGTTGAAACATATGCAAATATCACACAGATTATCCTGAACGGGCCGGAATGGTTTGCTTCTATGGGAACCGAAAAATCAAAAGGAACAAAGGTGTTTGCGCTTGGCGGCAAGATTCATAACACCGGTCTTGTCGAAATCCCGATGGGCACAACTCTGCGTGAAATCGTGGAGGACATCGGCGGCGGCATACCAAACGGAAAGAAGTTTAAGGCGGCGCAGACCGGCGGGCCTTCCGGCGGCTGTATCCCGGCAGAGCTTATAGACACTCCGATAGATTATGATTCGCTTATAGCTATCGGCTCTATGATGGGTTCGGGCGGACTTATCGTTATGGACGAGGACAACTGTATGGTTGATATCGCAAAATTCTTCCTTGAATTTACGGTTGATGAATCATGCGGTAAATGTACACCGTGCCGTATAGGTACAAAGCGTCTTTTGGAAATCCTGACAAAAATCACAGACGGCAAAGGTACAATGGAGGACATAGACAGGCTGGAAGAGCTTTGCTACAGCATAAAGGCTTCGTCACTCTGCGGACTGGGGCAGACTGCGCCAAACCCGGTGCTTTCGACACTGCGTTATTTCAGACACGAGTATGAGGCACATGTAAAAGAAAAGAGATGCCCGGCAGGAGTATGTAAGGCATTGTCGCGTTATGTCATCAATCCGGACAAGTGTAAGGGCTGCAGCCTTTGTTCAAGACAGTGTCCTGTCAGTGCAATCTCGGGCGAAATCAAAAAGCCGTTTGTTATTGACCAGGATAAATGTATCAAGTGCGGCGCATGTCAGGCGGCATGTAAGTTTAACGCAATAGACAAGGTTTAATTTTTCGGAAAGGAACGGTAATGTATAATGGAAATGGTAAATTTAAAAATTAACGGTCAGCCGGTATCTGCGCCGAAAGGTTCAACAATCCTTGAAGCTGCGCGCCTGGCCGGTATAGATATTCCGACGCTTTGTTATCTCAAGGACATGTCGGAAACCGGTTCGTGCAGAATGTGCGTTGTGGAAATTGTGGGTGCGCGTGCGCTTCAGGCGGCATGTGTATATCCTGTTGCCGAGGGGATTGAAGTCCTGACACACTCCCCGAAGGTGAAGAAGGCAAGAAAGAATACTCTGGAGCTTATCCTTTCAAATCACGACAGAAAGTGTCTGACATGTATAAGAAACCAAAATTGTGAACTTCAGGCTTTGAGTGAAGAGCTGGGTGTGACAGAGATTGCTTATGAAGGCGTGAGAAACGAATATGAAATTGACGATTCGTCCGTATCTTTCATAAGAGATAACAATAAATGTGTGCTCTGCCGCCGCTGTGTAAATGTGTGCAAAAACATACAGACAGTGGGCGTAATCGATGCAACGGAACGCGGATTTAACACAAAAATTGCGTGCGCATTTGAACAGGATCTTGCCGATTCTTATTGCGTAAACTGCGGACAGTGCATCACGGCATGTCCCGTGGGCGCGCTCAGAGAAAAGGATTATATCGGTGATGTGTTTGACGCAATCTATGATGATGACAAATATGTCATTGTACAGACCGCGCCGGCTGTGCGTGCGGCGCTGGGCGAGGAATTTGGCCTGCCGATTGGCACACCTGTCACAGGCAAGATGGCGGCAGCTCTGCGCAGAATAGGCTTTGATAAAGTGTTTGACACAGACACGGGCGCAGACCTCACAATCATGGAGGAAGGGACAGAGCTCCTGGAAAGAATGAAGAATGGCGGCACACTTCCGCTTATCACCTCTTGCAGCCCGGGCTGGATAAAGTTCTGCGAGCACAACTTTCCGGAATTTTTGGACAATCTCTCAAGCTGTAAATCACCGCACCAGATGTTTGGCGCAGTGCTCAAGTCATATTATGCGGAAAAGAACGGCATAGACCCGGCAAAGATGGTTGTTGTTTCAATCATGCCGTGCGTTGCAAAGAAGTTTGAGTCGGCAAGACCCGAAATGGGCGAAAAATACAGAGATGTCGACTATGTTCTCTCGACGCGTGAGCTTGCGAGAATGATTAAGCAAGCGGGAATCAAGTTTAATGAACTGCCGGAAGAAAAATTTGACGCTCCTTTTGAAGAGGCGTCGGGTGCCGGTGTCATCTTCGGCGCGACGGGCGGCGTCATGGAGGCGGCTTTGAGAACGGTTTATGAAATCGTGGAAAAGAAACCTCTTGACAAGGTTGAATTTATGGACGTGCGCGGAACGGACGGCATAAAAGAGGCTGCAGTGGCACTGGGCGGAAAAGACGTAAAAATTGCAGTAGCGCACGGCTTGGGCAACGCAAGAAAGCTTTTGGAAAGCATCAAATCGGGCGAAAAGTCATATGATTTTATTGAAATCATGGCATGCCCGGGCGGTTGCGTAACAGGCGGCGGTCAGCCGATATGCTCGGCAAAGACCCAGATGGACATAAATGTCAAGGCAGAACGTGCAAAGGCGCTTTATTCGGAGGATGAAAGAGCCGTAATCAGAAAGAGCCACGAGAACCCTGATATTACGCTTCTTTATAAAGATTATTTTGAGGCACCGGGTTCACACAAGGCACACGAGCTGCTGCATACGCATTACACAAAGAGAGCAAAATATTAAGATTAAAAAAGGCATTGTTCCGAAGCGATATACCCCCAAAAGCCCCTCGGGCTTTTGGGGGTATATTTAAACAGTGCTTTTTTATTTGATTTTTGCGGACGGTTGTGATAAAATGAAACTGACAAGGACAGGGGGTTGTTTTATCATGAATATAATAAGCATAATTATAGGCGCGGCGGTTTTGCTTAACGGCATTTTGCTGTGTGCTTTTTCAAATTTCAACATGGGCGTTTTGCTGACGCTTTTTGCGGGCATATTTTTTGTTTTGATTGGTGTTTTTTGCGAAAAAATGAAACAACTGTGCCAAAAAGGGATTTTTAAGGCAATAAAAATTGCTGTGATATTTCTGATGTGTGCGGAAACAGCGCTTTTGGGGTTTTTGTTTGTTTATGGGCAAAGCGACAATGCCGGTGATGACGAGGAGGCTGTTGTTGTCTTGGGCGCGGCGGTGCACGGGGAAACGATTAGCCTGCCGCTGAAACAGCGCCTTGACGCCGCGGTGAAGTATCACGAAAAAAATCCGGCGGCGGTGATTATTGTGACGGGAGGACAGGGTTTCCAGGAAAGCGTCACCGAGGCGGAGGCCATGCAGAGGTATCTTGTAAGCCGCGGAATAAGCCCCGAAAAAATAATAAAAGAAGAAAAGGCAACCTCCACGAGCGAGAATATGAAGTTCTCAAAGGAAATCGCAGATGCATATTTCGGCGGCGGATACAAGGTTGCGGTGGTGACAAACAATTTCCACATATACCGCAGTGTATGCATCGCAAAAAAGGCAGGATTTGAGCATGTGTCCCATCTGCATGCCGGACTGAAGTGGTACAGCATTGTGCCGTGTTACCTGAGGGAAAGCCTTGCTGTTGTGAAATTTTGGATTTTTGGACAGTGACAAAAATTCTTGATTTTTCTGTGTAAATATATTATAATTGGCATATATAAGTGTCGGACGGGGCTTGTTTCTATCCCCTTGGAACTGCCCCGGAGATTGTGAAGGAGAAGCGGTTGATGTATAAACTGATTATTGTTGATGATGAAAAGAATATACGGGAAGGGCTTTATGCATATTTCAAAAGCTATGACGGCGGATTCGCCGTCGGGGGGACTTTTGAGAACGCCGCAAAAGCTCTGGATTGGCTGCGCGAAAATGACTGTGATGTTATATTGACCGATATCAGAATGGACAGCATGTCGGGGCTTGACCTTGCGCGTGCGGTGTATGAAAAAAAGTATCCGGCAAAGGTTGTTCTGATAAGCGGATACCGTGAATTTGAATACGCAAAGACGGCTTTGCAGTATCAGGTTTTTGATTATCTGCTTAAACCCGTCAGGTTTGATGTGCTTGACGAACTGTGTGAAAAACTGAAAAAACAGCTTGATGAAGAACACAAAAAGGACTGCTCGGCAAAGCGCGACGTTATGGAAAAATTTTTGGAAAACCAGATTATCATGGAAACCGACGCCGGGCTCTACGGCGGCAGCGAAGCTTTTTATGAACGCGTTGAAAGCCTGGGTCTTTCAAAAGAATGGGCGGACAGCCCGTGCATAAGAATCGGGCTTGCGACAGGGGAAAACGAGAAAAGAATACAAAACAAATTGAAGGAATGTATAAAAACAGTCTGCACAAAAACCTTTGCTGCAAAGAACATAAAGTGCTGTGCGCTTTGGGGTACGGAGGAATTTGTAAATCTTTTTGTATATTGCGCAGAGCGCAAACGGGCAGAGGAATTTTTTGTGTCAGCAAAAAACCTGCTTGCCGCGGGGCTCAAGTCAATTGAAGAAATGTTTGCGGCAAAAGTGAGGGTCGAAAGATGCGAGTGTTTTGAAAGTATGGCGCAATATGCAGTATATTCATCACGCACCGACAGAGAGGAACAGATTTCTAAAATTGAGCGGCTTATAATGGCGGCTATTGCGGAAGAGGACACGAAAACCATGGAATCTCTGATGATGATTCTTGCCATGCATATTTCAAAATCGGGGAACACACATGAATTTGCAGAGCTGAAGGATTTTCTGCGGCTTTTGGAATCACCGGCGGATTCGGGGGAAAAGGACGTTGCCGGCGGCGACATAACCGACATTGTCAAAAATGCGCTTGAAAACCCCGTGGAGGAAATGCACGGGAACATCATGACCAAGGCTCTGGAGTATATAGATGAAAACTACAACAGGGAGCTTTCTGTTTCTGAGGTGGCGGACAGGGTATATTTCAATCCGGTATACTTTGGCAGATTGTTTAAGATTTATAAAGGCGAAAGCTTCACCGATTATCTGATAACAAAGCGCCTGGAAAAAGCAAAGGAGCTTTTGGGACAAGGGGCAAAGATTTCGGAAACGGCGGCTGCTGTGGGGTATGAGAACACAAAGTATTTTATACGCCTTTTTAAAAAAAGGGAAGGAATGACCCCGGGGGCATATCAGAAGAATGCCAATATGTGATTTTTCGGCGAAAGGGGTGGTTTTGGGGTTATGCGGTTTAAATATGACAAGCGGCTGAAAACAATATTGCTGAAGAATTTTTTGCTGTTTTTTGTGGGATTTTTTCTGTTTATCATTATTCTTATGCTGCCATTGTGGTGGTATATGACCGACATGAACAAAGAGAAGATAAACGACATAAACAAAAACTTCTGCGCACGCTCTCAGGACATGTGCGAAACCATAATGAAGGAGGCTGAGATGTATGCGGTGAGTCTTTCGATAGACACTGATGTGGAGGCTTTTGTTTCGGCACAGGAATATAACCGTGCGCTGACGAAAAGGATTCAGAGCAACCTGAGATTTTATAAGAATATAAACTACTACATTGACGCTGTTGGGATAGTCAGTGCCAAAAGCGGATATACCCTGAGCGAAACCGACATAGTGCAGTCGAATGGGGAAGAGCTGACGCTCTGCACGGCGGCGCCGGGCAAAACAGACATCACGGGGTTTGCAAAATCCGGGAAATATCCCTTTGTTATCCGTTTCCTGAGGGGGATTGACATTTCTGGAAACCGCGGCGCGGTCTTTGTGGATATTGACATCGACAGATTTAACAATCTTTTTAAAAGTATTGATACAAAAGAAACAGATAGTTTTTTTATTGTGGGAAGTGACGGGAAAATCATTTACGGCGCGGATTTAAACAATGAATTCGGCAAGCCTTATTCCGACATTGTCACCGAAACGGCCAAAGACAGGGTGCGCTTTGGGGGGGAAACATATGTGCAGACAAAGGCAGAATCGACAGAATATGATTTTACATATTTTTCACTTATGCCTGTGGAGTCTTACTCTGTTTTTTCGACCTCCATCTGGAAGCTGATTCTGCTTGTGGCGGTGATGAGCATTGTGCTGGCGGTTGTGTTTGCATTTATGCTTTCAAGGCGCTCGGTAAATCCTGTGGGAATGATACTTTCTTCGATAGAACAGCCAGGCGAAAACAAGAAAAATATCCCGGAGGATATAAGAAGCATTGTGGACGAGATTGTCGGGGCAGTGGGGCGCAGCTATGAAAATGAAAACGAGCGCAACATGAGAATGCTCCTTTTGCGGTTTACGCAGGTGCAGGTCATGGAGTCACAGATGAATCCGCATTTTTTGTACAATTCTCTGGATTCGATAAACTGGATTGCCTTCCGCGAGCTGGGGAGATTCAATCGTATTTCGGAGTGTATCGATGATTTGTCGGAGGTGTTCCGCCTGGGGCTTTCCAATGACGGATATGTCGTGCCTTTTGAGGAAGAACTGCGCCATGCGGCGGCATTTTCGCGGCTTTTAAAGACAAGGTATCCCGAAATCGTTGACATTGACTTTGACATACAGGAACGGACAAAGGAACTGACATCAATACGGTTTATGCTGCAGCCGATGATTGAAAACGCAATGTATCACGGGATAAAGCCGACGGGGCGGCACGGAAGGGTGCTGGTGAGCGCCGGCGTCGGCACTGACGGATTTGTCATAGAAGTCACCGACAACGGCGCCGGAATGACGGAAGAAAAGCTGGCAAAAGTGAACGAGACGTTGCGTCTGGGCATGGGAGAAGCAGAAGAAGAGGTCAAGAAAGTCTTGATAAGCTGGCAGGAAACAGGCAATACCAACAGCAGACATTCCCAATGGCTGGAGCGTAAGCAAAGCGATGTCGGCATAGGGCTCAAAAATGTAAACAACAGAATCAAGCTGATTTTCGGGGAGAACTACGGTATTTCTGTGAGGAACAACAATGAGGGAGGGGTGACGGTCAGGATTGTCATGCCGGAAATAAAGTGGATATAAAAGGTGCACTTTTGTTTATCAAAAGTGCACCTTTTATGGCGTGTGGTGGACAAAGAAGTTGTAATAGTGAGTTGATATTAAAAAACCGATATGTTACAATATAATAAAATCAATTGTAAAATCGGAAAAGGTTTTATGAGTAATGTATAATTTTGCGGGGCAGAACAGACGGAGAACGAATATGACAAAAAGAATAATATCGGGGGTGCTTGCGCTGGCGTCGGCTTTTGCGCTTTGCGCCTGCGGCGCACAAAAGGAAAAAGCACAGGAGGAGATAACACTCAAGTGGATTTTGTCCGGAGCGGGCAAACAGGCGGATTCTGACGAAGTGTGGAGTGAATTTAACAAAAAGCTTGGCGAATACATGCCGGGGGTGCATGTGGAATTTGAGGCCATCTCGATAAACGACTATGCGGAGAAATGGAAGATAATGTCCGCCGCGGGTGAGGAGGCGGACATCGCGTGGGAAGGCTGGGTCAACGACCTGGAACAGGAAATCGGGAAGGGGAGTTTCATGCCGATTGATTCACTGATGGCGAAGTATGCGCCGGGGCTGTATGAAAGCATGCCCGAGTGGGTGTGGAACGGAGTGACCTATGACGGGAAGATATATGCCGTGCCGAATTATCAGATGATGGTGAACAGACCGGTGGCGATAAGGACGCCAAAGGCGCTGGCAGACCAATATATGGACAAGGAAAAAATTGAAAGAGTCTTTAAGAATTACCGCGAGAACTGCGAAAAGGGAAGGATCCCGGAGGAATGTTTTGACGCTTTGGGAGAATATATGCAGAACCTGAAGGACGCGGGCAAGCTGGGGCTGGGGCTTACGCCGGAGATAAGCGGCTGGCTCAACGGCGGAACGGTTGAGGGGGTGTATGTTTCCAAGAAGGACGGCAGAGTGGTTGCACAAAACAGATTTGATTTTCCCGAAACTGAGATAAAATATAAAAAACTGGCAGAGTTTTACCAAAAGGGATTTATAAGAGCAAATGCACTGTCTGTGCAGGATTTTAAGACGGACATAGGGGCCGACGGGGGATATACGCTCTGGGTGCACAATTATGACGACTATACCGAGGCGGAGGAAGAGTTATATTATGGGTTCCCGGTGGAACTCATCAGGGTGAGTGAGGGAAACACCATACCATGGATAGTGAATGCCACAAACACTGTGATTCCTTCCACATCAAAGCACCCCGACAAAGCGATGGAGCTTATCGGGCTTATCAATTCCGAAAAGGGAAAAGAACTTTACAATTTGCTGGTTTACGGGATTGAGGGAAAGCATTATGTCAAGACGGGGGAGGACAGTGTGAGGACACTGGATTATAACGGGACACCCGGGGTGGAAAGCAAATACGGCGTGGCGCCGCACTTTATCGGCAACACCTTCAACGCATATGCGTCACAGGTGAGCGTGCCGGGATATAACGAATATATAGAAAATGTGCTCCACAAAAATGCGCGGTATTCAATGCTTTACGGGTTCAAGTTTTCCTCAAAGGATATCCGCGGCGAACTGGCGCAGATTGAGAGCATAAACGACGAATATGTCGGGCTGGAATACGGGGTGTATCCTAAATATAAACAAAAGCTGAATGAGATGAAGGAAAAACTGAAAAAAGCAGGTATAGACAAGGTTATCGGTGAACTTCAGCGTCAGCTTGACGAGCAAATAAACAATAAAAGTAATTGAAAAACCAATGTTTTACAATTAAAGTGCTGAAGCGGAAATAAAAAGTTCCGGTGAATCCGGGCGAAGGCTGAAACTTTTTATTTCTGCCAAAAATGACACGCATGCCATCATTTTTGATTACCAATCAGGGGTTGGCACCCACGATACCCCGCAAAGATGCGGAGGGTAATTGCAAAATCTGCATTTTACAATTACCAAATAAACAATAAACAAGGAGGGTAAAATCAATGAAGAAGATTTTAGCGGCAGCGGCGGCTTTTGCAGTGGCTTTGGAATGTATGCCGGGGAAGGCACCGGCGGCATCCGCACAAACGGCAGTTTATGTCAGCGCCGGTGCGGAGAACGGCGACGGGAGCTTTGAAAAGCCTTTTGGCACACTGGAAGAGGCAAGAAACAAGGTTCGTGCCATAAAAAAAGACGCCAAGATCCCGATAAATGTGTATTTAAGGGGAGGGCTTTATTCCAGAAGTGAAACCTTCACACTGGAGGAGCAGGACAGCGGCACCGCCGAGGCGCCTGTGACGTGGCAGTCATACCGCGGCGAAACGGCGACAATCGTCGGGGGGACAGAGCTGAGCATGGCGGACTTTGTCGCGGCGGACGATGCCGCAATCCCCGAAGATGCGCGCGGAAAGGTTTATAAATGCAACATTAGGAAGATGGGGATTGCCGACTATGGCGAATTGGCTGTCAGAGGAAACAGCCAGTATTCCCTGCATCAACTGGGTTTGGTCGGGGAAAGTGTTTCCGACCCGGAAATTGTTTATCACAAAGCCGACGGAGAGGATTTTGTGGGCGTGCTGGCAAGATATCCGAATGACGGATATATGACGGTGGATAACATAGAGGTCTATGGCGACAAGCCGGGGCGTTGGGGAGAAACGGAGGGTTCAAACGAATATGTGCCGCCCGAACAGCGTCACAATCCGCCGATTCCACCGTCTTTCAGTTCCAACGACACACGATATCAGAGATGGGGAAACGCAAAATATGCGTGGGTTTTTGGATACTGGCGTTATGACTGGTCTGACCAGACGATGAGGGTGGATTCTATAGACAAAAACACGGGAGTGATAAAGTCTGCAACCCCGTCTGCATACAGCATACTGCTTGGACAGCGTTTTTACATATACAACCTCCTGGAGGAGCTGGACAGCGTGGGGGAATGGTATTATGACAAGGACAGCGGATTTTTGTATGTATATCCCCCGGAGGTTTCGCCGGAGGCGAAAATGACGCTTTCCTTTGCAAAGAGCGATATAGTTTCTTTAAACAAGCTTTCGTATGTTAATTTTAAAAGAATAAACTTCACGGCAACCAGAAGCAATGCGGTGTCGGTAAATTCGTGCAGCGATGTCAGAATGGATTACCTTGAAATCTGCAACGTCGCCGGCATGGGGGTCGGGGTTTATGACTCGTACCGCACGACTGTTTCGGGCTGTCACATCTACAACACCGGCGCAAGCTGTGTAAACCTTGCGGGCGGAGATGCAAACACCCTGACGCCGTCGGGGAATGTGATGGAAAACTGCTGGCTGCACGACTTTGCAAAAACAATAAAGACCTATGAAGGCGGAGTGAAGGTTGGCGGCGTCGGCGCGACAGTCAGGAACAACCTCATATATAACGGCCCGCACATTGCGGTGAGAATCACGGGAAATGACCACCTGATTGAAAACAATGAGATTCACTCTGTCATGAAGGAAGCCGCGGACATGGGCGCGATATACACCGGCAGAAGGATTGCGGCACGCGGCACTGTCATAAGGGGAAACATTATCCATGATTTGAAGTCCGACTCTAAGCAGAGCGGAAAATATGCTATTTATCTGGACGATATGCAGTGCGGATATACTATAGAAAACAACATTTTCTACAACATATCCGGGACAGGTATTTTTATAAACGGCGGAAGCGACAACAATGTCACGGGCAACATTTTTGCAAACATTGACGAAAACAGCGTGCTTATCTCCGCATGGGGCAGATGCTTCGGCGTTTCGGGCTTTACGGAATTTAATGACGAGGCAAAGGCATACTATGGCATGACGTCGGTGCCTTATATGAGTGAAGCATATGCAAAATATCCGCATTTGCAGGACATAGAAAATGACCCGTGGACGCCGAAGTACAACAGGGTGGAAAACAACGTAAGCTATATGGTGAAAGGCGAGCTTAAGCTTGCGCTGCACCCGGAATGGGGCTCTGACGCGACAGAAGGCGAGCTGAGAGAAAAGAATACACTGACGGAAGGCGTGATAACGTCAAAAGACCCCGGGTTCGGCAATGCCGCAGAAAATGACTATAATCTTAAGAGTGACAGTATTGTATTTTCAAAGCTGCCGGGATTTGCGCCGATAAAGATGGAGGACTCAGGGCTCACAACCGCAAAGCTGAAGGAATTGCTTTCGGATGACGCGGTGGTTGTGGCAGAAGGCAAGAATATGGGTTATGTCGGCTGGAAAAGAACCAAAGTGGACGAAAACCCGGAAATCACACCGTTTTATGAAGGGGAAAATCTTTATATTCCGCTGAGATTCACCGCCGCGGCGGCCGGTGCGGATTTGGACTACAAAGACGGATTTGTATATGTTGACTTCATGGGGAACGAATATTATCTGAAAAACGGCGAAAGACAGGCAACTGTGCGCTCGGGAGAAAAGGAAGAAAAGACAGAATTGAGCGCGGCGGTGATAATAAGGGGAGGGAGAACCTTTATTTCCGCAGAGGACGCCGCCTTGATTCTGGGCAAGCAGGCATACAAGGCGGAAAACGGAGTTGTTGTCATAAGCGGAAATGACGTGAGAGAAGAACTTACAAAAAGCATGCTTGACGATTTGTTCAGCAGAATATAAAAAGTTGTTTTTTTGGACAATCCCGTGGGGAGGAAAGGATTTTTTGAGATGAAACTGAGAAAAATAATAAGCCTGTGCGCCGCGACGGCGCTGGCGGCAGTGCCGGCGGAGATTGCAAAGGCGGCAGACGAAGACATCGTTTTCTTTGAAGATTTTGAAGGGGCGGCGATCGGCGAAAGACCCGAGAAGATGAACAGCGGCATAGACGCCCAGACGGTGAAATATACCGTTGAGGGGAGTTCTGACATATATGTGTGTGACGACGGAGAGGGCAACAAAGCACTCAAAATCACCATTGATGACAAAAAGGCAGAGTTTGCGGTTCCGTTTGGGACAGCTTTGGAAAGCGGAACATATGTCATATCCATGGATATGTGGCTGCAAAATGACAGCCGCCATTTTGAAAGACTCATGGTGCCGAGAGATACATACAATTTCAGTGCGGTGACATGGCTGCAGACCGCAAAGGGGAAATGGTGCCCGAAGTGGGTGGGGTATGGTTCGGAATGTGACATAGAAAATTACAGCACATACAGCTTTGTGGAATGTGTGCTGAACTGCGACAGCAGAACCGCCGAGTTTTATGTCGACGGAAAGCTGATTGGGACAGACAAAAACCATGTGCCGGAGGCATCGGCAAAAGGGATAACAAGTTTGTGGTTTCTGGGAAAAAATGACACGGCAAACAACGGCAAAAGCACAGGGGCCGGAGTGTATCTGATTGACAACATCACGGTGAGAAAAAATGTTGTGTCGGTGAAAAGCACTGTGCCGAAAAACGGCGAAGTTTCTGCCGACGCTGATGGCGATATACGTTTTGAGTTTACAAATGAGCTGAAACCCGAAACGGTGACGGCAGACACGGTGACACTTTATGAGGAGGGCGTGCCCCTTGCGAAAGACAGCTACAGCGTGTCGGTAAGCGGAAAAGAGGTTGTGATTGGCAAAAAATCCGGCATGGAATACAACACAAATTACCGTGTGGAATTTTCGGATGGAATCGGGAGTGTGTCGGGGATAGAAGTGAAACCGCAAAAATATGGGCTGGAATTCAAGACTGAAGAGCTGATTCCGCAGTTTTCGGGCATTCTTGAGGACGGTGCGGTTTATGACGCCGGGTACAAAATAGAACTGCCCGATTCCGCAGAGATAAAATATACAATATATGTGGATTCTGAAATATATGACGGCGGCGTGATTGCCGAGGGCGCGCATGTTGTGCGTGTCACGGCAGAGGACAGCCGCGGAAGGAAGCAAAGCAAAGAATATAAAATAGAAACAGTCGGCGCAAGAGCACCCGAGGCACGCGATGTTGCGATTTCGGGGAGGGCAGTGACCGGCGGCACTGTGACGGCAGTGTATACTTTCAGCGATGTAAACAAAGGCGACAAAGAAGGAGAAAGCATTTTTAAGTGGTACAGGTCACCGGCAAAAGACGGGACATGGGAGCCTATAAAAGAAGCGGGCGGAGAGGAAGGAAAAACATATATCCTTACTCCTGCGGACGAAAATTGCTTTATAAAGCTTTCTGTCACACCCGTTTCGGACAATGAGCCGAAGGAGGGACAGCCGGCAGAGAGTGAGCCGTTTATGGGTGATTTTGCACCGGTTGTTTTGGGAATCAAAATTGAAGGCACGGCGGCGGTCGGCAACGAACTGTCTGCAAAATATGAATATTATGACGCAAACGGCGACGAAGAGGGCGATTCTGAGTGCGGTTGGTATGCAAAGGGCGCTGACGATGCGGACTATAAGCTTGTTGCCGCAGGCAAAACATATACAGTGACGGAGGACGCGGACGGCGTGTTCTTTGTGTTCCGTGTCACACCAAAAAGCAAGGATTCTGCCGCAAAGGCAAAAGAGTATCAGTCGGACGCCGTGAAGGGCCCGTTTGCACCCGAGGCAAGAGGGGCAAAAATCATAGGCGAAACAAAAGCCGGGAAAACAGTGTCGGTGTCTTATGTGTTTTATGACGAGAACGGTGACGGCGAGGGAGAAACCATTATAAAATGGTTTGTCAACGGAAAAGAAACTGCCCAAGGCGCAAGCCTGTATCTCACAACCGCCATGATTGGCACAGAGGTGTATGCAGAGATTACCCCGGTTTCCGTCACCGCGCCGACAGAGGGCAAAACGGTAAAGACTGATGCTGTGAAAGTGGCAAAAAACACAGTGACCACCGGAGGTTCGGGCGGAACAAAGAGCGGCTCGGGCGGCTCGGGAAGTCTGCCGCCGCAAAACCCTGACCCGGGCAAAAATGACCCGGACGAGCCGAAACAGGACGACAAGCCGCGGACGGTATTTGCGGACATGGCAAACCACTGGGCGAAAGACGCTGTGGCAGAACTTGTGGAAAAGGGCATATTGAAGGGCGTGAGCGAGGACAGGTTTGCACCGCAGAACGCTGTCAAAAGAGCGGAGTGTGCCGCGATTGCCCAAAGGGCATTTGGGCTGAGCGATACCGCAGAAAAAACCATTTATGGTGACTGCAAAAGTGATGACTGGTTTTTTGATAGTGTCGCGGCGGTCAGCAATGCGGGGTATATGAAAGGGGCAGACGGACTGTTCAGACCGAACGACCCGATAACAAGAGAAGAACTTGCCGTGCTTATGGTGCGCATATGCCAAGAAGAAGTAAAACCCGCGGAAGAAAACGTGAAATTTGCCGACAGTGCGGAGATTTCGCCGTGGGCGGCGGAATATGTCGGCACGGCGGCAGCGCTGGGGCTGGTCAACGGAGATGAAAACGGAAACTTCAACCCAAGGAAAACGGCAACAAGGGCGGAAACCGCCGTATGCATAAAAAGACTTCTTGATTTGAAAAAGTAGGTTATGCGCTTTTATTCTGCGCCGCCCGCCGGGCAGAATGATTTCAAATTGATTTGCGGGCAGAAAGGTCACGGATTTTTACATGAAAAAAATAATTTCTTATTTATGCGCAATATCGGTGATGCTGACTTCGGTTGCGGCTTTTGCCGATGTTGACGACGTACCCACAAGAAATTGGGGGAGCAAAAACGGTACGGTGTCCTATGAAATGCAGGACAGCTTCCGCGGCGTCTATTCGCTGTTGAGATACCTCGGCATAGCGACGGCAGAAGAGAGTGAGTTCAACATAGAGGGCGAGGCAACAAGGGCGGAAGCGGCAGACATGTTTGCAAGATTTGGCGGCAAAACCCCGGCAAAAGCACAGGACTCCCCTTATCCCGATGTCAAAGTTTCCGACAAATATGCAGACGGGGTTGCGGCGGCAAAGGCACAGGGGATTACACCCGCGGGCAGTGACAAGTTTTATCCCTATGGGACAGTGACGGCGGACGACGCGGCAGAGTGGGCGATAAAGGCGCTGGGATATGACAAAATCTACCGCGGACTTTCCGCTTTGGAAATTGCCTCACGGCTGGGGATTTTGAAGGGCGTGAAAAACAGCGAACTGAGCCGCGGTGATTTGTGCATAGTGATGATAAACACGCTTGAGAGTGCATATGTCACAATGTCGGACTTTACGGCAGACGGCGGATATGGCTTCAATGAGTCTGACACCGAAAATTATCTTAAGCATTGCTATAACATAGAGCTTGTGAAGGGCGTGCTGACAGGAATAGGCTCTGTTTCGCTTTATTCTCAGGACGAAGTGCCGCAAGGCTATGCAGAGATTGACAGAGTCAGGTACGGCGGCGGAGAAAACGTTTCGGATAAGTTTTTTGGGAAGAACATATATGCTTATATAAATGAGGACAAAGAGATTGTCGCCGCATGGGAAAATGAACGCTGCAACGAGTCGGTGACGGTGGCAAAAGATGATGTTTTTTCACTTTCCGATTCTTTGCTGGAATATGACCGGGGCGACGGCAGGACGGGGAAATTTAAGATTGACCCGTCGGCAATCCTTGTAAGCAACGGTGTGCTGATGGGGGCGTTTTCTTATTACAAAGACATTGAGTATACATCTTTGACCCTGACCGACAACACACGCGACGGGCTTGCAGACGTAATTGTTGCGGAAAGTTACAAATATTATATAACGGAAAGCTATAGTGATTTCTCAAAGCAGATTAAGCTTGGATATTGCGACGATGTCATTGACTTGTCAGAAGATGTGTGCGACGGATATGAGATGAGCATGGGCGGCAAGGCCATGACGCCGGCAGAACTGAAAAAAGAATATGTTCTCTCTGTGGGTGAAGCTGTGAAGTCAAACGGGAAAAGACATTATATCATAAAGGTTTCAAAGGACATAGTGTACGGCACGCTGAGCGGCATAGAACATGACGGTGAAGATGTTTTTTACACCGTTTCGGGGGAAAGGCTTGAACTTTCCCGGTTTTACAAGGGTTTTTTGGAAAATGACACAGAGCAGCAAAAACCGACAACGGGAGATGTTGCAAATTTCTATGTTTCGCATGACGGAAAGATTGTATTCTCAAAGATAAACAACGGTTACAGCTTTGGTTATCTGATGAATATAGCCTCAAACGAGGACACGGAAAATGATGTGCGCGTAAAGCTGTACCTTTTTGAAGGAAAGGCAAAGACTTATCAGCTGGCAGAAAAGGTGACATTGCTGACACCGGACGACATGAAGGGCACAAAGTTTCTGAGCGACAAGGTGTGCGAAGCATTCAGGAGTGACGCCGGTGCGGAAAAACAGCCGGTTGCCTTCAAGCTGAACTCGGAGGAAAAAATCTCGGCAATTGCAAAAGAGTATGACATGACCGGGAAGGAGCCGGGGAGTGTGGATTATCCGCTGGTTAAGAATGTGACAATGGGCGGTGACGAATCGAGGTTTTACACCGGCGTGGTTTCGGGGTGGTATCTGCCGTGGACAATGAACGTCATGGAAATACCGGACGACGCGTCAAAGCTGGGGGACGAAAACTCTTACAGAATATTTACCCCAAGCTCGTGGGGGAACGACTATTATTTCGCCTCCAATTATATCACGCTGTACAATGCGGATAAATTCAAGACCGCGGAATTTGTAATCACCTCCGGCAAAGGCGGAACGGAGCTTGACAGAAAGCTGCATGCATATATGGTTAAGGGTGTGAAGTATATCGCCGATGAAGATGATATGCCGGCAGTGTTGCTTTCATACTTTGATGAACGCGGCGCGAAAAAGGAAGTTGTCATAAATGACGAAACAAAGCTTTCTGTGCCGACAAAGGGTGAATTTTTCGGTGTGCACGGCGGCGTGAAGGATTTGCGCTGCGGTGATATTTTCCAGATGAAGAAAGACGGAAATAACGCCGCGGTGATAAGGATAATCGCCAAGGCTGACAATCTGGGGACCTACAGGACGCAGTCGCAGACAGACACAGAGGTGGAAAATGCCGGGACAAACAACCCGTTCAGGCAGCTGGGGATTGTGTTTGGCGAGGTGAGAGATTTTGACAGCAAGGCAATCAAGGTTAATGTTTCGCCGACGGGCGATGAAAATCTCACATTTATAGTGCACCTTGACCACGAAAACTGGTATCAGACAAAAGCGACATATGTTTTGTTTGACACGAAAAAGGGCAAAGTTGAGGCGGTGAGCGCGGCAGAACTCGCAAAAGGTGACAAAGTTATAATAAGAAAGCATTTTAATCTGGGGCTCAATGTATTTATCATAAGGTAAATTACGGCTGAACACTATGTTCAACCAAAAAATACAGGTAATTTTAAAATGTAAATTTTACAATTAGCCACCGCATCTTTGCGGGGATATCGGGGGTGCCACCCCCTGATTGGTAATCAAAAATGACGGCATGTGCGTCATTTCTACCCAAGAATTTTAATTGGGAAACGTTAGTTTTACAATTACCTATTCAACCAAAAAAATAAATAAGGAGGAACAGTAAATGAAAAAAAGAATTATTGCCGGGACGCTGGGTGTTCTGATGACTTTTGGGGGGACACCGTATATTTCCGGTGCGGAACAGGAAAGCGATGTTGTCTTTGAGGAAAATTTTGATTCCCTCAACACAGGTGTGCTGACGCAAATCGGCGGAACGGAGCTTGCGGCGCAAAACGAAAACATAACTGTCGAAACCGACACACTGACAGGCAGCAAGGCAATGAAATTCACCGTTGATGACGAAAAAGTCGCATTGTCGGTGCCGCTTTCGCCGAAGGGCTGGACGGGGAAATATATTTACAGCTTTTCTGCCCGTGTGGAAAACAACAGCCGCCAGATGTCCGCGCTGGGTGTGCCGCAGATTATAAAGACTGACGGAAGCACCGGCAGCATAAACTTTACGGCAAGCAATAAGGATAAGCTTGGCTACTATTACTATGATTTGAGCAAATATGACAAGTTTATAAAAGGCTCGGACAGCATAGACGACATCATGAAAGACAAATATGCAAAATTCACGTATGTTTTTGACGCTGACACAAGAACCTTTGACATGTACCGCGACGGTGTCATTGTGGCAAGGGGAACAAAATATTATTATACCGGCGGCAACGAGATTGTAAATCTGTTGTTTGAATTTAAGAATGACGCCGACTATAACGGCACGGCAAATGACGGAACAGACAAAAATAGCGGTGTATACTGGATTGACGACATTTCGCTGAAAAAATATGAAGAGGAGGACGCCGCGGGAGCGGACAGCCTGTATTTTGAAGGATATGCGGAATATATAGAGGGTGCGGAGATTCTTGTAAGCGGCGACAGCAGTGCTGTTGTCGCGGTTGACCCGGTGACATACAGCAAGGCGCTGAAGTTCAGCGTGGGCACATCAAAGCTGTCGCTGTCTGTGCCCCTTCCGTCAAAAGACTGGACAGGCAAGTATATCTACACCTTTGAGGCACGCGCGGAAAACAACAGCCGCTGGATGTCGGCACTGGGCGTACCGCAGATTATAAAGAACGACGGAAGCTATGGCAGTATAAACTTTACGGGGAGCAAAAAGGATAAGCTTGGCTACTATTACTATGATTTGAGCATGTATGACAAGTTTGTAAGAGCTTCGGACAATATAGATGACATCATGAAGGACAAATACGCAAAATTCACATATATCTTTGACGCCGACACAAGAACCTTTGACATGTACCGCGATGGTGTTTTGGCGGCAAAGGGAACAAAGTATTATTATACCGGCGGCAAAGAAGTTGTAAACCTGTTGTTTACTTTTGAAAACAACTCAACCTATAACGGCACGGCAAATGACGGAAGTGACCAAAACAAGGGTATATACTGGATTGACAACATATCACTGGCGACATATACGGAGCAAAAGGACGACGTGAGCGAAAACAACATGTTCTTTGAAGGATTTACAAATTATATGGACGGCTTGGAATACTCTTCAAAGGAGAACAACAAGGCGGTTGTCACTGTTGACCCTGTGACAAACAGCAAAGCACTGAAAATCACTGTCGGGGAGCATCTTTCATCGGCATACGGAATTTCTTTCCCGTTTGGGGCGCTGGACACAGTCAGCGGAGGGACATACAAAGTAAGCTATAAGCTGAGAGCCGAAAAACACACAAGGAGCATGGAGCGTGCGCCGTATCTGCACCACCTTTATAACGGCACAGACACAAACTGCCTGGGCGGAAGCATAAAGAAAGACTTTATCTTCTATCCGTATCAGGGCTATGGTGAATCTTCGGGCAATCTGGCAGATTATAAAGACAAGTATGTGGCGGTGGATTATGTGGTAACCCTGGGACAGCAGATATATTCTATATATGTGGACGGAGAACTCAAGGAAACAGATGCAAGAGCATGGACAACACCGCAAAATCTGTACAGACTGTATTTTGAGTTTGATTCTGACACAGCGATGACAGATACCATCAAGCCGAGCCAAAGCGGCGAGTGGATATACTGGCTGGACGACATCTCGGTTGAGAAGGTGCCGATTGAGGCAGGAGAACCCGTTGTTAAGGGGAAAAATGTGACGATTGCGCTCAATATGAACCCGACACAGGAGAATGTCGCAGATTATGTGAATTTGACAAAGAATGGTGAGCCTGTGGCGGCGGATATTGCGTATGCTGACAAAGAGATAACCATATCCGGGCTGGAAATCGGTGATTATACCGTTTCTATAGATGGGCTGACATCGGTGACAGGGTTTTCACTGACGGGTTACAGCAGGAATTTTAGCATTGTAAACAGCAAAACAGTGATAAAAGACATCAAGCTCACCGACGCAAACGGTTTGCCGGTCAACAGCATAACCGCGGACGTGGGCGGAAAACTGAATGTGCAGTATAGTGCAGAAATTGCCGACGGGGTTGAAAACTACAGGGTTTATGCCATTGTGAGAAATGCTGCCGACAGGCTTGAGGCTGTGAAGTCGCTGGAAAATCAGGCAAGCGGGACTATAGAGATTGCACTCCCAGACACGGCAGACGAAACATGGAAAATTGACTTGTATGTGTGGGATTCTATGACCCCTCTGGCGGCAATAAAGGACTACAGGGCACAAAATTATATTGTTTATGTGAGTGCCGACACTGAAAAGGAAGGGAATGGGAGCAAAAATGCTCCCTTTTCTTCTCTGGAAGAGGCAAGGGCGGCGGTGTCCGGCAGGGCAAATGCCGTTGTTGTAATTGAAGAAGGGACATACAGCTTTTCTGAACCGCTGCTGCTTGGTGCGGCGGATTCCGGGGTCAGCTATGTTGCGCAGAAGGACAAGAATGTTGTGTTTCTGGGCGGAGAGAATTATGATATAAATGATTTTGCCGTTTCTGCCGACAGCAGAATCCCCGACAGCGCAAAAGGAAAGGTTTATGAGCTGTCCGTGACAAAGGCAGACATAGGTTACAGCGAAGAGGGCGTTTCGGGGCACGGCGCAAACGCGCTTTATAACGAAGGGCTCATCAAAAAAATATCAACAAGCAAGCCTTCTGTTATTTTTGATGATGTGCAGGGGGTGCGGTCGAGATATCCCAATGAGGGATATATGCAGATAACCGAGGTTGTGCAGGCGGGGGACAAGCCCGGGCGCTGGAACGAAACGGAATCGGGCTCTGAATATGTGCCGCCGGCACAGAGAAATAACCCGGTGAAGAACCTGAAAATCAAAGCAAACGCGGATGCAGAGCGCATAAACAGCTGGAGCGCAGCATCGGAGGCAAGGGTGGACGGATACTGGTATTATGACTGGTCTGACCAGGCGATGCCTGTGAAAGAAATCCAAAACGGTGTGATTGAAACCGCTTATCCGTCGGCGTTTACGGCAAGGACGGGGCAGAGGTTTTATATATACAACCTCCTGGAGGAACTGGACAGCCCGGGAGAATGGTTTTATGACAGCAATGCGGAAAAGCTTTTTGTATATCCGCCCGAGGGCTGCCGCCGCGTGACGGTGGCAATGGCGGAATCGGGGATTATCAAAATCGACGGTGCCGACAATGTGACTGTTTCGGGGATTACCTTTATGGGCAACAACGGCACGGCTATTGAAGTCACGGATTCCGAAAATTCTGTCATAAAGGATTGTGTGGTGAAGAACGTTTCGGACTGCGGCATATGGGTAAATGGAGGACACAATGTAAGTGTGGAAAATTGTGGAATTTACGGCATCGGCGGCACAGGGGTTGTTGTTTCGGGGGGCGACAGGGACACTCTCAACCCGTCGGGGCATAAGGTTGTCGGCTGTGATATACATGATTTTGCACAAGTTTCAAAGACCTACAACGGCGGTGTGCGTATATCAGGTGTGGGCACATGTGTGCAGAATTGCAGAATTTATAACGGTCCGCATCTCGGCATTGCTTTTTCGGGGAATGACCATATCATAAGAAACAACGACATCTCTGCTGTTTTGAAAGAAGCGGCGGACATGGGGGCGATATATGCCGGCAGAAGTATGGTAAACCGCGGAACTGTGATAGAAGGAAACAAGATACATGACATTTCTTCTTCATCAACCGCGTCGGGAAAATACGGCGTATACCTGGACGACCAGCTTTCGGGCATAACGGTGAAAAACAACGAATTTTACAACATCGCCGGCTCGGGCGTGTTTGTAAACGGCGGACGCGACAATGATGTTTCCCAAAACAGCTTCCGCAATGTGGAAGAAAGCGGAATAATCCTTTCGGACTGGGGGAGATGTTATACGGTAATCGGTACGACGGAGTTCCGGTCAAGCTATTTTGGGCTGGATAAGGTTGATTATAAAAAGGCGCCTTATACAAAATATCCTCATCTGGCAACGTTGCTTGATGATGAACCGCATACACCGAAGTATAACACAATAAAACAAAACACCTTTGAGGAAACAGGCAACAGTATTAAGCTTGCGATTCACCCGGATTGGGGCTCTGACATGACAGAGGACGAAATGAGAACAAAAAATACGATACAATAACCAAAAAAACACGGTGCGACATCTGCCGCACCGTGTTTGGTTTTTCGGAAAAATAATTTTCTCATTTCTGCGTTTGGTGTGTTTTTATTCAAATTCACACTTTATGCAGTCTGTGCGCTTTTTTATTTGTAAAGCGGACACTTTTCGCAGAGCGCCTTTACGCGTGCTTTGACTTCTTCTTTGGAGTTTTCAAAGTCGGTGATTGTGAGCTTGATGAGTTTTGCAATTTCTCTGAAATCATCTTCTTTGAACCCTCTTGTCGTGCCGGCAGGGGTGCCGACTCTTATGCCGCTTGTTATAAACGGACTTTGCTTGTCAAACGGGATTGCGTTTTTGTTTACCGTGATGCCCACCTCGTCAAGCATATGCTCTGCCTCTTTGCCGGTCACGCCGGTGTCGGTCAGGTTTATGAGAATCAGATGGTTGTCCGTGCCGCCCGAAACAAGCTTGAGGCCCTCTTCGTTAAGCTGTTCTGCAAAAGCTTTGGCATTTTTCACGATTTGGGTCTGATATTCTTTAAATTCGTCAGACAGTGCTTCTTTGAAACTTACAGCCTTTGACGCAATCACATGCATCAGAGGGCCGCCCTGTATGCCCGGGAAAATTGCCTTGTTGAAGAGCTTGCCGAGTTCTTCGTCCCTGGACAGGATAAGGCCGCCCCTCGGGCCTCTGAGTGTCTTGTGCGTGGTTGTGGTGACAACATCGGCATAAGGAACGGGGTTGGGGTGCAGACCGGCAGCCACAAGCCCGGCAATGTGCGCCATATCAACCATCAGATATGCGCCGGTTTCTTTTGCGATCTCGGCAAATTTTTCAAAATCTATTATGCGCGGATAAGCAGAAGCGCCGGCGAGGATAAGCTTTGGCTTGTGCTCGAGCGCAAGGCGCCTTACCTCTTCATAATCAATCACATTTTCGTCCTCTGTGACGCCATAGGGGACAATGTTGAAGTACTTCCCCGACATGTTTACGGGGCTGCCGTGGCTCAGGTGTCCGCCGTGGGCAAGGCTCATGGAGAGAACTGTGTCCCCGGGGTTCAGCAGTGCGAAAAACACTGCCATGTTTGCCTGTGCGCCCGAGTGCGGCTGGACATTTGCATAGTTTGCCCCAAATATTTTTTTGGCACGTTCAATTGCAAGATTTTCCGCAACGTCTACCCATTCGCAGCCTCCGTAATATCTTTTGCCCGGATATCCTTCGGCATATTTGTTTGTGAGCGGAGTCCCGAGTGTTTCCATCACGGTTTCGGAAACAAAGTTTTCCGAAGCTATCAGCTCGATTTTGTTTTGCTGTCTTGAAAGCTCGTTCATCACAGCGTCGTAGATTTCCCTGTCGTTTTCCTTGATTTTGTTAAATTCCAACATTTTTTACAACAATCCTTTCGTGCCATATTTAAAAGACTTTGTCTTTAGAGTATTATATAATATTTTTTTAAAAATAGCAACATAAATCTTGCAATTTGTCGAAAAAGATATATAATATAATCAGGCAATTGTAAAACCGATGTTTTGCAATGTATAACGGAGCGGAGGTGATTCTGATTGAAAAAAACCGAACGTGCGGAAAAAATCCGTGAAATTCTCGACAGACTTTATCCGGACGTGAAGTGTACGCTTGATTATTCAAATCCGCTGGAAATGCTTATAGCGACACAGCTTTCGGCGCAGTGCACCGATGCCAGGGTGAACATTGTCACAAAAGAACTTTTTAAAAGATACCGCACAGCACGGGAGTATGCCGAAGCGGACGTAAAAGAACTGGAGGATTTGATACGCTCGGCAGGTTTTTATAAAAATAAGGCGAAAAACATAAAGGCATGCTGTCGGAGGATTGAGGACGTATACGGCGGAGAGGTGCCGGGAACCATGGAGGATTTGCTGACCCTTGCCGGGACGGGCAGAAAGACCGCAAACCTTGTCCTCGGGGATATCTTCAAGAAACCCGCCGTTGTGGTTGACACGCATTGCATACGGCTTACCAACAGGCTGGGGCTGACGTCACAAAAGGACCCGGTCAAGATTGAGTTTGAACTGAAAAAGCTGCTTGCGCCGGAATATCAGCTCAGGTTTTGCCACCAGGTTGTGGCGCACGGCAGGCTGGTGTGCACGGCAAGGAACCCGAAGTGCGCCGAGTGTGCACTGAGAAAGGTGTGCAAAACCGGGGCAAAAACCACGGGAGAATAAAAAACTATGTAATTGGAAAACGTTAGTTTTACAATTACATAGAAAATAAAAACAGAAAGGATAAATGATTATGGATTGTTTATTTTGTAAAATCGTTGCGGGAGAAATCCCGTCAAAAAAAGTGTATGAGGACGACTATGTCTATGCATTTTATGATATAGAGCCACAGGCGCCGTATCATGTGGTGATTGTCCCTAAAAGACACATAAAATCGGCAAATGACATTACGCCCGAAAACAGCATGTATGTGGCAAAGATATTTGAGGTGATACCGAAAATCGCAAAGGAGCTCGGCTTTGCCGAAAACGGATACAGAGTCATAAACAACTGCGGAAAGGACGGGGGGCAGACTGTCGGACATCTGCATTTCCACCTGACGGGCGGACGCACCTTCGGCTGGCCGGCGGGTTGATTGCAGTGCCGCGGCTTGGACTTTTATGCCATATAAATCACAGGAATTTAATTATTTTTGACGAAAATAAAAAATTTTTTATAAATATATTGACAGAGTGATATAATTTAAGGTATAATAAGTAGTATAGTGATTATTAGGTAGGCCTAAATCCTATTCAAACATCCGGATATATTGTACAGCCGGAGGGAGGGGAAAAAAGTGTCTGAAATTCGTGTAAAAGATAATGAATCATTAGATAGTGCGCTTCGCAGATTTAAGCGTCAGTGCGCTAAATCAGGCGTAATGTCTGAAATCAGGAAGCGTGAGCATTACGAAAAACCCAGTGTAAAACGCAAGAAAAAATCTGAGGCGGCTCGCAAGAGAAAGTTTAAGTAAGGAGACAGAAAAATGTCACTTAAAGAACGTTTGGCCGATGATTTGAAGTCGGCTATGAAAAATAAAGACGTTATCCGCAAAAATGTTGTGCAGATGGTGAGAGCCGCTGTGCTTCAGGTTGAAAAGGATAACAAGGTCACTCTTGACGATGAGGGAGTTTTGGACGTCATTGCAAAGCAAATGAAGCAAAGACGCGATTCTCTTCCCGATTATGAAAAGAGCGGACGCGACGATTTAATCGCCGAACTAAAGGCAGAAATGGATGTTTTGACGGAATATCTTCCGAAACAGATGACGCGTGAAGAGATTTATGCGGTTGTTGAGGAGGCTGTTAAGGCTACCGGAGCCTCGTCCATGAAGGATATGGGTAAAATTATGGCCGCGGTTATGCCAAAGACAAAGGGCAGAGCAGACGGCAGAGTCATTAATGAAATCGCTAAAGAATTATTATCACTATAACGAAAAATCAGAGAGAGAAATTATTCTCTCTCTTGAATTTGCTGGTGTGGCTCAATGGCAGAGCATCTCATTCGTAATGAGAGGGTTGTGAGTTCGATTCTCACCACCAGCTCCAAAAAAACAGAGCAAAGCTTGACAAGCTTTGCTCTGTTTTTTTGGATATTCAGCCGCTGCGGACGGTGACGCTTTTTTTTAAGGGTCACCGTCTGTTTTTTTTCGGTTTTTAATCCAGCTCAAAGGCGCCGGTGTAGAGCTGATAATATTTGCCGTGCTCGGCAATCAGCTTTTCGTGGCTTCCGCGTTCAATGATGCGTCCGTTTTCAAGAACCATGATAACGTCGGAATTTTTGATTGTCGAAAGCCTGTGCGCTATGACAAAGACGGTTCGTCCCTTCATAAGCGAGTCCATGCCTTTTTGGACGATGGCTTCGGTTCTGGTGTCGATGGAGGAGGTCGCCTCGTCAAGAATCATGACAGGCGGGTCTGCAACTGCGGCGCGTGCAATCGAAATCAATTGCCGCTGTCCCTGCGAAAGGTCGCTCCCATCGCCTGATATCACTGTGTCATATCCCTTTGGCAGCATGCGGATAAATCCATCCGCATTTGCAAGCTTTGCCGCGGCGATACATTCTTCGTCCGTTGCCTCCAGCTTGCCGTACCTGATGTTGTCCATGACAGTCCCCGTGAAAAGGTTGACGTCCTGCAAGACTATCCCAAGAGATTTCCTCAGGTCTGCTTTCTTTATTTTGTTTATATTTATGCCGTCATATCGTATTTTGCCGTCGGCAATGTCATAAAAACGGTTTATAAGGTTTGTGATTGTGGTTTTGCCGGCGCCTGTTGCCCCCACAAAGGCAAGCTTTTCGCCCGGTTCCGCATACATGGACACGTTGCGCAAAACAATTTTTTCGGGGGTGTAGCCAAAGTCTACATCGTCAAACACCACATTACCCTTCAGCTCGGTATAAGTTATGCTTCCGTCGCCATGGGGGTGCTTCCATGCCCACAGCCCTGTGCGCTTGTCTGCCTCCTTCAGTTCTCCGTTTACATATTCTGCGTTTACCAATGTCACATAACCGTTGTCGGTTTCGCTTTCTTCGTCCATGAGATTGAAGATTCTTTCTGCCCCTGCCAAAGCCATGACGATGGAGCTCATCTGCTGTGAAACCTGTGAAATCGGCATCACAAAGCTTTTTGAAAGCTGCAAAAATGAAGCAATCGCACCGAGGGTCAGCACATTTATGCCGCCGATGCAAAGGTTCGGCGCTTTTGTGATTGCCATGACTCCGCCGAGGATTGCAAGCAGGACATAAAGCACATGCCCGAGGTTGTTCATCAGCGGCATAAGGATATTTGCATATATGTTTGCCTTTGCGGCGCTGTCGCGCAATTGTTCGTTCTTTTCGTCAAAACGCTCCTTTGCCCTGTCTTCATAGCAAAACACCTTGACAACCTTCTGTCCGTTTATCATTTCTTCGATATATCCGTTTACATCGCCGAGTGAGTTTTGCTGTCTGACAAAGTATTTGCCGCTTTTGCCGGCAACCTTGCCGACAAATTTCATCATGATGAGAACAAATACAATCACAATCAGTGTGAGCGGAATGCTCAGCACAATCATTGATATGAGCACGGCAACAATTGTGATTACGGAGGAGAACAACTGCGGGATACTCTGTGAAATCATCTGGCGCAGTGTGTCTGTGTCGTTTGTATAATGGCTCATGACGTCGCCGTGGGTGTGTGTGTCAAAGTATTTTATCGGCAATGTCTGCATGTGAGAAAACATTTCGTCACGCACTTTTTTCAATGTCCCCTGTGCAACCACTGCCATCGTGCGGTTGTAGAAAAGTGACGAAACTATCCCCACGGCGTATATACACGCCATGGTTGAGATTGCCTTCAAAAGTCCTGTAAAGACGGGATTTGCCTCCAAAAGAAGCGGTGATATATAGTCATCGATAAGGGTCTGCAAAAAGAGCGATGACAGGACATTTGCGGCGGAGGACAAAATTATGCATATAAAGACCGCAATCATGTGGAACTTGTATGCCCCGAGATATGAAAAAAGCCTTTTGAGTGTCTTTTTGTCCATTTTTTTTGTCGGTTTTTTCGGCATGTTTTTATTCATCGCTGCCGCCTCCTTTCACCTGAGATTCGTATACTTCTTTGTAAATTTCACAGCGTGACAGCAATTGGTCATGTGTGCCGATATCGTTGATTTTGCCGTCGTCAAGGACAATGATTTTGTCTGCTTCCTGCACAGAGGATACGCGCTGTGCAATGATAATTTTTGTTGTGTCGGGGAGTTCTTCGCGGAAGGACTTCCTTATGAGCGCGTCGGTTTTGGTGTCAACCGCACTGGTGGAGTCGTCCAGAATCAGTATTTTTGGTTTTTTCAATATCGCACGTGCAATGCAAAGGCGCTGTTTCTGTCCGCCAGATACGTTTGTACCGCCCTGTTCTATATAGGTGTCATAGCCGTCGGGGAACTGGCTTATAAATTCGTCTGCACAGGCAAGGCGACAGGCGTGGACAAGTTCTTCATCGGTTGCATCGGCATTGCCCCAGCGCAGATTCTCGGCAATTGTGCCGGAGAAAAGCACATTCTTCTGCAAAACCATCGCCACACTGTCACGCAGTGCCTCCAGGTCATATTCTTTCACGTCCGCGTCGCCCACCGACACAGAGCCCTCGCTCACGTCATACAGTCTTGGAATCAGCTGGACAAGGGTCGACTTTGACGAGCCGGTGCCGCCGAGTATGCCGACTGTTTCGCCGGATTTTATGGAGATATTTATATTGTCAAGGCATTTCTTGCCGGCGGTTTTGGCATAAGAAAACGAAACGTTTTTAAATTCCACCGCGCCGTTGGGGACGCTCATGATTGGGTTTTGGGGGTCTTTTATGTCGCTTTCTTCGGTGAGGAGTTCATATATACGCTCCGCACTTGCACGCGAAATTGTAATCATGACAAAGAACATCGAGAGCATCATGAGGCTGGAAAGAATCTGCATCGCATAGGTGATAAGGCTCATAAGCTCGCCCGTGCTGAGTCCTGTGGCAGGGTTGTTGCCGCAGGCGACAATTGCCCTTGCGCCAAACCAGGAGATGAGAAGCATGCATGTATATATGCAAAGCTGCATAAGCGGCATGTTGAAGGCGAGGGTTTTTTCTGCCTTTGAGAAATCTTTATAGATACTCTGTGATATATTGTCAAATTTTTCGTTTTCGTGGTCCTCGCGGATAAAAGACTTGACAACTCTTATGCCGCGCAGATTTTCCTGTACGACGTTGTTCAGCTTGTCGTATGTCTTGAAAACACGCACAAATATAGGGTGTGCAATGCGGATTATGACATACAGACCTGCCGCCAGGAACGGGATACATGCCAGGAATATCATAGAAAGCTTTGCATCTATCCTGAAGGCGACAATAAATGAGAATATCAGCATAAAGGGTGAACGTATAGCCATTCTTATTGTCATCTGATATGCCATTTGCAGGTTGTTTACGTCTGTTGTGAGACGTGTGACTATGCTTGATGTAGAAAATTTGTCTATGTTTGAAAAGGAAAAATTCTGTACATTATAATACATGTCATGGCGTATGTTTTTTGCAAACCCTGTGGAAGCAACGGCGGCCGTGTGCCCCGCGAGTGCGCCGAACAGCATGGAAAACAATGCGGAAATCACCAGCGCCGCCCCGATTTTCAGGACATATGCCATGTTTCCCTCGTCAATCCCGAAGTCTATGAGATTTGCCATAAGGACGGGAATGATAACCTCCATGATAACCTCTAAGATTACCAGGATTGGCGTAAGAAATGCTTGTTTTTTAAATTCCCGTGTTGATTTTGCCAAACGTTTTATCATTATACCAACGCTCCTTTATAAATTGTTTTTTAAATTTTCTTTCATTTTATCAATACATTCAAAAAAGTTTTCCAGTTCCTTTTTTGAAATGTTTTCGGTGAGCTTTCCTTCAAGCAGCATTGCGTCGTCATGCATAAGCAGTGCAAGCTCCTTTGCCTTGTCTGTCAGCACAAGCTTTTTCAGCCGTGCGTCATATGGCACCGCTTCGTGCAGAATAAGCCCTTTTGTCACCATGAGGTTTATCACCTTTGAGGCGGTGGAACGGGTGATTCCGAATTTTTTCTCCAAATCCCGCTGGAAGATATCCGTCCCGCGTTTGTCATATAAAAAACTTATTATCCATGCATTTGTGCCGGTTATGCTGTCTATATCCTTTTTGCGGGAATGACTGTCCATATACCTCATGCACAGATTTGACATGCGCCGAAGTTCCATCGACGCAAACCTGTTCTTCATGATACCACTTCCTTGCAAAAAAAATGTATGACATTCAACTGTACGATATACAACAATACTAGCATTTTGTTTTGTCAAAGTCAAGGGTTTTTTTAAAATATATTAACAAAGCATAATGATATATCGGGCAAGAGAAATAAATTTGTGCACAAATGCCCATGAACAAAATAAATAAAAATTTTTTGAAAAAATCCCTTGACACGGGTGTGATTGTGTGCTATAATCAAAACCAGTTCAGATGAGATGAGTTTAGAAGAGATTAGTATTTTCTTAATATGATTTTTTTTGATTCTTTTCGTCTGGAAAGAATTTTTTTATTTTTAGCAGAGATGAGGAGAGAAGAGTTATGAAAAAGAAAATTGCAATGATTACAGCAGGTGTAATGGGAATCATGATGTTTGCCGGGTGCGGTGCAAACGGCGGCACGGGGGACAGTTTGGGTGATGTGAAGAAAATCGGCATCACGCAGATATCCGACCACCCGTCTTTGGACAACTGCCGCGAAGGCTTTATCGAGGGCTTGAAAAACAAAGGCTATGAAGAAGGCAAAAATATAGAAATCGAATTTGTGAGCGCGCAGGACGATCAGGCGAAGAACCAGCAGATTGCGCAGAGCTTTGCGGCGAAGAACATGGATTTGGTGTGCGGAATCGCAACACCGTCGGCGCAGGCGCTTTATGCGGCTTGTTTTGATAAAAAGATACCGGTGATTTTCAACGCTGTGTCAGACCCGATTGAGGCAAAGCTTGCCGTTTCGGAAACGGAAAACATGGAGGGCGTAAGCGGTATAAGCGATAAGCTGCCTGTTGATGCACAGCTTAAGATGATAAGAGCGATTTTGCCGGAGGCAAAGAAAATCGGCATTATATATTCCACGGGCGAGGCAAACTCTGTAAGCACACTGGAAGATTACAAAAAGCTTGCACCGCAGTATGGGTTTGAAATCGAGGAAAGCGGCATCACCAAAAAAGCAGAGGTTGCGCAGGCGGCAGATGTGCTGCTGAGCAAGGTGGATTGTATATCAAACATGACTGACAATACGGTTGTTTCGGCTTTGGCTGTCGTGCTTGACAAGGCAAACGCAAAGGGAATCCCTGTGTTTGGCTCTGAGGAAGAACAGGTTAAAAACGGTTGTCTTGCTTCGGCGGGGCTGGACTATAAAGCACTTGGTGTGCAGGCCGGCGAGATGGCGGCAAGAGTTCTGGACGGCGAGGACATCTCAAAGATTCCTTTTGAAACACTGAAGGAAAGCAAAATCACTGTGAACAAAGCAACAGCCGAAAGCCTGGGTGTCACAATCCCGGAGGAAATTGCATCGGGTGCTGAATATAAATAAAAATGTATAAAGAGAGGATACCGCCTCGGCGGTATCCTCACAGTTTAAACGGGGCGATTGCAGAATCGCCCGTTTTCTTAATTTTCCGGGTGATTGCAGGACAGTGGTTTTGCAGCCGGCAGCTTAATTTTTGATGAGGAGTATGTTCATGCAGGATATAATAATCGGTATTTTTGAGCAGGGCTTTATATATGGTATAATGGCGCTGGGGATATATATAAGCTATAAAATTCTTGACTTCCCGGATTTGTCGGCGGACGGTACATTTCCACTGGGCGGCGCGGTGACGGCGGCGTTGCTTGCAAAGGGCGTGAATCCGTGGCTGGTGCTTTTGGCGGCATTTGTTTCCGGGTGTGCCGCCGGCGCTTTTACAGGATTTTTGCATGTAAAGCTGAAAATTAAGGACTTGCTGGCAGGTATCCTGACGATGACGGCGCTTTATTCGGTGAATTACAGGATTGCCGGGGCGCCAAATCAGTTTTTGATGGGCGAAAACACCGTTTTTTCCGTTTCTGCCGATGCGCCCGAATGGTTTTACAATTACAGATACATTATCATTGTTTTTGCCATAGCGGTTGTTGTCAAGATTCTTTTGGACCTCTATCTTTCGACAAAAGCCGGATTTTTGCTTAGAAGTGTGGGCGACAACGAAGGGCTTGTCATCACAATGGCAAAGAGCCCGTCTGCCGTCAAGGTCGTGGGGCTTGCGCTTGCAAACGGGCTTGTGGCGCTTTCGGGCGCGCTGAATGCCCAGAGGGCAATGCAGTTTGACATAACCTCCGGCACGGGCATCATGGTGATGGGCCTTGCCGCGGTTATCATCGGCACAACAGTGCTTAAGAGGGTGTCGTTTGTGAAGCTGACAACAGGTGTGCTTTTTGGCATGATTGTCTACAAAGGCTGCATAACACTTGCGATAAGCAGCGGCATGCAGTCGTCGGACACAAATCTTATCATAACGGTATTGTTTATAATTACGCTTCTTTTGAACGGGGCGGCAACACGGAGAAAACACCGCAAAGGAGGGGTCAGAAATGCTTAAACTCACGGATATTGACAAAACCTTCAATGCAGGGACTATAGACGAAAAAGTTCTTTTTGACAAATTCAGCCTTTCTATTGACGAGGGGGAGTTTGTGTCGGTGGTGGGGAGCAACGGCTCGGGGAAAACCACTATGCTTAATATCATCTCGGGAGATGTTTTGCCCGACGGCGGACATGTGGAGCTGAAAGGGAAAGACATCACAAAGATGAAGAACTTTGTCCGTGCAAAAAACATCGCAAGGGTTTTCCAAAACCCTGCCATGGGGACATGTCCTTCAATGACGATTCTCGAAAACATGTCAATTGCCGACAACAAGGGCAAACGATATGGACTTACACGCGGATTGAATCTGAAAAGAAAAGATTTTTACCGTTCCCAGCTTCAGATTCTCGGCATGGGGCTGGAAAACAGACTAGACACCCTGACGGGGACACTGTCCGGAGGTCAAAGACAGGCGCTTGCCCTGATAATGGCAACAATGTCCAAGCCGGACATACTTCTGCTTGACGAACACACAGCGGCGCTGGACCCGAAATCTGCCGACATCGTCATGGAGCTCACCAGAGATGTTGTGGAAGAAAGCAAAATTACCACTGTCATGATTACGCATAACCTGAGGTATGCCGTGGAATACGGGACAAGGGCGATTATGATGCACGAGGGCAATGTGATTCTGGACTTGAAGGGAGAAGAGAAAGCAGAACAGTCGATTGACGATTATCTGAAAATTTTTAATGAAATAAGCATAGAATGTGGAAACTGAAAAAATCTCTTTGGAAAAGTAAAGGCGGTTTAAAAAGTCAATTGACTTTTTTAACCGCCTGTTTTTTTCGTCTTTATTTTTTTACAAAACCACTCTCCCGACGATTGTGACGGTTACGATTCCGGGGCCTTCGGCTGTCGCCGCCGGTACGGTTATCGCTGTGCCTGTCGTGCTTGGCAGGGTTATTGTGTTTGTCGTTGCGTCTATTGTATATTCGCTTGGGTCATATACCCGTGTTTGTGTGCCTGTCGTGACGCTCACGGTTTCTACCGTAAAGACTGCCGGCAGGGTGTCGGTGAGGACAACATTGGTTGCCTCGGCATTGCCGTTGTTCATTATGGTAAAGGTGTAGGTGAGTTCGTCACCGGCTGTTATTGTGTTTTCGCTTGCGCTCTTGTATATTGAGAGATTTGCATAAGCAGTCGCTGTGACCGTTGCCGACGCACTTTGTTCCACAGTGCATGCGGCAGGGTTTTCTCCTGTTCCCGTAACTGTCACAGTATTGGTTATTGATGCGGTTTGTGCGTCTGTCGATGCACTGTACACTGCTATAATATCTGTGCCCGGGCTGAGCGAAGACGGCAAAGTGAACGAAAGAGTACCGTTGGTTGTCGGTGTTACCGTGATGGGGTCGCCGTTTACATATACATTAAGCGAGCCTGCCACATAGGTCAAAGGCTTCGGGGTTGTATCTGCACCGAGATTATCCACTACGGTGATTTGGTTCAGTGCGGCACTTCCGGTGTTTTCTATTCTTACAATATAAGAAACGGTGTCGCCGTTTTTATAAGTTGTGGAAAGAGGGATTTTTGTCACCCTGACGGAACAGGGGTCAACCAAAAGCGTCGAGGTTGTGTTGGAAGCGGCACCGCGCGGTACGTCAGAACCGTTGTATGAATAAGATATATTCGCACGGTTTTCAAGAATTTCAGCCATAAAGATGTCACCTCCTTCCTTTTTTGAGGTCAGACGAATTTCTTCGCCTGATATATATTATGAAGGAGGTTTACATAATGTGAATAAAAAAACGCCTTGCGGCAAGAACCGCCGCAGAACCGCCAAGTAACCAAAGACGGGGCGTACCCCGGCTGCGGAAAAGAATGGCAAAAACTGCCGCGGCAAAAGCCACAGGACGGATATTTGTATATATAAATTGCATCATTTCGCCATATCCCTCGGCACAAAGCTCGGCTTTGCCGACGGGTGGGGTTACAGCTTTGCTGTTCCGGCGGTTCGGTGTTGCCCGGCTTTGTTCAATTTTGAAATTTTGTAATCAATATACACAGTATATCAATAGTATTATAATATGTTTTTTGTGAAATGTCAATATATTTTTGCAAAATCAGCACACGGGGGATAATTTTAACCGAAAACAGGTGTGCGGTGTAAAGAATTTGTAATGAGGATTTGACCGCAAGAGGATTGTTTTAAGCATTTGGGCAAAATTTTACACAAGTTATAGTGATTTTTCGGCCATTATTGCACAAATCACACTAAATATAGTTGAAATGTAATAAAAATAAAAAAAAACTTAAAAATTTTTTAAAAAATTTCGTAAAACATATTGCATATTTCGGAGATTTATTGTATAATTGGAGCGTAGGGGGAGATATGGGAGCGCGCGGGAGTGAATTGTTGATGTTTCCCCGTGGCTGAAATTGAGATGAAAGGAGGGTGCTCTGATGATATATTTTGTGGGCGAATATGCACGCCAGCTGGACGACCGCGGAAGGATTGTGCTTCCGGCAAAGCTTAGGGAAAAGCTTGAAGGGACGGTATACATAACAAGGGCGCCCGCCGAAAAATGTCTTAATCTTTATACGGAAAGCGAATGGGAAAACATTGCGGAAAAAATGAGAGCGTTGCCGACAGGTATTGACAAAAATGCCGCAAAGTTCCAGAGGAAGCTTTTCGGCAAGGCAAGCTGCTGTGAGGTGGACAAGCAAGGGAGAATTTCCCTGACGGATGAGCTTATGCAGTATGCCGGTCTGAAAAAGGACGTTGTTCTTGTCGGTATGAATACGAAACTGGAAATCTGGGACGCAGATTTGTGGAATGACATGGACACCGATGATGATGTTATTCTTGAAGGAATAATGAATTATAACATTAATATATAGAAAAAGTCTGTTTCGTAAAATTGAGAGAAAAGAAGGGGACAGGCTATGGAATTTAAACATTTTTCCGTAATGCTCAAAGAAACCGTGGATTATCTGAATATAGCCCCCGGGGGGCTTTATGTCGACGCAACCATGGGCGGCGGTGGACATTCTTATGAGATTTTGTCGCGTTCGGACGGCATACGGCTGATTGGCATCGACCGCGACGCGGAGGCGATTGCGGCGGCGACAGAAAGGCTATGCGGATTCGGCGGAAAATTCACTGCGGTGAACAGGAATTTTTTTGACATAAAAGATATACTTGACGGATTGGGCGAAACGGAGATAAGCGGCGCCGTGATAGACCTCGGCGTTTCTTCATATCAGCTGGACAACGAAGAGCGCGGTTTCAGCTATATGCATGACGCGCCGTTGGACATGCGTATGGACAGAAGATGTGAAAAAAACGCGTATGACGTTTTGAATGGATACAGTGTGGACGAGCTGACCCGTATTTTTTATGAATACGGGGAGGAAAAGTGGTCCAAAAGGATTGCCGGGTTTATCGGCGAAAGAAGAAAAACCGCACCGCTGAAAACGACGGGGGAGCTGGTCGACGTCATAAAAGCGGCAATCCCGAAAGGCGCGAGAACAGAGGGTTCACACCCTGCAAAGCGTGTTTTTCAGGCGGTAAGGATTGAAGTAAACGGAGAGCTTGCCGGTTTGGAAAATGCAATCAAAGACTTTTTGGATGTGCTGGCACCGGGGGGGCGGCTTTCGGTGATAACCTTCCATTCGCTTGAGGACAGGATTGTGAAAAATGTTTTTGCCGCAAAGGCAAAAGGCTGCACATGCCCCAAGGATTTCCCGGTGTGTGTGTGCGGGAAAAAACCGGAAATAAAGATAATAACCAAAAAGCCCGTGCTTCCTTCAAAGGAAGAGCTGGAGGCAAATTCGAGATCGAAAAGTGCAAAGCTGAGAGTGGCTGAAAAATTGTAAAATGAGGTGTTTGATTTGGAATACGGAAATCTTGCATATAAAATAGAACCGCAAGAGAAGGAAAGACTGATAAAAAAAGTGAAATCACCAAAACAGGCAAAGCAAAAGCTTAACCTGAAGGTAGTATTTTTTGCTGTGATGATATCTTTTTCCGCATATTTTATGATATCAAAGCAGGTCGCCGTATTTGAAACCGCAAAAGAAGTGGAAAATCTTCAGACTCAGCTTGAAACCATGAAATCAACAGAGGTGCAGAAAAATTTTGAACTGGAACAGAGTGTTGATTTGGCAGAGGTTGAGGAAGTGGCGACGACAAAGCTGAACATGCAGCGCCCCGAGCAGAACCAGAAGGTGTATGTAAACGTGACCGGCAGCGACGTGACCGAGATAACCGCAAAGGAAGCAGAGGGCGTCAAAAATAAGATTACGGACGCGGCGCAGGCCGTGAAGAAAAATATTATAGGAATATTCAGCATGGGTTGGTAATAGGTTTAATATAAATAGTTGTGTATATTTTTGTGTGAAGGAAGAAAGCAGGATTTTTTGTTTTGCGGTTTTCCTTCACATATGCTTTTGTGCCGCCGAGAGGGCGGAGGAATGGAGATTTTTATGGCAATTGGTTTAGGTAAAATGCGTAAACGCTGCCTGATATCATTTTCCGTTGCCGGGATACTTTTTGCCGCACTTTCGTGCCGTATAGGATACTGGCAGTTTGTAAAGGGCGAGGAACTGAAGGCAAAGGCCGAATCGCAGCAGACGCGTTCTGTTGCTGTGACGGCGAACAGAGGCACGATATATGACCGCAACGGAAAAGTCATAGCAGAAAGCGCATCGGTGGACACTGTGGTGTGCAATCCGAAGCAGGTGCAGGAAGACAAGGCATGTGACGTTGTTGCAGACAGGCTGTCCGAAATTTTGGGCATGGACAGAGATGAAGTCTATAAGCTTGTCACAAAGGACAAGGGATATCAGGTTATAAAAAAGAGAATAACGGCGGAAGAGAGCCAAAAGGTGAGGGAACTGAAGGACACCTCACGCGACAAGGCGACGGCAAAGCTTTTCACGGGTGTGTATTTTGAAACGGACTCAAAGAGGTTCTATTCGTACAGCATTGCATCACAGGTCATCGGCTTTACGGGATATGACAATAACGGGCTTTATGGTGTGGAAAAAACCTTTGACGCACCGCTGACCGGCAAGAACGGCAGTATTCTGAGTCTGTCCTCTGCCGGAGGCACATCTATAGACATGGAGTACGAAGAATCCAATCCTTCGCAAAAAGGCGCCGATGTGATGCTGACTATTGACGAAACAATACAGCATCTGCTGGAAAAGCACCTGGAAAATGCCGTCATAGAGTCACAGCTCAAAGAAGGCGCGGCGGGGATTGTGATGAACCCCAAAACGGGCGAAATACTTGCCATGGCGTCAAAGCCGGACTTTGACCTGAATGAGCCATACAGCATAGATAATTTCCTGAAATATGCGATAGACCTGGATCAGGACGAGATTTTGAGAGAGTATGATTCTTCAAATGAAGAGGCGAAAGACAAGGCAATCGCGGGAATAAGGAACAAAATGTGGAGAAACAAGGCGATTTCCGACACTTATGAGCCGGGCTCGACCTTCAAGATAATAACCGCGGCGATTGCGCTTGAAGAAAATGTTGTGGATTTGAATTCAAGCTTTTATTGCAGCGGCGCAAAACAGGTTGCAGACCGAAAGATACGCTGTCACAAGCGTGAGGGACACGGCGCGGAAACCTTTGTGCAAGGCGTACAGAACTCCTGCAACCCGGTGTTTATGGAGCTGGGGCTCAGGGTCGGCGGCGAAAAGTTTATGGACTACTTCAAGGCTTTCGGCTTTACAGAAAAGACAGGAGTAGAGCTTATCGGAGAATCGGGCAGTATATACTATAAGCACAAAATGAGCGAAACCGACGTGGCGACAAGTGCATTCGGACAGGGGTTCAGCATAACCCCGATACAGCTTGTGACGGCTGTTTCGGCTGTTGTAAACGGCGGAGATTTGATGAAACCGCACATTGTAAAAGAAATAAGAAATGACACGGGGATACTCAAGAGTTATCAGCCCGAGGTGGTAAACAAGGTTATATCGCAGGAAACCTCCGACATGATGAAGGAGATTTTGGAGGGCGTTGTGTCAAGCCCCACGGGTTCGGGCAGAAACGCATATATAAAGGGTTACCGAATCGGCGGAAAAACAGGTACATCGGAAAAAGGGCGTAACAATGACAAACGTATCGCATCATTCATCGGCTTTGCACCGGCGGACGACCCGCAGATTGTCGTGTTGATAATGATGGACGAACCGCAGGTGGCGGTGAGATACGGCGGCACGATTGCCGCGCCGGTTGTCGGCTCGCTTATCGAAGAAACACTTGACTACCTGGGTATCGAAAGACAGTATACCGAATCGGAGGCGGAAAATGTTTCGACAAATGTCCCCGAAGTCAGAGGAATGACGGTTGCCCAGGCAAAGAGCACAATTGAGGCGGCAGGCTTTAAGGTGCGCGTGAAAGGGGAAAACGAAACGGTGGCAGACCAGCTGCCGAAACCGGGCGTAAGCATAGGAGCAAATTCTACGGTTATAATATATACCGATGAGATACCGGAGGACAATTATGTCACTGTCCCGAACGTGACCGGGCTTTCGGCGGAAAACGCAAAAGCGGAGCTGGAGGACTATGGCCTGAACTTTGAAATTTCGGGTGCAGGGCGTGCTTCTGCCGGCGCAAGGGCAGTGAAGCAAAGCATCAATCCGGGAGAACGCGTCGCACCGGCGACTGTTGTAAGCGTGGAATTCCGCAACGAGTCTTCGGACTAAAATTGAATAAGAAGGGGAGCGTATATTATTTTAGCAAGTGAATTGTTTGGAAAACAATGGATATGGAAAGATGTTGACATAACGGGTGTTTCCGATAATTCACAAAGGATAAGGCAGGGAGAGGTTTTTGTGTGCCGCGGAGGCAGCAAAAATGACGGCAGGGCTTATGCCGAAGACGCCGTCAAAAAGGGCGCGGCGGCAGTGGTGTCGTATATGGATATGGAGCTTTGTGTGCCTGTTTTGTGCACAGAGGACATACAAAAGACGGCGGCAGAGCTTTCGGAAAAATTTTATCTGCCGGACGGAAAGAGCTTTGGGCTGATAGGGGTGACGGGTACAAACGGGAAAACCACCGTCACCCATATTATTAAGGATATCCTGGAGAGCCGCGGAAAACGAGTTGGGCTTATCGGCACAAACGGCGTTTTTGTCAATGGGGAAAGGGCAAAGCTCTACACCTCCACGCCGACGACGCCGGGTGCTGTGGAGCTTTGGCGGATTTTTGCGGCAATGGAAAGAGTAAAGACAGATTTTGTTGTCATGGAGGTGTCCTCACATGCGCTGGCGCTCGGGAGGGTGCTTGGGTGCGAATTTGATGTCGGCGTATTTACAAATCTCACAAGGGATCACCTGGATTTTCACAAAACGATGAAGGAATATGCCGATGCAAAACGAAAGCTTTTTGAAATAAGCAAAAGAGCGGTCATAAATATAGATGACATGACAGGACGCACAATATATTCGGGATTCTGCGGAGAAAAGCTTTCGGTGGGGGCAGATGATGCGGACATCACATGGGCAGCGCTTTCACTGAAGGAAAACGGCTCGGATTTTTTGGCGCAATATCACGGCAAAAGTGTGCCAGTGCGGCTTTCTTTGCCGGGAAAATTCAATGTTTACAATGCCCTTTCGGCGGCGGGCGCATGTGTTCTTTTGGGGATAGACTTTTCTGCAGCGGCGGAGGGGCTGGCTTTTGCAAAACCCGTGAAAGGGCGCATGGAGAAGGTGACGGGAGGGTACGGATTTACTGTCATAATAGATTATGCGCACACCCCGGACGGACTGGAAAAAATAATACACACCGCAAAAGGCTTTGCGCGCGGAAGGGTGATAACACTTTTCGGGTGCGGCGGCGACAGGGACAGGACAAAACGTGCGGTTATGGGGGGGGTTTCGGGAAAATTTTCCGATTATACCGTGATAACGTCGGATAATCCGCGCACCGAGGAGCCGTTTTGCGTGATTGCGGACATTTATGAAGGCATAAAGGACACAAAGGGCGAATATTGCATCATACCCGACAGGAAAATGGCAATCGGGCATGCGCTTTCGATTGCCCGGGAGGGTGATGTTGTGCTTCTTGCAGGGAAAGGGCAGGAGGATTATCAAATTATCGGAAATGAAAAGATTCATTTTGACGAACGCGAAATAGTTGACGAATATATGAAAAACAGAAGGGATAAATAAAGATGCGAGAATTTTCTGTGGAAGAAATAATCTGTGCCTGCGGCGGAGAACTGCTTTCGGGGGACGTAAAAAAGAATATATCCGGAGTCGTGACCGACTCGAGGCAAATATCGGGCGGAGAGCTTTTTGTGCCCTTCAGGGGGGAACGCTCTGACGGGCATGATTATATAAAGAGCGTACTTTCCGGGGGCGCGGCGGCGGTGCTTTCCGAGCGTGACATAAAATGTGACGGCACGGTGATAAAGGTGAAAAGCACCATGGAGGCACTGGGGAAAATCGCCGCGGCATATTTGCAAAAATACCGCATTCCCGTTGTGGGTGTGACCGGCAGTGTCGGAAAAACCTCCACAAAAGATATGATTTCGGCTGTGCTTTCAGCAAAATACAATGTCTTAAAAAGCACAGGCAACCACAACAATGAAATTGGCATGCCGCTGACAGTGCTTGGCATGGAAAAAGAAAACGACATTGCAGTGCTTGAAATGGGAATGTCGGCATTTGGCGAACTGCACTATCTTGCAGAAATTGCAAAACCCGACGCAGCGGTAATCACCAACATAGGAATGTCACACATAGAGAACCTTGGCTCGCAAGAGGGCATATTGAAAGCAAAGCTTGAGATATGTGATTTTTTCACGGGGGACAACGTATTGTTTGTCAACGGTGATGACAGATTTTTGAAGAATGTGGACGGCGATTTTGAAATCGTGCGTTATGGAAAAGGCGAAAATTGTGCCATACGTGCGGAGAATATTGAGGACCTGGGGATAGAAGGCTCGCGTTTTACTCTTGTTTTTGACGGAAAAAAATATCCCGTGTGCGTCAAGGCGCCGGGGATTCACAATGTATACAACGCCATGGCGGCAATCGGCATCGGGGCGCATTTTGGGGTCATGGCAGAGGAAGCGGTCAAGGCGGTTTTGGACGCACGGCTCACCGACATGCGCATGACAGTGGAGCATGCGGGGGACGTGATGATTCTCAAGGACTTTTACAATGCCGCCCCCGATTCCGTTAGGGCGTCGCTGTCGGTTTTGAAAACCGTCAGGGACAGAAGGCGCGTTGCCGTGCTGGGTGATATTCTCGAAATGGGAGCTTTTGCAGAGGAGGAACACAAAAAGCTGGGCAAGGCGGTTTTTGAAAATGCCGATGTGCTGATAACCGCCGGCAAAAATGCACATTTTATTGCACAGGGCGCAAAAGACGCCGGCATGAGAGATGTCATAAGCTTTGACGACACCGACGCGGCGGCGGAAAATGTTTTGAAATACAAAAAGCCCGGCGATTGTGTTTTGATAAAGGCATCGCGCGGTATGAAATTTGAAAAGATTTATCAGAAATACAAGGAGAACTGAAAGATGAAATTTATGTATATAATATACTCTGCGGCAGTACCGTTTGCGGTTGCGTTTCTTGTGAGTGTGCTTTTGGGACCTATGCTGATTCCGTGGCTTCACAAGCTGAAATTCGGACAGCAGATTCTTGAGGACGGGCCGAAATGGCATGAAAAAAAATCCGGCACGCCGACCATGGGCGGAATAATCTTCATAGCGGGCGTGACGGCGGCGGTTTTGCTTGCGATGCTTGCGGGGTTCAATATTCATCTTTTGATGATGCTGTTGGTCACGCTGGGCTTTGGCGTAATCGGGTTTATAGACGATTATGTAAAGGTTGTCAAAAAGCAAAACCAGGGGCTTACAGCGCCGCAGAAATTTATCCTGCAAGTGGTTCTTGCCTGTATATATATAGTTGTGATGAATTATACAGGAGATTTGAACACAGAAATCGTTATACCCTTTGCAAAAACAACGTGGACAATGCCATGGTGGCTTTATATAGTTTTCACCATGATTGTGGTGACGGGCACTGTGAATGCGGTGAACCTCACCGACGGGCTGGACGGATTGGCGGCAAGCATAACCGTTGTGGTGATGCTGTTTTTCCTGGCGGCGGCGTTTTTGTGCGATTCCTTTGCGGTGTCGGTGTTTTCTGCCGCTGTGGCAGGGGGCTGTCTTGGGTTCCTGATTTTTAATCACTATCCGGCAAGGGTGTTTATGGGCGACACCGGTTCGCTGTTTCTTGGCGGCGCGGTGTGCGTTTCGGCAATCGGGCTGAAGATGCCGCTGATATTGGTGATTGCGGGATTTGTATATTTGTTTGAGGCACTTTCTGTGATTTTGCAGGTTGCCTCCTTCAAGCTGACGGGGAAGAGGATTTTTAAGATGTCCCCCATACATCATCATTTTGAGATGTGCGGCTGGAGCGAAGTGAAAATCGTTTCGGTGTTTACCTTGGTCACTTTGGCGCTTTGCGTTTTGGCGCTTCTTTCGATTATATAAAAGCAGAGGTTAGGAAGGGTGAAAATGGATAAAAGGAAAACGGCGGGAAATACGCGTATTTCCGCAAAAACAAAACAGACAAAAATAAAGCGTTCCGCGGAAAAGAAAAAAACTGCAGGGAGGACGAAGGGGCAGATTGACTATACCTTTTTGACTATTATCATAGTGATTGTTTGTGCCGGGCTGGTTATGCTTCTGAGTGCGTCCGCACCGGCGGCAAGCAGAAAATTCGGCGACCCGTACCGCCTGTTTTTCAAGCAATTTATTTTTGCCTGTGCGGGATTTTTTGCAATGTTTGTGATTTCAAGGATTGATTACCGTCGTTACAGAAAGCATACAAAACAGCTTATGATTTTTTGCATAGTTTTGCTTGCAATGGTGTTTTTGCCTGTCATAGGCGTCGAACACAACGGTTCCAGAAGATGGATAAATCTGATTGTGACGGAGTTTCAGCCGTCAGAGCTGATGAAGGTTTCCATTGCGATGTTTTTTGCATCGGAGATAGAGTCCAAACGGCATGATTTAAAGACATTGCCGGGGCTGATGTTTTTCTTTTTCTGGCTTGCCATTCCTGTGGGGCTGATAATGTTTGAAACGCATTTCAGCGGAACGATTATAATATGCGGCATCGCGGTTGTGATTATGATAGTCGGCGGAATGAGTATGAAACTTATCGCCGGCGGCGCTGCGGTGGTTTTGCCTTTGGGCGCGTTGTTTGTGTGGAATGATAAGGTCAGAAAAGCGAGAGTCCTGAGTTTTTTGCAGCCGTTTGCCGACACAAAGAATACGGGATATCAGGTTGTGCAGGGGCTTTATGCCATCGGCTCGGGCGGACTTTTCGGGCTGGGGCTGGGGCAGAGTGTGCAGAAATTTACATACCTCCCGGAACCATACAATGATTTTATCTTTGCAATTATCTGCGAAGAGCTGGGGTTTGTCGGGGCGGTGTTTGTCATGGCGCTTTTTACGGTGCTGATTTTCCGCGGCATAAGGATTGCGCTGAACGCACCCGATGTGTTCGGAATGCTGACTGTTGTGGGGATTATGGCGCAAATCGGCATACAGACAATATTCAACATTGCGGTTGTTACGTCAAGCATACCAAATACGGGTGTAACACTGCCGTTTTTCAGCTATGGCGGTACGGCGCTTTTGGTTCTCCTTGCCGAAATGGGGATTGTGCTTAATGTTTCGAGATATTCAAAAAAATCGGTGTAAACAACGGAAAGGAATGAATGTTAAATGAAGGTTTTGCTTGCCGGAGGGGGCACCGGGGGACACATAAACCCGGCGATATCAATTGCAAACTTTATGAAAGAGAGGGACAAAACTTTTGAGGCACTTTTTGTGGGCACAAAAAGAGGACTGGAAAAAAAGCTTGTCCCAAATGCGGGCTACAACATAGAATATATAGATATACGCGGTTTTGACCGCAAAAATCCTTTCAGAAACATTGTTGTCGTAGAAAAACTCATAAAGTCAAAGCATGACTGCGTAAAACTGCTGAAGAGCTTTAAGCCCGACGCGGTGGTGTGTACGGGCGGCTATGTAAGCGGGCCTGTCATCATTGCGGCGCATAAATTGGGCATACCTTCGCTGATTCATGAGCAAAATGTGTATCCGGGTCTGACAGTGAAGGGTGCGGAAAAATATGTGGATTATGTGGCGGTGAGCTTCCCGGAAACGGTGAACCATATGAAAGACCGTGAAAAGTGCGTGGTCACGGGGAATCCCATCAGGGAAGAACTGCTGAGGACCGACGCGGCGGCAGCGAGGGAAAAGCTGGGTCTTTCAAAAAAGCCGTTTGTGCTTGTTTTCGGCGGAAGCCTGGGTGCGCAAAAGCTGAACGACGCCATGATTGAAGTTATAAAAAAGCTGGGCAGACAAAGCCCTGTGCAGATGCTTTTCGGCACGGGCGAAAGAAATTATGAGCAGGTTTTGGGGCAGTTCGGCGGCACAGAAATTGCGGAGGATATAAAGATTGTCCCATATATAAACAATATGAATGAAGTCATGGCGGCGGCAGATTTGGTTGTATCGCGTTCGGGCGCGATTACGCTTTCGGAAATCGCGGCGCTCGGCAAGCCGTCTGTGCTTATCCCGTCGCCGAATGTGGTGCGGAATCATCAGGAGCAGAACGCACGCGAGTTTGAGAGAGTCGGCGGCGCGGCGGTTGTTTTGGAAAAAGACATGTCGGGAGATGTGATTTATGACAAAATCATTTCTATGACAGGGGACATGAACAAGCTGAAGAAAATGTCCGAAAATGTGGGGACTCTTGCAAAAACAAATGCTTTGGAAGAGCTTTATGCCCTTATTGTAAAGATGAGCAAAAAACATGGGCGTGGTTAAAAAAATTTATATTTGGATTGACAAAGAGCAAAATTGATGATAAAATTGTCAATATAGGGACAAGGGTGTTTCGTAAAAGAAATGCCCTTTTTTGGGATAATGATATATTTGAGGAGTGAGAATATGTATACCAAAGAGGATATTTTCAATTTGGTTGAAGAGGAAGATGTACGTTTTATAAGATTGCAGTTCACCGACATGTACGGGACGATCAAAAACATGGCAATCACGGTGTCGCAGCTTGAAAAAGCACTGTCAAACCGTTTCAGCTTTGACAGTTCGTTTGTCAAAGGCTTTGAAAGCGCCGGCGGTGCACCGCTTTTTCTCTGCCCGAATCTTGGCACATTTCAGATTTTCCCGTGGCGTCCGCACCAGGGGAAGGTTGCCAGGTTTATATGTGACGTATGTGACGAAAACGGGAATCATTTTAAGGACGATTCGCGTTTTATCCTGGAGAAGGCGGTTGAGGAAGCGAGGGCTTTGGGGTATACATTTGTTGTGCGTCCTCAGTGCGAATTTTTCCTTTTCAAGACAGATGACGACGGCGAGCCTATGCCACAGTCTGACGACAAGGGCAGCTTTTTTGACGTATCACCGCTGGATAACGGCGAAAACTGCCGAAGGGATATAATCCTCTCACTGGAGGACATGGGGTTTGACGTGGAGGCGTCATATCACGAAAAGGCACCGGGACAGCACGAAATAGAACTCCCGGCCGGGACTGCGCTGGAGGTTGCCGACAAGATAATAAACTTCCGCATGGTGGTAAAAACCATTGCCAAGAGAAACGGGCTTCACGCGACATTTATGGCAAAGCCGATGAGCGGACAAAACGGCTCGGGCATGCACCTGGGCATGACCCTGCTCAAGGACGGCGAAAATATTCTTCTGAAGGACGGAAAGCTCTCGGGCGACGGCAAGGGATTTGTCGCGGGGCTTTTGCGGCGTGCCGTCGAGATGGCGTGCCTGACAAACCCGACGGTTAACTCGTACAAAAGGCTCACACCGGGGCACGAGGCGCCGTGCTGTGTGGCATGGTCGGAAGATGTTTCAAGTTCGTTTATAAGGATTGTAAAAAACGGAATTGGCATGATTAAGCTCTGCTCTCCCGACTCCATGTCAAACCCGTATCTGGTCTTTGCAGCGTGTCTGAAGGCAGGAATAGAGGGCATCAGGGGCGGAATGACACCGCCCGACATGCTGACGGTAGAAGGCATGCCGGACGGCGCACAGAGGCTGCCGATGAGTCTGAGGGAGGCGGTTGACATTGCAAAAAAATCTGATTTCATAAAGGATATTTTGGGTGAAAATCTGCATCGGGCATATATCGCAGAAAAAGAAAAGGAGTTTGACGATTACAGAAAAACCGTGTCAAAATGGGAGCTTGACAGGTATTTTATACAATATTGACAGCATGATTTTTTGGAGGGGGTGACGTGTTGGGGCGCATTATACTTGGCTTTTCCAAAAATGAAACGGCTGTGAAGATTGGCAGAATGCTGGAGAGCGGCGGATATGACGTGTTTGCAGCATGCCGCTCAAAGGACGAGATTGTGAGAATAATGTCCGAAATAGACGATGCATTTGTCATAATGGGGTTTAAGCTTGCCGACGCCACGGTAAACGACGTCGTCGAGGATTTGCCGCCGGACAGCAAGGTGATTGCACTTCTGAAGCCGGAACAGCGCGATTATATAAAGAGCTTTGACATCTATGTGGTGGGCTTGCCGGTGAACGCGGCAGGGCTTGTGGCGGCGATTGAACGGCTTGAAGGCTTTGTCAAAAAATCCAAAAGGGCGCACCGGGTGCGTTCCGATGCGGAAAAAGATATTATCGAGCGTGCAAAACGGCTTTTGATGGAAAGGCACTTCATGACAGAAGAACAGGCGCATCGCTTTATACAAAAAAAGAGCATGGACACGGGGGCGCGCTTTGTTGACACTGCCAGATTTATTCTTGGATAGGCGGTTTTAGGTAATCGTAAAGCTAACGTTTTCCAATTAAAATTCTTGGGTAGAAATAAAAAGTTCCATACGGTTTTAATTTTACGGCAGGTTGAAACTTTTTATTTCAGCCAAAAAAATGACGCACATGTCATCATTTTTGATTACCAATCAGGGGTTGGCACCCCCGATACCCCGCAAAAATGCGGTGGCTAATTGTAAAGTTTACATTTTACAATTACCTGAATAAGTGGTTTTGAAAGGAGAAAACATAATGAAATTTACAAAAATGCACGGTTTGGGAAATGATTATATATATGTGGACTGTACCAAGGGCATGATTGCGGACGTCAGCGAAACGGCACGGCGTTTAAGCGACCGTCATTTCGGGATAGGATCTGACGGCTTGGTTTTGATATGTTCTTCCGACAAAGCCGATTTCAGAATGGACATGTACAATTCTGACGGTTCGCAGGCGGAGATGTGCGGAAATGCAATACGCTGTGTGGGCAAATATGTGCATGACCGCGGACTGACAGACAAAACCGTGATAACTGTGGAAACGCTTGCCGGGATAAAGACGCTTGAGTTGAACCTTGAAAACGGCAAGGTGAAAACGGTGTGTGTGGACATGGGGAGCCCGGAATTTGCCCCGGCAAAGATTCCGATTTTATCCGACTCAGAACGCTTTGTGATGCAGCCTGTGGAGGTTGACGGGCGCACATATGAGGTGACGGGGGTTTCCATGGGCAATCCGCACGCGGTGACATTTGTTGATGCCCCCGACAGTATTGACATAGAAAAAATCGGGCCGATGTTTGAGAATCACGCATTGTTCCCCAAGAAAATAAATACGGAATTTGTGAAGGTGCAAGACCCGAAAACAGTAAAGATGAGGGTGTGGGAGCGCGGCGCGGGTGAAACGCTTGCCTGCGGAACCGGCGCATGCGCGGTCATGGCGGCGTGCAGCCTTTCGGGGTTTATCGGCGACGAGGCGGACATCATTCTCCGCGGTGGGACGCTGCACATAAAATGGGACAAAGAAAACAACAGAATATACATGACCGGCCCGGCAGAGTTTGTTTTTGACGGGGAAACGGAAATATAAGCAAAGAAAGGAATGGGGCACATGGCAAAAATCAATGAAAATTATCTGAAACTCCCGGGGAGTTATCTTTTCTCGACAATCGCAAAGAAGGAAAGGGCTTATCGCGAGGCACACCCCGACAACAAAATCATAAAAATGGGAATCGGCGACGTGACACGTCCGCTTGCCCCGGCTGTTGTAAAAAGCATGGGCGAGGCAGCCGCGGAGATGGGCACGGCAGAAGGGTTTCATGGTTACGGCCCGGAGCAGGGGTATGAATTTTTGCGCAGACTTATCGCAGAAAACGATTACATAGCGCGCGGAGTTATGCTTGACACGGACGAAATTTTTGTTTCGGACGGGGCAAAGTCCGATTGCGGAAATATCGGTGATATATTTTCTGTGGATAATACGGTTGCGGTGTGCGACCCGGTTTACCCGGTATATGTGGACACAAATGCCATGAGCGGACGCGCGGGGAATTTTGGCGCCGACGGCAGATGGACAAAGCTTATATACATGCCCTGCCTGGAGGAAAACGGATTTTTGCCGAAGCTTCCCGACAAAAAGGCAGATTTGATTTATCTGTGCTTCCCAAACAACCCGACAGGCATGGCGGCGACAAGGGAGAACCTGAAAAAATGGGTGGAATATGCCATAGATAACGGTTCTGTGATACTTTATGATTCGGCATATGAGGCGTTTATCTCGGACGAAAACATTCCGCACACAATATATGAAATCGAGGGTGCAAAAAAATGTGCGATAGAGTTCCGCAGCTTTTCAAAAACGGCGGGCTTCACCGGCACCAGGTGCGCATACACTGTTGTACCAAAGGATTTGGTTGTGGAGGGCACACCGCTTAATGCCCTTTGGAACAGACGCCAGTGCACCAAGTTCAACGGTGTGCCGTATGTGATTCAGAAGGCAGCGGCGGCGGTTTACAGCGAGGAAGGAAAGAAACAGACAAGACAAACCATTGAATATTATATGGAAAATGCAAGGATTATCCGCGAGGGACTGAAAAATGCGGGGCTTACCGTTTATGGCGGCGTAAATGCCCCATATATTTGGGCAAAAACACCGCACGGCAAAAAGTCGTGGGAATTTTTTGACACTTTGCTGGAAAAGGCGGAAGTCGTGACGACACCGGGCGAGGGATTCGGCCCGAGCGGCGAAGGATATATCCGTCTGACAGCATTTGGCGACAGGGACAAAACTGCCGAGGCAATCGAGAGAATCAAGAAGATTCTGTAGGAAATGCACATATATTTGTTGATTTTAAAAACATATTTTAACTAATTTTTTTTGCAAAAACACTTGAAATATAAAAGTTAGTGTAGTATAATATTATTACTTGAAGCATAGGCGTTTCAAGAGATACGGAGAACCCGTATCTGTATACGCCTGTGCTTTTTGCTTTTTTTAGAGAATCTCATGAAAGGGAATGATAAGAATGAGTTATAACGGAATGCCGGAAAAGCAGGGTCTTTATGACCCGAAATTTGAACATGATGCCTGCGGCATAGGATTTATAAGCAACATCAAGGGGAATGCATCCCATGACATGATTACGAGGGCGATAAAGATTTTGAAGAACCTGACGCACAGAGGCGGCGTCGGCAGCGAGCCGGACACAGGTGACGGCGCAGGTATCCTTATACAGATGCCGCACGAGTTTATGACAAAAGTATGCCGCAACGACGGCATCAATCTGCCGCCGAAGGGGAGCTATGGCGTGGGAATGCTTTTCCTCTCGCCGGACAGCGACACAAGGGCAAACAGCCTTGAAAAACTCAGCAAAATAATCGCACAGGAGGGACAGCTCCTCCTGGGGATAAGAGATGTGCCCGTGCATCCCGACTGCATCGGCAACAGCGCAAGAGAGGCAATGCCGCACATCTGCCAAGTGTTTGTCGGCAAGGGCGACGAAAAAATGAGCGAGCTTGCATTTGAGCGCAAGCTTTACGTCATCGGCAAGCGCGGCGAGCACGAAATAAGATATTGCGGCGGAGAATGTGACAGATATTTTTATTTTTCAAGCCTGTCCTCAAAGACCATTGTGTACAAGGGCATGCTGACGCCTGACCAGGTGAGCGAATTTTATCTTGATCTAAAGGATATCGACATGAAAACGGCAATTGCGCTTGTACATTCCAGGTTCAGCACAAACACCTTCCCAAGCTGGGAAAGAGCGCACCCAAACAGATATATAGTGCACAACGGCGAGATAAATACGATAAGAGGAAATGTGAACTGGGCAAGGGCAAGAGAAAAAATGTTTGAAACCGAGGTTTTCGGCACGGATATGAACAAGATATATCCGGTTATAAACGAGGACGGCTCAGACTCTGCAATGCTTGACAATTATCTCCAATTCCTCACACTTTCGGGATTTTCACTTCCTCATGCCGTCATGATGGCAATCCCGGAGCCTTGGGAGAACAACGGCGAAATGGAACAGTTTAAGCGTGACTTTTACAAATATCATTCGTGCGTGATGGAGCCGTGGGACGGGCCGGCGGCAATTGCCTTTACAGACGGCAGATTTGTGGGCGCGACGCTTGACAGAAACGGACTGAGGCCGGCAAGATATTATGTCACAAAAGATGAAGTGATACTTTCGTCGGAAGTAGGTGTTGTCGAAGTAAACGAAAAAGATATAATAAAGAAAGAGCGTCTGCACCCGGGTAAAATGCTTCTGATTGACACAAAAGAAGGCAAAATCATAGATGACGGAGAAATTAAGAAGGCGGAGGCAGAGGCAAAACCGTATGGCGAATGGCTGAAGGAAAACATGGTGAATCTGGAGGATTTGCCGAAGAATGAAAACTCTGCCGGCACAAACTGGCATGACCTGGTGATGGACATAAAAAAGGAAACGGAAAACCACATGTACCGCGATATTATGCTCCGTCATATAATTGAACTGGAAAACCTGTTTGTAAACAGATACAATGATTTTGGTGATGTGACGCCATTCCTTACACGTGAGAAGGTATTTGGGTATACATGGGAAGATGTCAACAACACCATAAAGTCTATAGCCGAAAAAGGCGACGACTGCCTGAGTGCAATGGGCATAGATTCGCCTTTGGCAGTGCTTTCCGGGAAAGACCAGCTTTTGTACAATTATTTTAAGCAGCTTTTTGCACAGGTTACAAATCCGCCTATAGATGCGCTGAGGGAGAAGATTGTCACATCGACAAACACAATGCTTGGCGGAGAGAGCAATCTTTTGGAGCTGTCGGAGAAGAACTGCCGCAGGATTCTGGCAAAATCACCGATATTGTCCAATGAGGAAATGCAGAAGATAAGGGGATTGAAAACAGACAGCTTTAAGGCAATCACTATACCGATTCTCTTCAATATAAACCACAGCAAAGACATGAAGGACGCGGTGGAAAGCGTGTACAGGGCTGTGGATATCGCGGTGGAAAACGGGTATAACATCATTATCCTTTCGGACAAAGGCGTGGACAAGAACAAAGCGCCTATCCCGGCTTTGCTGATTTCGGCAGGGCTTCATCATCACCTTATAAACAACGGCACCAGAATGAAGGTCAGCATAATCCTTGAATCGGGTGAGCCGAGGGAAGTGCATCACTTTGCGGTGCTGGAGGGTTTTGGCGTTGACGTGATAAACCCGTATATGGCGTATGAAATCATAGAGAACCTTGTGAAAGACGGCATGGTGGAGCTTGACGCGGCAAAGGCTTTGGCAAATTACCGCTCGGCGATGACCAACGGTATCGTCAAGATTGCGTCCAAAATGGGTATTTCGACGATACAGTCCTACAGGGGCGCGCAGATTTTTGAGGCAATCGGAATTTCTGCCGAGGTTGTGGACAAGTTCTTCACGGGGACAACTTCAAGAATCGGCGGAATAGGGCTCAGCGAGATTGAAAAAGAGGCAAGAATAAGACATCAGCGTGCTTTTGACGAGGTCACCGGCGACGAGGCGCTTGACTCGGGCGGCGACCACAAATGGAGGGCAAAGGGTGAATATCACATGTTTAACCCGGAAAGCATATACAAACTCCAGATGGCATGCAGAACAGGGAACTATAAGCTTTATAAAGAATATGCCGCAGAGATGAATGCGCATCAGGAAAATCAGTGCACCATAAGGGGCATGCTTGACATCAAGACCATAGACAAACCGATTGCGATTGAAAATGTTGAACCGGTGGAAAGCATTGTAAAGCGTTTCAAGACAGGGGCAATGTCTTATGGCTCAATCAGCCGTGAGGCGCACGAATGTCTTGCTATTGCAATGAACAGACTGGGCGGAAAGTCCAACAGCGGTGAAGGCGGAGAACTGCCCGAGAGATATATACCCGATGAGAACGGGGATTCGCGTTCTTCGGCGATAAAGCAGGTTGCATCGGGAAGATTCGGTGTGCATATCCATTATCTGAACAATGCAAAAGAATTGCAGATAAAGATGGCACAGGGCGCAAAACCGGGCGAAGGCGGACATCTCCCCGGCGGCAAGGTTTATCCGTGGATTGCGCATGCGCGTCATTCGACGCCGGGCGTCGGGCTGATATCGCCCCCGCCGCATCATGATATATATTCAATTGAAGATTTGGCACAGTTGATTCATGACCTGAAAAACGCAAACCGCGACGCAAGAATAAGCGTAAAGCTGGTTTCGGAGGCAGGCGTCGGAACGATTGCCGTGGGCGTGGCAAAGGGAAGAGCCGATGTCATACTGGTGTCGGGCTTTGACGGAGGCACAGGCGCCGCGCCGCGTACCAGCGTGAGGAACGCGGGTTTGCCGTGGGAGCTGGGCGTTGCGGAAACGCATCAGGCGCTTTTGATGAACAACATGAGAAACAGGGTTGTCATAGAAACGGACGGCAAGCTTTTGACAGGTCGTGACGTGGCTGTGGCGGCGCTTTTGGGTGCAGAAGAGTTTGGGTTTGCGACAGGGCCGTTGATTGCAATCGGCTGTATAATGATGAGAGTTTGCCACCTGGATACATGTCCGATGGGGATTGCGACGCAGAATCCGCTTTTGAGAAAGCGTTTTTCGGGAAAACCGGAATATGTGGAAAACTTTATGCGTTTTATTGCACAGGATTTGCGTGAATGGATGGCAAAAATCGGCGTAAGAACGGTAAACGAGCTGATAGGACATGTGGAATATCTTTCGCAAAAGCACCTTGACAACAATCCAAACAACTGGAAGGCAGAAAAGGTTGATTTCAGCGCACTGCTTTACCAACCGAAAATCTGCTCGAACGACTATGAGCGTTATTACAATCAGCCGCAGGATCACGAGCTTGACAAGACTCTTGACATGCACACGCTGATGAAGCTGTGTGCACCGGCTGTGTATGAAGGGAAAAAGGTTGAATCAAAGCTGGGGATAACCAATATCGACCGTGTGACGGGCACAATCCTGTCCTCCGAAATCGCAAGGGTGCACGGGGAAAAGGGACTCCCCGATGACAGCATAAAACTTGACTTTGTCGGCTCGGCAGGGCAAAGCTTTGGTGCATTTTTGGCGCCGGGCATAACGCTGAAACTGGAGGGCGACTGCAACGATTATATGGGCAAGGGTCTTTCGGGCGGCAAAATCATTGTCGTGCCGCCGGAGAATGCGGAATATAAGCCGGAGGAAAATGTGATAATCGGAAATGTTGCGTTTTACGGTGCGGTTTATGGTGAGGCATATATAAGAGGAATCGCCGGCGAGAGATTCTGCGTGAGAAATTCCGGGATAACCGCGGTTGTGGAAGGCATCGGCGACCATGGCTGTGAATATATGACAGGCGGCCGCGTCGCGGTTTTGGGCGCGACGGGACGCAACTTTGGCGCGGGAATGTCGGGCGGTGTTGCGTATATTTACAACAAAGACGGCAACTTTATGAAGAACTGCAACAAAGCCATGGTGGAAGTCGGAGAATTGACCGAGAGGGAAGACAAACAGGAATTGAAAGAAATGATTGAAAAGCATCTGCACTATACAAAGAGCAGTGTTGCAGAGCACATTCTGGACAACTGGAAGACAGAGTCGAAGAAATTTTTGAAGGTTATCCCTGTGGAATATAAAAAGGTGATGAATGTCCTGAAGGAAGAGGAAAAGAAAAAGACCGACAAGAGCGAAGCACTTATGATTGCCTTTGAAACAGTCACGGGAAAGACCATTGCAAGATGAGAAGGGAGTGAATACAAATGGGTAAACCTACAGGATTTATGGAATATGAAAGGAATCTCCCGAAGGACAGGGAGGTCAAAGAAAGGATAAAGGACTGGGGTGAGTTTCATACTCATTTTGATGAAAACTCCCTCAGACTTCAGGGGGCAAGGTGTATGGACTGCGGAGTGCCGTTTTGCCATACGGGTAAACTCGTCAACCGCATGGCAATGGGCTGTCCGCTCAACAACCTTATCCCGGAGTGGAACGATTTGCTGTATCACGGCCAGTATGAAAAGGCATATGAAAGACTGAGAAAAACAAACAACTTTCCGGAATTTACCGGGAGGGTGTGCCCGGCACCGTGCGAGGGGTCTTGCACGGTCGGTCTGCACGGGGAACCCGTGACAATCAGAAACAACGAATGTCATATTGTGGACAAAATGTATGAAATGGGAAAGATATGCCCAAAAATGCCGAAACGTTCGTCGGATAAGCGCGTCGCAGTGGTCGGCTCGGGTCCATCGGGGCTTGCATGTGCGGATCAGCTTAACCAAATGGGACACGAGGTGACGGTGTTTGAGCGTGCCGACCGCGCCGGCGGTTTGCTTATGTACGGCATACCGAATATGAAACTTGATAAGAGTGTTGTGGAGCGCCGCGTGAAGATAATGGAAAAAGAGGGTGTGAATTTTGTGCTTAACACCGAGGTAGGCAAAAACTACCCGGCGGTGCGCCTTGTAAATGATTTTGACGCGCTTGTGCTTTGCTGCGGTTCGACAGTGCCGCGGCCGCTGAAGGTGGAGGGCGCGGACCTGAAAGGAGTCCATTATGCAGTGGATTTTCTGAGCGCAAATACAAAGAGTTATCTTGATTCCAATTTGGAGGATAAGCATTATATAAGCGCGAAAGGCAAAAATGTGGTTGTTGTGGGCGGCGGCGACACGGGCACAGACTGTGTTGCAACCTCTATACGCCACGGCGCAAAGAGCGTTGTACAACTGGAGATAATGGGGGAACTGCCCGAAAAGCGCCTTGACTCAAACCCATGGCCGGAATATCCGAGGGTGAAAAAGGTGGATTATGGCCAGGAAGAAGCAATCGAGGTGTTTGGCAGCGACCCGAGAGAGTATCTCACGACAGTCACAAAGATTGTGGGTGACGAAGTGGGGAATGTCAAAGAAGTGCACACCGTGAAGGTTGAATGGAGAAAGGACGAAAACGGCGTTTTTGGCCCTCAGCCTGTGGCGGGCAGTGAAAAAGTGATTGAGGCAGAGTTGGTGCTTATTGCCATGGGATTTTTGGGGCCGGAGCAACAGCTTGCGGAACAGCTTACCATTGAAACCGACGCAAGAAGCAATATAAAGACAGGGGAAGAAAACCGTATGACAAGCCTGAAGGGTGTGTTTGCCGCAGGCGATTGCCGCAGGGGGCAGAGCCTTGTGGTGTGGGCAATCCGCGAGGGAAGAGAAGCGGCAGAGGCTGTGAACAGATATCTTATGGGATAAAAACCGGGGGAATATAAAGCCCCGGAGCGCAAAAAGGGCAGAATAGGAGCAAGGGCAAAATGAAACCATTTTGCGCTTGCTCCTTGTTTTTCTTTTGTATACTATTGACTTTTTTGGAATTATATTATAAAATTTTATAAGCAGAAATTATGAAAGGTTATTGTCGTTATGGAAAATTTTGGAAAAGTATCTGAAAAACTGCAAAGCATGATGTCGCAAAATCCGGGCGTGTTCAGTGCAGACAAGCTTTTGTCTGCGGCCGTTGTTGCCGTTATTTGCTTTTTTGCAATAAAAATCGTATTAAAGCTTGTGGGACGGCTGGTTGAAAAAACACCGTTTGACAATACATTAAACAGCTTTATAAAATCCGCGGTAAAAATTATACTGTGTTTCGTCGCAGTGCTTTTGGTGGCGGACAGCATGGGCATACCTGTCACATCGCTTTTGGCGCTTTTCAGCGTTGTGGGCTTGGCGCTGTCGCTTGCGGTGCAGGGGTTTTTGTCAAACCTTGCCGGGGGGATATCCATTCTTGCGGCAAAGCCTTTTACAAACGGCGATTTTGTTGAAATCGGCGGGGTCGGCGGCACGGTGAAGGAAATCGGGCTTATATATACAAAGCTCAACACAATTGATAACAAGCTCATACACGTCCCAAACAGCGAGGTGTCGGGCGAAAAAATAATAAACTATACTGCCGAGGGCGAGCGTATGCTTGACGTAAAAATCACGGCAGCATATGACGCAAAGCCGGAGAAAGTGAAGGCATCACTGAAAAAAGCGGCGGAAAAGACGGGGTATGTGCTTGAAGGAAAGCCCGTGTTTGCCGGGGTGTGGCAGTATGGCAGAAGCAGTATAGAGTATGCGGTGAGGGCATGGGTCAGGACAGAGGATTACTGGGGTGCGTATTTTGCACTGATGGAAAACATTGGTTATGCATTTTCGGAGGACGGGATTGAGATGACATACGACCACCTCAATGTCCATATGGTAAACAAATAAATTGCCCGTGCAAAAGCACGGGCAGAACGGAGAATTTTAAAACTATGGCATTTGACACAATTGCACTGGGGTGCATTACACAAGAACTGAAAAACAAAATAATCGGCGCAAGGGTGGAAAAGGTTTATCAGCCCGAGAAGGACGAAGTTGAACTCCGAATCAGGAGCCTTTCGGATTCTTATCGGCTTACGATTTCGGCAAGCCCGACAAATCCGCGCATACACTTCTCACAAAAATCAAAAAGCAACCCCGACACGCCGCCGATGTTTTGCATGCTTATGAGGAAACACCTCACCTCGGGGAAAATCACGGCGGTGAGCAACCCGGGGTTTGACAGGGTTATAATGCTTGACATCGAATCGTACAATGAACTTGGGGATTTGACGGTGAAGCATCTTGTTGCGGAGATAATGGGGCGACATTCGAACATTATACTCACGAATGATGACATGACGGTCATAGACTCTGTGAAACATATTGATTTCACGATGAGCTCGGTAAGACAGGTTTTGCCGGGGGGCAAATATTCTCCGCCGCCGGAACAGGAAAAAACACCGATTCTTTCAGATGATATTGCGGAATTTTCGGTTTCTCCGCCGGAGGGCAATATGCGGCTTGACAAGCTGCTTCTTTCGCAGGTGGGCGGCATAAGCCCGCTCAGCGCACGCGAGATTGTGTACCGTGCCTTTGGGCGGTGCGATATCCTGTCGGAGGGATTCTGCGAGTGGGAAAAACTGAGTAATGCCGTGCGCGATTTTGCGGGGGAGAAATTTAAGCCCTGCATTGTGTTTGAAAAAGAAAGCGGCAGAACGCTGGACTTCAGCGCGGTTGACATCAAGCAATATCAGGACGCGGCACGGATAGAGTATTTTTGCGACATGAGCACACTTTTGGAGCGGTTTTATTCCGAAAAAGACAGCACGGAACGTATGAAACAAAAGAGCGCCGATGTTGTGAAAATCCTCAGTAACAACATCACAAGGACGGCAAAAAAAATAAACATTCTGAGGGCGACGCTTGAGGACGCAAAGAACAAGGAAAAACACAAAAAATACGGAGATTTGCTGACGGCAAATCTGTATGCGGTGGTGCCGGGTGCGCCGTTTGCAGAGGTGGTGGATTATTATTCGCCCACAATGGAAAAGACACAAATCCCTTTGAAAAAGAACCTTTCCCCGGCGCAGAACGCACAGCGGTATTATAAGCTTTATAACAAAGCCAAAACCGCGGAAACGGAGGCGGCGGCGCAGCTCAAAAATGCGGCGGAGGATTTGGAATACCTGGAATCCACCCTGAGCCTTGCAAAAAACTGCACATCTGAGGCAGATATACGCGCCATAAGGGAAGAACTGGGGAATCTGGGATATATAAAATTGCACAAAAACGGCAAAAAACAGAAACAAGAGGTGTCAAAGCCGCACCATTACGTCAGCAGTGACGGTTTTGACATATATGTCGGGAAAAACAACACCCAAAATGACAAACTGACACTGAAGTTTGCCAATTCTTCGGATATATGGTTCCACACAAAGAAAATCCACGGTTCACACGTCATCATAAAGCTGGGCGTGGACAAAGATGTGCAGGAGAGGACGCTGAGGGAGGCGGCGGAGCTTGCCGCGTTTTATTCAAAAGCGCGCGAATCTTCGCGTGTGCCGGTGGACTATACAGAAGTCAGAAATGTGAAAAAGCCGAATGGCGCAAAACCCGGCATGGTGATTTATGACTCGTACAACACGATATATGTAAATCCAAAGGTCATAGATGAAAAATAACAGGGGACACACCCCAAAGAGAGATTTTTTATATCTTTTGGCAAAACAAATGGGCTGTAAAATTTTTACAGCCCATTTGTTATTCGATTCCCCAGCCGTCAATTTTGCTGTTTTTTATCGCCGTAAACAGCCGTTTCTTAAAGCCGGGGTTTGTTTCCTTGTCAATCTTTGCGATGAGTTCTTTCATGTCTTGGCGCTTTGTATAGCCGTTTGACGGGCACGGGTTGTGCAGCACAGGTATCTCCAGCCGCCGCACGGCGCCGCGTATGTTGCCCTCGCGCGTATATATAAGCGGACGGATTTGGAAAATATCGGTGCGGTCCAGATATGTGACGGGGGAAAAGCAGTTTATCCTTCCCTCATAAACCAGGCTGAGGAAAAACGTTTCCAAAACATCATCATTGTGGTGCCCGAGCGCCACGCGGCGGCAACCGTTTTCGATTGCGAAATCGTTGAGAGCGCCGCGCCGCATTTTTGCGCAAAGAGAACAAGGGTTGGATTCTTTTCTTTCGTCAAACACGACTTCCTTTATATTTGTATATTTGACAAGATGCTCAACCCCAAAGCTTTGGCAGTATTCTCTGATTGCAGTGTAATCCGCTTTGTACCCCATGTCAAGGGTAAGCCCCAGCACGGTGAATTTTTTGGGGTAGTATCGCGAAAGAGATGCCAAAGCGCCCAAAAGCACAAGGCTGTCCTTGCCGCCCGATATGCCGACAGCAACCCTGTCGCCGTCCTGTATCATGTCATAGTCTTCAATTGCCTTCCGCACATAGCTTATGATTTTTTTCATTCGTTATCTGTCCTTAAAAATATATCTGTTTTTTACAATATAGTCGATGCCTGAGATGACTGTTATGGCTGTTGAAATCCAAACCAGAATATTTGTGATGAGCATTGCCGGCTGTTCCGAGAAGGCGTTGTTCATGAGTATGATTGCCGCCATAATCGCAATCATCTGCGACACGGTTTTGATTTTTCCAAGCATACTTGCCGCAATCACCTTGCCGTCGGCAACCGCAAGCATGCGCACGCCCGAAACGATAAATTCGCGTGCAAGCACAATCATGACCGCGATGCAGCTGACCCTTCCGTGCTCCAAAAGCACCAGGAATGCGGCGGTGGTGAGCATCTTGTCCGCAAGCGGGTCCATAAATTTGCCAAAGGTGGTTATCTGGTTATAATGGCGTGCAATATAGCCGTCGATGGCGTCTGTCGCGGACGCCGCGGCAAAAATTATCAGCGCCGCGATTTGCGACCACACCTGATTTATCAGCAAAAATGCCATAAATACAGGGACAAGAATAACCCGTAAAATTGTAAGTTTGTTGGCTGTAGTCATAGTTTTTGACTTCCTTTCTTTTCAGCTTTTCACCCTTTTTCCCGTCAGGTCATATTCGGAGGCGTCCAGGATTTCGGCGGTTATGATGTCACCGATTCCAAGCTCGTCCTCAGATGCGACATATATGCGTGAGTCAATGCCGATACTGTCGCCGCGTCCCCTGCCGAAATACATATAGTTTTCCATGTCATAGCCCTCAATAAGCACTTCCTGTTTTGTGCCGATTTTGGATTGATTTATTTCCAGTGATATTTTTTGCTGGGCGCTCATCAGTTTGTCAAGGCGTTCGTTTTTCACATCTTCGTCAAGCTGTCCGTCAAAGTCTGCCGCCGGTGTGTCCTCTTCGCGTGAATATGCAAATACACCCATTCTGTCAAAGCGGATTTCTTTTACAAAGCTTAACAGCTCTTCAAATTCTTCCTCGGTTTCTCCGGGGAACCCGGCTATGATTGATGTCCTGATGGTGCAGTCGGGCATTTTGCCGCGAATCATGCTGATTTTGCCGGTTATTTCCTCGCGCGTTGTTCTGCGTGCCATTCTGCGCAGGACGCGGTTGTTGATGTGCTGAATCGGCATGTCGATATAATTGCAGATTTTTTCTTCCTTTGCCATGACATCAATCAGTTCTTCGGTCACTGCCTCGGCATAGAAATAGTGCACTCTTATCCATTTGATTCCGTTCACGGTGCAAAGCTCCGACAAAAGCCTGTCAAGCGAATATTTGCCGCATATATCCTTGCCGTAACGCGTTGTGTCCTGGGCAATCAGTATAAGCTCTTTTATGCCCGCCGCCGCCAGGTTTTCCGCTTCTTTTTTGATGTCCTCGATTTTTCTGCTTCTGTATTTTCCGCGTATCATGGGGATTGCGCAGTATGTACAGTTGTTGTCACAGCCGTCTGCAATCTTGAGATATGCCGTATAACCGGGCGTGGACAACAGCCGCGGGAGATCCTCCTCCGGGGTGTAGTCGCGGTTGCCGCACATAACGGGTTTTTCACCCGAGAAGGCTTTTTCCATCGCTTCGCAAATCCTGTGATAATCGCCCGTGCCGACCACTGCGTCAACCTCCGGGAGTTCTTTCAGAATATCGTCATGATAGCGTTCTGCAAGACAGCCCGAGGCTATCAAAAGACGGCACCTGCCATTTTTGTACTGCGCCATCTCCAGGATAGAATCTATGGATTCCTGTTTTGCCTGTTCTATAAAACCGCAGGTGTTGACAATGATGACGTCTGCCATTTCCGGCTCTGCTACGATTATATGTCCCTTTTCCTTTAATATGCCAAGCATTGTTTCCGCGTCGGTTTGATTTTTTGCGCACCCAAGCGAAACCATTCCTATGTTATAACCCATTTTGTTCCTCCGATTGTATTTTTTCTATGGCGTGTTTTATCTCGTCAAAGCTATAGCCTTTGTAGAGAAAATATCTTATGCATTTGTCCTTGTTTTTCTTGTCAAAGTTGCCCATAAGCTTTTTTTCCACCATGGGCAGGAGAATGTCTTCGCTGTCCCAGTCGATTTCTTCAAGTGCGTTTTGGATAAGCTCGGGCGCGATGCCCTTTTTTACAAGTTCTGCACGCACACGGTTTTTGCCAAGCTTTCTCAGATTCTTCAAATCTTTTGCCAGGCGCACCGCATAGTCGCCGTCGTTTAGAAACCTGTATTCGCGAAGAAAGGACAGCACATGCTCTATGTCATCGCTTTGCGCCCCGGCACGCTTGAGCTTGTCGCGCATTTCGCGTTCCGAATGTGAGCGGTATTCCAGTATGCGCAAAGCCTTTTCCTTTGCCTGTTCAAAGCTTAGTGTTTTTTCTTTTTCCATATTTCTCCCCCAAAAAAGTGCATGCTAAATCCTGAAATAGTCAAAAAGCTGACCAAAGTCCACACCGGCGATTGCCTTGTTTTCATAGCGTGCAAATAAGTTGTGATATCCCGATTGTATCTGCTCCGACTGTATGCCGTACTTGATTGACATATATGCCTCAAGATATGCCGAAAGGTGGTCGCAGCCGCGTATAATCTGCCCGTCTATGGGGTCAAAGCAGTCTTGGTTGTAGTTTTTGTTTATTTCGTCAGAGGTGGTGCAGACAATCTCGCCGTCTTTGATAATACGCGATGTAAATTCATTTTTTGTGAAATATTCCAGCTCCTCTTGCCATGACTCGGGGATAAGCGGATATATCACCTTGCGCATCTGGTCGTCTTCAATTTCCTTGATAAGCTCGTCAAGCCCCGAAACGGAGGCTTTGACGGGGGAAACAATGTCGCGTGTCAAGACCTCGGGGAGGTCGTGGAAAAGCGCGGCAAAAAAGTTGTTTTCAAGGCGGCGGCCGCATGCGCCGATTTCCAGAGAACAAAAATATGACAGTATCGCAACGACAAGCATGTGCCCCATGACGAAGGTGGGCGGCATGCGCACGGCACGGCTCCAGCGCTGCTGATATCTCAGTTTCCCGATTAAAAGCAAAAATTCCTGCAAGTCATAGCTTTCGGAAAACACGCGGAACCCGTCAAATGTGTTGCATGACGAAAGTCCGCGCGCAACTTCAAATTTGACCTGTTCAATCCCGTATGTGGTCTGGTTTTGGGGGTAAATTATCTTAAATTCCCAGTCGGTGGCATAATAATGCGCGGCCTTGAGGATTTGTTTTTCCTTTTCGGAATATTCGGGATTCAAAAGGTATTCTTCCATTTTGTCATAAAAACCGCCGCGTATTCCCTCAATCTGCCCCCTCAGCTCTTTGAGCACCCATTTGTTTATCTGTGTGCCTTTTTCCTTCATCAGACTGTGATATATCGGCGGTTTTATGTCGGTGAGGATAATTCTGTGCAAAAACTCAAATATGCCGCCCTCCAAAAGCTTCAGACGGTCACAGCCGGATTTTTCGCACTTTGCAAGCACATATGCATAAAACATTTTGTGCGCCTGCTTGTCAAGCTCGGTGAAACCTATGTACGGGCGGATATGGTCGTTCCATCGCTGAATCGACACCGCTTCATATATAAGAGAAATAAGCGATTTTCTGATCATGGCTGTCACGTCCTTCTTACAGATAATAGATATACTGAATGTATTATATCATTTTCCGCGGACAATTACAACAGTTTGTAATAATTCTTAATTTTATTTTAAAATTCCGGTCATATTTTTGCTATCGGCAAAAACGGTACAGCGGCGGAACGTCGGACAGGACATTTTCCTCGCGTGCGCGGCGGAAGAGATTTTTCAGGGCGGTGCAGATGGTTTTGCGGCGTAAAATGAGCAGTTCAAGGTTTTCCGGGTTGGAATTTTCGTCGATATTTGTGTTTATTATGCGCAGCTCGGCAAGGTATGCGGTGATTTCGGAAACTATTGGGCTGCGGCTTTTGTACAGGTCGATATTGCCGTGTTTGCTTGAGAGTGATATGCTCATAAAGAGTCCTCCTTTTGGTTTTCTTCCGGTATGCCGATGAAAAATGCTGTGTTTGTGATATTTTTTCAAAAAAAATAAAATATTATTCTCAAATTACAGTAAATGTTTTTTGTTTTGATGAATATAATATTACAGGCGGGGCAAAATAATTGAAAAAAGGCGGTTGCCGAAGAAAAGGAAGGAAAAACAGTGGAGAAAAGATTTTGCCCTGTGATATGCCGGACAGTTGTGCTTGCGGCAAAAGACAGCGAAAAGAACAAGAGAAGTTGTGACGAAAAAAAAGAAAAATGTGCATGCAGTTCCGAAAAAGGAGAATGTATGTGTCATTTTTCGGGTTGTTGTATGCTTTAGGCAATTTTGTGCCGCTAAAAAAGGCGGCGGAATGGGGGTAAATATGAGAAGGGACATAAACAAAAAGCTGGAAAATGTTTTGAACGGGATGGATAAAAACACTATAGATTCGGGGAAAAGGTCGGTGGAGCAGTTGCTTTCCACACCGGAGGGAAGGAAGCTTGCCTCGCAGATTCAGAATGTGGATAAGAAAAAAGTGATTGACGCATTTATGAAAATGGACTCGTCGGAAATAAAAAGAAAACTCCGTGATGCGGATTTGTCAAAACTTTCAAATCTGAAGGCGGAGGATATCCTGAAAAAATTGAGGTGATATCATGGCAGAGGACATGATGAGTACGTTAAAAGGTCTTTTGGGTGACAATGCGGAGGAAAAAATCGGGGCGGTGCTTTCTGCCCTGGGCGGCAGTTCTGCAAAAAGCCCCGGCGGCACGGCACAAAAAGAGGAAACGGCAAAAGGGGAAACACCGAGCCGAACCGCCGGGAACAAGGCGCCGGCGCTGAACCCGGAGGCACTGCAATATATAGGTCAGCTTAAAAACATGGTGGACAGCATGGGAAAGGCAAATGACGCAAGGTCAAACCTTCTGATGTCTTTAAAGCCGTATATGCGTACCTCCAGACAGCACAGCATCGACAATGCCGTGCGGCTTTTGAATATAAGCAAAATTTCAGGGCTTTTTAAGCTGTAGGAGGAAAGAGGTATGTACAGAAATTTTTACAGCTACAACGATATGCCGCGCCCCATCGGGGCGGAGGAGAACAGAAAACCTTCTCCTCCTGCCTCTGCCGTACATAAAAACGAAGGCCCGGTTGTACCGGCGGTTGTGGAAAACGGAAAGCTTTTTGGAAAATTTGAGCTTGACGATGTGATTTTGGTTGTCGTGGCGATAATACTTTTTGCCGGGGAGTGTGACGACACACTGCTTTTGATTGCCGTGGGATTTATTTTCCTCTCGGGTCTGGAATGATTATTCCATATAAAACCTTGTCTTTTGCATTTTAAAAAATCTTTAAAAGGGGCATAATTATACTAAAGGATTGCAAAAGAGGGGATTTTACAGATGTCAGAGCTGATTGTAAAAAGAAAAGAAGCATTGATGGGAAATGTGGATATAAGCGGTTCAAAAAATTCGTCATTGCCGATTATGGCGGCGTGTGTCCTGGCTGAGGGGAAGAGCCGTCTTTTTAACGTGCCGGATTTGAGTGACATAAAAACAATGTGCCGTCTTATGGAGGAGTCGGGCTCAGAGGTGGAGAAAAAAGGACAGGAGCTTGAGATTGACTGTTCCGGGATTTCGGGCAAGCTTTCTTATGACATGGTGAGCAAGCTGCGCGGCTCTTTTTTGCTGGCGGGGCCGCTGCTTGCGCGGTGCGGACGTGTAAAAATCCCGATGCCGGGCGGCTGCCCGATAGGCACGCGCCCGATTGATTTGCACCTGAAGGGCTTTTCGGCGCTGGGGGCGGACATATCACAGGGGCACGGCTTTGTGGAGCTGCGCGCAAAGCGTCTGCACGGGAACCGCATTTATCTGGATTTCCCCAGCGTGGGCGCAACGGAAAACATCATCATGGCGGCGGCAACGGCAGAGGGGGAAACTGTCATAGAGAATGCCGCGACAGAGCCGGAAATTGTTGACCTGGCGGATTTTGTAAACAAGCAGGGCGCAAAGGTGACGGGCGCCGGGGGCGACACGATAACTGTGGAAGGAGTTTCAAATCTTTCCCCGGCAGAACACAGCGTTATCCCGGACAGGATTGAGGCAGGCACATTTATGACAGCGTTTGCCATAACGGGCGGAAAGGGAAGAATCTCGCACATAAACAGCGAACACATAAAGCCTGTGGCGGCAAAGCTTGCCGAAATGGGGGTTGTGATTGAGTATGAAGGTGATTCTATTCTGATTGACGCAAGCAGCCCCATTCATACGGCCGACATAAAAACCATGCCTTTCCCGGGCTTCCCGACCGACATGCAGGCGCCTTTTTCGGCACTTTTAAGCGTCACAAAAGGAACGGGGATTGTGGTGGAAACGGTTTTTGAAAACCGTTTTCTGCACATGGGGGAGCTGAACCGTATGGGGGCGCATATAAAGATTGACGGGAGGACATCGGTGATTGAAGGCGTAAAAAAGCTGACGGGGGCGCATGTCGCGGCGCTGGATTTGCGCGGCGGCGCGGCGCTGGTGCTTGCCGGCATGGCGGCAAACGGCGAAACAAGGATAAGCGGTGTGGAGCATATCGAAAGAGGATATGAAAACTTTCACCAAAAGCTGAGGAATCTGGGGGCAGACATAGAGTTGACGGAAAATTGAAAAAAAAGTAAAGGGGGCTGTTTAAAAAATCAACTGATTTTTTAAACAGCCCCCTTTGAAAGAAAATGGCTTGTGAGTCAATACTCTATTTTTACTGTCCTCTTTGGTGTTTTGGAAACCCCGGGCAGTTCAGTGCCGGAAAATTCAAAGTCCGCACAGGGATAATTTTCGACTTGTTCAAGCTCGCTCATTTCCATCGTTGCGCCGTTCAGGCGGGAATTTGTGATTTTAAACCCTTTGAGCGCAGTGACGGCATAAAGAAATACCGGTACATTTCCGCTTATCTGCAAGTTTTCAAAAGAGATGTTTTCCTGTATCGGTGCATTTGATGACGGATATACACTTCGGGAAAATCTGTCGTTGTCAAAATGTATCGAAAAGGCAACCGGACGGTTCTTTTCTATAAAAATATCTTTGAAACGTATATTGCGGCAACCGCAGTTTTCACATACTTCTTCCTGCACCATAACCCAATTTATCCCGTCGTACATTTCCATGCCGCAGGGGTGCGAAGGGGGCGTGAGAGAGGTGTAAACTTTGCCGTCGGGCGCCATGAGTGCGCGGTAAAGGCGTTCGCCGCATATGACGGTGTCGGAATTTTGGATTTCCATTCCCTTTTGCCAATGGCACCAGGAGCCTGCCAGGATTCGGCAGAAATAGCCTGTCGTGTCGGTGTCGTTGCAGTCGCGGCAATTTTCGATAAGCCCGTTTTCAATCCAGCCCAGCTGCGGATTTGAAGAAGCATAGTCGTGTGCATTGAGAGCAATCGGGTCGTCAAATGTTTTGAAGATGCCGTTTCGTATCACAAAATTTTGACCGCGCCCAAGATGCACGGCATCTTTTTTGCCTTCTATATGTACATTCTCAATCAAAAGGTTTTGGAAGGTGCACACATGGATTCCAAAGTCTTTTTCGGGCAAGTCAAGTGCGGTGAAGTTTTTCACGGTGAGGTTTTTTACATAGAAAAACGAAAGATGTCCGCGAAGCCCGGGGATTGTCCCGTCAAAATCTTTTGAGGGTGCGGAACATTCTACACCCCCACACTTTATGTTCAGCCCCGTTATTGTTATGTTTTCGTCATAAGTTCTTGTATAGGCACCTTTGTTTGCGATGACATAGCCGGCATGCGCACCCTTTTTTTCACGGCAGAGATATACCCCGTCGGCAAAGGTCAGCGTGCTGTTGCTGCCGATGAGAATTGTGCCGTCCACGGCATAGTTTCCGCCCTGTGTTACCGTGACGTCATTGTACTCAGAGAGAAGGCGGTTCATGATTTGTGAGTTTAGGGTGCCGGGATTTTCTGTGGAAAATCCGTGCTCATTTGCGTTTATTTTCATATATATTCTCCGTTCCCAGTATTTTAATAGGTAATTGTAAAATGCAAATTTTGCAATTACCCTCCATTTTTATGCAGGGTATCGGGGGTGCCAACCCCTGATTGGTAATCAAAAATGACGACATGCGCGTCATTTCTGCTTTAGCATTTTAATTGTAAAACATCAGTTTTACAATTATCTAAGTTATTTAAAAAAAGCTTTTTATAACATATCATATATTCCTTATTTTGTCAAGAATTTTATAATTATTAAAATTAGGGGTTGAAAAATGAAAAAAGTTGTGGTATAATAGTTCTGTTGAAAAGATAGGCAGGCATAGTTCAATGGCAGAACCACAGCTTCCCAAGCTGTTGATGCGAGTTCGATTCTCGTTGCTTGCTCCAAAAAACGGGCTGTTAAAAAAATCATTTGATTTTTTTAACAGCCTTTAATTTTATAAAATATTATAATCCTTCAGAAGGCTTATGGAATCGCCGCGCGCGACAATGACGTGGTCTATAAGCTTAACATTTATAAAGCTCAGTGCGTCGTTTAATATTTTTGTTGTTTTGACATCTGCCTCGGAGGGCGCAAGTATTCCGTTTGGGTGGTTGTGCGCAAGTATGACAAACGACGCTTTTGTGTCTAGGGCTTTTTTGACAACCTCTCTGGAATATACGGCGATGCTGTTTACCGTGCCGCGCGAGAGTATATCCGAGGAAATCAGCTCACAATCCGAATTGAGTGAAATCATATAAAAGACCTCGTCTGTGTATCCGTAGAACAGGTGCTGTACATATTCCCCGACATTGTCGGGCGTTATTTGCAGATTTTTTATTTTTGAAAACTTTTCTTTCATATAATATCTTTGTATGTCGCTTTGCAGCTTGAGAAAGACGGCGGTGTTCGGCCCGACACCCTCCACCTCGGTCAGGCTTTGGATATCCGCCTCAAAAACGCCGGTGAGCGTGCCGAATTTTTTCAAAAGCCGGTGTGCAATCTCGTTGGTGTCCACCTGGCGGTATGAATAAAACAGCAGAAGTTCAAGCACCTCGTGCGGAGGAAAAGAATCAATGCCGTTTTCTACGTACTTTTTTCTCAGTCTGCTCCTGTGGGATTTGTGTATATTTTCGTTGCTTTTCATGTGTATGCTCCCTTCTGTTTGTACGAAAAGTCAGGTAATTGTAAAATGTAAATTTTACAATTACCCGGTTTGTATGAAAAGTTGTGATATCAATATGTAAGATTGTCAAGCGTCCCAAATTCATATCCCTGATTTCTTGCATATTCTATGATGCGCCCGAGTGCGTGTGCGTTGTCCTCAGAAACTGCATGAAGAAGCAGAATTGCGCCGTCATGCAGATACGGTGTCACCTGATTGAAGGCATAATCCGCGCCTTTTTGCGTTTTCGGGTCCCAGTCTTTGTAGGCAAAACTCCACATTATGGTTTTGTATCCCAGGCTGTCCGCAACGGCAAGCACTCTGCGGCTGTATTCCCCCTCCGGCGGACGCATATATTCCATGTTTTTGCCGTATTTCCGGAAAAATGCACTGTTCAGTCCGCCCAGTTCGTCTGCCATCTTCTGCGGGTCGCCCAGCTTGTGCATGTTGGGGTGGTGCACTGTGTGGTTCCCCACAATGTGCCCCTCCGCAATCATTCTGTCGACAAGTGCGGTTTCCTTTTCCAGGTATGGGCCTGTGATGAAAAATGCTGCTTTTACACCGTGGTCTTTGAGTGTGTCCAAAATGACAGAGGTGTACCCGTTTTCATATCCTTCGTCAAAAGTGAGATATATGGTTCTTGTGCGCTTGGGATCGACATAGTATGTATTGTACGCCGCAAAAAGCTCTTGTGTGGATTTATAAATCTCAGGCTCGATGCCCTTCTTTTTGACAAATCCCCAGCCGCTTCCTTTGTTGTCAAGGCTGTAAAAGTCCTGTGTCAGGGCATGGCTTTTTTCGGTTTCCGGCATCTTTTCGGGCGCCGGCGGAGAGTCCGCGCGCGCAGAATAATTTTGCGTGAACACCTGATATGTACCGTTGTTGCTTGCGCCGCCGCAGGAAATCAGGAACGTTATCATAGAAAAAAAGGCGACAAATTTGTCCATTTAAAATACCTCCCGATTAGATTAATAATTTCCTTAAAAATTTTATCATATTGTGTTGAAATATAACTTAATTTGTAGTATAATTTAAATTAAAGTATAGGTGGGGGTGTTAATAATGTCTACATCAGCAGATTTTTACCAGAAACGTATGAAACGGCGAATGCTTAAACGCAAAAAACAACGCAGAACCATCGCAGTTTTGTCTGCTGCACTTATTATTATAATCGTTTCGGCGGTTTATGTAAAGAGCAATTTCAAAAAAACAGAAGAAACCGGCAACTTTTCGGCGGATTCTCTCGTGGTTTATCCGCAGCCGCCCGAAAAAATGACAGATATTCTTGATTCGGTTCCCGACAATGACGGGGTGAAAACCGCATATCTCACTTTTGATGACGGCCCGACAACTTCTGTGACCCCGGCAATACTTGACATTCTGCGCAGGTATGATGTGAAGGCAACCTTCTTTATGGTGGGTTCATTGATGGAAAAAAACACGGATATGGCTTACAGGGTCTACAGTGAAGGGCATACATTGGCAAATCACTCCTATCGTCACAATTACAGTTATTTATATGAAAACGGTGAAAATTTTATGTCGGAAATAAACTCTACGTATGAAATGATTCAGAAGGTTTCGGGGCGCAGTGATTATCCGAAGATTTTCCGTTTCCCGGGCGGCAGCTATAACAGCGGAAGCCACGGAGAGGCAAAACAGACCTACAAAGAATTGCTGAAAAACCAAGGGTACAGATTCTGCGACTGGAACTGCCTGTCAGGCGATGCGGAATACAAGTCGCCGACAGTGGACACCCTGCTGGGGAGAGTGAAAAGCTCTTCAAAGGGCAAGGAGGATTTGGTGATACTGATGCATGACTCTGCCACCAAGAAAATAAACATTCAGGCTTTGCCGGTGATAATTGATTATTTGCTGAGCGAAGGCTATACCTTCAGCACTCTTGACAAAGCGCCGTGACGGCTTGCGGTATCTATGTGAAATAAAAAAGAATGTAAAAAAATTCAGGAAAAAGCAAAAGCTGATAAAAAGGTCGATTGACTTTTTTATCAGCTTATTTTATATGTTACAACTTTACATAACTAAATTTACAAACGTGTTACAAAAGTGTTATTATCCACGTTATCCACAGAGTTATCCACGGTTGATGAACAAAAAATGCGCGGATTCGTGCGGATTATGCGGAAAAAATTTCCTGAAAGTGGAAATGTGAATAAAGTTATCAACATGGGCATGGGTTTACATAATACAAGTAAAATATGCAAGAAAACAAAAATTATGCGAAAAAGCCTGATAATAATGCGGAAAAATGTCTTTTATCGATCTCAATTGAAATGCGGGGGATAAATCACTGTTTTTTGTAGAAAATAGTAGATTTTGTTCAATAACTCTTGCATATCGCAGATTTTAATGATATAATTAAACTTAGGCAAATAGCTTGTGATTATGCATACTCGGTCGGCGGCGGAATTTGTGTTTTGCCGCTTGTTGATTGTGCAAAATTTGAAAGGAGCAGGAAGATGAAATATTCAAGCGAAGTAGAAGCAATGTGCCCGCTTGCTAAGGGCGCATATCACGGCCCGGCGCCCATTCCGCAGGAAGGAAAATGGACACAGGCAAAAGAAATAAAAGACATTTCGGGTCTTACACACGGCATTGGCTGGTGTGCACCTCAGCAGGGCACATGTAAGCTGACCCTTAATGTAAAAGAAGGCATTATCCAGGAGGCTTTGGTTGAAACCGTCGGCTGTTCGGGAATGACACACTCTGCTGCAATGGCGGCTGAAATTCTTATCGGCAAGACAATTCTGGAAGCACTGAACACAGACCTCGTGTGCGACGCCATCAATACGGCGATGAGAGAGCTGTTTTTGCAGATTGTATACGGACGTACGCAGACTGCATTCTCAGAGGACGGACTGCCAATCGGCGCCGGGCTTGAGGATCTTGGCAAGGGCTTGCGTTCACAGGTCGGCACGACATATGCAACGGTGAAAAAGGGCCCGAGATATCTTGAGCTTGCAGAAGGCTACATAACAAAAATTGCTATAGATGATCAGGATCAGATTATCGGTTATAAATTTGTGCATCTGGGCAAGATGATGGAAATGATTGCAAAGGGCATGGATGCAAACGAAGCTTTGGAAAAAGCAAGCGGACAGTACGGCAGGGTTGAGGACGCTGTAAAGCTTATTGACCCAAGACATGAATAATCTTAACAGGAGGTAAATGAGAGATGGCTTTATTTGAAAGTTATGAAAGAAGAATTGACCAAATCAATGCAGAGCTTGCAAAACACGGCATTGGTTCAATCGAAGAAGCAAAAAAGATTTGCGACGATAAGGGTATCGACGTATACGGCATTGTTAAGGGTATTCAGCCTATATGCTTTGAAAATGCCTGTTGGGCATATATCGTAGGCGCTGCAATTGCAATCAAAGACGGCTGCACAAAGGCTGCCGATGCGGCAGAAAAAATCGGCCTGGGCTTGCAGTCCTTCTGTATCCCCGGCTCTGTGGCGGACGACAGAAAGGTCGGAATCGGCCACGGGAACCTCGGCGCAATGCTTTTGAGAGAAGAAACAAAGTGTTTCGCATTCCTGGCAGGGCATGAGTCTTTTGCGGCGGCAGAAGGCGCAATAGGTCTGGCAAGAAGTGCAAACAAGGCAAGAAAAGAGGACCTTAAGGTTATTCTGAACGGTCTTGGAAAAGACGCGGCGCAGATTATTTCGAGAATTAACGGCTTTACATACGTTCAGACTCAGTTCGATTATTATACGGGCGAAGTTAAGGTTGTAAAGGAAACAGCTTATTCAAAGGGCGAAAGAGCGAAGGTTCGTTGCTATGGCGCGGACGATGTACGTGAAGGCGTGGCAATCATGCACCTTGAAGGCGTTGACGTTTCAATCACAGGTAACTCTACAAACCCGACACGTTTCCAGCACCCTGTTGCAGGTACATATAAGAAAGAATGTATCGAACAAGGAAAAAAATATTTCTCTGTTGCATCGGGCGGCGGCACAGGACGTACATTGCACCCGGACAACATGGCAGCAGGCCCTGCTTCATACGGAATGACAGACACAATGGGACGTATGCACTCCGACGCTCAGTTCGCAGGCTCTTCCTCCGTTCCGGCTCACGTAGAAATGATGGGCTTGATTGGAATGGGCAATAACCCGATGGTCGGAGCTACCGTTGCGGTTGCAGTTGCTGTTGAGGAAGCTATGAAAGCTGATAAATAAAGGCTTTTCGAGATTTGACTTTGTAAAAAACTTGAGTCGAAACGGTGGCATAAACTATTTTGTCCACCATTTGCCCACCAAAATATGAGATGTGGGCAAATAATTAAAGAGTAGGATTTTTAAATCCTACTCTTTTTTTAAACACTTTTCAAGTATGGCATTGCCCTCTTGCTTTATAGTATCTGATGCGTGTTGATAGATTTGCATTGTGATTGTTATGTTTTTGTGACCCAACCGTTCTTGTGTATACTTAATAGGAGCTCCGGATTCAGCAAGCATAGTTGCGTGGGTATGTCTAAATGAGTGAAAAGTGAATTCCTTAAATCCCATTTGGTGATGTATAATTCCGCTTGTGTGTTGCATAGTTCGTGGTATAATATAGGCTCCACATTCCCTAACAGCAACAGGATGAATAATAGTGCCAACCCCATTTGTATTTATATGTCTCTTTTCATCCATATAAAGATTTATATACATATCATCATAAAAAACTTTTGCCCTTTGTTGTTTGTCATATTCTCTACGCAGAATTTCACAAAGCTCACTGTCAATATCAATAACCCTAAAAGAGTTATATTTTGGGTTAGAAAAATACCAACACTTGTTATCCTTGTCCCATTGAACCTGCTTATTGATATCTATGGTTTTGGCATCAATGTTAACATCTTCCCAACATATAGCAAAAGCTTCTCCAAGTCGCATGCCACATTTATACCCAAATTGCATAGGAATAAACGGTGACGAACCCTCAGGGAATCGACTAAATATTTCTTTTATTTTATCTTTTGGAATATAGATGTGAGGTGTGCTGCGTGTTGGCGTCTCCGGTACGGCTCTGCAGGATGGTATTTTTACGGTTCTCATTGGATTAGACTGAATAAATTGTGCAGTGTCTATAGCATAATTGAGTGAGCCGGAAAGAATACGTTGTATGGTTGAGAGCGTATTTCTTGAATAACCTTGGTTGAACATTTTGTTTATAAAGCGCTGAAGTGATGTTGGAGACAATGCGTTGAGTTTATAAAAACCAAGTGCTGGTTTAATATTCAGCCGTATTCTTTTCTCATAGTTTTCAACTGTTGTTAATTTCAAATTTACCTTACAATATTCTTCTAACCAAAAATCAAGGTAGTCACTGTAAGAAAGTTCAGATGGCACAAAATGAATTCCAGAAGCATTATATTCAGATAATGCTTTTACACCTGCATCCATAGCTTCTTTCTTTGTTTTAAAGCCACCTTTTGATATTTGATTTCTTTTGCCACTTATTTTTGCTGCTTCGAAACGATATTCCCATTTATGTCCTCGTTTTCTGGCGGTTACTTCTGCCAAATAAATTCCTCCTTTTAATGCAAAAATCCAACACAAGTTCCGAAGAATTGTATTGGATAAGTCTGCTTACTGCATTTATATCTTAGTTTTCATATTACATTATAACACATTCAAAAATTCGAGTCAATGATTTCTGAAAATTTGTTCGCAGGAATATATATAAAAGTATTGTTTTATATTTTGCGGAATATCAAAACGGAAAGAAAAGGCGAACGTCAGAAGACTCCCGCCAAACATATTATGTTTCATCTGGTACATACCCGGGTTTGATGAACAGGGTATGAGTAATGTTATCTATGATTTTGATTTTTTGTAACACTCTCATCGGGGATTGATTTTCCATATAATCAGTAAACTCTTTACGAAAAGCGGATTTACAATAATAACGACCAGACCTTTCATCCAAAAACACAAAGTATACATTTTCGGAAGCCGTACTCTTAATTGCAAATTTTGCCTCTATCTGACTGAATACTCTTACTTTGGATTTATTGAATGAAACTATAGAAAATTCATTGTCAAGTGTGTTTTGCAAATTAACTACAGCTGTTAAACGACCGGATATTTTATCCCAGTTTCTGCTTTCTTCGATTTTAACATCATCAAGCCGTTTGCTCAATAGCGCAGGAATCAACCGTTCGCCGTAATATTCAGCTTTTCTAATTCCAAAGTCTACATCTCGTGCATACTGCATCCCTGCAAGATGAGGAAAATCTTCATCAAGAAAAGACAAGTCAATCCGTGTTAACTTGCCGCTTCTTGCTATATCCAGAATATACCTGATGTTATGTAAAACATTCCACGCATTAGCTGCATCTAAAAACAAACCCATATCAATAATCCTTTGCAAAAAAGAAGAGACTCTGCATTTCGGCAGAGTCTCATTCTGAGACATTTTCGTTCGGCATAAGCCTAAGTTAGTCTGTGGAATCTGTCTCCAACCCTTATCCAAAGCTCCACAGATGTACGGAAAACTAACCCCATCATCTGCTTCAACACTACGATAATAGTCTACGCTATTATCTCTACGCTTATATTATAAACGAAAATCTCTGATTTGTCAAGAGCTTTAAAAACAAAAAACACATTGACTAACAAAGAATTTCTGTTTACACTTATATTATATGTATAATCAATATAATTAGTCAAAAAATTTTGAAACAAAATTTTTGAATAAACATTGGAGAGCAACCTGATTGTTTTAATCCTTTCAATATTTTCTGCTAAGCAGAGTGGTAAACTACCACAGCCATCCCACTCCGTTGCTTACCCAACGGTGCCGTAAGGCAAGGGTGGTATGTTGAGAGGAGGTGTTATAATGGCTAAGGTCAAAGTAACCGTTAAAGTAACAGTTCGTAGAACTGTGAAGCGTCGTGTTATCGTTTGTCGATAAGCGACACGCGATTCGGGTTGCTTTCTTTTTTTTATTTTGAGTCATTATTAAATTAAGATATTATTACATCCACAAATGTTTTAATAAAATACAATCGTATTAGGAGGAAGTGGTTGGTATTGTTATTGTTTCCCAAGTTTCTCCATTATTGTACTGTAAATTACCTTCCCAAAATCTTAATCCGTGAGAACCTGATTCACTTGCAATAGATGATAAACTATGTTGTTTAGCTTGTGACAATGTTTCATTTACCGCAGGATTAAGTTCACTCAACCCAACAGAACCTGCAACAATTTTAGCAGAGATTACACCAGACTCTACTTTTAACTGTATTTGTGCGGCATTTGCCTCAGCCGTATATACATCTAATAAATCATTTACTGAAATATAAACTTTGGAGTTATCGGAGTTCGCAAATGTTAATTCAATGTATTTTCCTGTGGGATATCCCTCTGGATTATCTACAATTTGTCCTGAAGTAACGAACATATCTTTTGGTATCTTTATTTCCCCAATAGATTTTTTACCTTGCTTTATATTGTACACCTTCGCATAATCTTCACTGGTGTTTTCTGAAATTTCAATAGTATATTCTTCTTGCAAGTGAGCGTCAGTTATGAGAGCTTGCCATCCGCCGAATGCTTTCCAATAAACGCCATACCAGCGATAGGGGATTTCTGTTGCAGAGATAAGCTCAAGAGCAAGAATAAATCCACCTAACTGGCTATGAATAACATCTACACGACATTCCGCATTTCCAACAAAGGGCATGTCTGTCAGGGTCACTGCTCCCATAAACGAATTACCTTGTTTTACTGAGGAACATTCTGTAATACTTTTACAGAATTCGGCGGTTGTTTTGTCTGTGACAAAATCATCCAAAAAACTTTGGTTAACACCTTCTTCTTTAGCAACTTTTTTTTGCATATCTTTTTGCTACTGCTAAGGTTTCAACACTAATTCCCGTTGGTCTAATATTCATTATTTACCTCCTTTCATTTTATAGAGTTATAATTAAATTTCCTTCCATTCACCCATACTATTTAACATCCATACAGAACTGTCTTCAATAACAAATGCTGTAGACCCAAAAGGGCATCTATCAGTTTTTCCTTCCAAAGTGGGGAGGAGACTGATATCCGCTCGAGTGTCGCAAACAAATTCCTGATGGTTGTCAATGTAAGTTCCCTTATATGTGGTTTTATGTACAGCCATTTTACTACCTCCATTTTTAAATAAATAATTTATTCATACAACCCGGCTCTGTCATTCATCACCATTTGGCGCATAAGCGATTCGGGAAGATTCAGGTCGCTTGCGGACGCACCTTTGTATATCCCTCTGTCCCACAGCTTTTTCACTGTGTCATATGCGTATTGGGGCAGTTCGTTAAAATAGTGATATACCTTCTCGCGGTTCTTTTCCAGTTCTGCAATCCTGTTTTCCAGTTCGGTCAT
>CAKSFT010000003.1 GCA_934454145.1 uncultured Clostridia bacterium | reverse complement strand
GATAATTTATAGTTATCCTGCATTCTTTGCCATATTAAATTATATCATTTTCGGACATAAAAGTCAATGATTTCACAAGGTTTTGGGTAATCTGCCATAAATAAATTCTGTATATCGACAAAAAAACTGATTCATAATATAATTTTTATAGAATCACAATAGTAAGGAGAATTTTAATTATGGATTTAACAATAGAAATCGAAAAATATTTAGAATATTGCAAATCAAACAAAAGACTTAGCGAATACAGTATCAAGGCTTACAAAATTGACTTATACCAATTTAAAAAGTTTAAAAAAGCGATAGCATTAGAAAAAGACAACCTCATTGAATACATAAAAGGTTTGCACAAAAAATTCAAACCCAAAACTGTGCGAAGAAAAATAGCCTCTCTAAAAGCTTTTACAAAATATTTGTATCGACAGAATATCATTTACGGCAATCCATTTGACCAAATAGATACGACCTTTAAGGAACCTATGTTGCTGCCCAAAACCATACCGGAATATATAATTAAAAACCTACTTATAGCAACATATCAAAATATAAAAGAATCGAATACTGATAAAGCATTAAAAAATGCGATACGAAATACTGCAATCATTGAACTTTTATTTGCAACAGGCGCCAGAATTTCGGAAATCTGTTCTCTTCGTTCTCCCAATATTGACTTGATCTCAGGTACAGTATGTTTTTTAGGCAAGGGTGCTAAAGAACGGATAATACAGCTCGAAAATCCGGAAGTACTATCAATACTTAAAAGATACAAAGAGTGTTTTGAAATAAATAATACATCGGAATATTTCTTTATCAATAACCGTAATTCTCGTTTTTCAGAACAATCCGCGCGAATAATGCTTAAAAGACTTGAGGAACAAATACATTCATCTATACATATAACACCACATATGTTTAGACATTCTATGGCAACATATTTGCTTGAAGAAGATGTAGATATTCGCTACATTCAACGCATATTGGGACATAGTTCTATAACTACAACTCAGATTTACACACATGTTACCTCAGCTAAACAAAAGGAAATTTTAAAAACAAAGCATCCTCGCAATAAAATCCATATTTAAAGAAAGAAGACTATGATTTTTGTATGAAATTTCACTTTCAAAATAAATCATAGTCTTTTTTATTATTTTTGAGTATTCAGATATGTGTCTTTCGCTGCTAAAAGAACCTTTCTTGCCCTGTTAAACATTGCAGAATCGACAGCCGGAGTATCCCAATAACAGAAGTCAGTCATTTCGCGCTCAGCTGGATCAAAATTCGGATCAACCGACCTGTAAATTCTGGTGTAGGCTTCTTTGTGGGCTTCTTCGTAATCCATTCCTGTTTCGACTTGTGTTATCAAGTCTGCAAGCATATTTCTTACATTTTCTTCTGCTGCAACATAAAAATCCGGTCTGAGGTAAATATCCCTATACTCAAAAATTGCATTGCACGCAATTGGAGAGAGGAGGCCATACCCGTATCCGCCTGCCTGACCTGAAAGAACGGCATTGTAAATTAAATTATTTGCTTTGCTTCTCGCTTCAAGATATCCGAGTCCCTGCGATACTTCATCCAGTATACCACTGATTAAATTCTCGGTTATGAGAATACTTTCCTCGGTTGCGTTTTGCGGAACAGAGGATCTGGGGATTTCTTCTGCCTGAACGGAAACAGACGCCGTAATCAAAAGTGTCAGACTGAGAACAAATGCAAAAATTTTAATTGTTTTCTTCATATCGAAAACCTCCTTTGTAGTATATCTTAAGTTCTTTTACTTAATTACACGAAACCGAGATTGATTTTGCAACTTTTTATTGTTTTTTTATAAAGCATATAAAGAGAAGTTAATCTGCACAAAAGAATTTGATTATCAAAAAAATAATTGACGTAAAAGCGTTATTTTACAAAAACCTCTTGATATTATTCCGATTTTGGAATATAATATATATAATTATGTTGAGGAGACAAACACTATGAAATATATATCTGTTTCAGAAATTGCAAAAACATGGGGAATTTCCGTAAGGCGCGTCAATACTCTGTGCAACGAAGGCAGAATAGAGGGGGCACAAAGAGCCGGAACAATTTGGATTATTCCGAATGATGCAAAAAAGCCTGCTGATGCACGAGTGAAAAGCGGAAAATATATAAAGAAGGTGAACGAGAATGACTGAAAGACAAAATATAGAATGGAAAGAGATATGGAAAGACGATTATCTTGCTTGGATATGTGGTTTTGCTAATGCTCAAGGTGGAAAACTGTATATTGGAATGAATGATTCCGGCAAGGTTGTAGGTGTGAAAAACGCGAAAAAGCTGCTCGAGGATCTTCCAAACAAAATTCGTGATGCAATGGGTATCATTGTTAATGTCAACCTTTTAAACGAAGGCGATTTTGAATATATAGAAATTGAGGTGCCTCCGTATCCAATTGCTATTTCCTGCAAGGGTTCATACTACTACAGAAGTGGCAGCACAAATCAGAAACTGTCCGGTCCTGAACTGGAAGCGTTTATTATGAGGCGCCGTGGAGTTACATGGGACAGTATGCCGCTGCCTACATTTACAATAGCAGATGTCGATGATGGAGTTGTCAAGCGTTTTAAGCAATGGGCAGTTAACAAAGGGCGAATAAATAAATCGGTGTTATCGGAAGATAAATTTGTTATGCTTGAAAAACTACACTTGGTAAAGGACGGGTATTTAACAAATGCGGCTATGCTGCTTTTCAGCAATGATCCGGAAAAATGGCAGCTGGGCGCTTATGTGAAAATAGGTTTTTTTGAAACCGACTCCGACCTTGTATATCAGGACGAAATACATGGCTCTATATTAGATCAAATTAATAAAATAGTTGAAATTATTTATTTGAAATATATGAAAGCTAAGATATCCTATGTCGGTATGCAGCGCATTGAAAGGTATTTTGTCCCGGAAGAAGCCTTACGAGAAGCGCTTCTGAATGCGCTCTGTCATAAAGATTATTCAAGAGGTATTCCGATTCAGATAAGCATTTATAACGATAAGCTGTATATCGCAAACTGCGGTCATTTGCCTGAAAGCTGGACTGTTGAGAACCTTTTTGAAAAACATGCTTCACAGCCTTTTAACCCGAATATAGCTTATGTGTTTTATCTTGCCGGCTTTATTGAAAGCTGGGGGCGCGGAATTGAAAAGATTTGCACTGTATGCAAAAATGATGGTGTTTTTCAGCCGGAATTTACTGTTCACCCGCAGGATATCATGATAAAATTTTCAGCGCCCGAAGATAGAATTGTACGCACATCAACCGATAGGGTGACTGAGAAGGTGACTGAGAAGGTGACTGAGAGGGTGACTGAGAAGGTGACTGAGGCAGAGAATCAGCTGCTTGCACTTTTGATGGAGGATCCTGCCTACACATATGAAGCTCTGTCAAAGAAATTAAAAGTTAGCCGGAAAACAATTGGAGGTTTGATAAAGTCATTAAAAAGCAAAAATATAATTTCCAGAGTCGGCTCGGATACGAAAGGTTACTGGCAGATTACGCTGAAGAATTAGGTGGTGCAAATGAAAAATAAATTCAGAACAGCGAGACAATTAAAAAAATTAAAAGTTATTGAAGCAGCCGAATTGTTGGGAATTTCTCAACCTACATTGAGTGCATGGGAAACGGGAAATAAAGCGCCATCCGTTGAGGGCTTAGAGAAGATGGCCGACCTCTATGGTGTTACAACAGACTTCTTACTCGGACGCACAGACAACGAACGTATCTTTGATAACATGGTTAGACTTAATAAAAAACTGCTGCCAATTTTGCATGAAAAACCTGTGTGGTCTGCAAGGCATGGTTGGATGCTCGTTGACTACGCAAAATCTTGTTTGATAGGGTGTAATATTGTCGTTCCTTTTGAACAAGCAGCGGAATTGTTTATAATTCCGCCCGAATTTGCTGAAAATCGTGTCCCGAACTCAGAACCGCTTTCAAGAAATGAATTACAATACGGATTACAAATATGGGTGGAACCAATCTCTGCTGACAGCAGTTTAAGGGAAGAACTGCGCGGCTGGTATCGTGTAAAACATCATGCTATTGAAAATGAATGCGGCAACCGTTTTTCACTGGATAGTTATGGTGCAAAATGGCTTGCCTTTTCAGAAAAATCGGAGGTCAGGAAGAAATGAATAATATAAAAGAAAAGTATACCTGTGATGCTTGCAGATATACTTTTGAATCGGATAAATTGCCGGATCGTTGCCCTGACTGCGGCAAATTGCAAGTACGCAGGGCAAGCGAATCTGAGATATATGAGTATGAACATCGTTTTGACAGCGAAATGGAGTAAAAAATCAGCGGTTAAATGACCGCTGATTTTTAAATTATTATTTCATTGTAGTGATTTGCCAATTTCCTTTGAACAGAAAATCATTATTACCAACTGTTAAAGTACCCTTAATTGACTTTTCGATATGCCTATCATTAAATCCTACTTGCAGGCAATAATCAGTGCCGCTTTGAAGGTTATGTATAACAATCGGTTCAATAGATGTCATTGGTGCTGTGAATCTTTCACTATCGTCAACTTTATAATTTAAGCTTTCATCTATATCATTGATTGCATATGAAAATTCCTGCTCACCGGTTAAACTGCCGGAATAATTTATGCACAAAACATATCCGCCTTTTCCGTCTGATGTTGCTTTGAGTTCAAACGGCATATCTTCTACTGCCTTTTCATTTGACAATTCGACCTCTGTCACGGTCTGATTGAATTGAATTACATCTCGAAGATTTGTATATCTGTGCATTAAGCCTGTAAGTTCAACACTTTCATCGGAAATTGTTATTTTACCGAAAGAATAATCATCAACTTTACCGTCATTATATCCGACAATGATATTATATTCACCGCTTGCAAAATCTGATACATCAACACTTTCACCTACTGCTAACTCTGCATGAAAGCCTTCTTGCTTTGCACCGACAATATTTATACCTATTGAAAAATCTCTGAACCAAACATTGGTTATGGTTTTTTCATCAATTCTTATCGGCAAATGTTTTGTGGGAACACCCTGCTCAAAGGTTGTTCTTTCGTAAAATGAGCTTTCCTTGCTTACATTCCTCAATATTTCTTCAGGGTGTTCAACATAATTGTCATTTTCCTCTCGCGGCTGCTCGATGGAAATAATCTCTGTTTTTATAGGTTGTTTTACCTTTGGATTTTCGGTCGGCATAGAGAGTACACCATATACAAATACAGATGCTACCCAGCGTTTTGACGCATTTTTATAATTAAATTCTATTGTATCAAGGACGCCGTGTTCCTTTGCAACCTTCATATATCCGTTAGGATAACCGCCATTTTTCTCTGCCTCATCACCATAGCCCCATGCGCCGATCAGCATTTTTATGACCTGTTCATTTGTTACTTTTTGTTCGGGATAGAAATTGCCGTCGGGGAAGCCACTTATTGCACTGTTTTCATACGCAAAATTCACATAGCCAGCTGCCCAATGTTCCGCCGGAACATCAGGAAAATAATTTTTCTGTTTCAAATCATCATTTTCCGTTTCGTTCTCGCAGCCCATAGCACGGCACAAAACAGCTGCAAATTCTGCTCTTGTTATTTCGTCACCCTCACGCAAATCTCCATCAGGATCACCGACAATTATACCATTTTCATTGAGAATACCCATTTCATAAGTTTTTGAGAGTTCCTTGCTGTCATTAGGAGTTATTAAACTTTCATTCTTATCTACCACCGGCAGGCTATACCATTGTGTTATATCAGATTGGGACAGGCAATCTAAAACATCACTTTCCCGAACATAATATATTTTATCTTGCACACTCAGACCATCATCAGATGAGTAAATATATTTATTATCATTTGAAATCAGTTCAATATATATATTACTATCATTATCTTTCTTTTCAGATATTGGCAGGTCTAAAAACAACTGATAAAACTTCTTTATTTTTGATATATCCTTGCATGTTACAGTTTCTTTAGTATTAGTATTATTTAATTTTTCAACTTTAAGATACTGAAAATCCGAACATTCAAGCTCGCCTAATGCATCATTTGCAATTATGTTTTCAGCTAACACATTATTAAATAACAAATTAAATAATAAAACAATTATACCTACGAAATATAATTTTTTTCTTTTCAAAATAATCACCTCCAAGATATTCTATTCTTATTTTGTTATAGCTGCAAACACTTTGTAAACTGGTTCGGCGTAATCAACAAATTCAGAAGCGTTTAATCTGAATGTCAAATCTCTCGCAGCACCTGCCGAACCACAATCAATAAGCAAAGAACCCGTCAATTTGTTTTCTTTAATTACGGTTAACGAACCTCCGATCGCAGATTCAATGTCGGATAAATTATATCCGTCCAATATGTTTAAATATAACTTTCCTGTCAACTGTGTATCATCAGCTTTGTTCATATGTTCCAAAATATCATTTTTCACAGTTAATGTAGTTTCTGTTTTCGGCGACTTTCTCGGAGCTGGGGCATCATTACACAAAGCATACCAAGCATTTAAAACTCCATTACTTGCAACTTTTCCATCCAATGTTTCATTATACGATACATTATTACTGCTTATTATTCGTTGTTTTATTTCTGCCACAGACAAATCCGGATAATATGACATTAGTAGCGCAGCTGTACCTGATACATGTGGTGCTGCCATCGACGTTCCTGTCATATAATCGTATTGCCCGCCAGGTATTGTGCTGTAAACTGCCGTTCCCGGTGCAGCAACATCTGTAGGGCCTCCATAGTTTGAATAAGTATCAGCAAACTTTCCATCAGAATTGATTGCTGCGACAACAATCATGTTATCGGTATCAAATCCTACGGGATAATACTTTTTGTTGTTTGTCAAATCAAGACTTCTGTTGCCGGCAGCACAAACGAACAATATGTTTGAAGCATTGACAATGGTTTTTTTCAATTCTACCATAGAAGATTCCGGATAATCCCACATTTCAAAACTGCAATTTAATATATTGATATCGTTATCCACAGCATAATTTATTGCATCAATAAAAGCAGTATCTATATCGTTGTTCTGAGGTTTTGTTGCATCAAATGGCATTTCCAATATAGGCATTGCAACTATTTGACATTCAGGTGCCACACCAGAAACACCCAAACTGTTATCACCAACTGCACCAGCAATACCTGAAACATGCGTGCCATGTGCATCCGAAACATAAAGCGGCAAACTACTGTCATAAACAAAATTATACCCTGGCATAGTAGGAGATATATTTCCGGTTAAATCATTGTGCGAAATATCTGTTCCTGTATCAACGATACCAACCTTTATTCCTTTTCCTTTAGTGTATTCCCATACCGGCAAAACATTTATATCACTGCCAACTTTGCCGATTATATTTTTAGAATTTCCAGCCGAATCAGTTATAGTATAACTTTGCCCAATATTCAGAATGCCCCACTGTTCTGACAGGTTTGTATCATTCGGCTCATCTATTTTTTCAATGTTAATAGAGTATTTACCGGTTGCACCGCTTGTTTCTGCGTCTACGCTAATGTAATATGTCTTATTTTCTTCAAGAGTTTTTGCCAGTTTGAAGTTAATAGATTCCGGGGCATTATATGATGTTCCGATAGATGTAACTTTATCGTTATCATATAAAATGCCTTTCAAGTCTACACTACCCGAAGAATATATTTTGTAAGAACCTGTTTCTTTCGGTGTAAAACTGAAGCAATCCACATCTCCTGCATAATCAATAGCTGCAACACGTTCTGTTCCCGAATTTATAGCCGTCGGCGATGAATTAAAATTGTCACTGTCATCATTTACAGCTATTGTAACAGTTCTTTCTGCGCTCGGACTTGAACCCCAAATTGCTTTGCCGATTACTTTTATTGTATATGTACCGGATTCAGTCGGGGTATAATAAGCTTCATACTTACTGCCATTAAGTTTTACATTTGAAAGTGTCTTATCACCAACTGTAACCGTTACGCTTGAACAGTTTGACGCACTGCCGGAAATTTTAATAGAATTTCCGTTATAGGTCTTTATAACACTGCCTGTTGTCGGGGTAGATATTGAGATACTTGCACTTTCGCTTGTTGACGGCGCCGTACTTTGCAATCCGATTGTAAGCGTACAATATGTCTTTGCGTCCTCGCCCTTTACTATATAATTATTAGACGAAACTCTGATATAATATGTTCCTTTTGATAAGTCTGTCTCTATCTTTGCATATACAGTACCCGAATCATTATTTTTTTCAACTACATTTCCATTCGCATCAAGCAGTATTAAGTATGTATCACAATTTCTTGAATACCTTTTCGTTGAAAACATATATGTTCCGGCTGTTGAAACGGTGTATTTAAAATATCCCTCATATTTATTTGACACATTGGCAGATGAAGTAATATTTGATTCTGCATAAGTATCCACATTCAGATAACATTGCACATTGCCGCCCGAATGCTTTTTTACGCAAATATAATATGTTCCCGAGCTAAGAGATCGTTCAATTTTTGAGTAATAGTTTCGGCTATAAACATCGCCATCGTATATATCGTCATTTTTTGCCAACTGATTCATTTTAGAATCGTACAAATACAGCTCCGTATCACAGCTTGTGTTATATTTCATTGTTCTGAATACATAATTTGCTGTCGAAGATACATTAAGCTTATAGTATTTAGCGGTTACACCGGATATAGCTCTTGTGTTGCCGGCAGAAATACTCTCGATATTTCCTGTCACTGTTATAACTTTATTATCCGATTTGTAGTTAAAATATGAGCTGTTTTGTTTCATTCTGAATGCCAATGTATAGTCCTGCACCGCAGATACTGATGGGGCAGTAAGATTAACCGAAAATGTTTTACTCTGTCCGTATTGAATAGTATCAGATGATGTAAGAGTAAATTCAGAATTGGTAAATGACGGTGTATCCGATAAGCCACCCAGTTTGTATCCGTCAGCTCTTGTCCAAGCGTTCATGCCGTTATTTGTTACTGTAACCGAAGCTGCTTTTGTATCGCCCGAATTCATTGCAGCTGGGAAATTTGATAATGTAATATCCGCTTCTTTTGCAGTGGTGGTCGTGGTAGATGTAATTGTGTACGAATTTGCAGTTCCGCTTGCCCTCATAAGCGTAAGCCTATAATTTCCGTTTTCAATAGACGCTGTAAGTTTTCCATTTCCCGCCGCAATCAAAGTCCAACCGGATGTTGTTTTCTTATACAGAGCCATTGCAATCATTGTCGAACTGCTGTAACCGGATAATACAAAACGAACTCCCGTATTTTGTGATACACTAAACAAATAGGTTGTTCGGTCTGTTCCGCTAAAACTATCCGATTTACTTGTATCTAATGTCAAATTTCGTGTTGCGCTTGCACATGCCTTTATTGTGTATTTTGAACTGCCATACGTAGATTGATTGCGCGAGTAAATCTTGACATAGTATGTCCCCGAATTTAATGTTGCCGTGTATTCCCGCGTTGTACCGCTCCCTGTAACAGTTGTCAACAAATAGCTATCGCCACGTCCATTGTATACTGCCATATCATATACACATCCGGAAGGTATTCCGGACAGAAGTACATCTACATAGTTTTCACCCGATATAGTAAATTTATAGAAATCCACATCGTCCGGATGGTTGATTGTAGCCGTTTTACTTCTATTTAAAGTCAATGATGTTGCAGATGCAAATGTATCATTGCTTTCATAGCTGTCTTTGGGCGGATACCATTTTGTTCTGAAAGTATAACTGCTTGTTGTACTGCTGCCTTTAGCGCTATATATTTTAACATAGTACCAAACATTGGCGCTAACTCCGTAAAATGGAATTAATTCCTGTTGCCCGTCGCCATTATAAGAACCGGCTATGTTTGTTCCCGATGCATTATATAACTCTAATTGGTAATTACAATTTGCCGGGACATTACCAAGCCAAAAGTTTGCAACGCCGTTTGAAGAAAATTTCACTTTGAACCAATCGACATCAGATGCTGATGACAAAGTGCCGGCGACAGTATCATCACTATTAACTGTAAGCGCACTGCCCATTGAATTATTCGGTTCGCCCTCGTTCTTTGAGGCTTGCAGCGAAACATCTGCAGTCATTAATGACGGATTATCATCTTCTGTATTCTTTACTATGTTATAATATTCTGCATAATAGTAATTATCATCAGACAAGCATCTCATCAATTTTCCGTTATAAACTTCGTTGTTTACTGTAAGTACAAAATTATATTCAGTATTGTCTTCAATATTATTTACAGCTATCACAGTGTTACTATCTGAAATATCACTCTGAAAAACAGTAGTATCTTCATCAGATTTAATTGCTGCGGATATAGTCAATCGTCCCGCAAATTCACCTGACATATCAATTTTGCACTTTATTCCGTTTTCTTCTGTAAAGCTGAAACAATACGCATTTTGTTTGTTGCTGTTATCCGAATCAAGCGGTATAAAATCCCGGAAAGATGATATTGCGTGATCAAGATCAAATTGTAATATAGCCTTTGCGTCAAGCTGTGTTTCCGAGTTGCTGAGAATCTGCATTTCGTCACCGTTGGGTTTAGTGCAAATGGCTTCCTTTGCTTGTTCTGCCGTCAATTCCGGATATTCGGAATACAACAGCGCAGCAATTCCCGAAACATACGCAGCAGAGCAGGAAGTTCCGTCCTTAAAGTCATATTGTTCATCAGGTAATGTACTATATATTCCTGTTCCGGGTGCATATACATTTACCAAATCACCATATGAGGAAAGAGCAGCGATACTGCCTGTATTGTCGGACGCTCCTACTGAAATAATATTTTTGCAATCATAGCAGGCAGGGAAAGCAACTAAATTATCGGTGCTTGTTGCGAAGTTTCCGGCAGCCGTAACGAAAAGCATATCAGATTTGCTGATAGCGTCCTCAAGAGCCGGGTTATAATCAAGTCCGGCAAAACTGCAATTCACGATTTTAGCTCCGTTTGCTTCCGCATAGCCTATTGCTTCTATGATGTCCGAAGTATAACCGCTGTCATTTTCCATAACTTTAAGCGGCATTATTTTCACATTCGGCGCAACACCGTACACGCCGTTTTGACCGTTTGCCGCAATAATTCCTGCCATATGTGTTCCGTGTTCGTCAATTTCAGCTTTGTCAAACACACTTGAATCATTATTGACAAAATCCCAGCCGTTTATATCATCAATATAGCCGTTCCCGTCACTGTCGGATCCGTTTGACTGCTCATCAGCATTTACCCAAATGCTTCCGGCTAATGCGGGGTGGGTTATATCAATTCCCGTATCCAGCACCGCTACAACAACATCTTCAGAGCCTCTCGTTATGTCCCATGCAGCCTGAATATTCAAATCGGCTTTTTCATTGCCCTGTGTACCGTTTATAATTTGTCCTTTGTTTTCCATAGCCCAGAGTTTACTGTTGAGCGCATCTTCCGAAGCTGTATATAACCGATAGTTGGGTTGTGCGTATACTACATTTTCATTGCTTTTTAACGCTTGCAGTGTTGTTTCAACATCATTAGTTTTAATCAGCACCGTATTTTCGTCAAGAACCTTTTCCAAAGATGTATCTATTTTTGTTACAGGCTCGGCCGGTTTGGATATATCCCCAATCTCCATTTCTTTATCCGAGCTTATTTTCAAACCGTCTTGAATAATACTGTCTATGCTGTTTATATTATCGCTTTTTATATCACCGGAAAATGAAACGATAATTTCCGTTGTTTCTCTGTCATCGGAACTCTTTGTTTCAAAATAATCCTGTATTGTCTGTTTATCGGAAACTTCCGCAAATGCGACAAGATTTGTTGCACATAGAGAAACCGATATAATTGCTGCCGTCAGTTTTTTCATATATCTCATTTGTAATATCCCCCTTAATTGCAGTCTATAGACTTCACAGCGTCAAAAGCTCTGTTGTCTGAGGTTATGACAATCGTGTATGTTCCTGTCTGAGTAAGTTCAACCTCTGTTTCAAAAGAGCCGTCAGCACCACATGTAAGGTTTTCATCGGAAACCAATATATCGCCTCTGTATACCGAACACGAAACCGTGCTTGCTGCCTGTGCCTTACCCGAAATAACGGCATTATAATTACTTACCGTAACACCAAATATGATATAATTCACATTTTCGTTATACTCGTTCGAGGTTTTTTCGATATTTGAATTAAGTATACTTTCATCGGTACTGTCTATAACCTTATCCCCGTTAAAATCCGCATTAACGGTATAATTGTTGTCACCATACTCACTGTTTAAGGCTGCTCTGAGAAGTGTCAAATCATTTGTATCTATTACGCCGTCATCATTAACATCGCCTGCAATCAGCACTTTAGTTCCCAAATCTACTGCATTATCATTCAATGCGATTTTTGAATATCTCGACAAATATCCCGGTCGGGATGTTTTCACAAGATATTCTCCTGCCGATACACCGATCAGTGAAAATCTTGCATATTCGTCATTCTCGGAAGTATATTCCTGCAAGTGCATTTGAGCCACAAAATCGTTGCTGTCGAATGTATACAAACCGCATTTGCTTTCTATAAGCTTGTCAAATTCCGCATCACCCGTTGCCTTTACGGGACTGACCGTACCGAAAACATTACCTATTGCATAATTCGATACTACTCTGTATTTTCCTGTTCCGTGTCCGCCGACCTTCAGATAATATGAGTTGTTTGCTTCCAGCGTTGCCGATATTCTGAAATTATTATCTGCACCGCCGTTGTCATCAGACTTAATTATTGTTGTCGGAGAGGTTTTATTGCTCAGTGAAGCATATGTATCTGTCTGTCCGTATGATTCAAAGGTGTATAACCCGTCCTTTAACGCTTTAAACTCAAATATATCAATATCATTTTCGGAATTTATCATACCGTTCGCTGAATTTCTGTCCTCCATATTGACCGCCAGATTATAGTCATCACCAAAGAAATCAGAGCCTGTAACGGTTAATGTTATTGCATTGGTGTACGGCATCATATTAGAGCTGCCCCAAATCATAACCTTTGCAGATGCAGCGGTATTATCACTCGGAACGGTTATTGTAGGTTTAATGGTGTCCGTTCCCGAAGCTGCTATACTTTTTGAATCCATTTTTATTCCGATCAGCTTTGAATGTTCGTCATACAAAGCAAGCATAACGCTTACATCGGCAGCAGATTCGCTATTCAGATTTTCCAATTTAACTTCCGCCGTTAAATCTTCTCCGGCATTCAGCACACATTCACTGTATGAGTTATCATATAAGAGTGAAATATCCGCTTTAATATCACCGCTTGTTGTCCGTGCTACTGAGTTTTGATAAATAGTTTTGTTTGCGTCAGAATCAATTTTTGTTTCTATATCTGACTTTGAGCTGTTTTCAGTAATCGGAACAATACAAATTGCTTCATTTTCCATTGTATCCCAATCAAAAATCAATGCAAATTGTATTTCCGAAAAATCAAGATTTATCCAGCGGCCATTATCATAGTCCTTTAATTTTCCGGTAAATATTGTTGTCCTTGTTTCGCCTTGTTGTTTTATGACAGTAACTTCAAGATTTGAATTATCAATCTCACCTGTTAGATCTTTTTCTTCAATGCTAACTTCTCCGTTTTCCATATTTGCCTTATATGTCATTGTATCGGTTTCAGCAAACGCTGTCCCCATTAACATATGCATAGCAATAATAGACGCTGCTATTCTTTTAAGTTTTTTCATGTTGTTTTCCTTTCTTTCTTGTTTAAAATAAAAATAGCAAAAGTAAAGACAGCAACTTTCATATGCCACCAATTAATTACTTTTGCCTATATTAAGCCGAACTATTTATTTTTCGCCCCCTAATATAACTACATCGACATATGTTCTCCTTATGGTTAATTATTCCTGTTAATATTATAACATATTTTTCAGATATTTTCAATATAACCACCGCAAAATCATCAGTATGCACAATGTATTTTTTATCATTCAATCCAGCGCTTCACTTGTTCGTACCATAAGCTCGTGGTATAGTATCTGATAGGTTTCTATTCCTTGAATCTCAACAGTGTCATATGTCATTTTTCTTATTTTTTCGTACTGTGAATCCATTTCTTCAAGCATTTTTTCTAATACAGAAACTGATTGTAAATCACCTTCAGCTTTGTAAATTTCAATTAATTTGTTTGCTATGAATTCAATCCTATGCCGGGAACAGCGTTTTTCTATAAGAGGATTTAAAAAGTATTTTGCTTTTAAGTAGCTGCCTATTTTCAAATAACAGTCCGATATGATTGCTTCTTGTTCATAATCGCCTTCAATATTGCTTGGAAAAGTAGGCTTTTCTTCAAGCATGTCAAAATATTGCACAGCACTTTTTATATCATCCATAAAATAATATGCATATCCAATATACGTGTTGACCTCTTCAGTATTATTTTCAACAGCACAATAATTTTTAAAATCCTCTACAGATAGAGAGTATTGTGCTTTTTCAAAGTATATTTTTCCTCTCAGAAAAAGAGCGTTTGTATAGAAAGCATCATATTTTAAGGCCTGATTACAATCCTTCAACGCCATTTCCGGCAATCCTTCATCCTCATAGTATATATCTGCTCTTGCATAATATAAAAATGGATTCTTATTGTCATAATTTATTGCTAATGTGTAGTTATTTATTCTTTCGCTGGTTGATGCAGCTCGTCCTGCCATAATCAAATACTTTGTTGAATTTGAATTGTTCTGCAATTCTTGAATTTTTTCGTCATATTTATATATGGTAACAAAACTGGCAGCAGATGAAATAGTTACAAGTAACGCAGTAAAACCTAAAACTATGGTAATTTTAGCGTTTAGAAACTTATTATCAGTCTTATATGCCTCATTTTCTATTTTTGCAAATAGTTCATCATCTCTATTTTTTAAATATTTTTGCAAACGCCTCGAAATCCGCATTTAGATACTCCTTACAAGTTTTCAAAATAGCCTTATCATTTTATAATCCATCGTATTATAGGAATGCTTTTAAGATAAAGCTTTTTCATTTCGCTTTTCCAGTACTCATATTCTTCTTGCGTATAAGAACGGTTTATTTCCATTTGTATGTATTCGCGTGTGTTCTTAAATGGAATATAACATTCAATATACAAACATAGAATTATTATACCTACAACTAAAACTATACCAAACCCAATCATTCTGCTCATCTACCTTTTAGGCAATAAGACCTCCCGCTATAATGATAACAGGAGGTCTTTTACCCGTTATTTAATTACAAAACTAATTCCAATTTTCGTTATACTGATCCGCTGCTCTGCTATAATCATGAGCATTGGTGGCTTCAAGGACCGGATAATAATACCATTTATCCGTGCCATTATCCGCCCATGTATTTGCGTTGCTGCTTATGCCGTCATGGTTAGCGTATCTTACAAGAATCCTGTTAATAATCACTATTGCTTCAGCTCGTGTTATCAACTGTTCAGGTCTGAATGTGCCGTCTTCGTATCCTGAGATACATTCAAGAGCAGAAAGCTTTTTGATATCATTTTCTGCCCAATGACCATGTATATCATTAAAATCTATGGCATAGGCTATATCAATATCCGTATAAAGTCTTGAAAGCATAGCCGCAAATTCAGCTCTTGTTATTGCATTGCCCGGTCTGAATGTACTATCTTCGTATCCGCTTATCAGCCCGGCAGCAGCTACAACAGCAACTGACTCATATGACCAATCAGATTTTGAGATGTCTGTAAATGTCGGTTCTTTACCCGAGAATTCCTTTTGAGCATCTTCGTTCATTAAACGGTATATAATTGCTGCAACTTCTTCTCTTGTTATATTGTTTTCCGGTTTTACGGTTTTATCGGGATATCCGTTTATGTACGCTATATGATCTGCGGCATTTAACAATGCAGGAGTACGATTGTTGATCCACTTTCCGTAAATATTTCCGTCTTCAATGACAGTTTCTTCGGTAAGTCTGTTTTGACAGTTCTCATCTGTATACCAACCGCCGAAAATAAAACCATCTCTTGTCGGCGTTTCAAGCTTTGAAAAATCAACAGTTTTATCATCATTCAGTATAAGTTCCTTGTTTTCAAGTCCTTTTACAATTATTTCGGATTTATTTTGTGTTTCATCTATCTTAGTCCACTTGGCATACAATGTGATATTTTCAGTAACTTTACTGTTAAAATCATATGGTTTTGTCAGTTCAGCATCTGTATACCAGCCTTCAAAAGTAAAGCCTTCTTTTGTAGGGGCGGCTGGTACGGAAGCGTTGCTGCCGCTTGTTATTGTTTGATTCGGAATATTACTTCCGCCGTCAGAATCAAATTTTATTGTCTTATTTGTATTTGAAGGACGGCGTCCTCCGCTGCTTTGAGTATACACAGTTACATTTCGTACAGTTTCGGGCGATGTAAACTTTATTCTTGCGTATTCTTTATTATCCGCATTAAAAGCAACATAACCATTCATCGAAACTTTTACAGCATATGGCCCTCCGTTTTCGGTTGTTTTAACATTGCTTACACGATATGTAATGTCTGAAAGCTTGTCAGCAGAAACATTTGACACCTTTTTATCCGCACTGATCTTTACTTGAATTTTCATTGAGCCTTTGGCGGGATAGGTAACAGAAATATTTTCAGCATCAAAAATCTCATTGTTGAGTTCTGTAAAATTATTCTCCGTTATCGCGCTTATGTCAAGTTTTTCATCATAAGTTATATCAATAACAAACTCTCCGGATACATCGGAATTGTTGACAATGTCCTTTAATTCGGTATCAAGCAGGTTTATTGCCGTCATTATTGTTTCATATTTTGTTCTGACATCTGACATATCAAGGGAGGAAGAGTAGGTAAGATCCGTATTTCGTCTTACACTAATATCCTCAGCTTTTAAATCTGATGAAGAAGTTCCTACCTTCAATGTGTTTGAAAGGTCGCTGATTGTAATTTCGCCGCTTGGTGCAATTTTATCTACATAATTCTTAATCTTGTCATAATTGCTGTCTGCCGCAAAGCACACACATACGGAAGATAAGAGCATTATAAGCGTCAGCAATGACGCAGTAAGTCTTTTTAATTTCATAATTCTAAACTCCTTTATTTGAATTGGTAAGCATTGGTTATTTCTCGTTCGTTAGAGTATATATCTAAATTCGGTGTAGTGAAAACCCGTACAATCCAATTAACACGTTTACCATCCGAAAAGGAAGGAGAACCTTGTATAACTCGTCCAAACAAATAACAGAGTATTATCATTAAAATCTCAAAAGGAGGTTTGCAAATAACAGCAGCACTATAATCAACTTCACATTGATACGGCTTTATAATTCTGAAATTCAGCATAATCGCTCCTATGCACAATGCTGAAAAAAAGGCATATATCGCTAAAAAGCTGTTTTTAATACGCATTATTTGCCACCTCCTTAAATTCTTTTTTAAACTACACTTAGCATTTCTTTATCAGCTTCAAGTGCAAATAATTGTTTTTTTACCGGACACTTATATGTCGGTACAACTTCCGATATAATCTGCTTTATGGTATCCTCATCCTGCGGAACTGCATTTCTTAACTTTTCCAATTTTTCATTTAATTTATTGAAATCAATATCAATAGGACTGCCTACAAAAATTTTGCTGTGAGCCGTTTTCTTTAAGCCTTCCTCATTCATAAGCAACTCCTCGTAAAGTTTTTCTCCTGCTCGAAGTCCCGTGAATTTTATTTCAATATCTTCATCAGGTTTCAGTCCGGACAAATAAATCATTTTCCTTGCGAGGTCATATATTTTGACAGGTTTACCCATATCAAGCACAAATATTTCTCCGCCTTTTGCATAAGCTGCCGCCTGCAAAACGAGCTGTGCAGCCTCTGGAATGGTCATGAAAAAGCGGGTTATTTCCGGATGCGTTACAGTAACCGGGCCTCCTGCCGAAATTTGTTTTCTGAATCTCGGTATGACAGAACCGTTTGATCCGAGAACATTACCAAACCGAACTGCTGCAAATTCTGTTTTCCCACAGTTCTGCATGGTTTGAATAATCATTTCGCACATTCGTTTACTTGCACCCATAACATTTGTAGGATTAACCGCTTTGTCTGTTGATATAAGCACAAATCTTTTTACCCCATATTCAATTGCTGCACGTGCTGTGTTGTATGTACCGAAAATGTTATTTTTTATAGCTTCGCATGGTGAAAATTCCATAAGCGGAACATGCTTATGAGCTGCCGCATGAAAAACTATATCCGGTTTGTATTTCTCAAAAATAGAATCTAAGCGTTGCTTGTCTCGTACAGATGCAATCAACACATCAAGTTTTTGATTTGGATAGTTTTCTTCCAATTCATTCTGCAATTCATAGGTTGTATTTTCATATATATCCAGTATGACAAGGCGTTCAGGTTTAAATTTAACAATCTGCCGGCAAAGCTCCGAGCCGATAGAGCCGCCACCGCCCGTAACCATCACCGTTTTACCGCATATTTCATTTCTTATGAGTTTGTTATCCAGTGTTATCGGCGCTCTTTCAAGCAAATCTTCAATTTCAATCTCACGCATTTTTCCAAGTTGAAGCTTACCGTTTAAGGCTGCCTCTACACCTGGGATAATGCTGACTTTCACACCTGTTTTACTGCAAATATCTAATAATTCTGTTTTTTGAATTGGTAACAGGCTATGTATTGCAAAAATAATCTGCTCAATCTTTTTTTCTCGGCATATACGAGTAATGTCATTTCTTGTTCCGATTACACATGAATTGTATATATGTGTTCTTTGTTTGTCTGCATCATCATCTATAAGACCAACAACATCATAATTCAAATGTTCATTATCTGCTATATCACGAAGCAGCATAACTGCAAGCCGACCGGCACCAATGATAAGCGTTTTTGGACCTTTTTGCTTACTGTTTAACATATGTGCTTTATATACGAGTCTAACAGTAAACCTCAAGCCGCAAATCATTGTAATAATAAACACATTGGCAGCAATATTTATTTTGGGGAAAATAATATCGGTATTTATAAAAAGTCCCGATGAGAAACTACCGATTGCTGCTATTACAACTCCAAATATGAGCCTAAGATATTCATTTGCACCGGCATAGTTCCAATCAATATGGTAAATGCCGAATGTAGATAACATAATCGTATAAATAACTGTTGTTACTGCTATAAGTTTTATTCCTGGTACAAAATACAATTCTATTGCAGAAACAGGAAATACAATCCCGATTGTAAGCACATAAGCAAGTATGCACAAAAAGATATCAATTATAAACAAATATCTGTTTCTTATTCTTTTCATATCAAAAATCCTCCGAATTAAGCATTTAATTAGTCAGTATAGTTAGACAAAAGAGAGGCTTTTTTTATACTTTTTTCATTTTCGTATGCTGATCGCAATTCTGAGATAAGACTTGTATCACCGTTTGTTTTTGATAATTCAGATTCTATTTGTGATACTAACGAATTAAATTGCGAGTCACATGAGCCTTCAAGAGATGATAATTGCCCTGCATACTTGCCTATAAGCTCACTTTTGGTGTATTTTCCGGAAGCCGCATCAGCTTGAGCCTGAGATACAAGGGAATCAACTTGTCCCGAAAAACTTGAGCGCAACGAATATATTTGAGAAACCAGACTACTTATATTGTTGCTTTGTACTGTATTTTTACTTTGTGTCTCACTTTCGGATGAAGCGCTATCATTTGAATTATTCTCAACATCAGATTTTGCAGATTCATATTCCGTTGGTTCAGAAGTATTTGGAACATTATTTGCACTATTGCTTCGTTCTCCTATTATTTCTAAAACCTGTTCCTCTGTTAAATCGCCGCTTTTTAACCTGCTAACCTCATCGTCAGTAAGTAACCCAACGCCTTCTTTGTTCAATTTTTCCACTATATCTGCTATAAGTTCATTATTATCCTTTTGTAACTGTTCTCTGTCTTCCTCGGAACAATTTAAGGCATAGTGTAAAGCCGTAATGTTATTACGCTGTTTGAATATAACTACTATAGCACTTATACCGAAGATAATAGTCAAAGAAAGAACGATGACTCTTCTGAGTACAAGTTTCTTCTTGCTTTCAAGTCTCACTTTCAGTTTCCACTTCCTTTCCTCCAGACCATTTTATCTACAATTCCCGTATATGACTGAATTATCTTTACAACCTTTGTTGATACATTTTCATTGATATAATCGGGAACAGGTATACCGAAGTCTTTGTTTTGATTCATTAATACGGCGAGTTCAACTGCCTGCAAAAGACTGTTTTCATCAATTCCGGCTAATACAAAGCAAGCTTTATCCAATGCCTCCGGACGTTCCGTGCTGGTGCGTATGCAAACGGCAGGAAATGGTTTGCCAATGCTTGTAAAAAATGAACTTTCCTCGGGAAGAGTCCCCGAGTCTGACACAACAGCGAACGCATTCACTTGCAAACAGTTATAGTCGTGAAATCCTAATGGTTCATGCATAACAACTCTCTTATCAAGTACAAACCCAGAGGATTCAAGCCTTTTTTTACTTCTCGGATGACAAGAATACAAAACCGGCATATCAAATTTTTCAGCCATTTTGTTAACGGCATTAAAAAGTGAATTAAAGTTTTTGTCCGTATCTATGTTTTCTTCTCTATGAGCCGAAAGAAGTATATATTTTCCGCTTTGAAGATTAAGGCGTGATAATATATTGCTGGCTTCAATTTCCGAGAGATTTTTATGAAGGACTTCTGCCATTGGCGAACCTGTAACATAAGTGCGTTCTTTGGGCAAACCACATTCGGCAAGATAGCGCCTTGCGTGTTCGGAATATGCCATATTTACATCTGAAATAATATCAACAATGCGACGGTTGGTTTCTTCGGGCAAGCACTCATCTTTGCAGCGATTTCCTGCTTCCATATGGAAAATCGGAATATGCAAGCGCTTTGCCGATATAGCAGAAAGACAAGAGTTTGTGTCTCCTAAAATAAGTAAGGCATCGGGTTTTATCTCTCGCATAAGTTTATAGGAACAATTTATTATATTTCCTACAGTTTCACCAAGATCAGCACCGACGGAATCCATATACACCTCCGGCTGTTCAATCTTTAAATCTTTGAAAAATATGCCGTTTAGGTTATAGTCATAATTCTGACCAGTGTGTGCAAGAATACAATCAAAATATTTGCGGCATTTTGTGATGACTGCTGATAGACGAATAACCTCCGGGCGTGTCCCCACAATAATCAAAAGCTTTAATCTACCATCATTTTTAAATTTAATATCCTTATAATTTTGCTTTATTTCCATAGTTATATCTCCTCGTAAAATGTATCCGGCTTGCTGGGGGAAAACTGCTCGTTTGCCCACATAATAGTGATAAGATCTTCTGTTTCAGATAAATTGGTTATACTATGAGTATAACCTGGTAACATGTGAACTGCCTCTATTTTTTTACTTGAAACCTCAAATGACCAAATTTCATCACTGCCAATTTTTCTTTCCTGAATCAGAGCATGCCCTGATACAACAATAAACAATTCCCACTTACTGTTATGCCAATGTTGACCTTTTGTTATTCCGGGCTTAGAAATGTTAACCGAAAATTGACCGCATTTTTCACTTTTCATAATTTCGGTAAACGAACCTCTGTCATCAGCGTTCATTTTAAGAGGAAAAATGGTTTTCTCTTTCGGAAGATACGAAAGATATGTTGAGTACAGTTTTTTTGCAAAACTATTCTCAGGTATTTCAGGCATAACCAGTGTTTTTGTTTGCGTTTTAAAAGCATTCAACAAATCCGCGATCTTACCCAAAGTAATGTGATATGTTATCGGTACGGTACAAAATTTTCCATCATTGTTTAATACGGTTTTTAAGCCTTCAAATTCACAGTGATGCTCATTTCCCTCAAGTGCTGCAAGCATTTCTTCCACAAGATCATCAATGTATAAAAGCTCAAGCTCTGTATTTCTGTCATTTATTTGGATGGGCAAATCATTTGCTGTATTATAACAGAATGTTGCAACAGCGGAGTTGTAGTTTGGTCTGCACCACTTGCCAAACAAATTTGGAAAACGATACACCAGGACTCTTGCACCTGTTTTTGCCGCATAATCAAAAAATAAATTTTCTCCTGCAAGCTTCGATTTGCCATAATCCGATTTTCCGTAACGTCCTATAAGCGTTGCCTGAACAGAGCTTGAAAGCATTACGGGGCAGAGGTTGTTCGCGTTTTTCAGCTTTTCAAGCAAGACAGATGCAAACCCAACGTTTCCATCCATAAATTCCGACTCGTTTTTCGGACGATTAATGCCAGCAAGATTGAATACGAAATCTGCTTTGGAACAGTATTCATCTAAAAGTTCAAAATCACTGTCAATATCATATTCAAAAATGTCATCTATTTTTATATGGTGAATGCAATCCTTGCCATTACGAATACTTTTAAGAGTTTCGCACAAGTTTTTTCCAACGAAGCCTTTTGCCCCTGTCACAAGTATATTCATATTATCCCATCCTTTTCAAGTTCGTTTTGAATATATGCAAGCGAAGATATCTTTTCTTTCGTTTGCTCAACATCCAATAGCTTTGTATTATTTGAATTAAACTCACTGAGAGGGTTTCTGTCAACATTGCCTTCGCTGAAATACTTGTCATAATTTAGGCCTCGCTTGTCGCATGGGACACGATAAAAGTTTCCCATATCAACAGCATGAGTACATTCTTCATTGGTTAAAAGCGTTTCGTACATCTTTTCTCCGTGTCGGATACCGATTACTTTGATCTCTGACTTATGATCTCTATCAAACAGTTCTAAAACAGCCTTTGCCTGCGTTTCAATTGTGCAGGCAGGAGCTTTTTGAACCAATATGTCGCCCGGCTCACCATGCTCAAAAGCAAATAAAACAAGATCAACAGCCTCATCCAAACTCATAATGAATCGTGTCATAGAAGGCTCAGTAATAGTTATTGCTTGTCCTGCCCGAATTTGATCAATCCAAAGGGGAATAACCGAACCTCTGGAACACATAACATTGCCATATCGGGTACAGCAAATTTTTGTTTTATTTGTTGTGCGGCTTTTCGCAACAATAACCTTTTCCATCATAGCTTTTGAAGTTCCCATAGCATTTACCGGATATGCTGCTTTATCCGTAGAAAGGCATATGACAGATTCTACACCTTCATCAATGGCAGCTGTAAGTACATTCTCTGTACCAATAACATTTGTTCTTACAGCTTCCAAGGGGAAAAATTCACATGATGGTACCTGTTTTAAAGCGGCAGCATGAAATATGTAGTTTACACCGTGCATTGCATTTTTCACTGATGCCAAATCCCTGACATCACCGATATAAAATTTAATTTTATCAGCTGCTTCCGGCATTTTTGCTTGAAATTCATGACGCATATCATCCTGTTTTTTCTCATCTCGGGAGAAAATGCGGATTTCGCCGATATCGGTTTTTAAAAAGCGATTAAGAACGGCATTGCCGAACGATCCGGTTCCACCGGTAATAAGTAATGTTTTGTTTGTAAATAAATTCATTTTTAACATCTTCTTTCACTATATTTTTTTAATGTAAGTAAGTATCCTATAGATAAAGCTAAATACACTATTGCACCAATACCTATTAACACAAAAAATGAACTCCAATTTAAAGGTAGGTTGCTTGAAATTGTTTTACATACAACGAGCATTATAATTCCAATAAAAAAGAAAGGAATTGCGTTTAGTATGTGCTTTTTCATATTGGTTTGCTGTGCAGCCGCTATTGTTTGGATAATCGTTACTAATAATTCAGAAGCAATAGTAGCAATTATTGCACCATATATTGCATATTTTTTTATCAAAAGAATGTTTAATATAAAATTTAAACATGCCCCCATCACTACTGATGTAATATATACTCTATCTTTTTTTGCCGGCAATAAAAACAAATTTCTCATCATTGCTGTCCAAGATGAAAGTATAGATGTGATTGACAGCAAAACTAAGTAGTTTGCAGAATCGTAGTATTCATCCCCTAAATATAGTGGAACAAAGTTTTTGGAAATGCTTGCCAAGCCGAATGATATAGCACAAGATATGCAACATGAGGCTATAAGTATTTTATTCGCAATAATATTTTTGTTTTCTGTTCTTGAATGTATGCTTAAATTTGCCATTCGAGGTAATGCTACTGAACTTAATGCTGTTATAATTCCTGCAGGTATATTAACCATCTGCTCTGCATAAGAATAATTACTCACGCCGATTAAATTATGAGTCATTGCACCAATCATTAATTTATCCATCATTTTATACACGCTTACAGATATAACTGGAACAAACAGTATGAGTGCTTCTTTAATTGTAAACAAAACTGATTTGGCAGATATTCGTGTAAAATGTATTTCTCTTAGTGCAATACAAAAACCGCATAAATTTCCTATTAGCGTAACTAATGACATGATCAAGGCATATGTCAGCAAATCATTTTTATCGTTAATTAGAATAAACGTGAGAAGCATTCCTATTATTTTGGTCGATGTGTTTAATATAGAAAATAATTTGAAATTTTCCATACCTTTAAAAAACCAGCTAACATCGAATATACACGAAACAATCAACAATCCGATTATGTAGTATATTGTTCCCATTTGAAGTATTTCCCCGAAAATTATAAAACACACCAAAGATGTTATAGATGTTATCATTTGTGTTATATATACTCTCGAAAATGTTATATTTAATTTTAATCTATCATCTCGTGTGTATGCAATTGCTCTATTGCCAAGTATAGAAAAACCCAACATTGCAAACAGCACAAAATAGCTTATAATAGAATTTATATATGTATATTCTCCAAGTTTCTCAGCTGTAAGCGTCCTTGTGAGAAAAGGCGCCATAAGCAGAGAAGACAGAATTGTGGTTAATTCATAAATTATATTAAACCCAAAATTACTAACCAGTTTGTTTTTTTTCATTTTTTAATCTCCGTATTATTTTTCGTGGAAAAAACATTAGCTTGTTTTTTATAATTGTAATTAATGTTTCGCGTAATATACCGCATTTTTTCAAAGCCTTATAAAACCCATATTCGGGATAATATCGTAAAAACAATTTCTGTTTTTTATGTCTGCTTGCCGGATGCGTAAGTTGTTTGTTCCCACTAATTGCTTCAGTTATATCTCTTTTTTCGACTACCAAATTAGGTACAACTGTTTTAAAGAAATTTTTCCCCTTTGTTGTGTTTATAAGGATAACTGACTTTTTTCCCATATACCCATTTAGTGCATTTTGTGGTAATCCCCAAAAATCTCCTATGGTTATGTCGCTAATTCTTTCAATCCTTGCATATGGGCAAGAATAGCAAGGTTCTCTGTGAATGAGGCCTGTTAAAAATGCTGAAAAGTATCCATCTTCATTATGTTGTTTTGAGTATATTATTTTAGAATCATTATAGACTGTCAAATAATAATCTCTTTTTCCACGAAATGTTATTTGGTCAAAATACATACCCTTAGTAACGTACTTTATCCATTCATTAAGGTATCTATATGGTGGTGTTCCATGACAGATTAAATCAACAGTTATAAGATTTTCATACTCTTTTCCTATGTAATGAAGTAATGCATCACATTGACAAGGGGTACCGATAAAAAGAATCTTTTTATCAGTCATTAAATCCTTTTTTATATCCCTATAGATATGATACGCCGGTATATGAACATACTTGCTGCCTTTAAACTCTTCTAAACCACTTATATTCTCAGCTTTTGTAAAAGAAAATTTTTCATTTAAGACTGCTCCAAAAGTTTCTCCGCCAGCATTAATTATTTGTTTGCCAAAAGCTGTTGCAATACCGCCAGAAGCACATGAATTGCGATCATTTTCATTTTGTGTATAAGCAGCATAGCATTCTAATGGTTTTTTATAATCTGTTTTGTTTATTACAGGACAAATCTTATTACATTTATTACATTTTATACACTTGTCATTGTCAATTAACGGTAAATATTCTCCATAAATATTTTCAGCCATTTTGATTGCATTAATGGGACATACTGCAAAGCATGCTCCACACTCAAGGCATTCATTCTTGGGACAAATCATAATTCATACCTCCATGTAATGCTTCCTTGAGAATGGTTTTACTTTCATAAATCCATTTTTTTAATACAACATCTGAATTACTGAAATCAACATCCTCCAAAAAGTCTTTTTGTGCTGTGTTGTGTGTTATAATACGATGCTCTAATTGTACTTTTGTAAGTAAATTTTCGATTCTACATTGTGAGGCAACACCAAGATTGGTTTCCATTGACACCCAAAATGGTTTATGAAATATCAATGAGAAACAGACCGCATGAAACGAGTTGGTGTATATGTACTTTGCATGATATAATAGGTTCAAAAATTCTGTTGGACCAACTTCATAATATTTTTTATACATATGTAATAAGTCCCTAAGATTCATTCTTACAACCACAACTGGCATTTTGATTTGTTTTTTTATTTTCTCACCTAAATTTCTCATTCCGGTTACATTTCCTATAAAATAATACAATGCATATGGTTTTTCAATGATTGGTTGATTGCCAGCTATTTTTTCCCAGTTACTCTTATCTATTAAAAATACCGGATCGCAGACTACATGAATTGGTTTAGTAATTACTGGCTCTAACAACCTTTTCGCTTCTATTTCGCGAACTGAAATAAAATCAAAGGTGTTTAGGTGCTTTTGAAAAATACTTTTTTCATGTGCATTTACATCAGAAATCCCTATACTTGCAGCATATGCAAATTTTTTCGTTTGTTTTGAAACAAATTCCAATAAATATGACTCATCAAATCCTTTATATCGAGGATTCCATATCTGATCGCTACCACATATGATAATGTCAAATTTTTTGCCGGCACCTTTTAGTTCCGAATATGATAATGGAACCGTTTTAGGAATATACTTTTCAGCGAAACTCCTAAACCTGGATCTGCTTGTCATCACTTGATTTTTATAAATAAATCGCTGAATATTTCTACAAATACTTAAAATATTTTTGTTTTTTTCATAATATGCAAAACTTTTTTCCTGCTCTTTTTGAATGTAGTCAATAGTAATGGTATGATAACCGGCTGTATTTAAGTATTTGTTTAATGCATAGGTTTGCAATGCAGAACCAAAGTTAAATAGTCTGTTAAATGTAATTATTCCAATATTCATAGTAACTCCTTTATAGCATTAGCAAGTTCTTTATAGTAATTTTCAAATTGATTAAATTCAAAAGAATTCTCCGTGCTTGTTAAGCGGTTGCAAGCTTGTAATATGTTATCAATATTTGATATAAGAATTACATTTTTATTCTTCAGCCATTGTAATGTTGAAATAATTTTATGACTTTTGGGTGATATAACAACACATGGCACATTTGTAAGCACGCAAAAAATCATTGCATGCAATCTATCTGTTACTACAAACTGATATGAGCTGATTTTTTGCAACAATGCAGTTATTATAGCTACTCTGTTTTGTTTTATTTTAGCCGTATAGATACAAGTGTTGAAGTATTCCACAGCATAATTATCATTTAGTTGTTTTAAAAGCTTTTTTCGTTCGTCAAACGATAAAGAACTCTCATTATCATTCCGTACACAAATTCCTATATTTTTGCCTTTGGAAACATTTCCAAGATTTATTCGCATTCTGAATACAATGTCAGGACAAAGGTATGTTTGCACACAAAAGTATTTTTTCAAAAATTCATATGTTTGTTTTTCCCTTGCGCATACAAGCAATTTTTTATGACTATTATAAAGTCTTACGGTTTTATTTAATTCCCGTTGCCCTTTTTTACTGTTGCTAAAATAGGCGGTCTGCGGAAAAACGATTATCTTATTTTCTTTAAAATGTTTAATTATAAAGCGCCTGACAAGTTCGTCCCATTTGTATATATCACCGATATTGCCGCCACCGGTCATAAAAAACATATCTTCTTTTTTTGTGTGCAACAACAGATTTATTCTGTAACGTCTCCAGTGTTCAACTGTAATTTCAACAATATTGTAATGTGGAAAATAGTCTTGTATAAACTGTATTTCTGAAAGTGCTATAGCATGATCTCCGGTGTTATCATGTTCCGGAGTTCCTATCAAAAAAATTGTTGGCTTGTCCGAAAAAGAACTATTTGTAGTGAAAATGCCGACTACTGTATCAAAACAATTTTGAATCCCAAAAAATATGGTCAACAATAGGGATTTTAATACTTTTAACATGATCCTGACACCTCACTGTTTCAACATTTTTTTTGCTTCTTTTTTGCATATCATATATGCTCTAATAATATCGAAAGGTTGCTCATTCTTTATAAACCTTTCTGCAAATCTCCAAAAATCACACCAACACATTGCTAACCGTGAATTAAAGCCCATATTATGCTTATAGCTTAAATATCTGCGGTTTATAACATACATATATGTACTTTTACGTGATGGTACCCTGTACTCGTTACTTACCATATGTTTGATACGAATATTTTCATCTAAAATACAATGCAGTCCATTGAATTCTGATAACTTATAGTATGAATAACTAAAATCCAAATCTTCCGGATAAGCATAGCTTGTTAATTGTTCGTCCCATTTTATTTTCCATAAGACCATCAAGGATTTTCTGATTACAAAGAAACACCCCATGGCCCATTCGGTTTTTACTTCTCCCTTTACATTTTCAGGATAACGACCGAGCATCGAATATGTCACATGTCCAATTTTCCTTTTTTTGAAAGAGCGTGTTCCTAAAATATATCCTAATGCGCTTTGCTTAGTTGGCATATTATCATCAATTGCCGCAATCATTGAAATGCTTTTATCTTTCATTTTATTTGATATATTAAGTAGTGTATCATCATATACTTCGATGTCATCATCGGAACAAATTATTATTTCTTCTGTTGCAAATTTAATTGCATTGTTTCTGGCTGCGGTAAGGGACGGTTTTTCTTGATAAAAATACACCGTTTGAATCCCTTTCTTTGATATTTCGTTAAGTATTCGTTTGTTTTCTTGAATGACATCATTTTTTTCACTTTGATCTACAATCACAATCTGCTTGGGTATAAAGTTGTGACCTGTTATACTTTCAAGCGTTTTCTTTAATGTTTCCGGTCTGTTCATTGTAGGTATCAAAATTGATATTGGTAATGTAATCATCTTGTATTTTCTCCTTTTTTGAGGCTGATATAAATGGCAAACTTATCATAAACCAAGCATAATATCTTCCATACATGTCTCCTTGAAATCCGGTTATGATAAATGCAATTCCTGCCAATATCCACATATAAAAGAAATTGTTTATTTTATGCTTTTTAAAGTTAGCAACATAAATTGTTTTTATTATAAACTTAACAATTAATATACAGCCGATTATTCCGTAGCCGGACAGTAAAGAAGGGAAAAACACTCCGCCATTACTGATACCGTTTTTGCTTGTTTTTAAAAATTCGGTAACATCCGAACCGGCAACATGAAATGCTGAAGTAGGAAAGTATTTTTCATAAAAATATCCTTGCAGCCCATTTCCAACTCCCAAAATGGGATATTCCTTAAAAGCTCCCCAGTTAACCAAAAGAGGTACAGTCCTTGAAATAGTGGAACCATTCTCTGTATCTGTCGCTTTTTCAAAAAGAAGATAGTTTACTTCTTCAAAGATTTCACTTGTTAAAAGCCCTAAAGACTTTAATATTATTCCTAAAACCAAAACCAATATTAAAGTTACGGTTAGCACCTTCAACAGTAAAACTATTTGTTTTTTCTCAAAAGCCATTAGTGCTAAAAACACCATCATTTCAATTGCAAACAGAATATATGCCGTTGAACTGTTGGTGAAGTATAGTGGTATTAGCCACAAAATTATTTTTATGACATTAGACTTAATATTCTGTCCGATGAGTATATCAGATAATAGTACCGGCATTACCAATATGGAAATAATATTGCCTGCTGCTGCCCCCTCAGAACCGGTCAAACATAGCTTGGGTAGGTGTGATGAATTATTAAGAATCCCCATGAAGTTTAACCTATCATATATTCCACCACCGATACCATTCATCACAAGCACCTGCGTATATCCAATTATCAATAATACAGTGCATAAACGGTGAAAAATCAAATGGATTTTTTCTTTTTCTAATATAGTTAGAACCCTCATATTATATAAAAGCATAAGAGCATATTGGAAGAAATATATAATCATACCTATAACAGCACCGAAAGCATTATCGTTTCCAATATTTCCATATTTCGATTGAATAAAAAATGCCATTATGATAGAAGATGTATTCAACCATATAATTAGCTTTAAAAAATCATTTATAAGATATTGATTTTCTCCGCTTTCCGCTTTTAAATTTCCTTTGCTATTGCATATCCATAACATCAAACCGATCATGTGGAATACAAAATCAATATAAAGCGCACACACACCAACCAGATTCTTTATAAATGCGAATTGTGATATCATACGAAAAGGCAACAAGTATATGTAAATCTGTGCAATAACTTGTTCAATTTCAAGCATATTCAACTTGTATGTACTTTGTTTAATCATAATCGGTCCCAACTTTTTTATTTTTTGCAAAGCTGCTGAAATATTTCCATATGTCTTTCTGCCATTTTTTCTATCGTGAAATCTTGAATAATATTCAGACTCTTTGCACTCATTGTTTTCTGTAATATTGGATTTTCTATAATTGTATTTATTCGCTTGTATAATTCTTCGATATCCTCGCTGTGAACAAAGAAACCGTTTTCCTCGTTTTTGACAAGCTCCATTCCTGCGCCACACCTATCTGTCGTTATGACCGGCAAGGCACAGGCCATTGCCTCGTTGATAACCAATCCCCAAATATCTTCTCGAGTTGGTAATACAAAGAGATCTGCGACCTCATAATATTCCTTTAGTTTGTTTTTAGACATAAAATCAACAAAGTGAATATTTTTATTGTTTCCTCTCAATTCTACATATTCTTGTGTGGGCGTACCGCCTATTATATATAATCCAATATCAGCATTTTTGATTTTTAAGAATGCTTTTATCAAAATATCGTAGCCTTTTCTGTATATAAATTGCCCTACAGATAATACGATTTTTTTCTCAGGTATTTTGAGTTTTTTTCGTAAATTATCTTTTTCTGATTCAGTTGGTATGCTTTTTAAAAGATCACTCTTAAAAAGTGATGTAAACGGGTATTTATATGTGCGAACCACATTGTAGCTATTTAGATATCTCAATGTTTCATCTGTTGTTCCGATACCGGCAACAGCCTTTGAAAGCAGCAGCTTTTTGAAAGAATGTTTTAAAAATGATTCTTTTCTCTCAAACGCCCCGTCGGAAGACACAATATATGGTATACCATGAATTTTACAATGTAAAAATGCCAATATTCCGGTGGGGGAAGAGTATCCTGCTAATACTACAATATCAAACGATTTTTTTTTAAAATATTTTCTATATTCAAGTGATAAACTGCCATCAGCTCCAATAGCCTTTCCTTTTAAAAAAACTGCTTCAAAGTTTTTATAATTGTCAGATTGCCAGCGTTTATCGCGATCTGAAGCTGAATGACGTTCAAATAATACTGTCAAATCGCAATATTTGCCCAATTCATTAAAAAAATTTATTCTATATGGAGATGGAATGTTGTTTAAAAACAAAGCCTTCAAAGCGTTTCACCTTCTTCTAAGATTTTTTTATAAAGTTTGATGTATTTGCAGTACTGGATCTTATCTTCATACTGTTTTGCACGCTCAACACAGTTATTAGATTCGATAGCTCTCCATTTTTCATCTGTAATTATTTTTTTCAGTAGCTTTATGTTTCCAGCTTCAACAACAATGCCGCATGATTCGTCGATTATTTCCGGTACTGCGGTTCTGTTATATACAATAGCCGGCGTACCACAGGCCAATGCCTCGGCAGTTACCAAACCAAAGGTTTCCTCATAAGATAAATTTAAAAACAAATCTGCTGCACTATAAAACTGCGCCAATTCCGTTGTGCTGTTAGTCTGATCTACACAAATGATGTTGTGTGGTACTTTTTTCTGCAGCGATTTGGGTACTCCAACCAGAACTATTGCATATTTATCCATATTCAACAATGAACTGAGTTTAATAAAATCGTTAAATCCTTTCTTCTTGCTCCAATTTTGAGCAACTCCAAGAATCATAATTTTATTTTTTATACCGTAAGCTGATTTTATTGTATTTGCCGTAGGCTTGAAGTGTTTTAGATCCAAACCATTATATATTACATTCGTAGGATATTCGGACAAATATGATTTTTTTATTATACCTTCCAGCCATTTTGAAACCGGAACTAATGTCATATTTTGCACACCTGTAAAAGCAGCTTTTTTCCTTTTGTAATTTTCAGCCGAATTATCAAAAAATACACTGGTCGGGTATTCCTTTTTTTGGATACACTTGTTACATCCTTTTTTCCATTTATCACAACCGATATAATCGAAATGCACGCAATGTCCTGTAACCGACCAGCAATCATGCAATGTCCATATCACAGGTTTTTTGTATTTTTTCAAAAAATCAAATAAGATTTCTACATTAATGTAATATCCATGAAGATTATGCAAGTGTATAATATCCGGATTATACTCTTTTATTTGCTTTATCAACTGTTCAGTGGGTTTTTTTGCATTAAATCCTTCGGAGTCAAAAATGCGAGCTAAAATGGCACAGCGATAAGCAGTAATTTTTGTTCCTATTCTCGTTGTATGCATACTATCAATTATCTTTTCTCGTGCCGCAGCAAGAATACACAAATCATTATTTTCCTTTAAAACATCATATATGCCTTTAACAATTCTTGGCGGACCGCCAACGCTGAAAAAAGAGTTGATCATAAAAACTCGCATTGTTTAACCTCACATAACATATTTTATTAAGCTGCATCTTTTAGAAAGTCTTACCAATAAGTAAGAACAAAGAAGTGAAACACTTAATGTTCCTACAAAACACCATAAATTATAAGGATCATTTACCTCAAATCTCATTATTACAAATTTCACCGACTGCATAAACATAACATGCGTTACATATAGCAAAGTACTCACTTTTCTGACAACGTAAAAATCTATATTTATATTCAAATTATTTGTCAGTGTAAATTTTATCGTGAAATATGCTAAAGGTAATGCAGACAGCCATAAAAAAGTCAAATCTGCATGCAAGACCATTACGGCTACTATTGATTCTAAACTCAATAAAAGCATAGAACACAATATTCCTATAGCGTTTAGTTTGTTTGCTTTTGTTATAGTGCTCTCCGCAAGTAATGCTCCCATCGCTACATATGGGAATGCAAAAAATAGTCCATTTTGTGTGCCAATAAAGCTAATTACAGAGTTGTTTACTAAGTCGAAAAAATAGTTGCCCACAAATAAAACTCTTAATGTGGAAAATATATATCCAACTATCCAACTCAATGCAGCTATCACCATAATTGCTTTTTTATTTATCTTATTAGATAATAAATACACAAATAGAGATGCCCATATTAATGCACAAAGAAACCATAAAGGGCTGCCGTTTGTGCTGAAAGCAAACTGCTTTATATACTCAACAGGGTGATATATATATCCTTTGAAAAATGATACCGTGTTAAATGCGATGTACCAAACAAGATAAAACCTTATCAACCGTTTGAAATACTGAATATATATTTTTTCTTTATTCTCCGAACCTAATATTTTTTTAAATAGAAAATATGAGGAGGAGGTAAAAAAATACGGTACAGCAAATCTTGTTACGATACCAATAGCAGCATCAATCCAAAACACACTTTCAAATGGTTTGGTATGTATAATTACAACTAATACAGCGCATATCAGTTTGAATATATCAACCAAATTATATTCTGTTTTTTTATTACAACAAGTTTCCATACTAATTTATCCCTCGTTTATTTTTATCGTTTATTAGTTTCTTAAATGCTGTAATTGAGTATACAATAGCAGGTTTTAAGTCATCAAAACCAAATATCTCATCTACAGTATTTTTAAATGAAAACCACGACGGTTTTGCCTTAAAACGATTTTTTGATTTTAAAAACCATAATAAATCCATATGAAAGTACCTAAGACAAATTCCGTCATTATAATCAGGAAATTCTGTTATTTCATTCCCAAAACAATCGTCAAGAATCATTTTGCTTAGGTCGATACCTAAGGCAAAACATAACTTAGCTGTACCGTTTATACGAGGATTTATTTCAAGAATTTTGGCTTTCCCATCTTTGCTGTCCCTAATGAGATCAAGAGATGCATACCCATGCCACTTGATTTTTCTTAAAAGCTCAATGCAACTATTTTTAATTTCATTATCATGAATTGCTACATTCATAGTGCTTGAACCGCCATTAATCGGATACCACCTGACTTTATCCATTATAACGATAGTCTTGCAATTGCCGTAGTCATCCATAATCATCTCAACCTGATATTGTTTATTATCCTGTTCTATGTATTCTTGCACTAAGGAAGGGCCAAATTTCTTTTCTGTCTGCGAAAAATGCGCTGAAAGCTCAGCAGGAGTATTCACGATATTAAATCCGTTTGCTCCATAACTGCTTCTGGGCTTTATAACAAGAGGAAACTTCCATTCGGCGTAATCAATTTCGTCTATGTTACGGATTATAGCGGTTTTGGGGCAAGGGATATTATTTTCCATGCATACTTTCATTGTATTAATTTTGTCATATGCCATACGATAAATGTCCCAATCATTAACATATATAATCGCATATTGACTTAATTCTTCTTTGTTTTCTGCCAGTATAAGTGCAGCAAAATCGTTCATCGGAATAACAACATCATAATTACGAGTCTTAATCTCACTAATAATTGAATTGCTTGAGGCTTCTTTATCAGAGGGATCAAATTTACGAAGAATGGCATTATCTGTATATTTATATACATAGCCAACATCTAATTTACTGTTACAATAAACAGTAACGGTGCATCCTAAATTATGAAAACCTTTAATCATAGGCAGCACTTGTCTGGAGCCGCCATCAATAAGCAATATCCGTTTTCCAAAATAATGCGATGTATTTGTTGTATCCATGAACGTTTATTTCCTTTCCATTATTTTTGTATAAATACAGTTTCTCCACCATGTATTAATCCCATAGCCGTAAATATAACCTTATTTGTATTCTCAGTCCCGGCAGGAAACCGCATAACTCCATATTGGAGAATGAGAGGGAGGAGGTCTTTTTTTAGCATAAATATATTTTGAATTACAGTGTTATCAACATATTTCAACCTGGCAAAACGGTCTTTTTCGTTTTCTCCGCCTTCCACACCGGTGCTGATGAAAACTCTGCCATCTTTAAAGCTTCCGCAACCATGGCACGGTCCCTCAGCATTTGCAACAATTTCAATATTTTTCGTTTGGCGATCCAAGCGGATAATGTGGTTTTGATCCGGTACGCTACCAGCATCGGTTCCCCAGATAATATAGTTTTTTTGAAAACAAATGCCTATTGCCCTCCAATCTTGATTTCCTTCACCAACCACATACCATGTATCACCATTGTCATCACTTCTTAAAAGCTTGCATTCAAAATCACGATCTCCGGTTCCCATCCATAGACATTTTTCAAAAGGATCGTATTTTATAAAATGAATATGTCTTACTTCATTCTTGCCAAATTCATATACTGCTTGAAAACTCAAACCGCCATCTATACTTCTGTAAAGAGTACTTCCGTGGCTGCGCTGAGGATTTAATGTATATTCACCAAAAAACACAGAACCATTCGGGGTTACACAGACACCCTGTGTACCGGGTTTATTCCCACGATACCCTGCAAATATATTTATAATTTTCCCGTTTCTATCAACTACAAAAGTTTTCTTTTTTGTGGTTGCAATAATATTGTTGTTTGGTAAAACAACAATGTGATGAATTCCTTCGCGCAATAATTGTCGCGACATACGATTGCAAGAAAGTATCTTTTGAATAAAGTTTCCTATGCTGTACTTTCGGGACACACGATTTCCGGAGTAATCAATCGCCCAAAATTTCATACCTTTTGCAACCCATATTTTATTTGTTTCAACATATAAAGCACGTCCATTAAAGACCTTTTTAAAGTTCATTCTTCACATCTCCTAAGAGTGTTTTATTAAGTTCTGAAGTTCACATTCCAGTCGTTCCATAAAAATCTTCTTTGTAAAATTCTTTTCAAAATATTTCTTTGCACCGGCTCCACATGTTTGAAAATCAGAGGGGTGTTCTATGTATTCAAGCATAATACCAGCCAATCCCTTATAATCACCGGAATCAACACACTTTCCGGCGCCTGACTCCCGGATTACTTGCTGAGAAGCTCCATTTATAGCACCTAAAATTGGTTTTCCGGTAGTCATGTACGTTTGCAATTTTCCCGGCATTGTATTGCCTACGAAATTATTTCCCCTAAGAGTCAGCAACAGGACATCAGCTTTCTTATAAAAACTCGGCATATCAACCGAACGTTGCTGACCGTAAAAAATAATTCTATCAGATATATTTAGTTTTTGTGCAAGCTCGGTTAATTCTGCGTATTGTGAGCCATATCCAACAATATGTATCAAAAAGTCTTTTCTGTCCCTAAGCATTGCTGCCGCACGAATTATAACATCAACACGTTGACCGGCACCTAAATTACCTGCATACATAAAGTCAGCAATTCCATTATTCTCTGAGTCAAGGTCAAGGCTAAGATATTTATCATCTGCGTGTTGGGGCAGATAGATACAACGTTCTTTTTCTACCGAATGTTCTCTATGCAGATAATCGACAAAAGGCAAAGAAGTAACAGCAATTTTGTCGCAGCTCTCATATATTTTTTTTGACATAGCCTGTATAGCCTTGTATAAAACACCATTTTCATTTTTCATGTGAGCCTTGGCCGATTCCGGCCATAAATCCAGGCAGTACAATAAAATCGGTATTTTTTGTTTTTTCTTTAGCTTAATTGCAGGCATTGCCATTGTAACAGGCGACAATTGATATACAAAAACTGCATCAAATTTTTCGTTTATCCTGCAAACACGCATAGATGCAGAAAACATATAACTTATGTAATTCAAAATCAGTGTTACCGGTGAATGATGTCGTCCTATTTCAAAACACCGAATTACTTTTACACCTTTAATTGTCTCAACCCGTTTCTCTTTATGAGTATATCCGTCATATATTTTGCCTACCGGATAATTGGGCAACCCAGTAAGCACTGTAACTTCGTGCCCGTCTTTTGCCAGCTCCGGAGCAATTTCATTAATTAAAAATTGTTCCGGATAGTAATACTGACTTATTATCAATAACTTCATTTTACTTTTCTCCGATATATGTAACTGAGGGTATTTGCTTTTTGCTTGGACTATTTACCAAACTGATAAGGCTTTCTTTCTTTTTATCCAAACTTATTTTCAATATTTGCTTAATAATACATAATGCGGTGTCAAATATTGTTTTTATATCAAGAAGCATGTTTGCATTGTTCACATAATACAAATCAAGTTCAAGACGAGTAGGTAAAACTTTATCCTCATACTCTTTTTCATCTTCTACAGTATCGCCATAAATATAATCATAAAGAGCAGAAGGGCTTGTAAGACCAGGTTTTACACTTGAGCATGCTGCATATTTACCTTTTCTGACAACACCCACCTGATCACTTGAGGCAGGGCGTGGACCAACAATCGACATATCGCCTTTCAACAGGTTAATCAGCTGAGGTAGTTCGTCGATTTTCGTGTCACGCATAAAAGCACCAAACGAAAATATTCTGTTAGTGTCAGCTTTAAAATTATTTTCGTTTGCCTCTTTATCCACACGCATTGACCTAAACTTATACATTTTAAAGTGCCTGTTTTTATACCCTACACGATCTGCAACATATAGTATTGGTCCCGGATCTGATATTAAAATACCAACAACCGCAACTATGAATATCGGACTCGCAACTAAAAGCCCCAAGACCGAGCAAACAATATCAAAAATTCTTTTACATAAACGGTATGTAAAACTCATATATTATCAACCCTTCTGAATACACATTCAAATGCTTCTGCGTAGTTACAATTTGCCTGCGCACCTCTATACGATGCCAATCCCCTTATTGCTTGTTCACTTCTCGGATGTGGGTATGGTCTCATTACACCCGAATATGCTGATAATGCTTTAATTTTAGCGTTTATGCCTTCATCGCCTACTTCTACAAACATATTGGGCATAAATCTATTCATAGATGAATTTAATGACCATTCAGTTGCAGACAACACTTCCATATACCAAAATTCACTCAATGGTTTTACATCAGTTCTGCGTTGAAATAGGTGAACAGCCTCTTGGCAAGCCATTGATGTATGCATATGATCATTATTGGTATCAGCCATATGGTGTGTAATCACAATATCGGCATTCGACTCCAAAATCGCCTTTTCTATAAACTGAACCAATTTTAAATGTGATTCGGTATTCATTTCTATATTTGGGAATGTGCCTTCATAAATATTTCGTATTCCCAAAATATTAGATGATTCATTCAAATCTGATTCTAATTTTTCATCTTCTGGACGAAAAGCTCTTGCCTTTGCTTCGGAAGACATTATACAAACATCAACAGTATCATTGTTGTTTACAAATTTATGTATTGAGGCTCCCGCACCAAGCACCTCGTCATCGGGATGAGCGACTACTATTAAATAATTCATAATGTTATCTCCTTAATTATGTTTGTATTCAAGATTTTTTGTATACCATACCGGCTTCTACTTTGGTTTTACCCGGAACTGTGCAATTTGAAGGAATAATCGCTCCTATATCTATATGGCAAAAATCATTAACAATGGAATTGTGGTTAATAATTGCTCCTGCCGAAACGATAGTTCCTGTTCCTAACTGCGAATCAGTATTTACAGTTGTGTTTGCTTCAATTATGCAGCCTTTTTTAATTATTGCAGATTCTGAAACATAGGCATTTTTATGTATTAAAATCGGTATCTGAAATCCTGCAGCGACTAAATTATCTAAAATTTTTGAGCGTACTTCAGAGTTTCCGATTGCCACAATTGCATACTTGTAGTTATTCAGAAATTTAGAATAATCACCAATTTTGCCTATTGCAATATCATTTGAATCATCCAAAAAGTCAATCTTATTAAACTTATTCATCGAAATTGCAACTTCTCTTGTGACTTGCCCATATTGACCTGCACCGACGATTAGTAAATTATTACTCAAAATAAATTCACCCCCCTTAAAATATTTTTTGCATTATTTAAAAAAAAATCTTCCGCAATATGTGGATATTTGCTTTTTGCTTTTTTATATGCCGCAGCCATATTGCAAGCTCTGGTTGAAGTGTTGTGCATATCACTGGAAATAATATAGTTCTTATCATATTTCAGTATTTTTCGTAGCAGTATTCTCCCTGATATTGACAAGAATTTGGAGGCATTGATCTGATAATTCACTTTCAATCCTTCAAGCTTTTCAAGTATTTCTTCCCAAAAAACATACCGATCTATGTGTGCAATAACAGGAATAATTCCTTTGCGGTTTAACTCATAAAACCATTCTTCGGCATATTTTGAAATATGTCTTGAAAGAGGGAATTCTACAAGCAGGGCATTTGTACCATAAATACAAAGTCTCTCTATATTTTCATATTGGTTAATATTATTGTCCCAATAAACCTCTGCACCGACCGAAAGCTTCGGAATATCATTTCTGTTTGTCAAATTTGATTTAAGCAGTGCGATTGCTCTTTTTCTTGCGAGTAAAAACTCCTCAATATCATTATTACAGTGGATTGTCGCATGAGGTGTTGCAATACATAACCGAACTCCTTGTGAAAAGGATTCTTTCAACATAGCAATACTTTGAACAGCATTTTTTGCCCCATCATCAATGTCCGGCAAAAAATGAGAATGTAAATCTATCATCTATGTGCTCACCTCTTATCTGACGTATCATCTCCATATGTATAATCATACTTATATTTGTATCCATATTTATTCCCGTATTTATTTGTTTTGTAATACCCGTATTTCTTCTGGCGTTCGGTACTATCTAACAGAATAACTCCTAAAAGCTTTGTCCCTGACCGTGCTATTTCACTCATGCTTACATCTAACATATCAAATGTAGTCATATTCTCGCGAGCTACAATAATGGTTCCGTTACAATTATTCATAATTATTGAAGCATCTGTAACTACTGTTAGCGGCGGGGTGTCCACAAATATATAATCATATCTCTCTTTTAATTGTTCAAGTAAATTCTTGAATTCGGTAGTACCCAATAGTTCTGCCGGATTGGGAGGTATTTCTCCGGCTGTTAAGACATCCAAGTGTTCCCTGACACCTGTTTGTATAGCATCATCAAGTTTTGTGTATCCACACACAACATTAGAAACACCGGACTTTCTATCAAGCTGCAAATAACGATGCACTCTTGATTTTCTCAAATCACAGTCTACCAATATTACTTTTGCACCGGTTTGAGCAAATGTAATAGCCATATTAATGCTTGTGGTCGTTTTTCCCTCGCCGGGGCAAGAACTTGTTATTAAAATTATTTTCCCACTTTCTGTTTTCGTGGTGGAAAACATTATGTTTGTTCTTATTGACTTATATGTTTCAGCGACATCAAATGACGTGTCCTTGCTTAGAATTTTTTCTGTGCCGTCTCCAATATTGTTCTTTGAGCCTCTTTTAGTCGAAGTTGCGATGTTTCCATTTGATATTTCTCCAAGAACAGAGGCTTTATATTTTTTTGATATATCTGAACCGTTATGTATTTTCCGATCAAAAAAGTTTATTGCAAAAATTATAAACAGTCCTAAAACAGCACCTAAAATACCGCTAAACATAATCTTTGTCATTAGATTTTTATCATCGGGTGCAGAAGGCTTATATACATTATCTGCTATGTCCACTTTTCCGCCATCGTAAATCTGCAATAATTTTTCCGGAGCTTGATAAATTATGCTTTGTGCAATTCTGAACGAATCCTCAGCACTTCCGGCTGTAACTGAAATTCTCAGCAACTCAGTATCACCTATTGACGAAATTTTTAGCATTTGTTTGATTTCAGACCAAGAAACTGTGTTGTTCAATTTATCGCTAACAGTTTCTAAGAAATCTCGTGTTTTTAAAAGTTCTATATATGTTGTGCTGATGGTTTTTGAGGTATCAATATCACTTTTCTGTATGGAACCAACTATATCACCGCTTGTATTTTTGTTACTTATATTGCTTACATACAAAACACCTGTAGCCGTATATGTATCATTTGTAAGAAACTTTACTCCTATAAATGCAACGAAAGCAAAAGCGACAGTAGTTGCAATGAGGATCCACATATAATGTCTGATTAACAACAAAGTTTCTGCAATATTTATAACCGAAAACTCTTTTTCTTGTTCCATAATAAAAAATATCTCCTTATGTTATTGGTTGCTATGCTAATGTTGCATTCGTGTTTTTATTGACATATTGCCAATGAATTTATGATTCTTATTTACTAAAGCACATCATTCTTTTCAAGCTCCTTATCAATTAGATAGTAAATACATTTTAGCTTTTTGTTAACAAATTCCTCGTTATCCCACAGACAGAAATCATGCACCGTTGCGACAAACAGAAGAAATGCGGCTTCAAAGCGCTCGGGATCAATTCCGTAAGCAACGGCAAGAATTTCTGAAAACTTCATATACTCGGTATAAATACTTTCAAGCTCGTGCCTGCCGCGTTCGCCATACATCGGGCTTGATATTACTTGGTAGATAAAACGCAAATTTTGTTTTTCTCCGGTAAGTAAATCGAAAACCCGTTTTACTTCAGTTTTTAAATCAGGTGCAATTTGCCTGTGTTCCTCTTCAAACTTTTCCTCTAACTGCTGCATATAAAACTTAGCACTCTCGATTACAATATCTTCTTTTGATTTAAAATAATCATAAACTGTTGATATATTGATCTTTAACGCAGCGGCTATGTCTCTCATGCTTGTGTTTTCCAGTCCTTGACTGACATAAATCTGTAGAATTGTGTTCATCATATCCTGTTTCCGTGCTTCTCTACTTGCAGACATTTTTAAATCACCTCTTATTCCAAACGCTTGATTGGATAGATTCCAAAAAAATTGTCTACAACATAATTCTCATTATGTCGTAGCAATAAATTTCATGGAACACATAATTCTCATTATGTGTCGCATAAATAAAAAAACAGCCCTACGGCTGAACTAAAATTTATACATCAATAACGAATAACACAAAATACGGCATAATAATCAATTTGTTTTTATGCAAATTGGCACGAGAAATAAGCCAATGAAAAAATTGATTTTGTCATTGGCTAAGTTTTTATGCCTTAATTTCATGGATTTGTGTTCAAAAGTTACAAAATATAACAAGATTCACTGAAACCATTGACAAAATCAATTAAATGTGCTATCATATCTAATAGAAATATGTAGTATTTTGGTTTTCGTTTACGACATAATGAGAATTATGTTGTTTTTTTATGCCCGTATGAAAATTTGCCCTAATTTCTGAATTTGCCTGCGATGCACGATACCCGACTCCATTGTGTAAATTCGAGTCGTATTAACGTTTGAATGTCCCAAAATATCTGCAAGTCTGACGATATCCTTTTGAAGACTGTAATACGTTCTTGCGAATAAATGTCTTAAATTATGAGGAAACACTTTTTTCTCTGAAACCCCTGCCAATTTACAAAGTTTTTTCATGTCCGACCAAATATTTGACCGATTCAGCGGCTTGCCTGTTCTTGTTTGGAACACGCTGCCGCTTTTTATGTTATTTTCTTTGATATACATCAAAAGAACTCTGCAAAGCTCTCCCGAAAGCCAAATCATTCTCACTTTACCCTTACAGTTTATTCTGGCTTGTCTGCTTTTTACAGCTTCTACAGTAATAAACTTGAGTTCTGATACACGAATTCCGGTTGAACATATTGTCTGCATCAAATAGTATAATCTTTGATTTTCAATTTGTTTTGCTGCTTCCAATAGTTTTTGGTATTCTCCTTTTGTCAGCTCTTTATCTTCGGCAGAAAAAGTTTGTTTTTGTATTTTCAAAGCCTTAACTTTGCAATCAAACCATTCATTATACTCAAAAAAACTGTTAATGGATGACAGCATTGAGTTCACGCTTGCCGGAGCATAGCTTTCTATCAAAAATTGCTTATATTCCAAAACTATTTTTTTGTTCAGTGTCTTCCCGGAAATCCACATTCGGAACTTGATAATATCACGAATATATTTTTCTATTGTTGCTTCCGATTTTTCCTCGTTAATAAGATATAGTCTAAACTTTTCGATTAATTTTTTTGTTATTGATTTCATATTAAACAACTCCTTTATAAATATATTTTAACACGAATACCCAAATATATTTGTGAAGTTGTCAATGGTTTTTATTTTTTTGTCAAGATTGCTTATTTCACTTTTATAATGTGATGTACTTTCTATTCTATTTGCTTATTCTATAATGTTAATTGTTTTAACACCCCTTTTCTTTGCGTAATCAATGGTGTTTTGAGTTCCGGATGGTGCCCCGTTCCAAACAGCTATTACAAGGCTGCTATGATCAACCATAAACTCATTTCTTCGTTGATAACAAGCTCTGAAATAGTGGTTGCTTACGGTTGTTGTGTAGTCGGCGCCTTGAAGTATGTGCATATACCGTTCCTTTTCATATTCACTTCGTTTGTTTTCAAAACCGGGGTGCGGTATGGCGCAGATTAGATGTAACGCCGTATTATGCTTTTTCTTTTCAAGCACAATTTCAGCCGCCCATATGTCAACACCCTCTGCCATACCGGTTATAAAAGTTACATATCCGTCCGATATTGCATTGTCAATGGCCGTTTCCAAAAGAGGTTTTATCTCACCTTCGGAATAATCCAATTTACTTGATCTATGCCCAGTAAAGCAGCAGCGATGCTGCTTTTTTTCATTCTCCACAATATCACCTCTTAATCCGTCAAATGATTAAATACTTTGTTTTATGGGCAAAATAAAAAATCGTTAAACAAAATATTTAACGATTTATGCCTGAAGATATTAGCTATTCAAATGTTTTATCTTAAATTGACGGACTATTTGGACGGATTATACATCTTACCTAAGCGATTCATTTCCTTTTTCTTATGCTCAGGTAAAGAATGAGAATAGGTGTTTAGTGTTATTGTTGGCGAGGCGTGTCCGAGAATTTCGGAAAGCGTTTTAATATCCATTCCGATCTCTAATGCACGCGTCGCAAAAGTATGCCGAGTCGTGTGAAATTTCACATTCCTTATATTACACTCTTCCAATATTGCTTTGAATCTTCTTGCATAAACCGTAGGCTCGATAAACTTGCCCTTTCTGTTAATCAAAAATCCGGACTTATTTTCTATTCCCGAGAGCTTATCAATCAGGAATTTTGGAAGCGGAATTTCCCTGATTGACGAATCGCTTTTTGGCGATGTTATAATCAGTTCTGTTTTTTTCTTACCTTTGCTTGTTTTTGCTCTGTATAAAGTTTTAGTAACAGATATAATTCCTCGGCTCAAGTCAATATTATCCCATGTAAGTGCGCATAATTCGCCTATTCTTATTCCTGTATACAAACATATCAAAATTCCGATATCATTGGGCTTTTCAGAATTTTCCAAGTATTTTTCAATGTCTTTTTGCTCCTGTTTGCTGAACACAATAACTTCTTTATGTTTCAGTTTTGGAAGCTTGATTTTTTTACATATATCATTGACCAAATTCCGATCTTCGGCGGCCTCAAGCCCTAATCTTAAAACGGTGTATATTGTCCGGACATAAGAAGGCTGAAATTTTTGTGCAAAGCTATCAACAAAATCTTGCAGATTATCTTTTGTAATATTACATAAACGCAGTTTTCCAAGCCTTTTTACTATGTGCCGCCTGATCAGCGAGGAGTAAACCGAGTAAGAAGACTTTTTTATATGTTTTTGCGTAGACAGCCATTTTTCAAACCATTCCGAAATATACATTTCAGAGGGCGGTTTGCTTCGCTCATGTTCAACCTGTGCTTTTGCAAAAGCCAATTTTTCTTTAGCTTCTTTATAAGATCTGCCGTATATATAACCTATGATTGCTTTTCCGTTTATATCATAACCTTTGATATACCGTCCTTCAAATCTACCATCTTTTCTTTCGTAAATGTTTTCGCCTCTTCGTGCCATATCAAATCATCTCCTTAAATTTTTGACGGAGAATTTCTTAAAAATTCTCAAAAAATATTGCTTTTTTTCGCCGTTTGTGTTATAATGACTATTATTATTTTAACATTGACTTTTGCTTTGTGGAATACTCCAAATCCTTATTACACAAGGAATGCAGGCGTTTTTTGTTGAATAGTATGAAAATATTTTGTTTTGCAATAAAAACGGCAGTTGTTTATCGGTACTAACAACTGCCGTTTTGTGATTTTAATGTATCCAAAGTTTAGCCTTAATTTCATTCGATGTGATAAACGGTTCTGCCCAATATCGTGAATCAAACGAATTATTCCGATTGTCGCCCATGACAAAATAACTGTCTTTGGGAACAATATAAGTAAATCCGTTTTCGGTGATCCGTTCTCCTTCTGTTGCCGCTATGCGTTTGACAAGCATTTTCCCATCATGCTCAAATATTATAATATCCCCGGTTTTCAGTTCACCATAAATTCTGCTACCAATAATGTAGCTTCCGGCTTTCAGTGTCGGTTCCATAGACTCACTCGGAACATATCCGATAAAAAGGAAATACTTGAATGCCAGTACAATAACAAGCAGAATCAATCCCGGTATTATAAATCTCTTTTTTCTCATACAGCATCACCGGCGAAGTATAAGTCGTTAAGCTCAGGAATTTTACGCAGATACTTGCGTGCTTTTGACATCTGTGCTGTTACAATATTTGTCCGCATATGAAGTTTTTTGCCGATTTCCTTGCACGAATATCCTCCTACAACAGACATCATCAGTGCGTCAATCCCTTTTGCAATACCGGTGGGTGCGCCCTTTTTTACTTTATTTATTGTTTCGATGCACTCAACCTGCGTTTCAAATGAGGGCGCGGCAGTTTCTTCAGCTCGAATACTGTTGATATCCTCAAGTAATTGTTCCGCTTTGGATTTTTTCACTCCATAGCGCAGAGCGTCGCAAATTTCATTCCAGATGAGTCTATACGCATATGTAGAGAAAGTTCCGCCGCAATCGCTGTAAGCAGCCTTGCATAAACCGATACAGCCGATTTGAAACAGATCGTCATAAGAATAAAAGTTCGGAGTATCCAAGCCGTGAATTTTATCGCTTATAACTTTACCGACAAGTCCCATATTTTCTTCGACTTTCTTTTGCATTTCTTTCGTTAATGTCATGATGCCAACGCGCTCCTTTCAAAATTTTTTCTTTCACGCTTTTTTCTTAAATAGCGTTCATATTCCTTTTTGCTTTCCTCAATGACAATATTGCAATAATACTCACTCAAATATCCGATATGAGCTTCCCGCTGTGGTGCGCCGAGCAAACCGGCCAGCCACTGATATGCCTCCTGCTTAGTCATATAGTCATCGCGGATCAGTTTTGAAAAATGTTTGTGTGCCTCATTTCTGAGCTTGCGAAGCTTTCGGTCCGCCATTGTTCCCACCGGAATATTTGTTCCTGTATGAACGCGCACATATGCGTCGCATTCCGGGTAATGTGAACATACATAGAGCATTGTTCCGCGGCTGTTATCTTTATAGATCCCATCAGCACTTCGGTAGGTAACAGGACTACCGCAATACGGGCATCGGTGAATGCCGCCGGTGATTCCCTTTCTTTTTTTCTTCATGTTGTTTTCCTCCAATCATTAAATGTTTTGGTCCTGATATGCAATAAAAAAAGCCGAAAGTCTGCAAAAATAGGCATACAGAATCAAAGTGCCGATATATTGGTGTCTCACTCGGCGTTTGACTCTGTAAGTATTTAAGCAGCCTTTCGGCTACATATTCAATTGTTAGGGGCTGTATCATTATGGATTGCTCACTATGCTTCTCCGTAACGGTTCCTTATATCTAAGTCTGCCTCCGGGAATCTCCCGAAGAACCGAAAGCCTGGATACAAACCCCTGCCACGGTTATAGTATACCACAGAATAGCCCCATTGTCAACCCTTATAGTAATATTTATTTTAATTATTTTATCAAATATTACTATAAGTAATATTTTTGCTTTTTTATTTCAGTCTGAGAGATTATTCATCATCATCTTCGTCGTCGTCATCTGAGCTATGGCGTTTTGAGGTAATATGAATAGCCACCAAAGCGCTTATCGCAAGTACGATTCCAACTGCAAGAAAAACTATCTGTGTTACCGGAATCGTCTCAGACTGTTTGGCGTCTTTTTCCTCAGCAGCAGCGTTTTGCTTATCGCGCGTTAAAGTCATCAGTGTGGCAGGGGTATTGTTATCCGGATCGGGAATATCAATAGATGACTGTAAGCATGAAAGAACATAACTTTTGCTGCCGCCGATTTCTAATTTCAGTACACCGGTTTCATCAACAGGAATTGCGTTCGGGTACATACCGGCATCAGTTTTTAATGTAAACTCTACGCCGGCCCAGCTTTGACCAAGCTGTATTTCCAGTTTCTGCGGCTCGACAACCTGTAACTCCGTACCGTCCGTGTCCGCATACACCGGGATGGCAACACTGCCGATGCAAGTCAGTATAAGCAATGTTAGCATTAATCTGTTTATTATATTTCTCATGGTTTTTCCTTTCTGTAATGAGGGAGCCGATTGCGCGACTCCCTCATACCAATTTATTTGCTCCAGATTTCGTTTGAACCGTTAGTTATTCCGGTATGATCATTTGATGCTTCAAAAATGTCATATGCTGCCCAGTGAGAATTGTTCTTAACATCTGTAAATCTGTTGAGAACAGTCAGATTTTTGTTGATAAATTCTGTATCGGCATTGCGTCCCGTTGCACGGTTAATAATCGTCACAACTTCAGCTCGTGTAACGACAATATCAGGTCTGAAAGATCCATCGGAATAGCCATTGAGCCATTTCTCACTTGTCGCATAGCTTATATTCTTAATTGCCCAGTAGTTATTTGAAAGGTCATTGTATTTTGTTGTGTTCGATACTGATTTTACCTCATTAAATAACGAATAATAGCGAACTGCGATTGTAACGAATTCTGCTCGGGTAATTGATTCATCCGGACGGAATGTGCCGTCTTCATATCCGCTTATGATATTATATTTTTCAAGATAACCAACAAAAGCAGAATACCATTCGTTGTTTGGTGTATCCTTAAATGAAGGCGTCCCTTTTACAGACTCATTTTTCTTATCTGCGATAAGACGTGCAAAGATTGCCGCAGCTTCAGCACGGGACATATCGCCGTCAGGTCTGAATGAACCATCCGGATATCCCATAATATATGCCTTGTGTTTGCTTCCGGGAAGAATCAGCATACCGTTTTTATCCGTTGTGCCATTTGCTGAATTATTCTTTTTGTCTTTCAAAACGATTGAAACATCAGCTTTTGCATTGCCCTTGCCGTCAGTGACCTTGATTGTGTAGTAATTGTCACCTGTGAGATCCGCACCATTGGGCAATGTCAATGTCATGTTTCCATCCTTGTCGGTTGACTTGGAGACAGATACATTTTTGCCGTTTTTGTCGGTTACGGTAATGTTTGTTACATTAGAGCTGATATAGCTGCCACCGCTGCTGCCTCCACGACCACCGCCGCCACCGGAGGATGAGCCACCGCCTGACGATTTCACCGGAAGTGTAACCTTACCGTTTGCGTCAGTAGTTGCTGTCTTTTCTGTTGTCTTATCCTTAATTGTAACCGATACACCTTTTACAGCCTTATTTTCTTTGTCGGTAACGGTTACTGTTGTCTGATTTGAGGTAGTCAAAGTCTTACCATCGGGAAGTGTAACGGTGATTTTGCCGTCCTTTATTTCGATATACGCATTTTCGATTTTGCCCTGCGTGTCCTCAACGGTGATGTTGTATTCCGTTTTTGTTTCTTCTGTGTCGTCCTTACCGTCGCCGTCGGTATCTTTGCCCGGTATAGTTTCGGAAATGTCGGTCTTTCCGTCCTTGTCGGTTATACCTTCGCTTGCAGGAGGAACAATGACCTTGCCGTCTTTATCCGTAACACCGACTGCAATTTTAGCTTCAACCTTATTTTCGGTTTCAGTTTCCGATGTTTCGGGAATATTTTCTTTTACGGTTACAGAAATATTCTTCACGCCATTGCCGTCCTTATCAAGCACTGTTACGGTAATTCTGTTGCTATGCTCAATTTTCAGGTTTTCGGGAAGCAATACCGAGATCGTGCCGTCTTCGTTAAGCGTTACAAATGCCTTTTCAATTTTTGACTTTGTATCCTCAACGATTACGGTATAGTCTTTGACATTTGCCGTACCGTTAATATCGGTATAGTCAATTGTTGTGGGCGGAACCGTAACTTTTCCGTTTTCATCTGTAACATCAACCGCCGTTTTTGCTTCGCCCTCGGCTGCGGTTTCAGTGATTGCAACAGTCATACCCTTAATAGGCTTATCCTCGCTGTCGGTTACAACAACGCTGATTCTGTTTTCAATGTCAATCTTGTTTGTTTCGGGAAGCTTAACAGATAATCTGCCGTCCTCCGAAATTGTAATGAACACATTGGCGATCGGTGCTTTTTCATCGGTTACAACAACATTATACCCGTTGACCTTGCCGACGCCGTTTCCATCAGTAATGTCTTCGTTCAAAGGCGGAACAACCATTTTTCCGTTTTCGTCCGTTTTGTCTGTCAGGCTTTTTTCAGCCTTATCCGAAACGGTAACGGAAATGTCTTTCTGCGGAGTTCCGTCTTTGTCGATTACGGTTACTGTAATACGGTTTGCATAGTCAATACTTGTTCCGTCCGGCAATGTTACCGAGATTGTGCTGTCATCATTCAGTTTTACAAAAGCGTTTTCGATGGCTCCGTTTTCGTTATTGACAAACACATACATTCCGTCAATGCGTACTTTTCCGGTGTCATCCGTAAAACCGTCCTTTGCTGTCGGCAATGTGATTTTTCCGAACATATCAGTTATGCCTTTTTCAATGTAGTCCGCATCTCCTAATGTAATTACCGTAACCCCCTGCTGCGGCTGTCCGTGCTGGTCGGTAACAGTTATAATAACGGGATATTCGCTTGTCGGCTTAATGCCGTCCGGCAAATCCACAACGATATTGTTGCTCTCGCCGATGTAGACCTCGCAATTCGGAATAATGATATTCGTTTTGTCGGTTACTTTAACAACAAAGGTGTTTTTCTTATCCTCGTCATCTTTACCGACTGTGCCGCTGTTATCACCGGTAGAGGTTTTGTTGTTCGGCACTTTAAGCTGACCGTTTTCGTCAGTTTTTCCCGTTACCGCATTATTATTTTCATCATAGACAAAAATCTGCAACGCTGATTTCGGCTGCTGCGAATCTGTGTTAATTGCTGTGATTATTGTCTGATCCTCGTAGTCGAGCAGTCTGTCTTTGGGCAATTTAATAGTTACATTATCATTTATGTCAATGCTGATTTCACTATCAAAAATCGGTTTGCCATTTGCGTTGGTTACAAGGATAGAGAAATCTCCGACTTTTGAATTACCGTCCTCATCGGTACGGTCTTTTTCAATTAACTGCGGAATAGCAGTTCTTGAAAGTACCTCACCGCAAGTCAAGCACTCAATGTGCTTTTCGCCTGCCTGCTCAATGGTAGCCGCTTCGTCAATTATCCATTCTGACGGTTTATGGCCTGTCATATCCTTGTAGTCCGCCGTATAGGTTTTACCGCAGTTTTCGCAAGTGTAGACGGTATATCCGGAAGCCGTACAAGTAGGCGCAGTTACATCGGCAATATAACTGTGATTGATTTTATCGGTGTAATCGCTGATATATTTATAATCACAGTTTTTACACTCGTATGTTGTATAACCAAGGGCTGTGCAAGTCGGAGCAGTTACAGTCTTTTTATAGTCATGTGCCGCCTTATCTACATAATCAGCTTTATAGCTATCGCCGCAGCTTTCACAGGTGTATATTGTGTATCCCATTTCTGTGCAGGTAGGTGGAACTACGATTTTCTTATAGGTGTGTTTTTCACAGTCGGTTAAATCGCCGATATACTCTTTGCCACAGTCGGGGCAAGTGTAAACAGTATAACCGTGTTCGGTACAGGTCGGCGGAATAACCTTTTTGTCATAATTATGTTCTGTTTTATCGGTATAATCCGCAACATAAGTATCACCGCAGTCGGCACAGGTATAGGTTGTAAACCCAAATTCCGTACAAGTCGGTTTTGTGATTTCTGCTTTGTAATTGTGAGGTTTCTTTTCCGTGTAGTCTGAAATAAATTCATCATCACAGTTTTTACAAGTGTATGTTGTGTATCCCATAGCCGTACAACTCGGAGCAGTTACGGTCTTTTTGTAATCGTGTTCTGCTTTATCGGTGTAATCGCCAATATAGCTGTCATCGCAGTTATCGCATTTGTATTCTGTATAACCCATAGCCGTGCAAGTAGGCATAACAACATTTTTGGAATAGCTGTGTCCTTTGGGGAGTGCTAACACCGTGCCGCACTTTTCGCAAGTTTGCGGTTCTGTGCAAGTAGCTGCTTTGCCCGGTGTATGTCCTGTTGCAGATTCGGCCTTAATCATTTTTTCTTTGCAGCCTGCATTGGTGCAGTGATACTCAATCACACCGTCCGCCGTGCAGGTAGATGAAGTTACAGAATACCCCTCATCCCAATTATGACCTGTCGGATCTGTATAGTCCGAAACATAACTCAATCCACACATGGTACAAGTCGATGTTGTATAGCCTTTATCAGTACAGGTCGGCTCTTTTGTAATACGCTCATAGGAATGAGAAATAATCGGCGTCATATCGGTTATATATGAGTTGCCGCAGATCTCACAAGTATGATTTGTATAGCCTGTCATTCTGCAAGTCGGCTGGACTTTTTCGGTCTTGTATTTGTGTTCGCCGACGGGAGTGGATTCCTCATAAAAGCTGCCGCACTTATCACACAAATTGAGTTTTAAGCCGCCCTGCTTGCAGGTCGTTTCTCTTATGGTGATTGCCTTGTAATTATGCCCGGTTGCCTTTGTGTAATTTCTCTTGTCAAGATTACCACAGCCGTCGCACTGCCATCTTTCATAACCGAGATTATCACAAGAGGGAGCAACGGTTTCCAAATATCTGTAATCGTGTTCGTGCTTTTCGGGTGGGATAATAACCGTTCCGCCGCTGTTGTCCTTATCGCTGTCATCGGCTAAAAGCCATACATAGCTCACACCGTTTTCAACCATTGTTTCGCTGTCATACCGATAACTGATCTCATAGTATACCGGATAATATCCGGCATCGGTATAGTTTGGTGCAGAAGTAAGGTTACATTTACCTGCGGAAGTACCATATCGAATGCTTGTATGCACGCCGCTGTCCGACAAGTCTGCCACTGTTACGGTATGTGCTTTTTTGTCAACAGTTCCGTAATATGATGAAATCACTGATTTTGCAGTTATATATTCACTTGTTTCATAATCACAGTCATCGCATTTTTCGGATATGAAGAATCTGTTATTTCCGACCTGTGCATCAATGGTTTCTGTAAAATCATGATACTCTCGCTGAGAGGTTGCCTTTGCTTTTGTACCTTTGCAAAACTGACAATACCTGCCCGCTTTTAACAAAGTTGTATGATACGAGCTGTTGTATGGAGTATATGTGGTATTGTCAAAATCCAAGAAAAAGTTATTGTCGCAAGGATTGAGTGAATAGACATTGCGATTAAAGTTATAATCGTTCACACCGTCGGACGGGTTTAAGGTTCCGCAAATCTGACAGATTGCCTTCGTCCAGTGCGAGCCGGTGTAATATGCGTCAATTCCCGGTCTGCCGTCATCAAGATTTCCGTGGGATTTACCGTCAAAACAAGTTCCGTCCGAATATCTTACGCCTCGGTTAAGCGCCGTTTCGCCGGTCCTTGTGTATTCGGGAACACGGTATGATATTGACAATGTTTCCTTATTGCACACAAAACACCACTGCGTTCCTGAAGTTACAGTTGCATTGGCATCCAATTCGTTTGTACGATTGTTTGTTTCCAGCCAACTGTCGGCAGGATCGACATAATCATTCGACTGTGCCGCGTAGGTCGTAATAGGTGTAATCATTGGCGAAACACCAATGAGCATTGAGGCGGTTAATACCGCAGATACAATCTTTTTAAGATTTTCTTTGATTTTCATTTGAAAATTCCTCCTAAAAATTTTTATTTAAGTCCGTGTTTGGCGGACTTATCAACGATTTGTCTGAACTGAGAGCAGCTATTTCCGTTATGACAGCTCATATACGGACACATAGGCTCAAGCGGATCTAACAGTAATGCGTTAAGCCCGGTCTGACATTTCGGGCAAAGCAAACTGTCGGATAGATTTATTGCATCCATTTTATTTTCACCTCGCTTTCAGCTTACCCCGCAATTTTGAAGTAACCCTTATCCGCTTCATCTATACAGAGGTTAAGAATTTCAAAAAAGCGCGATGGAGTAAGTTCTTCATCAAGCCAATGAGTTGCCCTATAAGAATAGCAGCCGACTTCATCATTGATGGCGTGGCTGCCGAGAATACTTTTAAGGTTCAATTCATTGGTCATCTGCTTTTGCTTCGCTGTACTCGGTGATTTAAGGCCTTTTGCAAGACAAAAGACCATCAGCGGATGCAGCTCCGAAAAAGAAATCTGCAAATAGTAATTTCTATAATCAGTCATAATAGAACTTTCATCTTCATCATGAACATTTAACTGATTAAGTATCATTGCTCTTGTATGAGCAGCGATTTCTTTTCGTTTCTTTTGCTCTTTAGTGCCGAGTTCATCATTTAATGACATATACACGCACTCCTTTCTGCCACTAAAAATCATCTTGGAGCAGAGATATGGGTTATGGCGCCCCAAATTCTGTTCGCCTCATAATTGATACCGATAATACGGACCGTTGCTCTCGCGCCTCTGGGAGGGCGGCCTCTTTTCGGGTATGCACAAAGGCAATCAATTCCGCCGTCCAAAGCTACGAATACACCGTTTGTATCTACCAGACTGACAGTGCCGACATATTTATTGCCGATACTGTACTTTCTGAGGGCTTTTTCATACGGATTTTCCGTTGCTTGTTTTACCGAAGCCAAAACCCGAACATCGTGATTTTTCCGTTCGACCTCAAGGATCTTAACAAGGATTCTCTGACCGGTTTGGAACTGTGATGCTGCATCAAGCAATCTCTGATAGCTCAGCTCTTTCAGCGGGATATATGTTTCCAGACCGAAAAGGTCAACAAATATTCCCGCACGGATGACGGATACAACTCTGGCTTCAGCATTGATCCCTGAATGAATTATGTTGTTTCCGTCACGGTCTGTTGCAAAATAATACTGTCTGCGTTTTATACTCATTGCTTCAAGTCGGCTCGCAGCCGCAATTCTTGCATTTGCATCAATACCCTTGATAACATAATCGACCTCAGCGCCCATTCGTCTTGTCATCATATAGTTGAGAACCGTTTCTTTTGGTTGGTCATGAGTATCATCGGGTTCTTCCATAAACTCGTTTGCGGGAATTAAGATTTTGAACTCACCGTGATAAATGACTGCAAGAGAATATGGATTGTTGGGCGATTGTTCGACACCCTGGACCGTGCCGCTTAACAATACATTTGATTTCAAGGACTCTACAAGGTCGATGAGGTTATCTCTGAGCTTTTCCTCGTCGGTCTGAACAATAAGCCTTTCATCAATAGCGATTACAGGAGTCCGCCTGGCACGCTTTATCGTCGTGCTTGCTTTTTTAATAATCTTTGATGCGTCATCTGTATCCGATTTATCTGACTGGGGTTCAGCTGTTTCACCTGCGGGATTTTCAGCCTCATTATTTTTTTCAGTCTTGATTTCTTCGGATTTTTCATGGGATGACATGTTACCCTGGGCAGGATCTTCAAAATCAGCGTTGATTTCCGAGTCAGTTTGGAGAACATCTGAATTTTCAGTGCCTTCGGAACCCGGGACGGCATTCTGCGGCGAATTATCGCTGCTTTCAAGATCGGTCTGAGAAATTGCTTTGCTTCCATCGACATTGACGCCGTCTTCATCATGAATTCTTTGAAATTCTGTGTTCTCAGAATCGGTCTGGGAAGAAATTTCTCCTTCGTCGATGCCCGCAGCCTGAGTATCCTTCATTTCCTCAGACTGAGTTTGAACTTCGGTTGGTTCAGCAATTGCGCGTGTTTGCTTTCTTGGCATAAATTTTACCTCCTTTAAGGTTTCATAATTTTATATATAAACTCCCGATTTTAACGGAAGAGAATATAACTAAAAGTCGTCCGGCGGTTTCGCCGAGCTGTATAATCGTTTCTTTTCTGTCGGTTTGGTGGAAACGGCTTTTTCTTCATTGACTTTTTGAGCGCATTTGCAATCCGGCAATGCATTTTGCAGTGCGGTTTCTGAGTCTGTGAGAACAGCGCCTTGCTGCAACTCTTCGTGGACCATGTCAGCATTCTGATTAAGATTAACACAGCTTTTTTCCGAGTCTGACAAATCGGCACTTTTATGAGCATCTCCATCAATGATTTCGACATGCATGTCGTTCCTATGTGTATTTGGATAATAGTCCATCACGGATATTTTACTTATCTGCTTCGCCATTGGGTGCTTGGTATAATCAAGCTTATCGAGTTTCAGCACATTACACCCTCTGATAATGCAAAGCATTTGTGTGTTCGGCAGCCGCAGCACCTCATCGGGAGTAAGTACCTTTCGTCGGCCTTGCCCCTCGGTATGACGGTACTGGGGTATCACCTGAGCTACCGCAATGGTTTGCCGAACCGTCATGGTGGTATCAATCTGGATACTCATATCTCCGCTTCGGTCTGAGAAATGCTCGGCAGTTAAGTCATCGGTACAGCCTAACATCAGCTGGATATCACAGTTTCCCACAATTTCCGACCAGAGATTGTTCGGATATCTGTTTTGGAGCTGTCCCAAGCTCTGCACAGCGAGCATTACTCGGATTTGCCTTGATCTGACAACACTCAGCGAGCGTGCAAAATCACTTCCGTCCGCAGCGCCGCCGATACGCCCGACATTGTTAAACTCATCTAATATCAGATTGACGGGAACATCGCAGCACTGATTGGGGCGTGAGTCTGCATACCGTGAGAGTCTTATGAACATAAATGAAAAAAAGAGCGATGAGAGGAATGCCATTGTTGCGTCCTGATCGCTCAGTATCATAAAATATGCACATTTTTTCTTCCCGGGGGCGGTTAAATCAATATCAGATTCGGTAGCTATGTTTTTCACAGACTCATTCTGGAGAACCTGAAGCCGCGTGCCAAGTCCCAGTATTATTCCTGATTTGACTGTATCACTCGATTGAGCAAATAGGTTAAACGGCGCTCTTGCCGGATGGTCCATTGGCAGCTTTTCAAACAATGCCGTCAACTGTCTTTCAGTATGACGAGTTAAGAGCTGATACACTGCGGGAAGATTTTTTTCTTGTTCGGTTCGTGTTTTATCCAAATCCACATATAAAACAAGAGCCTTGAGTAAGTTGCCCTCACCGTTATCCCAGAAGTGGTCGCCCTTGCCCGAACTCGTATTTCCGATAATGACATTGGTCAAGGTCTGAGCCATAAGCGTATCTCCGTTTAAGTCTGACATACAGTTCCATGAATCACTATGCTCAGGGTTGACCAGATTGTATACTTTAACTTCGTAACCGTTTTTTCTGAACAAGTCTGCCGTATCGGAATACAATTCGGATTTCGGATCGGTGATTACCACAGACTCGGAATTTTTTATCGCCTGAAACAACGCATTACGGATTATAGCCCTTGATTTCATTGTTCCTGATGCACCGAAGATTGCTATATGCCTGTTGAACCTTGTATCTTTCGGCATACAAACAGCTTTTCCCTTATATTCACCCAAGATAACTCCGCCGGCCTTTTCAACAGGGGATATCTCCAGCACTCCGTTCATGTCAGTCTCGGACATCCAGCCTGCCGTGCCGTAAGCACCCGTTTTGCTTTTTGCAAAACCTCTCGGATCTATTTCTTTGCCGTCGAACTTATCGTGAAATCTGACATACAAAAAAATTCCCGCCGCTGCGAGAATGATACCGAGTATTCCTTTTAGGCCGTTTATGGTAAATGCCTGCGGGATGCACGCAAGTGGACTGAAATTGACGGATTTCATTTCGGTATTGCCGCCGACACCGCCTGCACCGAGCCAAGTTTTATAATGGTTCATGAACTGTCCAATCATTCCGCCAAGATAAATAAGTCCCAACATTCCCAGTATGACAGCAGCGGTAATAACAATTCGCCGCTTTTTTTCATTGTCCATTGGCATCACCTCCGCAAAGTGCATCTTCAATTTGTTCAAGCCCGATTGTCTTGATACTGACATCAGAACCAAGATAATTTTTTATAAGTTCAACCTGCTCAGGAAAACAGAGTACCTCAAGCATCTCTGTTCGATAACTTCTCGCTTCGCTAAAACGCATAAGGCGTGCAATATCACTATCCAAGAAAGACAGCACATAAACACCGCCTATATATGCATCATACTCAAACGCTCCCAAATCATTTGACCGGCATTCAGGCTCGAACAATAAATCAAGCAATTTCTGTTTTCGGTCCGGGAGAATCAAGATTTTCAGAAGTCTTATTCCGAACTCGTTCATGGGAACAAAATGAATATGTCTGTATATTCCGTCGAAACGAAATTCAAGGCGCCTGTTTTTTTGATTTTCCAGCATTGTCTTATATGCCGTTTTGTAAGACTCACCGAAAAGTATCGCTGTGTCAATTTGTGAAACACCGGCATTCAATCTGGCAACCTCGATTAAACTGTGCAGCGTCTTAAATTCACCCATACCATTCCATTTCATAACTGCATTGCGGGTGTTATACACAGCATAGCAATTATGATTTATAAAAATGGATCCTGTAATCCGGGTAAACATTGTTTTATTCATCTCAGTCTGACCGATATGCTTCAAGCTCTTGGCAAAATAAAACGAAGGCTGATTAAACTCCATTCTTTTTATAGCCTCATTCTGCAATTTAGGTAACTTATAAGGTCTTGACTCGATCCCGGCTCGGATGCACATAATTGCAGCTTCGGCAACTCTGTGATTGCGTTCAGTATGGGAAATGTCGCCCGGAAATCCGTGATTCCATGATGCGCATAAATAATTCTCCTCTGCGTATGGCGAAATCCATTTCAGTATGGGAATTGCCGCCTTATACAGTCTGACAGTTTTCCCAAAAGACTTTCCGGTAACGGTCAAAAGCCGACAGGTCATCTCATCTCCGGAATTGTAATCACGAAAGGTTTGTACCTCACACAATCTTCCGATAAGCACCTTATATGTTCGTGCATTACCAAAAAGCCTGACGGAACGGTAAGGAATTTCGCCTGTTATTCCGATGACGGAAACGATGTCATACGCATGACTGCCGGGGCGGAAGTGTATCATTTAATCCACCTCCCGAATCGGAGTATTTTCCGACAACATGACTGCTCTCTTCGTCGGAATTTCGGCTCTCTAAATCCTCCGAAATCTCAGTGTTTATGCGCTTTCTGTGCCTATCAAAAGATATGTCTTTTTTTCTCGGCGGAATTTTCGGTTTTTTACATATGTTTTTCTTTCCAAAAAACAGGGCTTTCATAAAGTTTCACCCCCTCATCAGGCATAGAATTTTCTATTGTAAGCCACACAGCAAATTCACTTTTGGGCAGTACATAAACTTCTGTTCTGTCCGTCTGTCCTTTCGCACTGCAATAATAATGGGAGCAGATTTCCGGTCCGTCGTCCGGCATAACATATATAGCGACAATATCCGAAACCATATTGATTTCAATATTGTCATGATCGCGCATCCGGCGTTCCGGACGCTTTTCATCATATATGTGCCGATATATCAAAATACAGTCTGTATACCGAACCGGGGCAAGCCCTTCAAAAAACTCTTTCATTGCCGGATAGAGGAAAGAACGCACATACTCGGCAGAGCCTTCTGACTTTTTTGGGAGCAGCGCCGGTATTCTCAGTGAAAACCAGCCTTCTTTCGTAAACCCGATTTCCAGAGGAATATTAAGCCGTTCAATGTTGCTGACCTCAGCCTGTGCAAGCGGTTTCCCGGTGTAGGCAGGAAGCGTTCTGCTTAAAAGAACAGCCTGTTCCATTTGTTCTTCAAGCTTTAATGCGTGTTCGTACATCTGATAGGTATTTCCGCAATCAAAAAAAGCACGAACATTTTCAATCGTGCTTCCGATAATTTTCAGTTTTCTTTCGAGCCTTTTCAGCGAATCGCCAAAGCTGTTATATATCATTTTTTATCGCCTCCTCAGAATAAAATGTAATATCGGGTTCGTCACGGCCGTTATAATCTACCGTTGCAAATATGCATGGAGCTTTCGGCAGTTTCAAGTTTGCCGCCATCGTAATTGTCGGAACTATGATGATATATTTAAGATCGTCTTCGGGGCGCAGCAGCCTTAGCAAATGTTCTTCACCGTCATAAAGAGTTACAATTTCATAGCCGATATTATCTTTCAGGAAAAATATCTGAGACGGATAAACAGCCGGGTAATGTGCCATAGGTTCCACTTTGTCAATATATCGGAGCAAAACCCACACTGCAAGAATAACTCTCTGATCCGGCTTGCTCATAGGATCAAGTGCCAGATAATATCCGTCGCCGATTTCCGATATTCTGAGCTGCCGTTTGAGATTATTTATAATCTTTTTCGCAGTGTCCGGCGGCTTTTGCAGCATTTGAACGATTTGCTTTCTTGGCAATGTCCCGTACTGCGACAGCCACTTTACCACATATTTTTCATCTTCCAATAGCATTTTTATCACCACCTTTATGCGTATTTTTGTCTTAATGCGTATTCTGTTCGGAATGCGTTTTTTCGGCCTGCCGCTTTTTGAGAATAGTTTCAAGTTCGGCACGGTCTGTTGTTATCATTTCCTGTTCCTGCTTGGAAGCCTTTATGATAACCGGAACTTTGTTATTGTTCGAGTGTATCAGTGCTTCGCCTCGTTCAAACTGCGTAATGGAACGAACTTCGCTTTTTGTAAGTTTCAGAACATCCTGAACATATCTGGCTTCATCAGGCTCAAGATTCAGAATGATCTTGTTTTTGGAGTTATTTATAATAGCTCTGCCGTATTTTCCGTCTTCCATACTGAAAAAGTCTGAAAGGTCTTGTGATGCCGAAATACCGGCGCCGCCGAAACCTCGGATCGTCTTAAAAATGTTAAGACAAAATTCTGCCGCCTCTTTACTTGACGACGCTCCGATAAGCTTCCAGATTTCATCAATCATAATAGCTTTTTTCTTTGTTATGTCAGCCTTTACATTATCCCATACATAATCAAGAGCTATTACCATTCCGACAGGGAGAAGTTTTCCTTTCAGCTCCGACAGGTCAAGCACTATATATTTATTTGACAGGTCAACATTTGTTTGTCTGTTGAACGACTGCGCCGAACCCGTTACAAATCGGCTTACGATAATCGCAATTCTTTGCGTCATCGGATTATCAAGCAAATTCTTATGCAAATCTCCGAGTATCGGCATTTCTTTTAATACCGGAGGATTTGCGTCTTTATCAACATACACGGAATCGTTATCGTGTGTGATACCGAAATCCGCATATGTTTTTATAAGTGCCTCATCCAGCATTTGTTCTTCTTCATTTGACATATCGGGAATAAGCAATGAAAAGAATATCATAAGCTGCTGAATTTTTGAGGCAAGCATAGAATTGTTTTCCGAATAATCCATTTCATCAATCAGATCCATTGCAGGAGAAGTCGTGTGCCGTATCTGCATGACATTGATACAATGCGGAGAACCCGGAGCAATCTTAATATACTGACCGCCGACTTTATTACACGCTCTGCGAAACTCATGACCTTTTATCGGGGCAATGATATAACACTGGATTCCTCTCATTCTCATTCTGAGGGCTAAAAGCTGCATGGTAAAAGTTTTTCCCGCGCCGCTTGTTCCGAGCAGCGTCAAATTGGCATTTTTGTTTTTCTTCGTATTGAACAAATCTACAATACACAAGGAATTATTATGGCGGTTAACGCCAAGCAAAACACCCGTATCATCTGACATTTCAAAGGAAGTGAACATATAGGTTGACGCAGCACCGCTTGTCAGAACATTTCGTCTTGATTTCTTTTCAAGTGAAGAATCCATTTTCAGAAACGGCATAACAGAGCATAACGCTTTTTCCTGCTGAAACCGACAGTCGCTTGTATACATATCCATTGACTTTAACATATCAACCATTTGCTGTTTACGCCAGAGGAGTTCTTCATAGGTTTTTGCGGATATTGTTATAAACACCGACATATAAAACAGATCCTCGTTATAATTCGCAATGCCGTTCTTTATAAAATATCCCGACTGTATGGAGTTCGTCAGTTCTTCATAATCGGTGCTTGTGTCCTGCATACTTTTAAGCTTCGTTCGGTTAAGCCTTATACGCTGTGCAACCTTGTCAATCGTTCTGCTTCGGTTTTCGCGGTACAGAAAGACATCGACATCAATGCCTTCGCCGGCGTTGATCATTGAGGACATCCAGCCGGCTCTGACTCTGCCCGGAAAACCGTTTCCTTTAATATACAGAAAAGAGTAGTACATTCCGTCCATTACGATATAATTGTAATGCTCAAGGTCAATTCCTCTCGGTGCAATAAAATTTACGGTTTTAATCGGCGGTATCGGATCAATGCCGATTACCTTGTTTTTTGCCGCCATTGTGTCAATAACCACTCTATCCACTCTTGAAGAAAACGGTTCATCTACACAGGAGCGCTTGTTGAAAAACATATACAGAATTTCAGCAACGGCTTCATCGGGATCTTTCGGCTGAATAATCGTATTACCGCATTGCAGAAAATATGTTCTTGCATTTTGCTCTGCTGTTTGCAGAACACCGTAAATCTGTCCGAAATCATCATTATCGCTGTGCCTTGATTCCTCATACTGAAATATGAGAAAGAATCGCCTTGTAAGAGCTTCACGGCTTCCGACTTCTTTTATAAACCGTATATAGTCTTCGCCCTGTTTTCGGCATTGTTCATTTTCCTCGCTTTCAAGCTCTTTTCGCACCATAGCAATATGCTTATCCGAGTCTGCCTTTCGTGTAATACTCTTAAACTGGAGCTTTGCCGGCGATATTTTAAGCCAGGACGCAAACGAGGATATAATACCAAACTGTTCCTCAGATGATCGGAGCGTAAAGTTAATCGGTTCGATTTCAAGTATCTTTATAAATCTTCCGTCAGTTGTTTCTATAATGCCGTGCTTTATATCCTTAATTGGGATAAAATTTTGCACAAATTCAAGCTTTTCCGGCTTTTTTCTTTTTTCTCTTTTTGGTTTTGAGCTGTTCTTCGGCATATTTATATCCCACCCTTCTAAAATGTAGTTTGCGTTTATGTAAAACGAAACGCAGCATATGCGCTGCGTACTGAAATAACGAGTCGCCGTCAATTCCCATCATTGCCACAACTGCAAGCGGGAGCAGCGTAACCGTCATAACAACAATTCGTATGGTTCCCGTCATCGGTATCAGCATAAGTTCGGGATAACCGACAGCTCCGACTATAAGCACGGTTTCGACTGCATTTCGCAGTTCAAGCATTCCGCCCAAGATTTTTCCCGAATCCGTATAATTCGCCGGAATAGCATAAATATTGTTGTATTCTTTTTCTTCATTCAAAATATCATTCACCTGCCTATACGATATACCGTAGCTGTCGTTTTGAATCTGCCGAGATTCAAAGCTTGCTGATGACTCGGTACATAAATATCAACACGATGTATATTGTTTTCAATTTCGGAGCCGCCGCGATCTTCGACCGTGTATAGCTTTCCGTTTATCATAAGCTGGGTTCCAAACGGATAATTGCTTGACATCGCAACCATACCGTCTGCAAGTGGTTTTCCGCTTGCGGTTTTCGCAAGTGTATTGCCGTTACATTGATAACAGGAGCAGTAATGAGTAACTTCGACCTCTAATGTATACAGACCTGTACCGGAAGGCTCTGCGGAAACCGACATATTATAGTCAACACCGTTCGGTCTTCTTAATACCAGACTTGCCTCATAACTTGGTGTGTTTAGAATAACACCGCTGCCGCCGGAAGAATGAACCCACATTCGCGAGCCGTCATCACCGTAACCGGCAAACATAAGAACATGATTCCAATCACCTCCGCCCGAGTTTGCCAGAAAGCCAAGATCGCCAATCTGTAAATCCGTTGCGGAAACAGCCGATGTTTTCGGATACTGTCCGGAAGTACCGTCGCCGATATATACGCCTAAAGCTGTTTGATAAACCCAGGTTGTAAAACCGCTGCAATCAAGTCCATACGGTCTGATTGTTCCTGTTGAAGAAGAACCTGCCGCAGTAACAACCTTCGGAGTATTCCATTCATCATTCCAGCCGGGACCGGATTTTCCGCCCCAGAAGTACGGAACCTTGCCAACGAGTGCAAGTCCTGTTGTGAGGAGCTGCTTTCTTGCCGGAGTACAGTCTTGTTTATTCACAAAATCAATAAGCTCTGCATCGGTAAGGGGAACACCCTCGCCGCCGCCCAAAGAACCGTATAAAGTCATTTTGAGTGAGTTTGCCATGTTGGAGATGGCATCGCGGTAAGATATACTGAAATCGCCGTAGTTAGCATCCAAATCAATACTGAATGCTTCCGCAATTACATTGTTATCAAATGGGTGAATCGTACATTCCGCATATGTAACCGTTCTTTCGGTGCTTGTCCCGTCATCGTTCATTTCTGTAACTGTTGTTGTTTTTACCTCATAAGTAACGGGAAACATCTTGCCTGCAACGGCGTTCAGCTTGTTAATCATATCATCTTTACTTGTATTTTTCTGTTGCAGAGAAGCCGAATACGCAGAAAGGATATATGAAACATCATAACCAGCCGAGCTTTGAGCATAATTGATTGTGGCTGCCATTGAGGTTTCGTAATCGTATCCGCCGTTTCGGATTATGTCCTCAACCTTTGACATAGAGGTGTTGTATCCGTTTTCAACAGCATTTGAAACATCAACCACCAAACTATCGTAGACCGAAGTTATCGTAACGCCTTCTACCGGCTGCGTGCCGTTTGTTCCGAATATGCTATCCATTATAATTGACGGGAGAGATACTATCATGACAATTAAAAAAGTCAATGATAAGCAAACGCATATCAGAATCTTAAAGAGGGTGTGCCGCATAGACCACGCAATCGAAATGGCAGCTCCGACAGGTCCGCCTGCCGCAGTACCGGCAGCAATTTGTGCGGCGGCTTTTCCGCCTTCTACACTTGCTTTAACAGTTGCCGCCGCTGCTCTTGAAGTGGCTTCAGCACCTTTTTTCGCAGTTTCTTTTGCGGCGGTTTTGCCTGCTTCCTTTGCGGATTTAGCGGCATTTGCCGCTTGCTTGGCGGCTCCGACATAATTATCCGAACCGTCGCCAAGCCGATTTTTCTCTTGCGCTGCCATATGCGATACACCTTCCTTCATATATTTTAAGCTGATTTCTCAGCGGATTTTTTGAAAAAACAAAGCAGCCGAATAATACAATCCGACTGCATTGTTTCATTTTTTACGCTTTGGAGCTTTGATTTCCGATTTTCGTTTACCGGGTTTGCCAAAGCGTGCAGGAGTTGTTTTATAGCGAACACTGTCAACCGAAACGGTTTTAACATTCTTACCGTCTTTTTCATAAACGGGTTTACCGTTTTCGTATACAGGCTTTCTTTCAACAGCAGGCTCGCCCTTAATGGAATACCATTGCTTTCCGTTAGCGTCCTCAAATACCTGATAATCGCCTTTAGGTGCGGCATATTGCGTAACATCATAGAATTTTGTCCCGCCGCCGTCGCTGTGGCGAACTTCAAACTGACCCTCAGCAGCTTTTGATCCGTCAACAGATGTAATTTGCTGACCGTAGCCAGGCATGAACTCGCGGAACTGTGCCTGATTATATGCGGCAGCATTTTCTCCGCTTTCAAACTCAGGTGCAGACGCATGAGGTTCCATTGCATACCAGCTTACGCCGTTTGAAGATTGAATGGTTGAATGAGGTGCTTCCGGTTCATCATAGATGGCACTGTTATACCAGAGTGTATTGCTGTCGGAAGCCTCGTTTGCCATAACAACACCGTTTCCTGCCGAGGTGAGTACCGTTTCTTCCGCCATGCCGGGGAAGGAAACATTCTCAGACGAAGGTGATAGATCACCGAATGTCGGATTATAGCTTTCAGACTCGTTTCCAATAAAGGACGGTGCTGAAATGCTGCCGTCTCCGATTGCTTCTGCGGACATTTGATACCAACTGTTTCCGTCAGCGTCTGTAACGGTCTGATAAGAACCTTCCGGTTCCGCAAAGCACGCACTGTTATATAAAACGGAATCTCCGTCAGCCGAGCTTGCTTCAATAATTCCGTTACCGCCAAAGGAGTAGGAGGTATCATCGGGCATATCCGAAAATCCAAATGCATTGCCGTTAAATGACGGAGCCTGCACACCGTCTGCAATATCGTCTGCGGACATTTGGTACCAAGTGTTACCTGCATCATCCGTAACAACAGAGTGAGGTGCGTCCGGTTCATTATAAAACTCGCCGCTGTAAAGAAGCGAACTGCCGCCATCCTCCGGGCTTGCCTCAACAACACCGTTTCCTGCATAGGAGAACGCCGTATCGTCAGGCATATCCGAAAAGCTGTAAGCATCTTTTTCGGACGGGACAGAGGCTATGCCGCTTTCAATATCAGCCGATTGTATCTGATACCATTCGTTGCCGTTTTCATCGGTAACAACGGAGAATGCACCATCAGGCTGATTATATACATCACTGCTGTATAGAGCAGAACTGTTACCGGGAACGGTTGCTTCAAGTATGCCGTCATCGGCAGTACGAAGAACTGTACCGTCTTCTGCACCGGGAAAGTTTTCTTTAACCATACCTGCTTCCGAAACATCTCCGGTAAACGCAGGCACGGAATAAAATTCTCCCGAGCCGTCGCCGCTTGCCATCTGATACCATTCACTTCCGTCCGCTGCCTTTACAACAGAATGGGGAGCATCAGGTTTTTCAAACTGTGAAGCACTGAACAACTCTACATCAGACATTTTTCCGTTACTGCCTTCAGCTTTTGTACTTATCTGACCGCCGGTAATCTGTGTATCACTCAGTTTGTATCCGCCAAGCTGAGGCATATAATTGCCCAGGCTGCGGTTTGCAATCTCACCGCCGATTGTACCGGATACATTCGGTGCTTTCGACGCAACGGATGATATTGAATCAGCGTTAAGAACAGCGCCGTTTCTGGCTGCCATACCGCCGAATGCCCGTCCGACAAATCCAAGAGAACCGCCTGCCCCCATACGAGTACCGCCGTTTACAACTGCGTCACGCACATAACTGTTGCCCTTGAACATATTTGCAAAGCCGGACATAAATCCGCCCGCTGCATTTCCGCCTGCCGCCGATGCAGTACCTCTGAATACACTTCCGGCACTTTTTGCACCGCCGCCAAGACCGCTGATAACTCTTGCCGCCATAAGCATTTCCATACCCATGCTGGAACCGGTCTGAGCAACATTCAGTCCCATTGACGCAAGATAGCTGTCAAATTTCTGTGCAGTTTTTAAGAAAGCCAACGCACAGAACATCCATAAAAATATACTGCCTCCGCCTGTTGACAGTGCGCCGCCGTTTCCCATGAATTGTCCCATAGAACTGTTAAAGGCTCTGAGAAACCAAACATTCAAAACGAGCAGCAAAAGCTGTGATCCCACCATTCGACACCATGCCTTAAATACATTGACAGTTGATTTTGAGGCACCCATTGCATACGCAAGAGGAGAAGTATAACATAACACACCTACGACAATATATCTTTCCACGGTTTCGAGTAGAAGCTTGAAATAATTCCAGCCAAGGGAAATTTCAAGAATGATAAGGAGCAGCAGCCCGACAACAGACGTTATGGCTATGAATGTCGTAAGTCCGTTACTCAATGACTGTTCTATCCCCGCAAAAGTAAAATCTTCTGAGGTCATCGCCACATCCATTAAAGCTGTATACGGCGCTCTGGCAATATCCAAAGCAATCAGAAATATCGGCTTGGCATATCCGATAAGCAAAGCAAACAAGGAGCTTCTCGCAAGCAATGTCAATGGATTTTCAGCTTCCGTAATCGGTCCGCCGAAAACGCGGAATAACTGCCAAACCGTAATTAAAAAGAGAATTGCCCATGCCATATACTGCATTACATCAAATGCTTTCGTAACAAACGGGAAGTATTCTTCCATCGCTGTCAGGTCGGTATTCAATGTGTTCAAAAACAGCCCTGAAACCGCATCCATAAGCTGTGATACAATACTTGAGATCCATTTGACAATTCCCTCGAATATCCAGTCAAGCAATATTTATCACCTCCGTCCTTGACATGATTTTACTTATCCGTTGTAGTTACCGCCGGAAATTAGGGGTTGCAAGTAAGTTACCACAAAGCCTAAAGAGTTAAGAATAATCCATGTGATTACAATACGCTTCAGCCAAGCGGTAGCTTCATCAACGGCACGCTGGTTTCGGGATACCATTCGGACGACCAATGCTATTGCCGCAACGGTAACAGCAACGATGGTGCTGATGGCAACAATCTGTCCGTATACATCTTTCATGATGGTGGAAAACCGGTTCCAGATTGTGTCTGCCATAACAGGCTGAACCGAAATCATAGTTCCGGATATAACCGCAACCGCCGACCAATACATAAGACAGAGCTTATCCCGTATCTTTTTGAGTTTTACCATGTCAATTTACCTCCTTCTTCAAAAATCGGCATAAAAAAAGCCGCTTTCAAGTTTTGGGGGAAAACTCAAAAACGGCGGAGAATATGTCCGGTCCCACTTTGGGACGATACCATTATACCACTTTTATATTCGCTTGTCATCGGCATCGGTGCGCCAATTTTGTGCCAATTTTCTGCCAGAGTATTTTTCACGATAATCCCTCCAGAAGAGTAAGCATCTCAAACCAGAAATCAACATCCTTTCCCGGAGCTGCCCACAAACGTATTGAGAGAATTGTGATTGCCTGCTCACGAAGTCTGTAATAGTGTCTCGGCGACATATCAAGTCTGTATAAAATATCCGTGAGCGACAGTTTTTCCGGCGCAATGTAAGTCTCATAAATCAAGTTATACAGTTTTTCACCGTCATTCGGCTTTTTCTTCAGAACGGTCAGAGCTTCATTCACACGGTCAAGCAATAAACGCGATTTCTGTATGCCTGCCATTCTGCTTTCAAGCTTTCTGTTGTTCATAGACATTTCGACATCAATATGGTCAACAAGCTCGTCAATGCCTTCAAACGGTCTGTCTAATTCCTCGGCAATCGTATCGGGGAAGCATTCAAGCATCCAGGAAATCGTGCGGTAGTGTTTCAGCAGCATGAGCGTGTTATGATATGTGTTTTTCTTTCGTTCCTGCCGGGCATTACGTAGTTTTTCATCGTCAATGCTTTGTTCGCCGAGTATTCCTCGGTGGGTAAGCAGGGTTATAAAGGCCTCAGACTGCTTTCTGATGATGTCTTCCTGCTGTTCGTATAAATTCTTTTTATTCATAGTCAAAAAACTCCTTTTCAAATTTTGTTAAGTCCACGGGTATACACGGTCCGCGGATGTTATTCGCTTCAATAACGGGAATGGATAAATCTAATATTCTTTCGCAGTCATATTCACATATACTACAATTCCTACACGGAGAAATATACGCGCGTAATATATAGGCTGATTCTGCAACACGATTATTCCAGTGTTCATCAGCTTTTGCTTGACAGATATTTTTGCTGTACCAACAAATCAGCTTGTTGATATGCTCGTGATCCGAAGTCTGTTTGTGCGTATTACGACCGCAAATGCGTATTTCTTCAAGAATACGCACAGTTTCCTCGTGTGAGGGTATTGCAGTTTCCGTATCGGTTGGATACAGTTTATTAAACACAAGGCAGCCGTAGGAGCCGGGCATTTTGTATAGAGTGAAGACATCTCTGTATTTTTGAAAGAATCTCCATACTTTCGTTTTTTCCCAGTTCCAGCGTTTGCCGAGGTTTTCGAGAGTAAGTAAGGCACCGTATTTTCCATACTGAATAACCGGTGCTGAAAAAGAAAACGCATTGCCTGCATCATTTGATACCGTGTGGCACCAAAGGTCAAGCCATGCGTCTGTTTCTTCAAATTTATAATTTAATGATACAAGTCTTTCTGTTATATTGCGTGGAAGGCAGAGGAAGCCGTATCCGTCTGTTGTGTAAACAGTCCCGTTCATACATTCCTCTCCGGAACATTTTACAACCCAATCGGTTATCTGATATGTAAGCTTTTTATTTTCGGAATTAAGCTCATATTTTATATAGCCGAGTTCCGATAGTTTGTCAAGCATTAAAAGTGCATCTGATTTTTTCTTTATACCGAGTATACTTTTAATACCGACAATACCGCCTGACCACATACCCGGTGAAACTTCGTTTTTGTATCCGCAGTAGGTGGCTATGCCTTTACGAAATGCTGCACGGGAGGCAAGCTTCATCCAAGCGCCCATTACGCCCTTGCCTTGGGGCAGGTGGGATCGCATAAGCTTTACCCATTCATATTTCATAAGGCATTTCATTTTTGTTTCCTCCAAAATAAAAAAAGAGATGCATTTTCACATCTCTTTTTAGTTAGATTTATTTACTGTTTCTTTGTGTTCCCACACACCATATCAATTACTACTTTTACGACAACGTAATTTTTTATCTCTTTATTTCGGAATTTATCGCCCTCCGAATTAAAGACTGTATGCTTCACAAAGTGCTTAAAATCAAGGATTTCTACATATTTCGGTTTTGTAGCAACACTATAGTCTCCACATGTGTTGTATTGGGAAACATATCAACGCCGCACACCTTTTTTACTGCATATCCGCGGGTCTCCAAAAAACAAATATCTCTTGCCAAAGTTGCAGGATTGCACGAAATATATACGATTTTTCCGGGTGCGGCATGTGCTGTTGCCGACAGTGTTTTTTCGTCACTGCCTTTGCGCGGGGGGTCAAGTATCACAATATCCGGCGATGTGCCGGCGTCTATAAGTTTTGGGACGATTTGTGCGGCGTCGGCACAATAAAATTCTGCATTCGTTATTTTGTTTTTCTGTGCATTTTCTTTCGCATCTTTTATTGCGGAAGGAACAATTTCCACTCCCACAACCTTTGCGGCAAAATTTGCGGCATAAAGCGATATGGTCCCAATACCGCAATATATGTCCAGAACGGTGTCGGTGTGCCGCGGTACGGCATATTCCAGCGCTTTTTTATAAAGCTTTTCTGTCTGGGCATGGTTGACCTGATAAAAGCTGTGCGGAGAAATTTCATATTCCGCACAGCACAATTTGTCAGTCATTGTGCCTTTCCCCGAGAGGACAATGTTTTTCTTGCCCAAAACAAGATTGTTTTTTTCTTTGTTGCTATTCAAAATTATGTTGGGTGCCGTTTCAAATATTGCATTTAATGCAGAAACAAGCCAATCGGCACGGGGGAGTGTTTCGGCAGCGGCGGAAATGACAACCATGGTCTCTCCCGACACGGCGCCTTTTCGAGTAAAAATACGCCGTATGACACCGCTATGATTTTTCTCGTCATATGGGGGGACATTATACTTTTTCATGTACAAAAGAACCGTTTTTATGACCCGGTTGTTGAAATCATCTCCCAAGAGACAGTCCTCAAGCGCAACAATGTCATGACTCTTTTGGCGGTAAAAACCGCAAATCGTTTTGCCGTCAGAATTTTTGCCGACAGGGAAAACCATTTTGTTTCGATAACGATAGGGATTGTCCGCCCCCAGCATTTCGTCAACCGGGTGTGTTGTTTTTCCGATGCGCCTGAGTGCGTTTTCTATGATTCCCTTTTTGATTTCCAATTGATAATCATAATTTATATGCAGCAGGCTGCAACCGCCGCACTGTGAAAAATACGGACAAGGTGTGTTTTGCCGAAAGGGCGAAGAAACCAAAATTTCCAGGGATTTGGCATATGCATAATTTTTTTGCACTTTCAGGATAAGTGCACGCACAACGTCGCCCGTCACCGTTTGTGGAACAAATACCGTAAACCCGTCAATTCTTCCGACGCCGCTCCCGTCGGAGGAAACAGAGTCAATTTTGATTTCATAAATATTATTTTTCTTTGGTTCGCTCATAAAAATCTCCGTTATATAATAAATCTCTAGGTAATTGTAAAATTTACATTTTACAATTACCCACCGCATCTTTGCGGGGGAATTGGGGGTGCCAACCCCTGATTGGTAATCAAAAATGACGACATGTGCGTCATTTTTGGCTGAAATAAAAATTTTCAACCTGTCGTAAAGTTAAAATTGTATGTAACTTTTTATTTCTATCCAAAAATTTTAATTGAAAAACGTTAGTTTTACAATTACCTAATAATAAATCTCTTGTATTTTTGTTTTGCTTTTGATATAATATAAGTATACCATATAATAAAAAAAATGGCAATATTTATAAAAAAAATAATATCTTATGCAACCTTTTGCCTTTTCAAAAAGTATTATATATAGAAAAACAAAAACGAGGAGGGGTTTTGTGTGAAAAAACTTATATCAGCAATACTTTGTATGGCGGTGCTTGCTCCGTCGGCAGTTTTTGCCGAAAGCAACAGCGACGAGATGCAAAAAATCCTTGCATCTGTAAAGGAAAGAGTGGGGGACACAGAACAATATTCGGAATTTAATTCTTCGGTAGACAATGACGAATATGGGACAATCTACGGCTTTTCCTGGGACGACCACACAGACGGCGAGTGGAAAAACATGAATGTGGCATGCAATGGTGACGGAGTTATCACCCTGTACAACGTGACAGGCCCGGATATCGGGAGAGAAAGCGGAAGGTTTTCAATAAACCGCACACCGAGAGCGGAAGCTTTGAAAAAGGCACAGGAGGCAGTTGACAAACTGAATCCGAGCCTCAAGGGGGACTTGGTTGTAAGCGATTATGCGTTGTATGAAAATTTCAGAAGTGATAATTATGTATTTTCAATTCAGCGTTATGAAAACGGAATCCCGGTATGGCCCGATGTCGGGAACATAAGACTTGATGGAAAATGCAATTTAGTTCATTTTGGCATTTCGTACACAACAGGGCTGGAATTTGCAAGCGCGGAAAATGCGATATCCGAAAAAGACGCAACAGATGCCTATAACTCAAAAATTGGTGTAAAACTGTATTATACAAAAAAATATGACAAGGACAAAGAATCGATAGAACTGGTGTATGGCTCTTCGAGTGACAAATACATAGATGCAATCACGGGCGAGGCAATAAGCCCAGAGCAACACTATTACATCTCTGAACAAGAAAGTTTGGCAATGGACGCAGGTGCGTCCGGGGGCGGTTCAAATCAAAAGAGTTTTTCTGAGGCTGAGAAGAAAAACATTGAAGAAATTGACGGGTTGATTTCGGAAGAACGTGCCTGTGAAATTGTAAGCAATTGCAGATTCTTTGACATTGCCGCCAACACAAAACCGAGTTATGTGTCCCTGACATATCGTTATTATGACAAGAGATATATTTATGCTTTGAGTTATGGTACAGATTCCGAAACAGGTTTCAGCGCATATGTCTATCTGGACGCAAAAACAGGCGAGATAGTAACCTTTAACAAATGGAAAAAGTCTGACAAATCGGAAAATGAATTGTCAAAAGAGCAGGCAACAAAGCTTGCTGACGAAATCGTGGCAGAACTGGCAAAAGACAAGGCATCTGAATATAAAATAGATGAAACTGATGCCGAAAAATTGTCATATGTAACTTATAAAAGATATGTAAACGGAATTAATTTTGACGAAAATGTTATAAACGTGGGCTTTGACGGTGACGGAAGACTACGCTCTTATTACATTGATTATGATATCCTTGAATTCCCGAGCCCGGACGGAATAATCACCAAAGAAGAGGCCTTTGACAAAATCAAGGCAGGCGATAAGTACCGTATATATTATGTTGCCGATTATGCATCAAAGAAATTTGTCCCTGTATACAGACTGTCTGCAGAAGGTGTTGTTGACGCCTTTACGGGAAAATCGGCGTGGGGATATGAAGCGGAAGTGAAAAAAGGCGGAGAATATACGGACATCGACGGACATTATGCACAGAAGCAAATCGAAACGCTTGCAAAATACGGTATATTTTTTGACGGGACGGAATTTAGGCCTGACGAGGCAATCACCCAAAAGGATTATATGGCACTGCTTGCGATAGTATTTTATCATAATGATGCGGAGATATTGAGAAATTATTATACTGCAGACAAGATATGTGCGGCATTCCCGGGGAATTTCTTTGATAAGGACATAACCCCCGATGCCCCCCTGACGCGTTCTGATGCGGCAAAGTTTATGGTGCGCGCCATGGGCGGGGAGGAATATGCAAAGCTGCCCGGAATATATGCGTCATTGTATAAAGATGTGACAGAAAATATAGGATACATCAATATTCTGACAGCGTTTGGCGTTGTTTCGGGCGACGGGGAAGGGAACTTCAACCCGAACCGCGAAACAACCAGGGCACAGGCTGTGATTATGCTGTATAATTACCTTTCAAGATAAAATTTAAGGAAATATGAAAAAGTGAGAAAGGGGCAGTCTGAAAAGCTGATTGGCTTTTCAGACTGCCTTTTTTGCTGAAAGCACATAATAAAACTATTTACAAAACATAAAATCTATGGTAATATAATGTACGGAAATAAAACTTTGATTCTTTAAGGAGTGTATAATATGATAAAAATGATTGCAATGGATTTTGACTGGACCTTGGTTGACCACTCGGTTAAGAAAAATAAGGTCGGGAAGGAACTGATTGACGAACTCAATTCGTTTATAAAAAAAGGGAATTATGCCGGGATAGTATCGGGACGCGTATATTGGAATTTTCAGACAGAGCTGGAGTCATTCGGTATTGAATGGGCAAATCCGTTCCCTAATTATATCATTGCACGTGAGGCATATATCTATAAAATTGACAAAGATAATTATATCGAAAATGAAGGATATAATCCCGAAATAAAACAAAAGATAATGGCACTGAATGTAGTACTGGCAAAGCACCTTGATGACATTATCGCACTGTATAAAAGAGAAAATATAAAAATAAACAACTTTATGGTGTACGGAGATTTTGGGGTGGAAATTCATGTCGCGGAAAAAGACGCACAAAAGGCAATGCTGGTCATGGAAGAGTTTGTAAAGGATAAAAATATCAAAGATGCCGCAGTACACCGCAACGGAATCATGATAACGATATATCACAAACAAGCCGGCAAGGGCAACACATTGCTTGAGGCGGCAAAATCATTTGGCATAAAACCACAGGAGGTGCTTGCCATAGGCGATAACTATAATGATATTTCCATGATTGACGGGAAATTGGGGTTTGTCGGCGCCTGTGTCGGCAATGCTGATGACAACATAAAAGAGATTGTCAGAAATGGCGGCGGTTATGTCGGAGAAGGCATGGCATATCGAGGAGTTTTGGACGTGATTCGTCAATTGAAGGCAGACGGACTTATGGATTGATAAAGAAATACCACCCGCTATGCAGGTGGCATTTCTTTATATTTTATATAAAAATCAAAAGACTCACTGCCATCACAATCATGCCGATGACAACTCCGATGATTGTGATTTTGCTTTTTTCATATTCGTGTGCCATCGGTATCAGTTCTTCAAGCGCAATAAACACCATGATTCCGGCGATTGCGGAAAAAAGAATACCGAATACGGTGTCGTTAAAGAAGGGGCGAAGTATGAGATATCCCACAATAGCCCCGATGGGCTCGGTGATGCCTGAGAGGAAGGATATCAAAAACGCTTTTCCCTTTTTGCCTGTTGAAAAATATATGGGGAGCGATGTTGCGATGCCCTCCGGTATGTTATGTATCGCAATGGCAACGGCAATGGCTATCCCAAGGCGCGGGTCGCGGAGCGCCGATGTGAAAGTCGCCATGCCCTCGGGGAAATTGTGTATTGCAATTGCAAAAGCAGTCATAATCCCCATGCGCTTTAAGTGGTTATCTTTATTTGTTATGTCGCTGCCGATATCGCTTTCTGTCGACGGGACAAAGAAATCAATGAGCCCGATTATGACTATTCCGGCGAAAAAAGCAATAACACAAAGCCAATAGCCTTTTGTATATCCGTTTGCTGCTGTCAGATAGTCTTTTGCTTTTGAAAAAATTTCTATCATAGAAACATAAAGCATAACCCCGGCAGAAAAACCGAGTGACAGTGATAAAAATTTTGTATTGGTTCGTTTTGCAAATAAAGCTATGATGCTCCCGATTCCCGTTGATATGCCTGCCAGCACGGTAAGCATCATAGCTGAAAATACATTACTGTCCAATAATGGTCACCTCCGCAAAAATTGAATCCGCAAGGATTCTTATTATCATACTATGCGGCACGGTGTAATTAGGTGAAAACAGAATGTTTATCCAAAACGAAAGCGTACTGTATAAAATGCCGATTGGCTTTTTATACAGTACGCTTTCATGTCCGCGGAACGGTTAGAATATAACGCTGTCCTTTATGTTGTCATAAGCATAGATTCTGAAATCGTATTGCTTGATTTTCCTTGCTTTTTCGATATATTCGTCTGCATCGTTGAACTTGCCCATGCCGAGCAGGGCATACGCCTTCAAGAGATACCCGTCGGTGAGGTTGTTTTTTTGATATCAAGCTCAAAAGGCATGGGTGAAGGAGAACCTACTCCGTAATATGTTCTCATGTCACAGTTTTCGATGAAATTGTTGGCAACTTTTTCCATTTCGTCAAGCACTGCTTTTGCTCCGGAAAAATTTTGCAGTTTTCTCAGTGCAAGAGCGCGGAACAGCGATATCTCAGAAACTGCCGCTTTGTATACGGCGGCGGCTTTGTATGCCTCCGAAGCGTCCTTGCCGCAGGTTTCAAGCAGTCTGCCGAGATAGTAATATATGTGCGCCTCCTGGTTGAAGAAAGTTTTTGCCTCACCATATGATTTTGGCATATTTATGCCGTCTTTATAGACTTTTTCAGCATCGTCAAAGTTCCCTTCGCGGCAAAGAACATTGCCGTAGAGGACATGCATCCATGCATGTTGTTTTGTCAGCTTGCCCTCGCCGCCTTCGTAGATGTGAAAGCGTCTGTACTTTGCCATGCCGATTGCCTCTTTGTATTCGCCCGTCATACATTTGAGTGTTATTTTGTCCAGATAACAGTCGTCACGCTGAAGCATAAGCGCTTCGTATTTGTCATAAACATCAAGCATGTATTCGGGTGAATAGTTCATGTTGCGGAGTATTTGCTGGTATTCCAGAATAAGCCTAGGGTCGTCGGGCTTGTTTTCAAGCGCTGTTTCCATGCATGCCTTTGCCGAAAGGTAATCGCCCTTTTTGTCAAAATATGAAAGTGCAAGGTTTCTGAATGCCTTGGGGTGCGCGGAGTTATAGCTTGTTGATGTATCAAGTTTTTCGAGTGCATCGGCGAATGCACCGTTTTTGCAGTCAAGCAGGGCAAGCTCAAAATATGCCGCAGAACGGAACCTGTAATCCCATGCCGCCATGGAAAGTATGTCATAGGCTTCTTTTTCTTTGCCGACGGTTTTCAGGGCAAGACCTTTAAAATACATTGCCTCTGTGTCTGAGGGGTGCATATTCCTTTGCGTAATTTTTGAGATTGCCGTGTCGGCATATTTTATGCAGTCTGCAAATTGACCGTTTTTATAAGATATCCTTGCCATGCCGGTGTTGCATCTTATGTCGGAGGGGGCGCGGCGAATACCCTCAAGATAATAATCACGCGCGTCATAGTTGTGTTGTTTGTATTGCTCCAGATGCAGTCCGTTGATATACAATTCCTCAACTGTTTCCAACTCTGACGGGCGGACAACAGGTTTTCTGGGTTTTATCGGCTGTTTTTGCCCTCTTTTATATGTTTTGTAATCAACAAGGATTTTTCCGGCATCGGAAAGCAGTTCAACTTTTATGTCCCCGATGTTAGTGTCATGCATGTCCGATTCTTTCAGATATGCCTTTGTCGGGTCAAGGTCTGCGGTGTCTGTAAATATAATTGAATCCTTGTTGTATACGTTGATTTTTGCATTTTTGAAACTGCCGGTGACATTGAACCCGAAGAACAGTTTTTCGCCTCTTTGTTCAACATTTACCGCCGCATCAATTGTTGCATTTTTCACATCGCCTATCTCGCGTATGGGATACCAGTATTGCTCAAAGACGCGGCTTTCATATGGTGCAATCCAGGTGAAGTCGGGCTGGTTGTCGGTGTATACCCCCGTCATAAGCTCGATATACGGGCCGTTTTTGTCGGTCAGGTTTGAACACCACATTTCACCGAAATCCCCCTTGCCCCAGTGCCACATTTTTTTGCCCGGAGAGATATGATGGTCTGCAACGGTCACGATTCCTTTTTGCTTTCCTCCGTCATAACCGGCGACAAAGTCCATGTCGGACTGCCCCTGGGACACAAGGAAAGAGGAGGGGACTTTTATTGCATCATACATAGAGATATCTGTTCCTTCGCCGTAGTCAAACGGTCTTGCGGTGTGGTATATCCCTTTCGCAATCGGCCAGCTCATGACACAGCGCCTGTCATGGTCGTTGACCCATTTCACATCAGGCGGGAAAATGGTTTTGTATGTATCATTCACAGGTACGGCAAGGTTTGCCCACCACATAAAAACCTGTGGCTGATTGGTGCGGTTATACACTTTGACTTTGGCTTTTATGTAGCTTCTGCCTTCATCTATAGAGATACCCACCATGCCTTTCATGCGGTTAAAAGGTTCAACCTCGCCTGTCCACACTGTCTTTTCGCCGTTTTCGCTTTCTTCGGCCATTGCCTCAAACGGCATATATGTTGTCGGGCGGTGGTGCTGGGGGTAGTTAAATTCAATGCCACCGGAAATCCACGGCCCGGCAAGCCCGACCAATGCCGGTTTGATAACCTCGTTGTGATAAATAAAGTCATAATTGCCGACTTTGTCATATCCGCGCAGAATTTTCCCGCCCTTGTCCGGCAAAACCTGCGTCATGATATACTCGTTTTCAAGGGTATATATGTCATATTCCACGTCTGTTTTTGTGTCGCTGATGCTGTCCGAAAAGGGAAGGGGATAAAGCCTGCCGCTGGCGCCCTGATATGGCTTTTTCTCAAAGAATATCGGCAAATCCATTGCCTTTTTCGGAATGTAAGTTGGTATTGTTTTCTTTTCTTTTTTTATTGAATTACTCATTTTTATGCACTCCTTTTAAACATATTGTATAACTTTTCTGCACATATGAAAAGCAAAAAAAATCCGGCAAAATTTCCGGATTTTCTTGCTTTTGTCTTGAGGATATATTATAATTGATATGAGGTGATGTCCGGTGGTACATATAGTTTTGGAAACAAATTATCGCGAAACAACCTGGTGCGAACGAATAATAAGCGGAATCGAACAGCGCTCAAGGACAAAAAAGATAAAGTTTGATTTTAAAAACGGGGAGTTTGACACAGATGATTCTGATGCAATTATTGTTGTCGGCACCACGCCGGCATGGATATACAAAACGGTCAATCAGATGAAGGAATCACACAAATCGTTTATAATACTTGTCAGCAACAGACCGTATTCACTGTCTGTCAGCAATGTCTGCACCGATTTTTATTCCGCAGTGAAAGATGTTTTGCATTATCTTGACAGCTGCGGCAGAAAGCGCGTCGCGCTATATGGCGTAAATCCTTCCTCAACTGCCGACAACATCAAGCTTTCGGCATTCAGCCACAGGGAAAACGTGTACTACAACTTTGGTGATTTGAGGGAATGCCGTCAGCGGTTTCTGAAGGATATAAAAAATTATGATGCGGTGATATGCACCAATGATTATGCCGCAATATCCCTTATCAACAGCATGAGAAAAAACATACCCGATGATTTGGGGCGTTTGTTTGTGGTCGGGTTTGCAAATACACATCTGGGGAAGATAAACAAACCGTCGCTTACCAGTGTATCACTGAACTATGAAGAATACGGGAAAACAGCAATAGACATATATCAAATGCTTTTGAAGAACCCCAATCTGCACTCTGTAAATGTCAATGTGAAAAGTGAAATTATTGTGAGAGAAACAACGCAGAATATTCCGTTTGACTGCAATGCAAAAGACGCCAATAACGGTGAGAACACCAGTTTCAGGTTTTATGATGACGAAGAAGTACGGGAAATGGTTATGATTGAAAAATTATTTGAAAATTGCAGTAAAAACGACATGCACGTGATAGACATGCTTGCATCGGGAGCAAGCTATGAAAAAACAGCCGAAAGTTGCTTTATGACCGTAAACGGAATCAAATATCGTCTGGACAGACTGTGCAGAATTTGCGGTTTTAAGAATCGGAAAGGGCTCATCTGTGCTGTGAAAAAAACTAAAATGTGACATGACGGATATGGTATGCCGTGTTTGGGAAAAGACAGATATGTGAGGGAATATAATGGAAAAAGATGAATTGAAAAATATAGTTTTGGAGGCTATGGATTCGTTTAACCGCTGTGAAGGATATCTCATTGAAAACGATTTGAGCGAGAGATGCATATGTTCGCGTTTTGCCCGGCATTTGACAAACGTATTGGTAAACAGTGAATATAAAGATTACATAAAAGAGCCTGCAACTGCTCATTTGAAAAGTTCTCTGCATTGCTGATTACGCTTTCCAAAATCGCCCCTCGCTCAATTAACCGCTTTGTCCGTTTCTTTCGCTTTTCCTCGCTCTCCTTTGCAAGCAATGTCTTCTTTTTGTTCTGCAACTGCTTAATTTGCTCATTGATTTTTCCGATTTGATCGTTTAGATTTGCCATAAAATTCACCCCCTTTCTGCGCTCTGGCATAAAAAAGAGCAATCAATCTGTTAAGACTAATTGCTCCTATGTAATTTTATATTATTTTTTATTTAACATATTTATGTAAGACTCCATATCAAATGGCATTAAGTCCATTTTTGAATACGCTATCCGTGTCGGATGGTGAGGATGCCCGTATTTTGTTTTTGACAAGCATACCCATTTAGCATTTGCACTATTAACAACCTTATTTATTTCTATAAGTGACTGCAAAAAATAGTCCCTGTCAGTTATATGACCGCCCCAAGCGGCAACGACATTTTGACCGTTTCCAATAACACTCTTCACGTATTCCAAGTTTATAAGCATTTCTTTTTCACAACATTTTTTCACAAAATTTTCACTTATTTTTGTTGCTCTGATAGGACATAAATTAAGTATAATATATCCGCCATACCCGAACTTCCCGGCGATTTTTTCTACAACGGAAACAGTGTTGTCATTCTCATTTATTGTAGCTGTGCTGGGATTTATACCAAAAAATACAAGAGGGTTGTCATTGTATTTTCCCAAGACATATCTTGCAGAGTTATCAGCATTTGTTTTGTATATTAAATTGTTATAAATTTCGGTTGTTTTCATTTGTCATTACCTCCGTTTTCTGAACAAATATCACACCTCTTTTTTATCTGACGCTTTCCATATCACAAATAGGGGTCATACTGTCTAAACTCTCCCATGCCATAATTTTTGCAGAATCAAAATCCGAATTTACCGCGAAGTATATGTTTTCATTTTTGTTTGTCTCCGATTTCATTTCAACAAATTTTCCGTCTTTGTAACAGGCAAGAATCACCAAACAATTTTCCGGCAAATACGGTGTTGTAATAAAGATTTTCTCACCTGTTGACGCTGTTACGCAAGCAGTTGATGTCTGACTCTTTGCATACAATACAACGTTTTTCGTTAATATTGTTGATAAATCAAACTCATTTTCACAATTTTCATCAGTATACAGAACAGGAATATATTGTCCAAACATTTCTTTGATGTCAGCAACATAAAGCGATGAATTTATATCATACATTCTTTTTATTTTTTGATTTTTAACCGTGTCGATGATTGTAACATAACTAAAGTATTTTACTTTTCTATTCATCTTTCTTGAGCGCCACGGGCTTTGCTTGAACTCATCTTCAGTTCCATTATAATATAATAATAAAGTTTCAGAAGATGTGTTAGCGAGTACACTATCACTTATTTTTTGAGCATTTTTGGGAACAACTACTGATGATATACTATAACATTTTTGAAATATAAACCCCCCAACTTCTTCAACATCGTTCCCCATAACCACACTTTCCAGTTTATCACAGTAAGCAAATGCATATGACTCGATAATTTTAACACTATCCGGAATAGTTATGCTCGTCAATGCGGTACAATATTGAAATGCGTTAGAATAAATCTTTATAACGCTGTCCGGAATAGTTATATTCGTTAATTTTTTACAATGAGAAAATGCTCCACTACCAATACTTGTTACAGGGTATCCATCTATTTGTTCAGGGATTGCAATCTCCGTCACTTCTTGGTCACAGCGTGTAATCATGACTTTATTATTTGAAATTCTATAGCCTAAAGTTTCATATTTTCCATACGTATCCGCCGATGCGCTTATTGCGCCAAATACTATTATACTTATACATGCAAACAAAGTCAATAAAATTCTTTTTACTTTCATTGTAATACCTCCGTTTTTTTCATAATATTTCAGTTTGCCAAATATACTGCCACAGCCCCCTTCCACAAAATATACAAATTTTTATGGCTTGTGCGTTTTTAAGACGCATATTGTCAAAAGGTGTGCCTTTTGACAATAGCCCATTTCAAGTAACAAAAAATCAAATTTAGAAAAATTTTCTCGTCTTTTTATACAAATTTTGCAAAAAAGATTGATTTTCAGATATTTTTGTGATACAATTTTATACAGTAAAGTAACTGTCAAAAGGTACACCTTTTGACAGTTATTTGTCTTTTATCCGATATTCGCGGAGCCGGCGATAAAAGGTCGATTCACTTATTTGGCAAATTTCAAGGATTTCGGCTAATGTGATTTTCTTCTTCTACCACTCTCCTATGAGTGATATAAACTCCGGCGGAATTTCTTTTTCCGGTCTGCCGAAACGCACACCCTTTGCTTTTGCGGCGGCTATGCCTTGCAGCTGCCTTTTTCGGATATTTTCCCTCTCGCTTTGTGCCACAAAAGACAGTATTTGAAGCACCAAATCCGCTATAAATGTTCCCATTAAATCCTTGCCCTGTCTTGTGTCCAGAAGCGGCATATCTATAACGCATATATCCGCACCGATTTCCTTTGTCAGCACTCGCCATTGATTTTGAATTTCCTCATAATTCCGCCCCAGGCGGTCAATAGAGAGGATATAGAGCAAATCTCCGCTTTTCAGCTTTTTTATCAGTTTTTTATACGCCGGTCTGTTGAAATCTTTTCCCGACAGTTTGTCGATGTATATATTTTTATCCGCTATATTTTGTTTTTTTAGTGCAAGCATCTGCCTGTCCTCGTTTTGGTCTGTGCTTGACACTCTCACATATCCGTATATTTCCATAGCTAAACCTCCATTGCCTCATTATAAAACAAAAAGCTGCCTTTATTGAAAAAGACAGCTTTTTGCTTGCAAGTATTAAATTTTCTGTTAAACGGTTGACAAAACCGCTTTTCAGATGTATAATGATAATAGAAAAAGGCAGTCCGTTTGAACGGCTCGCCAAATATGAACTAAAAGTTAGTCGCTACATTTGACGGTGTGGGCGACTAACTTGCTTTTATAGTAAAAACTATCATAAAGATAATTGTAAAAAACAATGTTCTTAATATAGTCTTTCCCATAAGCAACACCCCCTTTCCATTATGTAATGGGGTTGGGGCGAGCCGTCCACGGAATGTTCATTCCCGAACTGCCCGTCGGATTGCTCCGACAAAATTTATTATACACCATTTATCCGCAAAATTCAAGATATTTTGACGAAAAGGCTATTTTCACGCATTTTGTGCGTGATTTTTTTATTTCAGAATCACCTCTCTTGACGCGCAAAAATCACACTTTTAATATAAACACATTACCCATATCAAAACAAGATTTTTAACCTCTCGCATCCAAGTCTTGACTTGATGTTTTGACCTAAAACCGCCGTTATATGCTCTCTTTGTGCCTACTGTCTATGTTTGAAATTATGTTATTCTTTATTGCGTAATTTCTTGCCTTTGCTCTGCGTTCCTCACTGTATGGGGAAGTAAAGCGCTTTTTGTCAACCTCATAAGATACTGCGCTGCAAGGGTAGGCTGTTACAAGCCTTGCACATTTCGGGTTTTGTCTGCTGAATTTTGCAAGCCTGTTTTGCAGCGCTTTGTTGTAGGTATATTGGTGTAGCCGTTCCGCTTTGCATAATCTTCAAGCAGTTTCTTTTGGTTTGTGATACTGTTGCTTTCGCCTTGCAGTTCGTCATCACGGGAAAGACGCTCATACAAAGGCATGATTTTTGTGCTTTTCATTATGCACAACTCCTTTCTTTTTCTCGTTTTGACTTATACAGATAAATAAGTCTTTTATAGCATACAACACCGGTTACAAAAAGAATAATTTTGTCCTATGCAGGGCAATTTTTTATTTATGCGGTAATCGCTTTCGCTTTCTTTGCTTTGTAATATCATATAAAAAGGCACAAAAAAAGCCGCCCGGCGATAAAGGCGTTTTGCCTCTATACCGGGCGGCCTGCTATGCCGTCGTTTGTCCTCGTTTTAAGAGGGCGGTTTTAATGTTAAGCTTTGTTTTATTTTAGGTTTTCCAGCATACGCATAAATACCGCGGCTGCCTGTGCTCTTGTCGTATTGGCTTTTGGTGCAAAGCTGCCGTCCGTATTACCTGTCATAATGGACTTTTCCGCCGCCCATGTTACAGCGTTCTTCGCATATTCTGAAATATTGCTGTTGTCCGTATAGGCTGTGCTGCCGATTGTCGTTATGTCATATCCCTTGAATGTTGCATAGCGATAGATAATTGCCGCCATCTGCTCTCTGGTTATATTATCATTCGGAGCAAATTGATTTCCGGAAATTCCAAAGATTATACCGTTATTGCTTGCCCACGCAACAGCCTTTTCATAATAGCTTCCGCTTTCTATGTCAATGAAGGCGGCTTGGGCTGCCTGCGGCTCGTTTTCGATACGATAAAGAACCGTAACAAACATTGCCCTTGTAATATCGTTTTTGGGTGCAAATTCCGTATTTGATACACCTTTCATCAGACCGTTTTCGTATACGTATTTCACCGAATTATAGAACCAGTCGTTTTTGTGAATATCGGCGAACGGATTCTTCCATTCGTCGTCCGGCGTTGTGCCGCCGTTATACTTTTCCGTCCACTTTGCATAGAGTGTAAAGCCTTTTGTTACCTTTTCAGAAAAATCGTACTTGGTTTTTAGTTCTTTATCCGAGTACCAACCGTCAAAATCAAAGTTTTCTTTTGTCGGTGCCATCGGCTCTTTTATAACGCTGTTTCTTGTAACGGTCTGATTTGTAACCTTGCTGCCGCCGTTTGATTCAAACGATACGGTGTAGCGTGAAGTGACTCGTCCGCCGCCACCGCCTGTGAATCCACCGGTTTTTGTCCAGTTTGCGGTTACGGTTACCGCTTTATCAGGCATGGTAAAGGTTGTTTCCTGTGCTTTGATATTCGCAAGCTGTATGCCGTCGTCCGATGTCCAGCCGCTGAAGGTATAGCCGCTGCGTTCACCCGCATTAATCGTTACCGTTTCGCCGGTTGAATACTCTCCGCCGCCCGAAATCTCCGCATAGCTTTCATTTACCGTTACGGTATTGGAGGTTTTCTTTGTTACAAGAGCCGTCTGCGGCGAGGAAGTATTGGCGGCAATATCCTGTGCATATAGCATGATAACGGCGCTTGTTTCGCTTTCATCGAGCTGTCCGGAAACAGCAAAGCTTCCGTCTGCTCCGGCAAGAACCTCTTCATTTTTGCCGTATACGATTCTGCTGCCCGCATCCGCCATTCCGGTTATCGTATATTCGCCGGTTTCCTTGTCGGCGTAGAATACGTCGGAGGAAAGCGTCAGCACGGGCGGCTCTTTATCCATATCCACAAGCAGGAATACGCTTGTTACGCCATTGCCGGAAACAGCGTCAACCTTAAACATCAGGCTTCCCTCAAATTCGGGAATTGCAAAGGTATTTTCTGTATTTTCCTTCGGTATCTCTGCATTTGAATCCATTCTTGTTACCTTAAACGATGCGCTACTGTCCGAACCGCTTACCGTCAGGGTGTTATTTCCTCCGCCGACATACGCATGGTAAACACCGTTTTCATCGGCGGTACACTCGCTGCCGTTAACCGAAAGCGTTATTTCAACAGGCGTATATCTCGGCAGATATTCGCCCGAGGATTCGGTTTCCCTGCTGTAATACTTTCCGTCCGCCGATTTTTTGTATGCGCGAACGCCAATCTTGTAGGTCTTGTCCGGCATCAGGTTCTCGGCAGCAACCGACTCTGCGGAGCTTCCTTCTTCGTTTACGCGGACACCGTTTCCACCTACTGTGAGCGCCATATCTATCGAGGTTGAGCCATCGTCCAAATCATATCCGAAGCCCGTATCTGTCCATGAACCGTCTTTTTCTTCATAAATTCTCACGGCATAACCGTCTGCGTCGTCTGCCGCATCCCACTGTGCATGCATTACTTCATTCCCGGACGCCTGCAAGGTAACGTTTGCCGGGGCGGACGGCTCATATATATTGGCGTATGAAACCTTACTGCCAAATGCCTGATTGTCAATGGCGATAAGCGCTTCCTCCTCTTCGCCGTCGCCGTTCATATCAGCCAGTTTTTTCGTCATAAGAAAGGCTGTTACATAATATTTGCCGGTGGGAGCCAGCGCACCCGATGACGGAACCGGAAGCGTAATGTTTGAGGTATCGCCGATTTCCTGCTCGGAAATCATATAATCCGCTCCGCCCTCTTCATTTGAAAAATAAGTGCGGATAACATAAGGCGTGTTATCTACGGCATACTTAACCTTACCGGAAAGCTGATTGCCGTTCATTGTCAGAGCCAATTTCTCAAAGGGCTCAACGGAAAACGCCTTCTCATCGGTAAAGGTCAACCCGCCTGCGTCAACGGTGTACTTGCCGCCTTTTTTAAGCCGCAGAAGAGCCAGACGATACTTTTTGCCGTCAGCGTTTGTTTTTTCCATATCTGCGATAGTTGTCGCACTGACAGCTTCGTTGGGATTAAACTGACTGTCGTCGGTCATCCAGTCGATATTAAGCTCGGTGTTGCTGTCATTGAAAATCTTCAGGTTGTCTTTGATCTGCTTCTCGGTGAGGTTTCCGTCAAAGGCAAGTACGATATACGGCGCTTCGTCCGTTCCGGCACTCACTGAGATTTCCGTCCGGCTCATGCCGGCGTTTGCAAGCACAAGGTTCTCCTCGCGCACCGCCGCAAAGTTCGCACCGCCGCCTTCCGAAAGCAGAGTCACAACCGGCGTCACACCTTTATCCGCCCAGTTCCATTCGGGCATATAGCCGAGCACCTTAAACTCAAGACCCCAGCCGCCGCCCTTGCGGAAGTTGGTCTCCACGATCTTCGGCACGAGCACCCATGCCCGGGCGCTGGCGAACCAGCCGCCCACCTCAGCCACCACGCCGAGGTACACATCGACATTTTGGAAGGCTTGCTTCATACCCTCCTCGACGGTGACGTTTCTGATTGGGAATGCCGTCTGACCGCCTACGATGAGATTGATATTTCCGATATTAAATCCTTTGCCGGCAAAGACGGGACTACCTTTTGGAATCTGCAATCTGCCTGCAACCGTGCCGTTTGCACCGATTGCAAGATACAGATAATCCCTGCTGTCATTCACACCGCCGAAAGCGCCCAATTCAATCGAAGAGTCAAACGTTATAACGTCTATCTGTTTACTCGGCAGATTTAATGCAAGCTCCTTTGAGCCGCCGAAATAAACGCCTTGATATGTATTGCCTCTATAACTGCGTTCCTGTCCGTTTAATTTTAAGGAATAGCCGAAGCTGTCGATAATCTGCGTCGCCGCTCCTGCGCCTACAAGATTAACATCTGTCGCTTTTAGTGAAATCTCGCTCGGCCCTATAACAATGTTACCTGTTCCCTCGATAAGATGCAGATAGGTTCCCGCCAGAGCACCTCTCAGCTTTACGGGCGGAATGTAAAAATAATTGCCTTTTATCGTTGCGGCAAGATCCTTAAAGCCTGCGCCGCCGCCGTTAAGCTGCCCTACCGGAACGGGCGGAACAAGGACGATTCCGGGTGACGCTTTTACAAAAAACCACAGCTCGTCCGGAACGAGAGAACCGTTTTTAATGCGTTCAAGAGCAAGAGAAGCTTCGGTTTCAAACAGGTCAAAGGCATTCAGCTCAAGACTGAAGGCATAACTTTCCTCACCCTTAAAGGTGTTGACCTCACCCTCAACCTTTGCAAGCTCCAACGCCATCATCTTGGCGGTGTCAAAGCTGCCCTTTGCTTTTACGCCGTTAACCTTAAATTCATACGTCTTTTTGCCGTTCACTGTTTTTTCCTTTAAGCCGTAGCCCAGCTTTTCAAGTGAAAATTTAGCGCCGTCAAATATTGTTTTGAATCCTATTTCGCCGTTGAAAATGAGGTTGCCGTCCGCGTCGGCAGACGCCTTTTCCAGCTTTGCCGTTGCATACGGAATATCAACATAAATGATTGCATCGTTTTTATCCGGCTCAATATCAAATGTAAAACCTTCTTTTGAAAGCGTAATTTTTAAAGAGCCTTCCGCACCGCCGCTCGGCTGATAGAATTTAAACGACGGAGCGTTCAGGTGAACGCCGTGCTGCTCGATACGTCCGTCCTTGTGAATAATCAGCTTTCCGCCGGCATTTTTGTTCCATGTCGCCGTCACGGAAGGAGTGAGCATTGCGGCGCCGTCCGTAAACACAAAGGAAGAGCCGTTTGTGCTTTCGTATTCGCCGCCGATTTGCGCAACGGGGGATGAGTTGTATTTCTTTTTCAGCTTTTCAAGCGCAGCGTCATCAGAAACGTATTCAACGGTAATTGCGCCGTTTGACTCAAACGCCGCAAGGCGCTTTGCGGAAAAGCTTGATGATATTTCGTCAGGCTTTGTGGGGAGCTCCTCGCTCATCGTTTTCAGATTGCGATAACCCCACAGATACTGCGAACCGATAGACATTTCCGTATTTCCGTCAATGTCAAAGTAGGTATGGCTTCTGCTTTCCACCCATGTAAGAACAGGACAATCGTGTGGCTTCACGGTAACTACCTGCGGCAGACTTACACGCAGCGGAGTATCTCCGCAGTACACAATATCGAACTTATTGTAGTAATCGGACAGACCGACAAACGGATTTGCCCACGGATAGGCGTCTGTATAAAGCTCATTAACATAAACGCCGTCTATATCGCCCCACGAGGTATACCCTTTAGGAACGTGCTTCGTTGACATATCATCGATTTTGCCTGTTACAACCGAGCTTTTCGTTGTTTTTTCGCCGCTTTCGGTTACTGTTGTGCGATCCATCTTAATCGCCGGACCTCCGGGGCTGTTTGCGGTTTCACCGTGACCCATTCCGGTGAAACCGTTTATCACATACCACCACTCAAAGTAAAAATCATGTCCGAATAAAGCATCTCTGTTCATTTGTATATCCCCAACAGTTGTCAAAACGCCCCAAGCCGTTTTATCCTTTTTGTCAAGACATACAAGCTCGTGATAAACCGTTACTTTTGCCGGTATTCTTGTGCCGTGCGGAGTTCCGGGAATATCGTACAGACCTATGTCCATGTTGTAGTCTGCCTTAATTGCGGTATTTTTCCCGTTCGGCGTTTTGGACACAAACTCCGCCTTTTGCAGTGTGACAGACGGATAGGTTGTCTTCTTATTTCCTCCGCCGGTATAAACATTAAATTCGCAGCCGGGGGCTTGAAGATCCTGTGTAAAAACCTCGCCTGTTTCCTTTGCGATTGCCCTCGGAACCGTTGCCGTATAGGTTTGATACCGAAAATCGTAGAAATAAAAGCTTATGTAATCGTTTTGCAGAAGAAGCGTTTTTAGGCCGTTTACTTCAAAGGTAAGCGTTTCGTTTTGCTCGGGCGCCGCAAGAATATTGATTGGCAGCGCGCAAACGATGATGCAAAGTGATAATATCACCGACACTATTTTTTTGCTCATTTTTGTTTCCTCCTGTCTTTAATTTTAATACAAATAACGGTAATCACCGTTGCGGCGACGAATGTCACAACGGCTGTCAGCACATATCCGCCCATTCCGTCAATCAGCAGAATTGCTCCGCAGTAACCGGCAACCGCCGCACTTTTGTACGATGCCGGAAATAATGCGGTACAGCACAGCAAGAGAATGGAAAGCATGGCGGTTGCCGCCTTGCAGAAATTCAGCTTTTTTGTCTCCCTGCGATATTTTATTTTTTTGGCTTGGGTGAAAACTAAGCTCATTCTTTCTGCATTGGATTTCAACTCAAACACCTCCTCGATTTGCCCTTTTATTATATAGGTGCTTGAAAAGATAAAATTCCCCCCAAGAAAATAAAAAAGACCGGATTTTTTACCGGTCTGTATAAAACAAAGTTATTTTGGAGCAGTCAATTTTCTGAAGGGAGCTTTCAAAAGAAACAGAATAGTGCAAGAGGCAATAGGGATAGCATAACCAAGCTGCTTTATAATTCCGTCAGTTTTCATAAGCATATTAAACGTTGCATGAAATGTAATCGCAACGCATAACAGTCCGAAAATACCTGCCGCCCTTAATGCGGCGGGGCGGCGGAATACCCTGAGTCCGTATCCGATGATAAAGGCACAGGTAATATGCATGGCACCCGACGAAAAGCCGCGGACAAACAGATAAAACAGATTGTCCGTTCCGTTTTCCAAAAGATAGCAAACGTTTTCAAAAGTGGCAAAGCCCACCGCAATATTAAAGATAATATTACCGCCCTCCTTCGGCTGAAGTTCAAAAACAATCAAGCCGAACAAAAGAGGCAGCAGCTTTACGGTTTCCTCTACAACCGGCGATATTTCCAATACGGCAGTTGTTCCCTGCGCACTATAAAGCACCGAAAAAAACGTATTCAGATAGGCAGATATAATACAGCAGACAAAGCCGAGAACGATAAAAAGATAGTTCTTTCTGTTGCCTGCATTTGTGCCGAAGGCGGCAATTAAAAACGGAGCTGCAAGGCATATAAATATATTTTCTATATTGTACGGCATAGCTTATCCCCCTTGCTTTGTGCGACGGCTATCATAACAAGAGCCGGATTCAGTATCAATATATCAACCAAATAATAAGGATTTACATAAGTATTTTCAGTAATAAAATACGAGGAAATCCATAAAAGATATTCTGCCGCATAAAAAAACAAAGCTGCATAAAAAATCAAAGGCTTTCCGGAGCGGTTTCGGATTTTTGCCGAACATATGCCTTTTACCGCATAATATCCCAATACTCCCATCGCCGTTCCCATTAAGATGTTCTCAAAATAGCTGCCTCTTGTGTAAAAGAAAATACACATAGCAAGTGAAAATGCCGGTAAGATAAAAAAAACGGCTTTCTTTTTCTGCTTTTCCTTCGGCATATCTGCATAAAGACGCAGAGCAAGAAAAATATATGAAGCCGTCCAGCTCAGTTCCGAAACACAAAATACAAGCGGAGAAGTGCCGAACAATATCAGGTAGAGTACCCAATAGGCAAGCCCCATTCCGAAACTCAGGTAAAAAAGCGATACCAAAAGACGATTGTAGCTTCTGCTTCGTACTGCTGCAATGCAGGAGTGACTTCCGCAAATAAAAACACAGAAAAGCTGTAAAAGATTATCTGTCAGCTCTGTCATTTTCATCGTCCCTTTCTTTCTTTCTTTTATGCAGAATATCACACATCAGGGTTACCGAAATGCCGAGTAAAAACGCCAGAATGCCCACGGCTGCGTAACCGACAAAGGCTTTGTCTGCGAAAACACCGGCAGCGGCGGGCAGCGGCACCTGCTCAAACCCGTTAAAATTCAAATCGCATATAAGTGCCGATATAGCTGCAATTAAAGCAAGACAAAATGAACAGTACGAGATGACCGCAAGCATATGTTTTTTTGCTTTGCGCCGCTTTTTCAGTTCATCGGTTCTTTTTTTCAAATGCAGCATTCTTTCAGTCGTTGAACGCACTTTTTATTCCCTCCCTTTCAAGCAAAGGTCTTAAATTCTTCTTGCCGAGCTGCAGCAGCTTATCAACCTGTTTTGCTGACTTTTTTAAAATTGCAGCGGCGTCTTTATAACTCATTTCCTCAATATACACAAGATAAAGAGCCTCTTTCTGCGCAGACGGCAATCGCTCCATACATTCATAAAGCTGTCTGTCTCGCTGTGCGAGCCACATATCATCTTCAAATGTATTTTCTATACAAAAATTCATTTCTTCATGTGTAAGAAGGATATGTCTTTTCGTTTTTCTCAAAAACATCAGTGCGTGATTGCGGGCCGCTTTATATATATAGCTTTCAAAGCTGTTTTTGATATTCGGACGCTTATCGACAAGATATGCCAAAACCTCTATCAGCAAGTCCTCCGAATCGTGAAGATTTTTTACATATCCGTTTATATATAGCGTCAGTTTGTCGCCGTAATATTCCACAAGCCTTTCAAGAGCCTTTGCATCACCCGAAAGGTATTCGTTATAAATTCCTGTTGCATCCATTATTCAACAAACCCCTCTCTTTGTTTGGTTTGCCGGACAATTTTTCCGACAGAATGTGTCATCATGCTGATACAAAAACCCATACTAAATCATATCATACATTTTCGTTTTCGTCAATGAACAGGAAGGTTTTTCAGCGTTTTGCACTATGAAATTTTTTTTGTTTTTTTCAAGTGAGGGAAATATAGAAATATCTTTGCTTTATAAATAAATTTCAAAACAAAATAATCATTTTTTCTCTCAAAAGAGTTGCCAAAATCATATTTTCCGCACTACCTATATAGAGGGGAAAATTTGCGTTTTAAGAGAATAGCAAGCAAAGCGAGTGAGTACCCACTCACGATTTTTACGGCGGTCATTTCTTTGAAATTGCCGTAAAAATATTTTTGGTATATTCCCCAACCCTTTAAGTGATATCCGAAAACTTGTTTTTGTTGGTAGGATTTATGCAGACCATTGCAAAATCGTTTGTAATCCTTATAAATTGTACGGAGGTTTTTATGAAAAACAGGAAAAGAAATATACAACTTAAAATATGAGCAGCAGCTGATGAACAAAACTAATCGAACATAAAATGTCGCTTGTGCCGACAAATCAAATCGGGGCATATTTGCGGAAAATGGCGATTGACGGATATATCATATACACCTACACAAAAGATATTCGGATTATGAATAAGGACTTGCAGCGGATTGCCAGAAACCGATAGGCAACCTATTACGGGCATATCCATAGGCTTATGTATATTGCCAACCTCTCCGCAAATATCGGCGAGCCGGAGAAAGCAATAACCGCATTAAAGAAATATGCCGAATACACGGAGGAAAACAGCGGTATTTATGCGGATCTTTTATGGAATACCGGCATTATATATTTGCAGATGAATGATACGGCAAACGCTGTGCCGTATTTGAAAAAGGCATTGAATATCTATGCCGAAATTTATGAGGACGAGCCGGAGCTTACGCAGCGGAAAAGATAGCAAGCGTTGGTTATCCGTTTGTCTACAACGAATATTACAGATATTTTCCGACATATTCCAATATGTATTCGCCCGTGGCGGATTCTTGTGAGGATTTTGTAAAAGCTTTGTTTGCTGAAATTGAGTGCACGGGGATATCACCTGTCAAATTGTAAAAGTACAAAATAAAAAACCTGAAAACCAATGCTTATGCGGTTTTCAGGTTTTTTTGTTGCCGTGTCTTAAATTTTTGTGTTGTTGATGGCTTTGTTTCTGTATTCACGCGGTGTGCTGCCGACTATGGACTTGAAAATACGAAAGAAATGTTTCATATCTTTATAGCCTATTGATGCGGCGATGTCCGAAACTTTTAAATCAGTATTGGTCAGCAGGCGGCATGCTTCTGTCATCTTGACGCGCTGCTGATATTTTATGCATGAGATTCCCACTTCTTTTTTAAATTTTCTCCCCAGATATGATGGGTCGTAGTGATGCTTGCGGCAAAATTGATTCAATTGAAATTCATTTCTGAAATCTGTGTCTATTTCATACATGCACTGTTCGATTATTTTTGATTTTTGCGGGGAGGAATAGGAATATACTTTCCTTAAAGTATTGATAAGAATTTGGACAAGCAGGGAGCGCGTCACCTCCAAATATCCCGGAAGTCGCCCGGTAAGTTCGTTTTTCATCGTGTGCAGGAGGTTCAGCACGCTCCCGTCATCATCGTGAAAAATCTTTTCTACAGGTGAATACGAGAGTTCATTAAAGTGAAATTTTATCAGGTAATTGTTGAGCAAATCATTGAAATTTATATGGTCTGCAAGGGACTTGTCGAGAAATTCGGGATAAAAAAGGCAATTCAGCACCACTATATTTCCGATGTATTGATGTGGAGTGTTGATATTTATTATAAAATAATCCCCCTGTTTTATCTCATTTTCCATAAGCGGTGTTGTATGTGTGGCAACACCGTCAACAACGTATACAAATTCAAAAAAGTCATGGGTGTGGTAGCCCGTATAAGTTTTTGTCTGATGGTTTGAATTGATGAGAATGGGTGTGTTGCTTCTAAACAAAGATCTGCCATAATTTTCCACTATTGATTCTACTTCAAACATGTCGGAAACCCCCTATAAATTATGTCGCTTAATGCCATTGAGATTGCGCGCTGTTTATGATATTATTATTATAACATTAAACAAAAAAATTGTCAATAATATCAGGAAAGGTGTGGAAATTGTGTTAAAATATGGAAAATACAGAGATAAAGTTGAAGGTTGCTGGCTTGGGAAAAATATAGGCGGAACTTTTGGTGCTCCTACAGAAGGGAAAAGTTGCATGGAGTTTGAAAAATTTTATGATTTTTATCTGCAGGACTTGAATGGTGAACCTATTCCGAATGATGATTTGGACTTGCAGCTTGTTTGGCTGAATGCTGTGGAAAAGTATAACGGTAAAATAAATTCCGGGATTTTGGGGGATTATTGGCTTTCATACATAACACCAAATCCGGAAGAATACGGATGCTGCAAAGCAAATCTCGAGAGAGGGCTTATCCCTCCGCTGACAGGCTGGGTCAACAATATGTACAGAAACAGCTGCGGTGCCTTTATACGAAGTGAGATTTGGGCATGCCTCGCGCCGGGACACCCCGAGATTGCTGTAAAATATGCCGTAATGGACGCAGAGGTTGACCATGCGGAGGAAGGGATATATGCGGAGGTGTTTTGCGCGGCGATGGAAAGCGCGGCATTTGTCGAAAGCGATATAAATAAAATTCTGGATATCGGTCTTTCGTATGTTCCGCAGAACTGCGGCATAAGAAGGGCAGTGGAAAGTGTGAGAAAGTCATACAGAGAAAAACTGACATGGAAAGAAGCGTTTTTTGAACTCATGAAGGTTGAACCGAGTTCTTTCAGCGGGAGAAAAGGCTGGACAGACACAAAGGGGAACAAAATAGAAGCACGGGAAGTGGGCTACAGTGCGTCGGGCAATGTCGGGATTGCTTTGATAGGACTTATTTACGGAGAGGGAGATTTTGACAAAAGTCTTGCTTATGCAATGAACTGCGGCGAAGACACCGACTGCACAGTGGCAACAATCGGCGCGATGTTCGGCGTCATATACGGAAAAGAAAGAATTCCGAAAAAATGGATTGCACCAATCGGAACAAAGATTTCCACATGCTGCATAAATGACGCGGACTGGACAATACATATCCCAAAGGATATTGATGAATTGACAGACCGTGTCTGCCGTGCATCGACATATGTTTTGGGGCCAAAATATTGCAATATACTTTCTGAGGGTTCGATTGAATATTATGAAAGCGAAAATTTGTATTATTCAGACGACAAAAAAATGTGTGAGCGCGGAATTTATGACGCAAGGGAAAAAAGCCCGTTTAAAGTTGAGTATAATTTTGAAATGATGGATGTTATATTTGACTATTGCGAGGCACCGTTTTTTGAAAACAATTCAACAAAAATATTTAAGCTGAAGTTCCGCTGCACAAGGGGACGTCAGATGTGGGTTGATTTGAAACTTTATCATGATGAATGTGTAAGCGCACCCCAGGGCGATGTGAGCGGCACGTTTATGCAACAGTTTTACCACGCGATGACAGAAACGGAAATAGAAATAAACATAGGAGAATGCAACAAGAGCAAGCTGGATATGGTTCTTGAATTGAGCATCCCGGGACGCGGAGAGAAAAATTATATCCCGATTACCCTGCTGAGAAATAATGTGAAGGATGTTTTCAGATAAAATGAGGGGGACCATCCGATAAATTTATCGGTTTTTTACAAATTGACGGAAAGGAAGATTTTGTGATGAAAAAAGGGGCGTTTATATCACTTGCAATCGCAGCTGCTCTCAGCACGCAGTCTGTTTATGCGGATATCGGCACTGTAATCTGTGACTATAAAACAGGAGAATGCCGTGTGTCGGGTTATCTTGGCAATGCCGGGGGGAAGGTCGCGATTGAGGTGTTAAAGCCATCGAAAACAGTGCATGACAGCGACGCTTATGAATATGTGTCGGAAGCATCAATTGGTGATGACGGCAAATTTAACAATGTTTTCAAAATAAGCGGTATAAGCGGCGATTATCTCATAAGAGTGGGCGCAGGAAAACATGTGTTTGAAAAGAGATTTACTTTTATAAGCAAAAGTGAATATGAAGCATATGTGAAACAAATAGAGTCCGCATCTTCGTGGGACGATATACGGATAGTTTTTGAAAAGGACTACGGACGCCTGAAATCCATGTGCAGGCTCAGCGTAAACGCAGAGGATAAAGAAAGAGTTTATAGAACAATTTATGAAGCTGTAAAGGCAAAAGATATCAGCGAGCCGGAAAAACTGCAAAAGATAATTGCGGAAGTTGTTCTTATTGACAGATTTATGGGTGAAAAATCAGACCCGTACAGTGCGCTGGAGGCAATTTTCGATTCTTTTGACAGCGAGTATCTGCCGGCTGCTGAGTTGTGGAAAAATACATCTTTTTCAGACAATTCCGTGAAAGACAAAGTCGTGAATACTTTGCAGAAAGATATAATATCATCACTTGCGGAATTTGAGGAAAAATTTGCGGAAAGCGTAATTTATGAAAATCTGAAAGGTGTTTCCTCAAAAGGAAAAGAGGTGCAGATTCTGGCATTGGTAAACCCGCTGATTCCCTTTAAACAGTATGATTATTTCAGCCTTTTGAGTGATGCAAAGAAAATAAGCATATTGCAGAACATGAACACATCGTTCGGCAATCGGGAAGAATATGCAAAATATTTTGATGAAGCGGCAGAAGCATCAAAGCATTCTCAGGGGGACAGTAAAAATAACAACAAAACTGACAGTTCCAAAACTTCCTATGTACAAGTGGATTCGTCAAACACAACGCAAAAACCCGGCGGCAATAATCCAAAGGAAGAATCCAAAGCTTTTTCCGACATAGAGAACTATGAGTGGGCAAAAAATGCAATACTCAGACTCTATGAAAGGGATATAATCCGCGGAAAATCAGCAGGGATTTTTGCGCCGAGTGACAATGTAAAAAGGGAAGAATTTACATCAATGATTATCAAAGCACTCGGACTGTATGATGAAAATGCGGAGTGTACACAATTTGAAGATGTGCAAAAAAGCGACTGGTATTATAAGGCGGTTGCATCGGCATTTGAAAAAGAAATTGTAAAGGGTGTGTCCGAAACAAGCTTTGGTGCGGGGAACCTGATTTCGAGGCAAGACGCTGCTGTGTTGTGCAAAAATGCGGCGGCATATGCCGGGGCAGAATTTGAAGAAGATGACGGGAACACAAATGCCGGCATAAGCTATGAGTACCAGAATCACGGAAAAAATGCATTTGCCGATGCCGATGAAATTGCCGATTATGCAAAGAGCGGAATAAGTGCCCTTGCGGGCAAGGGGATAATAAGCGGCATGCCTGACGGAAACTTCAAGCCCAAAGACAACATGACAAGAGCACAGGCGGCAGTAATAATTGAGCGTATCATGAACCTTGTGGAGGAAACAAAAGCAACAAGCGACAATCAGACGATGAGCATGCTTGACATGATGAAAAAATTGTCAGTATATAACGGAGAGAGCACGGGGCTTGCATCAACTCTGACAAGAAAAGAAGCATCAAAAATTATTGCGGAAGCAATGAATCTTAACATTCACTCCGATGAAAAAAGCATATTTGATGATTGCACCGATGAATATGCACCATATATAAGGGCTGTGGCGGAAAAAAAGCTTCTGAACGGTGAAAACGGAAAGTTTTGCCCCGATGACGAATTGGATTTTGACACGGCGGTAAGTATAATGGTAAAAGCGCTCGGCTACAACGTTGTGGCTGAAAATGACGGTGGATTCCCGAAGGGATATGAGAAAATTGCATATGAAAAGGGGATTCTTAAGAATATTTCTCACAACGGTGAGGAAAGTGTAACAAAACTTGAGTTTTTGAAAATGATATACAATTCTCTTGACGCCGATGTCATGGAAACAAAGTATGACGGAACAGGCATGAGCTATGATGACGCGGAAGAAATGTCATTTTTGAATCATTATAAAAAAATATACAAGAAAAAGGGCCAGGTCTGTGCAAATCATGATGCTTCCATCGGCGGAAAAGCAAGAACGGTCGAAGGAGAAATAAATATAAGCGGACAAATTATGGTAAACAAAAATGATGATTTTGACAAGCTTATCGGGCGCGAAGTTACATATTATTTCAAAAAAACGGACAATGGCGATGAGGAACTTGTATACGCAAAGGAAGGAAAAAAGACAAAAGTTCTGACACTCGGCACATCAGATATAATTAGTCTTGACGGGTTGAAATATACATATCTGACCGATGAAATGTCGCGTGAAAAAACTATAGAAATAAAAAATTCCGTCAACGTAATTTATAACAACAGGACAATATATGATTTTTCGGAGGGACAGCTTTTGCCGAAAGAGGGGACTGTACAGTTTATAGATTATGACGGCGACGGCATATACGGAAAAGATGACCTTGTCATTGTAAACGCATACAAAAATATTGTTGTGGCAGGGTGTGATATTCAGAACGAAATAATTTATGACAAATACAGCAATGACTACAAGCTTGATATTTCAAAATTTGATAAAGTAGTCATTGAAGACTCCGAGGGAAAGACATATGGTCTGAGAGAATTGAGAGAATGGGACATTCTTTCTGCCGAAATCAGCCCGGACAATGAACTTTTGCATATTTATCTCTCCGATGCGTATGCAAAGGGCACCTGCTCTTATCTTGACCGAGATGACAATACTGTGGAGATTGAAGATAAAGAATTTGATTTTACGGGAGATTTCCGGGGGGACACAGATGAAATAAAATCCGGAAAAACGGTAACGGCATACTTGGATATATTCGGCAAGGTTGCGGCTTTGCGCCACGGTTCGGCAACGGAAGGAAAACGTTCGGAGGGTGCGGAAATTGTTATTTTGACGAGGTTTGACAAAAATGATGAAAGCGGAGAAGATGTATATTTTATGAAAACATATGCATCGGATAACCGTATTACATACAGAGAACTCGGAGAAAAGGTCATTTTTAACGGCACGCAAAAGAAATCAAAAGAACTCATGACAATAATGGCAGATGAAATAAACAATGCAATAATGATAAGCGTGGGGGAAGACGGAAAGGTTGCCTCCATAACAACAGCGGCGGGGCCGGGCGAAGATGAAAACAGGGGTTTTTACAGAATGAACCGCCAGGGAACAAAGCTTGGTTATGGCGAAGAGGCTTCGCATTTTGGAGGGAAATTCCGGAAGGGAAATGTTGTGTACACTGTGCCGGAGGATGCCTCGAAAGCAGGCAACGTTGAGTATTATGGCTATAACACTGCAAACTTTGTAAACAGCGGGTCATATCTGGTGGATGGTTATTCAATCCAAAGTGACGCATTTACGGCATCTGTTATTGTATATAAATCAGAGGCGGTAAAAGCGGGGAATTATGATGCCAACACAGGGTTTGTTATAGGGAGCGTTGAAAACAGGCTTGATGAAAATGACAATGTTTATAAATATATGGAAGGAATGGACTATTATTGCAAATCGGATTGGGGCACACAGAGGGGATATGAAATTGACCCCGATGTGATGATTGTGGACAAAACCGGCACAGAAAGAACAGACATAACCATTGATGACTTGAAACCGGGAGATTGTATCAGATATGGCAAGAACAACGGAAAAATCAATACAGTACAATTAGTCTATGACTACAGTGAGGAAATATTGGATTCCGGACATACAAACAGCGCGTATGCTTACAATGGATATGCATATAAGATTCTTGATGAAGGGAGCGGCTTGACCATTGCAACAGGCAAACGCCCGGAGGCGATTGATTTGAAAAACGCGGCTGACGAGAGTTATTTGCAGTCTTTCTGGATAAGACAGCCGATGGTGACGGTTGTTGACATGACAGGGAAAAAGACTGTTGTGAGAAAGGGAACTATGGACGATATCCTGACATATTCGCAGACGAAAACCGCAGACGGATATTCAAAGCTTGTTCTTTTCTCAAACTGGGGCAGCACCATTTATGGGATTGTTGTTTATGCGGAAAAATAAGAGGAGAGTCAAATGAATAAAAGATTCTTGGGAGCAATTTTAATCTTCAGCTTGGCTGTGGGATTGTGCAGTGCGGGGCTTGCCAACGAAACTGCGATAAATATTTATGTACGTGAAAATGGCAGTGATGTTTACGGGAACGGCTCATTCTACAGACCATACAAAACCGTGGAAAAAGCATGCCAAAAGGTCAGAGAAACGGCAAAAACCGGCACTCAAAAGGATATAAATGTTATTTTCAGAGAAGGGCAATATTACCAGGAGAAACCGATAAAATTTGATTGGCTTTCAAAAAAGGGGTATAACGGGAAAATAACATTTATGGCGTTTGGCGATGAAAATGTGAGTTTTTTGGGCGCGGAAAAGTCAGACGGCTGGGAAGAATACAAGGACGGAATATACAGAATCCCATGGGACGAAAAGGTAAATTCTTTGTTTGAGTCAGACAAAAACGCAATAAAAGCGAGGTTCCCAAACAGCGGAGAAAGGCGTTCAGACGGATATCTTTTGGCGGCAGAAGGCGGGACAAACAAGCGCTTGTATTTCCGTGAGGGAGATATACCAAAGATAAGCAACACGAAGGATTTGCAGATATACTTATTTGCCGGCGGCGAAAAAATCATATACTCATTGGACAACCCAAGGGTGAGCGTGGATTATACCGATAACTATATGACGCTTGAAACAGCAACGACAAATAATGTCCCGGCACGGGAAAACAGCAGGTATTATTTACAGAATGCCCTGGAACTTTTGGACAGACCTGGGGAAATGTATTATGACTCTGCCGAAAAATATCTGTACTATATGCCGTATAACCCATCGGACATAAATAACGTATTTATTCCGCGTCTTCAAACGGCGGTGGAAATAACAGGGCGAAGCGATGAAAAAGTGTCGGGCATTGCATTTTCGGGCATTGAGTTTAAGTATTTTGACGCGGGCACGACACGTGCAGATTATTTTGTGAATATTTCCAATGCTGAAGATATCGAAATAAATGAGTGTTATTTCCACAATATCGCCGCCGGCGGAATTTATATTGCCGGGTCGGCAAACTGCAAAGTTTTTGGAAATCGGATTGAAGCCATCGGCGGAGGTGGCATAGCCGTGTCAAAAAACAGCAAAAATATTGTGATATCTGACAATTATATAAACAATGTAGGATTTTATGAGGCAGATGTAACGGCGGTATCCGTTAATTCATCGGATGAAAATCAGGTTGTCCACAACAGGATTTCAGATGTCCCGAGGGCCGCAATAAGCTTTGGAGGGAATACGTCACAGGTCTGGAACAAGCTGGGCTCATCGGCAGACGGGGTGATTCTGAACCGCGACAATATAAAACCGTATATTGTATGCAATGACAATTTAATTGCATACAACGATTGTTCAAAAGCTATGCTTGAAACAAATGATGGCGGAGTTATTTATTCTTGGGGGGCAGGGTATGACAACCGTGTTATAAACAATTATATTCATGATTCTGACCAGGAGTTTTCATTCGGCTGGATTTTATATATGGATGATGATACATCAAGGACAGAGGTGAGCGGCAATTTTATAAAAAATTGCGGTCTGAACGGCGATGGGCAGCTTACGGACATTGTTTTAATAAAGGGACAGAAAAACAGAGTGGAAAACAATCTTTTTGTAAACTGTGACTACCAAAATGCAATGGCAAGAGTGGACAGTCAGTCTGTTGCCGGCCCGGTCGGCAATGCAGTGTTTTTGAATAATATTTTCTATAATTGCAAAGACACAATGTTCAGTTTTTATTCATATGACATAAATGCAGAAGGTGAAAACAGGAAGTTTGAGAAATGCGACAATAATATTTATTTTGATAAGGGTGCATCTGAATTTGGTATAAAAATCAGAAATAAAAACGATGAATTTATAAAATCGGTTGACAAAGCGCAGTGGCAAAATGAATATAAAAATGATATAAATTCCGCTTTTGTATTCCCGGATTTTGAAGATATATACAGTGGAGATTACCGCCTCAGGCAAAGTGCTTTGACAAACGGAATAAAATCAATTGATTTTGCAGAACCGGGGATATCAAAAAATCATAAATTTATAAAAGCAAGCCTTCCGACCTATGTGGCTATTCAGGCGGAAGGCAGTACAGAAGCCGAAATTTCCATGAATGCTGGAAATAAGATTTCTTTGAAGAGTGTTGCAAGGGACAGTGATGGGATTCCGGCGGAGGGGGCAAAAATCGAATATTATTCGTCTGCGCCCGAAACGGTGAGAATCGAAAACGGTGAAATGACAGCGGAAGAACCCGGGACGGCGACCATAATCGTTGTTGCAAAGCAGGGCATGGCGGCATGCAGTGCAGAGCTTATTGTCAAAGTGAATTAGTATTTAAATGCGAGGCATTTTAAATAAATAAAAAATTTTTAAGGAGTGGTAAAGCATGAAAAGAACATTTAAGGGTATGCTTGCAAAAGCGCTGTCATTTATTCTGTGCGGCGCAATGCTTATTTCGCTGTGCCCGACGGTTTCCATGGCTGCGGACAACTATACTGTGGCATGGATTGGCGGTTCGTTTACACAGGGGGTTGCACCGACACGTTTTGTCGACCTTGTCACGAACTGGATGAATGAAACAAAGTATGCCGGAGAAGGGATTAACATTACTTCGGTCAATGCGGGTGTGGGAGGAACAACATCACAGTATGGACTTTTGCGTTATGATGAGGATGTCCTTTCCAAAAACCCTGATCTGGTAATTATAGAATTTGGCGGAAATGATTCTATTCTTACAGATTTTTCGGGTGCAATAAACGGTATGGAGGGCATGATAAGAAGGACAATTGCCAAAAGCCCCGAAACAAAGATTGCTGTGCTTTTCAGACCGAGCTGGAACGGAAACACGGCAGCCAAGGCTTATCATAGGTTTGTGGCAGACTATTATGACGTCCCGATTATCACAGCTGACGAAGTGGCAACAAACCCGGAATGGGTTTTGGAGGACGGAGTACACCCAAATGATGTGGGAAATGAAAAGATTGCGGAATATATCGAGAGTTGGCTGACAAAAAATGAGATTAACCTCCCGACACATAAGCAATTCCCTATAAACCCGACGTACAGACCGATTGTGCCTGTGATGAAAAACGTGAAGGATTTATATGATACGGAAAAAACCACGGGCTGGACTGTTGACGAAGAAGGAAATCTTGTTTCCTCGTCAATGGGGGATAAGCTGTATCTGAATGTCAAAGGTTCCATAATCAATCTCCCGGGTGTAGAAGGTGCTGATGGCTACGGGACTTATGTTGTAGATTCGTATACAGTTGGAACAAAAGAAGGTTCGAGAAGAGCCGGATACATAAATGGCGGCTCAATGATGATTGACTTGTCCATCGGTGACGGAGAACACAGCGTTGTAATAACAAATAACAGCGCCAAGACGCTGAAGCTTAACAAAATCAGGGTTGACGCTGTTGCCTATGGAGAGGCGGAAGCTTTTGAAACACCGAATTGCACTATTTTTGAAGATGATATTCATTCGACAGAACAAAAAAGCAACATAAAAACGACAGACAAAGGCGGAGTCGTGACGTATGGAAATTATAACTATATAACAGGTGACGGTGACACCAGGGGACTGGCATTTGCGCAACCGGCGGCAAACATTGCATATACGCTTGCCAATGACGGAAAATATGTAGGAAGTATCCGTTTGCGGCTTTCAATGGCAAAGAGCCGTGCACAGAACAATACTGCACCGTGGAAGGTTTTTGCCGTCAATGCTGCGGCAGAAAAAACAGAATTGCCCTTGTATACGTGTCTGAAATCCACCGGTGACGGCATGGTGGCAGAAAACGGCTGGGCAATAACGGAAGAATATGCAGTGGGCGTGCCTGCCGATACGGTTTCGCTGGTTTTTGAAAAACCGACAAACGAGGATTCGTATTCATCAAAAGTATTAAACATCATGTACAGCCTGGGAGAGGCAACCATGGAAAAGGTATCCCTGGATGCCCCGGCACAACTGCTTGAAGAGGACAAGGGGCTTGCTTTGATAAAAGGAGTTTATTCAAACGGGAGCCAAAGACAGCTTGACGATGCCGAAATTCAGTATTTCAGCTCCGATTCCAATGTCGCGGCAGTAAACGTAATAACAGGTGAAATCACAGCAAAATCAGCGGGAAAAGCTGAAATACATGCAGAAGTGACTGTCGGCGGAAAAACATATGAAGCAAGCGCAAAAATTACGGTTTATGCCCAGACTAATATAGAGGAAGCATATTTTAGCGTTCCAAAGACAAACTATGTAGCCGGGACAAAGGGTAAGATTGATTTCATAACAAAAATGAACGGCGTGATAAGTAAAAATATATTCTCGGCGGAATATAGCTCTGACAATGAAAAAGTTGTAAAGATTGCATCGGACGGAAGCTTTGAGGCTGTCGGAACGGGAAAAGCGGTGATTAGCGTTTCTTCTCCTGTTCTTACGCAGACATTTGAACCGATAGTTATTAATGTGTCTGACACCAACGTTGTGGAAAGCTATCCGTTAAAGGATATATCCTCGGGGACTTTGGCTGCAAATATGCTGAACAATCTTGACGGACTGGCAGCAAAGAGAAAAGGGACAAAGCTTTTCGGCGCAACTTATGGCAGCAATGCAATAGCAAAATATCAAGGTAATTATATGTTTAATAATACTACACAGGCGCTGGCGTCGCAGTATATGGCATTTGTCTATAACATTGATGACGGTCTGGAAAGCCTCTGGGCGGATGCGTCGGCATGGAATGTTGACCAATTGAAGAAGAGATTGCAGATTGCGTATCTTTCGGACGATACATATACATTTAAAGATGCTGCATATCCTGAGGAAGTGCTGACAATTACGGACGGGAGATTGACGGGCTATGGATTGAGAAATGCCGTGAGTGAAAAGGCTGAAAACGGTGCTGATATAATCAATTCTCACTGGAGCATAGACAATGCTTTGGAATGGCAGACCATATCCGGCGCTCCGAGCACGGTTTATGCAACATCAAAAAGCATACCCGTAGGGGCAAAGTACGCGCTTGTTTTTGTGAACAGCGGACTCCTTTCGGACGGTACTGAAGAACTGAGGGCAGATTTTTCGCATTTTGCCGGGGTAAAACTCACCTACAAAGCAAAGATTGCGGCAGGAGAAATCACAAGGGACGGCAAAATTGCAATTACATACAATAAAGATGTGGCAAATCCGGCTTTGACCGTTTTGGTCAACGGCAATGCAGTTGAGGCAGAAACGACATATGATGCCGACACATTCACATCATATATTGATATGGCTCTGGGCGAGGGTGACACGGTTACGGTCACAGCAAACGGAGTTTTGGGTCAGTTTAGCAAAACAATTGCAGATGAAAGAGAGCAAATCGATTCTGTAGTTCTTAAAGGCTCTGACAATACACCGATTACTGAGATTTCTACAGGCGAAACCTCAGTCAGCATTTCTGCAAAGGTTGTAAACACAACGGAAAAGAAAGTGAATATTGTTGCAGCATTTTATCGCGGAGATAAGCTGATGAAAGTATCGATGCCAAACAACACGCAGGTTGTGCCGGCTGACGGTACAGCCGAGGCAGAATTTACACTTGACTTTGGCACGGGGGCAGAGTCGGGGGATTGTGTGAAGATTTTCTGCTGGAAAGAAAATCTCGCACCGTTTGATAATTTTAAGGCAATACAGACAACTTTCGGGATGGAAGATTTTTAAACAAAAATCCTTTTGGGGAACTGCACAGCAGTTCCCCAAAAGAGGATTTACAGTGTATAAAAATGAAGGGTGAAAACATATTTTTCACTTTCCATTTTTATATATTGGACAGCATTAACATACGCAGAAAGACAGAAAGGGTGGAAAAAATGAAAAAGTTCTTAGCTGTTTTACTGGTTTCGGCACTGCTCTTGCCGGGTGTGCCGGAAACATCGGCAGAAATTCTGTATGGCAGGACAAGAGAAGAACCCAAAAACGAACAGCCGGAGGAAAAACCGGCAGAACCGACGGCACCGACTATGCCGGCGAGCATTTTGGATAAGCTTGCCGGGACTCTTATTGTCAAAGTCGGAAAAGACACCATGTTTGAAAACGGAAAAGGAAAAAAGATTGATTCCGCACCATTTGACAAGGATGGGAATATATATATTCCGCTTGCAGATGCGGCTGTGTTTTTCGGAAAAAAAGCTTTATGGAATTCCGAATCAAGAACAGTGTCAATTGATGAAAAAATTATTTATCCGGGGGAAAGAAGCCTGATAAAAAACGGACGGACGATGGTTGCGGCAGAGCTTCTTACAGAGCTTTTCGGGGTTCAGCTTTTGTACAGCAATGACGGGATTATGGTTTTTGGAAAAAATGCCATAGAGGAAGAAACTGCGACAACATTGACCGACATCATGCGCGACACACTCTATGTTGTCCCGGAAACTACAAAAAACGGCGACGGGACACAGGAGAATCCTTATGGCGGAATTGAAAATGCTGTTTTGGCCGTTCGTGAAAAAATAAAAAACGGCATGATTTCAGATATCAATGTTATCCTGAGAGGCGGACTTTATACTCTGCATAAGGGACTTGAGTTTACAAGTGAGGATTCCGGCAAAAACGGGTATAAAATAATATATCAAAGCTACCCGGAAGAAACTGCAGAAATTGCCGGGGCGGACAGAATAACCAACTGGCATTATTATAAAGACGGGATATATAAGGCGAAGATTGACACAAGTGAAACCGTAAACATGGTTTATGAAAATGACGCTTTTGCAGTCAAGGCAAGATACCCAAATGTGGGAGAAAGCTTTAGGGATTCGTATTTGAAGTCTGCCGGGGAGTATAAGAATGACAGTAAAAAATTCTATTTCAACAATGGGGATATCCCATACATATCAGACACCACGGGCTTGCAGACGGCACTGTTTGGGGGCGGCTCGGCAGGCATATACAACTGGGTGTTTGAAGTGCATGGGGCAGAAATAAATTTCAGAGATAATGTGTTAAGCATGAATGCATCACCGAGATACGTAATGGGAAAAGGGTCAAGATATTTTATTCAGGGCGCAAAAGAGCTGCTTGATGCAGAGGGAGAGTTCTGGTATGATGAACAAAACAAAACAATCTACTATAAGCCTTATAATGATGACATAAAGGCACAGACCATAACTTATGCGACTACAATGAATCCTATAAAAATCACGGGAAAAGAAAACAGACCTGTAGAGAATATTTCTTTCAGAGGGTTGAAGATTGGAAAGAGCAACATGCTGTCCGAATGGGGAGAAGGCGGTGCGCAGTATGCAAACACTGTCACTTATGCAAACAACTGTTCCTTTGAAGATTGTGAATTTTTATACACAGGCGGAACGGCGCTTGTTTTTAAAAACTGCAACGATTGCACGGTAAAGGGCAATTATATGCATAATCTCGGCTCGGGGGCTGTTGCTGTCGCAAATAATAGCTTCAACGGTGAGATAAAATATAAAAATATAGTGATTACAGACAATTATATAGATAATATTGGAATTGTAAAGCGTGACAGCTCTGCCATAACGCTTTCAAATGCTGACAAAAATACCGTGACTTATAACACTATAAAAAATATCACCAGAATGGGGATATCTTTCGGGACGGGCGTGACCCCGGAAATGCTTGTCGGAAAAACTATCAACGGTGTTAAAATAAACGAAATCAAAGACGGCTTTGAGTTTGTAAACACAAGAGAGAATTATATTGCATATAATGATATTTCACAATGTATGACAGACACCCAGGACGGCGGGCCGATATACACCTGGGCGGCAGGAAAGGGTAACCGTGTAGAAAATAACCATATACATGATTCAAATATATATTTTTCTGTCGGTTACGGGATTTATGGCGATGACGCAACAACATACGCGGAGTACAGAAAAAACATAATAGATAATCTGCAAAAGGAGGGCGCCGGGACACTTAATGCAGTGATGATTACCAAGGGTGTTGGGCATCAGATTGTCAACAATTTTTTCCTCAACAATCCATCGGCGGCATTGGGCGCATTTTCAACAGAAACAAAGCTTCATGATGAACACAACGACCTTGTATACATAAAAAATATCACAATGAATTCTTCCGACCAATTGCACGGACAATGGAAATGGTATGATGACAGATTCAGAATATGCAATTATAATTTTTATTATAATGACAGCGGAAAATATCTGATATATAACAATGACAAGGCAAAGAATCTGGAAGAATGGAAAAAAATCAATACTGACTACGGATATATGGACACGGTTTCAATATCCGGTGAGAATCCGAATTTTGTTGATTATGAAAACGGTGATTACAGACTGAAATATGATTCAAAAGCATACAGTCTTGGGATTGAAGACATTGCCGAAAAAAACATCGGTGTCACAGACAAATATAAATTTGCGGATTGTGAAGAAGAGATTAAAAAGCTTTATCTTGAAACCGAGCAAGCGGGAGAAAGTGCAAATGTGAGATTAAACAGCGGCGAGAAAGCCAAGATAAATGTTTCTGCAAGGACAGTCAGCGGATATTTTGCAAACCTTGACAATGCCGAAATTACATTTTCATCAGACAACAAAAATGTGGCAGATGTTGACAGCCGGGGCATTGTCACCGCAAGGGACACAGGGATAGCCGCAGTCAGGGTTAAGGCTGTCAAAAACGGTAAAATGATAGAATCTGTTTTGTATATTCTTGTCAATGACCGTTTTGAAAGTGTAAAGGCCTTTTTGACAAAGAATATTGCAGATGCAAGCAGAAATGAAGATGCGGAAATAATAAGCGCGGCATACTCGGAAATGGGATATTCAATCCCTGTCGGCACATATACCTATAAGAGCCTGAATGAAAAGGTGGCAACAGTTGATTCAAACGGGAAAATAACATCTGTGGGTGCAGGGAAAACGGACATTGTGGTAAGCGCCACATATAAAGGAATCACTCATTCAACATCTGTGCCTCTGACGGTTTTAAATGGAGTTTTGGATAAAATCAATATTGAAGTTGAAAAAAATGACGCAATTTTAATTGGAGAAACAATCCCGATTACCGTGACGGCTCAGCTCACGACGGGTGAAACTGTTGACAACAGCTTGTGCAAAATAAGCTATCAGTCGGACAATGAGAATGTCATGAAGGTGGGGCAAGACGGAGTAATGCATGCTGTCGGGGAAGGACGATGCGCAATAACTGTTTATATGGAGAAAGACGGATACAAGATAAACAAGGTTTTGCATGTTGCGGTTTATGAAAAGTATTCCGGAATCCTGAAGGACGGCTTTAAGGAAATAAACTTCGGAACTTCCCACGGATACGCTGATTTCAGCGGAGACAAATTGATTATACGTTCAACCGGAAAAGACTTCTGGGGCGGTGCGGATGACGGATATTATCTGTATAAAGAATACAGCAATAAATCAAATCTCAGCATGGAAATGACTTTGGAAAGTCTATTGAAAATGAGCACAAATACATCTGTCGGACTCAGCATAAGGGAGAGTGCGGAAGCAGACTCGCGCAATGTGACAATAAGAGCGACAGCGGGCGGAGGATTCATATGCCTCTGGAGAGATGAAAAGGGCGGAAATTGCAACTATGTTTACAAAGAGGGCGCAGGATTCCCGCTGAAAATGAAATTGGAAAAGCGCGGAGCTGAGATATATTTATACGCGGACAAGGGGAACGGCTATGAACTCCTTGCATCGCACGGGTTCAGCGCAAGTACATTCACTGTCGGCATACCGTTGTTTGCCCAGAGTGAGAATGATTTGTCAACAGAAGCGGTTATAAAAGATTTTACAATTAATGAGTGAGGAGAATATCCATGAAAAAGATATCAGCAATCATATTAAGCCTATCCATGATAATTTCCGGATTCACGGCAGCAGATGCTGCCGCTTCCGGAATTGACGATGACCTCAGTGATTTGACAAAAATATTCAGCCACAGCGAGAATGTCACCTTGGAAGAAAGTGCAAAATTGGGGAGTTATAAAGAACCCAAATATGCCACGTCGGGTGTGGGGACAATGGAAATCGTGTACAGGCTTGAAGATTTTGCAAATTTTGAAGTTGTAACGCTAAACTATAAAAGAAATGAAGATATAAAATTCTATGTTGCCGAAACTGCAGATGGAATATATAATGACGTTTCGGAATACTCAAAAACTTCGGAAGAACTCGGTTCAAATTGGACAAAGAATATCTATTTTTCAGATGTTGACGAGGGGTATGAATATTTTAAGATTGTCATCAATCAGACAAATGCACGGTTTATACGTCTTGACAATGTAAAACTTTTACAGAACATGAGTTTGCAGCTTGAGGGCGAGCATTTTTATGATGATACGGACAACGAGGTTACTGACGGAAACATGTATATGGTCAGCAAAATGACCCTTGATTTTAATCAGCGTGTGGACACTGCCGGGAAACTGTCAATAAAAGACAAAAGCGGAATTGTCAGAGAATCGGACGGGGAAATAAGTATTGACGGCATGAAGGTAAGCTATACATTTGATGCTTTGAATTTTGATATATACGAGTTTGAGTGCGGCAAAACAACCACTTCGGACGGCAAAGAATATGTATATAGCAAAAAAACAGGTTTTTCATATGTTGGAAATATCGGTGAATATCTGCATTTTGAGGACGATTTTAAGTGTTCGGATTTTGTCACAGCCATATGTGATGTAAACGGAAACAATACTGCCCCGGGGGCGTATACCGTCATATCCTCCGATGAACAGATAATAAAGGTCGAGGACGGAAATATTGTCCCCCAAAAAGCAGGAAAAGCAACTCTGAGTGCCTTTTTGGAAATCGGCGCAAAAACTGTGAAGGCAAAAAAGGAAGTAACAGTGTGCGGAGTAAAAGCAATCAACATTGTTCCGGAAAATATTTCGATTGCGCCGGGAGAGGAAAAAGAAATAACTGCTGCATTGCTGCTTGATGACGACACTGTTATCCCGGCGAAGGATAATATATATCTGACGGTGCTTGACGAAAGCATTGTTTCTGCCGACGGACTAAAACTGAAAGGCTTAAAAAACGGCAATGTTTATATAAGGGTAAGTGTTGACTATAACGGACAGATTATAGAAAAAAATATATCGGTGGGTGTCGGTGAAGAGGCACGCGATGTCCTGAAAGAAGTCACGATTGACGTGAACCGTGACAGATTGTACGTTGGCGAGTCATGTTATGCTATACTGAAATACTTTTTTCAGACAAAGGGTGAGATGGACTTGATGGCGGCGGACATACAGTATTTTTCCGATAACAATGATATTCTAAGCATCAGTGATGAGGCGAAGGTGACGGCAAACACACCGGGGACGGCAAGCATTTATGCAGAAGTGACAATTGACGGAATAACCGTCCGTTCGGACAAGAAGAGCATAACGGTTTTGAAGAACACAATAGACCATGCACAGATTTGTTTTGATACATTACATATGTGTGTCGGGAAAAGCATGGACATCATGACGAAGGCTTATAACAAAACAGGAGATTTGGTTTACAATCCGACAGTGAAGTACACCTTGTCCAATGATAATTTTAAAATAGACGGAAATACACTTATTGCTTCAAAACCCGGTACAACAACCATATCGGCAAATGTACAAAGCGACGGCATCAATGTTGAAACAAAAGAATATGTGCTTTGTGCGGAAGAATACATAAACGAAAGTGAAAAGACATTCAATAAATCAAACGACTGGAGCGGAACATTTGACCATTCTGACGGACTTATCATTACCTCTTCGCTGGGTATGGTGTGTGCAAACGTGGATTCGCAGGCACAGAATGTTGTTTTCGCGGCAGAAGATGAGATGATTGGTGTTGAATTTGAAACAACCGTAATAGGCGAAAAGACCGAAAATGACTTGCAGGTATTGATTTCGCCGGATAATTCCGAATATGAAAAAATAAGCGAAAGCGACTTTTCGTTTACAGCCTCAGCCGGCAAAAAGAATGAAACGAAATATATCTATTCGCTGACAGATGAAAAACTGAAAAAAGCAAAATATGTAAAGATTATTCTGGATAAAGCATCCGGGAGCAAACAGGATATACGCCTGAATAAGTTCTTGATAAAATATAATAAAGCGCCGCAGGTTGTGGGAGTGGACACCTTTGCAGGCAATGACGATGTGAGCAAAAAAAACATAAGAAAAATAGTTGTCGCATTTTCGCAGAATGTTCAAAGAGGGAAACTTGCGGATATCAGGCTCAGCGACGCCGGAAATGATGCAAAAAGCATCAAGTATGATACTTGTGGAAATCTGTTGATTATCAAAATTGATGAACTGAAAGATGGCGAGTATACCATTTTTGCAGACGGAATAGAAAATGAGTTTGGACTGAATTGCTCCGCTTTTGAGAAGAAGATAGATATAGTGAATGAAAAAATAGAAGTAAGCGAGTTGGCAGAATCGGAAATTGTAAGTGCAAAAATCATAAACAGTTTTGATACGGACATGACAGTGGCTGTACTTGTGTGTGTTTATGGAAATGATGGAAACCTAAGCGGCATTTTTGCGGACAACAATGTTCGTCTGGAAAGCGGGATAAATAATTATTCCTGTCCGAAACGATTTGAAAATACAGCCGCGGCAAAAATTTTCATTTGGAACAATGTGGCGGATATATCCGCATATTGAACGGTGCACCCATAGAAACTCTTATATTTATACATTCAATGGATTTGAAGGGAAAACAGAGATGAGAAGATTAAGAAAAATCATAATGCTGATGACTGTCATAATGATATGTTTTGCAGGGAAGGTCTGCGCCAAAAGCCCGATTGCACAGTATTATACACAAACCAACAAGTTCAGCGTATCCGGTGAATTTGAAGAAATGCCGCAAAACAAAAATATTAGTCTGCTTATGCTGAAAAATACGGCTGAATATGACAATTTTGATGCTGATGATATTTTGTACATTGACAGCACAACACCGGATTCGGAGGGGAAATACTGTTTTACCTTTGACGCCGGGAGTAATTATACAAATGCAAAAATATATGTAAAAGCCGATAATAAATATTTTCCTGTTATAGCTTTTAAGACAATAACCGATGAAAATATTTCCGCAATATCAAAAGCAAAAATAGTGATTGATGAAAATATTTTTACGGTTGGCTCAGAAAAGGCTTTGTCGGTTTCTGCTGAGGATGAAAACGGGGACAGAACATATTATGACAGCTGTGATTTCTATGGTTATGACAGAAGTGTTGTGCGCATAGAAAACAATGTTGCCACGGGTCTGAGGCAAGGTTGTACAACTGTGTATGCAATTGTGAAGAAGAATGGCAAAGAAATACAGGCCGCCCCGATGAAACTTGCGATACGCAACAGTGCGGACTATGCATCACTTATAGGCGCAATGTTCAAAAGGGACGGAAAAATACTTGATTCTTCGGGGGATATATCTTCTGCAAATCAAATAGTTTTTTCTTTTGACAAGGATGTGCCGGACATAGAGTGCATCAGGATTACGGATCTTTTTGCCGGCGCTGTAAAGGAAACAGAAGGCATGTATGATGCAGAAAGCATGACGTATACAATTTTTATCGGAGATGAACTGGGTTATTCAAAGTTTAAGTTTGAAATAATAAGCAAAACCGCCTTGGGAAAATCTGAAATCATTGAGGGCTGTACGGCGGATTTCGGCATACCGGACGTCGTGGCTGCCGGCGAAGATTACCCTGTAAAATTCACCTTGAACAATTGCCGGGGCTACGCAGTTGATTATTCCGACCTTACCGTTTCGGGAGAAAGAAACGGAATATTAAATCTTTCGGAGAATGAAACGGCAGTGCTGACAGCGAAGTTTGAGGCAGACGGGAAAGAGAGAACATACAAGAAAACAATCAGGGCCGTCGGTGTATATGATATAATTATAAATATCCCAAAACTCAGAACCGAAATAGGAGAAACACAGGCTGTTAATGTCGATATTTTTGGCACTGACGGATCAATTTTAAATGTCACACCGAAATATTCCGTGCAAAACAAAAAATTCGCCGTGGATTCCAAAGGCAGAATAACAGCGCTTTCACGCGGTACATGCAAGCTTGCCGTTTCCTGCGGAGGAATGAGCAGGGAAGTGATGCTTTTTGCCGGAGTGGACGGAAACGGAGATGATTTGGCGGGAACGCTGATAGATATACGCGACGAAATGGAGTGCGGTGAAAAACAAAAAATATCTCTTTGCAATGTATCAATTCTTGGTGAAAAAAGCAAAATTGACAATGTGGTGTTTACAACAGACAATGCTGATGTTTTGAGAATTGAGGGAAACATTGTTACGGGGACAGGCTATGGAAAAGCTGTTATTTCGGCAGAAGTTGACGGAAAGCAATACAGACGGAAGGTATCGGTTATGCCGCGTGCGTTCATTCATGCATCAATTGAAACAAAGTCAAATGTTTTGGCACAGGGGAAGTACGATGCTGTAAAGATTTTAGTTAATTCAAACGAATACTTGTCGCCCTGTGAATATGAACTGTTCAGCAAAGATGAAAAAATTGTTGAAATAAAGGATAATATGATATATGGAGCCGGCCGAGGGACAACGCAAATTTTTGCAAAAGTCCTGACCGGCGGAAAATGTCTTGAAACACCCCCTGTTGACATAACGGTGTTTGTGCCGTCGGGCGGATATATGATTGATGACATCAACAACACTGATAAGATTTTTGAAGTGGATTCAAGACTCAGACTTTCGGACGATGGGGAATTGCTGACCACAGGGGCAAGTGATGCCGAGGCTTATGTTATATATCGTCTGCAAGGGGATATAAATGGGTTCACCGTATATGACCATATATGCAATCCGACATACAACAATGAGGATATTTATTTTTATCTGTCGGAAAACAACAAAGAATATGAGGCGGCGAAAAATGTAAAACGGTATAAGTCTGACCTTGTAAACGGCTGGGGCACGGATATACTGACATGTGAAGGTATAAGCGGAAATTATCGGTACCTAAAAATTGTTATGGACAACCGTGACGGAAACACACAGGCGACACGGCTGGACCGAGTGGAAATCAGATATGGCACGGAACCGGAAATCATAAGCTTAAACATTGTTGATGACTGCAATGAAAATGAAATATATAAAAATGTTTTGGGGCGGAAAGCAATAATATCTTTTGACCAGCCCATAAACAGCGATACCCTTACAGACATAACCGTTTCGGGGGAAAAGGTGTTGTCGGGAACTTATGACAGCGAGCTGTACAGATATGAGTTTGTGATTGCTGACAAGTCAGATGAAAAGTGCGTAATAAAAGTAAATGGCGTTTCGGAAGCAAGCGGGAAAACAAACAGAAGCTATACTGCCGAGGCTGATTGCATGGATGGGACATACCGTGCAATATCAGATGCTGTTTATGATTTTTCGGATGATGAGGGTGCAATACGGGTTTTGATTAAAAACAACACTGTTTTGCCAAAAACATATTCTATTCTGGAGTGCAGGTATGAAAACGGAAGGCTTGTTGGGGTCAGCACAATAAAAAGCGGGAAAGTTGATTCCGCATCTGAAAAATATGTGTATTGGAATCATAAAAAAAGAGACTGTAAAATTTTTGTATGGGACAGCGTCAGCTCAATGAAGCCGTTGTATCGGTCGGGGGAGTAAATGGTTTCTGAGTTGAAAGGAGAATGTTAATGAACACTGAGCAAGGTCTGGAAATATTAAAAAAAGAAGGAATATTTTGGTCAAGACTGGGTTTTTTCAAAGACCCTCCAGAATTTGACAAAGAGGGACACAACATCTTGAATGAAGAACCGGAAAAATATTTCAAATATCACCGCGACATGACGAAAGCCGGGATAAAAGTACATACATGCATTTTGGCAAGCGGCTGGAAGGGACCGGGGGAATATGATTTTAAGACATCAATTGAAATATTGGAACGCTTGATGAAAGAAAATCCAAACACTTATTTTTTGCCGCGAATCAAACTCAATCCGCCGGTTTCATGGCAGCGCGAGAATCCAAAGGATTTGTTTGTGTATGAAAACGGTCCCGAAAAGGCAGAGGAAATCGCGGCTCTGGTGGGGAGCGACAAGCATAACTTGATGGGGGACGGAGAAGAGGGAACGCTTTTGGCAAATCAGAGCTTTTCTTCTGAAAAGTGGCGTGAAGACGCCATGGAATATCTGGACAAATTTATTTCCATAACAGAACAAAGCGCATACAGTGGCAGAATTATAGGCTATCATTTGGGATATGGGCGCTGCGGTGAAACACATATGTGGGGTGATGACCGTACGCTTGATTTTGGGATAAATGAGAAAAAATGCTTTTTTGAATATGGTATAAAAAAATACGGCGGCAAGGATATATTGGGAGAAAAATGGCAAATCGAGAATGTTGACGAGAACAATGTGCCAATCCCCAAAAAAAGCGAACGTTATGCCGAAACAAACAGTGCCGAGGACTTTTTTCATGAAGGAGAAAGGTATACGGCATATCGTGATTATAACATGTACAGGAAAGAGGTCTCTCTGGAAACAATTTTAATGTTTGCAAAGTTTGTAAAGGAAAAGACAAACAAGGCGGTGGGCTTTTTTCATGGGTATATTTTGGCAGAGGGCGCTGACAGGCACGGGCATACAGATTTGACAGAAGTGCTTGAATCCCCATACATAGATTTTATATGTGCGCCAAAGTCATATTACAGAAATGCCGAGGGGGAGCCGGGGGGATATTATGCTCCGCCCCTTTCGGTAAATCTGAAAAAACTGTGGATTGATGAAATGGATTACCCACACAAGCCCGGCGAAACTAAAGCATTTCTAAATATTTTATGGCGTGAATTTTCAAAGAATATGTCAATGGATACGCCTTTTTGGTGGATGGATCTTTTGGGAGGATGGTATGATTCAAAACAGGTTCAGGCAGAGGTCAAAAAACTTATTGATATAAAGAAATCAATGCCGCAATGCCGCGAAAGCATTGCAGAGGTTCTTTTGGCGACAGATGAAAATTCGGCAATGTATACGACGCAGAATCATATTTTTCAAGTAAAAACGATGCAGGAATCACAGGCACAGACTGCATTGTCGGGAATGCCTTATGATATGTACAGAATGTCAGACCTGAGCGACATTGACTTGAAACGTTATAAGGTTATATTTTTCCTTAATTGCTTTGCCATATCAGATGCACAGAGAAACGAGTTGTACAAAAAAATTTCCAAAGAAACGGTGCTGATATTTAATTACGCATTTGGCATCAGGAATGAGGGGCTTTCGCTTGAAAATGTAAGGAGAAGCACAGGTTTTGAACTGGCGCCGAGGGGCGAAAGGACAAGCATACCGTATTTTGAGATTGTCAGGCACGACAATGTTGTGCCGATTTACAGCTTTAGGGACGTAATCGAATCGGAACGAAACAATACCGGTTGTGCATTTGCGGAAATACCCGATGTTGACGCGGTGGCTGTCGCCAAAACCACGAGAGCTGACGGCGGGACAAATATTATGGCGGCAATCCCGGCATTGGACAGCATTTTTATAAGAAAAATAACAGAGGAGGCAGGGTGTAGAATATATGCACCAAACAACACAACTGTATACGGTGATAGTCGGTTTTTAAGTTTTTTTGCACATGACAATATCTCCGCAAAAATAACAGCACAAGAAAAATATCATGATATAATCAACGGCACAGATGTGTGCGGAGAAATTGACCTGAATCTGAAAAAGGGAGATTTTGTTTTTTGGCTGAAAAAATAAATCATTACATAAGAGTGAAATAACTGCTTTTGAGGGAGAAGAAAATATGAAAACATTTTATCACAATGACAGCAAAATTATAATATTTGACGACGGCAAATTTGCGGTTGCCGCATCGGAAGAAGATATAGAAGAAATTGCAACAACACCTTCAAACTTTGCGGTTGGGGTGTCGTGTGAAAAGGTATTGGGTATCGGACAGGGCGAATTTGAGTTTTTGGGGTGTGAAACCTTTGACGAGGGTATAAAGCTTGAGTACAAAGATAAATGTCACGGCTTGGAAATGACAGTCGCTTTGAATTTTGTCCCGGAAACAAATGTGTTTGTCCAGCAAAATATTGTAACCAACTCCTCTGACAGTACAATCCGGATTACACAGTTATCCTCCGGCGTCTTGGGGAATATTGCCTGCCGGGGGGATAAGCCATGGTATGAAAATAACAGTTTGACATTCAATATTTGTTATAATAAATGGCAGGCGGAGGCGCAGTGGCAAAAGTTTACACCGGCGCAGCTGGGGCTTGCACCGGCAACCATGCATTTTTGGGAAAAAGAGATATATGATATACGCTCGACAGGCAGTTGGTCCACGGCGTCATATTATCCCCTGATTATTGCGGAGGATTCCGAGAATAAAAGAGTATATTTTGCGGAAATTGAGGGAAGTCACAGCTGGGACATAAAGATATGTTCGTGCGGAGGGTATACAAAACCGATGCTTTATGCCGAATTGACTGCGTGCAACGAAGAAAACGGCGGTTGGTATTATGATTTGAAACCGGGTGAATCATATACGGCGCAAAGAGCCTTCTTTGGCACTGTAAAAGGCGGCTTTGAAGAGGCGGCAGATGAATTGAACCGATTCAAAAGAAGGGACAGTAAAATAAAGCCTGCAAAAAATATGCCATATGTTGTTTATAACACATATATGAATGCCTTATGGCTTGACCAGACACCCGAAAAACTTATACCGCTCATCAAGGCGGCGGCAAATGCCGGGTGTGAAATTTTTTGCATTGATGCCGGCTGGAGTCAGTCAAAGGACGGGGATACGACGGACTATCTCGGAGATTGGTACCAAAGAGAAGATATTTATGGCAAAGACGGATTGAAAAAGATTGCTGATTTGATAAAAGATGAAGGAATGATGCCGGGAATCTGGTTTGAATTTGATGCCTGCATAAGCAATGTATACGGGTATTCTATTGATGACAATGCCGTAATAAAACGATATAACGACGTTGTAGGAGGAAAAAGAACCTTTTACAATATGAAAAACCAAAAGGTAAGGGCTTATCTGAAGGACAGAGTACGTGAAATATATAACACAGGATTCCGTTATATAAAAAATGATTATAATAAAAACACTGGTATAGGCTGCACAAATAATTATGGCGGCGATTCGCCGGCAGAGGGGCTGAAGGTGAATGCAGATGCGTTTTACGATTTTATCTCCGAATTGTATAATGAATTTCCGGGACTTATAATTGAAAATTGCGGCAGCGGTGCCATGCGCAGTGATAACAAAATGCTCAGGAATTTTGCGCTGCAAAGCACATCAGACCAGGAACTGTACAGGAATTATCCTTCAATAATGATGGGCAGCATGGCAATCATGCCGCCCGAAAAAGCCGGGATATGGTCATATCCATACCCTGTCACCTTTTATGAAAAAGTTGATTTTGAATTATCTGAAGAATATACCGCTAAGATGCATGACACAGAACAGACTGTCTTTAATATGATAACAGCAATGTTTGGCTGTATGTATCTTTCGGGAAGAATTGATTTATGTGACCAAGAAAACTTTTTGACAATAAAAGAAGGGATAAGCCTGTATAAAAAGAATCGACAGCACGTGCTTTCTTCGCACCCGGTTTATCCGACAGGAATGCATAGGCTGAACCAAAAAGAATGTTTTGCATTTGGAACAATTTCGGCAAGCAAAATGGTTTTGGCTGCATGGAATCTTGATTTGGATGATAAGGAATTGTACGTAGACCTTAATAAATGGCTTAATAAAAAAAGCAGGATAACAAATATTTATCCGTCAGCTTCAAACGTTGAAGGAAAGCTTGACGATGGCGGTATTGAAATAAAATTCAAAAAAAAGAATACAGCGGTTCTATATGAAATAAGCATTGATAAAATTTAACTGTTACAAACACCCCCTGCAAAAAATGTTTTTGCAAGGGGTGTTTGAGTTGAACATATCGAAAACTATTTTTTATTGCAAATTTCTGATGGGGTTTTACCTGTCACTTTCGAGAATGCCTTGTAAAAGTTTGATGAGCTGGAAAAACCGCATCTTTGTGCAATGTCCAGTTTTGTGAGATTGGTTGTACGTAAAAGCTCGATTGCCTTTTCTACACGTTTTACCGTTATGTATTCCCACGGGGCGACAGAATTCATTTTTTTAAAAACGCTTGAAAAATAAGTCGGTGACATGGAGGCGCGGCTTGCAATGTCTTTCAGCGTAAGATTTGAGCCGAGATTGTTGTCGATGTAGTCAAGTGCTTTTTTCATTGGTTTTATGGTGTTTTTTAAGTATATATGTTCGGCATTTACATCAATATAGTTATATTCTCGCACAAGTGTGAGCAACATGGAATACAGCATATATTTTACCATCAAAGAATATCCGTCACGTTTTTCGGAAAGTTCTCGGTGAAACAAAAGGATTTTTTCGTGGATTTTTTCTGTGTGCGGTGTGTTTTCAATCTTATTTTCAAACCGGTCATTGCGCGCAAAGAATATCCGCAAAACGGACAGGGCGTCATCGTCAGTCCATAACAGATTGGGCTTGAACTGTATATTCAAAAGCAGAAAATTTTCTGAAATGTCGGTAATGCAATGCACTTCATCGCCGCCGAAGAGAAAAACGTCGCCGGCAGAGAATGTGTAATCTTTTTTGCCGACGCTGTATATGCCGTTGCCGGATATTATGGTGGACAGTTCGCATTCTGTGTGATGATGTTCACGGTATTCTCTTTTGCCTTTTGGCACCGTTGAGAAAAATGCTCTTAACAACGGATTCCCTTGCTTATCATTTAGTTCTGCTTCGTTATATCGCATACTGTTTCCTCCGCAAATCATAAAATAGTGGACATATTTTGCAAAATAGTGGTCGCAATCTTTGCGATTATATGGTATATTATAATAAAAAAACACATAAAAGTCAAGGAGGATATTATGAATAGCAACATTAAAGAAATGATTTCGGAGAATGTGAATATTTGTTCATCCCCGAATGAACTAAAAATAACGGACATTCGTGTGGCAAATATCAATGGGGCGCCGAAGCATTGTCCGCTGATTAAAATTTACACAAATCAGGGCATTGTCGGTTACGGCGAAGTGCGTGATGCGTCAAGCGCAACGTATGCATTAATGTTGAAATCAAGATTGGTCGGAGAAAATCCGTGCAATGTGGATAAGCTGTTTCGCAGAATAAAGCAGTTCGGCGGACATTCGCGCCAGGGCGGCGGAGTTTCGGGGATTGAGATTGCCCTGTGGGACTTGGCAGGCAAAGCATGGGGAGTGCCGCTGTGGCAGATGTTGGGCGGGAAATTCCGTGATAAGGTGCGTATGTATTGCGACACCGATGTTGACGGAAAGCACACGGGAACCGACATGGGACATGCACTGAAAAAGCGTATGGAACAGGGGTTTACTTTCTTAAAAATGGATTTGGGCATCGAACTTATGCTTGACGAACCGGGGTGCCTCAATGCACCGCTTGGATTTTTGGAGGATATAAAAAAATATTCCATGAAGGCCATAAACCATCAGAAAGGTTCGGTTGACATGGATATGATGTTGGGAAAAAATTACGAAACATTCACAATTCCGCATCATGCAACAGGTATTCATATGACCGGGAAGGGGATGGACTTCCTTGAGGATTATGTGCGTCAGGTGCGTGATGTAATCGGATACGAAGTGCCGCTTGCGATTGACCATTTCGGGCATGTGTGCATTGAGGATTGCATAATGTTTGCAAAGCGTCTTGAAAAGTACAATATTGCATGGATAGAAGACATCGCGCCGTGGCATTATACAAAACATTTTGAAAAAATTTCGAATGCCGTCCATGTTCCAATCTGCACGGGCGAGGATATATACTTGTCCGAAAACTTCCATCCGCTTATGGAAAACGGAGGTGTGTCGGTTGTTCACCCTGATATATTGACAATCGGCGGAGCGTTGGAAATGAAAAAACTCGGCGACATGTGCGAAAAGTACGGTGTTGCAATGGCAATACATATGGCAGAAAGCCCGATTGCGTGCATGGCGGCAATCCATGTGGCTGCAGCAGTGCAGAACATCTTGGCTGTAGAATTCCATTCGGTTGACATTCCGTGGTGGAACGACCTTGCAATCGGTATTGACAACCCTCTTTTCAAGGATGGTTTCGTAAATGTCCCGAATAAGCCGGGGCTTGGTATAGACAGTCTTAATGAAAAACTGATAAAAGAGCATATGCATGAGAAATATCCCGAGGCATGGGGCGATACGTCTTTTTGGGATAACGAATGGGCAAACGACAGGGAGTGGAGCTGATGAAAATAAAATGGCTGGGGCAGAGCGGATATGTTCTGTCTGATGCAAACACAACAATTTGTATTGACCCATATCTTTCGGATTGTGTAAACCGTATTGCAAAACGCCTCAGACAAAGACCTGTCCCGATATCACCGCAGGATTTTCGTGCAGATGCGGTTATCTGCACACATAATCATATTGACCATGTTGATATTGATGCAATTCCGCTCATGGATAAAAATATTATATTTTATGCGCCGACGGACTGTCAAGAAACACTTATACAGCTTGGAGTGACAAAATATATGCCGTTTGATGAGGGGATGAGCTACAGTATCGGGAAATTCGGGATATCGGCTGTTTTTGCCGAACATACTGTGCCCTCGGTAGGTGTGCTTGTTGAGTATGGCGGTGAGGCGCTTTACTTTTCGGGCGATACATACTATAATAAAAAACTAGAAAATGTTAAATGCGATTATATGTTTATCTGCATAAACGGAAAGCTGGGGAATATGAATGCAGATGAAGCTGTGAAACTTGCCGGCATCATTAAGCCAAAGCTTGCAGTGCCGAACCATTATGACATGTTTGAAAGCAATTCAGAAAATCCGCATAATTTTGCGGATAGGGCAGAAAACGGTTTTATTATGGCATTTGATAAAGAGTATGAGGTGAAAGACGGATGTTTGATTTGAGCGGAAGAACAGCCCTTGTGACAGGTGCAACACAAGGGATTGGGTTTGAAATTGCACAGCTTTTGTCAAAACAGGGTGCAAAGGTTTTTGTGAATGGTGCGTCAAGCGAGGAAAAATGCCGCACGGCAAGTGAAAAAATACCAAACAGTGTGCCTGTCCGTGCGGATTTGACAAAAAAAGAAGAACGGGAGGCTTTGTTTGAAAAAACGGGCGGTGTTGATATTCTTGTTCTCAATGCATCAATCCAGTATAAACACAAATGGGACGAGTTTAGCGAAGATGAATATGATGTTCAGATGAACTGCAATGTAAAAAGCAGTTATTGTCTGATTCGGCAATATGCACCTTATATGCAAAAACAGAAGAGGGGAAGAATCGTTACAATCGGAAGTGTCAATCAATATAACAATCACCCCGAATTATCCTTGTACGGGGTGACAAAAGCAGCGCAGAAAAAGCTGTGCGAAAATCTTGCACCGTATCTTGCGCCATTTGGAGTGACGATTAACAATGTCGCACCGGGGGCAATCTGCACCCCGAGGAATGAAGCGGCGCTTGCGGACGCCGAGTTCAACGAAAAAGTTATCGGGAGTATTCCTGTGGGGTATGTCGGGAAACCGGACGATGTTGCGCCGGCGGTGCTTCTTTTGTGCAGCGATGAAGGCAGATACATTACGGGTTCGGAAATTATAGTGGATGGCGGTATGCATTTATGATTATAAAATAAAAAAGCTATCGCAATTTGAAATGAGTGTTTTTTAAACTGACGCCGAAAATCCGGTGCAACGAAAATGCAGGTTTAATGATGTTAAAAAATACGGATAGGAGTGATAAAAATGCACTTTAATGACAGATATGAAATAATTGCCCTTACACCGCAGTGGAAGGGCGAAAGAATGCCGGACGGCAGACCAAAGGTTGATGACAAATATTTGAAGGCGCTAAAAAACCTGACGCTTGAGGAGGTTTGGAAACCGATTTTTGTGAAAGGATATGAGAGTCAGTTTGAGGGAAGATTTCATACACTTCATCACAATGACAGAAAACTTATCGGAAGGGCTGTAACGGCGACCTATTGCCCGTTTCGCCCCGACCTTGATGAAGTGGTCAAGGATATCGGAAGAAATGAAAACAGAACAGGTACATATAACCAGTGGGTAATTGACAATTTGCAGGAGGGAGATGTCCCGGTAATTGATATGTATGATAAGATTTACAAGGGAACATTCCTCGGAGGAAATCTTACAACAGCGCTGAAGAACAAAACAAAAAATGAAAACGGCGGTGCTGTCATCTGGGGCGGAATCCGTGATACCGAGCAGATGAAAAAGGTTGAAAATACGCAAGTTTATTACAGAGGAATTGATCCCACGCCGATTCGTGATTTTATCATGACAGGGTATAACACGCCGACGCGCATTGGCAATGCAATCTGTCTGCCCGGTGATGTTGTATTCGGTGCCGGCGGCGGTGTGTTGTTTATCCCAAGCCACTTGGTTGAAGAAGTTGTCGGAGGTGCTGCAAAAACGCAGGTCAAAGATTTGTTTGGATTTGAGATGATAACACTGAACAAATTCACGACAGCACAGATTGACAAAAACACGTGGACAAAAGAAATGCTTGATTTGCTGATGGATTTTATTGAAAAAGACAACCGCGCAGCACAATATCGCGGACTGGACTGGTCGCACGAATATGATTTGGCAATCAACGGCGACCCGAATGACACACAAAGCGCGTTGTAAGATGACGACCGGCTTACAAAAGATTTTTAGCTGTTCGATAGAAATTCTTAAAATCACTTGATTTTATTTTGGTACAGCGATATAATAATTATTAGCCTCAGGTGGTGTTTCTTGCCGGCAATCCGCGCTGGGCCAAGGTTATGGGTTATGCATTACATAAAAAAACCGAATCACTTGATATTCCATGCAACAGAGTTGTAAACCGTGAAGGCAGGCTTGCTCCTTCATTTGCCTTTGGCAGTGATGAAATTCAAAGACAATTGCTTGAATCGGAAGGTATAGTCTTTGTGCCGGACGGAAAAGTTGATTTAGAAAAATACGGAATGTAAAAAATAAAACAATCCCACTTGTGAGAATCAATTCTTGCAGTGGGATATTTTTTTGGGGAAACAATGTATTGAAATAAAAATTATTGTTTATGGGTTTGCCATTTGTAAAAGATGTTTTTAAGCTTGCACTTTGTGCAAGGTGTTCCCACCGATTTAAGTTTTCTTATCAATGCCTTTGTTAATGGCGGTGCAATTTCTTATAAAATGTGTAACGCATCAATGCCACTATGCAGCGATTGCTGTGACTTGACAGACAAAATTTATACATAATACAAAATAATCTTTCATATATTGTACCAATATAAATTTTGGAGGGCAAATATGAAGGACTATATTGAAGAGCGGGTCATAGAACTTGCCGAATACATCACTGAAAAAAATGCCACCGTAAGAGAGGCGGCAAAAAAATATAATGTTTCTAAATCGACCGTACATAAAGATGTGACAGAAAGACTGCACGGAATAAACAAAAATCTATTTGAGGAAGTGAAGGGCGTGCTGAATAAAAATAAAGAGCAGCGCCATATTCGCGGAGGAATGGCAACAAAAGAAAAATATTTAAAGAAACGCGAAAGAGAAGAGGATATACAATAAATTTGAACAAACCTTATCAGCCGAGGTGCCCGGATATACTCTTCGGCTGACAAGGTTTAATCGGCTGTGAGCCGTATAAACAGTTTAACTTCATACTTTATCACATAATCTTTGACGGAGAAATGCCGAAATATTTTTTGAACAGCCTGTTAAAATAACATAAATCGGGAATATTCACAGCCGATGCCGCTTCGGTCACTGTGTATTCACCTGTTTTAATCAAAGTATACGCCTTTTTCATCCTTAAATAATTCCTGTATGTTATCGGCGGCATCTTCTTATAGTCCAAAAACAGCCGTCTGAACGTACTTTCGCTCAGATAGCACATCTCTGCCAATTCTGATATTGACACATCATCTGTATAGTTATTTTCAAGATATAAAATTCCCTTATAGATTTTTGAATGTTTTTCTTTTAGCTGTATGCTCATATAATCCAAGTATAGAATGTGAATAAAGTTATAAAACTGCGCAAGTGTTTCCAGTTCGTATCCGGGCTTACCCTGTTGCCAGATTGTAAGCATTCTGTCAAATGCCTTTAAAAATAATCCATCTTTGTCATGTTTTGCAATGCATATATAAGACGGAAATTTCACATAAAACTCATCAAGCACAAAGTGCAGAGTTATGTATGACCCCCTGGCGGAGCCAACCCAATCCGACACATACGAAACATTGCTCGGCAAATACACTATATCACCTGATGTGGCAGAAACTGAATCATCAGTACCCTGATTAAATACAAAATTGCCTGACGTGACATAGAAAAAACGCGAGAACATTTTTTCTCCATTTTTGCATACATGATGATATGGGGGATTTACAGTACCGCTGTAGACCCCGAATTTTTTGTATACTTCGTTTGTAATATCCGACTTATAAATGCTGAATTTATTATTATCCAAGAAAAACATCTCCTCTTTGCTCATATTGTACAACAAAGCAATTGATTTGTCAATTTATTTTTTTTGTTTATTGTGGTAATATATACTTGGTTGTGTAACAAAATAAAAATACGAGGTGTTGTTATATGAAGATAGGTATTGTGGGATTAGGATTGTTTTCCGATGACTTTGTGCATCTTTTCAAAATGCATCCGCTTGTCGACGAAGTCGTGGTTGCCGAAACGGTAAAAGAAAGACTTGAGGCATCAATGAAAAAACATAACATCAAACGCGGTTTTTCGTCGTTTGAGGAATTGCTTGAGAAAGCACCAGATGTTGACTGCATCGGGATATTCACCCAAAGGCATCTGCACGGGTCCATGATAGTCCACGCAATGGAAAGCGGAAAGCATGTGTACAGTGCAGTGCCCATCGGCTGCACTGTTGAAGAAATCGAGGAAATTGTAAAATTATCAGAAAAAACACGACAAATATATATGATGGGTGAAACGTGCTATTACTATCCCTGCGCAATGTATTGCAGAGATAAATATCAGAGCGGTGAAATGGGCAAATTTGTATACGGCGAGGCGCAGTATTATCACGATATCAGCGAGATGTATGAAAGTTTTGAACACTCCGGCGGAGCAAACTGGCGCAGAGTGGCAGGGATTCCGCCTATGTATTATCCGACCCATTCGATATCGATGATTTTTTCGGCAATCAACGACTATGCCGTAAAGGTATCATGTATGGGATTCCGCGACAATCACAGCGACAATATCTTTGGGGAAGGGAAGAACAATTGGGACAACCCGTTCAGTAATGAAACCGCACTTTTCCAGATGTCCGGCGGAAGTATTGTCAGAATAAATGAATTCAGAAGAGTCGGTATAAACAAACCGTCATCGTATATTACATGTTCCTACGGCGAAAAGGGCGCATATGAATGCAGTGTTATAAAACACACATATCAGCGCGGTTTTGCCAGCGGTGAAAAACCATATATTGAAGATGTGGGAAATTTGCTGAATACAATAACTTGTAATGAAGATTTAAAAAATGGAACTATGGACATGGCACATGACCCGATTTCTGCAAAGTACATCGAAGGATTTGCACCAATACATGACAGGGACAGATTGCCGAAAGTATTCAGAAACCTGCCGAATTACTGCCACTACAACTCACATCCGTTTTTGGTTGATGATTTTGTCAGAGCTGTCACCACAGGCAAGCTGCCGCCGAACAACGCATGGGACAGCGCAAGATATATGATTCCGGGCATTATTGCGCACGAGTCGGCGTTGAAAAACGGTGAACTGATGGATATTCCCGATTTTGGCTCGGCACCGTCGGATTGGGAGAAAATCACATATGAGGTGCCGGAAATTTATGAAAATACAGACAAGTTTTATGAAGCAGAGCATTGAGGACTGAAATGGTGAAAATTAGTGTATGTATTGATATGATGTTTTCATACTGCGATTTTTACAAGCGTTTTGACGTAGTAAAAAACTGCGGTATAGAAACTGTTGAGTTTTGGAAATGGAGTAATAAGGACATTGATAAAATCTTGTCATCGGGCATGAATGTGTCGATTTTCAATATTGACAGCAAGAATGAATCACTTTCTTATGACCTGTCGCGCGGAATAATGAATGACGGACGAAAAGAAGATTTTGCGGCGGCGATTACAGAAAGTATCCCGATATACAAAAATCTTTCGGCAACAGGTATGATTGCTCTTGTGGGCGAAAATGCAGAGTATTGCGAAGAAAATATAGTAAAGTGTCTGGAAGCAGCCATTCCCATTCTTGACAAATATGATGTAAATATTTTGATAGAGCCGCTGAACAGCTATGACAGAAAAAACTATTCCATGCCATATGCAAAACCGGTTTTTGAACTCTTGAGGAAAATCAATAACCCTCACATAAAAATGCTGTACGATATCTATCATCAAAACATGATGGGAGATTTTGATATTGAAGAAATCAAGAAAAACATTGACTTGATAGGTCATTTCCATGTAGCGGACGCACCCGGGCGCCACGAACCGGGGACAGGAAAGGTCGATTATGTAAATATTTTAAAAGAAATCGAAAAAACAAATTATTCAAACTTTATCGGTCTTGAATATATCGCAACAAAAAGAGATGAAAATACACTTGGTTTTTTGAAGGAGTTAAAATATGTTTAAGGTATGTATAATAAGCTGCGGAATGATTGCAAATGAAGCGCATATACCGGCATACAGAATGTTTCCCGACGACTTTGAGATTGTCGGAGTATGCGACATCAACGAAACCGCCGCACAAAAAACAGCACATAACAATGGAATTTTGCATTATTACACAAATGCCGAGCAGATGCTTTGCGAGCTGAAACCCGATGTTGTGTCTGTGTGTGTGCCGAATTGTTTTCACAAAGAATACACGATTATGGCGCTGAATCACGGTGCGAATGTATTGTGTGAAAAGCCTTTGGCTTTCACGTATGAAGATGCCGTGGATATGTATGATACTGCAAAGAGAAACAACAGATTTCTCATGGCGTGTCAAAGTATGCGCTATACACCGGACAGATTGGCGGCAAAAAAATATATTCTGCAAAACGGCATAGATGACTTTTATTACGGAGAGATTTCCAGGATTCGCACAAGAGGTATACCGACCTGGGGGACTTTTCATATGAAAAAAATAAACTGCGGCGGAGCTTTTTTGGACATAGGCGTACATATGCTTGATGCGCTTCTTTGGCTCCTCGGCAACCCGAAAATAAAGTCTGTCACAGGGGCTGTTATGCAAAATCATAAATACGAAATCGGCTCATTGATTGACGGCGGCGTCCTTACGGGAAAAATCGGAAACATAAGAAAATTCGACCCGGAAGAAATGGACGTTGAAGATTTTTCGTGCGGAATGTTAACTTTCGAGAATGGTGTCAGGGTGAATTTTAAGGTTGCATGGGCTGCAAATATGCCGGAAGAATCGTCTATAAGCATTATCGGCAAAACCGCCGGGATATACATACCGGAAGGAAAAGTTTTCTTTGGCGATAAATCAGAGAAGAAACTGGATATGCCGGCATTGAAATATAAGTCTGCATTCCCGGGGCATATTTATCTTGCGGACAATATAAGAAAAGTGCTAAAAGGTGAAGAAGATTTGGCGGTAAAACCCGAAGAAACCATAAATGTTTCAAAGATTATAAGCTGTTTTACGATTCTGCAAATCAGAACAGGGAAGAGAAGGCGGAGGAATTGAAATGATAAAAGCTGTAATAATCGGATTTTCGCATATGCATGTGAATGAAATGGCATTGTATATAAAAGAGCAGGAGGATTTTGAACTTTGCGCAGCGGCAGATGCGCCGTCATCATTGGACGAAATACCTCCGCTCAGGTATACCCCAAAATGGAATATGCAAAATGTAAAGGAAAATTACTGTTCAGATATTTACGACGATTACAGACAGATGCTGGAGGAGGTCAAGCCTGACATTGCCTTTATCTTGGCAGAAAATTGCCAAAAGGTTGAAATTGCGGAGGAGTGTGCAAAGCGCGGTGTTAACATTGTGATTGAAAAACCGATTGCGACAAGCCTTGCAGAGGCAAAAAGAATTGAAGAAAGCGTAAAAAAATACGGCATAGAGGCATACATAAACTGGCCTGTTGCATATCGGCCGTATTTGTACAAATTCAAGGCGGCGGCAGAGAGCGGCATTGTTGGGGAACCTATTAAACTGCGATACATAAACGGGCACACAGGTCCCTTGGGAAAAGGCGCAAAACACCGCGGCGTCGCGGCAAAGGCTGAAGAAATGACCGATGAAATGCGCGCAAAAACATGGTGGCACAAAAAATCGCATGGCGGCGGTGTCTTTTTGGACATTGCATGCTATGGTTGCTATTTTTCGCAATGGATTTTCGGCAAGGGAGATTCGGCTATTGCTTGCGGTGAAAACCTCAACACACCGTTTGGCGACACTGATGACAATTTTGCTGCCACAATCAGATATAACGGCAAAATGTCTGTAATCGAGGGTACATGGACAACGCCGAGGGCGGTTATTCCGTCGGGGCCGATGCTTTTGTGTACAGACGGGGTGATTGTCTGCACAGGCGGTGCGGAAAATGCGCCCGATGTTGAAGTGTATGATATTTACGGCAACAAGTTGGAAGTCCCTGATGTGGAACCTGGCACAGAATTTAAAAATATGCCTGAGATGTACGCACATCACATAAAAACAGGAGCGCCTGTGTACCCGATGCTGACTTTATCCGAAAATATGAAAATTATGGCTATGCTTGATGCGGCGATGAAGAGTGCGCAAAGCGGAAAAGAGGAGAAAATCAGTGAATAAAGGCATTGTCGCTGACATTGAACGCGCATCGACGCACGATGGATACGGCACAAGGACTGTAGTATTTTTCAAGGGGTGCCCTTTGTCATGCCGATGGTGTCACAACCCGGAATGTATATCCCCGAAACCACAGATGCTGTTTTATCCCGAGAAATGTATCGGTTGCGGACAGTGTGACAAGGGATGTTTTTCGGGCGCAAAAGTAATATGCGGAAAAGAAATGACACCGGAGGGGCTTTTGGCAGAAATCGTACAAGACAAGCCGTATTACGGCAGAGATGGCGGTGTTACATTTTCCGGCGGAGAACCGCTTTATCAAAAAGATTTTTTAAGGGAAACAATGGAATTGTGTCGAAAAAATGAAATCGGGTGTGCGATTGAAACCTCTCTTGTTTATTTTGATAAGGAAATTTTTAAGAAGTCGGATTTTGTGATGGCTGACTTTAAAATTTGGGATAATGATATTCACAAACAGTATACCGGACAGGGGAACGAAGTAATAAAAGAAAATTTTAGGAAACTAAACAGTTTGGGCATCCCCATAATTGCGCGGACGCCTGTAATCCCCGAGATACGGCAAGATATAAGCGAAATATCGAAATTTTTAAAATCTCTTGATAATGTTGTACAATATGAGCTTTTGCCATATCATTGCCTGGGAAACGAAAAAAGACGAGCACTGGGGGAAAAGCCTGACGGTTTTTCGATACCCGGCAAGGCATATATGAAGGAGTTGGAAAAATATGCTTACATACGCTGAACGTATAAAATCTATGCGTGACACAAAAATACGCCATACGCTGGAAAAGCGTAAACAGAACGGATATACAGACATGGACGATTTCGGCACAGTACCGATTTCGGGGGGGTATTGTGTTGAACCGTGGTATAACAGCACAAGCGGCAGTTTTTACGGGTATGACGGAATGTGCGAGAATTTTTGCAGAGTAATAGACGCACACGAGCCGTATGTTGACCCGATGGAAATGCTGTGCGGCAGATGGCGTGACATGCTGGTGAATTACCGTGGTGATTTGCACTATATGCCGGATTGGCTGAAGAACAATCTGAAAAACATTGAGTTCATCAAAAACGGAGCGACAAACCAATGGTCAAAGCGATGGGATGAACAGCGTTTTCCTTATGATGACCTGAAGCCATGGCAGGAAAAATACAATATCACAACAGGAATAGACGGCGACGCTCATTTTGCGTGTGATTACCGCATTGGATTTGCAATAGGTTTCGGCGGATTCCTGGACAAAATAGAAAAGTATCGCAAAATAAACCCCGACAAAAAAGATTTTTATGATGCAGAAGAAAGATGTGTCCGTGCAATAATACGTTTTATTGACCGCCACATCGAGAAAATCGGGGAACTGATAAAGACCGAGAAAAGACCTGAAATAAAAGAAAGCCTTGAGAAAATGAAGGAAGTGTGCGAAAATATCCGCTTATCGCCGCCGAAAACATTCCACGAGGCTTGCCAGTGGACGGCGTTTTTTAACTGTGCGTCAAGAATATACACCCGTGACGGAGCGGGTTTTCAACTGGACGGATTGCTCTATCCGTTTTATGAAAATGATGTAAAAAACGGTATTTTAGATGATGAAACGGCAAAATTTTTGATTGCCGACTTACTTTTGATTGACCCGCATTATTACCAATTGTCCGGTGTTGACGAAAATGACCGCGACATGACAAATCACTTGTCTTATCTGGTGCTTGATGCGGCGGACAGCATAAACATCGCATGTAATTTGACGGTCAGGGTGCACGAAAACTGTGACAGAGAGTTTTTGAAAAAAGCTGTGCGCTGTCTGATAAAAAATAAAAACGGCTGGCCGCGGTTCTGCAATGACAAGGCTCTTTGCGAAGGATATATGAAAAACGGCATTGATAAAAAAACTGCACGCGAGAGGATTGCAGTCGGCTGCAACTGGATGTGTGTCCCCGGACGGGAATTCCCGATGAATGACACAGTAAAAATCAACATTGCAAAGGTCTTTACAGAAGCATTGGCGGATTTGAAAACCGAAGAAAATAAAAGCAATGAACGGCTGTTTGAACTGTATGAAAAACATCTGAAAAAGGCGATTGAAATAACCGCACAAGGAATAAATCTGCACCTTGACCATGTGTGGGAAGTGTCCCCGGAGCTGATTATGAATCTGATGATGAAAAACATACTCGAAACAGGCTGTGACAGCTCTCAGGCGGCAGAAATTTATACAATAGGTGTGGACGGAGCCGGACTTGCCGTGGTGGCTGATTCTTTTGGCACGATTGAAGAACGCATCGAAAGGGAAGAGGTGCTTAATTGGGAAGAGCTGTTTGACGCACTTGACAGCAATTTTTCTGACGAACGCACACGGTTAATATTGAACAGCACACCCAAATATTGCAGCGGCAGAAGCGCCGCAGATGAATGGGCGAAAAGACTCACAAAAAGCTGGGTTACGCTTATAAAGGCACAAAAAATGCCGAAAGGCAGAATGCTTGTCCCGGGCTGGTTTTCGTGGTCGCGCACTATAGAATACGGAAGCAAGGTCGGCGCAACGCCAAACGGCAGAAGAGCAGGAGAGCCGATTTCACACGGTGCAAATCCAAATCCGCACTTCAGGGCAGACGGTGCGTCGACTGCACAGTCAAACGGTATTGCAAGTGTTCAGTGTGGCTATGGCAACACTGCACCGCTGCAGATTGAATTTGACCCGCATGTGAAATGCGATGATGCCGGAGTGGAATCTGTGCTGAGTCTTATTGAGGGGCATTTTGAGCAAGGCGGAACATTGATAAACATAAATGTTCTGGACGGAGAAAAGCTTATGGCGGCAAACAAAAATCCGGATTTATATCCCGATTTGGTTGTGCGTGTGACGGGCTTTACGGCATATTTTGCAAGCCTTTCGCCACAATTTCGCCGACTTGTGGTTGATAGATTTTTGGATAATAACTGAGTTACGTATAGGATTTATTTAAATCTTGTTATACGCTGTACCTTTGTTTTGAAAAAATATATAAGGGAGGTGCATTTCAGGAAATATATCTAAGTTAGATAAATTACTCTTTATTTAACTTGGATTGCATTTTTAAAATAGGTGGTAAAACGGCTTTGTTATGCCATTCTCTGTGTTGTGCAGAATTACCAACAACAGTCGTTTGACCACTTATTGCCCACTTATGAAATTTTTAAATATTTTCAAGTCTATGCCTTTATATCTTTTTATATTTGACCAATCTCCGCCGTTCATCGCACAGATTTCTACATTCGGATTTTTCTTAATCTGCTCTGATACCGCCTTTTTCCTGCCCGTTTGAATATAAAGCTTGCCCTCAAAAATATGAGCCGTGCCAAACGGGCGAACCTTTGGTTTGTCCCCATCAACCGTTGCCAAATAATAACTTTTTTGCGTCTTTTAAAATTTACATACTCTTTCCATAATTTTTACTCTTTATTCTCAGTTAATTTATTATTTTTCATAGTTTTTGGTTTTGTCAAATCAAAGCTATCCAAAATCATATTTTTTATATCATCATCAGGCACCGTTGTGTCAAGTATAATCGAGTTCCAATGATACTTATTCATATGGTATGCCGGAACAACAGATTTATAAGAACTTCTCCACATATATGTAAGGTTCGGATTACATTTAACATTTATCCAAATACACCCCATATGCTCATAAATTGCAGCAAACATCTTTTTATTGTCCTTATGACGCATAACTGTCCAGTTGAAATCGTGGAATGGATAATCCTCATATGTATCATTTAATGACAAACAATATTCAATTATCTCCTGTCTTGTTTTCATAAAACATATCTCCTGTAAATTATTTCTTTTTTAAGTATTGATTGCCGAAACATCAACATACAAAGTGCATTTTCCCGGATTTCCAACACTGGTTACACAGCACAGGTGACGGTATATATTGCATTTTATCAATCATTGTTTTCGCTACGTATTGTCCTCCCTAAAAAATGCAGTGCAAAACGATTTTATCAGATTGCACCATGTCTAATTTTTTTGAATCAGTGTTCGAATTTCGGCGTCACGGTCAAAAGTATCTGCCGCAAAACCGGGAATTTCCTTGATAGATTTGCAAATACTGATGCTGACCCCCGTCAAAATATGTCCGATTTCTTTGTCGGAATACGGGCAGTCACCGGTCACAATCAACATCGACAGGCTATGCACAACAAGCCACAAATCCCGAAAATAACAATCAGCTTCCTCTGCTGTAATCCGATAAATATTCATCAATGTCGGACGGACCATTTTTTGCAGATGTTGCATAGACTCTATAGTGCTGTGTTCTTTATCTTGCATCCGAGTCAAAAACAAAAACCGATAAAGTTCCGGTTCTTCCCGCGCAAACCTTATATATTGCACCCCGACGCCAAAGAAAGGAATTTTCTCCTTCAGCTCTATATTCATATAATCATCGTACACTTTAAGTGCCTCGGCATAAACCTCTGCTTTCACTTTTTCCATTGTTTTAAAGCAGGTGAAAACCGGTCTTGTCGAAGTGCCGAGCGCATCTGCAATGCGTTGTGCCGTCAATGCATTGTATCCATGTTCGCGTATAACCTGCATTGCAACTCGAATCATTTCTTCCCTTGTGAATTTGTTTCTCGGTGCCACTGAACACGCCTCCAATTGATATGCACTATATAATGTGCATTGTATAGTGCATATTATAGCATAGTTATACCACTATATCAATACATCCGACAACATTTTTTTAATGAGTTTATCTGCGTAATATTCCTTGCGCCAAAGTTTGCGGTTCATGTGGCTATCGCGTGGTTTCTCTATATAAACAAAGAACCCACCGGTTTCGGCAGGATCTTTGTTTATAATCTTGCTGTTATTTATTATTCTTTAAAAATCTATGGAGGATTGCAGCGATTTCCGCCCTCGTTGCGTTGTCTTTCGGATTAAGCGTTGTTTCGGTTCTTCCTTTTATAAGTCCCGAACCGACTGCCCAACACACTGATGTAACCGCATACCCGGAAACTGTATTAAAATCGCTGTAAGACGGGATATTTGCGTTATCCCCTCTCGAAATATCAATGCCTTTAAATTCCGCATAGCGGTGCATCATTACCGCAATTTGTTCACGGGTGATGGGTGCATCAGGTGCAAATTCGTTTTCGTATATTCCATTTACAATGGCATGTTGCTGTGCCCAAGAAACGGCATTTTCATAATATGCCCCCTTCTTGACATCTATAAATGAATGGCTGTTATTTTCCGCCTGTTTCCCTTCGTTTCTGTACAAAATGGTAACAAGCATTGCGCGCGTCAGGTTTTTGTTTGGCTCAAATGTTTTTGCTGAGGTTCCCTTCATAAGTCCACTCGACAAAACATAATCCGTATCCGAATGATACCACAGACTTATGTCCAAATCGTCAAAATTCTTTGATGGGCAATCATGCTCTTCAATGTCATTTGGCTTGTCGCTGTTTTCGCCTTTACCTTCTGTCGGTTTTTTATCCTCTTCCCATTTTGCATAAAGTGTAATATTTTTTGTCACTTTTGTTCCGAAATCATACTTTTCCGAAAAATCATTGCTTACGTACCAGCCGTCAAATATATATCCGTCTTTCACCGGCACGGCAGTTTCTTTTGCAACGCCGTTTTTCGCAATAGTCTGAGCACTGACGGGGTCAGCACCATTCGTTTCAAAGCGAACGGTATAACTACTCTCTGTACTGCTGCCTCTGCCTGAAGATACTGCATCATATGCTGCTGCGTATGTCGAGAACTTGGAAGAATATATATAAATACATCCGTTTTCCGTGTCAACAAAGTACGTTCCGTCAACAAACGGTTTGTCCGCATCTCTGCCGGCAAAAGCCGTGAGCTCCTGTGCATTTCCGCTGTGATATCTGTAAACCTTGATGTTCTTCTTTTTGGCAAAGTCATACGGAAGCTTAATCTCCACCGCGTTCGGTGCCTCTGTAATCAATCCGCCTGTGAATCTTTTCAGGGTGATATCATAGAAATTCAAATAATTCGGTATACCTGTGATATTTCTGATGGCATTCTGGCTTTGATTGTCCCCGGTCACTTCCTGTGTTTTAACGACAAGCGAAATATCAGTCTTTTCTGCCTTTGCGACATCATTGATGCCCTCTGCGGTGACCCCTCCGACGCTGCCTTGCTCATACGAAACTGTGCCGCACACCCATTTTGCATACAGAGTTTTGTTTTCTGCAAACTTATCCGTATCAAAATTCCATTCGGCTGCAAATCCGCTGTCTGCAAACCAGCCGACAAATTCGTAACCGTCTTTTGTCGGTTCGGATTCCGGTGCGGTGATTGTCCGGTTGTACTCACACATTTTGCTGTCAACAGCTGTACCGCCGTTTGAATCAAAGGTTATTTTTATCATTTCACCGGCGGCAATCTCTATTATTTTGTCATCGCCTGCAAGGTGGTTGTCGGTTTCTTTGTATCTCACCTTGTATGTACCTGCCAAAAGGTCTACAATTTCACTCCCGGTAATTGCGGTATATTCATTTGCACTGTCCACTCTGTATTCCATTGCCGAATCGACACCGATAATTTTACCGTCCGATTTTCCTTTTATTGTTTCGTTTACGGCTGTGACAGATGACGGCGCAGGCTGTGCCGCCTTCGCAATGTTCAGGGCGATAACCTCGGAAAGTCCTCCGAAATCATCTGTTGCCGCAACAGTGAAGCGAACCTTGTAATCTCCGGCGTTTGTTGGTGCTGTGGTTGTATATGTGCTGTCCTCCCCATCGGCTTTTTTATATTCCACCTTTACGTTTCCGAATTTTGCGGCATAGACAGGTGCATTTGCGGTTTCGCCATAAGTCCAACCGACAATACCTGGTTTCGTTGTCCATTCGTTATCTGCTTTTGTGATGCAGAAACCCAAAGTGATTTCCGAAACATCATCTGCTTTTCTGTCCCAACGATAGTTTGCGCTGTCTTTTAACAAAAGCTTAACATCATATCTTCCGACATTGATTCCGCCGTTGTTCTCACTGACTGTATATAATTCCGTTTCTCCGTTTTCCGCCGTTTGTCTGTTTCCGGTATATATCTTACTTGCAACAGTCGGAATATCAACGTTTGCCTTTGCAATGGAAACATCGATTTTTACAGGCTCTGTGTCATTATGATTACCATCACCTATAACGCGATACCAGACTTCGTAACTGCCGGCATTTACAGCTTGCGGAAGCTCCTCACTCCACGTAGCTTTGTTATCGATGCTGTACTTAATAACACCGCCGTCTGCCTCGCCGGCAGTAATCAGCACCTGTGGCGTTTTGTTATATATCAGCCCGGATTTTGCCAAAGGCGCCAGGGCAAAGCCCGAAAGTGCTTTTGACATGCCGGTGGATTTATCGGCAATCGTACCGACAAAGTTTCCGTTTGCAGTAAATGTTGTTTTGTCCGCAACATTTATGACTTTGCTCCATTCTCCCGTTGCCGCAAGACCGTCTGCCGTGACAGATGCCTGTGGCATCTGCTCTTTGCCGTTATATGTCATTGCCGCAAAGGTTCCGACTGTTGCGCCGGTTATGTCCTTCGGTGTAATCTTAAGTCCGCCATTTATTGTTTTGCTGTACGGCTTATATACATCGTCCTCTGCTCTTTCAATGATGACATCATAATCGCCTGCATTTGTCGGCGAGGCGATGTCCGAACCGTCTTTTTGATATTTCACTGTAAATCCGCTTGTGACATTGCCCTTGATAACAAATGTTTTTTCTGCGGCATCATATCCGAAAGTCTGAACATCTTCATCTATGATAACCGCTGTTTTTTCGATATCTTCCCAAACGGCTGTAACCGTTATATTCTTTGAAACGATAATCACATCTCCCGGTGCATACTCTTTTCCATCCGCTTCCCATACCTTAAACTTCTTGCCGCTCGGTGCCGTATATCCGCATTCGGGAAGTTTATATGCCCCGGATACCCCTTTGACATCTGCCATTGTACCGATGCCGCCCGGAACAGATATACCCGGATTATATGAAACGGTAAAGCCGTTTTCCTTCCAATGTGCGTAGATGGTGTGGTCGGAGAGTGTGGAAACCATAGTTCTGTCAAACACTTGATTCCCTCCGTCTTTTTCGGTATACCAGCCGATAAAATCGCAGTCGTCACGCACAGGCACCGGCAACTCACCGTAATTTGTGCCATATTTCACGTTTTTGCCAGCTGTTCCGCATGTGCCGCCGTTTGCATCAAAGGTAACATTTATGCCGCCTGCGTTCGCCCACTGGGCATAAAGTTCCACTGTTTTTCCATTGAAGACCCAGACAGTGGTATAACCATAGCGGAAGATATCCCGGTCGGCATAGGGAATGCCGCTACCGTCTGCCTTTGTATTCCATCCGGCAAAGACCTTGCCGGCCGGGGCAGTAAACGGGTTTGCAATCAGGTGTCCGTCGCTGTTTGTAGTATCCGCCATTTTCACAGATGTGTATGGATTATATTGGTTTACCCTATAGCCATCGTCAAGAGTGCTGTAGTCTATGCTGCCGCTGCCGCCATTGGCGTTATATTGCATAAAGCATAAGACGCGGCGGTATATTAGGTTGCCTGCGTTGTCTCTTTTACTTCCATTTTTATATGCAAATGCCAGTTGATTTTTTTCGATGCTGTGCACAATACGGAAATTTGATACGTCGCTTTCAAAGTATCGGCTGTAATCCCTTGTCGGATAAACCCCCGAAAATGTGTATGAGTCAAATTCACTTGGATTATAGCTTTCAGAATCACCGTCTGTAGTGATAACACGGACAGGAATCACCGCTTCCTCCGAAATTCCCTCCGCACCGACAAAGATAGCCTGTACATCTGCTTTTGAATCTTTTGAGCCGTCACCTTTTAGCGCTGAATAGACCACAACATTGGCAGTATTCCCGGAAATAACCGGTGCACCCGAAACGGTCATCAAATTTATACCATTCTTTGCTTTTTGGGGATTTAAATATACTCCCGTTTTGCAACCGGTGACACTGCCTCCGGTCATGATAAGTTCAATGGCGTATACACCGTACTCCGTACAGTTTCTGATAATGCCACCCTGTTCCACCCTCACATAATGATCTGCTCCGATTCGGCAATTTTCAACAACACCGCCGTCTGTTACTGTGCCCGAGTGAAAGCCCACATCGCAGTTGCTGATTGTGCCGCCGAGCACTGCCCTCATTCTGTCGCCGGACACACCGTAGCCGGTGCAGCCGGTAACAAGAGAATCGGCATATAGCCTGGTATCTCCGGTTGCAATGATGCCGTATGTACATGCTTTGACTGTGCCGCCGTACATATCAAACCGACCTTTAATTTTGTTGTTTATGCCATACTTGGAGTCACTGATTGTGCCGCCATACATATCAAAATTTCCGCCGCGTATGAGCACCGCCACTGAACCGGCCGTGTTTTTGATTGTGCCCGTGTACAGCCTGAGGGTTCCGTTATCGTCTACAACTATTGCACCGCGGTAATCGGGGTAATCTTCCTTCATTGTGACTTTCACATCAATTCTGCCTGTTTGGTTTGCGCTGCAATCGCTGATGTTCAGTGTGCCGCCGTCCATCACAACCAGATTTGTGTCATCATCTTTCAGGCTAAGAACATATCCGTTCAGGCACAGGTTCACCTCGCCTGTAATCTCAATTTTATTCTCAAGCATAATGTTGGAATTGAGAACATAACTGCCTCTCGGAAGTTCCGTTTCAGCGCCTGTGAGTGTCTGCCAGTCGGAAATCACCGGGTGTCTGCCGCCGTGCTCACAGCTTGCGCCGCACGCCGGGTGCTCCGGGACGCTGTGCGCACATTCAAACAGTGACAAAATCGCACCTTCGCGGCCCACGGAATAGCCGTTTGCACCCGAAAAATATCGTGTGTAGTCCAGTGTTTCGTCCCAGTTGGTGCAGAAACTGCCGATGCTGTTCTCAAGCTTCACAGTATATGGGCGTGACGGTACTGCAATGCCTGCCGCGCTGACTTTTGCATCATTTTTCAGATACAGACCTGCCGTTTCTCCGTTGAGTGTGGTTTTTCCCGGGAAGGTTACAGTCGTGCCGCTTTCCGCTACAACAGAATATCCGTCTTTGTTATCATTCACGACACCGCCGTGCAAAGCCAGCTTTCCCTCTGTCAGGACGATGCCGCCATTTACCGTGCCGTCACAAATGTCCAGCGTTCCGCCTGTCAAGATCAGACTGCCATCCACTGCGCCATCGTCATCTTCATCATCATAAAGAGCAAAATCACGCACCTGCATATCGCCGCTGAGTGTGAAACCGTTCAGACACAAATGCCCGGTGTAGACAGTATCAGAATCAACCGTCACATCTGTAATCAGGAAACCATAGTCATCTGCTGTCATATCAGCCAGCTGAGCCTCCGAAAAAATAGGTGTGAAGTCATGCCCATCGTGACTGTTGTCCTTGCCGACATATATAGTGCCTGCATCATAGCCTGCCGAGGCATAGTTTGTCATGTTTTCTCCGTTCCATTGTTCGGCACGGAGGGTCAGAGTGTATACACCGTCGGCAAGCCCGTTCGGCAGCGGCAGTGTACCAGTGTTGGCAGACGTGTCCGCCGTGTTAAGCGCACCGTACGCCACCGTTTCCCCGTCGGTATTTTTAAGTTCCGCCGTCACGGTATTGTATTCTGCCGTCCCGATGCCATTCAAAGACGGATGGGTAATGGCAATGCCGTCATCTGACAAAACATTGGTATCCAAATCAGCGCTGAAACTGTCGCCTGTTCCCATGGTCAGTTTCCACTCATTGCCGCTGTAATCAGTCAAAAGGTCAAATGTCCTTTCCCATGCAGCGTCCGGCGCAGATGCAAACACAATGCTGTCATAACCGATGTTCATACCGGGGCGAGCCGAGGCAGTCTGAGAATAAAATTTGTATATTTCCTTCGGGACACCACCGGGCACTTTGTCCAAAACCGCCGTATAAACACCCCAGTCAGTCAGATAGCCTGACGGATAGATTGCGGCGATGCCGGCATCGTTGATGCCGTCTCCGCCATACTGGCACTCAAGATCTCCGGAGTAAACACAGTCCCTGCCGGCGGCGGAACGGGTCATCCAGATATAATCGGCTGTGCGGTTTGCGTCATTATCCAAGCCATAGTTTGCGTCCGACACTTCATCGGCCGAGAGGAAAAAGACCTTTTCATCTTTTAAATCTCTGCCGCAATACAGATAATTGCCTTTGTAGTTTTTGTCCGTCTTTGTTGTTGGCAGAATTTTTGCCCTTTCAAGTTCGGAAAATGTGTTGTAATTCTTGTCATAGGCCGCCTTATTGTTGTTATAGAGCGTATCACCCAGCGTCCTTTGGTTTGTGCTGAAACCAAGCGTAGTAACGGGTGTTATCTGTTCCGTAAAGGCGCGGCACCAGACGTTGGCCGTGCTGTTTTCCCACCAGTTGTGGCACTTGTCGTCGGCGTACCTCCAACAGTTGTTTCTGGCGCTGTCCAATGTACCGACCGTGCAATAACCGATAAATTCCACTCCACTGATTGCATTCTCCAGCATCAGGAAGAACCCTGCATTTCCGTCAAGCGTTTCATCGTCCAGCACACGCCATTTGACGCCCTTGCCGTCCCGTGCACCATAATAAACATAGTTGTAGCTGTTGCTTGTGCTGTCATATCCTTTGATTATGCCAGCACTGTGGTTGACAGTCTTCACTCCGGTTGACGCTGTTTCCGTCTTTGCCGCCGAAACGAATGTTGCCGGCAACAGTGAGAAACATAATACAAATGCAGTAAAAAGACTCAAAACTCTTTTTCTCATAGTTATTTTTCCCTTCTGAAAATTTTTATTTGTATCGCAATAAGTTTTGCCTGCCGAACTGCGATTATCGGCTTTTTGCCATTGCATAGACAACACTCTCCTTTTGGGATATATAATCGGACTGCGACAAATTCAGTATAAAAAAGCAAAAAAATATGTTCGCTTTCAACAAATCAAAAGTGAACATATCTTAAAACCAGTTCTTAAAATTGTAGCAAAAGAAGGACAAACCTACATGAATATATATATTTTTTACACAATGCTTCATCTCTCGTCAAGTCCTTTCCGAAAATAATTCTATTTTTATTATAGCATATATTTCTGTCTTCGTCAAACATATTTATCGCTTTTCAGCGTTTTGTATAAATTACCATTCTTCATGAAATTTTGCATAAGCGGTTTTATTTTTCATAACAATCTCCATTCTGCTGTATCAAACACACTGCCGTTTATGGAAAATATGTCATCAATCGGTATTCTGGTTCCGTCCCCTAAGACGACATCCCTTTCATGCTCGCGCACCTTGATGACAACGCCGCATTTTGAAACATAAGCACCGCCGGATTTCTTTTTGTCCGGGATAAAATATATTATAACCGCCTCGTGTGCCTCATCTGCATTTTTGAGATACTGCAATTTACTGTTTATTTTTTCAACCTCATATTCGTCAAGCACCAATTTCCTGTCCGTTTGCCTTGTTGTTTCGGAAATCGTGTCATTGTAGCCCGTAAGAGCCGCAAAAGGCGCAAATTGAGCCGTACGCAATATTTCATCGGGAAAGTCCTTTTCAATTTCAGGATTTGGATATTGCATATCCAATATATCGTTGTACTTAAACTCGTCCATAACATTCTCCCTATGCCTTGTGACCGCCGATACTTCCGTTTCGTTCTATTGTTGTTGAGCCTTTTTGCAGATTTGCACCTTTAATTATAGAATTCTTTCCGTATCGGTGTTTTATATCAAGAATCGCCTCCTGTATCCGGCGTTCCTTTTTCAATCTTTCTTCTTCCATTTCCCGCATTTCTTCTGCTTCTTCATAATTTGTAAGCAAATCCAGCTGTTCGTAGTTTTTGCGTTCTTTAATGCTGTTTTCCGGCACAAGATTATTTGCCGAAATAGTAATGCGCCTTATCAGCAAATCTTTGCCGGCAATTTCATCATAGAGTTTCAGTGTTGCCTCGATTATCAATCTTGCCGACGATGTGTATCTGTCGAGATTTGCAGTGCCGTGCCCGTGTTTAGGGATTTTTCTGCCATATCTGTCATTCATCAGTTCACCCTTGTATTTTTTTCCGTTCCCGGGATTGGTTATATTCTCTCTGTCATATCCGACTGTCAATATAATCTGATTTGTTACAAGACGTTTCTCAACCAAATCAAGCGCCAACAATTCAAGCATTTCCCACACAATAACCCTTGCCTTGCCAAAATCATACGGGCACTTAAGCACTTGCCCGGTGCTTATACTTTTGTTTTCGGGTGTATATGCCTTTGCCTCGGCAATCGTGCAAGGTTCATATCCCCAAGCATGGTCTACAAGCATTTTTGCATTTATCCCGAAAAGTTTCTTTAGCTTTTTTCTTCCATACGGTGTTGTTGATTCGCGTGCGATATCCCCCATCGTAAACATTCGGTTTTCCTCAAGCTTTTTTGAATATCCCTTTCCCACCCGCCAAAAATCAGTAAGCGGTCTGTGTCCCCACAGTTGTCTGCGATAAGTCATTTCGTCAAGATATGCAATTCTCACACCGTATTTGTCCGGCTGCATCTTTTTTGCAGTTATGTCCATTGCGATTTTTGCAAGATACATATTTGTGCCTATGCCTGCCGTTGCGGTTATGCCTGTTTTGTCGAGGACATCACAAATAATTGTCCTTGCAAAATCATTTGGGCTTTTTCCGCCAGCCTTGAGGTATGCAGTTATATCCATAAATACTTCGTCAATGGAATAAACAAGTATGTCATCACTTGACACATAGTTAAGATATATCTCGTATATCTTTGCTGAATACTCCATATAATGCGCCATTCTCGGCTTTGCGATGATATAGTCAAGTTCAAGCGACGGGTTTGTTTTCAGCTGCAATGCGTCATATGATTTTTGCGTAAGTATATGATTGGGAGCCTTATTTCTTCGTGCCGCATTGACATTTTTCACTTTTTGTATAACTTCAAACAATCTTGCCCTGCCCGGAATACCATATGCTTTCAGGCTTGGCGTTACGGCAAGACATATTGTTTTTTCAGTGCGGCTTTCATCGGCAACGACGAGATTTGTTGTCAGAGGATTTAAATCCCGCTCAATACACTCCACTGAGGCATAAAAGCTCTTCAAATCTATGCATAAATATGTTCTTTTCACAGCAATTACACCTCTCTTTTTTGTTACAGAATTTCAATTTGCACCGCACGCATTGCATCAAGCGCCGTGTTATGGCTTTTCTTGGTTACACCGGCGCAGCAGAGTGCGTTAACCGCAATCCGCGTTTCGGGAAACGCAGCTTTGAGTATCATGGCATTCGAAATCACACATATGTCTGTGCACAGTCCGCACAGTTCAATTTCTTCTATATCTTCTCCGGATTTTTTTATTATACTCGGCAAATCCATACTTCCAAATGTTACTTTATTAACCGCGGTTTTTACATACGGTTTTAATTCATCACAAATCTGCCACCCTGCGGTATCTTTTATACAATGCACCACAGGGAGTTTTTTTCCCTCCTGTGTATGCAAATAATTGTCAAAATGAGTATCTCTTGTAAATATAACTTCCCCGTCAAAATTTTTAACTTTATCAACAACCGCGGGCACAATTGCCTCTGCATCTTTGCTGCCCAGACTGCCGGCTATAAAATCCGTCTGCATATCAACAACAATCAAATATTTCATTTTATTCTCCTTCTTTCAAGATATTATTGTCATTTTTCTATAAAGATTACAGAAATACCCCCAAAAATTTTCGGCTTTTGGGGGTATTTCTATCTGTATTTGCTTTTATTTTATCACTCTTACTCTGATTACACCCTCAATAGCCTTGAGTTTGTCAACCAAATCATTTGTTATTATATCATCTGTATTCATCAGCGTATACGCATTGTCCTTTTTGCTCTTGTTAATCATTTCGGAAATATTGATGTTTTCGTCAGAGAATATCTTTGAGAATTGAGTAATCATATTCGGTATATTCTTATGAATTATCGCAATCCTCCCCTGTCCGCCGTCCGGCAGTGAACAGTTCGGGAAATTGACAGAATTCAGGATATTGCCGTTTTCCAGATAATCGGACAGCTCGTTTGCCGCCATGACGGCACAGTTGTCCTCAGACTCAACCGTTGACGCGCCGAGATGCGGAATGGCAATAATCCCCGGCTGATTTATTGTTTCGCCGTTCGGGAAATCCACCACATAACTCGAAACCTTACCGGACGCAAGCGCAGCCTTGATGTCAGTATTGTTCACAAGCTCTCCTCGTGCAAAGTTGAGTATCTTTACGCCGTCCTTCATTTGCGCCAAAGCATCACTGTTTATCAGATTTTTTGTATCCGGTATCAGCGGCACGTGAATTGTGATATAATCCGCGTTTTCAAAAACTTCTTTTTGTGTTTTTGCCTTTTTGATGTGGCTTGACAATCTCCATGCATAGTCAACCGACAAATATGGGTCGAAACCAATGACATTCATGCCCAAATGACGTGCCGCGTTTGCAACCAAAACTCCGATGGCACCCAATCCGATTACGCCGAGGGTTTTCCCCTGGATTTCCTGTCCGGCAAAGTTTGACTTGCCTTTTTCGATTTGTTTTGCAATGTCATCGCCTGTCAGAGTGTTTGCCCACACTATTCCGTCGGTTATTTTTCGTGATGACATAAAAAGCCCTGCCATAACCAATTCTTTAACAGCATTTGCATTTGCGCCGGGTGTGTTGAATACAACAACCCCTTTTTCCGTACATTTATCAATCGGAATGTTGTTTGTCCCGGCACCGGCACGGGCAACAGCCATAAGGCTCACCGGCAGTTCCATGTCATGCATTGCATAACTTCTCAATATAATACCGTCGGCATTTGCCGCAGCGTCATCGGTTATTTTATATTTGTCCTCCGCAAGCTGTTCCAAGCCGCATTTTGCAATTTTGTTCAAAGTCAATATATTGTACATATCAAAATCCATAGCCTTTCTGTCCGCATTTTTGGCTTCTTCCCCCTGCGGACCTATAGGGGAATCAAAGACAATATCAGTTGTTTTCCGCCTCAAAATTTTTCATGAATTCAACGAGCTTTTCAACGCCTTCTTTGGGCATTGCATTATAAATGCTTGCTCTCATACCGCCGACTGTGCGGTGCCCCTTCAAGTTTACAAAGCCTGCCTCTTTTGCTTCTTTTACAAATTTTGCGTCCAATTCTTCATTGCCTGTGACAAACGGGATATTCATAAGTGAGCGGTCCTCCGGCACCACTGTCCCCTTAAAGAGCTTTGAGCTGTCCAGGAAATTATACAAGACCTCCGCTTTTTCTTCATTCAATTTTTGAAGCTTTTCAATGCCGCCCTTTTCCTTTATCCATTCCAAAACAAGTTTCAGAATGTAAATCGAATATGTAGGCGGAGTGTTATACATAGAGCCGCTTTCCGCATGTGTCACATAATTAAACATCGTTGGTGTAAAGTCCATCGCGTTCCCCAGCAAATCTTCGCGTACAATAACCAAAGTAACGCCTGCCGGTCCCAGGTTTTTCTGTGCGCCCGCAAACAAAAGACCGAATTTTGAAACATCAATCACCTCAGACATTGCCATGGAAGAAATGTCTGCAACCAGCGGCACATCGCCCGTGTCGGGCAATTCGTGGAACTTTGTGCCGTATATTGTGTTGTTATAACATATATAAAAGTAGTCGGCATCCTTTGAGAATGCAGATTTGTCAAGTTTCGGGATATAGCTGAATGTTTTGTCTGCAGAGGACGCAACTCTGTTTACCGTTATGTACTTTTCCGCTTCCTGTGCCGCTTTTTTTGCCCACTGGCCGGTCACAACTATGTCGCATTTTTTGTTTTTATTGCCAAGATTAAGCGGTATCATGGCAAATTGACTGGAACCGCCGCCCTGCAAAAACAAAACCTTATAGTTATCAGGAACATTCATAAGCTCGCGCACCAATGCTTCCGCAGAATTGATAATAGCCTCATAATCCTTTGAACGATGGCTCATTTCCATCACGGACATACCTGATGTGCCGTATTCCACCATTTCTTTCTGCGCTCTTTCCAAAACCTCCAAGGGAAGCATTGACGGCCCTGCCGAAAAATTATAAACTCTACTCATTATATAAAACCTCCGATTATTTATGAATACTATTATTATAATATAATATTTTTATTAAGTCAATATAAAGCTTTGTTTATTTTCACGAAATCCGATAATTTCTATCAAATGTATAAGTTTATCTTCTTTTTTTTTGTTTTTAGACGTAATTATAACAAATATTTACAAAACCTTCTTGTAAAAGGGACAAAATTGTGTTAAAATAAATTTTAAGCATATACTATTATATTACAAGGAGGTAGCCCATATGCCTATCAAAGTCCAGGACTCGTTGCCGGCGACAAAACAGCTTCGGAATGAAAACATTTTTGTCATGAGTGAAACAAAAGCGATGCACCAGGACATACGTCCGCTTAAAATCGCAATTGTAAACCTTATGCCGACAAAAATCACCACCGAAACACAACTCTTGCGGCTTTTAAGCAATTCTCCTCTGCAAGTTGAAATTGACCTTCTGACAATGGCGTCACACAAATCCAAAAACACGCCCGACAATCATCTGAGGGCATTTTATAAACGATTTTCCGACATAAAAAATTCTAAATACGACGGAATGATTATAACCGGCGCCCCTGTCGAAAACCTTGATTTTGCCGAGGTTGACTATTGGGACGAGCTTCGCGAAATAATGGAATGGTCGAAAACACATGTGACCTCTACCCTCCACATCTGCTGGGCGGCACAGGCAGGACTGTTTTATCATTATGGGATACCCAAATACTCTCTTCCAAAAAAATGCTCCGGTGTCTACAGACATAAGGTCAAAAGGAGCACCGCAAAAATCGTAAGAGGATTTGACAGCGTGTTCTATGCGCCCCATTCGCGTTATACAGAGGTGCGCGCGGAGGATATAAAAAAGGTCAAAGAGCTTGAAATCCTTGCCGAGTCAGACGAGGCGGGGGTATATATTGTGTTTTCCAAAGGCGGCAGACGCATCTTTGTCACCGGTCATTCCGAATATGACGCGGACACACTGGCAAATGAATATAAGCGCGACCTTGAAAAAGGTATAAATCCCGACATTCCCGCAAATTATTTCCAGGACGACAACCCCAAAAAGCCGCCTATTGTGCGTTGGAGAAGCCACGCAAGCTTATTATTTTCAAATTGGCTTAATTATTTTGTATATCAGACAACACCGTATGATATACAAAGAATTAAATAAAAATAGATTTTCTGCACATAAAAAGTGCTGCTGCAAAACAAAATCATTTTGCAGCAGCACTTTTTTTCATCACTTATCAATATTTTCGGGGATTTTTTCCGATATGTGCCCCACAGCAACGGCGGCAAGGTTCTTCAAAAGATTTATTTGTTCTTCTCCTCCGCCGGAACCTGCCGTTATGACAACATAACAGCCGTTTTTGTAAAGGTGGATTGACGGAATTGATATAAACACCTCAGCGTCAATACCGTCCGTCTGCACAATTGTGCCAAACTCCTCGCATCTTTGCCGCGTGTCGGTAAAATCTTTTTTTACTTCCTCTGCCGTTTTTCTTTCGTTTGGCACACAGACAGAGATTTCCGCTATATCACCCTGACCGGCAACCGCATTTTTAAATTTTGCGCTTTTAGCGGTTTTTGTGTTGTTTTCAATCACAATCGGTTCATACCCGATATATTGTGCCGCCTCATCTGCCGAAAGAAACTCGGTTGCAGAAGTAATAATTTCCGCTTTCTTTATTTCTTTTGACGAACATCCCGAAAACAGCAATGCAAATGCACAAATAATAAATAATATTTTTTTCATAATCATTTCAACTTCAAAACATCTTTCACATTGTTTACGATATTCTCGGCAGTAAGTCCATATTCCTTGAAAAGCTCTGCCGGTTTTCCCGATTTGCCAAAACGGTCTGTACCTATGATTTTGACAGGAACCGGCACATATTTACATACCGCCTCACATACGGCGCTTCCCAAACCGCCCATGACATAGTGTTCCTCTGCGGTGACAATTGCGCCTGTTTCTTTTGCCGCTTTTGCGACAATTTCTTCGTCAAGCGGCTTGATTGTGTGGATATTTATGACTCTTGCGCTTATTCCTTCCTGTGCCAGGGTTTCACGTGCCTTGAGCGCTTCCTGCACCATCAGCCCCGTGGCAATTATGGAAACGTCTTTCCCGTCTGCAAGCATCACGCCTTTTCCGGGTTCAAAGACATAGTCTTCCCCATTGACGTCTTCCACAGCAAGGCGCCCAAAACGCATATATACGGGGCCGTCGTGCTCGATTGCCGCTTTGACACACATGCGCGCCTCGATGTCATCTGCCGGATTGAATATCATCATTCCCGGTATAGAGCGCATCAGCGCAATGTCCTCCAGACACTGGTGTGTCGCGCCGTCTTCGCCGACCGAAATCCCGGCATGTGTCGCTCCGATTTTAACATTCAGATGCGGATATCCGATTGAATTTCTTATCTGTTCAAAGGCTCTGCCTGCCGCAAACATGGCAAAACTGGACGCGAAAACGATTTTGCCGCATGCCGCCATACCTGCCGCAACACTCATCATGTTTGCCTCTGCAATCCCCATATTTACAAAGCGCTCGGGGTATGCTTTTTTAAAAACTTCGGTTTTTGTTGATTTTGAAAGGTCGGCGTCAAGAACAACTATTCTCTCATCTGCTCCGAATTCTGCCAGAGCCGCACCGTAAGATTCTCTTGTAGCTTTTTTTGCCATTATCTTTCCGCCTCCAGTTCATCAATGATTTTGTCCAATTCGGCAATAGCCTGTTCGTATTGTTCTTTGTTGGGCGCCGCTCCGTGCCAGCCTGCCGCATTTTCCATAAAAGAAACATTTTTGCCCTTGACCGACTTCATCACAACGGCTGTCGGCTTTCCCTTTACGGTCTTTGCCTTTTCTATCGCATCGGAAAGCTCTTCAAAATTGTGAGCATCAACGGTTATCACATTCCAGCCAAAAGCCTCAAATTTCTTATCTATCGGCGTCGGATTCATTACCTTTGTGATGTCGCCGTCAATCTGCAATCCGTTAAAATCAATAAAAATCGTAAAATTGTCCAATTTGTAGTGTGCGGCAAACATCGCCTGCTCCCACACTTGTCCTTCTTCAAGCTCGCCGTCACCGAGAACAGCATAAACTCTGTAGTCCTTGTTGTCCATCTTCCCTGCAAGTGCCATGCCGCCCGCGGCAGACACACCTTGTCCCAAAGAACCGGTTGACATGTCCACGCCCGGGATATGCTTCATGTCCGGATGCCCTTGCAGATAGCTGTCAATGCGGCGGAAGGTCTTGATATCCTCTGTCGGGAAATATCCGCGTTCTGCCAAAACACCATACAGCGCCGGTGCAGTGTGTCCTTTTGACAGAACAAATCTGTCCCGGTCCGGCATTTTGGGATTTTGGGGGTCTATATTCATTTTTTCAAAATACAAAAGTGTAAGCACTTCCGCAATTGATAACGAACCGCCCGGATGACCCGAATTTGCACTGTATACAGCGCAAAGAGCATGTTTGCGGACTTTGTTTGCGATAATTGAAAGTTCGCGAATCCTGTTTTTGTCCATGTTGATTTCCATTGCCTTTCTGCCCACAAAAAGTATAAGTATTGGCCTTATCTGTGGGCTGATAAAGCGTATAATTAAACGCATAATGCAGTTTAAATTCAGTGGTTTTTTTCAGGAGTATTATCCATTGAGTTTTCGTAAGCTATCTTCATTATCTCTTCAAGGCGCGGCTGTTCTCCGTTCAGATAAAGATATCCGATAAGCGCTTCCAACCCTGTTGCTCTGCGATAGTCGGAAACATCTGCATTTTTCGGGACAGTCGCGGATTTGGAATTTCTTCCCCTTTTATATATGCTTGTTTCCTGCTCTGTCAAAATGCCCTCAAGGGCGTTGACGGCATTGCTCTGCGCATGCGCCTTGACATATTTTATCGACTGAACATGAAGCTTGTGCGGCGGCATGTCACTGTGTTCCGATATTATGCGGCTCCTCACATAAACCTCGTACACAGCGTCACCTATGTACGCAAGCACAAGAGGCGGATAAAACCCGGGTTTTTCAAATTTCATTTCAGCCATTTATTCTGCTCCATTTCACGCCCATAGGCGTGTCTTTCAGTTCTATATTCATCGCCTTCAGCTTGTCGCGGATTTCGTCGGCTTTTGCCCAGTCTTTTGCTTTGCGCGCCTCGTTTCTGGCAGCAATCAATTCCTCCACTTCGGCATCAAGCGAGCCTTCTTCATCTTTTGTAAAAAGACCCAAAACATTGCTCAATTCTTTGATTGAGGACAAAAGAACTTCAGCAATTTCCACAGAATTTCCGCCTTTGTCCGAAAGATTTGTATTTGCAAGATATACAATATCAAAGATAGCTGCAATTGCGTCCGCCGTGTTCAGGTCATCGTCCATAGCTTCTATGAATTTATCTTTATATTCCTTTGCCTTTTGTGCAATTTCCTTTTCCGCATCATTCATGGGACGTTCTTCGCCTTTTTGGATAAGGAACTTCAGGTTGTTTATACATGTATACACTCTTTCAACAGCCGATTTTGCCTGTTCCATCAAAACATCGCTGAAATTTACCGGGTTTCTGTAATGTGCCGAAAGCATAAAGAAACGGATTATTTCATAATCATATTTTTGTGCGATATCTCTCACTGTGAAGAAATTACCCAAAGATTTGCTCATCTTCTGATTGTTGATATTTATATATCCGTTGTGCATCCAATAATGCGCAAAAGTCTGCCCGTTTGCACATTCGCTCTGTGCAATTTCGTTTTCGTGATGCGGGAAAATCAAATCCTGTCCGCCGGAATGTATGTCAATGGTTTTCCCGAGATATTTATTCGCCATTGCCGAGCACTCTATATGCCACCCGGGTCTTCCCATGCCCCAGGGGCTTTCCCATGCCGGTTCGCCTTCTTTTTGTGCTTTCCACAGTGCAAAGTCCATGGCGTCGCGTTTCTTTTCGTTCACATCAATTCTTGCTCCTGCCTCCAAGTCCTCAAGAGGCTGTTTTGAAAGCTTTCCATACTCACGGAATTTCTTTGTGGCAAAGTATACATTGCCGTCAACATTGTACGCAAATCCTTTTTCTTCAAGAGTTTTTATGATGTCAATTATGGCATCAATGTTTTCTGTCGCCTTGGGGTGATATGTCGCTTTTTTTATCCCCAAAGCCCCTGCGTCTTTAAAATACTCGTCTATAAAGCGGTCACCGAGTTCTTTCACCGTTATCCCCTCACGGTTTGCGCGGTTTATCATTTTGTCGTCAATATCCGTAAAGTTCTGTACAAATTTCACTTTGCAGCCCCTGTATTCGAGATATCTCCTCATTGTGTCAAATATAATAAACGGCCGTGCGTTGCCAATGTGAAAATAATCATAAACAGTCGGCCCGCAAGAATACATCTTCACTTCGTTTTTGTCAATCGGGACAAATTCTTCTTTTTTTCTCGTAAGTGTATTATATATCTTCATCAGAGTCTTTCCCTTCCTTTATTTGATTCAATTTGTTTTCCAGATTTGAAATGTGAACCGAAAGCGTGCACAGCTGCATAGAAACAGGATCCGGAATCCTGCATTGGTCAAGGTCGCTCCCCTCGTCAATCCTTACGCCCTCGCGTTTTACAATCCTTGCCGGGACACCGACACAAGTAGAATTTGGCGGCACTTCCGACAAAACAACAGCGCCGGCGGCTATTTTGGAATTGTCACCCACAGTAAACGGCCCCAAAACTTTTGCGCCGCTGCCCACCATGACATTGTTGCCCAGTGTCGGGTGGCGTTTGCCCTTTTCCTTGCCCGTTCCGCCAAGGGTCACTCCCTGATATATTGTACAGTCGTCCCCTACAACCGCCGTTTCACCGATAACAACGCCCATGCCGTGGTCTATAAACAGCCCCTTGCCGATTACGGCGCCGGGGTGGATTTCTATTCCTGTCCAGAACCGGACACACTGCGATATCCACCGTGCCAGGAATTTCATATTGTGTTTGTATAAAAAATGTGCAGGTCTGTGCCACATAACAGCAGTGATGCCGGGGTAAAGAAAAAACACCTCTGCGGCATTCCGCGCCGCGGGGTCGCGTTCCAAAACGGAACGTATATCGTATCTTAATTTCTTAAACAATGACAAATCCTCCCCACGCTGATATTTATATTATGATAAGTCTTTTAATGTTTATATTATGCACAACAGCAGTTTGCGCACCCATACTTTTTAATTATAACGTAAAAACAGGAAAAAAACAACTGATTTTTTGTACTTTTATAAAATTTTTTAATTTTTTTTTACTGATACACCGTTTTTTGGTTATATCCACGGAAGAAACGACTGCGGCAAAATGTTCTCATTTTGCCGCAGTCGTTTAATTTATTATTAAGCTTGTGTATTGTAACTGTAATTGGGTGCTTCCTTTGTTATATAGATGTCATGCGGATGGCTTTCTTTCAGCCCTGCTCCCGTTATCCTCACGAACCTGCCGTTTTCCTTCAAGTCTGCAATAGTCTTTGTTCCACAATATCCCATACCCGAGCGCAACCCTCCCAAAAGCTGGAATACAGTATCTGCCAGAGAACCCTTGTACGGCACACGTCCCTCAACACCCTCAGGCACAAGTTTTTTGGAGCCGGTCTGGAAATATCTGTCCTTCGAGCCCCTTTCCATAGCCGCCAAAGAGCCCATACCGCGGTAAACCTTGAATCTTCTCCCCTGATATATCTCAAACTCTCCGGGGCTTTCTTCACAGCCTGCCAAAAGGCTTCCCATCATGATAACATCGGCGCCTGCGGCTATTGCCTTTGTTATATCCCCGGAATATTTGATTCCACCGTCGGCAATGACCGGAATATTGTATTTTTTTGCAACGCTGCTCACGTCATATATTGCCGTTATCTGCGGCACACCTATGCCTGCCACAACCCTTGTTGTGCATATGGAGCCGGGCCCAATTCCGACTTTTATACAATCCGCACCTGCTTTTATCAGTGATTCTGCTGCTTCTGCCGTCGCGATGTTCCCCACGATAAGCTGCATGTTGGGATAAGCATTTTTTATTTCCTTAACTTTGTTTATAATATTTGCGGAATGGCCATGCGCTGAATCGAGAACAAGCACATCGACCCCGGCTTCAACCAGGGCTTTCACACGCTTGAGTGCATCATCTGTGACCCCTATCGCCGCACCGCAAAGCAATCTCCCCATTTCGTCCTTTGCGGCATTCGGATATCTCACGGCTTTTTCTATATCTTTTATGGTAATAAGCCCTTTTAAGTGAAAATCTTTATCAACCAATGGCAGTTTTTCGATTTTTGCCTTTCTGAGGATTTCCTGTGCATCCTCCAGGGTTGTCCCGACCGGCGCTGTTATGAGATTCTCATGCGTCATTGATTCTTTGATTTTTTTTGAGAAGTCAACTTCAAATCGCAAATCGCGGTTTGTTATAATTCCGAGTAAAACGCCGTCGCTGTCACAAATCGGCACTCCCGAAATTTTATATTTTCCCATCAATTCGTCTGCGTCTTTTAAGGTATGCTCGGGAGAAAGACTGAACGGATTGGTTATTACGCCGTTTTCGGAACGTTTAACCTTGTCCACTTCAATTGCCTGTTCTTCAATTGTCATGTTTTTATGTATAATGCCGATTCCGCCTTCCCTTGCCATTGCAATTGCCATCGGCGATTCTGTGACCGTATCCATAGCAGAACTCATCATTGGTATGTTAAGATGAATTTTTGCGGTCAGCTTTGTTCCCAGTTCCACCTCATTTGGCGTAAAGTCAGACGCTTGCGGCACAAGCAGCACGTCATCAAATGTTAATCCAAGCTTTTCAAATTTATCTGCCATATTAAGACCTCCCAAAAAATTATTATTACTATTGTATCAGATTTTATTTGTTTTTGCAAGCCTTTTATATAACCAAAAAAAAATCGTCTTTGCGGCTTATTTTGGATATATGTCACACTTTACATAACAAAACATATTATGTAAATACAGATGTGTATCTGTAAATAAAAATAAAGGAGAGATTGTACATGGATAAAGATAAAACTTTTAATTTTTGCCCTCTGAACGGCTGTGGCTGTGTAGGATATGCATATGTTCCATATCAACAGCTTAACACCGTATATTCTCCCCAGGAAGGGCTGTGCGCCGGCACCGTCTTTCCGGAGTTGAATCTTTCGATATGCGAATACGGCAAAATCTGCAAAGAAATCGGAGGTGCCGCAAATGAGTAAAGCAGAATGTCTGAGGAAAATTCAGAGTTATAAATTTGCGGCATATGACATGCTTCTTTTTCTGGACACACACCCAAACGACAAAGAGGCTTATAAGATGTACCGCGACATTATTTGTGCGCTGAAAAAACACATTGCAGAGTATGAAACCCAATTCGGTCCGCTCACGGCGATGTCCGTCGCCGAGTTTGATACATTCTTGTGGAGCAAATCACCATGGCCGTGGGAAAAGGAGGCGAATGAATAATGTTTAGCTATGATAAATTTCTTCAATTCCCGATACGTATAAAAAATGTCAATCCACAGCTTGCAAACATAATCGTGACACAGTACGGCGGAGCGTACTGCAAATGTTTGAGTAGTCCGGCTAATGTCGCCAAAACACGCATTTAAGCCGTTTTCCGCCATCTCCGCCTTTTATAATTTCTTTAAAAATTGTCCTTGCCATGTTGTTCTTTTCCATATTACTTACATCTGCGTCCTTCAAAACCTCGGTCAATCTGCGAAGCTCTTTTTTATCGACTTTAACCTCTTCTTTTGGTTCTTCCTCCTGAGCTTGCTCAAGCATTTCCTTCAGCTTATTAATTTCATCTGTGATAGCTTTTTTCTTTGCTTTGTACTCTTCAAGAGTATCTACACCATCTTCATAAGCAAGCTTTACTCGTTCTAAACGGATTTCAAGTCTTTGAATTTGTGCAGATATTATCCTGTTATCATCGTTGATATTTACTTCCCGGGCAGAATTAGGCTCAGCAAAATCCAGTTCAACATTTGGTAGTTCTATTTCGGATAAAATGTTAAGAATGATATTGGCTATTTTTTCTGCTTTTATATATCCAACGCCATCGCATTTTCCTCTGCTTCGCTCTGAACAACCGAAGTATCCGCCCTGATAAGACAATACTTTTCCGCATTTCTCACATCTTAATATTCCGGTTAACCAGTGAGATAAATCTTTACGATCAGAATTATAATACTTACCATACTTTTCTTTTTGCTTAACCAATCTTTCCTGTGTCTTATCCCATGTTTCCATATCTATAATAGGTTCGTGATGTCCATCGCTGATAATCATATCTTCCAAATTATAGTTCCTTGAGCGTTTACCGTTTGGACTCCAACAGATTTTTCCTATGTACAACATATTATGAAGCCAATAGTCTATGGTTCTGTTCTCAATCTTACAGTTCCGATGTGTTTTTATTCCCATAGCATTCAGTTCTTTTGCAATAGTTAAAAAGCCCTTTTTGTTCAGATAGTCATTAAAAACTTTACGTATAATCTCTGCTTCTCCAGGAACAATCACATATTCACCATTTTCAACCTTATAGCCAAATCCGGGGATAGAAAGAACACCGCCTCTTTTTGCTTTTTCTGTCATTCCTCGTTTTACTTCTTCAGCAAGGTTGATACTGTAAAATTCGTCCATTGCTTCGATAATAGCTTCTATAAGGATAGATAATTTATCATCACCTATATCCTCACTAACTGAAACAACATCAATATTACGCTCTTTTCTGAGCATAGATTTATAAACAATGCTATCTTCACGATTTCGTGCAAATCGACTGAATTTCCAAACTAATATAACGTCAAACGGTTTCGGATTACATTTTGCCAAACCTATCATTTCATTAAATGCAGGTCTGTTTTTAGTTTTTCTTCCGCTGATGCCTTCATCTACAAATATAAATTCTTCAGGTAATAAAATTTGATTTTTTTCCACATAGAGTTTTATTTTTTCCAACTGACTGTCAGGACTGTACTCAAGCTGATCATCAGTAGAAACTCGTATGTAAGCTGCCGCTACTTTCATTTTCTTTAACCTCCTTCCCTGAAAAACGGCAACTATTTATTCTATACGATTATTGTATCAATGCCGCTTTTTGAAATCAAATTTTTTTGCTTTGAATTTTAATTTTTTGGTTATGGTATTCGCTCAAGGCTCGTTCCTCCATATCTTTTTTCCATTGTTTCATTTCATCTTCATTTAAGCTTGAGAGCATTATATCCTGCTCATCATCACTTGCTACGAAGAGTTCAACCACAAACTCATTCATTAATACCACCTCTCATAATTATATGTTTAACTTTTCACTTAAATAACAATGTACAAACTGCCTTTTGAGCATAAAAAAACGACCGATATAACCGATCGTTAAAAGCAAAAGCGACTGACTTTCGTCAGCCGCTGATTGAATTTATGCAATTCTTGATAAAACTATTGTTCTTCTGATTCTTCCTTTAGACTTTTAAACGCTTCAATTATAGGAAGCATATTCACAGCTCCAAAATCCAATTTATCCTTTTTGCCATAGCGCATCTGTTTGACAACATATTCCATTTGAGTTATGTATTCGCCATCAAATGCATACTCGGTTTCGTTTAAATCACAATCAACCTTCATAAACGCCAAATACTCGTCACTTCCTTTCATCAATCGTTCCTTTGAGGTCAAATTTAACAAGTTATCTTGATATTCTACAACCACATAAGTAGTCATAAAATATACTTCTTTGACATTTCCTTGCAGAATTTGCTCTGCCGTTTCATTTACCTTTCGATATACTGTGGTTTTTATATCCGCATGAAAGGTATCCAAATCATAAGTTTCATCTTTATACACCGTCATAATTGTTGGCATTAAATCAGAAGCTCCAATAATGACGTGCATCGAAACAAACTTATCAAACGGGGTTATTTCACTATTGAAATGAGGAGATTCCATAAACCGCTTTATAGAAAATTTTTTTATCGTCTTGTCACCCGTTCCAGGTAGAACTACTCTTGCAGTAATTAAGATTAGGTTGATCTATTGGTGTTACATTAAGAACTGAATCTATTATTTTGTGAGCTTTCTCGTAATCAGCATCATCTATAGCATCACATAGAGACGGAACAATACTTTCAATTTCTTTTTTATACTTAGCTACTATTTCCTTATTTTCAGTAATCATATTGCTATACTTCAAAAAAATCAATAAGTGTTTCTATCGTTCCGTAAAAATTCTGACATCGCAAATTCAAAACCCTTGATATATCAGTCAACGTTTCAATAGGATCTGCAGAACGAATAATTTTAATAGTTTTCCACTCCGCTTTTTGGCTTTCAATTAAAGATTCAAACCACTCTATAATCTCAACAATTTTTAAATATCGGTACTTGATATAGTCTTTTAAAATATCAAAATCAAACGAAAGCATTTGAGTAGAAGCTTCTTTTTCAGAATATATAGTAACACCCACTTTATTAAATCGCCTATCCACAATCACCCAAGGCGAATATTGGATGCCATATTTAATTTTTAAAACGGGTCTTCTAGCGGTATTATACGGATGCGCAAAGGTCAGAGAACGGAAATGTTCGAAAAACTCTTCATCTGTTAAACAATCATCCTCGGATAAATTCCATGGTTCTCCCATGCACACATTTTTAAAATATGTTTTTTCTGTATTGTGGTATTTTTTATTGGTACCATAATGCAAAATATGTGTTTTAAGTTCTCCTATTGCATCGTATACCATACATGCATAAGTCATAAAAACTATCAGTTGAGTTTCACCTTCAGGAGTTTCAGAGTTTTTGTTTAGAAATTCTACCGCAGACTTTAACCTATCAACAATAACACATAATAAATTATAGTACCGTTTATATTCAGGAACTCCGATAAAAAGATGTGCATTGTCCATAACCAATACACCAAGTTTTGTAATCAAACTTTCATCCAGAAAGTTATTTCCTATTGTTAGACTTTGACTGGTATCAGGAATGGTTATGGTAATAACTTTTTGGGTATCTAAATCATTTATAATTTCAACCTTTTCATCACCCATCAAAAAGTCCTCCTCGTAATTCATTTTAAGGTTCTTCAACTTACTCGTCATCATTTAATGACTAAAAACCTTTTAATTTTCCAACAGATCTTCAATCTTACATCCAAGAGTCTTTGAAAGTGCAAGAAGAGTTGTTGTTGCAGCTTTATTTATATCCTTTGCTTTCAGTTCATACTGTTGCAAAGTTCTTAGGTTTACTCCTGATTTCTCGGCAAGTTCTCTTTGAGAATAGCCGATGTTTTTACGAAGTTCCTGCAATTTTGTTGTAGTGATTTTTCTTTCAATTATCGAGTTAACCACATCAACAAATTTTTCTTCTGCTGCTTCGTGGAGTGTTGGATAAAGTTTTTCAATTTTTTTTGCAGATACATTCTGAAAAATGTCTTTAAAGGTTCTACCTGTATACCACTGATAATAAGCTACAATCCATCCGCACCAATATTCAGGAGAGAAGTCATATTCTATCTGTACTTCCGGGAGTTCTTGTTCTATACCTGCTTTTACAATGATTTCGTGAACAAGTTCTGTTCCTGATAATCCCGAAATGATTTTAGGCACGCCGTTTCCAAACTGTGTAGCAAAACCCGTTGTAACAAATAAATCAAAGAATTTTTGCAAACTCATCTTACAAGCATTGACCGCATAATCTACCGCTTCGCCAAGATTTCGCATTGCATCATCTAAATATTGTTCATCGTAAGCGTGCATCATCAGGGGTTACCTCCTCACGAATAATATCTCTCATATAAAGTCCGTTTAAATCTTCTTTTTCAAGTTCAGCATTAAATGATTCTCTTGCTTCATCGTCTCGTGCTTTACGTTTTGTATAGTAGATTGTATTATCGCAAACTTCATAAGAAACAAACTTAATCTCATCAAATGCTTTTTTACTCTTTAAAACAATCTGTTCTCCAAGCTTGCCGAGTCGCATAGCATAAGATAGCTGATTGAGAGAAATTTCGTTATTAACAAAAGCTCTTGCAAACGAGAAATAAGAATCGTCAGCACGATATCCGATAATTGCATCGTAGCCTTCTGTGTCGGGCATAAAATGTTCGATAAGCCATTCACGACCACGCTTCATAACCGGGGTTGATAAACGAACCTTTCTGTTCCTCATCAAAATTGCAAGCCAATGTAAAATGGTATATTCATCTAAGGAAAGATTCAAAACTTTAAGATTTGATAAATCAATCTCGTATTTATTTACAAAGCCGTCAACATCTTCGGTACAAGCCCATTCTTTTGCAAGCTCAATATGTTCTGTGCAATAAAAACCTCTGCCGTAATCGTTATAGGTTTTACCCTTACCAAACTGTGGCTTTTCAATGATTTCAGGCGAGCCGTGATATATTGTTATCTTACTCATAGTTACATCTCCATACTTCTGTAGAGTTATACATTTATATTATACTCCCATAGAAGTATTTTGTCAAGACCTCTGTGGGAGTTTGTAAAAAAACATATATTATTCTAAGTCGTAAAGGATATCTTCCAAATCAGCAATAGCTTCCTCAACAAAATCTGCTCGCAGTTTTTCATTGCCAACAATACAACGATACTCTTCCGGCAAACGAACTCCTGAAGTTTTTATAATTATATGTAACAAAGAAAATGCGTCTTGTGTCATTTCGTTCTCAATCATAAATTCAAGAGAACTATAAAGAATTCTTACCTCCTCCGCCGAAACTTTTTTGCATAGTTTGTCAACCATAGGAGAGATTATTGCTCCTGATACTGCATTAATTATATGTGCGTTCATAATAGCACTCCTTTCTTGAAAATATATATGTAAAATTCATATTGTTATTTTTGTGTTGAGTACGGTGATGTACATAAGTGGTCATTACTGATATGACTCGAAATCAGTTTGTCGGTAATTCCGGCACGTGGGTTCGAATCCCACCCCGTCCGCCAAAAGCAAGACTTTTAATGTTATTAAAGGTCTTGTTTTTTTGTTAAATATTTGCTATAATTTTTTTGAGATAAGTTCACTACTCCTTCCTTATCTCACCAGAACAGACAGGTTCCGTTCGGAAAAAAGTGAACGACGTAGAATGTATTATTGGAAGGGGGATGCGTATGAACCAATTTAGCTCTTTTGTAAGAAAAATCACTAAGGTTTTCAGAAATTTACAGATAACTGTAACACTTAAGACTCCGTTCATTGATTGTTCGTTCACCCCTGCGACAATTCAAGGGATTTAACCACCAAATCCCTTTTTGTAATATTTGTCTCAAAAAGCCGTTATTTTCCCCCTACAATCGCTTTTAACCATCTGCAATGTGTAAACACCCTACCTGTTACTAATTATCTTTATTATCGGCTTATGATTGTGGGATGTTTTAGTAAAACCTTGATATTTTATTGCATCTGTTATATAATCTATATAAAGTTAATCGTTGAATTCAAAAGAGGTTACTCATACAATGTATGCGTAACCTCAATTTGCTTATATGAGGTTTTATTCCATTGAGCCGACCATTTTATTTATATCACCGTCTGAGTCTACTATGATGGTTTTGGTTTTAACAGGTGCTACATAGCCGAAGCCTTCGACGTAGGCCTTATTTTTTTCTTCTATAATTTCATTGCGTATTTTTGTTTCCTCATCTGTGAGGTAGCAGGTATCTTTACTCATAATTTCGTTATTCGGATTTATAGGCTCTTCCGGATTCTTTTCCCATTTTGCATAGAGAACATCAGGTTTTGTGAATTTAAATATTGTTACCTGATTCTGCTTTGTTCTTGGGTCTGTGAACCATCCTTTGAATGTGTATCCGTATTTTACCGGGACATAACTTTCAAGATTGATGCTTTCGCCGTATCTTTTGGTTATTGGACTGATAAAGCTTCCACCATCCGATGCGAACCGCAATGTTACATCACAAATAATTCCAAGTTCATTATCGAATGCGACTCTGTATTTATCAAGCCGCCAAGGTTTTGTTGCTGCCGATGCAGTTGTTGATAATAGCATTGTTGTGGATAGTGCTACACATATTATTTTCTTTTTCATATTCTCATCCTTTCATTTTGGGTATAAAAATACCGACATACTCGAATTTCATTCATCGATTATGTCGGCATCATTTCCCTCCTTACCCAAAGAGAGCGACTCTAATTCCGGTATGTCCGAAATCGAGTCGCCCTCTTCAATCATTCTTTTTGCCGTCAGCAGTGCGTGCTTGACGTAAATCATATTCAGTTGTTCTCGTATCGTCTTGGCAGCAACTTTCTGTTCTACCATCCTGAATACTTCTACAAACACAGCACTTTCAATTCCATATTTGTCGCCATACATAATTTTTTCTAATGTGTACTTCGCCATCTGCGTCACCTCCTTCGGCAACACAAACACTATCACACAAATAGGCATAAGTCAACGAATTTTTTATTCGGCTTTTATATTTTCTTCCAATGACACAAATCTATCAAAATCACTCTCATACAGGCGGTCTTGAATTATTCTGTATTTTTCAAATTCACTTTCTGCGAATGCTTTTGCAATTTCGTGAGTTACTCTGCCACCATCCGTTAAGATTTCGTGTTCGTTGAATTCAAGAAAATGATTAAGTTTATCCGCCCAGTCTTCCATAGTCATTGGAATATGTCTTGATGCCTGATGTTCTGCATAATCAAGATACATAGTTACAATTCTTCTCAATCCTTGCAGTTCATCTTCTGCAAGATAGTTTTTTGCAATTGAAACATCGTATTTCTGGATTTTACCATTAGGATAGTTTTCCCACGATGTGAGTCCCATATGAGGCTTCTCACTGTTTGCACGTTCCATAATAAGTTCTGCCGCAGTATGTTGATGTATTGCCCAATGCAGCTTGTTTTGAACATTTGCAAAGAATTGTTTTGTGGTTTTTGATGATTTGTCATAGTCAAGTGCTGTCGCATAAATATCTGTTATTTTTTGATAAAATTTACGTTCAGATATTCTGATTTCTCTGATTCTTTCAAGCAAATGCTCAAAATACTTTTCTGTAAGCACTGAGCCACCGCTTTTCAGACGGTCATCATCTATAACCCAACCCTGAATGGTGTAATCTTTAACAATTGCATTTGCCCATTTGCGGAATTGGATGGCACGCTCATTGTTAACCTTGAATCCAACGGCGATAATCATTTGCAGATTATAGTGATTTATTTCTCTACTCACTTGACGATTACCTTCATTTTGAACTATCCGGAAATTCCGGATAGTTGCTTCTTCTTGAAGTTCACTATCAGAATATATTTTTTTAATATGTTCATTAATTGTACGAACATCTACATCATATAACGTAGCCATCATTTTTTGAGTAAGCCAAATATTTTCGTCCTCATATCTCATTTCTATACTTTCGCCATTGCTTCCGGTTGCCGCAACATAAGTAAGATATTCTGCTGCCGAGGAACGTATTTTATTTTCATTATCCTTTTTCATAGCTTATCACTCCATTTGCTTTCATTAAATCCGACTAAAACAAAATCGTCACTAATTACAATCGGACGCTTTACAAGCATTCCGTCTGTTGAAAGCAACTTCAGCTGTTCTTCTTCAGGCATTGAGGAAAGCTTGTCCTTAAGCTCCATAGACTTATATAAAAGCCCCGATGTGTTAAAAAATCTCCTCAAAGGAAGTCCGCTCATCTTGTGCCAAGCAGACAATTCCTCGATATTCGGATTATCTTCTTTTATGTCGCGAATTTTATATTCAATTTTGTTATCATCAAGCCATTTCTTTGCTTTCTGACAAGTTGTACATTTCGGGTAACAAATAACTTTAATCATAAACAAGAAGCTCCTTTGTTCTATAATTTACTGGTGCTGCAACCAATTTTTATATGTGATATGATGCAAGCCATCTTTAACATCAAAAATTCAAATTAATCTTAAATCTTTTTATTAATTCGCTTTAAATATCTTATCGCATCTTCAAATCCTTGCTCTGCAGATAACTTGTAATATTTCCTTGCAAGGTACATATCAGTTTCACAACCAAGTCCGTATTCATAATACCACCCTAGATTACACTGAGCATGCATCTCGCCGAGTTCTGCTGCTCTCTTGTACCATTTGATGGCTTCTGAGTGTTTTCCTCTCATATTTTTCTTATTATGATAGTATACCCCGACTTCGTTTATAGCACCAGGATGGTCATGTTCTGACGCTTTCATAAACCATTCTAATGCTTTATCATAGTCTTGTTCTGTACCCTGACCATCACGATACATTATTCCTGCACAGTACATTCCATCTTCGTTCAAAAACTCTGCAGCCATTTCGTACCAATAATCTGCTTATTCGCCGCAATAGCCTCATGTATTTTATCAACATTGTAGTAAATCTGCTCATTGACTGTCTTTACACGATTAGTGATAAACACCTGCCTTTGCAGTTTCTTCGCATTCTCGCGGCTTGTAAGCTTTTCGATTTTCGAGATAAGCTCCATACTCTTTTTACGGGTAATAAACTTTGATGACTGAACGCTGTCAACCAAGAGCTTTAGCTCAGGCAATTCAAAATCACGACTTGCGATATAATAATTGGTTGTACGAGTTTTGGTTGAACAGATATCAAGCCCGAACAGCTGCAGGTATTCAAGGTCATCATAAATACTTTTGCGCTCGGCAGAAATGCCAAGCTTTGAAAGCTCGGCAATCATTTCAGGCACAGTGATTGTGTTCTCCTCGTCGGTCTGTTCCATAAGTATCTTTGCCAGATACATCATTTTAAGTTTCTGATGCGATAGTTTCATTTTGTTCCTCCTGACTTACTTAGTCGTTGATATAATAAGTTTCGCAGCCGCATTTTTTATTCTTTCCATTCTGCATTCACACTCTTCGTCTGTATGAATTGGTCTGAGTACTCTGACAATACAATTATCTAAATATAAAATTTCAGGTTGCATATAAACATCTTGCCTTTTCTTCATGATTAGCGACACCTCTATAAATTCATACTTAATACCACATCACAGTACCTTCGGGGAGTTCTTTCCCTTCACGAAAAGCTTTCCAAATACTATTAATTGCATGATCGCCATACCAATACCATGATTCATCTTCGGTTGCGATGGGCAATTCATCCTCTGTTAGTTCTGGTTCTACGTTTTCAATTCGCATCCGGTTAATGGCATCACGCATTTCGTTTAATTTTTTTGCTGTTATGCTGCTCAAAAAATCTTTTTCTGCAGGGACATCAACAGTTATTGTTTCTAAATTTGTATCAAGAATTATGATACCTGCCTTTGATTCAAGATCTCCTTCGGGAAAATATTCGTATGCAAGAGTGTTCTCGTCCCTTGTTTTTAACAGAAATTTAACCATGTCTTTTATCCTCCATCAAAGTCATCAAGGAATTCACCATATTCCCCAAAGCCATAGAATGCCATTATTACACTCCCAGACTGATTTTGCCGGATACCTTTTTATTCATAACTGTATTCATAAACACACCCTTGCTGATGATCGCAAAGTAGCCGTTGTGTTCCTCTTCATAGTTTTCGTTTATGAGTTCAAGGGATTCCTTAAGTTGAAGCATTGCGGCAAATTCGTGCTTGCAGGCACCACTGCAGAAACAGGAACATTTGAGGTTAGAGATTTCGCCCTCTATGTAAACAAATTCAATTTCGTAATTTTCACTGCCTTCTACAATAACGTGACCGCGTGTTCCGTCTATCTCAACAAAGCCAACTCGATTTTCAATATAATAATCATGTCCACGATCAGCGACATCGTGAGCAATTTTCATCTTTGACAAATCGTCAAGAGGAAATCTAAATGCATCATCATTACCGCTTACATACTCCTCATCATTTTCAGGAGCCTTGAACCAGGTAAGAACTTTTGAAAAGGGTATTGCATTTCTGTCAAAGCTTACAATGTGTGAACCGGCAAGATAGAAGTCGCCCTTAACATTGGTGTCAATTACAGCGATAACCTTCTTGTAATCGGAAAGCTTAATCTTGAAAGAATAATTTACTTCTGTAACCTGTCCGCGATAACCTTCGAGTTTGCCTTCTACATAAACAAAGTCGCCAACTTTCAAATCAAAACTATCGTTGTAATATGCCCAGCCCATACCCCTGTGAGGGAAGTACACCTGCACCACGGATTTCTTAGGTTGAGCCATTTCCCGGTAAACTGTTACCTTTGTTTCCTTTTCAGTTTCTTTGTTTACTCCTGTATGAAATCCGATAGGATATTTTTTCATAGTTTCTACCTCCAAAACGAATATAATTGATTTATTGTAATCATTATATCAAGTTTAGTGGGTGTAAAAACGGACAGTGATTGATTAAAGTATAACATATTTCTTCTTTACAATCAATAGATTTAAAAAAATCCCCCCTAAACGCAAAAAAGAGGGTGAAACCAAGCATTTCTGCTCAGTTTCACCCTCTGTGTTTTCAAAGTCGGTTTGATTCTCTTGCCGTTTTTCTTTTTTGTCGGCGGATTTCATTTTCCCGTTCTCGGCATTGGCGTTTCTTAAATTCCCGTATTAAATCCTTGTATGCTTCTGTTCTTGGTATTGCAAGTTTTTCAGGCGTTGACAGGTATGATATAAATTCTGCTTTCGGTATATACTGTGTTGTATTTACTATAACTCCATGCAGGATATTTTCTTTTATAAGCTCTCGTATTCTTTGGGCTTTATGCCCTGATATTTGTGCGGCAGTCAGAGTGGGCAGAGCATCAGGCAGTTCTGCCCATCTCTTTTCGAGCCACAGACGGAAGGCGGTGCAGTTTTCTTCGGATGCTGTGAAGAATTGTCTTGGGTGCCGTTCTCCATCGTGCGGGAACTGACCTTTAAGCTTTTCGATTAACTTTTGGTCAGTTCCTAATCTTACAAGGAATTTTTCGGCATCCTCTTTGCGTACCAGGTACTTATGTGTTGCGTGTCCTGTGTTAATATGCGGTATTAATTTATGGTCCATAAGGAACTTAAGCTTGCGTGTTGATATGTGCAGATATTGCCGTAATTGGCAACCGCTCATATACTGTTTTTCTTCCATAAAATCTTCCCTTTCTATGATGAAAGACACCCCGAACTTCGAGGTGCCTTATAAGTTTTCGTTTAACACACTATTTATTACATTTGCACTGACAGACTTGGATGCTTTATCAAGGTGCCCGTATGTATTTGCAGTTACCTTAATGTCAGCATGACCAAGATAATCCGATACATGCGTAAGCGGTACTCCGTTGTTTATAAGCAAACTTGCCACTGTGTGACGAAGGTCATGGAAACGGATATGCCTCATACCGATTTTTTCGAGCAGTTTGCTAAAGTGTTCGGTTACATAGCTTGGTTTCAGCAGATTCCCCATTGGGTTTACACATACATAGTCGTCAAACTCGTGGTTGTAGTTTTTGCCGAACATTTCTTTGTATATTTCCTGCCGTTCTTTTTGTTCCTTTAGCAGTTCGTATGCCATATCGGGGATTATCATTGTGCGTTTGCTTGATTTGTTCTTCATTACCTCGACAGGTACGGGAACTTTTTTGCCATTGATTCTTTTCTCAATGACCTTTGTGTCAAGCAGGATGCTTTTAGCCTCCCAATCTATCCTTGACCATCTTACACCTAATGTTTCACTTCGGCGAAGACCCATTGTACCCGAGACCATAATTGCAGTGTACATCTGGTCATCTTTTGTAAGCTCCAGAAGTTTCTGCATTTCATCTTTTGAGTAAAATGAGCCTTGAAACTCATTTTTCTTTGGTCTTGTTACTTTATCAAAGGGATTTGCTATTATCAGGTCATCTTTAAAAGCCTGTTTGAAGGCTTTATGTAAGACTGCATGATAGTGTATTACTGTGTTCGATTTTACCCCGAAGCTGAACAGATGGGTGTAGAACCTTTCTATTTCTTTAGCGGTTATGTTGCCAATAGTAAGGTGGGGATTTTCTTCAAAATATCTTTTGATTTTTCCTTCCACCATTCCGTGATAGCTTACATAGGTGTTATACTGAATATTCGGTTTCATTCTTTCCACGAATTCTTTAAGATACTCGTATACCGGTATCTCGGAATTTGGTCTGTTTGCTCTTTCGAGCAATTCTGCGTATTCTTCCTCAAAGTTTGCCACCACCTCTCTGAAGCGTTTGTTTACGGTTGACTTTGCCGTGCCTTCGTCAAGTCCGAGTGCTCTCCATACAGGCTTGGTTGTTTTACCTGACTTGACTTGTATGACCGCATAGAGCCTGCCGCTTTTTGCTTGCATGCTTGCAGCAAATGTTGCTTTTGACATATTCTTTACCTCCTATAAATTTATATTTTTCTCGCTGCGACACAAACAATACCACAAAGACTTTTGAAAGTCCAGACATATTTTTAAGTTTGGTCGCTTAGAACAATTTCGGGGTTCAAACTTATGCTGAATTTTGCAGATAGTCAATAAGCCGAACCTTCGAAACGCGGATTTCCCTGCCGATTTTGACAGAGGGAATGCTGTTTTCTTTTATGAGCTTATACACCGTTTTTGTGCAAACTCTTAATATTTCAGCAACCTCCGGCACGGTTAATGCCATCGGGTATGAACGCAATTCCCGCTCCCGTTCTCTTCTTGTCATAAGAAATACCTCCTTCCTAAAAAAATCAGCAAGCGGAACAAGTCCGCTTGCCTCACATATCCAACTTGAAATCTTCATCTAAATCCTCTCTTTCTTCGCATGGTTCGTTGTTGATTTTATCATGCTCGCCAGACTCTTCTGTCGTGGGTTCGGTTATGTCTTCGTCTTGCTTTTTGCCCTTTGCTATAAGAGCGGCCGCAAGTCCTACGGCACCGCCTAATGCAAACCCAAAGTTTGAACCTGCATCCTTTGCATCAAGTTTCTTTTTCTTCTCTTCCGGGTCATCGTCTTGGTCGTTATCCATCAGCGAAGCCACAGCTGCAAGAGCACCGATGCCAGCGTCGAGAACAAAGTTGCCGCTCCTACCGTTATCCCCAGAAATTTTAGCAGGTGCCTTTTCAGCATATCTGTCGTCCGGCTTAACTTGTTCGCTTCCTCGGTCAGGGTGTTCGAGAAGGTCAAAATATATTTTTCTCTCTCGCTCCCATCCTGTTGCAACAAATTCTCCATCTTCGCTACGGTAGATGCGTTCGTTGATATCAGGTTGCTCATAATGCTCCAGTTCTCGTCCAGCAGATTCTGCAACATTGTTTCCGACATATCCTCTATCTGTTTCTTTGTAGCCAGTTGCGATATCCTTTGATACAGCTCCGGTTGGAATTCTATTGCTTCCTTCAGCATTTGAAATTCCGTATCTCTCTGTTCCTTCCTCACCGCATACACTATCGGCTGATACGGCTCGTCTTCCATCTGTGTTATCCGTTCCATATTTCTCGCCTTCATTTCCATTACTAAGTTTTCCTTTGCGTTCAAATCTAATCTTGAATTCATATTCCATCCTCGCTTTCATAAATTTGTCTTCGTGAAGTTTTTTATCACGGCACTTCCAACCGTCAGGACATGTGTAAGTTATATTTTGTCTTTCCTCTGTCCACCTTACCTCATAACCACGCTTGTTCATTTCGGCAATAAATTCTTTTTTACTGCCACTTAATTTCATAGCCCTTTCTACCTCATTGATGAGTCTGAACTTCCAGCTATCACCTTTCATCGCTGCACGGTATTCCCTTGCAGCGATTTTTTTACCGCCGCCCTCGTAAGGTTTTAGCACACTAAGCCCATGCTTTATACAAATTTCATCGCTAATCTTCCTTAGATGCTTTAATGTATAAACGTCTTGCCTGAGCTTATTTCCTGTTTCACAACCCACTGAGTTTATAACAAAGTGCGAATGCAGTTGAGGTTCATCAGTATGAGTCGCAACCATAACCTCATATCCCGGCCAGGCTTGCTTTGCGAATTCCAATCCAATTTGATGAACTTCTTCGGGGGTGACTTTTTCATCCGGAGAAAAAGCTTGATCGTAATGATAAAAGAAAACGCCATTTGTTTTTTCATATACATGCTTTGTTGTCATAAATTCTTCGTAAGCATTTTCACCATTGCAATATATTCCGCTGATCAAACACCTGCCGGAATTTTCATCCTTTGTCTTTTTCTCTTGCTGACAATATCCAATCACACCTCGCATTGCACTTGCGTTCTGAGTATGCTCGGGAATAAAATTTACAGTTGCCATTATTCTTTCCTCGCAATCTCGTCAAGCTTACGGTTAAGTTCTTTCTGCATATCAATCACTTCCTGAAAATTATACGAAGAAAACGCACCGGAATGTACCTTAATCGCTATTTGATTCAGGTTATTTCCAATGTGCTTTAATTCTATTAACAGAGGTCTTGTATCCTCTTTAACTATAATGGAAGTCTCAAGCGAAAGCTTTACAATATAATTTGTAAGATTAAGGTCTGCTTTCTTTGCTTGCTTCTCAATATACTTTTTTTCCTTTTCCGTAAGTCTTACTGTAAGCGTTTTGTCACGTCTTCTTTTTTCTTGCATATATCATACCTCCTTCATGTAAAGTGGGTCCGGGCTTCCGCCCGTTCTCGCACCACATAAGTGCGAGGCGATTCGGCGGATAGCCGGACGCTCTGCTTGCCCCGGACTTAGTCCGGGAAAATCTCAAATTCTCGGTCCGAGAATTTTCGCAAAAAATTTGAAACGCTGTTTCAAATTTTTATAGGTTATTGGAAGAAAAAACAGTAACATCAGTTACAGACACCTGATTTCCCAGCAGTAGCAGGAGATTTGACTGTTTTGCTTTCAGCTGCAAAAAAGTGATTTTTCAGTAACTTGCAACAGTTTTTTTTACTGCTTTGTGTCACTTGTTTTTTTGCGATAATCTCAGCCGTTATAAGAGATTTTACCTCCGCGTCACTATTGTCACACCCTTTAGTTACAAGGTCATATCATTTATAATCTGCGCCTTGCTTTTATACAGGCAAACAACCCTTTGGGTTCTGTTACCAAACCTGACCGACTTCGTGTTCTGCTTCTCGCCGGGCTGTATCAATTTTTCTTCAGCCAGTGCCTTTAAGAGTCCCTGCTCTGACACAGAAAAACTTTCACCTTGCTCTTCACAAAGTTTTTTTACAGCCTTATGAGCCATCGTTTTGTTTAGGTAATAAAACTCATCATCTTCATATCCAATGAAGTTATTGGGGAGAAAATTAGGCGGTTCATTCTTATCAACTAACGATACACTTCCGCTTTCAATGAGCGAAATGAGCTTGCGAATAAATTTATATGTAGGCTTGTCCTGCTCAATATTCTCTGACTGACGCTTGGCAATTCCGTGAAGAATTTCTTTGAATTCTGTATTGATTTCATCCATTCTCTCAGGCAGAATCATCTCATACTTCTTCAAAAAATTCAGAAACATTTTCATTCCGATTCTAAGCCATGCCACAATTTCAGGCACTCTGCCGTGACATTTCATTCCGCATTCATTAAACTCACTGCGATAAATCTCGAATGATTTTCGCAATGCTTTTATGAATTCTTCCTCATTTCCATTAGCAATTTCGCTTACCATTTCTATGTATGCTCTCATAGAATTTGCAAGCACACCCTTGGCAGCTTCTGCTTGAATTGATGAGAGCATCGACAGGTCTACCTCATCATTCTTAAGCTCTAATGCAAAGTATCTCGCCGTACCGCTCTCGCCGATGTCGGGAGCAAACTCTGCAGTGATGAGAGCATTCCCTTGCGGCGGTCGTGAGTTCATAGGCGAGCTGTCTGCTTTGAGTCTGCCTCTGCCGGTTCTGTCGCCGTATGCTCTCATAATAGACTGTGCCGTTGATGTGAGCTTTTGTTCTTCCTGTCTTCCGCACGGATGAAAGTCATCGATGCAGGTCAGCACATCTTTTAATTCATACGCATGATGCAGGATACTGTTTGCAGTATCACGGAAGGAAAGAGGCAAGTCTGATGCAGTAAATCTTCCGAAGAAGGATAGAAAAAGTGCGGCGAGCGTACTCTTTCTCGTTCCTGTTTTACCGAGCAGAAGCATTACAAACTTCGGTTCGCAATTTGCTCTGTGCAGGAACTCATTCAGCGGCGACAGAAATGTAAATGCTATCAATGGATAGATTATTTCCTTTGGCGCGATACCCACATCAAGCATTGCGGACGCTATTGCTATGTCCTCTATCGAATAACCTTTTGACATTTCGTACCGCTTGAGCTTTCCTGTAAGCTCAACTGTCAGCGCGTCATCCCCGGGCAACAGGTATTTCCATTCGCCGCCAATTTTCTTCCAGCCTGTAACAGTATAGATAGTTTCTCGCAAGGCTTTCGGTGCCGTAGACTGAATTGCATATCGTATGCTGTCCTTGATACTGCAGCCGATTTCGAGGTTGCAATCAATACCCCAATGCTCCAAAAGCCAATTGAAGCTTGCAAGCTCACTGCCGGCGATTTCAATCTCTTTTAGTGTTCTGCCATTTTCATGTTCACCTCCAATCCTTAATCTTTTTGTTTCACACACTCCGTCATCCACGGTGATTTCTGCCGTGAGGTATGGTGTGAAGTTGCAGAGCTTTTGGTCATACGGGCCCTGCTTGTTTGTTTTCTCCACATACAAGCAATGATTCTTTACTTTATATGGGGGAGGGTACACTGCTGATTTTTCAGCAGTTTCTTCCGCAGCCACGGAAGGCTTTGTGTTTTCTCTCATCGAAAAAACACCTCCTTAAAATAAAGTAAGAGAAACCCGGGATTTTTGTTCCCAATTTTCCTCTTCTGCTTGTATTGTGTATAATTTTGTGATAAAATAATATTTGTATTATACATATTAAAAATTCCAAAAGACAAATTATGATAAGGAGGTGTCATTATGTTTAAAAAGCTTGTATTTTATGTAGGTAATAAATGTTTGGAATTTAACGGGCAAAGCTTTCCGCTTGGTGAAATTTCAAGAGATATTTTAAATTTCCCGGAAGACAAATATAAAAAAATAATAGATATTGAAAAAGACGCATCTCGTTATTTAGAAAAGTATAAAACAACCGATGATAAAGAAGACCTTCTCAAAGCGAATGAGTGTTATTTAAAATTGGATGAAATGTTTCAGGGTCTTCCTGTTTTCAGGCTAATTCATAATGACCCCGATATTTTTTATAATGTAAGAGAATATACAACCCAAATATCTTTTTCAGATAACGAAGAATTTGCAAAAGCAGAAGAAGCTGCGGTTGAAGAAGAAATCAGAAAAGCAAACGAAATTCTTGCCAAGCATACAGAAAAAACCGGAGATATTAATGTTCCTGTTGAGGATTGAATTTCAAAGGAGGTCTTGTTGGGCAAGCCTGATATGAAGAAATATCATGAATATGTTATGGATATTCCCTGCATTATAAGCGACATCGTATCATTTATCAGGACGATTCAAAATTTTATTTCACAACATCTTCAAAATTTATCAACACTGAATTCTGAAAACTATGCCGCTGCACTGTATCACTTTCTTGATAGAGAAGATAGTCATAAGCTCGTTGCCAATTCCTTATCCGGAACAGGTGATTTTTATGACAAGGAACCCGTAATGCTAAAATATGTTCCAAAAGAAACAAAGCCCGGCTCCGGTCAATATAAGATATACGAACAATATGAAACAAACATCTTTATGACGCTGTTAAAAACCGATTTTTACAAGGCATTGGAAGCAGGCCATCTCATTCGCAGATGTCAATACTGCAAAAAATATTTTATTACTACAAAGGGGTATCACACCAAATACTGCAACAATACGATTCCGGGCAGACCCGATATAACCTGTAGGCAAATGGCATACGCTCTTGGCAACCCAAAAGAATTAGCGGCAGATGACCCGATATTCCGCGCACTTTATCGATGCAAAATGCGAATCCGTCAGGACTACACAAGAGGCTGTATTGAAAAAGATGATAAAATTAAGCTTCTTAAAACCGCAACAGATTTGGTATTTAATGCTGCAATTAAACCTGATATTTCAGTTGAAGAATTAGAGGACCGGCTTACAACCGCAAATTTATGTAAAGAATGTAATGTTATACGAAAAGCCAATCCCGTAGGCAAGCCAAAGAAGAAAATCACCACGGAGGTGAAAGCGTGACAAATTATACGAATGAAGAGTTATTGGAACAATATTTAAGCGGCAACAATTCCGCTTTTGATGAATTATATCTTCAAACTAAAGATTATATTAGAGACATCGCAATTGGAATGGCTAAAAAATTCAATGTCTATAAGCTAAATGAAGAGTCAGGTAAAATAAGCAATTATACCGAATTGATGCTTGAAGAATTACAGAGTATCGGAACAACAGAATTTTTTTACCAATTACAACACGAAAACTATGACCCCGAGAAAGCAAAACTCACAACATATATAACACCATTTATTAAAAGTGCAATGTATGATTTTATGAGCCGGAATGTCGGTGCATTTTCAATAAGTAAGCATACGATGTCTAAAATTCGTAAAATCCAGAGAATGTATTATACTGAAAATAAATCACCGGAGGATATTGCCAAAGAACTTAATATCAAGTTAAACAATGTAAATGACTATATCAACTATAATACTCATTCTTTGTCTGTTCACGATTTATTGCCGGAGGATAACGAAGACGACCCGTATGATTACCTGTTAATAGAAGATTTATCTATGTCCGTTGACAGGATTGTGTATCATAAAATCTGCATAGAGCTTTTGCATGAATTGTTCGAAGAGTTGTCTAGCAAGGACAAATTTGTACTGCAACATACATATGGACTTTTTGGCGAGAAAAAACTTCCGCTTGACGAAATTGCCTTGAGATTAACCATGCGTATTGATGGTGTCGAGAAGGCTCGCTATGCTGCAGAAAAAAGACTTAGGGAAAAATACCAAGACAGCAAACTGCACCTGTGGCAAATCGTCCATCGTGCAGTTATGGACGAGGCCCTGCACGGGCCGAAATAAACAGTTATACCCCATTATACTGCGCCTTGCTTATTTTATAACTTGTCATATTTGAATAGTTAGAGTGGTATAATGCACATAATTTATCATATGTGATAAGTTATTATCAAAAAGTGCAGTAATTCGAAGAATATTAACAAAGGTGCAATTAATTCCGTTAAAAACACCTCAAAAGGTGCAAATAATAGGTGGAAAAAGGTGGCTAAAGGTGCAAGTTATTAAATTTTCAGGTCCTGTTGTCAAAATAAATATGCATTATAAAACTCCAATTTCGCATTTTGAAACGCCATTTTTTCTCAAACTCTTTTACAAAACGGCGTTTATAGAGCCGATTTTGCGTTTTTATATTCAAAGACAGGCACCCCTGCCGGAGTGCCTGTTTCACAAAATTCATGACATTAACTATATCTGCAATATGCAAAACGAAGAATATATGTTGATTTTACAATGCAGATAGGTCATCTAATTCAAGTTTTGGCATTTTAATTTCATCATTTCTTATAAACATTAGCATATAAATTGGATAATATGTTATCTTGCCACTAACAGAAACATTATAGTTGGAAAGGACAATAGCCTCATCAATCGAATAATTTGGAGTATCAATCACATTAATCAATGCCGAATGTTTTCGATAATCCTTGCCACTTTTCACTTCAATTGGCATAACCTTGCCGTTGTATTCAATAACAAAATCTACTTCCCCTGTCTTTTTGCTATTAAAATAATATAGTTTAAATCCATGTGCTTTTAATTCCTGAGCCACAACATTTTCATATATTGCACCATAATTTATGTTTTGGTCATTGGATAAAAGTTTCATCTTAGTTGCTCTGCCATATAAAGAAGTAAGCATTCCAACATCAGACAAAAACAATTTGAACAAACTACTTTTTTCATTTAGCAAGAGTGGCACTGTAGGCGCAGAAGTATTATATGTGGGAAGAGCCACTCCGGCACTCGAGAGCCATACAAAATTGTCTTCACTGCGTTCATACCTAAGCCCTTTTTTCAAATCAGCAAAATTAAAACGCTTATTTTGGGCATTCAATTCCGCAGGTATTAAATCATAAATTTGAGTAAGGTATGGCTTTTTATCTTCCTTTTCGTATCTTGTAAAGTCTTTTTTGTATTGAACTACAATATCCTCATGCTCGGATATTACATCTTCCAGGCTTTTCGTTTCATTAAACCTTTTAACAGCAGATGGCATTCCGCCAACATTTAAATATGTGTTAAAAATTTTCATCATTCGGTTGTGCACTTCTTCGTTTACGGGTTTGTGTTCTACAAAAGAAGCATACAAAGATTCTTTAAGTTCATCAGTAAAGTTATAGATTTGTAAAAATTCCTCAAAGTCCATAGGATACATTGTTACAGTTTTTAAATATCCTACAGGAGCAGATTTTATATTTTTTAGTTCAACTCCAAGCAATGAACCACTAAATATATATCTAAAAGAGCCTTCATCAACCCAAAATTTTATTTTTGTAGCAAGTTCCTTAAATTCCTGTATTTCATCAAAAAATATGACAGTTTTACCTTTTACAAATGGTTTATTTGAAAACAAAGATAAATTTGTTATCATATCGTCAACTGTTTCACAATTTGTAAGCAGTCCAACCATCTCCGGAGTTTCAATTAAATTGAATTCTATATAATCATAATGATTCTTTTCTAAAACCTTTCTGATGATATACGTTTTACCTACTTGCCTTGCACCGTCAATAAGTAATGCTTTTTTCTCTTTTTTCAGCCAATCAATTATGGTCTTTTCTATTTTTCTATGAAGCATATTACGCACCTCCTGTCATTATTATACCACCATTTTGACATTTATGCAATAGATTTCAGGGAAGTAATGATATTTTTTCTTTTATTTTATTTCGATTTTTGACATTTTTTCCTCGAATAAAACGATATTTTTGACACTTTTTTCAAAATTTGCATCCCATCCACCGCACTATCGGGCGATATGATTTTCAGTTGTATCCTGCGTAACCGGAGATAAAAAATGCACTGCCAATGCTCCGCCGGAGGGGTAAAAAATAAGCCATTTCTAATGCGTTTTCTAACAAATCTATTAGAAAAATATTAGAAATGGCAGTTTCATCCGACCTGACTCTTTTTCAGATTTTAAGCGGTTTTTGAAGTTTAGAGCCCTTATAAATCCTGATTTTATCGGCTTTTCAGTGTTCCGCTACATTCCAACAATTTCTAATTAAATCGTCAAAAATCGCTCAAACGGATATAACTCGAAATCAGTTTGTCGGTAACTCCGGCACGTGGGTTCGAATCCCACCCCGTCCGCCAATTACAAGGTTTTTGTTGCGAGCAAAAACCTTGTTTTTTTATGAGTTCCCTCATTAACAGTCCGCAAGGCTTACGGCACCTGACAAAGCGGTTAATGACGATACCTTTGATGTTGCATCAAGATGAGAATATGTATTTGCCGTTGTTGAAAAATCGCTGTGTCCGAGCCATACTTGAATATCTTTCAGAGTTATTCCGTCGTGCTTGCCTTTGTTCAATAGAAGCGACGCACAAGTATGTCGCAAATCATGAAATCTAATGTGTCTCATTTTATTTTTCTTGACGAGCCTGCGAAAAGCATCCGTAACATAATCCGGCGAAATTAAATCACCGCTTTCAGTAACCATCAAATAATCTGTCCACTGATTATTATAATTCTTCTTAAGGCGCTTTTTGTTGTTCTCTTGCATACACTTAATTTCAAGCAATCGTTTTTTAATATCAGCGGATAAAGGCATAGACCTTATAGTTGCATCAGTTTTAGCAGCATCTTTTGTAACGAGTGTGCGTTTGCCGTTAACAGATGTTAAAACTACTGTGTGGTTGATATGAAAAATGTTATTTTCAAAGTCAAACGCCGACCACCTTAATCCGACACATTCGCTTCTCCTAATTCCGTAAAAACAAGCAAAAATAACCGCAATTTCAAGTTTGGTTCCTTTAGTCAAAGAAATCAGTTGATTAACTTCATCAGAGGTGTAATAGGTTCCGACAAATTTATTTTTCTCTGGTTTTTCAACTTGTTCAATCGGATTTTCTTTGATATAACCCATCTTACGAGCATAACACAACGCCAATCTTATTATTGCATGATAGTGAATTACGGTATTGGATTTAACACGCTCTAATTGTGCATCATAAAAATCTTGAATATCCCGTGCAGTTAAATCTTTTAACCGCACTTTACTTTTTCTGAAGTATGGTTCAATAGGATATCCAACGTTCTCGCAATATCCTGCGTAAGTAGTATCCTCAATACGCCGTTTTCTCTTTTTCGTCAATGGCAAGTACATCTTCATATAATCTGCAAACAATAAATTGGATACCTGCTCTGCAGACAATTCAGATAAAGTGATTTTATCAAGAACAGCAGACAACAACTGCGGTTCAATAGGTTGTGATTCATCAATAGATACATCTTCTTTCACCTCGTGATGGCATAAGTCTTCACGAGGTATTTTAAATTCTCTCAAAACCATTCTAGAAAACGCTTCTGCTTTTGTCTTATTACCTTTATATCAGCATAATCATTTTTCCTAATACCGCCCTTTAATATGGTAAAAGGATTATATTTTAAATATTTTGGATCCTCAAGAGTTATTCCTCGATTTGTTCTCGACACCATATATGGTCTAATTTTTTTGATTCTATGGAAAGTGGTGCGGTAAAAATCAAAATTATGAGTTAAAATTATAAATTTCATATTCGTTCCAAGTGCCATTTCCTGCAAGTACTCTATTATCGCATATTTATTTTTATAATCAAAAGAATCAGAAATATCATCTGCAATAATTAATACAGGTTCTCCGCTTAACTTTATTGCTTCTAAGTCATATATTATATTTAATAGATATAATGCTCTTTTCTCGCCTTGACTTAAAACTTTTTCGAGGCTTTTTCGTTCGATAGCAATTTCGTCATTATTATCAGTGTCTACGTATTTGAAGATAAATTCAGGAATAGAATCATTTAATAGGACTTCATCGACATTTGGTATTTCTATTGTAAATGGGACTGAAAATCGTTCTTTAAATATTTCAAGAACAGTGTTCCATTGTGTCTTTTCTGCTCTTGCAGCATTCTTTATTCTTGTTACGGTTTCATTGCTTGCGGCATAAGCCTTAAGAAGATCAGTGACTTCTTGTTCGAAGTTTTTAAAAACAGAAACCCATACTCTCTTTTTTAACAACTCATAATCTGAAAGCATTGGAATAATTTCAGGCATTATTTCAATTGCCTTTCGAAATCCCTGCAAAGCTCTTTTTGAAAGAGCTTTATTTATCCTATCAAACTTTTTCTGCAATTTTTCATCTGAAAAAATTTTATTTCGTTCTTGTTTAATAAATTTGTTATATTGTTCTTGTGAATCTATTGTTAAATCATTGCCGTCAAACACAAGTTTGTGGTTAGCCTCGAAGAAGCCATTAGCATTTAAAGACGATGATAATTCTTCGGCATTATAATGGCTAAAAATACCTCTCTTAAATATGGGAGAAGCTGATAACAACTCATTATATCTTTCACTATATTCGTTGATTTGTTCAAGATTCTTTGGTTCAGAAACAAATTTTTGTACGTCGTCATTTACAACATCAATATAGCTTATCTTATGAAATGGTAGTGATATTGTATCAATATCTTTAAAGTTATTCCATAAAGTATACAGGCAATCTAAAAAATCAATAGGTTGTCTATCAAATATTTTTGCAAAATGCATTTCTAATTCTTCGATATCAACCATAAATTCCGATACTTGATCAAGAAATAAGTCCTTTTGAGCACTAATTTTACTCAATTCATTATTGTATTCTTCTTTTAATGATTTGTTCACTATTAACTTTGCAGTATTTGCAGAAATATATTCGTCTTCGTAACTACTAACAACAAATACGTCTTCTTTGTTAATCTCTACATCATCGTCTTTTAACACTTTGCAAGTAGTAGGTCTTTTAAACACTTCATCTGAAGGCTTTTTGCCGCTAGATAAAGCTTTAAATGTCTTAGTGAATGATGTTTTCATAACACCATTAGAAGCATAAATTAAACAGCATGGATTTTTACTAAAATCAAATTCATGTTCTAATTTTTTTATACCATAGCAGTTTTCAAAATATACACTTACTTTTTTCATTTGCTTTCTCCTTCTACCACATTTATTTCTTTCGCATCATCTTTCATACCTTTTATTTCAAGCGCCGTTTTGTCAGCTTCATTTAAGGTATCACTAAGTCTTTTCATTGCCTCTACTATTTCTTTCGAAACTTGCTCTTTCTTATAGGTCAACTCATGTGTTTTCATAGACCACGCATTTTGAAATGCTGTTCTTAGTTGAATTTCCACCTTGATATTTTTATGTAAACACTTTTGGTAATATATTTCAGTATCTACAATCACATGTATTCCTCTATACCCTTGTGCTGAACTGCTTTTTATTTTATCATCAATAGATAAAACGTTAAACATAGGATTCTCAACTATATATGATAGCACATCGTATACATCGTCTAAATATTCGCAAGTACAACGTACTCCTGCAATATCGTCAAACTTTTCAAACACTTCATGTTGACTTATATCCTTTCTATATACTTTTTCGGTAATACTATCTATTTCTTTTACTCGACCACCAACTTCAACGATTTTATGCGAATTCTCTTCCGTATCTGTTTTAAAATTTGATAACTCTAACAGAACTTTATCCATAGCACGTCTGTATATAGGCAACTTGTCGATTATGATTTTTTTACAACAAGTTGACAAGGTTTTCTTCTTTATTGAATAACACTCATCAACTACAAGTTGTCTAATTTCTAAAATGTAATTATAAGCATCATATATACTCATATTTTCATATATTGGAATACTTATTTCAAAGCCCCACGAAGAATGAAAATAGTTGGTAATAAATTTTGTATGAGTTTTTAATCCTTCACATGCATAGTTGAACAACTCTTCAGATTCGCCATGCAACGCAAAAACATAAGCATTAGCAGACCACATATTTTCAGATACTTTTCTCAAGTTCGTGATTTCATCATAAAGTTCCTCGCAATGTAAATACAAAAAATCAACTCGTGTATCTTCACTAAAATCTTCTAAATAATCTTCTTTATATGAATCAATTTCCATATTCCAAATAGCATTTCTATTATTTTCTAACATATTTATCAGCTCACTTTTTACAAACTATTATTTTTAATTATACCATAAATTTCATAATAATACAATTGGTATAGTAAACGAAAATATATATGTCGATTTTTGCGAATTGCAATCCAATCTGTTATAAACACAAAAGCATAGGATATGCTCCTATGCCTGATGATTACTAAGTTTTTTAGAATAAATAGCCGCCATTTTTTCCACTTTACTCAAACATTTGGTGTACGGTGGGCCGAACGGCGAACTCGGCGCGTCACTGCGCTACCTGTCACAGAGGTTCAACATGCCCGACGGCATGACAAAGGGTTTGCTTACCGACATAGGTACCGAAGAACTGGGGCATCTGGAAATGGTCGGTACACTAGTGACACAGCTTTCTGCCGGCACATGCGGCAAAGACTGGCTCGACATGGGGTCTGCCGAATATTACGCTGATAACGGTGTAAGCGTATATCCGCAGAGTGCACAAGGTTCACCGTTTACCACGGCGTCGATAGCTGTGACCGGTGACCCGCTGACAAATTTGTATGAGGATCTGGCAGCAGAACAAAAAGCACGTGCCGTATACGACAACATTCTGCGCCTGTCCGATGACCCCGATGTAAATGAAGTTATCAAATTTTTGCGCCAACGCGAAATTGTGCACTTCCAGCGTTTCGGTGAAGCGGGTTGAGCAATTTAAGTGAGTGAAATACATAAAAATGCCGCAGATTATCCGTCTGCAGCACTTGTAAACTCAAATATTCCAAACGATTTCAAATGTTCCGTCACTATGTACCAAAATGCACTTAATGAGTGTCCTTGCAACCTGTCTGCGTTTCTCAAAATTTGCCCTCTGCCAGCTCTTGCCGAGGTCTATTGCTTTGGTTATGACACAATCTTTGTTCATAATGTTTGCTATGTCATTGTTTGTTTCATTTTTATTCTGTTCAAGCTCTGCAATCTTGTTGTCCAATGCCCTACGGGTAAGGTCGCTGAGATTTGGCTCTGTTATCATGTCAAACAGTTTATTTTGCCTGTCAACAATTTCTTTTAACTGTTTTTCTAATTTACTCACTTTCTGTCGGTTTTCATCCGATAAGACTCGTTTGCGTGCCTTTATAATGACAAGCTTTTTTTCAATTTCATCTGAAATAAGCTGTTCCAATACATCTGCATAGACAGTACCTGACGGACCCTTGCAGGTTTTCTTTTCACTTTTACCGATACAGTTAAAATATCTGCGTACCGTGCCTTTTTTTGTAGGCACACCTTTAATGGTTGTCATAGTATGCCCACATTTTTGACATACCACCAAACCGCCGAGCCAACTCGTTTTATTGCTGACAGCATTACCGATTTGCGAGTTTTTTTCAAGTTTTTTGTTGCATTTTATCCACACACTTGAGTTGATAAAGCCTTTATGCGGCATAATAACAACTGTTGTATTTGACAGGTCATCTGACTCCTGTTTATTGTAAACATAAAACTGAATGCCGTGAGTTCCGTCAAAATTTTCAAATGTTGCATTTGGTGCAAAGATTGCATTTTTTTCTTTCAGATAATTATAGAGTTCTCCGTCTGCGATTGCATAGATTGGACTTTTCATAATGGAACTGATTTTTGCCGTTGTAAACCCTGCACCCGATAAGTCTGTCTGCCCTGTTTCAAGCATATGTTTCAGCACCTGACGAAGTGAAAATTCATCAACTGCATATGTGTTAAAAATCTCTTGAATCTGACTTGCCTCATCTTCTTTTTTCACAAGTTTTTTTGTTTTATTTCCCTCAATGGTGAATTGTTCCAGGTTAAAGCCATACGGTCTGCGACCGCCCATATAATAACCCTTCTGACTTCTGCTTACATAGGCGTCTTTGACCCTTGCAATTGTGTTACTGCGCTCATATTCCGCAAACACCATCAGAATTTGCACTATCATTTTGCCTGTTGTCGTCGACGTGTCAAAGCTTTCCATAGCTGTCTGAAAATTAACACCATGCTTCTCAAACTCGGAAATAATTCCCATAAATTGAATAAGTGAGCGGCTCAATCTGTCAAGCTTGTAAACAATAACTGTGTCAACCTTGCCTTGAGCTACCATTTTCAAGAGTTTTTTCAGCTCAGGTCTGTCGAGCGTGGCTCCGCTCATATTCTTTGCCTCATGCAGCACAACCACATTCGACAGGTCTTCTTTGCCCTTTGATAAAAGAGCGTGTTTGCAGCATTCCTCTTGCGTTTCCTGACTGATACTTCCTTCCTTTTCTTTTGATTGCCGTGTGTAGATTAAAGTCATTTTATCATCGGTGTTTGAACTTGAAATTTTTCCATTGTCAAACATGTCAATTCTCCTCAATTTGCTATCTTGCCCGTGAAAATTTCATATAATTTTTCAGCGATAGCATCCTCAACTTTTGATTTATCTTCTTTTGTAAGCATGACAGAGTGCTGAACCTTAACGGATTTCCCGTTAATCTTGTATGTGTTAATCGCACCCCTATCTCGTGTGATTGTCGATACTTTTACCATATAAATGACCTGCCTTGTCTCTTAAATTGAGCCGCAAATCGGCTTTGAAATGTTTACAATTTTAAAGAAGCTCTCATCTGCAATGATAATGTCTGTGAAATCACAAACAAGCTCGGCGTTGAAGAACCTTAATATTTCCGCTTTTGTAAACGATAAATTTGTGCTGTAGACCGTAGGCGGCATAATTTTGCGTGCCGCATTTTTATATGTCCTGTCTGTGTAGTAACAATCTGTGATAGCACAAGTTTCTTTTGTGACAAGCAATTTTAAATAGATAACTCTGTGAGTCTTGTTCTTAATGACTGTTTCTAATTTATATGTATTTTTAGATAAATCTGTCTTTTGCAAAATCAAAAATTTGAATTTTTCTTTTTGTAGGTAGCCGTCCACATATTCAAGTTCTGTCAGGTGCAAGGTTGCTTTTCTTATTATGAACTTGACACTGCTAAACTTTCTATCAAGTTCTCTTGCAATGGCATTTAGCATTTCCGTTTCATTTGCAAAGAACTTTGTTTTTAACAATGTAGGTACACTGCTTTTCCTCTGTTCACCAGTTTTCCCGATGTTGCGATCCGCATACCAACAGTCAGAGATTTCAATACAACCTGTCGAATGGATGACGACTTCAAAATAAATTTTTCTCCCGTGTGCATTTTTTATAACCGTCCGAAAGGTTTCAATACCGTCAACAACTGCTCTTTCCAGTAATAAATCATATTTTTTCATATGTTAAGCTCCTTTTTGCTCTACTACGAAACAGAGCATTTAAAAGCGCTTACAATATTATTATAAGATAAAATTGGGGTTTTGTCAGATAAAAAGTCAATTTTTCATAAAGTTTGTTTATATCAACAAAAACGTACCTTTATCTGAATTTGTATGTGAGTTGTATATTTTTGTAATGTATGATTATTTTTATTAAATGTATATGCTTTTTTTCAACCAGTATATGAATTGAGTGTGTTTTGTGCAAATTAACGGTGTTTTTTATTGAAACATTACTTTCAATGCTAATTGTAATTTTTTTGCTATGTATAAAACTAATTACATACTAATCTTTCAAAGACAATTCAAACTTACATTTATATATTTTTATGCCTTGCGAAACTTACATATTCAATATTCATAACCACATGACCGCTTAAAAGCAAATGCAACAATCCGTTTTATAAGTTATATCAGATGAAACAGTGATTTATAATTTGGTAATCAACCTCGAATATACACAAAAAAACTTTGAAAACAGCAATGGGATTGTGTAAATTTAACAGATTTGGTAAAGTTATTGGTAATACCCCCTATATATTTTTTACCTAAAAACCCCCGAAAACAGCCCTTTGGAGCAAAAATATATACTACCTCCTAAAACCACCGTTTTGGTAACATAAAAAGCACTTGACTGTCTTTTCCCACATAGACAAGTCGTGAAAGTTTTTTCAACCAGTAGCGAAGAGGTACACTAAATACATTTAAAATACAAAAAGGCAATAGCTTTTTACATAGCTACTGCCTTTTTCGAAAAATCTACTGTTTACTCAACAGAGTTCCAACCGGGAAAGTCCTCTTTGATAAGCGGTGACTCGAATTTATGTTTTTGCACCGTAAACTCAAATCTGTTCTTATCGGAGCTATCAGAGGGAACATACTTCTCTTGTAAACTAACACTGTTCCAGAGTTCATCTGTATCGTCAGCCTTATAACAATTTCATAAATGGGGACATCAACCGCACGCATATTGACTTCATCATAGATATAACAGTAATTATCCCTGTTTTTATCTCCGTCAATAACAACTATGTAGGTCTGACCTGTTTTTACAAGCCTGCCGAAAATATCGTCATTTTCCGTATCCTCAATTATGACCCTGTTCAAGTCAAAGTCCTCTCCGTCGGCATTAAGCTTTTTAAACTCTGTTACCTTTGCGGTTCTATTTGTCAGAGCCGTACGCAGCGTTTTAAACAGCAATGCTTTCTGTGCCGTATTATCAGCCTTTATAACAATTCTGCGTGAAGGACTGAACAGCTCAAAATGAGCAGTGTCATCACCGAATGACAAGTAAATCTCTTTACCAAAGCCTTCTCCAAACTCTGTTATATTTTCACTGTATTCATTCAGCGACATAACAGTATCATCATCAAAGCAAGCTGTTATATAAATATCTCGCCAGCTTGTGGAGCAGTATTTGAAACACCATAATAGACTGATATTTGCACTTTCCGCTGTTTTTAACACGTCTTCCATATTTTCAGAAACGTCTGTAATATTAAGTACTCTGTTTGTATCAACAGCGGCAAGATACCTGATTGAAAGTATTGCTTTTGCAGTGATTGATATATCTTCCAGTGACATCTCACCGTATTTTGTGAAGATAATACCGCCTGATACACCTGTGATATAACCCTCCTTTCCCAAAGTAGCTCTATCCTCTTCCGTAAGCTCATAGCGTTTCTGTCTGATTGCATTAACAACTGTATTGTCAAAGAAATCATGCAGATTGTATACAACACTTCTGCCTATGAGCTTTTGCCTGCTCGTATAGATATTAAGCATGTGCATTACCTCCTTTTCACACATAACTATGAACAAGACAAAAGTAAAGCTCCCCGCATGGAGCAAGTTTCCCTCCTATGTGTATAGCTCCCTCTCTCTATTTCAGTTTGTGTGTGTCGCTTATTTTGTATTATATATGATTGGGGTGGGGTATGTTTTTTAAAAATTTATGATTGGTGCAGTTTTTATGCACTCCGCTTGTTATAACTGTTGTATTGATTTTGCTGTTGCACTAAAAAAGCTGCTCCCGACAATAATTGTCGAGGGCAGCTTTTTCAATGTTATATCAATAAACAACCAGTCATAACAAAGTCGCTTATATTTAATAATTTTCAATATAGCCGTTTCCGCATATTAAACAATAATTTCAGATTTTAACCTATTTAACAACCCAATTTTTCAGCACCTTGACTGTATCAATAAATTTTTCTGAATGATAACCCCCAATGCACAGCCTTTTTTCTTGTGCCGATTTAATAACGCTGTTCATACTGTAAAATGTCAGCAACTTATTTTATAACCGCTTTTATGTTGAAAATTGATATAGTGCTTATCAAATTCTGCAAAATGCTGATAAATACTGTTGTTTTGTAATGCTACAATAAATAGACCGATATGCTTTAATCCCAAACAGGCACAGCAGGGTACATAGGCGAAAGATTATCATTCCAAACAAAGCCTGTTATAGTATAGTCATATTTATCAGTGCCGTCTATATATGGTATTGCCCTTTCGAATATCACAGGGTCAAGCTCATCCCATTCTTTAATGTATGCAGAGCCTTCATCTTCAAGGTTGTATGTATATATACGATATAGTCTGCCTTGATAATAAACTGCAAGATATATCATTCCGCCACCCGTATAACCGTTTTTATCATAGGTTGCACTGACTCTGAATGTATCATCTCTGTTATCTTGCGCCCAAAACTTAATGGTGGGTTTTCCTGCTATTGGTGCACTGCCTGTAATCCATAAAACATTCTTACCGAAACTTGATGTATACATTTTACCGCTGTATTGCAAGTTTTCGTTAGGTGTTATAGGCTCATATGTTTTTACATTACCTGTCATTTCGTTAAATTCCACTGTGAGCAAAGAAGTATTATCAAGACTGTAACCACCGAATGTGTTATTATCCTTATCGTAGGTGTAGCCTTGAAAATCTGTGCTTTCCACAACCTTTGCCGATTTTATACCATCGTTTTCATTGTATGTAAACTCTATCATACTTTTAGCAGAAATATCATCAAATAAACTGCTGTCAGAACACTCCCAACGTTTAATATTACCCTTTTCATCTCTTGTATAACAATAATCATCATTATAGGCTGTGAAAAACTCCATACCGTATTTATACATATCAGTTACAACAACAGAAAGTGCATTATATTCTTTATCGTAGCTCAAAACCTCATAAGAGTATGTATATCCGTTTGGTAAATCACTTATTTGATAGTATGTGCCGTTTTTAATGAAATACTTTGTATCTGCATTAACCTTGTATTTTTCCTTTGGAGTCTTTGTGTCAATAAATACTATTCTCCTGATATCACCATCTTCATCAAGCCTGTATCCTATGAACTTTCCCACTTGCGGCTTTAAAGCATTTATTATGTCAGCGTTATTTTTGTATGTTGAATTGTTTATCCGTACAGGATACATACGCATATTAGTTTGTTTATCTGTAAAAAGCTCAATGTACAATACATCATCTAAATATTCATATACTCTTGATAAATAGGCTATTTCATAACCGTATTCGGGTATTATTTCATAGTCGGTGATACATAGGTAATCACCATATTCATCTGTTAGCGTTTCAATAGTAAACCAGGCATACTCCTCCAATGAAAGAGTTATCCCGTCAGCCACAGCCTCAGCAGTAATAAGCGCCGTACCATTTTCATCTGAAATAGTATAACTATGACTTCCGATTGATGTTAACTGCCCGAAAACCTTTTGCACATTATTATCGGCATAAACAGGAACAATTATCACTGATAACAACAGTACAAATGTAAGTAAAACTGATATTAGTTTTTTCATGAGTTTTTAAAACTTCCTTTCTTCAAATAATATACCTATACAGTATAACACAATATGTTGCTGAAATCAACAGTTTTTATGTATTTTCTATATAGTGGTTAAATGTTGCTGAAAGTTATATAATAAATATGTACGAATGACCCAAAATAAGAAAGGGGGCATACTGAATGAATCTTGATAACCTGGGTAGTTCAATAGCTAATCACAGAAAATCTATGAACCTTACACAAGAAAAGCTTGCTGAACATTTAGACGTCAGCACCCATTATATATATGAAATAGAAAGGTGTGGCAAAACACCGTCGTTCCCTATGATGATAAAAATTGCCGACCTGTTCCATACCACTATTGACAGCTTGCTGTCTGAAAGCACTGTCAAGAACAGCAACAATGAAAGTGAACTTATACAACTTATAAACAGTCTGTCTCCCGAAAAGCAAAATAAGCTGTGTGAATATTTAAAATGCGCCCTTCCGTACTTGAAGTTATAAAAAATGCCGTATGTTCATTCCCGATACATACGGCATTTTCCTTTAACAAATCTGTTCATTTACCAAAAGCCGTGTAAAAGCATTTACCGCTCTTGCCGCTGTGCCTTTTGTTGTTCCGAACAACATTTCATTTTGAATACCCTCAAGCAGAACAAGTTTAATTTTGTTTTCCTCAACATATTCAAAGGCATTTATAAGCTCTGTAAACGTATTACCCAAATCCTTCAGTGAGGGCAAATAAACTGTATCACCACTGTTCAATACCGTGTCGGCAAGCTCTGAAAATGATTTTCCGTCACCTCCTGCATAAATTTCAGTACACTCTGTTTTCTCAAACATTGCCTGCTTTTTCTCGTATTCTTTCTGATTGTCAAAGCAAAAGAATCCAATGTCCATTGTATTTTCCTCCGTTCATTATAGTTTGTCAGCTTGTGACACCTATAATTACTCACAAGAGGAATTTTCAGCCGACTGCTGTTTTTTATGAACTCTCCTGTACCACGAGCTTTGAGATAAGCCGCAAAGTTCTCTTGCCCTTGTTACACTGATTAAACCTTTGACCGTCTCTTCATATAGTCTGTCAAAATCGGGACAGTCAATAGATTTTTTCCCTTTATAAATGCCTTTTCCCTTTGCAATCGCAATTCCTTCAGCCTGTCTTTGCAACAATGTTGTTCTCTCCAGGTCTGCAATAGCCGCAAATATCACAAGTACAAATTGTCCTGTCGGGGTTGTTGTATCTATGTTCTCTTTAAGCGAAATAAACTCAACACCTGTTTCCTTAAATTTATCAACAAGTTTTAATAAATCCCGTGTGTTTCTTGCAAGTCTTGATATGCTTTCAACAATTACAGTATCTTTCTCACGCATAAAAGTCAGCATTTCTTGCAAAGCAGGTCTTTGAGTGTTCTTGCCGCTCATTTTATCAATAAAGACTTTATCAACACCGTTTTGTTTCAGCATTTCAACCTGTCTGTCAATGTTTTGCTCCTCTGTTGATACTCTGATGTAACCGATTATCATTTTTTCAGCACCTCTTTTGTATTTTTCACATACTACCGATATGCTGTTTTTAGTGCCGTTTGGCTACACCCTAACGGCACATATGTTTTAATTGAAATCACGCAGTCAGTATTGCCGATAGGGTCGGTTTGCCAATGTGAAACATTGCCGCACCGACCTACCGACCCTATCGGCACACTTCCTGCTCACTGATTTTTAGTTTTCAGTTCTGTGTATAGTTCAGTAACAGCCTCATAAAAACCAACATTTCTTCCAAGTCTTTGCATCCAAAACCTATGCAAGTCAATTACATCTCCCGATATACCGCAACCAAAACACTTGAACCTATTTTTGTCCGCATGATAATAAAATGACGGCTGTGTTTCCTTGTGGAACGGACACAAAATCGGACTCTTCTTTTTCAACGGTCTGTTACTTCCACGATATGCCTGGTTGGGAATTATGTGGTTATTTACGTAGTCGCAAATGTTATAATTCTCTTTAACATTATCTTTAAAATTACTCATTTTAAGTCCTCCTCGAAAAAATCCCCTTACTCTGTTAGCTCATATATTCGCTATATACGGGTTATTTATTCTATTACTCTTTTTTTGTTTAATGCTGAATTGCGCTTGATTGCTGCGCTTTTCAGCGTTTTTTGCTGTTTCAAATTACAACAAATGTTATATTTTTTTACAACAAGTTTTGATTTTTTTCTGTTTTGCTGTTTTGTATATGCAACAAAATTTAGTGTTTTAATACAGAATTTGATTTTATCATGAATGCCGCTACAACAAAATTTATGAATACATATCCTGTAAAAATGAGTCGATTTTTTCGCCTTCATTTTTTGTCCGAGTGAGTAAAATTTTGTTGTAAAGCTTTTTTGTGCTTATGGTAGGCACGGTCACTATCCAATCAGCGTAAACCTTATGAAAAGAGCTGCTGTCATAGATAATATGGTGCATTGTCTCAAAAGCGCGTTTCATATAAATATTTTTTTCATTTGCCGTTCTGAGACTGTCAAGCTTGCACTTGAACTGCGGCACTCTGTTGATAAGAGTTGAAAGCATAATTCCGCTGTAATTCTTTAAGTTTCCTGCTCTTAGCACCGATTGAAGAAACTGTTCCGCCAAAAGTTCACCGTAGAAATTACCACTCAAGGCAGAGCTACGCATCATCAGGTTGTGTGACCTTTCCTTTGGTTGAGTGTCCCCGTGGTTTTCAAAAAGCTCACTCTTCAGAAAGTCAAAATATTTTCCGCCATAGCGCAAAACTTTTCCTTCAAACTGCACTCTGAACGCATAGAAAAGAGTGGTTTCATTTACATAGGCAACAATGCGACTGTATTTTTCAAGCGTTGCTTTAAGGGTTTTACAATTATTGTTATATAAGTTTTTGTGCAAGAATTTTCCAACCTCAGCAACCGAAACCGCATAAATATGTGCTGTTTCATCAATGCAGTGTGTTTCATTTTTCATATGCAGGGTGTAGGCAGCTTTAAGAACATCAAGATTTATGCTTGCTATATCATTATCGAAATCCATGCGATAAGGGTCGCTGTTGGCTTTTAAAAGTCTCAAACAGCTTTTATTTGACTTTTTAATTAGCTCGTAGGTACTTGTATCAACCAAATTCAATGCGTATGCAAAGCCCTTTGCTGTCGGCAACATTAACGTCTGCTGTCGGACTGGCTTTCCTTTACGCACCTTGTGAACAATTCTTTTGTGTGTTTCCTCAATTGCCGCAACAGTAAAAAAATTGTCATGAATGATTTTGCAATTACGTCCTCCGAACATTACACCGCTGATTGTGTTAAATTGCTTGTCGGGATTGATTTTGTCAAGTATTTCCCAAAATAATGTCCTGATATGCCGTGCTGTTTCTTCATCCTTGATTGGTTCGGTTAATATGTAACCTATCCTGAATCTGTTGCAATCTTTTGAGCTACTATACGTATCAAACACAATGTTTGGTAAAAACCGTATTTTTTCCAAGTATTGCAGAGCACTTTTCTTTGAAACATAACTCTCACCCTTGTTATCGAAATCAAAGAAAAAAACTTGAATTTTTACAAATTCTTTTGCACTGCCTCCCGGAAAAAAGAGCTGCCCATCCTCCAAACGCCCTGTTAAACCTGTGAGTGCCATTCTGGCGATTTTTTCAGGGAATGTTTGCATTCTGTGAACTTCTTTCGCCACACTGTCGCTTGATGGCTTTTTTATGTGATGAGTCGTTGAGAACACAACCTCAATATACTGATTGGGTTTGATTTTTGATATATCTGTCATATCATACATACAATGTACCCCCTTGTAATAAAATCCCGCATCCAAATTTTTATTGAATGTATATTCCATTACAATAATGTCTGTTTTAATGTATCAGTGTCTTATGCAATGTATCTTAAATGTATCGTTTTAACCCCCAAAAGAGCAATGTATGTATTTCCTGCATAGTAACGAAAATCAGATGTATGCACAACAAAAAATCAATGTCTGTGTGTATACAAAGTGTTGAAATTGTGCATATAAAACAAAATTGATTTTTAATGTATCGCTTGACAAATGTGTATTTTTCACAAAAATAAGATGATATAAAAAAAAGCCGTCTGAAACCCATTCAGACGGCTTAAAACCTATATGTTCAGCTATTTATTTAACTTGTTTCTCTGCTGTATCCTTTTTTTCTTTTAATTTTGGCTTTTTATCCTTGCTGATTTCCGTTGACACAGGTCTATCCTTTTTTTCAACCTGTTTACTGTCAGACGGAATAATAGTCACTTTATTTGAATTTTCATCTGCCTTTGATGAATTTTTAATAATGTCCCTTGCCTCCGTTATTGTATCCGTTTTCAGAATAATACTGTCAGCCGAGGATATATCGCTGTCCGCATACTCGATAAGCTCCGAAACCGCCGCAAGCCGCTCCTTAACCGTTGTCTCATTTTCAGCATATAAACCTCGCTTTTGTGTATCAGCCATTTTGTCACGCTTAATGTAGTACAGAATAAACTGTAATTCCTTACTGCCGATTGTCTGCTTACCGTTTTTCATGAGCCTGTTAAATTCTTCATCTAAAACAAGCCGTGACTCTGCACCCTTAATAATTTCACTGTTGCGCTTGGGTTTGTCTGTTATCTCCATCAGCACTGCAAGCCGCATTTGCTTTTTTCTTATGTCCTTCATAAACACACCTCTTTCCATATTATTTATACATACTATATTCAAGTGTACTTTTTATGCCGAACAGTGTAATTGGCTCTGCTCGACTGCGAACAGAGCTCTTGCAACAAAAAGTGCCGTTAGGGTGGTAGGCACCCACCCTAACGGCAATGTCAAAAGTTTACATTTGAGGGTATTACTTCGGTGAAGCATTAGATACCTTGCAGGAAAAGATGCAGGAAAAAAATAAGTTCTTTACCGGGTGTAAAAACAATAATTGATTTCTTAATATACTCACCCTTATGGTCAAAGCACAATCATTGTGTATACCACCGGGCGCGCACCAAAAGAAAAGCCAACCGCTTGCTGATTGGCTTTTCTTTTTCGATTTTTGTCAAAACAGCTTGCTGTCAACACAAAAAAACATAACCAACAGATTTCTTTTTTCAAAAAATGTATTTTTTTTCCTTATATATCTTGCAAATTTTCCAAAATAGATATATAATACACATATGTAAAATCGGTGCAATTTGATTGCTGGCAACAAAAATAAAATTATTAAAGGAGAAGTTTCATGTATCACTTTAACAATGCAAAAAAAGAAATCAGCTTTGACAGGTACAACACACCCACACCGTGGATGAATTATCTTTCCAACGGTACATTCCACACCATGATGTCCCAGGCCGGAGGCGGTGTGGCTTTCTACAAGTCGCCGCAAATCTGGAGAATCAATCATTACAGATTCTTCCACCTCCCGACAGACAGAAGCGGATTTTATACATACATAAAAGACGGCAGCACCTATTGGTGCCCGACAAATGAACCCTGTAAGGACAAGCCTGACACATGGAAATCCACCCACGGAATGGGCTATACCCGTTTTGAGGCAAGAAAAAACGGAATTAACGTAACTGCGACATATTTTGTCGGGAAATACGAAAACGCGCTCTTGTGGAATCTGAAAATTAAATCTGACAAAGATAAAAAAATCACACTTTTCCCATATGTAGAGCTCGGCATGATGGAATTCATGAGGGAACTCCAATGGCAATGCTACAACAAACATCAGCTTTCTGTTTATGCAATGGATGATATCCTTGTTTACAAATACGGTGTTGAAATGCAGCCGAAACCCGATGAAACCCCGCTTGTATACTTTGCCTCCGACGCAAAAATTTCGGGCTATGACTGTGATAGGGACGAATTTGTGGGTTCTTACAGAAGTGAAGAAAATCCGCAGAGGGTGGAAAACGGCGCATGCTCCGATTCCACGCTTTACGGCGGCGACCCGTGTTTTGCATTTCAGATTGAGCTTGACCTGAAAGCCGGAGAAGAAAGGGAAGTAAACATCTACCTCGGCACCGCAATGACCGAAGACGATATCAAAAAATCTGTTGCGGATTGCAGAACCCCCGGGTTTATAGAAAAATCTTTCTCTGCCCTGAAGGAACAATGGGACGGGTATCTCGGCAAATTCCAGTGTGAAGTCCCCGATAAGGACGCCGAAACAATGATTAACATATGGAATCCATATCAGGCTGAAAGAAATTTCCAGTTCTCAAGAAACATTTCATATTACGCGACAGGCACATTCAGGGGCGTGGGTGTCAGAGATACCGCACAGGACATACTGTCAATGGTTCCCTTCGATTTAAGGCGCGCCAAGGACAAGCTGAATCTGCTTTTTACACAGCAATATAATGACGGTCACTGCAACCATTATTGTTTCCCGATTGAAGGCTGGGAACCGCTTGCCAGGATACATTCCGACAATCATCTCTGGCTTGTTATGACGGCATACAACATAGTTATGGAGGAAGGAACTCTTGATTACCTTGACGAAAAGGTATCCTTCTATGACGGCGGCGAGGGAACCGTTTGGGAACACATCAACAAGTCCATAGACTTCACCATGGCAAACCTTGGGGAAAGAGGATTTCCGCTTATGCTGTCCTCCGACTGGAACGACATGTTGTACAAGGTGTGCCGCGAAGGAAAGGGCGAAAGCATCTGGACATCAATGCAATTCGGTACAGTTTTGCCGATGATTGCAGAAATGGCAAGATTGAAAGGTGAGGACGACAAAAAATATCTTGATATATACGAAGCTCAGAAAAAGCTTGTCAATACCATCGCGTGGGATGGCGAATGGTTTAGAAGATGCATCACCGACAACGGTACATTTATCGGTTCAAAATCAGAGCCTCAGGCAAAGATTTGGCTTAATGCACAAAGCTGGGCAGTCATCTCCAAAATGGGCGACAAGGACAAACAAATCCAAGCAATGGACAGCGTGAAAAAATATCTTGACACACCGTTGGGAATAAAGAAGATTGAACCTTCCATGACAACCGACTATCCTTCAAAAGAAGGTGCCCTCACATGTTACAACAAAGGCTGCGGAGAAAACGGTTCTGTATTCTGTCACGCAAACACATGGGCAATTATTGCAGAATGTATCCTGAAAAGACCTGAAAATGCATATAAATATTATCATCAGCTTTTGCCGATGATTGCACAGCAAAAGGCAGGCGAATGGAGATATAAGGCAGAGCCGTATGTATATTCGTCAAACATCTTTGGCCCTGAGAGTGACAAATTCGGCCTTGCAAACGTTTCGTGGCTGTCCGGCACTGCCGCATGGATGTATGTCGCAGTAACGCAATATATGCTTGGTGTGCACGCAAAATGGGACGGACTTGAAATTAACCCGTGCCTCAGCAAAGAAATGCTCCCGGCAAAAGTCACAAGAGAATTCCGCGGCTGCAAGTACCACATCACCATAACAAAAAATGAAAAGAAATTTATTCCGCATGTTGCCGGAAGAAAAGAATTCAGCGTAGAAATATAAACAAAAATACGGACGGCAATGTGTCATTTGCCGTCCGTATTTCAGAAAAGAGGTATTACAGATGAATAATTGGAACGGATATAATTGTGAGGAATTTGATTTTAAAGGAAGAAAAGCCATTGTTGTCCTGCCTGACAATCCCACCGGAAAGTGGCTTTTTAAAACCGAGTATTTCGGCGCCTTCCCTGCCCTTGAGCTTGAAATGCTGAAACGCGGATATGCGGTGGCGCACGTTGACAACATCACACGCTGGAACAAGCACCCCGACGACACTGACATAAAAGCGGATTTTGCAGAGTTTATTTCAAAAAAATATAACCTGAAAAAATCATGTGTCACAGTAGGCATGAGTTGCGGAGGCATGCAGTCGATTTATTTTGCCGCAAAATACCCCGAGTATGTGTCGGCAATGTATCTTGACGCCCCCGTTATAAATTTTCTGAGCTGCCCTGCGGCACTCAGCGGCAAAAATGACAGAGGTATGCTTGAAGAATTTGAGAATGCATTGAACATGACTTTAAGCGAACTGTTAAGCTTTAGGAATCACCCACTGGACAACTTTGAACCTTTGATAAAAAACAATATCCCTGTGATTCTTGTTGCCGGTGATTCTGACAAAACAGTCCCGTTTGACGAAAACGGCGCACTTCTGGAAAAATACTACAAAGAAAACGGCGGCATAATAAAAACCATTGTAAAGCCGGGCTGCGATCATCATCCGCACGGATTGGAGGACAACTCCCCCATTGTTGATTTTATATTGAAGTATGACACGGAGAAAAACTGATGAATAAGGCTGAAGAACTGAAAAAAATAATTGAAAAATCAAATAATATCTGCGTATTCAGCGGAGCCGGGATAAGCTGTCCGTCAGGTATTCCCGATTTCCGTTCTGCCGACGGACTGTACAACAATGACAGCGGCTTCGGTTTCTCACCCGAAGAAATCATTTCTCATACATTTTTTAAAGAGCATACAGACCTGTTTTATCAATTTTACAAAAGCAAAATGGTTTATCCCGGCGCGCGCCCTAATGAGGCGCACAGGTATTTTGCCGGATTGGAAAAGCAAGGAAAAAGAGTAAGCGTTGTCACCCAAAACATTGACGGACTGCACAGTGCTGCCGGCAGCAGTGAAGTGTATGAACTGCACGGCAGTATTTTCAGAAATCACTGCACAAAATGCGGCAAATTTTATCCGCTTGAAAAAATCATATCTTCTGCGGAAATCCCACTGTGTGATGATGACAATGCTGTCATAAAGCCTGATGTTGTGCTGTATGAAGAACCGCTTGACGACAACGTTGTAAACGGTGCGATATCCGCGATTGCATCAGCCAAAACCGTCATCGTCATCGGCACTTCTTTGGCGGTATATCCCGCCGCGTCGTTTCTGAAATTCTTCCGCGGTGACAATCTTGTGCTGATAAACAAATCTTCCACACCATACGACAGCAATGCCGATTTGGTAATCAATGACGATATCATAAACGTTATTAAAAAACTATAAAACAGCAGAAAAAGAACTGCGGCAAATTTATTTTGCCGCAGTTCTTTTTTTAATCCAATACAATCATCTTTATTACAGATACTGTTCCCTCGTCTTTTTCTGAATACAAGCTTATTGATGTAATCTTCATGTTCTTCATCTCACTCAAGGATACCGTCTTAAACTTAGCCATTGCAGAATCCTCAACATAAACTATTTTAAAATCGTCCGCCAAATCGTAAACCTTGTTGTTCAGTTTTATTCTTCCGCCTTCTGCCGCGTCATATCCCGATGCCGAATCAATTTTCTTCATGTTATAGATTTCCGTTATCGAATTTCCGTCCGTCTTATAATATGACGGCGTCCTGGGTGATACTGAGAAACGCACCGAATTTGGATATTTGGTTGTTATTCCGTCTGAGAAAATCTCATATTGATATGTCGACATCTCGCCGTCGCCGATTTTCTCGCTCCCGACAAGGAAGCCGAAGTCATATCCGCTTTCAAGATTTTCAAGATACAAAATCCCGATATCGCCAAAAGCATTTGCCTCGACAACCGTTATCACCTGTCTTGCTGTCAGCTCGTTTATTCCCAGTGTGTCAAAATTAAGTGTTTCAACAGAAACGTTGTCGGCGTCTTCCTTGCTTAATCTGTGGATAACCTTCACGTCCTTCAGGACTGTTTTTCCCGCAAATCTGCGTCCCTGAATGTCGAGAGAACCTGTGATTTTCTCGGTTTCCGCCGATGAAAGCGACACCTTGTCGCCTTCATAAGAAAGCTTTACAAGCTTCCCTTTCAGGCTGTCATCAAAATCCTTTGTCACGGCATATGTATAAGTATTGCCGTCCGGCATAAAAATCTGTGCCGTAATCTGGCTTACGCCTTCGTTATATTCATATTCACTTACGCCCTTTGTGCAGCCCAGCAAAACACCGTAATCAAAATAATCAAAATCCGCAAGCTCAACCGCAAAATCCACTTTGTCATTCTTTCCCAAAAGCAGTGTCACCTTTTCGCCTATTGCAAAGCTTCCGGAAGATGCGTCCAGAGCGCTCTTTGCTTTTCCGGAAGATGACAACTCATATGTCTTGCCGGCAACCTTGACGCTTGTGACATGCGCCTTGTTGGGGTATGCATCTGTATATATCCCCGAAACCTTGTTGCTGTATACGTCAATCACATTTGTCTTGGTGTTATAATATATTACATCATTTTTCTTTATATCGGAAAGTGATGCTCCTTCTCCGTTTCTGTATATCTTGAGATTTGTCATATTTATCGCTGTGCTGCCTATATACCTGTCGGAATCGCTGTAATCCTTTGAGGCAAGCACAGGGATATTTCCCGAAGAATCATCGTCTATGACGGCAAATTTCCACTCATTTTCTGCCGAACCGTAAAAAGTTATTTCCGTGTCGACATCTATATAAGACGCACTCTGTGAATACGTAAGCTTGTTGTAGTCATAGTATGTCATAAAGCTTGTGTCAAACTTATATCTCCCCGTTTCCCCCTCGGCCGTGCGGTATTCAATGGTGTTCGTTTCCGGGACATTTGTTACATATACTGTTTTTGACACCATCTTTTCAATTTTCATACCCACAGCCTTGTTGTCACTGCTCAGTATAATCGAACCCGCCGTCCCTGCCTTTGGGACATTTGTGCCGTCCGCCATTTCATATACGCCCGAGGCTGTCTTTATCTGTTTTGAGGTGAGCGATTCATTTTCGTTTCTTGTCGCCAAAACATAGCTGTCCTCCACCAAAGTATATCCGAGATACTCTATCAGCTTCAAATCCTTGCCGCCTGTCGCAGCAGCAGATGAGCCGGGCACATTCATAAACAAAATTCTCTCAATCAACACGGCCGCAGCGCCCCTTGTTATCGGCTCGTTGCTCCCAAATGTAAATCCGTCGGAGAGCCCCATGCTTGCCGCCTGGCTCAGGTAATTGTTTGGCCAATAATACCCCACCGATTCTTCTTTGTAGCCCAAAATTCTGCAAAGAATCGTAACTGCTTCCGCATAGGTGATTGCTTTGTCGGGGCCGAAAGTTCCGTCGGCATATCCGTTTATGATTCCGTTTTGCGAAATATAATTCACATATCCGACATACCAAGCCCCTTGCGCCACATCTTTGAATCCGGATATCAAAGAATTGAACTGAACGTCGTTTTGTTTGTCATATATCATCACAATCAGCTTTGCAAATTCGGCTCTGGAAAGAGTCTTGTAGGGCTTGAAGCTTCCGTCTGTATATCCCGACACAATTTTCATGTTGCTCAGCAGCTCAACAGCATCATAGACCTCAGAGTTTTCCGTCACATCGGTATAATCTGCAAAAGCACTTGGCAAAATATTCAGCACAATCGCCGCAGAAAGTGCAAGCCCCAATATTTTCTTCATCATCTTCATATTCATTCCTTTCTGTGTTTTTATTCAGAGCGCAATGCTTCTATAGGGTGCAGCCTTGCCGCTTTTCTTGCCGGCGCAATGCCGAAAAATACACCGATAAACAGTGAAAACCCGAATGACAGCAATACCATGCTTCCTTTTATAACATAATCCATACTAAGCAGCGCCTCCACGGCAGGCTTAAACGCAAATCCCAAAATTATACCTATTATGCCTCCCAAAGCGCTAAGCATCACCGATTCAATCAAAAATTGCATAAGTATGTCGCTTGTTCTTGCTCCGATGGCTTTTCGGATTCCGATTTCGCGTGTTCTTTCGCTGACCGACACCGTCATGATGTTCATAACCCCGATTCCGCCGACAACCAGCGAAATCCCGGCGATTCCCGCAAGCATCGCCGTCATTGTGCCCATCATCTCATTCATTGTGTCAAGCATTTCCGCAATGTTGGACACATTGTACCCATCGTCATTTCCCAACTTCCTGGTGAGAAAAATTTCGATGTCGTCCACTGCACTCTCGACATTGTCCTCTGTTGACGCCTCCAAATAATATGTAGAAATATTTTTATTTTTTATAAACCGCATTGCGGTTGTATAGGGAATTGTCACATTCCCGTCAGAGTATTCGCTCACTGTCGAGCCGACCGTTTCGTATACTCCAATGACGGTAAAGTTTTCGCCGTTTATTTTTATTTTTTCACCAATCGGGCTCATTCCGCCAAAAAGCTCTGTCTGCACATACATGCCCACCACGACAACCTTAGAACGCTTTTCAACATCATTTTCATTTATAAATCTGCCGCTTGCAAGTGAAACATTTCTTATGGTTTCATAGTTTGAATCTGTCCCTTCCAGAGAAGCCCTGTAATTCTCCGTCCCAACCTTCACCTGTGCATTTGAAGTAATATAAGGAGTGATGCCGCTGTAAAGCTCGGGTTTACTGCTGATATATTCCGTAATGTCGTCCATATCAACCGTTCTTGTCCCAGACATTTTTGTCAGATTCACGGTTATCAGCTTTGTTCCCATTGACGAAATAGAATCGGATATCATTTTTGTCGCTCCATTGCCTATCCCTGTCAGCAGAATAACCGACGCAACACCTATTATAATTCCCAGCATTGTGAGACCAGAGCGCGCCTTGTTTCCGAGAATGCTTTTTTTTGCCATTTTTACAGACTGAAATATTTTTCCCATATCAAGCACCTCCGTGGATATCGGCATCCAAGTCTGCGGTTTTTCCGTTTTCCGGGTCGCCTATGTCAGAGCCCTTCACGTTTTCCGCGCCTGCCATGTCATCTCTGTTGTCTATGTCACTCACAATCCTTCCGTCTTTGATTGTCACAATGCGCTCTGCCTGCTTTGCAATGTTCAGGTCATGCGTAATAAGCACAATTGTATTTCCTTCGTCGTGCAGCTCGTGAAGCATCTGCATGATTTCAATGCCTGATTTTGAGTCAAGTGCACCTGTTGGTTCGTCTGCCAGGATAAGCGACGGATGGCTTGAAAGCGCCCTTGCAATTGATACTCTCTGCTGTTGTCCGCCCGACAGCTCTGTCGGCTTGTGATGCATTTTGTCCAGAAGCCCGACACGTGCAAGCGCCTCTTTTGCCATAGCAGTACGCTTTGATGCCGATATTCCGCGGTATATAAGCGGAAGTTCGACATTTTCTAAAGCGGAAAGCTTTGACAAAAGATTATATTGCTGAAATATAAATCCAAGCTTTTTGTTTCTGAGGTCTGCAAGCTGATTATCACTCATCTTGCTCCCCTCCACCCCGTCAATCCAATATCTGCCGGATGTCGGGACGTCAAGACAGCCAATCATATTCATAAGGGTAGATTTCCCAGAGCCGGAAGGACCAATTATCGCCACAAATTCATGTGGGTATATGTGAAGGTCAACACCGTCAAGCGCTCTCACTTCACTCTCACCCATTTTGTATACCTTGGTGATGCCTTCAAGCACTATCATCTCATGCCGCCTCCCATTCCTCCGCCGGGGCCGCCTCCTCCGGGAGCGCCGCCGCCCTGCGGGCCGCCTCCCATTTCTCCGCCGCCAAAGTCCATGCCTCCCATGAACATATCAGAAGAATTTGAAGATGTCGTCATTCTGTAAATTCTGTCGTCTTCCTTCAGACCGCTCAAAACCTCTGTATATTCGTCATTTGACAGTCCGGTTTGGATTTCAACAGTTTCGTATCCGTCCGGCGCTTCAGGCATTTTTCCGGATTCGTTGCCCTGCGGCGCTCCGCCTTCAGGCGTTTTATTTCCGTTTTCATCGTCAAGTCCCACTACAGGCATATCTTCGGATTTATCTTTTTTATTGTCCTTTTTATCTTTCTTGTCTGATGTTTTTGCTTTGTCGCTCTCTACAAAAACATAAGATTTTCCCATGACAGTCTTTATATCTCCAGAAGGAACTATCAATGTATCCTCTGATGATGCAAAAACAACCGTTGCGTCCACATTCATGCTTGGCCGCAGATTTCCGGGTTCTTCCACAACGACATCGGCATTGTAAACCGTCACACCGTTTGTGGAGGTTCCTTCAACCGATACATTTGTTATATGACCCACATATTCCTCGCCTTCAAGGGCGTCACATGTCACTCTGACTTCCTGCCCGACCGCAACCTTGCTCACGTCAAGTTCATCAATCGAAAGCGAAAATTTAAGCTTTGATATATCAGCCACAACCATAAGTGTCTGTGTGCTTGTGTTTCTGTCAACAGTGTCACCGGCTTTCTTGTTTTTCGTGATTACCGTGCCGTTTATCGGCGACGTCAAGCTGTAGTCGTCCAGGCTGTCTTTTGACTCCTGCAGTGAAAGCCCCGAGCTTTTGTATTGTATGTCGCTGTTTTTTATATTGTCCGAAATCGTGTCACTTGTCAAAGTCATAATTGTGTCGCCCTTGTGCACATAGTCACCGTTTGACACATAAATCTTGCCGACTTTTCCCGACACTTCGGGCATGACATTCTGCACATCTTCACACTCGATTGTTCCGCTCCCCGGGCTGACCATACCCGAGATTTCGCCGCCGACAACCAAGCCGGAGGTAAACGAACCCGGATTGTTCATCTTTATTGTAACATCATACAAAACCGCCCCGTCGCTTTGTGCTGTCGGGTTTGCGGCGATATGCGTCACCCTGCCCGTCACACCGCTCATGTGCGAAGAACTGGAAATTGTCGCCGTGTCGCCGACCGATATGCGGCTTATTTGGCTTGAATTAAACGGCAAATCCACCTTTAATTCATATGTATTTTCAACCTTTGCCAGGACTGTTGACGGTGACGCATCATTGCCTGCTTTTGCCGTTATCCCCGACACGACGCCATCGCACGGCGCGGTGACGTTAAGCTTTTGTGCGTCACGCACGGCATTGTTGTAGCTGTTCTGCGATTGCTTCAGGTTCAGCTCCTGTTTCTGTATCCCGAGGTTCACAGAAGATGTGTCAAATTTATAAAGCAAATCGCCTTTTTTGACTGTGTCGCCTTCTTCAAAAGGCGAGCTGACAATGTCGCCGCTCACAAGTGCAACGATTTCATAACGTTCGTACGGTTCAATTGATGCCGAGCCCGTTATTGTTTCATCAATATTGCCCCTTGTGACTTCGTCGGTTTCATTCATGTCCGACATGTTTTTCTTTCCGCCCTTCACGGAATTCACCGCCGCCGCGGCAACAACACCTACAGCAATGAGTGCAACAACCGAAATGGTTATTATTTTCTTTTTGCTGAATTTCATAGCTTTCAAATCCTTCCTTGAATTTATAAAAACAATCAATTGACTGCTCTTTATCACTGTATAAATTATATATTCTGCATTTTTCAAGCATGTGTAAAAAATAAGAACAAAATATGAACAACAAATATTAGTTAAATTCTCACAAAACAAAGTATGCTGCGGAGTATATTTCCACAGCATACTGACAAAAATCAAGACAATAATTTCATGGCAATCTGTATGTTTTCGCGTGCTTTGAGGCGCATTTGTCCGCACAGCTCTTCCGTTTCGCAGTTTTTGCCGTTTGCCAAAGCCTCATCTATATATAATTTCAGTGCTGTCATATCTATGCCGCCAACGTCAACATACCGCGTCTGTCTCAGATATTCCATAAATCCGTCCACCTTGGGGTCATATTTAACCGCCACCACGGGCACATTCATTGACACACCGTAAATAAGCGTATGCAACCGCATCGAAAGAACAAGCTTTGACTCCCTGATGATGCCGATAACGTTTTCTATGCTGATTTTTTTTCTGACAATTGCCGACGGATTTTTCATGCACGCCATGATTCTCTCCGATATTGCGATATCTGCCGGATATTGCATGGGAATAAACACGATTCCGAGGTTATATTTCTCATAAATATAATCTGCCGCCAGTGCAATTTTTTTCTCAAAATCATCAGGGTTGTATTTCCAGTCGCGCATGGCAATACACGCATAGTGTTTACAAGCTATTCCTTCGTCTTCAAAAATTCTTTTTACTTCTGATTGGTCAGACCCCTCAAGAATCATTGCCGGGTCGCTTGTCACTGTTGTATTCACATGAATATCCATGTTCTGCAATTCTTTTAGCGACCTCATTTCACGCAGTGTAATCTCGTCTACACAGGAATTTATGACCTTTGACGCCAGGCGCCTGTTTCTTTTTTTTCTCACCGGCCCGATTCCGTTTGCAATTTGCATCACCTTCAGCCCAAACCGCTTTGCCAGTTTCAAAATGGCGGCATAATACCACAGGGATTTTGAACTGGTTTCGTCCTGAATCAGAGAACCGCCGCCGGAAAGCAGTACGCGCGAGCTTTTTATGCATTTATATACCCTAAACGGATTAAATCTGTTGTATGCATCAACCTTGTAGTCCTTCTTTGTCTGCTCGGGTTTTGCGCTGAAAACAGCAATTCTTACGTCATTTTTCTGACGTTTCAGTTCTGTGACCATCGCCAACAACAACGCATCATCACCGCTGTTGCTGTAGCCATAATATCCGCTTATCACAAAGTCATATCGTTTCGGGTCATTAAAGTCTTTCAGGATATTATCATAAATCCCGATATGCGTCTTTGCAAAATTTTGCGCCGAAAAGACCGTTGTTGCCCTCTTATAAATATTCTCACCCATTTGAGTGCGCTTTTGCTGATTTTCGCAAAGCATTTTCAGCTTTGCCGCAAAATCGGAAGAATCCCCGGCATTGAAAAGATATCCCGTTTCTCCGTCAATGACAAGGCTGCTTATGCCGCCGACGTCACTGGCAACCATCGGCCTTTTCATCGCCGCGCCTTCAAGCATCGAATACGGGAAACTTTCGCACAGCGATGTAAGGCAGTTTATGTCAATAAAATTGAAAAAACTGTATATATCATCAATGAACCCGATGAAGTATATAACCTTTTCAAGCCCCAGTTCCTTTGACAGTGCCAAAAGCTGTTCCCTTTGGTCACCGTCACCGGCAATTACAAAACGGACATTTTTATTCTCTTTATACAGCTTTGCCGCACCGTCAATAAATATATCCACTCCCTTTACGCTGTCAAACCGCGCCGCGATTCCTATATATATTGCATTTTCTTCCTGCTTTATTCCGTACTTTTTTGCAAAGTCTTTTTTGTCAGCCACAGTTTGCGGAACATTTGAGAATTCCATGCCGTTATAAACTGTGTATATGCTGTTCGGGCGGAATCCGCGTTCTGTCAGCATGTCTTTGAAACGGTCAGAAACCGCAATGAAATAGTCAATTCTGCGCAGCGACCATGCATTGAGAGATGTAAAGACTATTTTTTTGAAAAATGTATCAAAATCCAGCAAATAGTCGCTGTGCATTGTTGTCACAATCGGGATTTTTATGCGCTTTTTCAGAAACTGCGCAATAAAATTTGCCATGGCGCCATGCACATGCAATATGTCAATTTCATCTTCTTCAATCAATTTTTCAATCTTCTTCAAAACCGACAAGTCAAAACGGTTTTTTTGCTCAAACAAAACCGTTTTGATGTCTTTTTCAAGAATCTCTTTGTAAAAAATTCCCGGAATAAGACACACCACTTCGCAGTCTATATACTTTGTCAGTTCGTCCAGCAAGGTGAAAAGATGAGTCTTTGCACCCCCGCTGTCGCCGCCTCTTATCAGATGTAAAATCTTCATAGTTTATGCACCGTTTCCTTTTCTTGCAATTATCTGCACCTGTGCAATAAGTATGCCCATGACAATGAAATGTGCAAACATATCGCGCGGATAAAACCATATATATTCCGCCATACACACAAAGCTTATCCCGAGTAATGCACCGATGCCTGCGCCCAGATATGCACGCTGTGCCCTGCCGGCAAGTTTCACCGATTTAAAACCGTTCCTTATAATCCTTATATAATACCCCATAAAGCCGATAAAACCGGCTATTCCGTATTCCAGAATAAGTTCCAGATACAGCATATGGCTGTGCGGTGCCTTTATTGCATTTCTGTAAGCAATCGGGCGGTAAAAGCTCCTGAATGACACAGGGCCGATTCCGAGACCGCTTATGCCGTAATCTCTCGCCAGACGTACGCAGACGTCCCATATATACAAGCGGTAGCTGTTTGAGGAATCGGAAAGCGAGCCGATTGTCAGAATACGGTTAAAGACCGTTTCCGGCATAAATGGCAACGCCAAAAGCGCCAAAAGCATAACGGGCAGAACGAGGTGGTAATCATACACCAGCAAAAATACCAAAATCGCAATCACAAGTGCGACATAGCACGAGCGCGAATACGTCATTGCCAGTGCAACAAAAGCCGCCGCAGCCATCACAAACCAAAGCAGTTTCAGTACAGGCTTTTTTTCGTTTACAAACACTGCAAACATAAACGGCATGAAAAGCACCAACAGTTCGGCATAATTGTTCGGGTTTTCCATTGTTGAAAAAACACGCCCTGGCATGCCCTCATTGTTTGCCAAATCCACAAATTCCGGATCCACTTCAATCCCCACGATTCGCTGACCGATTGCGACAATCGCGGTGATAAACACGGTAACAGAAATTATTTTTACAAACCCGGAAAGTTTTTCATCTGTTGTCAGTGCATAAACCGTGCAAAGATGAAACAACAATGCCGAAACCGTAATAACCGCAATCCTCACGGCGTCTGTTTTGTTTCCTGCCGCAAAGATGCCTAAAACCGCAGAAATCAAAAACAGCACCATAAAAAAGTCTGTTTTTGACGGCAACAACTGGTTATTCCTTTTTTTATAAATCAAAAACACGGTCATGACAAAGGCTGCCGCCGCCGCATACATATTGTTCCACCAGTCACTGTACACAAGAAATATCACTGCAAAAATCAGCCCAAGCACATGATGATATTTTATCTTTTTTGAAATTCCGCGCAGCACCCCGTCGGTCAAAGACCCCGAAAACACCTTTGTACACAGGTTCCCGGCAGCTGTTATTGCACGGGCAATAAAAAGAAATATTTTGTCGGTCAAAAATGCAAAAAATGATTTTCCCCATACCCCGTTGATAAAGGGCTTTGCCTCCACATAGCTTTTTAGAAGGCTGTTGTCATAAAGCTTTTTGAAAAATCCCGCAAGTGCCGTAAACAAGCCGAACACGGCACTTTCCGAGAAATCCTTTCCTATGCTTTTTATAAATTTAGCTGTCATACTTTGGGAAAGCATTTATTTTCCTCCCTCCGGACTCTTAATCAAGTTGATTTATACCGGAAATCTTGCAGTAAAGCTTTGCATTCCCGACTTTTATTGTTATTGTGTGCCCCACGCCATACACACCTTTTTCAAATTTTACGCCAAAATCGGTCTGTTCTCCCTTGCCCACAACCTTCAAATCCATGCTGCTGTGGTCTGGCTTAGTTGTCTTTACAATTGCGCCGTCCGCCGTTTCCACAAACATCTCCGATTCGCCTGTTGTGAAGGATTTCACAACGCCAAACTCATCATTGTTTGACGAATCGCACACCGCCGCGCCCTCTTTTACGTAATCAATTACATAATCTGGCACTTCGTACGAATGAAAAGTAAACTCATATTCGTGCATATTGGAAGGCATCGCTATAAGACCGCCCGAAAGCTTCAGCCCGACAAAAGCAACAACCGCCACAATCACCAAAATAACAACAACATCAACAACATTAAACTTAAATCCTTTTTTCATAATTACCATTTCCTTTCTCTTGTTTACATATACATCTTAAAAGTATCGTCCAAAAGCCTGTCCAGATTAAACACGGTTTTTGCGGCAAGCTCTGCGTTTTGGCTGTACCTTTTTCGTTTTTCTTCATTCTCTGCAAAATCTTTTATCGCCGCCGCCATGGCTTCCTCATCACCGAATTTTACCAATGTGCCGCAGTTTGTTTTGTCGGAAACAATGTCGGGATTTCCCCCGATATCCGTGGCAACAATCGGTAAACCGTTCAGCAAAGCCTCCACCATCGCAAAACTGAGCGCCTCCAGGCATTTTGAACTGTTTACATATAAATCGCTTATTGCAAGTATATTCCCTGTATCCTTTCTGAATCCCAGTCTTTTTATATTGTCTTCAAGACCGTATTGTGCAATCATCTTGCCGATTTCGTCATACAGCACCCCGTCGCCGGCAATAAGAAGTACAAATTTGCGGTTTGTTATTTCCTTTAGGCGCTTTATGCTTCTGACGAGGAAATCAAGTCCCTTGGACTCTTCATATCTTGCCAATATACTTATTACAAAAGTGTCTTTGTCCACGCCCAGCGTTTCACGGAAGTTTTCGGGCGGAACGCTCTTTTCTTCCGCACGTACACCGTTGAAAATAACTTCAATCTTATCTTCCGGGAATCCGTTCCCGACAAGGAGCTGTTTGCCGTAATTGCAGACAGATATTATCTTGTGGTCTTTTTTTGTCATAAACGAATTTGTAAACCTCCACAGTGCACCCGTACTTATCGTAAGGTGTGAGGTGTACACAACTTTGACATTTTTATAATATTTCTTTGCAAGCACGGCAATATAATTTTCCCTCGGATACTGTGCATGTATCACATCAATGGAATTTTCGCGGCAATATTTTGCAAGTTCCTTTGCCGCTCTGAAATCAAAAGGCTTTCGCATTTCTATCCGTTTTGGCGTAATTCCGAGCGCTTTTATCTGCTCACACAAAGGTCCCTCTTCATTGTAGACAAAAAAACATTCCGCATCCTTTTTGTGATACTTTTTACATAAATTATATACATATTTTTCGGTGCCTGCCTTGCCGGCATAATTTATGAGATACAATACTTTTATCACTTTTCTTCCTCCTTTTTTCTGCTTCTTATTATTTTTGCCGGGTTTCCGCCGACAATTGTGTATGGCGGCACATCTTTTGTCACGACCGCACCGCCTGCGACAACACTTCCCCGTCCAACCGTTATTCCGGGCAGAATAAGCGCATTGACTCCAATCCAGACATCATCGCAGATTGTGACCTTTTTCTTTTCTGCCGTCTGCAAACGCATGGGTATGGTTATGTCGGCTATTTCATGATTTTGCGTAACAATATTGACCCCGGGCGCCATCATGACATCTTTCCCGATTGACAGCGGACCCGTTATGCGGCAGTTTATGCCGATGCCGGAATTGTCGCCAATTTCGATTCCCTTCCCCGATGCCAAAAATGCGCCATGCTCGATATTGACATTTTTGCCGCACTTGTCAAACATCAATTTTGCACAAATTCTTCTCACATATTTTGCCCCCAGTGAGTACGGCACCGTTGAACAAGGGAGATGCCTGGCAAAAAAATAATACAATAAATACCCCAATGCTCTTTTTATCTTTCCCATAAAATCAATCCTTTTTCCCGAAAATCTTTTTCACTGCCCCGGCGGCAACATCAACGCGCATAATAACCAGCATAACCGCATATACCACAACCCCTGCCGCAGCAGGTACCCCCAGGGTCAGAATTCTTGCAACAACAGAATCACCCGGGAAAAGGTTTTGCATCAAAATCACCGTGCCGTATGCGGCAACGCCCATAACGGCGGCAGATATTGCACCCTTTAAAAATTTTACAAAAAATCCGCCGAGATAGCTGCCTATTTTTTTATTCAGCCTTATCATCAGCACCGCCGTACCCGTGAGGCATGCCGCCGAATATGCAAGCGGTATCCCGTATGCACCGATGAAGCGAATCAGCACAAGGCTGAGCAAAATGTTTACCCCCATGACAACAAAGCCGTTTATCGCAGGTGTTTTTGTGTCCTTGACGGCATAAAACGCTCTGTCAAGAATTTCTTTTGCACCGATTCCAACAATGCCAACAGAATACATAACTATAATGACCGCCGCCCGTTGTATGTCGGAATCTGTAATTTTACCCCAGTTTGCAATCAATTGCAAAAGAGGTTCTCTCACAACGATAAAACCTACCGTTATTGGAATCAGCAAAAGCATTACATTTGACAAAACTGTATTCAGGCTTTCCTTATATCCCTGCATATCCCCCACTGCCGCTTTTTCGGTAAGTTTTGGATAAAGCACTGCCGTGATGGAATAAATAAACGCCAAAACCATATACACAACAATGTTCTGCACATATGTCAAAAGTGTTGTCATTCCTTCAAAATTGGAAATCATCGTCACATTATAAAACATATTGATTTGATATGCCGAAACCCCCACCAAAACATTGAGGGTCATTTTCCCGGCGGCGATTATGTCAGAATCTTTGAGAGAGAACCTCGGACGATATCTGTACCCGGTTTTGAAAAGAGGCGGAATCAATATGATTGCCTGCATTGACAAACCAATCAGCGTCGCCGCCAATAGTCCGCCGATACCAAATTTATCTCCCAGCAAAAACACATAAGCAATAACCACCAGAGAACTCGGCACACTCACAAAAGCCGGCCAGCCGTACTTCCCGTTGGATTGAAGCATTCCCTGGAAAATATAATTCAACCCATAAAATATCATAACCGGCATTATAATCATCAGTGCTTTTACGGCAAATTCATATTCACCGGGCTTTGTAAAGGCAGTAAGCTTGACAATAAACGGAGATATCGCCATGCCGACCGCAACCAATATGACTGTAAAAACTGTCGAAATGGTAATAATATTGTCGGCAAACCGATTTGCTGACAAGGCATTTCCCTTTGCAAGATGCCCTGCATATATCGGAATCACAACAGTGGAAAGCGCAGTGCCGAAACAATTGAAAATTGTATTCGGAACTGTTATCGCATAGGAATATATATTTAAATAACTATCCAATCCGTAAAATGACATATACACCTGCGTGCTTACCAAAGCAAGCAGTCTTGACAATATCATTATAACCATGACATAGCTTACTGAATTCAGCAATCTTTTGTTGTCCTGCAAATTTTTCTACCACCTTGTTTAGTTTATTAAATCATAGCTTATTTCCCCTGCCGAGAGGTAAAATTCCGCTGTTTTTTCCCTGTCATAATAATCCTCTCCGCCCGGCAAGTCAGCGCCCTTTGCAGCCGCACATGTGATATAATATATCCCGCTTTCAACAAATGAACGGGTTTTCGAATCCTCATATACTATAAATACATTCTTCCCGTTATCCTGTGCTTTCTTTACACAATCAAAGAAAATATTCTTCTCATCTTCAGGATATCCCGAAGGAGGATTTTTTGTGATAATGACAATGTTTTTCTCATACGATTCGGGAAGTTTTGCAATATTTCCCAGCTGCCCGTTCTTGTTTATACCGCCCGATGACGAATCGACCGTCACAAAAAGCGTACCCTCCACAACACTCTGAGAATAAGCATCAGCGGAACTGTATGACAAATCCCTGATAAGCGGAGCATTGAACATAAACAATCGTTCAGCGCCGCCAAGCGAATATTCATAGTTAAGCGTCCTCACCATATTTGCGATTGATGTATATTTTTCACTTCCGGCAGAAATTCTTATCACCTTTGCGTTGTCCTTTTTTCCGGTCATAAATGCTGTCTTTTTTGCTCTATTTTTCGGGGCATATGCGCCGTTTACACTGCAATATGCAGATGCATTGTCAAATTCCGCTCCAACATATCCGCTTGCACCGCTCACTATGCCGTTGTTTATGCTCACTCCGTCAGAAACCCACTTCACTCTGTCGGCATGGACATATGCCTTGTTTCCGTCACTGTCGCGCACCGTCAGTGAAACTGAAGCTGTCCCTCCGTTTTGCAATGTAAGATTTTCGGGGTATATATAGCATGACGCGACATCATCGATAACCAGGACTTCCGTTTCTGCCGTGACACCTTCAAAAGTTGCATACACCTTATGTTTCCCGCCGGTGTTGAAATAAACACGTCCGTTTTCCGAAACAAAGGCTGCATCGTCCGAAGAAATCACGACGTCCTCTGCCTTCTCGGGGTACACAGTATGATAATTGCTGTCGTGAAATTTATAGTAAATTTCTGTATAATCGCCTTTTAAAACCACGTCTTCCCCAAGCTTGACAACGCCCCCGGCAACATCTCCGACATAGTCCGATTTATTGAAAATCCCAACTGATGTGGAAACATTTCTCAAAGAACTAACTTGATTTTTCACATCAACAGTATCGCTTATCTCATCTCTTGTTACCAGGGTTGAAGAGCCGCCGCCGTCAAAATTCACAGCACGCACACACCCAAGCTCAATCATGGCATCCGCCATCATTTCCTGTGTCATGCCCTTGCAGTTTGTTTGTCTTCCGTCGCATACAGCCAGAATCAACTTTGTTCCGCTTGCGTCTATCCCTGCGGCAGTCCTCTGGGCATATCCGGAGGAAACATTGGTAAAAGAGGCTCTTTTCCCTTCCTTCACCAACAGTGTATTGCCGCCGGTTGCCTCTGTAATGTTCTCGTCACAGCCGGTTATGGAATATTCATACTTCACTTCGTCCCCGACATTGAAATTGTCAAAAAATCCGTTGACAGTATAGTTTGTAAGCATTATCTTGTCGTTGTCACCAAATGCCACATCTCCCGGCTGACTGATTTTTTGTGTAACATGCCCATCTTTTATGAGCATCGCCTGCATGTTTTCACCGCAATACACGCTTTGCCCCCATTTTTTTGTGAACATATTCACCGCGCCGCCCGTCACAGCTTCTTTGTTGACCTGGTAAAGCTCCATTTCATACCCCTGCGGAGATATAACCTTCCCCGAAAAGCCGAAGTAATCCATCAAAACCTTCCCGGTGTCGGTCACCGCAAATGTCGCCCACAAGTCCTTGGACGGCGTCGAAACCAACTCTCCGTCCTGAAAAACCATGCCAAGCATGTTTGTCGGCTTTGATTTCATGTTGAAGAAATCACCGTTCACCGCCACAACCGCACCGTTTTGCTCTGCCATCTTTTTTGTGTTTTCCAAAGCAGAACTCCCGCCCGACGCCGTCATGATGCCCACAGACACACTCGGGTCGGTAAGGTCACATTCCACAATATGCAGCTTGGTAAAACTTCCTCCGGAATATTTCAGGATATATTTATACACCACACCGCGCTGCACCTGTTCTGTATATTCTTTTGTCCATTCACTTTGTGCATATACATTTATACACATCAGGGCACACATTGCAAATATTGCCGTGCAAATAAATTTTTTCATATTTTTCTGTCATCTGCTCCTTTTCGATGTTATTTAAAAAATTCCTTTACCTTTTCGTATAAGTTGTATCCCATTGCGACATGCCCCTCGGTCGACGGGTGAATACCGTCAGCCGTCAGCATCTTCGTTTTTGTCACAACGTCTTTTCCCTCAACCAAAAGCACTCTGCTTTTGTCAAATTCACTGCATTTTTTTCTGATAACATCACAAAATTCCAGTGTTCGCTGATGTTTCGCATCATCTTTGAAAAATGCATAATTGGGATAAATTGTTGTAAATATAAGTTTCTTGCCTGTGCTGTACATTTTATCCGCAAAGTAGATAAACCTTTTTTCAAATTCGGGTGTTTCAAAATCATCAACCATATTTACGCCAAGCTCCAAAAGCGCAAAATCCCAATCAGAACGTGCTGCAAAGCTGTCCGCAATTTCCGGCTCAAGGAAACACGAACCGCCAACACCCTTTGCAATACAGTCAACACCCAAAAGTCTTGACAAGGTTTTGACATAGCACATAGGCATATATGTTGTCCCTGCGCCATGCGATATTGATGAGCCGTACGAAAGCATTGTTTTCCCGGGCATTTCCTCCTTTTTCGGCGGACGCACCGCAAAATTCATCGTGTCAATCCCGCAAACCGATATTGTCCCGTGCAGATGCAATCTCCACACATTTTTGGAAAACATGCTGCCCTCATAAAAATCTTCACCCAGATTTGCGATTACTGACGGAACGTCCAATGCAATTTTTGTGATTTTACCCTCTGCCAAACTGTGTTCCGCAACAGCATAGTCACCATAATACACCATGACGCGTGCAATGCCTTTTTCGCTCATAAGGCTCACAAAGCATGTCGGTGCCTCTGTCACAAAGCGGATTTCCGCATTGCAGGCATATCTTGCCATATGCCTCGCCACGGGGTTCATTTTTTCAATCAGATTTTCGGGATATCTCAAAAGCATCTTTCCGTATGGCTTTTCAATAATACCGTCAATATTATTGTACATTACATTATCAATTATCATTTTCTTTCTCCTTTTATTTTATCAAGCCTATACTTTCAAAATCAATGTCCTCAAACATAACCTTTTTCTCATAAACACCGCGCACTCTGTCATGCACATTTGCGGCAAATTTTGTTTTCATATACGAATCCTTTCTGAGTTTAAAGTTCAGATGGCTTGGGTTTTCGTCAACAAAATTCTGATATTGTCCGCTGCATATAAAATTGTTATAATACTGCGTTGAATGATTATAATTGTTTACATACGTGTCATACAAATACGGATAGCGCTCTTTCCATATGTCGTCGGTTATGTCGACACCCTTCATATCGTCAGGCTTTGCAGTTATTCTTGCAATAAAGATTGGGTCGCTGTGCATTCTTTCATATGAATTGTCATATGTATTCGGGTCAAGCCCCGGGTGGCAGTCTATAACAATATTGTTTGCAACCGTGGTCTGTCCGCCGCCGTTCCAGTGCACTGTCGAGAAGAAAAATCTTCCCTTTTGTGTGATGTCATAAAAATAATTTCCGTATACTTCGTTATATATCGCACCGTCATCAAAGTATATCGCACAATATCCATACATGTCATAGCTGTGCGGATTATTTATGTCATATATAAAGTTATATCTTATTTTGTTGCCGACTTCGCTCGGATCTCTGCCCATATATATGGCAGAGCCGTCACTTATGCTTTTTGCGGCGTTGTGGATTTTTGTATATTCCAAAAGGTGGTCATTTCCGTGCAGATAAACCGCAAAGCCTTCCAGATTTTCCAGTTCGCAGTGGCTTATCACATTCCCCACGCCCCAGATGTTCACCGCGCCTTTATAGGTAAGATCAAGGCGGTTTACATTGTGGATATGCGTGTTGTACACCTTGTTGTTTGCCGGAATCAGCTTTTTGCGGTTTCCGCCGCCAAGCATAACGCCCCCGGCGCCCATGTCATGAATGTCACAGCCCGTTATAAGGTGATTTTTTCCTCCCTCTCCGTCAAATGCCGCATATTCATATATGTATTCGTGCCAGCTCCCAATTTCTTCCGACACGGGAACAGGCCTGATTTTTTCGTGGTCATACACGCCGTGGCAGGTGGTCAGTCCTTCGGGGAGTGCCGATATGCCTTTGCCGATTTGCACCGCAACAATGCCGAGATTGCGGAACTCACAGTCTTTTATGGTGATTCCTTCGCCTTTTTCTATATAAACGCCTGTTCCTCTCGCATTTTCAAAGGTCATTCCTTCAAATGTTATGTCTTTTGCATCAGAAAACGAAAGAAACGGTGTTTTTAGGATTGAAAGTTGAACCAATGCATCGGTTATGTCACAGTCAGGATAAAAATAGAGCTTTGCATTTTTACTGTCAACAAAATATTCTCCGCCTTCGCCTATTTCTTCCAAAAGATTCACAATCTTCCAGCGATGCTCCGGGTCAAGCACCAAACCGCCCAGTGTTGCCTGCTCAAGGTGTATGGTTTTGTCATCTATGTCTATCTTTTTTATTTTTATCGTGTCGTCCGCATAGCAGTTTGAGAAAAAGCCCGAAACGTATGCATCATTTGCGTTTTCCCATTTTTCTATCCTTGCGTTATTGTAGCCGAATATCCCTCCGCGCCTTGTAAAATCTTCCGTATACGGTTTGCTGCCCTCATCAACAATATTCCCCAAAGGGATATATCCGCTTTTGGGATAAGACGCAACCTTTTGCGGTTTTGCGTTTATAAACAATTCTGTCGGTGCGGGGATATACGGACGGCGGAAACCTCTTATGCCATATTCGCCCAAGTTTTCCTTCCATTCCGAAAGGTCTGCCTCATAAAGATTTTCTCGAGCACCTTCTTCAATAAGCCTGTCGGTGATTTTTTTGTCTGTAACTTTTTTTATTTTGATGTTGTCCAGCACAATTCCGCCGTCAAAATAAACCTTTGCCCCTTTTTCGGCTTTGTACACAGCAGACTTATCCTCTGCGGTAAATTTCAGTGTTTCATCAAAAAAATACCGTCCCTCTGTTATTATCACTTCAATTTTTTCGCTTGTATCACAGGTTTTGATATATTCCTTTGCTTCTTTTATACTCCCAAAGGAAATCTCCCCGTCCTTGGAATTACTTCCGACATATATTTTCATATTTTCCTCCGTTCTGCCTTTTGCGGCAACACAAATCTATACTATTGTATCATATCATATTACATCGGATTTTTCAATATGGATGTGCAAGTATCATACAGAATTTATACCAAAATATCTGAGAAAGGCGATATATGGACAATATTGAGAAAGTCTACAAGAAATAATACGAACATTGTGTAGGTATAAAGGTGTAGAAATACTCGAAGGACATATGATGCCAAGTGTGAGGTTTTTTCTGTAAATTCAATTTTTCTATGACAAAATATCTGTTTTTAGCAGGCAGAATAGCCGAGTTTAGGCTTTTCTGCCTTAACTATAATATAGCACAGATTTTACGCCATGTCAAGGGCGGTCTCGCATGAGACCGTGAATTTTACCCTTGTTCTTATGCTATTGGTAAGAAATGATTTTTTTGATGTCGGCAAAGTTTTTAAACTCACCGTATGAAATCAACCCAAACATAGCCGCACCTATCAAGATTTTCCCTTGCATGATACTCAATTTCTTTTCCGTCTGCCATCCACGAATAATACTTATCGTCTACCGTTACGGACGCTCCGCATATTCCATATTCATTTTTCAGAAAATTCGCTCTGTCTTTCCAGCCTATATTACTCTGAAAAAACTCATATATTCTCTGTTTTCCGCCTGCAATCAGGCTGCCGTAAGAAGCAATACTTTTTATAACATCATCATCGCTGATTTCGTCACTTTCACTGCTAATTTCATATAGTTTTTTAGGTATTGCAGGCGCCACCTTCCTCGGCCGGCTTGCAAAATTCCGGTTCCCTCCGCAATTTTTATAAGCGTAATTCCAACCTCTTGCACTAAGGCTTTTTCCCGGTTCCGTTTCAAGAATATATGTGATTATTCTTTCATAGCCCAAAGCCTTTGCGGCTCGTCTGCAAGCAGCATAGCATACTGCAAGCATTTTTTGTTTCGTCTGTGCAGCATCGCAACACCTCAACGGCACTGTGTTGGTCTATTCTTCTTGCAATAGGTCTGCCGACTATGGCAACACCGACTAATTTATCGTCCGAAAAACAGCCGATTGAAAATCTATGCCCGATAACAGGCTTATGATGTCTGTGATACAACCCCATAAATTCGTTTGCTTCTTTCAGTTCGATATGCTTTATCTCTAACACATTCCGTTTCACTCCTTTTAATCTTTTATTCGCCGGTGCATACCCTCCGGCAGAGGATATTTCTTCAAATCCTCTATAAACTGTCTGCGTGTTTTATAAAACGGGCATTTTCTCGTTTTGCAAAGCATTTCAAAACCAATCAAATATTGCTGTTTTATGATTATTTTCATCAAAAATTCGGCATTTTTTTGAGCTGCGGCTATTGAAATCATACGCAAAATGTATTATAATAATTATGTACATATCTTTTGTTACGGAGGTGATAAAATGTCTAAGTATACCTACAGTCCGCACGGGGTCTGCTCGGTGCAGATAGATTTTGAACTGGAAAATGGCACAGTCAAAAACATACACTTCACAAGAGGCTGCAACGGCAACACACAAGGAATTGCCCGTCTGGCAGAAGGCATGCCGGCAAAAGAAGTGATTGCACGACTGAAGGGCACAGACTGTTCCGCACGCGGCACTTCATGTCCCGACCAGCTTGCAAAAGCCCTGGAGCTTGCCCTTGCCGAAGAAAACAAGTCATAAAATCCGAAAAACAAGCATATAGATAAATATATGCTTGTTTTTTTATGCTTGTTTTCAGGAGGTACATATGATTAAACTATTAAAAATTGCCGCATCTGTTATCCTTTCTTCATTGCTTATGAGCAATTCTTTTTATGTTGCGCACCCGGTTGTTCTTTATACTGTAAAAACAGGACAGGCTGTGCTTTATCAAAAATGTGAAAAAATTTATGCGCAAAACACTGAGGTTTTGTGCCGCACGATTTTGGACAGGCTTTTTGAATTGCAAAACCGCGGCGTGCCGTATCTGCCCGACAATATGAGCGTGTCCGTAAAGGACACATGCGCTACCGTAAACCTTGTCCGCTCGTCGTATGCAAAAATAAGCGAAAGAGACGAACTTATGCTTGTTTATTCAATTGTAAATTCCCTTACCTCTGACGGAAGTATAATAACTGTGGAATTTACCGTAAATGGAAAAAAACAGAAAAATTATGTCGGTTTTCTTGACATGCGCGAAACATTCATTCCCGACTATGACATTTGTTCTTGACAATTTTTTACAAAAAACGTATAATAAAGGTATTAAATCATTAGGTAATTGTAAAACTAACGTTTTTCAATTAAAATTCTTGGGTAGAAATAAAAAAAAGTTCATCCATTTTAACTTTACGACAAGTTGAAACTTTTTATTTCAGCCAAAAATGACGCACATGTCGTCATTTTTGGTTACCAATCAGGGGTTTGGTACCCCCGAAAAGATGCGGTGGCTAATTGTGAAATTTACATTTTACAATTACCTATATTAAATCATTATACGGAGGAATTTTTTATGAGCATAACAGAAAAACAGTTCGGCAGAGTCCCCGGGGACGAAACAATCATGCTTTATACCCTTGACAACGGACGCGGGCTCAAAGCGGAAATTATAAATTATGGCGGTATAATAAAAAATCTTTATGTGCGCGACAAAGACGGCGTTTTCCGTGACGTTGTCCTCGGGCGCTCCACCTTGGCAGAATATGCCGACAATGACGGTTATTTCGGTGCACTGATAGGCAGAAACTCAAACAGAGTGGCAAATGCAAAAATCAAGGTCGGAAAAAGAAGCTTTGCCCTGAACAAAAATGACGGAAACAACAATCTTCACGGCGGAATAAAAGGTTTTGACAAAAAGGTCTGGAGGGCAAAAATGATTGACGACCCAGAAGAACCGGCGCTCCTGCTTGCGGCAAAAAGCTATGACGGCGAAGAGGGCTTTCCCGGAGAGCTTGATGTCATCGTCACATATACCCTGACAAAGGACAACGGTCTGAAAATCCACTACACCGCCGCGGCAAACAAGGATACTGTCGTAAACCTTACAAATCACAGTTATTTTAATCTGAACGGTCACGACAGCGGCAAAAATATTGATAATCTTAAGCTTTGTATCAACAGCCTGTTCTACACGCCAAACAACAGTGAATGTATGCCAAACGGTGAAATACGCTCGGTTTTGGGGACTGCTTTTGATTTTACAACCGAAAAACGCGTAGGGCAAGACATAAATGATGTTTCCGAAAAACAACTTGAGATGTTTGGCGGGTACGACCATAACTTTATCCTGAGCGGCACAGGCATGAGAAAAGCCGGCAGCCTTTGGTGCGAAGAAAACGGCATAAACATGGATTTTTACACCGATATGCCGGGCATTCAGCTGTACACCGGCAACTGTATTGACGAAAAACGTGTCTGCAAAGACGGCGCGGTTTACAAAAAGCACGGTGCGCTTTGCCTGGAAACACAGTTTTTCCCAAATGCATTTATGTACAATCACTTCCCGTCCACAGTGTTGAAAAAAGGCGACAAGTATGACCATGTCACCGAATACCATTTCGGCATACGCTGAGAGAGAAAACAACATGAATGACCTTGAAAAAAAGCTTTTTTCACTCAAAGATGAAGAATATAAAAAATTTCATTCAAAGCTTATCCCGACCGTTGCCCCCGATTTGATAATCGGGATAAGGACGCCGGTTCTGCGCAAATTTGCACGCGAATTTGCAAAAACAGCGGATTCTGCTGTTTTTCTGTCGGCGCTTCCGCACAAATATTATGAGGAAAACAATCTTCATGCATTTTTGATTGAATCCGAAAAGGATTATGAAAGAGCACTTGCAAAAACCGCGGCATTATTGCCATACATCGACAATTGGGCAACATGCGACATGTTCCTTCCGCCGGTGTTCAAAAAGCACACCGACACATTGTTGCCGGAAATAAAAAGATGGATAAAATCCTCTCATACATACACTGTGCGTTATGCCATCGGGCTTTTGATGAAGCTTTTCCTTGATGAAGAATTTGACCCTGCTTTTTTGGAGCTTGTCGCCTCGGTAAAATCCGATGAGTATTATATCAATATGATGATAGCGTGGTATTTTGCAACCGCGCTGGCAAAACAATATGACGAGAGCATAGTTTATATAAAAAATCATGTTTTGGAAAAATGGGTTCACAACAAAACTATCCAAAAAGCAATCGAAAGTAACCGAATCACTGCCGACACAAAAAAAATGCTGAGAAAATTAAAAATATAAATATGTAATTGTAAAACATCAGTTTTACAATTACATAAAAAATAAAGGAGCCGGGACACTGTTTTGCCACGGCTCCTTTACTTTTATTTTCAAAAAAGACTATTTATAAATTGCCACGTCTTTTGCCGGGTCGATTGTTATATTTCCATACTCCTTCACATTTTCGTCTGCAAACACTCCGCGTGAACTGTAGACAACGTTCCCGTAAACCACATTATTTTTCGGATATTCCGGGTGGTTGTCGGGATATTCCTGTGAATCGTATTCATCAAGAATTCTCTGCACACCCGGGAAGTCTTTTTTCAGCTGTGCAAGGTATGGCGTCTTTATCAGTCTGTAATATACATTATCATTGTCGGTGCCGTCTTTTGCATGATATTTGTCATTTGTCACGCCCCAATGGGTTGTCATAACAAGTGAATTTTTGCAATTATAAAAGAAATTATTTATAACTGTATTGTCACGGCCGCCGCTTGCGCCAATCCCGGAATAACAATTTACAAATGCATTTCCCTCAACTGTTGTCCCCGACATATAGTCGTCAAGATAAATTGAATTTATACCTTTTTTATCAATATCATGGAAATAGTTGTTTTTTATTGTATTGCCATAATACGCCCATGACCTGCCTATATAAATAACTCCCCAATCGGAAATGTATTCGCAAAAATTATAAAATTCGCTGTCTTGTATCAGGTGCTTCAAGCCTGACATTCCGATTGCCGCGGACGGGCAGTCATGTATCCTGCAATCAAGGATTTTGTTGCCCACGCCGACAAGGATTATTGCCGAAACCGTGCCGCCGTTTGCGCGCGAGCATCTGTAAACTTCGGAATTTTTTAGTATATTCCCCGATTCCGTCAGTTCGTTATTTATTGTTTCCACAATATTAAATCCGACTCTTGCAATATTATAAATTTTTCCGCCGTCAAACACTATATTTTTGCAGTTGTTTATCATCACGCCGTTTTTTCCGATGTTGCTCACTTCATAGTCTGACACGTTTATGTCGGAACAGTTGTTCATGACAATGCCGCTTTCCCTTGATTCCGAAAATTTTATCCCCTCAAAATTTATATAGCTTGCATTGCTGATGCTTACAAGGTCGGCGTCAAGCTGTGAAATCACGGCACGGCTGTTTTTGCCAAAGCTCACTGTCACTGCTTGTTGCAAAAATGTCCTGTTTCATATTCTTCGGCTCAATCAAAAAGCCGAATGTATATTCTTTTCCCGCTTTTATTGATGCCGGTATGTCAACATTTTCAGTTTTGCCGCGCAGTTTGAACATTCCGCCCGAAAACTCAAGAAAAGACACAATTTCTCCGTCTGAAGAATTTATAGTCACTGCAAAATTTTCATTTGCGGTTTCATACGGCAGTTTTACACCAAAGCTCACCAATATGCTCTCGTCCGCAAGTTTTTCTCCGCAGCTTACCACAACATTCTGCCCCGGCTTTGCGACATATTCGGCGTCCGATTCTTTTGCCTCAACCGTCGGAATCACAGCCGCAAAGCTCAGCATAAGCAGCAAAGCAATACATTTCTTCATGTAAACCTCCCTTTATCTCATTACATATTTTATAGGTGTTTCGTCATTTCCGATATCGGCGGTTGTCAATGCGTCTATGCGGCTGTTTTTATCAAAATAAACCGTCAGTCCCCCCTCGGGGATTCCTTCTCCGCTCTTCTGTCCGCGCACCAGATTCCTCGCCGCCTGCATGGTTTTTACCGGATTCTTTATACTCCCGTCATTTTCGTCATTCCCGTTTTCCGATACATACAGCCCAAAGGTTTTTATGATTCTGTCATAATATCTGTCTGCGTTTTTGCCGATTTCCGCTTGGTCTGTGCATATCCCAATCAGTCCCTCGTCGCGCCACATAATCTCCATGCCAAAGGCTTCTGCCACAGCACGTACAGGCACCATTGTTCTCCCACAGACCACTGTCACCGGCGTATCAAACATTCTTTTTTCATTCTTCAGATAATACTCCCTGCTCTGCGGCATGACAATCATTTTTTGATTTTTATAAAGCACTTCAATCTCTTTGCCGTTATATTCCACCGCCGCACCGATGTTTTCTGCAATGAACCTCAGCGGAACCAAGGTTGTGCCGTCTTTTATAATCGGCATCACATTTTCATTCTCCGTGTCCACAAGCGTCCTTTTCGTTTTTGTTATCGCATAAGGGGTGTTTACAAACATCAATATGTCTTTGTCTGTCAAAAACTTGCGCACGTCCTTTAAATTGTCCACATTAACCTTATAATCCTTGCAGAGCATTTCCTGAAATTGCGCAAAATTTTCTTCATTCTTTTCTCTGACAGCAAAGTTGTCAATCTCATATTCTCCCAAAACATCTGATTCCGGTGAAAGGTATGTCAAAAAATAAATGAACTTTATGCTGTTCACATCATTGTTGTAAAAGCAACAATCCCTCAATTCGTAATATTCCAGATTATCTTTTACGATGTAAAGGTTTTGTTTTTTTACTTTCAGGTCAATTTCAAATCCGAATTTATATGTACTCCCGACCTCAAGCTTCACAGGCAGCTGCGTGTCCTTTTTCTTGCCGTCGGCTGTTTCCGACATCGTAAATTTCTCTCCGGCAAATAGCTCGGCTCGTGGTTCTCCACTTCAAATTTTTTCATCTTTCATTTCTCCTTTTTCTGTATAAATTATAGGTAATTGTAAAACTAACGTTTTTCAATTAAAATTCTTGGATAGAAATAAAAAGTTCCGGCTGTTTTAGCCTTACGACAGGTTGAAACTTTTTATTTCAGCCAAAAATGACGCACATGTCATCATGTTTGATTACCAATCAGGGGGCGGCACCCCCAATACCCACGCAAAGATGCGGTAGGTAATTGTAAAATTTACATTTTACAATTACCTACTGTATAAATTTAAATGTTGATTTTATAATTTTCTGATACAAGATTGTTTCGGATTGCATTTTTTACAATTCAATTTCCTTATATATCTGCGGAATAACTTTATTTTCGCAGTCAAGTTCTTCGGGATTCAATTCGTCAAACATTCCAAAATGCATCGGAACAACTTTCGTTGCATTTACCCTTTTTGCAAATGCCGCCGCGTCAGCAAAATTCATATTGTTCCCGACGCCGTTTACCGGCAAAAACAAAACATCAATCCCTTGGGGGATATCTGCAAAAATTTCTTCATTATATAATGTATCTCCTGTTATATAAATTCTGTTTTCGCCGTCATCTATGATTACGCCGACTGCAAAGTCGTCGGAATGTTCCGCTCTCACCGCCTCAAACCTTATCCCATACTCTGTCCACACCGTATGCCGGTTGAGCATCACATAGTTATTGTTGCCCCCGAATTTGCGCGCTGTGTCCCATGCATTTTTGGACGCCAAAACCGTAACGGCAGAATCTTCTTTTAAATATTTCTCCAGGGTTTCCGGATCTGTGTGATCCAGATGGTTGTGGGTGAGGACAATAAAGTCCGGGCAAATTTTAAAAAAATCTTCATTTACCGCCACCCTGCGTCGGTTCAGCGGATTTATTTTTCTCACGCTGTCTGACAGATACGGGTCAATGATTATCTTTTTTCCGTTCATTTCAGCCAAAAAACCGCCCTGTCCCAGCCAAATCACCTTCATTTTATCACCTGTCCTTTTTTTGTTATTGACAAAATGTCTCTTTAACTATATAATTAGTATATCAGTTTAGTCCGACTTTTTATATTAAAATATTATTCTTTTTTTTAGAAATCTTACTTAAATTATGAGGTAACCATGAATAAAACATTTGAGATAGTAAACGCCGGATATTATGTTTCAAAAGATGCCTACTCCGGTCCGCAGTCACCGCTTAGGACGGTGATATACCACGAATTGGAAATGTATCTCACTGACGGAAATATCAGCGTCATCAACAATGTACAGCATAAGCAGCACAAGGGAAATATACTCGCGGCAAAACCCGGCGACCGGCGTACAGCATCGGTTCGTTCGAGAGTTATTACATTCGTTTTGCCTGTTCCGACCCGGAAATTGTTTCGGCACTCAATTCACTTCCGCCCGTATTTTCACCGGAGAACATAGATAATATAAAAATAATATTCAAAATTTTTACTTATTCGCACCAGTTGAGCGGAATCAGCAAAACGCTTTTTCAGCAAGGCAATCTGGCAGAACTGATAAGCCTCCTGATTACGGGGAATGAAAAAAAATACTGTGGCAAATATGAACGATACCTGCCGGCAGTATTTTCTGCATGTGAATTTATAGAGAAAAATTATGCTCAGCACATTGCGCTTTCGCACATATCCGCGTCTGCAAACCTGAGCCCAAATTTTTTCCACAGCGTCTTTAAGTCCATAAAAAACATCACCCCTGCGCAATATCTTCTGAATATCCGCGTAATGCATGCCAAAGAAATGCTTATAAAATGCAATGCCCCCATCTCCGAAATTGCACTGGACTGCGGTTTTGAGAGTCAAAGTTATTTCAACTACGTCTTTAAGAAATACACAACCCTCACCCCGAAAGCATACCGCAGCAAAAAGCAGATAATTATCTGAAAAACGGAGTGGTAAAAGTCAATTGACTTTTACCACTCCGTTTTTTATTCAGAGAAAACAACCTTATCTTTAAAAATTGCACATATATTATCCAAAAGCGATTTGCTTGTGAAAAATTCTTTGTTGTATATATATATTTTTTGCGGAGCAATATTCAGGATTATGTCAAGCAAAGTATCGTCATAACTTTTTACATACGCCATGATTGCCATGTTCTCGTCATAAACACTGTAATTCCCCTCATGTGCGACAACCTTGATTGTATCGCAGATATTTGGCGTATTTTGGGTAAAATCGCTCAGAAATCCAATCAGACAATCATATTCGTTTTTTATATTGATGTATTCCTCTGCCGCACGCTCCGTGATTTCCCAGATATTTTTCAGTCTGAAAATGATAAAACCTTCTATATCTATAATCTCATTTTCGTGGATATATTCCGACACATTTTCAAAAATATATTTTCTTATATCATCATTTACAGTGTCATATAAATCCGTATTTTCAAAATTCAAATCATACAGATTTGTCAATATCACCGTATACAAGGGCTGTATACGTTTCAGAATAAGATTGGTAATTTTCTTTGCGCTTTCCCGCAGCTTATCTTCGGTTGATATGTCAAGCAATTCACTTCTGCCAAGATAATTTACAGTAATGCACTTCATAAATCTACCTTCCTTTTATTCCGTCAAAACAATAATGCTCCCAATGTCTTCAATTACCCCGTCTTTCAGAGAAAGTATATTCACACCGTATTTTTCGCAAAAGCATTGTATTCCCTCGCAATTTCTGTGAAAGTGTATATCACCGTTTATCCCCAGCAAATCCGGCGCCAAAAGCCCCGTGCTGCCGCCTATAAATCCATGTGAAACACCTTTTAGCGAAATATCGGAATCATCTGTCACAAGCACGTCAATTCCGTAAGTATCACATTTTTTGGCTATTCCCAAATCTGACGTTATGACTGCATTTTCCGCAACCACACATACAGAGCATTTTGCATATCCCTGCGCTACATCTATCCTTATCAGGTCTTGGCTATGTTCCAGAATAACCGCATCGGTATACCTGAAATTGTGAATCAAAAAATTCCCGACACGCGCGGCATTATATGCAATGTCATACGGGTATTTCTGCGTCAGGCGGCTTTTGCCCTCCGTTATTTCAAGCCCGTGTGGCAAAACAAAGCAAGGTGAGCTTTCGCAAACCACAGCTCTGTTCTCGCCCAAATGGTGCATAATCATGTCCGGGTGCCCCGAAACCGCATCATAAAGGTCGGCGGTTCTTTTTGTAGTATATACGCATATCCCCAAACTATTCAGTTTTTTTACCGTTTCGGGAGCCGTCCTAAAATCTATCAAAACCGATGTAACTTTTTTTGACGGAAGATTTGGGTTGCTTACAAACTTATTCATATTATTTTTGACCGTTCAAAAAATCAAGTGCCGTCTGCACCAAAACCTCTGTCCCAATCGGCAGTGCATTTTCGTCTGCCAGGAATCCTCTGCTGTGAATCGGTTCCTTGATATCGTCATTGCCGACCCCCAATTTAAAATATGACGACGGCGCTTTGCGTGCAAAATATGCAAAATCATCTCCGCACATAGAGGCATTTTCAAGGTATGTAATCCCCTTTACTCCGCTTACCTTTTTTGACGCATTTGCGACAAGCTCGTTCATGTCGGCATCATTTGTCGTGGGCGGAAAACGCCTGTTGAACACAAAATGACATTCCGTCCCCGTAAGCTTGCAGATACCCTTTGCAATTTTTTCAAGGATATCTGCAAGCCTTTCACGCGTATCTTCGTCCAGGCTCCGCGCCGTACCCAGAATCGCCGCCTTCTCCGGAATCACATTCGGGCAATTGCCGGCATTTATGGCGCACACCGTCACAACACACGGCACTTGTGCCGAAAAATACGTCGATGCAACTTTTGCATATTCATTGCAAATCATCGCCGCCGCATTGATGGGATTTATACATTCGTGCGGTGTTGCCCCATGTCCGCTGTGCCCCTTGATTTCAATTTCAAAATCGTCCGGAGAAGCCATGATTGCATAATTTTTTATCTGTATATATCCGCATTTTTCCAGCGGTTCAACATGCAGTGCAACACATGCATCCACATGCGGATTTTCCATGACGCCTTCTTCAATCATAGGTTCTGCGCCGCCGTCGGTTTCCTCGCGCGGCTGGAAAATCAGCCGTACATTTCCGCACAGACTTTCCTTCATGCCGTTCAATATCTTACCGGCATAAAGCACACATGCCGCATGAATGTCATGACCGCACGCGTGCATAACCCCCTTGTGCTCCGACTTAAACGGAAGGTCATTTTCTTCATCAATCGGCAAAGCGTCAATGTCTGCCCTCAAAAGAATTGTTTTGCCGGGCATTTTTCCTTCTATGAGCGCCGCTGTCCCTGTGCCGGCAACACATTCATACGGTATGCCGTATTCGGAAAGTTTTCCTCTTATATATTTCGCCGTTTCAAATTCCTCGCCCGACAATTCCGGGATTTTGTGCAACGCACGCCTTATTGTTATAAGTTCATTCGTATTCAAATCATTCATCAGAAACTCTCCTGTTTTATCATTTCTTCAAATTCTTCCTCCGATATCACCCTGACGCCAAGCTGATTTGCTTTGTCAAGTTTGCTTCCGGCTTCCTCCCCCGCCAGGACATATGTCGTCTTTTTGGACACCGACGACGAAGTCTTTCCGCCAAAGCTCTCAATAATATCGGACGCCTCTTTTCTGCTGTATTTCGACAGCGTACCCGTCAAAACAAAAACCATGGATTCAAAGCGCATATCGCTTGTTTCTTCTTCATAAGCCGTCATGTTTACGCCTGCGTTTTTCAGTTTGTTTATAAATTCAATGTTCTGCCCTTGCGAGAAGAACGAAACAACGCTTTCCGCCATCACCCCTCCGAAGTCGTCAAGCTCCGAAAGCTGTTCAAAATCGGCAGAAATTATATTATCCATGCTTTTCAATTTTCGTGCCAATGTTTTTGCATTTTTTTCACCGATGTGCCTTATCCCCAGCGCATTGATTACCCTGTGGAGATCGTTTTTCTTTGAGATTTCCAAAGCATTGATAAGGTTTTGTGCCGATTTTTCGCCCATCTTTTCCAGTCCGGCAATTTCTTCCGCTTTGACATAATATAAATCCGCCGCATCGGAAATCAAGCCTTTTGCAAGCATCTGTTCCGCAATCGACTCCCCGAGTCCCGATATGTCCATTGCATTTCTTGATACAAAATGAATTATATGACGCAATCTCTGTGCCGGGCAGCTCATGCCCGTACAGCGATATGCCGCCTCGCCTTCTTCCCGGACAACTTCCGAGCCGCACTCCGGGCAGGTCTTTGGCATGCCAAATTTTCTCTCTTCACCCGTCCGCTCATCATAATCCACCTCGACAACCTCGGGTATAATGTCACCTGCCTTTTGTATTATGACAGTATCCCCGATTCTTATGTCTTTTTCGTCAATATAATCCATATTGTGGAGTGTTGCACGTGAAACCGTGGAACCGGCAATCCTCACCGGCGAAAGATATGCAAGCGGAGTAAGCACTCCCGTTCTGCCGACATTCACAACAATGTCAAGCACCCTTGTTTTTTGCCTTTCCGCCGGGAACTTGTATGCAATTGCCCACTTTGGGAACTTTGCGGTAGCGCCCAGAGATTCTCTCTTTTCCAGTTCATTTACCTTTATGACAGCGCCGTCAATGTCAAAATACAATTCTCCTCTGCTGTCGCCAATTTTCAGCACACGGCTGTATGCTTCTTCAATGCTTTTATACACATCATTGTCCGGGATAACCTTAAAACCAAGCTTTTTTAAATACAAAAGCCCGTCGTGGTGGGTCTTTATCTCTTTTCCCTCAATCCTCTGAATATTAAAAACAAAAATATCCAGCCCGCGTTCTGCCGTGACCTTTGAATCCAACTGACGAAGCGAGCCGGCGGCGGCATTCCTTGGGTTTGCAAAAAGCGGTTCCTCCGCATTTTCACGCATTTCGTTTATTTTCAAAAATTGTTTTTTGGAAATAAACACTTCACCGCGCACCTCCAAAAACGGTATTTCTTCCGCAAGCCTCAGCGGCACGGAATTTATGGTTTTTATGTTTTGCGTTACGTCCTCGCCCACAATTCCATCGCCGCGTGTCGAACCCCTCACAAATCTGCCGTTTTCATATTCCAGCGACACGGAAAGCCCGTCAATCTTGTGTTCCACAACATAAGTGAAATCCTGCACAGCACTCCTCACACGCTTGTCAAAGTCATATATTTCCTCCTTCGAAAACGCGTCCTGAAGGCTGTTCATCTGCACCTCATGCACAACCTTTTCAAATTTATCCAAAGCCGCGCCGCCGACCCTCTGTGTCGGAGAATCCGGCGAATCAAACTCCGGGTGTTCCTTTTCCAGTGCTTTAAGTTCATTCATCAGTGCGTCATACTCAAAGTCCGAAATCTCCGGCGAATCCTCATTATAATATTTTTTACTGTGATATTCCAGTGTGGCTCTCAATTCTCTGATTCTTTTTTCCGCATCCATAGTATTTCTCCATTCCACAAAAACTTTACACCGTCACCCGGCTACTCATTCACAGCAGTATTCATGCCTGCTCCGTAATATTTCGGCACATTTCCCACTATGACGGTTTCGGAAACAGGTATCTTTGCTGACACTCTGTTTGACGTTTTCATCTGCGGCGCAGTGACCGCAATGTCAATCGCGACAACTATATATATTGTGTGCCTTGACTGATTTATACCGCACGACTCAAAATTATCGTAAAAGTCAATGTCCGCAAGCCCGATTGGGCGGATTTTTATTTTCACATCAGGGCCGCTCCCAGCCAGCAGTTCATTACCTAATATACTTCCAATCGGGATATTTATGTACCGTGCGTCTGTTTTTTTCAGATTTTCCTCCAGCGCACCCGCTACAGCGGCACGCAATCTGTTCATTTCCGCCGTGTTGGCGCTCAATGCGGTCACAATGCCGTCACTGTTTCTTTCCAGAGTCACCAATTCCCCAAAGCTGTTTTTCCCCGAAAACACATCGGATACGGCATTGTTTATCGTTTCTGTTGCGGCCATATGTGTATAATACTGCAACCTTTGCATAAACACAGGACGCACAACAGTTACAAAAACGACAAAGGACGCCCCCAAAGACACTGTTATCACCGCCAGATAAAACATTAAACGGATTTTATACTTATTCGCCACCGCGGCACGCATAACCATCACCTCATAATAATATTATGAAGGGTGAAAAAGTCTTGTTACAACAATATTATAAATCAAAGGGGCTGCCGGCGGCAACCCTCTTTTTTCAGTTATTTTTTTTCAGTTCAATTGACAGCTCGTCCAGTTGCTTTTTGTCCACAACGTCAGGCGCATTGGTCATAAGCTCGGACGCATTCTGCACCTTCGGGAAAGCGATGACGTCTTTGATGTTGTCACAGCCCGTCAAAAGCATAACAAGCCTGTCCAGACCGTATGCCATTCCGCCATGCGGAGGTGTACCGTATTTGAAACCCTCCAAAAGGAACCCAAAACGTGCCCATGCGTCCTCCGGCGTAAAGCCAAGTGTTTCAAACATTTTCTGTTGCAAATCGGAATTGTATATTCTTATACTTCCGCCGCCTGCTTCACAGCCGTTTATAACAATGTCATATGCCTTTGCGCGCACTCTTCCCGGGTCTGTGTCAAGATATTCTATATCTTCGTCCATCGGCGCCGTGAAGGGGTGATGCATGGCGGTAAAACGTCCTTCTTCTTCGCTGTATTCCAAAAGGGGGAATTCTGTCACCCACAAGAGGTCATATGTTCCTTCTTCAATCAGATTCATGCGTTTTGCAACTTCCGTACGCAGTGCCCCGAGTGAATCAAACACAACATTGTTTTTGTCGGCAACGAATACCAAAAGGTCGCCCGTTTCTCCCTGCATAGCCTTTATCAATGCGGCGTTTTCGTCCTCCGTCATGAATTTTGCAAAAGATGACTTTATGCCGCCTTCATTTATCGAAAGCCATGCCAAACCTTTTGCACGGTATGTTTTCACAAATTCACCAAGTGAATCAATTTCTTTTCTGCTGAACTTTGCGCCTCCCTTTATGTTTATGCCGCGGACACTTCCGCCGTTTGCAACAGTATCTGTGAACACTTTAAATCCGCAAGACCCGACAACATCGGAAACATCGCAAAGCTCCAGCCCAAAGCGAGTGTCAGGCTTGTCAGAGCCATACTTTGACATGGCTTCACAATAAGGTATTCTGCGCAAAGGCAAGGCGATGTCACGCCCCAGAACCTCTTTGAAAAGCTTTTGAATAAAACGCTCATTCAGACTCATGACATCTTCTGCCTCAACAAAAGACATTTCAAGGTCTATCTGCGTAAATTCCGGCTGGCGGTCGGCGCGCAAATCTTCATCTCTGAAACATTTTACAATCTGGAAATACCTGTCCATACCAGACAGCATAAGAATCTGCTTGTAAAGCTGCGGTGACTGCGGCAGAGCATAAAACTTCCCCGGGTGTACACGGCTGGGCACAAGATAATCCCTTGCCCCTTCCGGTGTGCTCTTGGTAAGCATAGGGGTTTCTATTTCCAAAAATCCGTTGTCGGAATAGAAAGAACGTGCAATCTGTGCAATCTTGTGACGTGCGATAAGATTTTTCTGCACGTCCGGGCGGCGCAAATCAAGGTATCTGAACTTAAGTCTTGTTTCGTCCTTGACATTTGAACCTTCTTCAATAGCAAAAGGAGGTGTTTCGGACTTATTGAGTATTCTCAGTTCCGTCACCTGTATCTCTATGCGTCCGGTCTTTATTTTATCATTGATTGCGGAACGTTCAACAACAGTCCCCTTTGCCGCCAGCACATATTCGTTTCTTACGTTCTGTGCCTTTTGGAAGGCTTCTTCCGAGAAATCCTCTGAGAAGGACAACTGGACAATGCCGCTTATATCGCGCAAATCTATAAATGTAAGCGCACCAAGCTGTCTGTATGTCTGCGTCCAGCCCATGACAACAACCTGCTCACCTATATTTTTCTCGCCGAGCTCCGCACACTTGTGTGTTCTTTTCAATCCATGCAATGTTTCCATTATTTTCTTCCTTCCTTTATTGTTTCTGCAAGCATATCAAGAGATATCTTCACTTCGTTCCCCGTTTCCATATCCTTAAGATTCACCCGCGAATTTTCTATTTCATCATCACCGATAACCGCCGTATACCTTGCGCCGATTTTATTTGCATACTTCATCTGCGCGCGCAGGGTTCTGTCCATATGGTCGGTTTCTGTGTTTATGCCGTCTTTCCTCAGGTCAAGCACAAGCTTTGCCGTCTTTTCGCGCGCATTGTCGCCCAATGGGGCGATGTATAGGTCGATTCCGTTCTCTTTCGGTATTTCAATGCCCAGTTCTGCAAGCCTTATCAAAAGACGCTCTATACCAAGTCCAAACCCAATTCCCGGTATGTGATCGCCGCCAAATTCTTCAATCATGCCGTCATAACGTCCGCCTCCGCACACCGTAAACGGCCCGCTGATAATCTCAAAAACCGTCTTTGTATAATAGTCCAATCCGCGCACAATCCCCGGGTTTACCGTATAGGGGATTTCCATCGCATCCAGCGCTTTTTTTAATTTCTCAAAATGCTCACGGCAATCGTCGCAGATATATTCCAGAATCGTGGGTGCTCCTTTTGCGATTTCGCCGCATATTTCCGACTTGCAGTCAAGTATTCGCAAAGGGTTTCTTTCAAATCTTTCATTGCAGGTTGCGCAAAGCTCTGACAGGTGCGGTCTGAAATACTCCTTCAATGCATCATTATATCTTTTGCGGCACTGCGGACAGCCTATACTGTTTATGTTTACAGCCAAATCGTTTAAACCCACATTTTTCAGGAAGGTTATCGCAAGGCTTATTATTTCCGCATCAACCGACGGCCCCTTTGAGCCAAAAACCTCAACCCCAAACTGATGAAATTCCCGCAGTCTTCCCTTCTGCTTGTTCTCATATCTGAAGCATGCAATGTCATAAAACATTTTGAGCGGCATAGCGTTTGCATAAAGGCTGTGCTGCAAAAAACATCTCGCCACAGATGCCGTCCCCTCCGGGCGCAGAGTCACGCTTCTTCCGCCTTTGTCCAGAAAGGTATACATCTGTTTTTGCACAACATCGGTGGTGTCGCCGACACCTCTTTCAAAAAGTTCCGTATGCTCAAATGTCGGCACCCTTATTTCGCGGTAGCCAAAGCGGTCGCAAACCGTCTTAAAGCTTTTTTCAAGGTACTGCCATTTATAGCTTTCCTCGGGCAATAAATCCTCCGTGCCTTTCGGCGCTTGTGTTATCAGCATATAAATTATCACTCCCAAATAAACTATCTACATTATTTTATAATTTTTTACATAACATGTCAAGAGATTTTTATAAGTCCTTGTTTTTTCATAAGCCACACCGACATGATTATCCCCAATCTTGCGGATTCATATGTGAGCCCCCCTTGCATATACGCAATGTATGGAGGACGCATCGGCGCATCGGCGCTCAGCTCGATTGACGCCCCCTGTACAAAAGCGCCTGCCGCCATTATCACTTGGTCGTGATATCCCGGCATATCCCAAGGCTCGGGCGTCACAAAAGAATCCACCGGGGCACCCTTTTGTATTCCGGCGCAAAATGCTTTCAGCCTCTCGGGGCTGTCAAATTTGACCGACTGTATAATGTCATGCCTTTTTGCAGTCGGTGCCGGGTCAACTTCAAATCCCAGTTCTTCAAACACCGCGGCACAAAAAACCGCACTCTTAATCGCCTGGGAAACAATATGCGGTGCCATAAAAAGTCCCTGATACATGGATTTGTTGAGCCCCAGGCTTGCTCCGCATTCCTTTCCGATGCCCACCGACGTGAGCTTGTAGGAGCAAAGCTCCACCAATCTTTGCTTGCCGGCGATATATCCCCCGGTTTGTGCCAGTCCGCCCCCCGGGTTTTTTATAAGTGAGCCAACGCACAAATCCGCACCATATGCGGTCGGCTCATGCACATCGGCAAACTCTCCGTAGCAATTGTCCACAATGCACACCGTTTCGGGAGAAATGCTTTTTATAAAGCGGACAATTTCTCCGATTTCTTCCGTGCTGTAAGTCTTTCTCCAGCCATATCCCTTTGAACGCTGGATAAAGACCGCCTTTATAAATCTGCTTTTTAAAATTTCTTCCACGCGTGCATAGTCTATCCTGCTTTCACCGTCAAGCTCCGTCTGCATATATTCAATGCCAAAATCCCTCAGCGACCCGTCTCCCGTGGATTTTTCGGTTCCTATGACGTCCAGCAATGTGTCATACGGCGCGCCCGTCACTGACAAAAGCACATCGCCCGTCCGCAACACGCCGAACAGCGCCGTGGAAAGCGCATGCGTTCCCGATATAAAATTGTGGCGGACAAGCGCGTCCTCACATTCAAATATATCTGCATATACTCTGTCCAAAGTGTCGCGTCCCAGGTCGTCATATCCATATCCGGAGGTTTCGGCAAAGTGCGCATCACTCACACGGTTGTCTGAAAATGCCTTCATCACGCGCATCTGGTTTATCTGTGCAATCTCTTCTATATTTTTAAATTGCCCGGAAATTTTTGCTTCTGCTTTTTCTGCCAAAGCTGTCACATCCTCCGAAACACCAAAATTTTCTCTTATAAATTGATTTTTATCCATATATTTCCCTCTTTTAATCCAAAAAAATATCCCATACCGATATATTATACAATATTCAGGCAGATTTTGCAAGGTTTTAGATTGTAAATAATAAAAAAATATGTTATAATTATCTTAAAACACAAGAAATTCATCAAAAGAAGGTAATGATTTGAAAAAACTATTGGAAAAATGTATGCTTTGTCCGCGCAGTTGCGGCGCAAACCGTCTTGCGGGCGAATACGGCTTTTGCCATGCCGGCAAAAACCCAAAGGTTGCACGCAGTGCTCTTCACCTTTGGGAAGAACCGTGCATCTCGGGAGAAAAAGGCTCCGGGACAGTATTTTTTTCAAACTGCACGCTGAAATGTGCTTTTTGCCAAAACAGCGCCATAAGCGCGCACGGCATGGGCGAAGAGATATCCTGTGAAAGGCTTGGCGAATTGTTTTTGGAACAGCAGGCAAACGGCGCACTGAACATAAACCTTGTCACCCCGACACATTATATACCGCAGATTATATCCGCACTTGACTATGCCAAAGGACACGGTCTTTCCATACCAGTTGTGTACAACTGCGGCGGATATGAAAAAGCTTCGTCCATAAGGCTTCTGGAGGGATATGTCGACATATATCTGCCTGATTTTAAATATTATAATAATAAATATGCAATAAAATATTCCAACGCACCGCATTACTTTGAGCACGCCGCATCATCTTTGTCGGAAATGGTGCGACAGACCGGGAAAATGAAATTTGATTCCCAAGGCATTGCGGTGTCCGGCACAATTGTGCGGCATCTCATGCTTCCCGGGCTTTTGTTTGACTCAAAAAAGGTGCTTGATTATCTGCACTCCGCATATGCCGACGATATCTATATAAGCATAATGAACCAATATACGCCCGTAAACCGCCTTGACAAATTCCCGGAGCTGAACAAGAAAATATCGCCGGACTATTACAATTGTCTGATTGATTATGCAGTCGGCATAGGCATAAAAAATGCCTATATACAAGGCGCGGACACTGCCGACGAAAGCTTTATTCCCGAATTTTATAACAAACTGTAAGGAGAATACCATGAACGTACTGCAACTGAAAAACATCACAAAAAGCTTTGGCGGAAAAACCGTTTTAAAGGATTTATCCTTTGAAATCACAGAAGGTGAATTTGTGACCTTTTTGGGCCCTTCCGGCTGCGGAAAAACCACAATGCTGCGCATCATTGCCGGGCTTGAAAAGCCCGATTCCGGGCAAGTGTTCCTAAACGGCTCGGATATTTCCGCCCTTCCGCCCGAAAAACGCACCCTAAACACCGTTTTCCAAAACTATGCCCTCTTTCCGCACATGAATGTGGAAAAGAATATAGAATATGCATTGAAGCTGAAAAACATCGGTAAAAAAGAGCGGCAAAAAGCCGTTTCCAACATGCTTTCGCTTGTCAGGCTTTCGGGATATGAAAAACGTTCCGTAAAAGATTTAAGCGGAGGCGAAAAGCAGCGCGTCGCCATAGCACGCGCCGCCGTGAACAAGCCTTCCGTGTTGCTCCTTGACGAGCCGCTCGGTGCGCTTGACTTAAAGCTTCGGCAATACATGCAAACGGAATTGAAAAATCTGCAAAAAACCCTCGGTATGACATTTTTGTACATCACTCACGACCAGGAAGAGGCAATGAACCTGTCCGACAGAATCATCGTCATGAACAACGGTAAAATCGAACAAAGCGGCACACCGTCGGAAATATACGATTTCCCTCAGACGCGATTTGCCGCGTCCTTTGTTGGTGCGGCAAACATTTTGGACGGCTTTGTAAAAAATATCGGGAATGGTTTTGCGGAGTTTGAATTTTCGGGTGAAACAATTCAGTTTCCCTGTTCCCCAAAAACCAAAACAGGCAAGGGCGCCGCAGCAGTCCGCGCCGAAAACATTCTGCTCCGCAAAAAGAGAGCCAAAAACTCTATCAAAGCGACCGTATGCGACAAGGTATATGTAAACGGCATTTTCAAGACAACACTGGAAACGGCAGACGGAACAAAAATTGTGTCGGCTTCATACGTTCCCACCCCCGATATAAAGGCAAACGAAACCGTTTATGCCGAGCCCGACATAAACAAAATGATATATCTTGCGGAGGAAAATGATGAAAAATAAACTTCTTCTTGCCCCGATTGTTCTTTTTGCAGTATTATTTGTGATACTTCCGCTTATATACGTCATCGGAATGAGCTTTATGCAAAAAGATAACCTTTGGGGCGTCAAATATATATTTACAATTGAAAATTACAGGCAGATTTTTACACCTGTTTACATGAAAACCTTCATCACATCATTTGCAATGGCAGGCATGACAACACTGTGCACCATTATAATCGGCTATCCTTTCGGGTACATAATGGCAAAGCAATCCCCCAAAAAACGCAGTGTCCTTATGCTTATGCTGGTGGTTCCTTTTTGGACAAACAGCCTTGTCAGGATATACGGCTGGATAATTCTCCTGAAAGGCGGAGGGGTCTTGAGCCGGGCATTGCAAAGCCTGCACATCATAAGCTCTTCTCTCAGCATATTGTACACCCCGCCCGCGGTGGTCATCGGCATGGTCTATGCTCTGCTCCCCTTCATGATTCTGGCTGTATATTCGTCCTGTCTGAAGCTGGATTCCACCCTCACCGACGCCTCACGCGACCTTGGTGCCGGCAGGATAAGAAGCTTCTTTGACATAACACTCAGGCTGACCGCGCCCGGGCTGTTTTCGGGGATAACTCTGGTCTTTGTCCCCTCAATCGGCCTGTTTTTCATTTCCGACCTGTTGGGCGGCGGCAAAATCATGCTTTTGGGAAACGTCATTGAAAATCAGCTCACAACCTCCCGAAATATGCCATTCGGCGCAGCGCTTTCCGTCATTATGATTATCATGACATTTATCGCCCTTTGGGCATGCCGCAGACTTTCGGGAAATGACAGTCCGGAGGTGTTTTAGATGAAGAAAAATTATTCGTCGCTATATTTATATTTGATATTGACTTTGATATATTTACCTATTATAATAGTAGTGATATATTCCTTCAATTCATCAAGAATGGCAACAATATGGCAAGGTTTTTCACTTAAATGGTATAAAAAGCTGTTTTCAAATCATATTATTGCAGAGACTCTTAAAAACAGCCTTGTCATCGGCGTCACGTCATGCCTGCTGTCGGCAGTCATCGGGACGGCCGGCGCTGTGTCATTGCAGAAGAATACATCTTTCGTCAAATATATCGAAAGAATAATATTCCTGCCGCTTATGATTCCCGAGATTATTCTCGGCATGGCATTTTTGGCCTTTTTCACACTGTTAAAAATTAAAACGGGAATGCTGACGCTGATAATCGCGCATTGTTCATTCTGCATACCATACATATTCCTCATGGTGAAGGCATCATTAAGCGGAATTGACCCGACGCTTTGCGATGCCGCGCGGGATTTGGGGGCAAGCGCGGCAAAAAGCTTTTGGACAATTGAGTTCCCGCTCATTCTGCCCTCAATATTGTCCGGGATATTCCTTGCGTTTGCAATGTCTATGGACGATGTTGTAATAAGCTTCTTTGTCACAGGTGCTGCGACAAACACTCTGCCAATAAAAATATATTCTCAGATGAAAACCGGCGTGACACCCGAGATTAACGCGTTGTGCACGCTTATGCTGCTCGTGACATCGGTCATGGTGATTTTGTCGGTTCTTTTAAGGAAAAATAAATAAGAAAGAGGTTTTGACTATGAAAAAGATAATAACAGCCGTGATATCTGCGGCAATGGTTGTGCCGATGATATCCTCATGCGGCACAGACACAAAAAACGGCGCAAAACGCACACTCAACGTCCTCACATGGGACGGTTATATCCCCGAGGATGTGGCAAAAAATTTTGAGGACACCACAGGAATAAAACTGAATTACTCAAATTTCAACGACAACGAAGAAATGCTTTCCAAGCTCTCAATCTCCGGCGGTGCAGATTATGACATTGTTATTGCATCAGACTATATGATTGACATTGCGGCAAAAAAGGGACTCATAAAAGAACTGGACAAATCAAAAATACCGAATTACAAAAATATAAACGATGTATTTTTAAATCAATATTATGACCCGGGCAATAAATATACCGTCCCCTATGCACCCGGCACACCCTTGATTGTGTATGACCCGCAAAAAACAGATATCGACATAAAAGGCTATAATGATTTGTGGAACACGGAACTGAAAAACAATGTCGTTCTCATCGACGATGCGCGGAACATCATCGGTATAACACTCAAAAGTCTGGGTTATTCCTTCAACGAAACAGACGAAACAAAACTGAACGAGGCAAAAGAAAAGCTTTTTAAATTAAAGGATAACGTACATCACTTTGATTATGACAGTCCGCATGAGTCTGTCATCAGCGGCGAAGCCGCTGTCGGGTATATGTTTACGCCAAATGTTCTCCTTGCACATGAGGCACGCCCCGACCTAAAGGTTGTATACCCCGAAGAAGGTATGGGATTTGGTATTGATTCATGGTTTGTTTCGTCCGGTTCGCAAAATACAGATGAAGCATACGAATTTTTAAACTATATTCTGGAGCCGGAAGTCGGCGCAAGCATCGCCGAACAAATAATGTACATGTGTGTAAACAAGGAATCGGAAAAATATCTGTCGGACGATTTCAAGGCAAACCCCGCCCTCTACATTCCGTCCGAAATCCTGGGCACGCCGGAGTTTATAAAAGATGTCGGCGACGCCGCGGCAATATATGATGAAATCTGGACCGAGTTTAAACAGCAATAATTGAATTATCTTAATGCCGATATAAAAGGGACTGTAAAAAATCAATTGATTTTTTACAGTCCCTTTTTGGCCGTATCCAGCATCAGTTTTCTTTCATAAATCTTGAGAGAAATGCCTTTGTTTCAGGGCGTTTCGGCGAAGTAAAAATCTCCTCAGGTGTGCCCTCTTCACAAATCACGCCGTCATTCATGAATACAACATGATTTGAAACATCTCGTGCAAATGCCATCTCATGGGTCACAATAATCATCGTAAGCCCTTCCTTGGCAATATTCTTGATGACCTCCAATACTTCTCCCACCATCTGCGGGTCAAGCGCCGAGGTCGGCTCATCAAAGAGTATAACGTCCGGCTTCATGGCAAGCGCCCTTGCAATCGCAACCCTCTGTTTCTGTCCGCCCGAAAGCTGTTTTGGTTTTGCGTTTATATACGGCGCCATGCCGACTTTTTCCAAATAATACAAAGCCTCTTTTTTGGCTGTTTCCTTGTCGGTCTTCAAGACTTTTCTCTGCCCGACCATACAGTTTTTCAAAACCGTCATGTTGTCAAACAGATTGAAACTCTGAAACACCATCTCAACCTTTGCCCTGTACGCCGGGATATTTTTTGTTTCAAGGATATTCTGCCCCTTATATACAATTGCGCCGCTTGTCGGCTCTTCCAAAAGGTTTATGCAGCGGAGCATCGTGGATTTTCCCGAGCCTGACGAACCGATGATGCACGTCACGTCACCCTTGTTTACGGAAAAGTTGATATCCTTCAGGACAGAATTTTCTCCAAAGGATTTTTTCAAACCCTTTATGGTTATTATTTTGTTTTCGTCACTCATCAGTTGTCCTCCTTTGCAGAAAAATTCTCGTCCGGCATCGTAGAAGAGTGCTGTATCATAATATACGAATCCGATCCGTCAATCTTGCGCTCTATAAGCTTCAGAATACGCGTTATCGTAAATGTCAGTATAAAATAAATCACACACGCAACCACATATGTTTCAAAAATAGCCCATGTCATTTTTGAAATTTTGGCTGTAAAGAAATACAATTCCGTCACGCCGATAACATTCAAAACCGATGTATCCTTTATGTTTATAACAAACTCGTTGCTTATGGCAGGAAGGATATTCCTCATAGTCTGTGGCACAATAACGTTTATCATGGTCTGCCAGTGGCTCATGCCCACAGAATATGCACCCTCAAACTGTCCCCTGTCAATCGATATGATTCCGCCGCGGACAATCTCTGCCATATATGCACCGGTGTTTATCGATACGATAAATATGCCTGCCGGAATCAGCGGCAATGTCACACCGTTGTTCATAAAAGCATATCCCCAGAAAATAACCATTGATTGAACCATCATCGGTGTCCCTCTGAAAATTTCAACATAAATGTTTATGATTGCATTCACAATTTTCAGAAGAACCCTCACTGCCGGATTTTTTGCCTTCGGTATGGTTCTCACAATACCGGTAATCAAACCGATTATCAATCCCACAATTGTCCCGACAAGGGCAATAAGCATTGTATAGCCTATGCCCTGCAGGAAATAACCTTTATACTTTATTAAAATATCTACTACTTCTTTTAAAAAACTTGTCATATTCTTTACCTTAAAAATTATTCTTCTGTTTCTTCTGCCGGTGCAGCCTTAACCATTTCAAGCATCAGTGCCTTTTGTGCTGATGAATCAAGGTCTGCAATTGCATTGTTAATCTGCTCTGTCAGGGCAGAATCCTTTTTTACACCAACCGCAATACTCACTTCATCATCTTCAACAGTAAAGCCTGTGTTGTTGTTTTCAAGTGCGACATAGTCATATGCCGGGTCCTGGCACACTGCCATTGCTGTCGGTTCTTCCGCAACATAGCCGTCAATGGTGCCTGCGCTGAGCGCGATAAGCATTGTTGAAAAATCGGCAAGTTCTGACACCTCTGCCTCTGTCTGAGTTGTCAAAGCGTCAAGATGGAAAGTACCCAACTGTGCGGCAATCTTCTTGCCCTTAAGGTCTGCAATTGTCTTTACATCGCTCAGGTTGCCCTTTTTTGTTACGATAACAAGGTTTGATGTGTAATAATTGTTTGAAAAATCAATCTTTTCTCTTCTCTGTGCCGTCGGGCTCATTCCCGCGATAATCATGTCAAGATTCCCGGACTGGACACCGGGGATAAGGCTGTCCCATTCATAAGCGTAAATCTCAAGCTTTTTGCCGAGAGAGTCGGCAATCTTCTTTGCAACCTGCACGTCATATCCGTTTGTATACATGTTGTCAACATTGGAAATGGCAACCGCACCGTCTGCGTTTTCCGTCTGCGACCAGTTGTACGGCGCATAGTTACATTCCATGCCGACACGCAGCACACTGTCATCCGACGTCGGCTGTGAACCGCAGCCTGCAAATCCAAGCATCAAAGACATCGCAATTAAAGCTGAAACAATTTTTTTCATGAGTTTTTACCACCTTTTTTTAATTTTAAAATTCTGCGGTGTTTTCTCCGGAAAGCACCAAAAAAGCCGTGAACGCTAAAATAGTTATACGTACACGGCTTTAAAGATTATCAAAGCAAATACTAAAACTACAGATAGCGCTTCACATAAGTGACAGTCTGCAGGATATTCTCCTGCAACCCAATATACAGCCCCAGACATAAACTGTATATTTCGGCGGTATTTCCTTTCCGGCGGTTCAGAGTTGTCTGTTCTTTAAACCGCTGTACTGATAAGTACCGCGCCTCTACCATTAGTAATAAATGATATTTATAATTCTATTGCATTATCTCACAATACCATATATTTGTCAATACATTTATTTGATTTTTTTGTTTTTTTGGTTATTTTAAAGCATAAATGCTTATAAAATCCGCATTTTACTGCACAGAGTGTCAAAAAAAATCAAATTTCCGACTTGACTTTTACAGCCTCAAAGTCTTCTTCAATTTCCTTTGAAGGCGGCGCAGTCATCAAAGACACAACAACAATGCATATCGATGAGAAGATAAACGCCGGGAGAAGTTCATATATCGCAAATATCCCCCCAAGCCTTGATATCACCAGTTTCCACAGGAACACCATTGCCGCCCCTCCGACCATTCCGGCAATCGCACCTTCTCTGTTTGTCCTCTTCCAGAACAGCGAGAACAGAATCAGCGGACCGAATGTCGCGCCAAAGCCTGCCCATGCAAAAGAAACTATCTTGAATATAACGCTCTTCTCATCAAGGGCAATAACCATTGCAATAACCGCAATCAAAAGAAGTGTAATTCTCGAAACGGTCATGACTTGCTTGTCACTTGCGTTCTTCTTAAACAAGCCCTGGAATATATTCTTGGCAAAAGCGGACGCCGCAATCAGCAGATAAGAGTCCGAAGAACTTATCGTCGCCGCCAGAATGCCCGCCATCACAAAGCCAGCCAAAAGCGGCGGCAGCGAGCTTGTCGCAAGTGTAATAAATATGTTTTCCGCGTCGGTTTGTGTCAGATGCTGTGTCGGATAAAGCTGTCTGCCGACAATGCCGATGAATACCGCAACGGCAAGAGAAATCGTCACCCAAACCATGGCAATCCTTCTTGAGCGTTTCAGCTCGTCTTCCTTTCTTATTGCCATAAATCTCAGCAAAACCTGCGGCATGCCAAAATACCCCAAACCCCACGCAAGCATGGAGAATACCTTTATCAAACCATAATCGGCAGCGGCGCCGAAAAGCGGCTTGCCGGCTTCGACAATCTGCTCTCCGGCATTATTCAAAGTCGGTGTCGCAAGCCCAAAAAACTGCAAAAATCCCGGGATTTGTTTTGCATTGTCGATAACAGCACCAAAGCCCCCTGCTTTGACCGTGCTTATCGTCACAATCACCACCAGCGCAACAATCATGACTATGCTCTGCATAAAGTCCGACGCGCTCTCTGCCAAAAATCCGCCGAGAATCGTATAAATAAGTACAAATGCCGCACCCACAATCATCATTGCGATATACGGCGCGCCGAAGAGTGTGGAAAACAGTTTTCCGCATGTCACAAAACAGCTTGCGGCATAAACCGTGAAAAATATCAGTATAAATAAAGCCGACAATGTCATGATGACTTTATTCTTTTCCCTGAAACGATTTGAGAAAAACTCCGGCAATGTGATTGCGTTGTTTGCCCGGATACTGTAGCGGCGCAGTCTTTTTGACACAATAAGCCAGTTGAGATATGTGCCGACCAGCAAGCCGATTGCCGTCCACGCCGCATCAGCCAGTCCGCACCAGTATGCGACGCCCGGCAAACCCATAAGCAGCCAGCCGCTCATGTCTGACGCTTCGGCACTCATCGCCGTCACCCACGGTCCCAGCGAACGTCCGCCGAGAAAATAATTCTCAGAGCTTTTGTTTGCCGTTTTGGCAAACACCACACCTATCACAATAACTGCCGCCATATAAATAATCATGGCAGCAAGAAGCTGAAATGTTTCAGTATACATTATCATTCCTCCAATAAACCCTTAATTTTTTCATAATAAAAAAATTATAGCATATATTTGTCAAAATGTCAACATTTCACAAAAAAATACCGCAAATACTTGTATATTGCGGTATTTTTTCCAACCAGTGCCGATTATTCGTCAATATAGAACCAATCGACATGATTTATTTCATGTTTTTCTGCGTCGGAGTGTACAAAAGTATTCCCTTCAATTTGGGTAATATCCGACAAATCCGCAGTCTGCAAAGCAAATCCGTCACCGCCGATTATCGTGTTGTTTCTGATTTTGTTTCCTATCGGCATCAGCATATCATTTTCTTTTATTGTATAGAGTTTCGGATAGGCATTTTTCCATGTGTCGGATTTGTAATCCACTTCTTTCAGGCGTTCGCCGAGCCTTCCTCCGTCGTTGCTGTATGACGCCCACATCACGCCGCGCTTGTCATACATAACTGCCATCTTGCAGTTATAAAAAGTATTATCATATATATCAAAATCTCTGCCTCCCCCCAAAAGAAGCGCTATATACGGGATATTGGCAAAAATATTCCCATAGACCTCTGCACTTGACATCAGGTCATCAAAGTATACCCCTGCACAGCCTTTGTTCTCATGTCCTCTCAAATCATGCAGATAATTATACCTTATAATATTGCCTCTGAATGTCCAATTTCTTCCGCTGTAGATTGCACCTGCATCATTTGACTCATAACATGCGTTGCTGATTTCATTTTTTTCAATCACATGATTGTTTCCGGCAAAAACTATCCCAAAATGCGGCACGTCATATATATAATTTTCCGACACTGTGCACCCCACACCCGAAATGTCCAGCGCCGCCATGTATGTCCTGTGCCACCTTGCAATGCCGTGCACCGTACACTTTTTTATGAGGTTCCCGGAGGGAGAAAGCGCGTCCCGGCAGCCGCCGCCGACAGCAATTCCGCCGCCGCCCGTCCCGGACACTCTGCAATTTTCCACACTCATCTTTGTGCAGTTTTCGCCGAGTATTCCCCACGCCCCGACATTTTTCACTTCTGTGTCATCTACTCTCACATCTTCGCAGTTTTCAAAGCATATTCCGGATTTTCTGCATTGTGAAATATTCAGCCCCGAAACGCTTATATCCCTTTGCCCATTTGCATAAAATACATCGTCAGCCAAAGAAATGTCAAAATATTTCTGTCCCTCATAGGGATATATATAGACAAGTGCATTGTCGCGGTCAATGCACCATTGTCCCGGCTTTTTGACTGCCGAACGGACATTGACTGCATAAAAATGTCCACCTGTCTTTTCGGTATAGCATGCGCCGTCACGATAGCCAAATACATGGTATGGCTCATTGACGGTTATTGCCCCGCTCTCCCTGTCAATCTCTTTTATCGTGTGGCGCTGCGTTGCCCAATCCACATTCCAGTATCCGACTAAAAGAATGTTTTTATAGTCCTCCCATGATTTTACGGAATCATCATCAGAAGTAAAAATCCCTTCCTCCGAGCCGTTTTTTTCTTTTTTGAAGAAAATCGGACTTTTCCCCAAAGCTTTTTTTATTTTCATAAACCCCTCCTCGGGATATCTTGAAACGGGCATGATTCTGTCTTCATAAAAAAGCTCCGCCCCCGGTCCGTATTCCGTCATGTGAGGTTTTGGGATATCGTACACTTTCCAAAAATCTTCAAAAGGACCTTCTCCAAATTTTCCCGTGTCGGTTATTCCGCATTTTTTCAAATCAACCGTGACAATATTCCCGTCAGCCGGCATTCCCTCTAGGGATATTCTTTTGCTTCCGTATATGTTTGTGCCTTTCTCTCCCTCCACCGATATACATCCGTGCTTGATTTCCAGGGTTTTATGCACTTCATAATTTCCCTTTTGAATTTTCACCAAAACAGGGCCGTCACAGCTGTTTGCTTTATCTATGGCTTTTTCAAGGCTGTCGCCGTTTTTCACAATGATTTCCATAATAATTTCCTCTCAGGTATTTTTCTCTGAGTATATCATATCAAAAAACTCATGTCAACTTTTAGGGGCGTTTTGGACTTTTTTTTCGCTATGACTGTTTAATTTTTATATAAAATCCTTCCGCAACATATCAAATAATTAACAGATTGTAAATAAAACAAAAAAAGACTTCCTTTATCGGTACACCTGTGTTATAATGTTCTGAGAATGGAATCCATGGCTGAAAAGCCGCAACAGTTATTGATGTTTTCTTAACAAATAAAGGAGTACGATTAAATGAATTTAACAATGTGTTCACGCTGCGGAGTTAATCCCGCCGTGATTTTTATTACAAAAATGGAGGGTGACAAAACCACTAACCAGGGGCTTTGTCTTTCCTGTGCAAAGCAGATGGGCATTGCACCGCTGAACAATATGATGGAGCAATTGGGCATCAATGACGAAGACATTGAGAATCTTAACAGTGAAATGTCCGATTTTATGAACAACATGCAAGACGTTTCCTCCCCAGAAGAGATGCAGGAAATGCTTGAACAGATGAGCGGCGGCGATGCAGATGAAGGCGGTGCCGCGACTGCTCCGCTGGGCTTTTTGTCAAACATGTTTAAAAAATCCGAAAAAGACGGCGAAAAAAACAACGCAAAAGAGCAGACAACCGCCGCACGCGAAAAGAAAAAATCCAAAAAAAAATCAATGCTTGACACCTATGGGACAAATCTCACCGAAAAGGCAGCCACAGGCAAGGTTGACCGTGTCATAAACCGCAACGACGAAATTGAACGTGTTATTCAGATTCTGAACAGACGTTCCAAAAACAATCCCGTCATTCTGGGCGAGCCGGGCGTCGGCAAAACCGCAATAGCAGAAGGGCTTGCGTGCAGAATTTATGAAAAAAACGTTCCGCCAAAGCTTTTGGGATATCAGCTGTACCTTCTTGATTTTGCCGCACTTGTCGCCGGGACACAGTTCCGCGGTCAGTTTGAGGCACGTCTGAAAAATCTGCTCACCGAGGCAAGCGACACCGGGAATGTGATTCTTGTCATAGACGAAATCCACAACATTGTCGCTGCGGGCGACGCTGAGGGCGCAATGAGCGCCGCAAACATTCTGAAGCCGGCGCTTGCAAGAGGCGAAATACAGATAATCGGGGCGACAACTCTTGCGGAATACAGAAAATACATCGAAAAGGACAGTGCACTCGAGCGCCGATTCCAGCCGGTTCTTGTCGACGAACCGAGCATTGCCGAAAGCATAGAAATCTTAAAAGGCATAAGGGATTATTATGAAAACTACCATTGTGTCAAGATTTCCGACAAGGTCATTGAAGATGCGGTAAAGCTTTCCGAAAGATATATAACGGATCGGTTTCTCCCCGACAAGGCAATAGACGTGATAGACGAGGCAGGCTCGAGAGTTAACCTGAAAAATACCGCACTGTATAATGTCACCGTGATAAAAAACAAGCTTGCCGACATTGACATGCAATCAAACGACGCCGCCGCAAATGAGGACTATGCAACAGTAGCTGAGCTCAAGGCGGAAAGAATCCGTCTGAACGAACAACTGGGCATTGAAGAAGAAAAGTCAAAAAATTCCGAAATTACTTTTGACGACATCGCCGCCGTCATAGAAGGCTGGACAAAAATACCGGTGCACAGACTGACAGAGGACGAATCGACCAAGCTTTTGAAGCTTGAAGAACGCATACACATGCGCGTAATCGGTCAGGAGGACGCCGTCACCGCGGTTTCACGCGCAATACGCCGCGGCCGCGCCGATATTTCAGTAAAAAAACGCCCCGTATCCTTTATTTTTGCCGGTCCGACAGGCGTCGGCAAAACAGAACTTGTAAAAACCATAGCGGAAGTTATGTTTGACAGTGAAGATGCGCTTATACGCTTTGATATGTCGGAATATATGGAAAAACACTCCGTCTCCAAGCTTATCGGTTCGCCCCCGGGATACGTGGGCTATGACGACGCCGGACTCCTCACAGAAAAGGTGAGAAGAAAACCGTATTCAGTAATTCTGCTTGACGAAATCGAAAAAGCACACCCCGAGGTCTTCAACCTCTTTTTGCAGATTCTGGACGACGGGCGTGTTTCGGACAGTCACGGCAAAGTCGTTAACTTTGAAAACACTATCATCATCATGACAACCAATGCCGGCTCGGAATTTAAGTCAAACGCATTGGGATTTGGTGCAGACGACAGTGTGACACTTGCCGACAATGTCGAAAAAAGCTTGAAATCACATTTTCGACCTGAATTTTTAAACAGAATCGATGAAATTGTAAGCTTTAAACCTCTCACAAAGGACGATTTGAGAAAAATCATAGATTTGATGCTTAAAGACATCACCGAGAAACTTATGCAGAGGAATATTACCCTCACCATTGACAATTCCGCAAAAGAGGCTATCCTCACAAAAGGATATGATGCAAAATACGGCGCAAGACCGCTTAAACGTGCAATTCAGACACTGCTTGAAGATAAACTTGCAAAGCTTTCGCTTTCGGGTGAACTGAAGGACAACAGCACTGTTTCCGTTTCTTCCCCCGACGGGCGCGAGTTGGATTTAACCACAATAAATTTGCAGATAAAGGACTGAGAATATGAAGGTTTCGGAAATATACAAATCAACAAAACAACCTGTTTCCTTTGAGATATTCCCCCCAAAGGGCTATCTCAGCATAAGGGAACTGTCTGACATTCTCTCGCAAATGAAGTCGCTGAACCCCGATTTCATAAGTGTGACATACTCGGCCGGCGGCAGCGGCAACAGCGACAGAACCGCAACCGTTGCCTCCCTTGTACAAAACACTTACGGAATAAATGCCGTCGCGCACCTCACCTGTGCAAATTCCGACATTTCCGAAATTGAATCTATGTCCGAAAAACTAAAAAGTGAGGGCATTGAAAACATTCTTGCCCTAAGAGGTGATTCAATTGAGGGTACTCACTCGGAATTTTCATATGCATCAGACCTTATCCCCATTCTGAAAGAGAAAGATTTCTGCATAGGCGCCGCCTGCTATCCGGAGGGACACATAGCCTGTGAAACCCCCGAAAAAGATTGGAATTATATGAAAACAAAAGAAGTTTTGGGCGCAGATTTCTTTATGAGTCAGCTTTTCTTTGACAACACCTACTTTTACAAGTTTTTGGACTATGCAAGAAAAATCGGCGTCACAAAGCCGATTATACCCGGGATTATGCCAATCCTTAGTCAATCACAGATTTCACGCATGATTTTTATGTGCGGCGCGTCACTGCCTTCTGCAATAATCAGACTTTTAAACAAATATTCCGGCAATGCCGCGGATTTGCGCAAAGCAGGCATTGAATATGCCGCAAACCAGGCCCTGGAATTGCTGGAAAACGGCAGTGACGGGATACACATATACACCATGAACCACCCCGACATTGCACGCTATCACACAGAGCGCATAAGGAGCAGATAATAAATGTATTCCGCAATCAAAACCGAAATTTTGCGCTATCTTGGATATAGCGGTCAAAAAATATCTCCCGAAATCACTTCTTTGATTGATGAAACAATCAAAGAAGTGTCTATGTTTACACCTTTACATACATATGCTGTTTCTGATGTCGTATTCGAGGAAAATGCTGTGTTTCTGCGTGATATTGACATTGTCTTGCAGGGCACAGATATACAGAATCACCTCAAAGGCGCCGTAAAGTGCATAACCTTTGCATGTACCCTCGGGGCGGTTTTTGATGCGGAACTCATGAGAAAACAGCCGCAAAGCATGACAAAAGCCGTCATCTTTGATTCAGCCGGCACGGCTTTTATCGAAGCGGCAGCAGACCGTACAGAATCCGATATACTAAAGCCATATCACGACGCCGGACTGTTTTCAAAGTTCCGCTACAGCCCCGGCTACGGTGATTTGCCGATAACATTGCAGCAAGATATAACAAAGGCATTGGATTGCCCCAGAAAAATCGGGCTTACCGTGACCGAAAACAATATACTTATCCCCCGCAAAAGCATAACGGCTTTTATCGGAATTTTTGACACACCGCAGGAAAAACCGCGTTCAAAATGCGTGGCATGCCAAATGCGCGATTCCTGCAAGATGAGAAAGGACGGTTTTTCCTGTGATTGATTATTCAGATTTTTTGATATTTGACGGAGCAATGGGCACCATGCTGCAAAAATCGGGGCTTAAGCCCGGAGAACTGCCCGAAATGCTTAATCTTTCCTCCCCCGAAACAATATTGGAAATTCACAAAAAATATGTAAAAGCCGGTGCAGACATCATCACCGCAAACACCTTTGGCGCAAACAGAAGAAAGCTTAAGGATTCCTCTCTTACGCGCCGGGTCATAGAATCCGGGGTGAGGATTGCCAAACAGTCCGGTGCAAAATATACCGCACTTGACATCGGTCCCATAGGAGCACTGCTAAAACCTATAGGCACCATGACCTTTGACGAAGCGTACGATATATTCAAAGAACAAATACTTGCCGGCAAAGACGCTGACCTGATTATAATAGAAACAATGTCAGATTTGCTTGAAACAAAAGCCGCAGTTCTTGCCGCCAAAGAAAATTCTACACTCCCTGTCTTTACAACAATGACATACACCGACAACGGCAGAACATTCCTGGGCACAGACCCGAAAACCGCAACAATCGTACTTTGTTCTCTGGGGGTTGACGCAGTCGGCGTAAACTGTTCCCTCGGCCCCGCAGAACTGAAAAATATTGTTGCGGAAATTATAAAATATTCTTCGAGGCCCGTGATTGTACAGGCAAATGCCGGGCTCCCGGAGGTCTGTGACGGAGAAACAGTTTTCCCTGTAAAGGCACCGGAATATACAGCTTTGCTTATGCAAATGGTTGACATGGGCGTCACAATCGTCGGCGGCTGCTGTGGCACAACACCGGAATATATTTCGTCCATAAAAGCCTCACTTGCACAAAAATTGCCAAAACGTGTTAAGGAAAAAGCCTTCACAGCTTTTACAAGCGGAACCAAAAGCGTAATTCTCGACAAAAACATTGCGATAATCGGAGAGCGCATAAATCCTACCGGCAAGAAAAAAATAAAAGAGGCATTGCGTACCCATAATCACGAATACATTATTTCCGAGGCAATAATGCAGGAAGAACACGGGGCTGATATTCTTGATGTAAACGCCGGTCTCCCCGAAATCAACGAAACCGAAACGCTTTGCGAGCTTGTTTCGGAATTGCAAGCGGTAAGTTCTTTGCCTTTACAGCTCGACAGTACAGACCCCTCTGCAATAGAAAAGGCAATAAGAATTTATAACGGCAGGCCGATTATAAATTCCGTGAACGGAAAGGAAGAAAGCATGGCGTCAATCTTCCCCATTGCAAAAAAATATGGCGCTGCAGTCGTTGCACTTACACTTGATGAAAGCGGAATCCCCGACTGCGCAGAAGAACGCTTTAAGATAGCGGAAAAGATTGTCCGCACCGCACAAGAATACGGTATATCCAAAAACGATATTCTTGTGGATTGTCTTGTTCTGTCCGCTTCCACAAACCAGGAAAACGTCCTGGAAACAATCCGCGCCATTTCAATTGTAAAAAGCAGACTCGGAGTCAAAACCGTTTTGGGCGTCAGCAATGTTTCTTTCGGTCTGCCGGCGCGCGACATCATCAACAGCACCTTCCTTGCGGCGGCATTCGGTGCCGGGCTTGACATGCCGATATTGAATCCTATGTCCGGCGAATATGCAAAAACTGTTTCTGCTTTCAGAGTTCTCAACGCGGAGGACAAAGGCTCTGCCAAGTATATTGAAAAATATGCCGCTACAGCACCAAGCACATCTGCAGAAACAGAAAAAATGAGTATCTCCGACGCAATAATCAAAGGGAGAAAAGACCTGATACAGGGGCTTGTCAAAGAATTTCTGCAAAACGGCGATGCCATGGACGCAATAAACATGAATTTTATCCCTGCTCTGGACATCGTGGGAGAACGGTTTGAAAAAGGGGAAATATTCCTTCCCCAACTTATGACGTCAGCAGAAACGGTAAAACTCGGCTTTGACGTAATACGCAGTCTGCCGGGCGAATCGCCGAAAAGCGGCAATACCATACTTCTTGCAACCGTCAAGGGCGATATACATGACATAGGCAAAAATATTGTAAAAATGCTTTTGGAAAACTATGGGTACGATGTTGTTGACCTCGGCAAAGATGTCGAACCGGAACTTATATGTGACACCACAAAAAAGCGCGGAATACGCCTTGTCGGCTTGAGTGCGCTTATGACAACGACTTTGAAATATATGGAAGAAACAATAAAGCTTTTGCGAAAACAAAAAATTGACTGTAAAATCATTGTCGGCGGTGCCGTGCTGACACAACAATACGCCAAAATGGTTGGGGCGGATTTTTATGCACGCGACGCCGCCGAAACCGCACACATTGCGGCAGAATTTTTTAAGAAGTGATTCAAAAATCTGACAAAACATTTGTCGGATTTTTCTTGTAAAAACATTTGAGTTATGATATAATATTTACAAACAGAAGTTACCAAACGCCGATGCGTTTGTAATTGATGTAAATATTGTATCGGTGTGCAGCAACGCATCTTAGCGTTGCACTTATGATATAATATTTACAACTCTTGAGATGTGATGTACTCAAGACATGTAAGATATCAATTCAAAAAAGGGGTAAATATTAAGGGGTAAATATTTATGAAAAAAAAATCCGGACGATATAAGGCGTCATATCTTATGATGCGCTTTTTGCCTTATTATATGAAATATAAGGGTACTCTTATCACAGATTTGCTGTGCGCTTCACTCACAACGGTGTGCGAGCTTGTTTTTCCTCTAATTGTCAGAAACATCACCTCCATCGCCGCAAATTCACCCGAACAGCTGACACTGAAACTCATAGCATCGACAGGGATAATGTACATCATTCTGCGTCTCATCGACACTGCCGCAAATTATTATATGGCAGGGACGGGACACATAATGGGTACACGCATGGAAACGGACATGCGCCATGATTTGTTTGAGCATCTGCAAACACTCTCCTATTCATTTTACACAGACACAAAAGTCGGGCAGATAATGGCACGCATAACAAGCGATTTGTTTGACATAACCGAATTTGCGCACCACTGCCCCGAAGAACTGCTTATAACCGGGCTGAAAATTATCATTGCATTCATTATTCTGATGACTGTCAATGTTCCGCTCACGCTGATACTCTTCTTGATACTGCCTATAATGCTTACTGCCTGTCTTTCCTTCCGTGGAAAAATGCGCGACGCTTTCAAAGCGTCCAGAAAACAGGTCGGCGAACTCAACGCACAGGTGGAGGACTCCCTGCTCGGCATACGTGTGGTCAAGTCTTTTGCCAATGAAGATATCGAAAAAGAAAAGTTCGGCAAGGGCAATATAATATTTTTCAACATAAAAAAAATTGCATACAAGTACATGGCAGGATTCCAGTCAACCACACGTTTCTTTGAAGGATTTATGTACATATCGGTCATCATTGCCGGTTCTGTATTTTTGATGTACAAAAAAATATCCGTTGCGGACTTTACGGCATATGTGCTCTACATTTCCACCCTCACTGCATCAATACGCACAATCATAAACTTTACGGAACAATTTCAGCGCGGACTGACAGGACTGGAGCGTTTTGTTGAAATCATGGACACCGAGCCGGAAATCACGGACGCCCCCGACGCAAAAGAACTAAAAAATGTCAAGGGCGACATCAGATTTGACAATGTTTCTTTCAATTATCCCGACAATGACAAAACTGTCCTGGCAAATCTGAACATACATATTTCTCCCGGAGAAAACGTTGCGCTTGTCGGCGCCTCGGGAAGCGGTAAAACAACAATCTGCAACCTTATTCCCCGTTTTTATGACATTGTTTCCGGAAAAATCACAATTGACGGAGAAGACATAAGAGGCTTTACACTGAGTTCTCTGCGCCAAAACATCGGCATAGTGCAGCAAGATGTGTATATGTTTTCGGGCACTGTGCGTGACAACATAGAATACGGGAAACCCGGCGCAGACTTTGACGAAATCCGCACTGCGGCGATAAAAGCCGGTGCAGACGAGTTTATCATGTCGCTCCCGGAAGGTTATGACACATATATAGGCGAGCGCGGCGTAAAGCTATCTGGCGGTCAAAAACAGCGCCTTTCCATTGCGCGAGTATTTTTGAAAAACCCTCCGATTCTTATTCTTGACGAGGCAACCTCTGCACTCGACAACGAAAGCGAAAAAATAATCCAAAAATCGCTTGAACAACTTTCAGCCGGCAGGACAGTCCTCACAATTGCGCATAGGCTCAGCACAATCAAGCATGCCGACAACATTCTTGTCATCACTGAAAACGGCATTGAAGAACAGGGCACCCATGCACAACTGCTTGAAAAACAAGGCATATATTACAATTTATACAACATTTAATCCTTGGCATTAACCACAAAAACCTCTTATCACCTTCTGCCATGCGGATAAGAGAAAAGCACACCATCATTACCATATTGCCGATGCATGGCGGCGGAACGGAGCTTTATATGAAAAAATTATTATCATTTTTTGCCGCACTTTCTGTCAGTGCAGTACTCTCTTCTCCCCTTGTTTTTGCAGACACAGAGAAAAACGCAAAAACACTCTATGACCTCGGGCTCCTGAAAGGCACGGGCACAACCTTCAGCGTTGAATCTCTCAGCCTTGACCGAAATGCAACCCGTGCGGAAATCTGCACAACAATTGTCCGCATGCTTGGCAAAGAGGAAAAGGCACATTATCAGCAAAATCCGCACCCGTTCAACGACGTCCCCTCATGGGCGGGCGACTATGTCGGCTGGCTTTATGAGAACTATCTTGTAAACGGTGTCAGCGCCGCATATTTCGGGGCACAGGATATAGCCACCGTCAGGCAATTCTCGACAATGCTCCTAAGGGTGCTCGGCTATGATGACACACAGGGGGATTTTTCGTATGACGCGGCTGTAAACTTTGCACAATCGCTTGGGCTTTTGGACTCGGAAACGGCATCACATTGGGAATTGTCACGCAGTGACATGATAAACATGTCATATAATGCCATGCGTATGAACATAAAAAATTCTGCACGCACACTGGCAAGAAAACTTTGTGATGAAGGCGCCGTCGATGAAGCTCTCGCAAAAAGCAGCGGCATTTTATCCGCCCCCTCCCTTTCCGATTCTTTCCCCGGGGTTCCCGAAAATCTGGGCAGCATCACGGCAATCCGCAACGGAAACAGTATAAATATCCATCTGACAGACATGGCTGAGCATTATGGAATAAGGATATTTATGCGTGAAGGCGAAAACGGAGTGATGCAGGAAATTAAATCTTCCGGCAGCATCTATTTCCAAAAAGGCAAAATCAGTTATCCCGGCGGCAGTGCGGCAGGTTATATATCCGATTTGTATATATACGGTCTTGACACAGGCAAAAAATATTCCTTCATCGTGGTAAAAACTTCAAGCGAAAGTGAACTTTACCTCACCACCGGCAAAAGCAAAACAACCGAACTGTAAGGGGGAAATGATATGAAAAAAAATATATTATTGCTGTCGGCAATAGCTTTTTGGCTGTCGGTTTCAAACACCTTTGCATACAGCACAAATCCGACACTGAAATACACCAACGCCGGTACCTTTCCGCTTTGGACAGAGGAAAGCTACTATTCATCGCCCATTGCCGAGGATATAGACAATGACGGGAAGGTGGAAATAATTTTTTCAAATTATACCATAACCGTGCTTGACGCAGAAACAGGCACTACAAAATGGAAGGTAAATTCCGGCAAAGACCGCACCTCCCCTGTCGAGGAAACAGGAAGCAACGGTCACACCTGGAGCAGCATCGAACTGCATGACATAAACGGGGACGGCAAAAAAGAAATAATAACGGGACATGGGCACGGGCTGATTTCCGTGCTTGACTGCAATGGCTATTTTCTCCCGGGCTGGCCGCAGACGCCGCGTGATGCTTCTGTGCGTTCTGTCGAAGTTGCCGACATTGACGGCGATGGCAAAAAAGAAATAATCGCCGGGCTCGGCGTCAGCGACACAACCAGCATTTATGTGTACAACTTTGACGGTTCTCTGCGCCCCGGCTGGCCACAAACAATGGAAGGGGCCTCTTCGTGGACATATGGTATTTTCATGGACACCATAGCCGTGTCAGATTTAAACAACGACGGCATTATGGAAATTATCGTCCCGAGCGATGTTTCTTATATATCTGTTTTTGAGCCCGACGGCACACCGTATATGGCAAATGAATCTGTCTTTGGCAAAAAAACATGGGGACAAATTTCGCTCTTTGAAAATTATGCCGCCGAAATACGCAACGACAACAACGGCTGGGGATATCCCGTGACCGGGACAGAGCTGCGCGAAGACTTGTACAAAGGCGAATTCGGGCATGCAAAGGCAAAGGTATGTGATGTGGACAACAGCGGCACAAAAGAAATAGTCGTGACCACCGTCATGTGCAACAGAAAATATGCCCCGACATATCCGCCTACGGAGTACATGACACTTGCAATCTTAAACAGTGACAGAACCCGCTATAAAAATGAATCCATGGGCTATAACTGGGAGGTTCTGCCCATGGATTTGGGCAAGCCTCTTGTACAAAACGATATCATGATTACGTCGGGGGTGTTTCAGTCGCCGACGATAAGCGACATTGACGGCGACGGAAAAAATGAAATACTTTTCAATTCGTACAACGGCAAGGTACATTGCTTTTCTCTCGAAAAGAAAGAACCGTATGCATGGCCATACAGCCTGACAAAGAGAACCAGCCCAAAATATGAATATGCATCCCCTGTCGTGTGCCGTGACATCAACTTTGACGGAAAACAGGAAATCATATTTACTTCATTCTTTGATTCAACACAAGGTTATGGCAATGTCCGCGGATATCTGTATGTCCTGAACTGTGAGGGTAAGTTGATTCACAAAATTGAACTTCCCGATTCAAAAGAACCCGGCGCGCACCCCAACGGTGCAATGGCAGAGCCGCTTGTGCAGGACATCGACGGCGACGGGGCTTATGAAGTGATTATCAACACGCTCCACAGCGGCATATGTGTATATGATTTATAAATTTTTTAAAGACAATCTGAATATTATTTTCCTCTGCGGATATAATACCTAATGTAGCCCGCACAAAGCGACGCTATACACAATATACCCTTTTATCATATATACCACCATAAAAAGCATATGATGCTTAAAAAACGCCACAGGAATGATTTTGTTGTGAAACCGAAATGGTTTTGCAGCCATTCCGAAAACGGGCTGATGAAAAATGCACAGACTGCACAAAGCGATATGAGGCCGTTAAAAACTAACGTCTGTTTAAAAACACGCTAAAAGCCAAATGAAGAAACGCTTTGTGCCATGAACAAACTTCGCCGTTCAATGTACCATGTACATCTTCGGGTAGCGAAAGAGTGCGACAGCATTGCTTTCGCGCAGTTTGTCCATTCTGCTCCATTTTCCCAAAAGCCCCGAAGGAGCTGTATCAAAATGAGTTCATTTTGATACAGCTCCTTCATTTTTATTTCAACCGCAAAACTTCCCTCAAGATATTTTTCGTGATTCAAAATGCTCCAATCAAAGTAAGCACACACGTACAATTTTGCACATCTTGACGATTTTTAAATATCATTTTAAAATATCCTTGACATTATATGTTAAAATGATATAATATTCACAGATGTTAAGCATTGATGCTTTTCTGTTAATCACGGTGAGTTCGAAACCTTCCTCACCTAAAACAAAACTAAAGGAGTTTTAAAAATGAAAAATAACAAAAACGTACTTTTCCTCGCACGCGGCGCACTGATCGCGTCTTTGTATGTTGTTTTGACATACGTTGTGCACATGTTTGGTTTGGACAGCGGCGCCATTCAGGTAAGGATATCTGAAGCGCTTGTCGCACTGCTTTACTTCACCCCGGCGGCAATCCCAGGGTTGTGTTTGGGATGTTTTTTGTCCAATTTACTTGTCGGCGGAGTCATAGCTGACATAATGTTCGGCACATTGGCAACCTTTCTCGGTGCTGTTGCAGGTTATTTTCTGCGCCGCATCAACAAATACCTTGTGCTGATTCCGTCAATTATTTCCAACACAATAATCATACCGTTTGTACTCATATATTCCTACAATGTCGGCGATGCATGGTGGTATCTTATGCTCACCGTCGGGATTGGGGAAATTATATCATGCGGCGTCTTTGGGGCAATATTATTAAAGTCGCTTGAAAAACATAAACTTTTCAGATAGAATAAAAAACGAAAATTACTTTTTGACAAAACCCAAACGGGGATTGAAAGCTTGCTTTCAATCCCCGTTTTTACGTCCTGTCTTTTATTTTGTGATAATAACCTTTTGTTCTGACTCCAGCCATTCGACGCTCGCACCCAACTGCGCCGCAACAAAACGAACAGATGTATATGTACGATTATTCTCAATAAAAGCAGCAGAATCCAGTTTTGCTTCTTTTCCGTTCACCACCGCATTCTCTGCCCCTACCGACCTTGTTTGAAACAGTTGCCGAAATAACCTTTTCATTCCCGTCACAAACGCAATTCTGCGGCAATGTCCATTCGACATCAATCGGTCGCGGATTAACTGTCACAGCAACATTTTTTCCAAATCAGCACTCGTATAAGCGTATAAACCGGCATCAGATGGGGTGAATATCACCGCATAGCCGTTGTTTGAAACAGCTGAAATTTTTGCTCCGTTTTTCCATGCAAATGTACCGTTTGTGCTTCCGCCCAAGAGTGTACTGTCCGAAAGAGCCTCCCCGTATGGAACCGTTTCCGCTGTCGGGAAAGTTATCTGCGGTGCGGTGCCTTTTTTGACCGTGAGTATTGCTGTCGCATCCGCAGGGAGATAAACTCCGTTTGCAGCTGTTTCAACTTTTATCTTAATGGTTCCGGCTTTTGTGATGTTCAGCATGCTCGACGAAAGTGTGCCTTTCCCAACATTCTGTCCGCTTTCTGCAACTACAGAATATGTCGCCGTGCCCGCATTCACATCAATATCAAACATTTTGCTCACATCATATGCATTGCCGTCAACAGTCAATCTGCCCTTCTGTGTTGCAATTGCATTCCCCATCAGCAATCCGCCTGTTCTGTTGCTGTCTCCGCCGTCATACATTCTTATTTTTGCTTCATCGGTGATGGTGACATTGCCGCCGTCTGTGTGTATGCCTCTGCGTGCTTTCTTTATATGTATATCCGTTGTTCCGCTTATTCTGATGTCTTTATTTTTGCCGCTGCAGCAAATCGCATACGAAGTACCGCTTGCCGCATCGCAGTTTATCGAAAAACTGCCTCCCGAAAAGGTCAGCCCGGCGCCGTAAATTGACCATTTGCTTGTGCTTGCATTGGATTTTATGTCAACCACGGGTGCACCGCTGAAAGATATCGGCCTTGTCGGATAATAAATCATATGCGATGTGCAATCCTCAATTTCTATATGAGCATTTCCGGCAAATTCCAAAAGTGCTCCGCTCTCCGCTGAGGAAGAAGAAATTGCATATGTTGAATTTGAAATCCTCAGTTTTCCTTCATTCTCGCTCTTGATTTTCAAGCCTGTCTTGTTTGTTTCAATCCCGGAATTTGCCGCCGAAAGAATATTGATACCCGAAAAATCAAAAGTTGCGTCATTGTCACCCGAAAGCGCAACAGCATTTTTCTGTGTCGTCGCAATATTTATATTGTTGAATGAAACGCTTGCGGCTCCGCTATCGTAAAGTCCCCCGAATTTGACTCTGCAAAAACAGCGCTTTGTGGGAACATGGCAACAAACATAGCTGTCACCGTTAACCACAGCGCAAATTTGTTAATGTTTTTTTTCATCATACTGCAGTCCTCCACATATTATAAATTTCTCAATGATTATAACACAAAACTTTGTCCTTTTCGTCATTCCAAAGTATGCTTTGATAAACTTTTATTATATCAAAGTACCCCTACTCTGCGGCAAAATAAAAAACGTTGCCATTCTTCCGTGCGGCAACGCTTTTTTATTTTATTTTGTAACAATCGACACAGTCCTTGACGCATCGTCCCATGTGATATTTTCGTCAAAGGCTTCAATGATAAATCTCAGTGGAACATATGTCCTGTTTCCGACAATCTTTGCCGGGGCGTCCAAAGCAACAGATTCGCTGTTGACAAAGGCCTTGTCCAGCCCAATCTGGAGAACAACGCTTGTGAAAACGTCATCTTTCTGTCTGACCATCAGGACGGTTTTGTTTTCTTCGTCCCATCTAACCTGCGCCCCCATCGCCTCAAAAATCGCCCTCACCGGCACCATTGTGCGGTTTTGTTCAATAAAAGGCTCTGTATCCGACTCAAATTTTTCCCCGTTCAGCAAGATATTCACACTGTCAGCCGCATATGCCGAAGCCATGCACGACAAAGACAGCACAAAACAAAATATCAGTGAAAAAATTCTTTTCATATTTTCCTCCCTTATTTGTCAATTACACAGCCCTTTTTCAGAATTATATTTGCATACTGTGATTTCTCACTGGTATAAACAACTGCAAATGCCTTCTTTGCCCTCTCATAATATGCAAATCTTTCTATATGCTCAATCTTCGCGTCAGGCTCATGCTTCTTTATGATTTCTTTGTATGTATCCCAAATGACCGGCACAAAAGTGTCGCCCGGCACAACCTCCATCAGGGCAACCTGTTTTTCAACATACTGGTCAAGCGGCATAACACCGAGAATCGCATCAAGCACCTCCGGCACATTCAAACCGTCCAGACGCACCAATCTTTGTGCAATCGCCGTCGCCGGGAAGTTCCCGTCCGAGATTACAATTTCATCTCCGTGCCCCATCTCCATCAAAATCTTCAAAAGCTCCGGTTTCAGTATTGGGCTGATTCCTTTTAACATAGTTTTTTCCTCCTGTTTGATAATAAATTTATAATTAATTACATTGTAATTAACAGCGTTTTACAACTGCCTCGGCACATCTTATCCCGTCCGCCGCAGCAGACATAATGCCCCCGGCATACCCCGCGCCTTCTCCGCACGGATAAAGACCGCTGACACTCACCGATTCCAGGGTTTCGGGGTTCCTCACAACTCTGACGGGCGAAGAGCTTCTCGTTTCCGGCGCGGTAAGCAATGCGTCATCTGCGGCAAACCCCTTTATCTTCCTGTCGAATATCGGCAGTGCATTTTTCAGCGCCTGTATGACAAAATCGGGAAATATTGATGATATGTCACAAAATTTCACCCCGGGGCGCACTGTCGGCCGCACTCGGGCGCAAGTTTCGGACGGCATACCTTTCAGAAAATCGCCGACCTTCTGGCACGGCAAAAAGTAATTTGACCCTGCCATGACAAATGCCTTTTTTTCGATATTATTCTGGAACCTGAATCCTTCCATCGGGTTGTCACCCGGGATATCTTCCGGCAGAATGCTCACCAAAACGGCGCTGTTGGCATTTTCACCGCTGCGCGCATTATAGCTCATACCGTTGGTCACCACCGTGCCCTTCCCGGAAGCAGAATTTACAACATATCCCCCCGGGCACATACAAAAGGTATAAACCCCTCGCCCGTCGGGCATATGGCACGAAAGCTTATAATCCGCACTCCCAAAATATCGTGAACTGTCGCCGTACTGGCTCTTGTTTATCATTTCCTGTTTATGCTCAATCCGCACACCGACAGAAAAAGCTTTTTTCCGCATTTTTATGTTTTTTTCGGCAAGCTTGGCAAAAGTATCCGCCGCGCTGTGACCTGCCGCAAGGACAATATCGTCGGTTTCCGCGATATATTCGCCGTCATCGCTTTCAATGACCGCGCCGTATACTTTTCCGTCCGATATCAATATGTCCGTAAGTTTATTCTTAAAGCGAACCTCGCCGCCGCACTCAATTATGCGGTTTCTGATTCCCCTGACAACTCTGCACAGGCAATCGGTGCCCACATGCGGCTTTGCGTCATACAGTATATTTTCCGGTGCGCCGAAACGCACAAATTCTTCCAAAATCCGCCGACAGCGCACATCATTTATCCCGGTGTTCAGCTTTCCGTCCGAAAACGTGCCGGCACCGCCTTCTCCAAACTGGACATTTGTGTTCTCGTCCAGAACTCCTTCTTCCCAGAATTTTCTGACATATTCTGTCCTCTCTTCCATCGATGCTCCGCGTTCAATCAAAACAGGCCGAAATCCGTTTTCGGCAAGCATCAGCGCGCACATCAGCCCTGCCGGGCCGCACCCGACAATCAAAGGCCGTTTCTCCTTTTTTTGTCCCTTCGGGAAGGTATACTTTTCATAAACAACTTTTTCCGCATTTTTCGCCCTGTGCTCATCTTTCACCCTGACATCAACAGTATACACAAAATGCGCGCTGTCCTTTTTCCTCGCGTCAATCGAACGTCTGAATACAGTATACTCTATAATTTCATTTTCGTCAATACCCAAATGCTTCGCAACGTCCCGCCTGCACAAATCATTCGGCGGATATATTTTTATATTTTTTACCCTCAGCATATCATCTTTCCTTTGCAGCGTTTTTGCCGGCGGTATATCCGCTTGCCCATGCCCATTGGAGATTGTATCCGCCGCAGTCGCCGTCAATATCCAGCACTTCGCCGGCAGCATATAGCCCGCTTACAAGCTTTGATTGCATTGTCTTTTTGTCAAACTGCTCTGTCAAAGCCCCTCCGGCTGTGACCTGTGCGTTGTTCCAAGACATTGTGCCGTCGGTTTCAACCTCAAAATTTTTCACCTTTGCGGCAATGCGTTTGATGTCAGAGTCGGTGATTTGCTTTATATCGCTGTTCATCTTTATACCCAGAACATTCTTTATCATCAGTTGACCGATTCGCTTTTGCATAATCCCTTTAAACAGTTCTTCCGCCTCTGTCATTATCTTCCTTGCCCTGCAAAGCATTTCACAAATCTCACTATAGCCGTATTCCGGCATCATATCTATCCCGGCAACGCAATGTCTTTTCTCTCCGACAACTCTCGACACGGCAAATGCTGCCGGACCCGAAAACCCATAGTCGGTAAAAAGAATCTCTCCCGTTTCGCGCCGCACTGTTTCCTTTCCGCTTTTCACGGAAATTGTCCCGTTTATCTTCAGGCCGTTGAGCGGTTTCAGGACATCATTTTTGAGCTTTATCTGCACAAGCGACGGAAAAATTTCCGTAATACGGTGCCCAAAGCTCTGCAAAATTGCATATCCGCTTCCGTTTGAGCCGGACGACGGGCATGCCTTTCCCCCTGTCGTCACGACAACTCTGTCTGCTTCGGCGGTTTTTCCGTCATATGATGTCAGCAAAAAAACGCCATTTCTTTTGCTGACATCACGCACCTCAAAGCCATATTCAAAACTGACATTTTTCCTTTCAAGCGCAGAGCGCAAAATGTCCAAAACCGACGCCGCGCTGTTGCTGTAAGGAAAAACCTTTCCGCCTTCTTCAACCTTGTACAAAAGCCCCATGCGCGAAAAGCTTTCAAGCGTTTCTTCCACCCAAAACGAATCTGCCACATATTTAATAAATTCCACGTCCGCACCGTGGTAATTGCTCATATTCGCATCTGTGTTTGAAAGATTGCATCTGCCGTTTCCCGTCGTAAGTATTTTTTTTCCAACACGGTCATTTTTTTCATAAATCGTCACTTCGGCATCTCCCGACGCCGCAAGCGCCGCAAAAATGCCTGCCGCGCCGCCGCCTATGACGGCAACCCTCAATCTACTCATTCTTCCCCTCATTTCCGCTTTCTGTGCGTGCTCCCAAGAGCTGCTTTTCTTTCATGTTCAAAAGGTCGCTCAGAATCATCTTTATAACCATCATGACAGGGACAGACAAAAGCAACCCGACAACCCCGAAAAGACCGCCGCCGATTGTAACTGAGAAAATAACCCACAAGGGACGCATATCAAGCATGTCACCTATGATTTTCGGGCCGATAAAATTACCGTCTATCTGCTCGAGTATCAAGAGCGCCACACCCGTCCACACAGCCGGGAATATCCCGGTTGAAAAGATTGTTATGAGTATCGACAAAACTGTGGAAATGATTGAACCGAAATACGGTATCAGATTCATGGAACCAATCAGTATTCCCAGCATCAGCGCATATTTTATGCGTAAAATACTCAGAACAACGGTTGAAAGAACAGTCACGATGACAGCCTCCACAACTTTGCAATAAATGTATTTTGAAAATATATCATTGATTTTTCCTATATAATCAAAAATACTTTCGGAATGATTTTTGACAAATATTATCGACATGATTCTTCGAAATGCCCTGCCGATTCTTTTTTTGTCTATGCACATATAAATCGATACAATCAAAGAAATAAATATGTTTATAAGCCCGGATGTCGCGCTCACAACGCCTTCGGCATATTTGCCAAACTGGCTCAAGTCCACTTCTTTGATGAAATAATTTATCGCATTTTCAAAAGAAAACGATTCCGTATTTATCAGTTTAAGTCCCAGCTTGTCCTGGACATCATTGATAACCCTTGCCCCTTCTCTTGCATAGGCAGGCAGATTGCCGAACAAATCCGAAAGGTTTTTGTACAATGCCGGAATCACTATCCTCATGACAATCGCAAAAATAATGACAATCGCAAGATATACCGTAAGCACGCCCATTCCGTCCGCATGCTTCTGCAAAAATTTGGACTTGGATTTTTTGCACAGCCTTGCAATTGAATTGCACGGCTGATTCAAAAGATATGCTATGACAAAGCCTATAATAAAGGGATTGAGCGCCTTTATCACCTGTGCAACGCCCGACAGGAAAACATCAAAATGGTCAATAATCTTATAAAACACAACAATCGCCGCCGCAAGAAAGAAAATATATATCCACGGCCTGTGCCTGTTTGTAAATTTCATAACGCCCTACACTCCTGTTTTTTTAACAATAATTTTTCCTCATTAATAGCAACAATGAGGGTGTAAAAATTTTACACCCTCTTTGCTTTTTTAGAAAAATGCTTTTGCAGCCCCGGGCGCAAAAAGCATTTTTATACCCGTTTTTATATCGTCACTTGGATTCGATAAGAATTACAGATGCCACAAATGCACCATTGTCCATGGTTCCGCGTACAGTGACAACGTCGCCTATGTTGATGTTCTTAAGGCTGCTTGTCTTGCCTGCCGCGTCTACAACGGTCGCTGTCGAGTCTTTGCACATAACGGTTTCTTCCTTGGACACGCCGTTGACTTCATATTTGACCTTTATAAATCCATATGAAGAATTTATCGCCGTGACAACACCTGCTGTGATGCTGTATGTCCCGGATTGCGCGGAAGTTGCCGCAATTGCGGTGATTGCCTGGCTTTCAATTGTAATTTTCACAGTGTCGCCCAGCTTGAAATCATAAATAGAACCGTCCTCCCCATTTATTTTTATCGAAACGGTTGAAGGAATATCATATTTTTCTTCGGTGCCGTTTATCGAAACAACCATGTACGGAGCCGACGAAATATGTATTTCTCTTATACTTCCTTCCAGTGTCTTTTTGCTTGATGTTGCGACAATTCTTGTCACCTGGCCGTACTCAAGGGTCAGCGTCACCTTGTCGCCGCGGTATATGTCGGACAATTCTTTTGATGCACCGTTCTTTGTCACCGATACATTGTTTGCAATGTTCAGTGGCATGCCATTATACTTCGGGTCCTCGTGCTCGATTTTCACCACAAGGTCATCACCGATTTCTATGTCACTTATTGTTGCATCTTTGACATAAGTTGTCTGCTGTTCCGCAGAGATTGACGTCACCTTCCCGTTTGAAAGCTTAAGCGTTACATAGTCGCCTTTTTTGAAATCGATTATGCTTGACTTTTCACCGTTTCTTGTTACGCTCAAACCTTTTGCACATTCATAATACTGGTTTTTTGACTGTCCCGTCGGTCTTACCTGAAGATTCAGGACTTCGTTTGACGAAAAATATTCATAAAAAACTCCGTTTACCACTTCATCGGGCTCCGATGCCAGTGCATCGACAAAAGTCAGATTATCCCTTATGACGGTCAGCACTGCCGAAACCTCTGACGGCATCTTTTCAGCCGCGGTCAGCTTGCCTTCGACATACATCTGTGTGTCAGTCGAAAAATCATACGAGCCGTCGGTCGTTTCAATCTTCTTTGCCTCAGCATCAACCTTTTCCACCGTTGTGTCAAAAAAGCTTATCGCCATTTCGTCAACCGCTCTCGAAAGCATGACGGCAATCTGGCTTCTCTTCACATTTGTGTTCGGCGAGAAAATATTCCCGTCCATGCCGTTCATTATCTCGTTTTCAGTCACATAATATACGTATTTTGAAGCAACCGCCGGGATTGTCTTGGCGTCTGTATATGCCAAATCAATCAGCACCTCTGCCTTTGCCTCTTTTTCTGCCATCATCGCCTTTGTGATAAGCATTGCCGCCTCGTATCTCTTAAGCGGTGTATTTCTTGTTTTTTCGCCTATATAATCGTCCAGTTCGGCAGGCGTAATCGCACCTCTGTAAAGCATAAAACAAACTTCATCAGAGCCGAATGACAAATTATATTTTTTTACCGTTTCTCCGTATGAGTCAACGGCATACTTCAATATTTTTTCCATAGCCTCACTGTTTGAGCCGAGCGCACGTGAAAACAAAAGCAAGCCCTCCAGATGCGTCACATCATTGTTCGGCCTGAAAGTTCCGTCTTCATATCCCGAGATAAATCCCATGTCTGCCATTTCTTCTATGTATGGCGCCGCCCATTTGACTGTGCCCAAATCGGAAAAAGTATCCTCGGCATATACTGCCGACATTCCTGTCAGCAGCATAGATGCCGACAAAACTCCGCACAATATTTTTTTCATTGGAATCCCTCCTGTAAATACAATATCTTGTTTATATCATAACACATTTACAAAAAAACTTCAATATCTGTATATGATTTGTATAAATTTTGTAACATTCGGGATTTCCAAGACATTTTTCTTAAAATATGAATATTTTTTTGATTAATACTTGACTTTCTGCAAAATATATAGTAAAATATATACGTTTTGGAGATGCCCTCTTAGTTAAATGGATATAATAAACCCCTCCTAAGAATTAGTTACAACGACCGCCTTAGGAGCAAAAGTGATTGACAATGAGTTAATTTAAGCCTAAAATTGAATAACTTTTAAAGATGTTTCCGTAGCTCAGCTGGATAGAGCGACCGCCTCCTAAGCGGTAGGTCGGGTGTTCGAATCACCTCGGGAACGCCAAAACTCCGCCGGAAAACCCAGTAAAATCAAGGGTTTCCGGCGGAGTTTATTTTTGCCGGGAGACAACAAAAACGAGAAAATCACAGATTTTTATTAGCAAATTCTCCGTCTGCTAATGGAATTTAGGACTAATTTCGTCCGCCTTTCAGATGGACGGCTTGCTAATAAAAATTAGCAAAAAAATCGCTGTTTTGCTAATGAAAATGCCCTCTCTGCTAATGACGTAAAAAATCAAGCCAAAAATCTTGCTAATGGACAAGGCGGTCGTTACCCTGTTAATTCGTTCATTTTTCGATAATTGAGGATTATTCGCAAACTACACCTATATCCTTTCCTATTGTATAATTGCAGTACAGGAGGTGGTTGCTTTGAAAAATCAGAAATATCATTTATATCTTTCCGATGATGAATACAGACAGGTTATTCAGTCCCTTGTTCGCTTGAAGAACAACCTAATTTCACAAGGCAGATATACCGATGGAGTTGACCAATGTTCTCTGCAAAGTGCTTTCTGCCAAGATAAGAAAGCTCAAAATCAAATTTATATAAATATGAACGAGTCCGCTTGATGAAAGTTCTTGAACAGGACTTTACCATTTGTTAAGAACAAAATAAACATCTAAATTATGAACGTTTCTATCAGTCGTCTATTGACATCTAATTTGAGGGAAATAGGCGGCTTTTTCGCGTTCAAAAAATTTTTTAAAAAATTTTGAAAAACACCCCCAAAAACACTCTCCCATTTCAAACAAGTGAAGGGGTTAATTCCGAACCACGAAAACGGAAGCCTTTCACTTGTACTTTGAAAACT
>CAKSFT010000002.1 GCA_934454145.1 uncultured Clostridia bacterium | reverse complement strand
TTGTCCTTCCGGCTCTCTCGCTGACAGCTTGATTATTCTACCATACTATTCCCTCTTTGTCAATACTTTTTTTGAAATTATTTTTTGTTTGTATGTTTTTACCAACAAACCGTCATTTTCAACACATGTGTTATACTTATCTCACAACGCTGTTTATCTTTTCAGCAAATACATACTGCATATTTCCCCATCGGTAAAATATTCGTTTATCGGTTTGATTGTGAGCATGTCATCAAAAATTTTCATACAATATGTACCTGCCCCTGACACCCCGATAACTTCATTTCCGTCCAGCTGATTTTTATATTTCTTTATTATTTCATCGTCCATGTTTATGCTCACCGGTGTCTGCACAAGCTCTTCCTCTTCGGGTGTTTCACCATGGTTTACAAATTCATACAGCAAACCAAAATAATCTCTGCCACACATTCCGTAAATATTCAGCCCCACCATACTTCCGTCTTTATCTGCCGATTCGACACAAAACTTATCCATGCATTTCTTTGCGCTGTAAACAGAAACCTCAACCCTGTTTATTCCATCATCACCGCAAACCATCTCGGGCAAATACGTCACATTATCCCCAATCAGATATCCTTTACGCTTTTCACCGATTATTTTCACATTTGCCTCTGTCGGGTCGATTTTCACGGTATATGCCTCATCAACATCAGCAAAGGATATTATCGGTACGCCCGTCTTTGCCACACAGAAGGTCTTTGCGCACCCCACGTCCGCAAAATCAAATGCCGAAACATTTTTTATTTCTTCTTTTTCCGCTGTTATAATCGCATTGTTATGTCCGTCCAGCAGATAGATTTTTCCGTCCCCGCATGCAATTCTGCAAGCCGTCAGCCCTTGTTGACCCAGCTTTAAGTCATATTCTTTTTCAAGCTTTCCGTCACCGCCGTATTTCAAAACGACACCGTCTTTTTGCAAAATATATACCTTTCCTTCATCATTGACATAAAAATCTTTTATCGTTCTTTCCCCGTCCGCATATCCGAAGTCGAGTTCCGTGTGTTCCGCCGCCTTGAGAACTATGTTTGTCCCCTTTTCCTTTGTGCACGAGCACAAAGCAACCGCCAAAATAATAAAAATCGTCAAAAAACTGATTTTCCGCACATTCTTCTCCCCTTTCTCAAAACACAAGCTGTACCAAAAGCATGTAGCACACCGTCGAAGCGGCAATCGAGAGCAGCATATTCCGCCGCCAAAGGTGCAGCGCCGCCGCGGCGGCAACCGATATCAGCTCCGGCACCGCATGTGTGCCCGAAAACACACTTACATTTTTAAAACAGTATATCACAAGCATTCCAAACACTGCCCCGGGCAATACTTTTCCCAAATATTGAATATATTTGGGAGTCGATTTGTCTGCCGAAAAAATGATAAATGGCAGAAAACGCGTCAGCATTGTCCCGAAAACTACTATTAATACGGTAATTATTCTTTGATTTGTACTCACTTTGCCGCACCTCTTTTTTCTATAGGTTTTCTGAATATGCTCAAAACCGCAACAATCAGAATCATCGACGGTATTATAAAGTTGTCCGAGCCGAAGATTATCAGGCACAAAAATGAAATTGTCAGCCCCGAAATCTCGCTGGCATGCTGTGAGTCCTTTTGCCACCGGTCAACAAATATAACGGTGAACATCGCCGTCATGACAAAATCCAGTCCTTCTGTGTTAAATTTCAAAAAAGAGCCGAAAATGCCGCCCAAAGTTGAACTCAAAACCCAATACATCTGGTTCAGCAATGTGACAAAAAACATAAACCACCCCTTGTCCGCATCTTTCGGAATATCTGCCGTGCAGTTCACCGAAAATGTTTCGTCGCACATGCCGAAAATAAGATACGGCTTTTTTCTGCCCGTCCCCTTGAAGCGCTCCAGCATTGACAAGCCGTAAAAAAGATGTCTTGCGTTTACCATAATCGTCATCAAAAAAGCCTGCAAAGGATTGAATGCTCCCAAAAGCATATTTGCCGTGACAAACTCCATCGAGCCGGCAAATATGGCAAAACTCATAAACATAGGATATAAAAAGCTGAACCCTTCACTGTTCATATATATGCCGTAGGTCATGCCCAAAAAACAAAATCCGGCAAAAATTGGTATTGTGCACGGGAATGCCGCCAAAAAAGATTTTTTTATGATTTCTTTATTTTTCACAGTTCTCACAGCCTTTTTTATAATAGGTAAATGTAAAATGTAAATTTTACATTTAGCCGCAGCATCTTTGCGGGGGTATCGGGGGTGCCAACCCCTGACCGGTAATCAAAAATGACGACATGTGCGTCATTTTTGGCTGAAATAAAAAGTTTCAATCTGCCGTAAAATTAAAATCGGCCGGAACTTTTTATTTCTACCCAAGAATTTTAATTGGAAAACATTAGTTTTACAATTACCTATTTTTTATAATGTACTTTTATTATAAATACATTTTTGTACAAAGTCAATTTTTATGCTGCAAAACGTCAAAATACATTAAATCCGATATTTTTTTATGCCTGTATTATGAAAAATATCAAGAAATTTGTATTGAAATTCCTGCAAATCTGATGTATAATATAACGGTAATTTTATGATAACAGGGGTATAAAAAAATGATTATAGATATGAAAAAAGCCATTCTTCATGTTCTGGACTGCAATTCCGGCGCCGGCATATTCTCGGACGAGGAAATTGACCTCGGCGACACTGTGATAAATGCGTATCTTTGCCGCCACATCGAAAAGGTGTACAATGACCCCGGCATGAGAAAAGGAGAATTTACCCCCGGGAGCGGTTTTAAATACCACCTCGGCGAATATATAAACGGCGCGGAAACTTTTTCGCAATTTTCACTTTTCACAGCAGAACGCCTTTATGAAAACATCAAAACAGCGGAAAAGCCCGAGTCTTGCGACATCGCCGTTTGTGAATGTGTCATAAGCGAACGCCCGACGATTGCCGTGCTGAAATTTGACAACAAAATCGGCTTTGTCCATCACGTCACCCAAAGCGACGGCAAAATAAAAAATGAAATAATAAATCATTATGCAATTCTTCCCTCACTCTCACAAAAGGTGACACACTGTGCTTTTGTGGACATGGAGGATATGAGTATACGCTATAAGGGCAAAAAAATCAAAATTGAAGGCGAAACCGTAGACCTCATTGCCGATGCTTTACTGGAATGTATCTTTGATATTTCCGCAAAAGAGTCCTTCAATGCGGTCAGAAAGATTGCAAAAAACATCGCCGACGAATACGGCGCAAACGAGATTGAAACCGAAGCACGCATGAAAAAGTATGTGAAAGAATCCGCAATCGTCAACGAAGAAATAAAGGTGGACGACGTTGCCGAAACCGTTTTTGATGGTCTTGCCTCGGCAAAACAGGAATTTGTCGAGAAGGCAAAAGACGCAAATATCCCCCAAACCTTTGAAATGAACGAATACATCACAAAAAAGGTCAACGCAAACATACGTCTTGTGACCGACACCGGCATAGAAATCCTTTTTCCCTCCGAATACTACAAGGACGACGACAACATAAGCATCATAAACAACGACGACGGGACAATATCCGTGCAGATAAACAATATCAGCAAGCTTACCAACAAATAAATCAGAAATCACATTCCGGGAGATTTTTTTATATGAATCCTTTGAAAAAAATTTTCGGCATCGGCGTAGATTTGACACGTTATACCGTCACCTCAAAAAAAATACCGGCATCTTTTTGCGGTTTCAAGATAATCCACCTTTCGGATTTTCATTGTCAGCCGCAAAAAGGTATATTGCAGCCTGTTTTTGCCGAAAAACCCGACATAATTGTCATCACCGGCGACATGAGTGACGACAATAAGCCTTACAAAACTTTTCTTGCGCTCCTAAAAAGCCTGACAAAGTGTGCCCCCGTTTATATGGTGACCGGGAATCACGATGTCCTGCGCCCCGACGCGCCGGAGTTCATAAAAGACTGCCGCCGCACGGGCGCGGTATTTTTGAGGGACGAAGGCATGTCCTTTTCCCATGCCGACGGCTCTGTGACCATCTACGGGATTGACGACCCATGTGCAAAGGTCACCGAAATCTGTGACAAAAAAATCATGGAATCACTTTCAAGGCTGAACCGCACCGGCAATTATGAGATTCTGCTTTTTCACCGTGCAAACAAGCTTGAGCTTTTTAAGGACGAAAACTTTGACCTTATACTTTCCGGGCACATGCACGGCGGTCAGGTCCGCCTCCCCGTGCTCGGGGGCATTGCCGCGCCGAAGTCATGCCTTCCCTCCGGCACAAAAATGCTTTTCCCGGACTATTGCGGCGGACGCTATGCCCTCGGCAAAACCGATATCATAGTAAACCGCGGCATGGGGAACCCGCTCCCTGTTCCGCGCCTCGGCAACGCCCCCGAAGTCGTAAGCATAACACTCATGAATGAATAATTTATCTGTTTAATTTGTCGGGTTTATGCAATATAACTGTTTATTATTTGTATTTTTACGAATAATTATGCAATAAATTTATAAAAAACAGTTGACAAAACAAAAAAAAAGTTGTATTATATTCGGGTAATAAAATTAAATTGAAAAGAGGAAATTTTTATGAAAATGAAGAAAATTTTATCATGTGCACTTGTATTTGCATTGTCTGCCGCTGCTCTCACAGGCTGCGGAAAGAAAACAAAGCTTACAATTCTTGACTCTGAATATGCGGTTGAAGACTATGCAATCTGCGTTGCAAAAGAAAACGAAGACTTGCTTAACAAAATCAACACCGCCCTCGATGAGCTGAAAGCCGACGGCACAGCACAAAAAATTGTTGACAAATATATCCTCGGTTCTGAAGAAGAACTGAAGTTTCAGGAAAACGCTGAAGGCAAAGACGAACTGCACATGGCTACAAATGCACAGTTCCCTCCGTATGAATATTATGAAGGAACGGAAATTGTCGGCATTGACGCTGACATGGCGGCCGCTATTGCCGACAAGCTTGACATGAAGCTGGTTATAGATGACATGGATTTTGATGCAATCATCACTTCTGTACAGACAGGCAAGTCTGACATGGGCATGGCAGGCATGACAGTGACAGAAGACAGACTCCAGAACATCAACTTTTCAACAAGCTATGCAACAGGTATCCAGTCGATAATCGTTCCGGAAGGCAGCAAAATCACATCAGCCGACGACCTTTCTGCCGATGGTGCAACTTACCTGATTGGTACACAGAAGGGTACAACAGGCGACATCTATGCAGAAGGTGATTTCGGTTCTGACAGAGTTATGAAGTATGCTTCGGGAAATGAAGCTGTACAGGCGCTTGTTACCGGCAAGGTTGACTGTGTCATCATAGACAACGAACCGGCAAAGGCTTATGTTGAAGCAAACAACAAATAATAATTTTTGAGAAAATTCAAGGAGCGGGAACAATCCTTTCCGCTCCTTGTTTTAATTTATCATCAGATAATTACAGAATATGAATTTTGCAGTTAGCTATTTAATATCAGATAAAAGCAGGTGGAAAGATGGATTATATAAAAACATGGTTCTCCGGCATAAAAGAAGATTTTATTCTTAATTTTGTAAAAGAGGACAGATGGAAATTTATCACAAGCGGGCTGAAAAACACTCTTGTGATAACATTTTTTGCTGTGATACTCGGCATTGTGCTTGGTGTGATAATTGCCGTGATACGTTCAAGCTATGACAAAACAGCGCCGACGATGAAAAAGGGATTCAAAAAATTTGTTTTCGGTTTTTTCAATGCAATTTGCAATATCTACCTCACAATTATACGCGGTACTCCTGTTGTTGTTCAGCTTATGATTATGTACTACATTATTTTTGCAACTTCAAGAAACAGTCTTTTGGTCGCGATTCTTGCTTTTGGCATAAATTCCGGTGCATATGTCGCAGAAATTGTCCGTTCGGGAATCATGTCAGTCGATGCGGGGCAGTTTGAGGCAGGGCGCAGCCTTGGTTTTAATCATATGCTCACGATGTGGTACATCATAATTCCACAGGCGTTCAAAAATGTCCTCCCGGCACTTGCAAACGAGTTTATCGTCCTCCTGAAGGAAACATCCGTTGCAGGTTATGTCACAATCAGGGATTTGACAATGGGCGGAAACATCATCCGTTCAAACACATACTCGGCATTCATGCCGCTTATCGCCGTTGCGCTCATATATCTTTTTATGGTTATGATACTGACCTGGCTTGTCGGACGTCTTGAAAGGAGGCTGAGAAATGATGAAAGATAATGAAATTATCATCAGCACCGAAAACCTTTGCAAATTCTATGGCAAGGACAACTCTATACATGCACTTGAAAATGTCAATGCAGAAATAAAAAAAGGCGAAGTTGTCGTCATCATCGGCCCCTCCGGTTCCGGCAAATCCACATTTTTGCGTTCGCTGAACCTTTTGGAAACAGCCACCTCCGGCAAAGTCTTTTTTGAAGGCACCGACATAACAGACCCGGCTGTGGACATCAATATCCACAGGCGCAAAATGGGCATGGTTTTTCAGCAATTCAATCTTTTTCCGCATATGACCGTCATGAAAAATCTTACCCTTGCGCCGACAAAGCTTCTGAAGATGAGTCCGGCAGAAGCCGAGAAAAAGGCGCTTGCTATCCTTGAACGTGTGGGGCTGAAGGACAGGGCCGACGCATATCCTTCTCAGCTTTCAGGCGGACAAAAACAGCGTGTGGCAATAGTGCGCGCCCTCTGTATGAACCCTGACGTAATGCTTTTTGACGAACCCACCTCTGCCCTCGACCCCGAAATGGTCGGCGAAGTTTTAAGCGTCATGAAACAGCTTGCCGAGGAAGGCATGACAATGATTGTTGTGACGCACGAAATGGGTTTTGCGCGTGATGTTGCGGACAGAGTGATATTCATGGCAGACGGAAAAATTCTGGAACAAGGCACACCCGAAGAGATATTTACCGCCCCGAAAAACCAAAGAACCATTGATTTTCTCAAGAGAACTCTTGAAAAATAAATTTTTATAAGGAAGTAGATGCAATGAGATTATTAGTATCCGTAAGTTTTTCAAAAGAAACAATCGACAACCTTATGACAATCATGGAAAACTTAAAAAAATATTCCCGAAAAGGAATGTTTTTGCAGGCAAAAGACCTCAGAATGAATTTTTTGCTGATTAACGAAATTGACGATATACGCCCTATTCAAAAGGCTGCAGACAACTTTTCGGTCAAGCCTTTTGAAATCACCTTCAACCGTATAGACAAATCACGCCGTGAGGGCGGCGATATTTACTGGGCGGTTGCCGAGCCACATCCGGGATTGACAAATATATATGATACATTCATGTCAATTGCGGACGACTACGGCTACGAACGTGAGGACATGCCCTTCAAATCAAGGGTTTGCCTGGGGGAGCACGTTATCGCACGTCCAAACTTCGCCGTGGACACATTTTCGGCAAAAGTGGACAACATAACATTGGTAAAATATACTCAAGTGAAAAACAAAGTCATATATAAAGAATTGTACAAAAAGGATTTTTCTCTTCCCGATGACGCAAAATGAACTGTAGATATAAAAAAACAGCCGCTGCAAAATTTATTGCCGCGGCTGTTTTTTTGAACCGCCAAAAAATATGGGGCATTGATTTTTTCCCGGCTTGTGTTATAATAGAATCATAGTTTGTTGTATATGCAAAAAATTGAGCTCGATGTCATGCCTTGTATAAGGGGAAAACTGATGATTGATATAAACACACTTTACAGAAATTATCTTTCGGGGGATTCACATGCCCTTGAAAATCTTATGGAAATATACGGTGACAGACTTACCCTTTATATAAACGGGTATGTCGGGAATATCCATGACGCAGAGGATTTGCTGATAGATATTTTTGCATATATGGTTGACAGGCGCCCTGATGTGAAGAATAATTTCAACAGTTATATACATAAAGCTGCAAGAAATCACGCATTTATGTTTTTGCGCAAAAGAAAAAGATATATTCTGTTTGCGGACAAAGAATTTGATTTCTGCATAGCAGACACATTTGAGGATAAAGTGTGCACGGGCGAGCAAAACGAACAGCTTTATAAATGTCTGAACCGCCTGCCCCCGGCACAAAAAGAAGCCTTATACCTTGTGTATATTGAAAAAATAAGCTATAAAGACGCGGCGGCGGTGTTGCGCAGGACTGTAAGGCAGGTGCACAAGCTTTTGCAGACGGTACAATAATCCCTGCCAAAGCAACGATTTACACTGTTTCGGTTGAAACAAACGGCGGAAGCAAGATTGCAAATCAGACCGTTACGAGAAACAGCGTTATCAAAGAACCGACATCCCCGACAAAGAACCGGAAAACAAGTACGATTTTTCCAAAAAGGTCACAAAGAGCTTTAAACTGTATGCAAAATGGACAGCAAAGGACAACAGCACCGGTGAATGGAAAAATCCGTTTGCAGATGTCCGCGAAAGCGACTGGTTCTACGAGGCAGTCAAGTATGCAAACAAAAACGGTCTGATGAACGGTTTGTCAAACACAACATTTGCACCGGGGCAACAATATCACCAGAGCAATGTTTGTGACTGTTTTGTACCGCATCGAGAAGGAAACTTCCTCTGCGGAGAATACCTTTGAGGATATCGAAAGCGGAAGTTATTATGAAAAGGCAGTCGGATGGGCAAATGTAAACGGCATTATAAACGGTGTGTCGGACACAGCGTTTGCACCAAACGCAAATATCACAAGAGAACAAATTGCGGCAATAATGTTCAGGTATGCAAAATATAAGGGCACAGCCCCAACGGGCGTATGGGCAATCAGACTTGACTATGCCGACACAGAGGACATTTCCGACCGGGCGGCAGAGGCTGTTATGTTCTGTAATCTGAAGGGCATTATGCAAGGCAAGGACGGCAACCTGTTTTCGCCGAAGGCAAATGCGACAAGAGCGGAAACGGTCGCAATTCTTGAAAGATATCTGTAAAACTAATCATCATTGAAGAAAATTTGAGCGGATTTTTCTGAAAACAAATATTTCTATGGCAAAATATCTGTTTCATTGTGGAAGAATAGCCGATTCGGGCTATTCTTCCACATGTATATACAGCACTGCATGAGCGCATATTGATATTTTGTTATATAACAGCACAATGTCAAAAATTCAAATAAATTGAACAAATGCAGAGCCAATATTTCTTTCAACTTTTTTATTTTTTGACGCTTGCAATTCTGAGATATAAGTGTTATAATATATTATACTTTATGTTATATTTTTAAACATTGAGCAGCCGATGCGTAAGTCCAAATGTTGGGCTTGCGCATCTTTTTTTTGTTTTGGAGGGATAAATTTATGAAAAAAAACAATTTTTTGGCAACAGAAAGAATGGACGTATTGATGCGGAAATATGCAATCCCCTGCATTATTTCATTGCTTGTGGGTGCACTGTACAATATAGTTGACCAAATTTTCATAGCCAACGCCGCATATCTCGGCTCATTCGGCAATGCCGCAAACACGGTTGTATTTCCGCTGACCGTTATCGCACTTGCCATATCCGTGATGATTGGCGACGGTGCCTGTGCTTTCGTCAGCATCAGCCTTGGCGAAAAGAAATCCCAAAACGCAAGCGGCAGCATCGGAAATTCTGTTCTGCTTGTTATAATTTCAAGTATTGTTTTGACCGCCTTATACCTTGTTTTCAGCGACCAAATCATAGCGCTGTTCGGCGGCACGGTTAATGAAGAAACCTTTCGCCATTCCAAAGAATATTTCTTTTGGATTTCGGCCGGAATCCCCTTCTATATGTTTGGGCAGGCCATGAATCCGATTATAAGGGCAGACGGCAACCCAAAGTTTGCAATGTTTTCAACCCTTTTGGGCGCGGTTATAAACATTATACTTGACCCCATATTTATATTTGTTTTCCGGTGGGGCATGATGGGTGCCGCCGTTGCCACTGTTATCGGTCAAATAGCAACCGCCGTCCTTGCGATATGGTATCTCTTCCACACAAAAGCAGTAAAAATAAAGAAAAGTGACTTTAAGCTTAAGGCAAAAACAGTATGCCGGACGCTTTTGCTCGGCATATGCAGTTTTCTTTCGCAAATATCGCTTGTTGCCGCCATGGCCGCAATCAACAATATGATAAGAAAATACGGGGCAATGGACGCAATTTTCGGGCAAACCCAATATGCCCAAATCCCTATGGCAGTTGTGGGAATTGTGATGAAATTTTTCCAGATTGTCATCTCAATCGCTGTCGGCATGGCGGCCGGGTGTATCCCCATCGTCGGCTTCAACATCGGGGCCGGGCAAAAAGGCAGGGTCAGGGAACTGTTCACAAAACTGCTCACAGCAGAAGCCGCCGTCGGTGCAGTCGCTCTTATAATTGTTGAGCTGTTCCCCGGCGCTCTTATTCAAATCTTCGGCGCGGCAAACGAAAGCACATATTATACTGATTTTGCCGTAAAAGCGTTCAGAATATATCTGTGCATGATGATATTTGCCTGCGTAAACAAGGCGACATTTATTTTTCTGCAAGCCATGGGAAAAGCGGCGATTTCAACAATGCTTTCCATGGTGCGCGAAATAGTTTTCGGCGTCGGATCTGCAATTTTGCTGCCTGTTTTCCTCGGGCTTGACGGTGTGCTTTATTCAATGCCGATATCGGATATACTCACATTTGTTATATCATTTATTATAATCCGACATACATATAAAGAACTGCGCGGCTGAGCAAAAAGAAAAAAAAGCCGCGGCTTTGGGGGTATGCCGCGGCTTTTTCAAAAATAATGTTTATTCTTTTATCTGTAAAGCTTTGCTTTGCCGATATCGTTGAACAAATTCATCTTGAATTCCACAACTTCTCTCATTGCCTTTATGCAAGGAGGATAGATTGCGTTCGGCTCAATCCATTTTGGATTCTCTGCCAAAACTTCTCTGCATTTTTTATAAAAGGCAAATTTGATATCACTGGAAATATTGATTTTTGAAATACCAATCCTGACAGATTCTGCAATCTCTTTGTCAGGGTTGCTTGAACCGCCGTGCAACACCAGCGGCACATCAACTGTATCTCTTATTGTTTTCAAAAGATCTAGCTTAAGCTCAGGTTTCATGTTTTTGGGATATATCCCGTGTGCAGTGCCGATTGCAACAGCAAGCGAATCAATGCCCGTCTTTTCGATAAAGTCCTTTGCCTGTTCGGGGTCTGTATAGATGATGCTGCTTGTGCCGCCTTCATATGATTCGCCGGTTGTCCCGATTGTCCCCAGTTCTGCCTCCACGGACACATCGGAAACCTTTGCAACTTCGACAACCTTCTTTGTGATTGCAATATTGTCCTCATATGACATGTGCGATGCGTCAATCATCACGGAGGTGAATCCGCAGCGGATTGCCCTCAGGATTTCTTCAAATTTGCCGCCGTGGTCCAAATGGATAACCATAGGCACCCTTGATTTGTTTGCCTCCTCAATGCATGTTTTTATAAAACTGTCGCCCAGAAATTCAAGCTCTGTCGGGTGAATCGCCAGTATAACCGGTGCGTCCTTTTCTTTTGCACTCTCGACAACACCCTTTAGGATTGCTTCGCTTCCGATGTTGAAAGCCGGAACCGCAAATTCGTTTTTGTCTGCCACCTTAAGCATTTCTTTCATATTGATTAACATAATAATACATCTCCTTTAAAATTTTATCAGTATTTGTTTTTTCCTTCCGAACCGGACAGCACGATATACCGGCGCACAAGTTCTTGGCTTTCCTGTTCTGTCCGATGAATCAGTTCAAAATAGTTTATATCCGGGTTTTCCTTCAAAAGCCGTGCCGCGGCGTCGCGGTTGGCATTCATAAAGTCGCACCCGACATTGATTTTGTTTATGCCGTTTTTAACCGAATTTATTATATTTTCCCTGCCGGAGCCGGAGCCGCCATGCAGCACCAGCGGTGCGTTTGTTTTCCGCTTGATTTCCTTCAGTCTTTCGATGTCAAACTTTGGCACCCACCCTTCGGGATAATTCCCGTGCGAGGTTCCGATGGATATCGCCAGGGCATCAATTCCTGTGCTCTCAAAAAATACTTTTGCCTGCTCGGGGTCTGTGTACATCTCATCTTGGGTGTACTCTCCCCCTTCGCTTGCGCCCAGTCTGCCGATTTCGCCCTCCACGCTGACGCCGCGTGCGTGTGCATAATTTGCAATTTCCCTCGTCATTTTGATGTTTTCTTCCAGCCCAAAGCGTGATGCGTCAACCATCACCGACGAGAATCCGTCGTCAATCGCCTTTATGATATAATCCTTTTCCTGTCCGTGGTCAAGGTTCAGCGCCACGCTTACATCTGCGCGCTCTGCCAGGAGCTTCACCGCCGGGGTTATCAGCTCACTGTCACAATGGGTCAGCAGATGTTCATAAAAAATATTTATAATAATCGGTGCATTTGACTTTTCCGCCGCGGTGATAACGGTGCGTGCCGTTTCTATGTTAAAGCAGTTTATCGCCATCACCGCATAATTATTTTCGTTTGCGTCTTTCAGCATATTTTTCATTGAAACATACATTTTGCGCTCTCCTTACTGCTCAGCCAATCTTGATTTGAGAAAGGTCGATATCTTCCTCTTCGTCCAGAACAACTGCATCTTCCTTCTTTGCGTCTTTTTTCAGCAACACCAGCAACAGCGCTGTGACAACCGTCCCGGCCGTAAGGGCAATCATAAATCCCCACGGGTTAATCATTGCCGGCACGATAAACATACCGCCCGACGGAACCATAGAACCCACATTCAGCATCATTATCAGTGCTCCGCCCACTGCCGCGCCTATAGAACACGATGCGATAACTCTTATCGGGTCGACCGCCGCAATCGGGATAACGCCCTCAGTAATCATGCATATCCCCATCGGGAAAGCAACCTTGATGTTATCCGTTTCACTCTTGGTATATCTTGACCTTCTTATCAGCCACGAAAGAGTCACACCAAAAGGCGGTATCATCGAGGCACAAATCTTCACCGCTTCCGGGCCATATACGCCGTCCATCAGCAGTCCGTCCGCAAAAAGCGATGCAACCTTGTTGACCGGGCCGCCAAAGTCAAATGCCGCCATGGCGCCCATCACAGCCCCGAATATGCCCTTAGAGCCTGTCTGCATATTTTTCAAAAGCTCTGTCAGGCTTTCCGAAACCCATGCAATCGGGCCGCCGATGACAAAGAACATGATAAGCCCGATGACAACCGACGAAATCAGCGGAATAATCATCATCGGCATAAGTCCTTGCGCCCACTTCGGCACTTTGAGATACTTCTTCAGCAATTCCACACAATAACCTGCCAGATATCCGCCGAGCATTCCGCCCAGGAATCCTGCACCCATGTTTTGCGCAATCATACCCATCAGAAGCCCCGGCGCAATACCGGGTCTGTCGGCTATCGAATAAGCAATCGCCGCACCCATGACCCCGGGGAGCAGCCCCATGCCGTAAACACCGAGCGTCACAGCCGCCTGCCATATGTTATAGCCTGCCTTATAGTCTGTGATTGTCGACGGATTTCCGCCGAAAATGTTTCCTATGGCAATCAGAAGTCCCGACGCCACAACCAGGGGGAGCATAAATGAAATACCTGTCAACGCGTGTTTTTTCAGTTGTAATTTTTTAAACATTATCTTTTCCTCCTTTTTTCTTTTTTAAACAGCTTTGTTTTCCCGCGGGGACAGAAAAAGTTTTCGTTTTTTAATCCCCTTGCATTATTATTTTTTCAACTCTTCTTCAATCTTGCCGATAAGTCCCTTGGGGGACTTTATGGCGATATGCGTCGGCACTTCAACAATGCGCTTGCCGCTGAAGCGTTCTTTTCCGCCCACCTTGATGTCCGCGGCAATGATGACAACATCAGCCTCCGCAATATCTTTTGGTGTCAATTCGTCCTCTGTCCCGATTGTCCCCTGGGTTTCAATGTGCACTTCGTGTCCCAGCTCTTTTGCCGCCGTGACAAGCTTTTCCTTTGCGATATATGTGTGTGCAATACCCGATGTGCAAGCCGCAATTCCAACAATTTTCATGATTTTTTCCTCCTTTTTATACTGAAAATATTTCGATTATCTCGTCCTTGTCCTGTGCGTCCAAAAGCTTTTTGCAGTTTTGGGCCGAGGCAAGCTTTCTTGCCATTTCGGAAAGAATTTTTACATGCACTCCGTTTTTGTCACTGTCGTTCACCGCCAAAAGCACCACCAGCTGCACGGGTTTGTCGTCCACGCTTTCCCACTCTGTTTCTTCTGCCAGTCTGCCGATTGCCACTGTTGTTTCTTTTACGCTTGCCGACTTGCCGTGCGGAATTGCAATCCCGTTCCCGATGCCCGTTGTGGAAACGCTTTCCCTTTTCAGAACATCGTCCAGAAACGCCTGCTTGTCCTCCAGCTTGCCGCTTTGGTAAAGGATTTCTGTCAGCTTTTCCAAAGCTTCTTCCTTCGATTTTGCCTCGACATTCAGTTCAATGTTTTCCTTCTTCAACACCTGTGAAATGTTCATTTTTCTTCACCTCTCTTTTTTAAAATACGCTTTATTTCTGTTTCATCATCAGCCGCCAAAACCTTCTTTGAAAGTCTTTTTGCCGCTTTTGCATCTATATTCCCAATCTTATATTTTATCCTGCTTGCCATCGGCAGCGGAACGCTGAATTTTTTGAGTCCAAACCCAAGCAAAACCTCGGTAAACGCCGTATTTGCCGCCAGGTCGCCGCATACGCTGACTTCAATCCCGGCTTTTCTTCCGCTCTCAATCACATTTGCAATGCTCCTCATGACAGCCGGGTGATATGGGTTGTACAAATTTTCAATCTCCGCATTTCCCCTGTCCGCCGCCATTATATACTGCACCAGGTCATTTGTGCCGATGCTGAAGAAATCTACATGTTTTGCAAAAACGTCTGCCATGATTGCCGCCGCCGGCGTTTCAATCATTATGCCCACAAGCACATTTCGGCAAAATTCAATGTTTTCTCCTTCAAGCTCTCTGCTCACCTTGCTGATGAGCTCCTCCGATTTCTTCACTTCGTCAAGACATGTCACCATCGGAAGCATAAGCTTGACGCTTTTACCCGCCCCGGCGATGAGGATTGCCCTGATTTGTTCTTCAAAAATTTCCGGGTTGTTCAGGCACAGCCTTATCCCGCGGTTGCCCAAAAACGGGTTTTCCTCCGGTTTAAGGTCAAGATACTCAAGCTTTTTGTCGCCGCCCACGTCCAATGTCCTTATTGTCACGCTTTCGGGCAAAGCCTTTTCTATGACTGCTTTATACGACTTTATCTGTTCTTCAAAAGACGGTTTCTTTTTTGAAGATGAGTACAAAAACTCTGTTCTGAAAAGTCCCACACCGTCAATGTTTTCCTCTTTCGCACCCGACATGTCGGACGGCTTGCCGATATTTATTGCCACAGCAATTTTTTCTCCGTCCTTTGTGTGCGCCTTTGCCGAGCGTATTTCCAAAAGCTTTTTGTTAAGCGCCTCTTCTTCGCGGATTTTTCCTTCAAATTCTCTGCGCACATCATCGTCGGGCGCCGCCGCCAGGACGCCTTCATATCCGTCAAGAAAGCCTTCTTCCATGTCCAGCTCCCTGTCTGCCCCGTCGGCACCCACGACAGCCGGTATGCCCAGAGATTTCGCAAGAATAACCGTGTGCGATGCGGCGCCGCCAAGCTCTGTTATAAACCCTGCCAGGCGTTTTGTGTCAAAAAGCATCGTATCCACCGGCGTGAGCTCCCGTGCCGCAACGATATATTTTTCATCTCCTTCCGGGAAGGCAAACTCTTCATCTGCACCGTCTATAACGTCGCACAGAAGAGCACCTATATATCGTATGTCGTCAGCCCTCTGGCGCATATATTCGTTGTTTTTTGCCGCAAGCACCGCCGCTTTCTCGCCGGTCACGCGTTCCGTTGCCGCCTTTTTGTCCTCGCCGGCGCCGACTGCCTCTTTTATCGGGTCTATAAGCATCGGGTCTTCCAAAAGCATTTCGTATGCCGAAAATATCTTTGCCTTTTCTTCACCCAGCTCCGACAACGCCTTTTTTTGCAGTTTTCTCACTTTTTCCAAAGCCTTTTCCTGCGCTTCATCAATCGACAAATCATGCGCCTGTTTTCTGCCTTTTTCAAAGTACAGAATTCTTGCCGAAACAATGCCCGGTGCACCTGCTATTCCTTTTAAAAGCTTCATCACTTTCAATCACTCCATATCCAAAGTCGCAACCAAGGCATCAACAGCTTCTTTTTCGTCCTCGCCTTCTGCCCTGATTTCAATCACATCACCCTTCACAGCGCCTATACACAGTACCATAAGAATGCTTTTTGCCTCAAATTCCTCACCGTCTTTGATTACCGCAATGCTGCTTTTAAACCTTGACGCTGTCTTGCAAAAATCCGAAGCAGGTCTGGCATGCAGGCCTTCTTCATTTTTAATCTCATAACTTACCTGTACCATAATTTCAACCTCCTACCATTTTTCAAATATTTTTACAATTTCTTTTGATTCCCGCAATTTTCTCAGTCTGTCACATTCTTCCTCGTCCTCCATAAAGGACACAAGAGATTTGTAGAATGTTATTATTTTCTTTTTCATCTGTTCATTTTCGTCCGGGTCAAATGCAATCAGAAATACCGTGTCGACAGCGTCACCGCTCTTTGTCCATTCCATGGCTTCCTCCAGCGTCGCCACTGCCACAACCGAGTGGTTGACATATGTGTCCAACCCGTGTGGAATGGCAAATCCCTTGCCGATGTCGGTGGGTGTGCTTTCCTCCCGCTGTATAACCGACTCTTCAAATTCTTTTGTCACATATCCAAGACTTTCCAGTCTGCGGCACATCATGTTCAGCAATTCTTTTTTATCCTTACAGTGACACTTTGCAAAAACCAATTCTTCATTGAAGATTGCATCATTGGGGCTTATTCCCTTCACTCCGACAAATTTTTTGGAGCGTATTTTTCGCATATAATCTTCAATTTTGTTTATGTCACCGTCATCAAGAAGATGCCCCACCGTCACAATCTCACGGTTTATTCTGTACCCTTCAAGTGATGTTGCGGAAATGACAAAATCACAATTTTCATTTTTAATGCTTTTCACATCACGTCCCGAAAAAACCGATGTAATCCTCAAGTCCGGTATGGCTCTTGTGATTTTTTCCTTCAAAATCTGTGAAACACCGATTCCGTAATCGCACACAATGCACGCCGTCAGCACAGCAAGTTGTCTTTCGATTGCTCCGCCTATGTGCAGCGCCAGGAAACCCACTTCATGCTCGTTGATTTCCAGTCCCAGTTCTTTTTCAAAAAGATTTTCCAAAAACCACGCCACCGCCATCATGTTTGGATACTTCGTTTTGATTTGGGAAAGAAGCCGGTTTTTGTACACAATCCCAAATTTCAGCCTTGATATTGTGGCTTTGAGCTGTATAAACATCTGCTGTACAAAAAATTTGTCCTCCCTCAAATCAATACCGGCGATTTCACTTACAAGATTGACTGCTCTGACAGTGAATCTGCAAAGTTCAATATTCATCGCCTCAAACTTTCTTCTGTCGCCTTCGGTATCGAATTGTCTGATTTCGGAAATATCTGCCGCAAATGCGATAAACTCCTGCTCCGCATCGGGAATTTTGATTTTGTACTCTGCTTCCAGTTTTTGTACGAGCCTTTCAGCAAAACATACACCGGAATTTCCGTCTGCCTGACATTTTACTGTCCCCGGCATCACAATTTCATGTCCCTTGCGAACCCTCAGCATACAAAGCGATATCAGAAATATCAAATTGACGCCCGAAGCATAATTGAAAAACAATCCAAATTCATGTTCCGTGTCAATGACAGTTTTTGCAATCTTATCGGGATTAAATCCTCCGAGTGCCGCACACATCGCTTTATATTCATTTTCCGGCATAAAAGCATATTGTGCACACCCCGCATTGGAAAGCTCAGCATAGAAGGGAATATATTCGTTGTAAAAATCCATGCACGCCAACCTGTAATTGAACTCACTGCCGGATATCGAAATTCCCTTTCCTCTGCACCTCTCAAAATATATGTGTTTTTGGAAAAACCATTCCGAAACCACGGCAAGAATTTTCTCCAGCTGCGTTCTGCCGATATAATAACGCTCTGCCAGTCCCTGCGCCGTCAGATTCCCGTGTTTCAGGAGATGCCTGATGATAAAGAAAATTATTTCCTTATCTTCCTCATTTTTTTCGCTGTTCAGGCTTTTCCAGCCCAACTCATCTGTCACAAATTTTATCCCGACATGCGGTTTTGTTTCTATGCTGCCCCTGCCGTCCAAAGCTTCTTTAATCGCCGCAACATCATTTCGCACCGTCTTTACCGAAACATTTACCTTTTCTGCAATTTGTGAAAATGTCAGATAACCGCCATCTTTATACAGAATTTTTAAAATTTCCGATTGTCTTTTATTCACAGCCAATCAGCTCCTTTTCATTCCGCATATCCTTTGTACAACTTAATTATACAACGGATTTGCAGAGTTGTATTTTTAAATTTTTGACACATTGGGGAAAATTCCTGCAATATGCCCATACCTTAATTATAATTGCTTTGCTGCACGCATCGGCAATCAGCCGGAAATGCGTAAATATCCCATGTTTTATAAAAATTATATCATATACCACTCAGCCCCTTCAACTGTTATTTTTCCCCTGTTGTGCAACGCTCTCCTCATCTGCCGTTTTATTATCTGAAGAAAACCACAATATTTATATTTTTTTGTTTTTTTGTATTGACAAAACAGGATATATAAGGTATAATATCTTTGTTGTGCTGATGTAGCTCAGTCGGTAGAGCACTACATTGGTAGTGTAGAGGTCACGGGTTCGATTCCCGTCATCAGCTCCAAAGAAAACCGCTTAACTATGCCATTTGTTGAGCGGTTGTTTTTTTTTGCCTTAATATAGTTTTGATGCTTTTGTCCTTTATTTGTCCTTTATTGGATATTTTTTGCACAAAAAAAGAACGGTTTTAACCGTCCTTAATTTGCATTTCTTTTCATGGGATTTAATATGTCCCGCCAATTTTTCGGCCGCCATTTCATCAGCGGATTTTATAGTGTGCGCATATATGTTTGTAGTTGTGGATGCGGTCGCATGACCTAAACGGTTGGCGACTGTCCTTATTTCCATTTGGTTCACCTCCGTTTTCAGGATTACTGTAACATATCAAGGTTAAAAAGCGGTTAATTTTTAAAATTTACTGCATTATTTTTATTTCTTTACTGTCAGAAACAACATGAACATCGCCGTTTTTCGTGCTGTAAACCAAACATTCCGACTTTTCCAAAAGTGAGGTGGTTTCTTCATCTGCCGGATTTTTGTCACTGTCTGTTATAACAGCATAGGTATAAATGTCAGCGAGGTTGATGTGAGTGATGTTATTGTAGATGATGAAGTCGGAAACGATGATGTGGAAAGCAGCAGAGACATAGCCGATGATGACAGTGCAAGCCGTTGGACTACGGAGCGTGCAGAGGACGGCAAGGCTATGTCCCCAAAAGCTCCTATGCAAAAAAACAATTTTATACCGTCTGCCGCCGTGAATCATTGGTTTATGCCGAATTTCAGCAACAAAAAATATCAGATACACTTCGGTGTATCTAATATTCCGGACAAAACGAACTATTCAGATATTTTAATTTAACGATAAAATCATTTCCCGTTTCGCTGTGAATAAGTTGATTCGTTAATATGCTCTTTTTCTCTTTTCACGGAATACAAACCTTAATTATATCTAATACAAATTGCTTTGACTTTAAAATTAATGGACTATCCATAACTTCTGCTCTTTATTAAAATCCAACCTCGCAAAAACGGGTTTGCACCATACCTCTTCACTTTTCACTATTACTTATTACTTTTCAAAAATCGGCACATAAAATCCAAGTGAAGAGAGAATAGTGAATAAGTAATAAGTAAAAATCGGCAAGCACTTTCGTACTTGCCGATTTTTGGTGGGAGAGGATGGATTCGAACCATCGAAGCGAAGCGCAACAGATTTACAGTCTGCCCCCTTTGGCCACTCGGGAACTCTCCCATATGGAGCTGGTGATGGGACTCGAACCCGCGACCTGCTGATTACAAATCAGCTGCTCTACCAATTGAGCTACACCAGCATATTGTGTGGTGGGAGTTACAGGGCTCGAACCTGTGACATCCTGCTTGTAAGGCAGACGCTCTCCCAGCTGAGCTAAACTCCCATCTCAAAATATGGTCGGGATGACAGGATTCGAACCTGCGGCCCTCTGGTCCCAAACCAGATGCGCTACCAAGCTGCGCTACATCCCGTTATCTTTTCCGAACCCTGCCGTCTTATCTCGACGACTTGACTATAATACCATATTGCCATTCACTTTGCAACCCCAAAAAATACTCTTTAAGTCCAAATATATTTATATATCTTTATTTTACTTTATTTTACGCCGTTTTTCTAAATAATTTATTTTTTTAAAGCTTTTTATCAAAACCCGGAACATAAAGAACACCCCCACATATCCTGCCCATCTGTAAACACTCCCGACAAAAAATTCAAAAGGTATCGCCGCAAACAAAAAACCCAGTGCGGCGACAAACAAGGTCTTGATATTTCTGTTCCCCAAAAATGCGTCTGTGATTGCAAAACCGTTTGCCAGTGCTGTCGTAAGCATCGCCAAAAACAAAACCGCCGAGTACAGCACACTCAAAATATATCCGTGCCTTTTGCATATTGTAAGCATAGGTATCGCTCCCAACGGGATTTTCCCGTGATATATGCTTATTATCCCCCACAAAGCGCCCAGAAGCACAAATATGCACACCCCCGACACAAAGCCGACGCGCTTGCTGCTGTGCACATGTCTGCTCATAGACGGAAGAACCGCGCCTGCCGTGAGTATATTATATCCCGTATAAAGCGTCCCGGAAACCGCCCATTCTCCTTTATATGAAAATACATTTATCTCCCGGAAATTGTACAGATAAAAACACACACCCAGCACGCCCAATATGATAAATACCGACATAACACCGTTTGCCGCCATCAGACCGCGCACATCAAACATCAGCACAGCAACCGTCAGCACAAGGATAACCGCCACACCGACGCTCTTTTTTGTCCCGACAAGCTCGCAAAGCGTTTCTCCGCTCCCGGCGACCATCGCCGCAAAAACAAAAAACATAAAAACAACCGCGCTTATGTTTATCACTTTTGCAAGGCTTTTGGGGAATATCTTTACCAAAAATTCTCCAAAACTTTCTGCGCCGAGCTTTGCCGACAAATTCAGCACAGCCCACGCAGACAGTCCAAAAAGAAGGGCTGAAATCATGACCCCGAATATGCTTATCTTCCCATATTTTGCAAAATAATATACAATCTCGCTCCCCGAGGCAAACCCCGCCCCAATTACAGCCGCGATGTATACTCCGCTTGCAGTCAAATCATTCCTCATAAAAAAATCACCCATTGCAACTATATGCAACAGGTGATTTTTTAATAACACTATCTGGAAATTTCCAGGATTTTAAATTCAACTTCTCCGCCCGGTGTTTCCGCCTTTACGGTTTCTCCCACTTTACCGTGCATAAGCGCCTTTCCGACAGGGGATTCCTGAGAAAGCTTATTGTTTGCCGGGTCTGCCTCTGTTGTGCTGACAATTGTATATTCAAGCTCTTCGTCAAATTCCACATCAAGAATCTTCACACGGCTGCCAAGGCTCACTTCGTCTGCCACAATTTCGCTTTCGTCAAGGATTCTGGCATACTTAAGCATGTCTATAATCTGATTGATTCTCGCCTCAACCTCCGCCTGCTCATTCTTCGCCTCGTCATATTCGGAATTTTCCGACAAATCGCCGAAGCCGAGCGCAACCTTTATTTTTGCCGCCACTTCCTGTCTTTTTGCTGTCTTCAAATACTCCAGCTCGTCCTTAAGCTTTTGCATACCTTCCTGAGTAAGTATAATTTCTTTGTTTTCAGCCATAACCAAAACACTCCTTTTAATGAATAATTAAATCCGGTTCCGCGGCAGCAAATGCACCGCCGGGACATCATACGGGAAAACACTTTATAAGCTTTACCGTTATATAAAACCATGTTGCTCATTAAAATACATACTCTATATTATACCAAAATCAATCCGATATGTCAAGTTTTTATTTAAAGTTTGTGCGGCTTTTCATTTCGTCATTTTTCGGATTGTGCATATTTTTCCAAAAGCCTCATCAAAACTGCGGCCGTTTCTGCGCGTGTTGCCGTGTCCTTCGGGTTTATGGCCGTATTGCTTTTCCCCGACATAATCCCTGCGCCAACTGCATATTGCAGCGCCGAAACCGCATACTCCGATATTTCGGCAAAATCTTCATATGAAAGAATATTTGTTTCCTCACCACACGAAACGTCATATCCCTTCATTTTTGCATATCTGAACATCATAACCGCCATCTGCTCGCGTGTGATATAACCGGACGGAGCAAACTCCGTTTCGGACACACCGTTTACAATGCCGTTTTGATTTGCCCACGCCACAGCTTTTTCATACCACGAATCCTTTTCCACATCATCAAAGACTGACGCTGTTGTTTCGGGCTCATTCTCCATTCTGTAAAGCACTGTCACAAACATAGCACGTGTAAGCTTTGCCATTGGCGCAAATTCCGTTTCCGACACACCTGTCATGATGCCTTTTGCACACACAAAATCAACTGCTTTTTCATACCATGCGTCCTTTCCCACATCGCTGAATCCCGTCTTTTGTCCCGGCTCTTCTTCCTCTGCTTTTACCCATTTTGCATACAAAGTCAAATCTTTCTCAACCTTTTGTGAAAAATCGTATTTTGCGGTCAGCTCTTTATCCGTAAACCAGCCGTCAAATTTATATCCGTCCTTTTTTGGTTCTGCCGGTTCTGCCACAGCCGTGCCTTTTTCAACGCTCTGCTCAGCGACAGCGCTTCCTTCACTTGTGTCAAAAATGACTTTATATTTTTCGATTTTTTCGGTTGCAGAGCCCGAGGTATTTCTCTTGGCCCATTTCTCGGAGCCCTCTTCCTTGGAATAATCGTCTGTGTAGTGGAAAATGATGATGTCGCCGTCATTTATTTTCTGTTCCGCAACCCCAAGACTCGGGTGTTTTCCGTTTATTGTGTACTGCCACCCCGACATGGTGCCGTTTGTGAATTCTGCCAGACCGTCAATTTCGGAAATATAGTTTCCGCCCACATTTACAAAGCTGTATTTCCCTTCCAGAGCCTTTTCAAACACATCAAGCACTGTTGCGGGCTCGGCAACATCATATGTCGTACGCGGAATCCATGTGGTGAGTCCTCCGTTTCTCAAAGTATGCACACTTCCGTCATCGCCGTGCGCGTCGTCGCCCAGCAGAGTGAAGAATACCCGCACCGTACCGTCCCCCGCCGGCGCCTCCGCTTTCGTTATGCACAGCACTGCCACAGCGGTTTTTCCGTCTTTTTCCGCAGTGATGTCAAAGATATTCTTGCCTGTTGTCAAAGAATAACTGTCCTTTATTTTCTCTCCGTTTATCGTTATTTCGGTGTCGGCAGCCGCAACCGGCACAATGCCGACAGAGTTGATTCTGTATCCAACCGAAACATTGTAATTTTCCCCGTCAGCCGTCTGTGCGGTTCTTGCTGCGCCCAGCACGTCAACTTTGATTCCGTCTATCAGCTTGTCTGTTTTTTCTGCATTTCCGCTCAGCTTCAAAAGATATATCAGGGGTTCTTTTTCACCGTTTTGCACAACAATGCGCACAAGCTTTTCCCCCGACTCTTTTGTCACTTCAAAGCCGCTTGCCGCCTCGCCCGGGGCAACCCTGGTGTTGTTTATATAAATATTATCGTCCTCTGCCGCACCGTTGACAGTCACCGAAACATATCTCATGTCCCCGACGTCAATATTATAGATTTGTTCCCCTTCCTTAAAATAAATGCTCTTTTTGTCTGTACCGTTGCTCACCGTCACGCCCTTGGGCGCCGCTGTCTGTCCGACCGGCTCGCTTTGTTCCGCCGTCCGCAGTACACCTGCGATTTCCGGGGATTTCTCGCCAAACAAATTATGCCATATATTGGAGGCGGTTTGTGCTTTTATATAATGGAACTCTTTTCCCGAAACATCAACAGGGTTTCCCTCGCTGTCCACTGCCCACGCAAGGTCAAAGCCGTTTGCCGGCAGTGCAAAGTCCGAATTGTCAAGATACGGATTGACCTCGGCGCCGATTGTCCCGTTGACGAAACAGTCCGCATATCCCCATCTGACCGGATATGCATTAACCGCCACTCCGGACACTGCCGCCATGCCGTTTGCCCCCGGCAGCATGATTCCCGAGAGGGTTATGCTGTCCTTCTTGGCATAGTCGTTCATAAAATAAATGTCTGACGACGGATACTGACCTGTATATGCGCTTCCGTCATTGCTGTTGCCCAGGCTGTCGGTCCACGCGGTTTTTCCTTTTTCTGTTTTGGTATAGGTCACACTGTAATTGTGCTCAACGCCTTCGTCATAATGCGCCGAACCTGCCAGTGCATACCATGTTTCTCCGTCCTCCGACACCCAAATCTGTGCCGGTTCAAAAAATGATTGACCTTTATTCGCATTGCCGTATACATAAAAATCAACACCATACTTGTGGTTTGCACCGTCCTTTATTGCATCTTCATAATAATATGTGATATATCCGCCAAAGCTCCCGATTGATGTATATGTCCCGGCAAGCGACCCCCACGGGGTTGTTGCATTTCCAGCCGGATTCACACCGTTTGTATACTGACTGTTTATGCAAAGGAAATCCACAACCTTGTCGGGATAACCTGCCTTTTTCGCTTTCATCGAAAAGCTGTATGTATTTGTCACAGTTCCGTCTGCCGAAACAACGGTGAGTTTTTTTGCTGCTGTTCCCAAATCCAGTGTATACACGCCGTTTTCTCCGGGCATCTGCTCTGCTTTTCCCAGCGTCACTTTTGCGCCCTCGGGTATCGTATACTCAAGCACTGCGGCGCTTGTCCCGGTCGGCATCATGACCGTATAGTTATACTTGTCCCCCTCAAACTGCGGATACCACTCTCCGTTCTCAACATGTGCCGTAACAATCTGCGCCCCCTCAAGGTCTGCCGCGACTTGCTGTACATAGACCGTATAAACCGAAGATTCCGCGTCCTCAAAGCCTTCCTTTTCCTCTTTTATGTTTTCGGAATAGGTCAGGTCGTCCAAAATTTGCAAAATCACCTTTGCGGATTTTTCCGAAAAACCTATTTTCGCGGTTTTTCCGCCTCCCGCCGGCAGTTCTGCCCATGTCTGCCCATCATCTGCGGAATAGCGCAAATGCTGATATGCCGTGTTGCCGGCAAAATCGATTGAAAAATAATCCGCACTGTCAAACATATAACACTTATAATCATATTGTGTTGACGAAACGCCGCTCCCGGAAGTCGGGTTTCCTTCTTTGTCCGCCTTAAACATCGTCCCTTCCGCCGCACCGTTGTACAGGGTTTGCTCAAGGCTTCTGCCGTCGGGGACAAGCGTTATGCCTGTTTTGTTCTTAATTGTCTTTGAGGTATCTCTGGGCCTTGTGACAGTGTATGTGTACACCGTTTTATTTTCTGCATTTTCCTTGTCGGAAATGGTGACTTTCACTGTACTTTCGTCAAAAGAAACGTTTTCCAGATATGTGAGTGCGCCGCTTTTTATGTTTACTCTTCTGTTTTCCCCTTCCGCATCGACATAATCTGCATACGCGTCATATTTTTCGCTGTCATACACGGTCGTTTTCTGGAATGTAAGATTCTTTGTTGAATAAGTCTTAATCTGGAGTGAATACTCGGTAACGTCCGGTGAAAACTGATAGTTTTTATAGTCCTTTATGGCATTGCTCAAAAACTGTATGTTTTCAAAATACGGAGCCTTTACCTCCTCACTCACCTCATATTTTTCTCCTGTGTCCGCTTCGCTTTCCGCCATGACCTGTCCCGGCACAAATCCCGCCGTCAAGGCCAAAGCTGTCAGCAAAGCAAGCAATTTGTTTTTACCTTTCACTTTTTCCTCGTCCTTTCATATAATTTTTAAATTATAAAATTGTAATATAATCACAAAGCAGAGCTTTGTAATTGCCGCATTTTTTATCAGGAAATAATTCCATACTTTGTCTTTATGCGCTCCAGCTTTTCGCACATCGGCTCTGCACCAAACCAAAGGAAAAACACCGTGGAAACCGCATGAATCATGTCAAACGGCAATCCCATGGCATATGCCGACAAAAACATTGCCGTGTTTGGCTTGTCCGCATACATCAGGACCGAGGCAGGGTTCATTATTCCGCCGTAGACAAAAATCACCGACAAAAACCCAAACACGGCAAGCTGAAATTTTGTCACTTTCAGGATTCCCCTGCCGAACAGCATCCCGGCCAGAAGTCCGATAAGCCCAAAGCCAAACATCTGCCACGGCGTCCACGGCCCTTGTCCAAAGAAAAAATTGGACAAAAACGCCGAAACCGCGCCGACCAAAAAGCCCGTTTCTCCTCCAAAGCACACCCCGGCAACAATCACCATTGCCGCCACCGGCTTGAACTGCGGCATCGGTGCAAACACAGTTCGCCCGGCAACCGTCAGTGCGCAAAAAACGCTTATTATGACAAGCTCCCGTGCGGCGGGCTTTCGCCCTTCAAAAACCATCACAAAGGGGATTGCCGTTTCCAAAATAATCGCAAGGCTTATAAAATAATACTTCCTGTCGCCCAGGGAATACATTCCGAAAAATATCGTCAGCGGCACCAAAAGCAACGCTGCCGCCGCAGATACAAGCGTTCTTTTTGATATTCCGTTTTTTACGCGCTTATCTTTGTTTATTTTTACGATTTCCTTTTGCGGAATCAGGCACATACCGCATATCCCCAAAAATACTATGCTCAAAGCCCCTGTCAAAACGCTTTTGGTTTTAAAATAAAAATATTCTGTCCCCAAAAACAACAATGCAAAAACAATCCCGGCAATGATTTTTTTTTGTGTAAACCTTTTCGGTTTCTCTGCCTCCTGCCGCTCTTTCGGTTTCGGCACAAAAGCCTCGGCCGGTTCATCTTCCGCCGTTTTCGGCTGTTTTCCCAGTGCGCACAATATGTCTTCATCAACAACTGCTCCCGGGATTATGCCCCTTGCCATACGGCTTGCGGCTGTCGTGTAGAAATATTTGTCGCAGAAAAACTCTCTCGGGCTCCCCTCCGACACGATTTGTCCGTCAAACAGCATGCCGCATCTGTCGGCATACTTTGCCGCAAATTCCACATCGTGTGATACCATAATAACAGTGACGCCGCCCTTTTTGAGGGCATTGATTTTCTCTGCAAGCTTATGCTTGAAATGTGCGTCAAGCCCCTTTGTCGGCTCGTCCAGCACCAATATGTCGGGGCTGCGCAAAAGCGCCATCGCCAATGCCGTGCGCTGTTGTTCTCCGCCCGACAAATCATATGGGTGGCTTTCCAAAAGTCCGCCCAATCCGCAAAACTCTGCCGTTTCTTCAATTCTCCGCCGTCTTTCTTCCTCGTCCGGGCAAAGCTCCCGTGCCATGTCTTCCAATTCCATATATACGGTTTTTCTTGAAAACAAGCTTTGCGGATTCTGCAAAAGCGCCACTATGCGCTTGCCCTTTTGCACAACAACTTTTCCGCGGTACGGCTTTCTCAGCCCGTTTATAACCGACATTGCCGTGGTTTTCCCCGCTCCGTTTCCGCCCAAAAGCACATAAAATTCGTTCTCATACACCTTCATTGAAAGACCTTTCAATATATCCGGCTGTTGCTTTTCATACCGAAACCATACATCATCAAGGCGTATTGCCGTTTCCCCGGCTTTTGGTTCTTTTTTTTGTTCAAATTCCGTTTTGCCGACCTCTTTTGTGCTCAGCCATGCCCTCCCTTGGCGCACGGTAACGGGGCATTTTCCGCCGCCGTCTGTGTCACAGTATACTCTCATCGGTGTCGGCATCGCCATGTACATGTCACTTTGTTTTTCTTTCAGGGTTTTCCCGATTCCCGCCGGTGCGCCGTCTACCGCCACTCTTCCTCTTTCCAGCACAATCACCCTGTCGGCAAGCGGCAAGGCCTCTTCCAGCCTGTGCTCCGACAAAACAACCGTCACGCCGAATTCACGGTTTATCTCGGCAACAGCATTTAAAAAGTCATGTGCCGCAATCGGGTCAAGCTGACTTGTCGGCTCGTCCAGAATCAGCACCGACGGGCGCATCGCCATGATTGACGCAAGGCTCAAAAGCTGTTTTTGTCCGCCCGACAAGTCACACACATCTTTATAAAACAAATTTTCAATTCCGAAAAATGACGCCATTTCCGCCGCCATGCTGCGGATTTTACGTTTTGGATACGAAAGGCTTTCCATGCCAAACACCAGCTCATGCCAGACCTTGTCACACACCATCTGATTGTCGGGATTTTGCAGTACAAAGCCGATTTCTTTTGTTTGGCGCCGCAAATCAAGCGAATTTATCGGCTCACCGTCAAAAAATATGCTGCCCTCCGTTTCCCCGTGCGGCGCAAGCGGTGGCTTCAGCATTTTCAGGAGTGTGGACTTACCGCTGCCCGATTTGCCGCACAAAACCACAAATTCTCCGCTTTGCAGTGTGATATTTATATCCGACAGGGCAGGAGTATTTTTTGCGGCATACGTAAATGTCAAATTTTCGATTTTAATTTTTTCCATTTAAGCTCCTCCCACACTCCAATCATCATCGGCATAAGACAAAGAACCGCATACACCGCCGCCATGCCGGCAAAAAGCGGTGAAAATTCCATTTCTCTCATACTCGGGAAATACCTGAAATAAAAACCCCCATGCATGCCTCCGACAATGATATATACCGCAAAAACCGCTGTGCAGACAACTGCCAGGGCATCGCGTTTTGTAAAATTAAAATTTGAAAACGCACTTCTCCCCGGCAAGCCATAGCCGCGGCTTTTCATGCTGTCCGACGCGTCTATGGCATTTTCCATGCTCCGCGTAATCACCACAGAAAGAAGCTTTATGCCGTTTTTTAATTTTCTTACAACCCCTTTTTTCGAAGCATTTATCCCGATGCACTTTTGCGCCTCGCGCGCCTGGCGCACATTCTCCAAAAGCTTCGGCACAAAGGCAAGCGCCATCGACAAAACAAGAGAAAGCGACGGAACAATTTTGCCAAAAAGATAAATAAATTTGTCGCTTGTCATGACCTTGCCGAAGCACGAAAACCAGCAAATCACCCCCGAAAGCATGCCGGCAGCGGCCAAGCCGTATATAACCGACTCCAGAGTAAGCGGATTCCCGTTTGGAAAATAAGCGATAATTGTTATCCCCTCGTGGTTGAAGGCCGGGTTTGCCAAAGCCGCCGTCACCGCCAGCGGCAAAAGACATGTCAAATCAAATTTCAGTATTTTCCTCCCCCCCAGCACCGCCGAATAAACAAACCCTGAAAAAAGGCTTATCAAAATGCATATCGGGTGCATAAAAACAACCGAAAATGCAATCACTGCTGTAAAATAAAACATATTCACAACCGGGTGGTAATTTTTAAATTCATTCATCTTTCTGTCCGCCTCCCGATTCAAAATATCCCCCGACATCTTTGCCCAGGTCACAGGTATAAACCCACTCCACCTTGTCGCCTTGTTTCAATTTATATCTGGAACAGCCATAGTTTGGGAACCACCCGTTGACCCTGTACATCCAGCCCGAAAGTTCACCGCAGTCAAATTCATACAAATTTGCAATGCCTTCTATATATGCGCTGTTATAAATCGGGGTATTCACAAACTCAAGGTGTATTTTATTCCTCTTCATTTCGCGCAAGAGCAGATTAAAAACACTCTCGCCCTCATAAAAGCCGACTTCCTGTTCTGCAAATATCACGCCGCCGGGCGGCACAAGCTCCTCTTTTTCGGGGTCAAGCATATCTGTGTTTCCAAGGATTGTATCACATCTGACCGAAAGCGTACAGGTATATTGCTGTTTTCCTATTTCTGTCTGCTGCGGTTCCGCCGGCTGCGGTTTTCCCTCCGGCACAGGCTCTGTTTGATATTTGTCGGTTTCATTTGGTGCTTTCGCCGATTGTCCGCTGTGCGGTTCTTTGTTCTGTGTCTGCTCCTCCTTCTTTTCTGCCGGTGTGGCAGAGGGTTTTTCCTCCGGTGCTTTCTCTTCCGGCTCAGCAGGGGCGGTTTCTTCTTGTTTTTCGGGCAGATAAACAGACTCCGCCCCATATTCTTTTGTGGCTTGCTCCCCCTTTTCCCCGGCATTGCCGAAGGAAAAGAATATGCCCGCCAAGACAATCGCCGAAACAACTGCCGCTATAATTTGCTTTTTATATTTTTTCATTATTCGTCTTCCCCAAAAAGTTTTGCTTTGTCAAGCAGATTATAGACCATCTCGGCGATTTTCGCCCTTGACATCGGCTTTTTCGGGTTTATGGTCATTTCTTCGCAAGGGATAATACTTTTGTCACAGCAAAAGGCAACCGCCTCTTGCGCCCAGCCGCTTATCTCCCTATAATCATCAAAAGCGGCAAGGATATTCTGTACATCTTGCGCCTCATACGCAAATTCCACCCCGGCAAGCCTTGCCGCACGGCTTGTCATGACAGCTGCCTCCTCTTTGGTTATGCGTCCCGAGGGGTTAAACTCCGTGTCAGACACGCCCTTTATGATGCCATAGCTATATGCGGTATACACCGCGTCAAAATACCAATCGGCCGGCAAAACATCAGAAAAACATTCTTTTCCCTCTTGCCGCAGTCCGAGTCCTTTTGTGATTATCGCCGCATATTCTGCCCTCGTGACAGTATTGTCCGGGTCAAAGCTTTGCGCGCTTTTGCCGTTTATTATACCGCGTGCCGCAAGTGCCTCTATCTTTTGCCGCGCACTGTGGTGCTCTATGTCCGCAAAAGTTTTGTATTCTATATAAGGCATTGACCTGACCGCCGCATTTTTTCCCGGCAGACCTTGAGCATTGTCCTCGTCTGCGTTCTGAACACGTTTCACATCGCTCATGTCATACAGAAACGTTTTCCCCTCTTTGGCACGTTTGACGGCTGTCAGGGCATAAAACGCCTGTTCTGTCGCCATCTGATTTGTGTCACCGCCGTGCGCGTGGCAAAATCCGCCCTTTCCGTCATAAAAGGTCATCAGATTGTCCAACACGGTTTTGCCGTTTTTCACAAAACGGCCGTCGTGCAAATCCACGCCCAGTCCGCACAAAGCCACCAGCACTTGCGCCGCGCTCTCGGCATTTTCCGCCCCATAACTTTCAAATCCACCGTTTTCGCCCTGGTTTGCAGAAACAAACCCCAGTGCCGCCGTCACTGCATTCTGCACCTTTTCCTCCGCGCGATAGCCCGAGAGCGCCGCAAGCGCCATTGCCGTTATGTCAATGTCAGACTCTGTCCCTGCCGACAGTGCAAAGCCGCCGTCATTGTTTTGTGCCGACAGTATGTTTTCCACATACATACCGCGTGTTGCCGCTGTTTTTGCCGTTTCATTGTGCGGAACTTCATAATCACCGCTGTCCAGGGCAATCAGCGCCCAAACCGCGCCGTTTGTCCCCTGCCATACGGTTTTTTCATAGTCACCCAGCGGCGCAAGCAAATTATACCCCAAAAAATTCTCCGGGTTCTTCCCGAGTGCAGTCAGCGCGAGTACAACTCTCGAATACTCCGTATATTTTTTATCATGCAGCACGCCGTTTTTTTTGCTCAGATAATCCCCCAGGTTTTTCAGATATTTGTCATAATACGTCTGCGGTACGTCAGCGCCGCTCCTTGCAAGCCCCAAAACCGCCCATTCGCCGCCGACGGACGACACATCGGGGTCTTTCACAGTTTCATATATATTTTCCGCGACAGCCTCCGCCGCCGTATCATATGGTATGTCTGCATATACCGCCGTTGTCAGCAGAAAAAAAGAGAGTATAAAAGATATTGTTTTTTTCATGATTTTATCCTTTCCGTCAAACAAAAAAACTGCGGCAATCAAAAAAGATTGCCACAGCAGTGTTTTCCTGTGTCCTCCGCAATCCGGCACACCCAAAAAAGCCCTGTGCAAAAATAGCAGAGCATGCCAAAACTGCCGCCCCTGTAAAATTTACTTTGCGAAACGGCATCAAAGCAGGTCTTCTGGCTCACATTTTCCACAAGATTCGTAAACCCCGTAATCTTTATGCCCTGCCTTCTCAGTTTCCCAATGACCGGCTTTCACCGACGGGCATAAAAATATCAAAATGTATACAGCGGCTGTGACCGCATGGGATTCTCACCCAATTCCCTTTTCACCGGCCATGCCCGAAACAGCATGACCGACACTTTGTGCGGATATTCATTTTTTTACAGTATACCATATTTTCTCTGCAAGGGCAATAGATAAAACACACAAAAATTTTGTACCAAACAAACCCATACGCATAAATTTATCAGAAAAACAAGAGTTTCCAAAAAACACAAAAATCACATGATTCTGCAAAAAGGCAAAAAAAGAACGGGGCAAAATGAAACCATTTTGCCCACATTCTTTTTTACTTTCCTGTTTAGTTATAAAATTCTTCTATAAAGCTTCCGATTCTCAGCAAATTACACTCACCCTCAGGGGTATTTGCCACAATCTTAAGCGTATGTGTTTTGCCGTCATTCGGCATCTCAATCCATTTGAAGGTTATTACGTTATTGTACAATCCATAGCTTGAAACAGTTTGTGTTGTCAGCTCACCGTCAATATAAACGCTTGCGGAATTTCCCTTTGTCCAAATCGGACAGCACATAGCAACCCACGGTGCGCTTGTCGAAAATTCAACCGCAGCTCCGCCCGTTGTGTTTTCCGCAATCCCCTTGTCGAAATACGGATATGCGCGCAGATAATTTGATGATATCCCGTCATTCGGGTTTGCCTTTGTCATAAACGCCCAGTCGCCGGTGAAGGTCAGCCTGTTGCTGTCCATATATATCTGCTTAAATGTTGCGGTATTCTCATTTGTGTCCTTTGTCCAATAAAGCCCCGCATCGCTTCTCGGCTTTGTGAAGCAACCGTCAAAATCTGCCGTGAACTGTGCCTCAATCGCCTCGGCATATTTTTGAAATCCTGCATGCACGTCATAGCTGTCGCCGCTCTTTTTATATCCCAGATATTCAAGATAAGAGCTGAATGTCGGATATGTTTCGTGGTCAATCTCGTTCTGATATTCATTATAAACATAGTCATAAACATTTATGGTCTTTATCCCATAATGTGCCGCAAGCTTTTCTTTATAGTCTACGCCCGTTTTCCATATATTATATTCTTCGCTGTCCTTTTCACACGGCTCTGTCGAATAAAGGAAGATAATATTGGGCACCTTTTTCAGAGCAAGACATTGTCTGACCATGGATTCCATATAAATTACGCTTTCTCTTTCAGCCATATTCCAGTCGTTTACCGCAAACTCGATAAATACCAAATCAGGGTTATACTGCCCGATGTCGTCATAAAAGCGTATTGCACCGTAATGTGAATTTGTGCCGCCCTTGCCTGCCGCATATGTCACAACCTTTTTGTCAGGCATGCTTTGGCTTATGATATCCTTCACCTTTGCTCTCCACACGCCTCCCTGCTCTGTCAGCGAACCGCCGATAAAGCCGATTGTGTATATTTCTTCTTCTGTACGCACAGGTCTGTTGTCCTTGTCCCACAAGAATGTCCTTACTTTGTCTGCGCTTTGTATTTCTGTCTGCGTCGTGCCGGAGGTCACAGGTTTTGCCTGTGCGGCTGTCAGCCTGTTTGTGCTGTCATATGCCGCCGCATAAAGGACTGTCCCTTCTGCCGCAAACACCTCCGGGATATCGGTTTCAAACTTCTGCTGAGAAAGCTCTGCCTTGTACGGTGTGCCGACATAGCACTTGTATATCGTGCCCTTTGCGGTGATTTTGTATGCCGCGCCAACCGCAGGGTTGTGGATTCTCAGTGTCACCTTCCCGTCGGCAGAAGCCGTTGCCGTGAAATCAACGTCCATGTCCTGACCGTCTTTGACAGTGATGTCTGCGATATCCTCTTCGCTTGCGTCAAGCGTAAACACGCCGTTGATTTCTTTTCCCACAATTTCTTCTTTGTCCACAATGCCCGTATATTTTTCAAAGTCATTTTCATATCCTGTCGGCATGTTGTAAACACGGATATAATCCACATCTGTGCTCAATTTGCCCGTATGCGGATTTACAGCCGCCCAGCTTATGTTTTCAAGATACTGTGATGTTGATTTGACTAATATTTCCTGTTCCGGGCTCGTGAAGGTTTGATTTCCGCCATCATCATACATCGTCAGTGAAGCAACGCCGTTTCTGATTTTGATGACGATTCTTCTCCACGGCGAGGTGGCATTTTTCATGGTAATCGCCGGTTCTTTTACATACTTATCACCATTGACATAATATGTATATTCATGGCAGAATCCCGTCAGATACAAGCTGTAGCGTCTTGGGTCAAATGTATTGCCGTCCGACAATATACAGCTGTTTGCCTCTGTCGGATTCTTTGGCATGTTATATCTCACACACACATACGGTCCGTAAGGATCTGTAGTCACATTTGTTGTCCCTGCTCTCATTCTCATGTCGACAACTACAGTGTCCTCTTCGCAAAGCTTGATTTTTTTGTCGCGCAATTTAAACAGCATTGCAGCAACGTCATAGTTATTTGATGCTACTGCATTTTGTTCCAGATGTACATATCCGTCTTGTGCGGAAATTGTTGAAACATCACTGTTATACAGTGCCAAATCTTCTGTGCTGTCCCCTTCGGACTTTGTTATAAGTCCATACTGCACAGCTCTTGCATCGTCGCCTGTCCTGAATGTGTATACAACATTGTTTGTCCCGTCGCTTATCGTAACAGTATATGCACAGTTGGTCTGTGACACAGCGCCTTCCAGTTTGTATGTATTGTCGCCCGTCTTTGTCAGCGCACAGTTAACCGTGCCCTGTTCATCTGTGTCATGATTTGTATATTCCACAGCCGCTGTGATGTCGCCCGTGCCTGCCGCGCTGAACTCAATGTCGCCCAAGCCAACGCCTGTCGCGCCCGACGCCACCGCTTTTGTGCCGACCCTGAAATCATCAACATTTAATTCGGTCAGATAGAATATCTCTTTGTGAGATTCATAATCGCCGACATACTCGTCGGGCAGGTTGTAGACACGCAAAGATTCAATATCAACACTCATTGTGCCGTTCTGCTCGTTCACTTCGGTTATGGCAACATTCTCCAGATATTTCTTGTCAGAAACCATGCTGCTTGTCAAGGCTCTTTCGCTTGTATAAAGCAAAGTTCCGTCTGCATCGAATATATCTGTCTTGGCGCTTGTGCAATTGTCCTTCAGATACATCACCATTTTATACGATTTGCTGCCGTCGCACGGATATGCCGATGTGGGGTTCACCTTGTCATATTCCCCACAGATTCCATAAGCATAACCTTGCGAAAATCCGCCGAGAGTCTGATGTATATAGCTCTTTGGGTTATAATAACTGTTGTCTTTCATCTGATAATTTCCGCCTACCGCCGCAGAATCCGGTGCATTGAACCTTACAATCATGTACGGACCATAGCCGGCTGTTACAGTCAAAGCAGGATTCACATTCATTTCAATAATTACCGTCTTGCCGTCGGCAAATTTAATTTTTTCATCTTCGTTAAATTTGTAAAGTGCATATGCCATCGTTTTGGCATCGCCCTGCGACACCGTCACTTTGCTGTCTGTCGGGGTGACAGTTGTCTTGCCGTCATAAGACGCCCATTTGTTATTTGTGGTTCCCATTGCCTCGCATATCATTCCGCATTTTGTCTGCGGAACTTCTGCGGCAAAGCTTGTGTTCCCCGTCAAAAGAGCTGCGCCCAAAATCATTGCCAAGCTTTTCTTCAAATTCATTCCTTTGTCATTCCTTTCTTTATTTGTTATACTTTCATGATACCGTTGTGCCGATTCTCCGGGTGCAGATTTGTCTATAAGCCCTGTGCATGCCCCCTTCCGTTTATAAAAGCCTCCAAAAGAGAGGGGGTTCCTCTCTTTTGGAGAATAAATCGTGTTTTAGTCCGCCATCACCAGGATATAGTATGCTCTTCTCAAAGAACCCATATAGAACACTCTGTCACCCGGGTTGATTGCGTCGGTTGTGATGCCCTCGATTTTCACCTTTGGCGCCTTTGTGTCAACGCGGCCTATGACGCACGCAGTGTTGACAACCGACTTTATTCCCGATGTGCCGCAATCCAAAAGCATATAATTTCTTGACGGGTCTGTGTCTATGACAGTCCCCGACACCCAGTCTGTCTGGCTTGCAATGTCACGGTCAAAGAATGTTGTTTCTCCCTTGGAGTTCGGCACAACCTGCCAGTCTTTCACATAACGCCCCGGCACCAGGTCCAGCCCGGCAATTTCTGTCCCGTCAAAGAATGCGGCAACAAAATAACCTTTCAAGTCTGTGACAGACCATTTTTCTTTCCAGTCGTCGGGAAGTTCATAAAACCTCTCGTCAATATCAAGACTGTTTCTCGTAAACAGATAACATGTTATGCCCGTCACAACCTCGTCCGCGACAACTCTTTCTGTGACCTCTTTGATGTACATATACTTCCCGTAACCCGTGCCGAATGTTTCTGCACTGCCCTTCATGATGGCAAGCCTTGCACACTTGAATTTGTCGGTATTGTATGCCTCAAAGACAATGTCATCGGTGTCACCGGGTATTGCAGAACCCACGCTCACGGAATACTTTTTCTCGTCGTTCTTTTCCTTGTCGGTCGGCATGATGAACATTGGTGTCGCGTCGCTCACGTGATAATCGGAGGTCATGCCCATGTCCCAGCCTTTTACCCAAGTGGTTTTCCCCGAGAAGCTTCCTGCCATCGTCATTCTCTCAGAGTCCAGTTCTTCTGCCCGGTCATTGTTCAATGTGTCTATAAACTTTATTTTTTCTCCCGAAAGCTTATATCTTATCGGAGTCGGGGCGGAATAATTGTCCAGCGCCGACTGAATCCTCGGCACAGACAGCTTTGCGTCGTTCTTCACGCCGTCAACCTCCACGCGTTCTGCCAGTTCATAAGTGCACCATTCACCCGAAATGTCAAAAAGTCTTACAAATATTGTTTCCTCATCGTCGTCATCTCTCCACATACGCTTAAGCAAAGCAAACCTTGCCGCGCCATCGGCCTCAAAGCCGACAATGACATTGTACGGTGTCACATAAAATGTCCCTACGGAATTTGATTTTATGTTTTCAGCCCCGTTTGAAGAATCCAGCGAAAGCTTTTCGTATTCCTCATCGGTAAAATATTCGGTTTCGCCGATAATCCAGCCGTCATCCGTGCTCTGCACAACAGCGCCGCTCACTCTGGTGTTTGATGCCAGGATTTCCGTATAAGTTTTTTCCTTGTTCTGAATCATAGATATTGACATCTTCGGCTTCAAGTTGTCAAGCTCGCTGCGCTTTCCGTCAATCTTGCAAATCACCGTTCCGTCGTCTATGTCCAGGTCAACAAAATATTCGCCGTTGTATTTTGCATTATAGCTCAGATAGAGTTTTTTATCGGTTGCAAGGTATTTCTTTGCAAGGAAGTTTTTGTAATTTTTGATTATAATGATGTCATAATCTCCGCTTTTTTCGGACTTGCCCACAGTTACTGTTCCGTGCCCGTCAAACATTGCGTCGTCAAGCTCATGCGCAAAATCACCGTTATACACAATGTTTTTCAGCCCCGAAATTTTAACCTTTTTGGACTTTTGCCCTTCGTCATAATAAAGATAACCGTTGTCTATGGATTCAAAGTCATCAAGCCCAAAGGTCACCGACTCGTCTTTTGCATCAATTTCAATGTTCAAAAGTTCCATTTCTTCGGTGTCCTCGTCATATTTTGCATATGCATGGACGGTCTTTCCCAGATATTCCTCCAGGCCGGCAATGCCGTTTGTGTTATATGCCGCTCTGCCGATTTCCACACGGTTTTGGCGCGGTGTCTTTGTGCTGAAAACATTCAGTCCCCACACAGCGTTCAGCATGCCCTTGACTTCATATACGTTCAGCTTGCCGTTTAAAATGGTCTTGCCGTCCTCCACCTTGATTTCCACAGAGTCGCCGTCAATGCCATACTGCACATATTCGCTGTTCAATGTATTCCAGAGTACAACAGCAAATTCGTGCCTTGTCATTTCTTTGTTCGGCGTATATGTCACACCGTCCAAAATCCCGGAATTGTCGGCAAGCCTCTTTATGTCGTCATCTTCGCTGATTGCAGTGTTTTCAATCAGCCCGACAAGCCCCCTCACAATTTCCATTTGATAAACCTTTTGGTTTTTATAGGTTTCGTTATATTTTTCAAAATCAACCTTCTCGCCGGAATACACCGCCCTCAAAGCCGCCTCATATTCGCCTTTGCTGAGCTTTCTGTCCGGGCTGAAACTGCCGTTTGAATCTTTTGACATTATCCCCAGCATGCACAAAATATTTTCTTCATATGTCACAGTTTCGGCCGCACCGTCTGTTGAAGTCACGTCCAGTCTGTACACATCGTCCATGCCCGGATATGTGACATCATAATAGACTTCCGCCCCGGCACTCACCGCCAGCGATGACGCCGCCAGCAGGCAGGCCGTAAGTTTTGCTATAATTTTTTTCATCTATTGCGTCCTCCTTATTCTGTTAATGCCGCGTCATCTGCCGGTGTTTCGTTTCCGGAAGCCTTGACAGCTTCGTCCACGCGCATCATAAGCGTTGCCATCTGTGCCCTTGTGACTTTGCCCTTTGGGTTGAATCTGTTGTCACCCACACCAAGTACAAACTTGCTTTCATACATTGCATTTACATACGGTACAGCCCATTGTCCGATTTCAGAATTGTCCGAAAATGCGGTGCTCTGTGCGTTTTCCGAGGTTATCCCCAGTGACAGCGCAAGGATCTTGCAAAGTTCCTGTCTTGAAAGTCCGTCGTCCGGTCTGAACTTTGTGTCACGGCTTATAACGCCCTTGTCCACAAAGGTCTGCAAAATTCTTGCGAAATCCCCGTCAACGTCCTCAAATATACCTGTATATTCCGTGCCGTCCCAGCCGAGAATCTTTGACAGATACTCAATTATGCTTCTTCTTGTCGCAAATGAATCAGGCTCAAATGCCGTGTCTGTGATTCCTTCCATTATTTCATTGTTTACAGCCCATTTTATCGCCTCATAACCCCAGTGAGTTTTGATATCTCCAAATGCGTCTGCCGGGGTCTGCTCTCTCTTCGGCTCGTCAATCGACGGGACAACATTCGGCGTTATTTCGCCGCTTTTGTTGACGCTGTCCGCAGCCGCGCCGCCTATTGCGCCGCTCTTGCCGCCTCCGCCGCCGGAACCGCCCGAGCCGCCCGTGCCGAAACTCTTGGAAATGCTTACGGGTTTTCCCTGATAAGGCTCTTTCGACGAAACAGGCGTCACTTCAAAAGTCACGGTAATCTTGCTGTCCGACGGAAGTACATATGTGATGTCGGTTGAAACAACGTTCCCGTTTACCAGCCAGCGATATGTAGATTTTCCCTCCGGCGCCCCGTCCGCCTGTGAATAATCATAGCTTCCTGTCAGCACTCTCTTGTTCTTTGTTATCCCGAGGTTCTTTGCCTCAGGCGCCTGCGGCCCCGCAAAGGCTCTGCTCCTCACTGTTTCTCCGATTTTTGGTTCGACTGCCGAAACAGGTGTCACCTCAAACTTGATGTACTTGTCGATGTCTTGCGCCGTCAGCACATACGAGTCGGACACAGCGCCGTCAATCGCCTTGTATTCACCGTTTTCGCTGTCTGCTCTGAGCCATTTCAAAATATCTCCGCCGCGTTCATCGTCGTTGAAGTCATACCAGTCATAAGAAGCCTTCAAGGTTTCTCCGACAAACGATTTTCCTTCAATCCTGATGTTGGACACAGTCGGCGCCAGTGCCGGGCCGACAATGTTTGTGGTCACTGCCGTGCCTGTTTCGGTTTCTGTCTTTGGCAGAATAACCGCCTTGAAGAATCCGCCCGCCTTGTCCTGTTCAACCGTGTATGCTTTTCCCGACACACCTTCGATTTGTGTGTATGCCTGCACTCCGTCCGGCGAATAATACCACGATATTTCGGACTTATCGTCTTCCTTGTAAAGCTGATAGAATGTATAATTCACGCTCAGCTCATCGCCGGCGTTAACTGTGCCGCTCAGCTTTGACGAGATAATTCTCGGCACTCTGTTGCCGTTTCCTTCCAGTTCAATTGCAAAAGTTTTCGTAAACGGTTCTACACCCCAGTATTTCATTCCGGCATTTTCTGTCTTGTCCGGGTCGCATGTCGCGTTCAGTTCCAGCTCACCGGCATTTGACAAATTGTCAATAATCAGATATGAAGCCTTATATCCACCCCTTGCGTCATATTCATCTTCTATCCTTACGCCGTTTGTTCCGCTTGACAGTGTATATTTCACATACGGATATGCATTTTGGGAATTATTGAATATTCCGACGTTATTCCCCAATTGGTTCAGAATTGAGGACGGTGTGATGTTTATTTTTGTTTCTCCCGTTTCGGGGATAACAACACTCTCGGGTATAGGCGCTTTGATGTCCGATATTGCAAGCTTTCCTATATATACGTCATCTATGCATACGTCATCACTGCTGCCCCACGACACAATTGTCGGCAGACCCTGGTGTGTGGTATATGCTGTCAGCACACCGGAAACTTCATACCATTTGTCACCGGCTACAGATTGATTATTCGGATAATCAACTCCGTCATAGTCTGTTTCTCTGCTTCCGCCCCAGGAATACGGCGCAAACATCGCCGACGATGCGGTGGCAAGCTTTGCATATACCGAAACCAGATATGCCGTATGCTCTTCAAAGCGTATGCCATAGCCCCAGCCGTCGAGTGACGCACCTTTCCCGGTTGCCTTCATATAATATTTGCCAGAATGTGCATTCTTTTCGTCCTTCACTGCTTCAAGCTTCAAGTTTCCCATAGTGGAATACCCCTGGGTTGTTCCGCTTTCAAAATCGCTGTTCAAAACAAGATTTGTGGCATTTCTCATGTCCGCAAGTATCGGCCCGTAAGTCTTTTCCGTCTGTGTCCAGACCCCCTCAAAAGGCGCGGTGTCCGCAACCGGCAAAACACTTGCCTTGAGATACTTTCCGTCCATATCCTCTGTTATAGTCAGCTTTCTTCCCGTATTTTCCATTTCGGCAAAGCCGCTGTCGGCAGAATCGGAAATATACCACTTAAACTGCGTCTGACCCTCTGCGTCACCGTTTGCATCATAATAATCATAACCGATTGTCACATCTCCGCCTTTTACAAGCACTCCCGAGATGACAACATTCTTTGCAATCGGCTTTGACGGCCCCGCAAAAGCTGCTGATTCTACGGTTTTCCCGGCAAGACCGGTTTTGTCAACGGGCGTCACCGCAAATTTTATAAACTTATCGTTATAATCTTCAGAAAGTTCAAATTCTCTGCCGGTCACACCTGTTTTTGCAAATGTACCGTCCTTGCTGTCGCCTGCAAACCATTCAATCTTTGTTGCGTCCTTGTCCTCTTCAATATTGTCGCCGTGTGCATATGTATATTTTGCCGTCACATACGCGCCTGTCATGGCATCGCCTTCGACATACGGTGTGCCGCTTATATACGGCGGCTCGGAATCATAATATATAAATGCAAACTCTGCCGCTGTGACAGGTATATTCGCAGAATAACCCATGCCTACATAGTCGGCATATATGTCTGTTGTCTTGATTCCGTTTCCGACAATAATTTTATATTCCCCATTTGCCAGGCGGTGGTCTTCTGTGCCCGGTATCAGTGATGCAGTATATGTTTCGGCATCATACTCAATCTTTTCCAAGGCCACATCATTCCCCGATTTGTCAACAATCGAAAGATTTCCGTCCAACGTCGCTTCGTCTATCGGATAATCAAACCCTATGTCAAACTTTTCTGCTTTTATAAATCCTCCCAACTCGTTTGCCCCCAGCAATTCTGCCTTGGCATGCGGTACAATCACACTTATCTTCAGATAGTCCACATCTATATATTCACATGGTGCAACAATATTCGTTATTGCAACATTCTCAAGATATTTGTTCAGACTCTTGTAGCCCATGTCGGTGGATGCCGCTTTCTTCTCGCCGGCAGAATCAAGGATATAAAAGTCCGCCTTGTCCGCTTCTTTGTCCCATACCACCTTGACAGTAAACACACTGCCTGCCACCAGCGGGTCTCTCATCTGCCCCGACGGCAGCCAGCCCATGCTTGTCTGAAATCCACCTACCAATCCCGAGGCATATCCGAAATCAATCGGCGAGGAGGCGCCGTTGCTGTACAAATGCCAAAACGCCAAATGGTTATGCTTTACGTTTGGTCTTCTTTCGTCATCGCCATATTTCACAACATTGTCAAATACATTATAGTGCATCGCCGCACGTGCACCGGCGTCGGGGCCCTGCACTCTGACGCGTGTTTCTATGATGATTTTCTTGTCTTTTTCAAACTCAATCTTGTTTTTCCCTAAATCATATACCATACGGGGCACACCTGTTTCCGCCAGTTTTTTTGTCGTCAGGCGCACCCATTTGTTGCCGCCTTCTTCAATCTGCGAAACCTCCCCGTTGCTGTCGACAGCTTCCCATTCCGACGCGTCGCCGTCATTGTAAGCCACAACCGCCGGGTCAGCCTTCTCTGCATGAATTCCCGACGGGAACACTGCAAAAGCCGCCAGCTGGGCAATCACAATTGCCGCGCCAATCAGTTTGTTATGCTTCATTTTCATCAATCCTTTCCGTGCCGTACGGCACTGTCCCCAAAAGTTGAATTTTTATTTTTTTACCCTCATAATTTTCAGATAATCAACGTCAATTTCGGCAGTGCCGCGATGTCCGTTCATCGTTGCAAAAGCGATATTATTTAGATAATCGTCCTGCGTATAGTTTGCCAAAGTCCCCTCCGTTTCCAAAAGCAGCCCGTCATTTTCGTCATAGAAATTATAGTAAACCTTCTTGTTTTTCTTGTCGATTTGCGCGGCGCATCTCATCCATTTTGTCCTTGCGCCAATCGGCTGATAGCCCTCTGCCGTCTGCCAAACCATGTTTGCAACCCGGAAATAGCTTCCGTCCGCATATGCATATTCACCGCTGCTGAGCGCCGCCAGTGTCAGGTCATAGCTCCCGTTTGCATACCCTCTTTTTGTCGCCGCCCCTTCCGCGTCACACGAAATAATGTTAATTTCTGCGAAAATGTTGCGAGGCATATTGTAGCGGAACGCAAGATATGGCCCCGTATGCGCCGAGTCCTCGTCGGTCACGGTATATCTGAATCTTGCCTCAACCGTCAGCCGTTCATCTTCTTCAAATTTTATATTTTTCCCGGCGATGTTATAAATCATTGCTGCATTTGTGTTGCCGCCGTCGGTATCCTTTTGTGCAGAAAGCCTCACATATGTGGTGCCGTCTGCGTCAACTCCGCTTGCTATGCTCCCCACATCGGCATTGTAGTTGCTCCAGCCCGATATGTCTGCACACTCGTCGTTGACAATCACGCCATATTCCTTTTGAACAGGTTCTGCCCCCGGCGCGCCGATATCATCTGTGAATATGCGGATTTTTTTCAGCGCATTTGACGCAATTTTGGAATAATCAACACCTGCCTCCGCGCCGTCCTTCAGCACCGATTTATCAAAAACCGTGTTGTCCTGTATCAGTCTTGATTCCCTGTTCAGCCAATAATCTATTTTGTCCTCGTCACAGTTTATCAAAATATTGTTTATGGATTTATTATTCTGAGATTCCCCGGCATTCGCCTTCAAATGCTCATAAATTTCCGGATACTTTGCATGCCAGTTTGCATTTATGTATTTTCTTATGTTTTCATCTTCATTTGCCTGCCATGCACTGCCTGACATTGCCGCCACGAAGTTCATCTTCGGCGCCACGGTCATCGTCACGCCGTTTATGTTTTCGACAGTTTCCACAGCAAATTCCGAGTCTTGCCAGCAATCATTAAAATACCCAGCCGCAAGCAATCCGTTTACATGGTCCACACAGTCCCTTTTGAGTGTGTCAAGCCTTGACAGGGCGCCGCCCGTCTTGCCGGCGTTAAGCACACCGCCCAAAAGCGTGTCACGGTTTCTGCAATTTATAAACACGTTGTTTTGGAGCCTGTTGTCCTGGCAGCCGTTATACTTTATCGCCCAGCCGTCAATATCTTTAAAGATATTGCCAAAAATGTTTGCCCCGGCAAAGTTGTCGTCAGAGAATATTGCATTGACACCGTATGTCTTTGCCCATGCCGGGTCGGGGTGAATGTCATGTATATAGTTGCCGACAATCATATTGCCGCGGTTTACCCACGAACGTCCGAAATATACCGCCGCGGCATCTGTGGCATGGTGGCATACATTGTATATTTCATTGCCTTCAAACAAATTGTCCTGTCCGCTTATGCCCACCGCCATGTGGTAAGAATCGCTCAATGTATTCCTCACGGCAGAGTTGCCCACGCCGGACAGCGTTATGCCGTTTGTGTACACAAGGCTCCTTCTCGAAAAGTTTTCTATGACACAGTCGGAAACAATGTTGTCAGAATGTTTAAATCCGTTTTTGTATCCATATCCGTCCGGCGAATAAATGGAAATCCCGCCGTCCGTGTTCCTGATTGTACAGCCCGAAATGCGGTTTTTATTTCCCTTGACAGTCATTGCATTGTATGACAAATTGTTCACACCGCAGTTTTTTATCGTTACATTGTTTGAATTTATCGCGATTCCCGTGCCTCTGCCGACGCTGAAATCCAGCCCTTCAAACGTTATGTACTCTGCTCCGTTTATTTCCGCAAAGCTGTAGCTCCCGTCACTTATATAAAGCTGTTTATCATTTGTCATGTTGTCCGATTTGTAAAAATACAGTTTCAGATTATCTCTGTCAAGATAATATTCACCCTCGGTGTCAAGCTCTTCAATCAGATTGAATACATAATATTTTGTATAATCATTTGCCTCGGTGCGCAGTCCGAAATAACTCGGGATATCCGACGTAATCGTCCCCGCAATCGGGTCGATGCTCTTGATTCCGACAGACTGGGTTGCCCATGAATGATACCAGAAACCAAACATCATGGCGTCCTCCGCCGTCTGCCAGCGTTTCATATAATCGGGGTTTTCGTCCTCGTACCTGAAAGTGAAGCAATCATTTATATCTCTTTCATTTTCCGGCACATAGTCAGAATAGCCCTGCATATTTTCTTCCCAATACCTCGGCACAGCGCCGTTGTTCACAACATTTTGGCTGTTTTTCACAGAAAGCCACCTGTCGCCGTTTGGATATCTCGCCACCGTCATCGGCGCGCCGTCAAAAAATACTTCGTTTGTTGGCTGCAACGGCACCTCGTCAAGGTTTGTTTTCCCCTCGGTCTTAAATTTGCGTATCCACCTGTTCACCGAACCGGTATATCGCCCTGTATAGTCCTGCGGCGCAAGTGAAGTTATACCGAATTCTGCAAGGTCAAATACATAAAGGTGCTCCCTTGCATCATCAGACGCAAGCCTTGAGAGCAAGGCGCTGTCGGTGACCTTTTCTGCCGCCGAAAGGCTGAGCGCCGTCCCTTGTGTAAACACGGGCTTTTCATTCTGATATGCTTTGTACACAATCGGCTTTTTTCTGCTTGCCGTGTCCGCAGAGGTCAAAGAGAATGCACTGTTTCTCTTATATTCGCCGCCGCGGATATAGACCGTCACTCCGCCGTCGTCAATCGTGGCATTTCTTATCCTGTCCCGCGCCGCTTCCGGTGTAAGCAGCGGTGCGTCAAAAGTACCGTCATTTTGGTCATTGCCCCACGGGGCAATATAAAGCTCCTCCAGCACGTTGTGCCGTGTTTCGGCCATCGTGGAATCCGAAGGCGTCATGTCCTGCCACACAAAAACCCTGAGCACACCGTTCCCGATTGAATCTATCGCGCCAAGGTCTACGGTATTTTCACCGCCGGGTGAAAGGACGGTTTCCTTTGCACCAACAATTTTTCGCAGTTCTCCGTCCTCATATATACCACCGGACACGGTCACCTTTCTCGGTTCGTCCGTCTTGTTCAAAAGCTTTACATTGCACTGTGCATAGCCTTCGCCGATTCCGTGTTTCAAGACATTTCCCTGCTCATCTTTAAATATCGTTTCGCTTTCAACCGCTTCATAAATCTCAATTTGTTTGTGTGCCTCAAGTCCCGGCTCATCGGTGCGGAATTTCAGCGTTATTTTCCCCAAAGGTTCATCAGAAGGGATACTCAGCACATTGTTTACAAATACTGCACCGCTTCCGCCGGAAACGGAAAATGTCACATCGGTATCGTCAATGTCATACTCTCTGCCATCTTCGTCCACAAATTTCAATTCATAATATTCACTGTCGCCGCGGCACACTTTGTCAGCGCCCGAAACAACAAGCTCTTCTCCGCCAAGCGGTACAAAATACAAGTCATCAATATAATACGCCCCCGTGCACGAGGAGGACAAGTGCACTTCCCCGGAGTTTGCGGCATGATAATTATATGTGGTTCTCTTCCAGCCGCCGTCCGTGCTGACAGTCCCCGAAAGCGCCGTGCCGTCTATGGTCATTGCAAATCCGTCATCTGTTCCCGATTCGGTTTTCCATGCCATGGACACAGCATAAGTTCTGCCTTTTTCAACATTTACGGGTATATAGTATGCATTCCCCGAAACATGCGCCGAGAATATTCCGCTCTTAGCTTCCTCCGATGTGATGTAAAACTTGCTTTCATCGGTCACGGTATAAGCATTGTCACCAGGTCTTTCAAAACTTGGGTCGCGAAGGATATTTCCCGATGCTCTTTCTGTATATTCATAAATTTTTATATAGTCAAAATCCGCGTTCGGCACAGCGCCGATAAAGCTTGCAAAAGCTATGCTTTTAAGCTTTTCTCCCACCGGGAAATACAGCTTGTTTCCTGCGGATTCTGTCCTTTTCCCCGACTTACAATCAATAATCTCATAGCCTGCCGTATTGTCCGACGGGTCTATCAATGCCCTCACTATATACCAATTATTCTCTTTTTGCGAAGCATTGATTTCTTTCATGGCGGTCTGGCGTGCCTGTGTCACATACCCGTCTGCCGCCCTGAATCCTCCGCCGGCAATTTCCCACAGGTTGCAGTCATTAAAGCTTGCATTGTAAAACCTGTGGTTTTCCGGCGCGTCGGCATCGGGATTTGCAAAATTCCCCAATTCCGCCGAATCTCCCGGCAGATTATATTTCATCTGCAAGCGCACATCAGGCTCCCAGCCGTCTGTATTTATGTCTGTCCTCACCTTTGTTTCCACAGCGATTTTTCTGCCCGCCTTTGGGTTTATTCCTTTTCCTCCGTTTACGGGCATATAGATATAAGGCAGCGTTGCGTTCCCTGTTCCGCCCGAGGCTGTTGTCATGCGCATATATGTCGTGCCATCCGCGTCCTCGCCGTATGAAACTGAAACTTTGTTTCCAAAGCCCTCTGCCGGCGAAAAGCCTCCGCCCGGGACCGTAAACTCATCGTTCATACATGCTTTCACATTGCCGGCGGCGTTTCCGTTTGCGTCAATGCTGTTGCACTCAGAAACTCTCACATAATCAATGTATGTTTCCCCCAGGGCAGAGTCTGCATCAAACCCTCTGTCTATCATCGGACAGAAATTTGCAAATGCAATACTCTTTAATTTGGCGCCGTTTATAAAGTGAAGCAGACTATTCCTCACACTTCCTTTTTCACCCGTCGTCAGGTTTTCGACAAAGAAATCGGCGCTGTTGTTCTTCACGTCCAAAACAGTCTTTACTCTGCACCAGTCCCCTTTGTTATACCCCACGGCAAGGCTCCCCAGCGCAGTCTGCCGCCATGCGCCAGTGCCGGCGCCATACTTTCCGTCAAAGTTCTGCACATTGCCGTCAATCACCTGCCACAGCGCAAGGTGATTGCTCCCGGCGGCATAGGATACATTTTCTTCTTTGTCCGGGTCAAAATAACTGATTCCCGACAAATCGCCGCAATCTTCTTCCATATTAAACTTCATCTGAAAGCGTACGCCGCGCTCATCGCTCCCGTGCACAAGCGAGTCTGTCATGTTGCGGAATTTTACGTCAATGACAATCTTTCTCCCCTGTTTAAATTCCACACCGCCGCCGTCAAGCATGCGCACCGCATACGGCATGGTGTCATTGGCGGTGTCAATTCCGCTTTTGCCGATTATGAGCGATTCTTCGCCCGTGTCCGCTCTTCCCGTTGCCACTGCAGGCGAATATCCTGCCTGCAAGCCTTTTGCCGCCGTCCATTTATTTTCGGGCTGTCCCGAAAAATCATTGTAATCATACACCGTTACATTTGTTTTGGCGGATTCCGCCAAAACAGGTACAAACGTAAAGAACTGTACTGCCGGCAAAAGAGCGGCAACAATTTTCTTCAAATTCTTCATATTAATCTCCGTTCCGCCGTCGGGGACGGCACAAATTTAACACGAAAATATTCTTATTTTAATATATACTTAATTTGTCATGCAGATAAGTAATCAAGCCGTCGTCCAGTTCGCTGTCAAACAAGTTTTCTGTGTCGCTCACGGCGATGAATCCACAGTCGTCCCAGAACACCTCTTTGTCCAGCAACTCCGACACCGCGCGCAGCGGCATATATGTTCTTCCGTTTATGATTCTCAAGGGATTTTCCAGAGTTTTGAATTCGCCGTTTTTGCTGACCTTGTCAAGCTCGTCAAGTGAGAAGGACAGCGTCGCCGCCGTGCCGCTCAGGGTGACTGTTCTCGATGCATCGTCATATTCCACTTCCGTACCCAGTGCCTCCCCGAGGAACCTGAAGGGCACATATGTGGAATTGTTGATTATAATCGGTTTTTGCTCCTGTTCTTCTTCGTTTATCATCCGCTTCTCACCGTTTACAAAAACATAAGGAGATTCTGTAATCATCGTGACCACATTTTTGATTCTCTTGTCGGCTCTTTCGGTGTATCTTCCTATCCTTGTAAACGGAATAGGCTTAAAGTCCGGGAGGTCTTTATAGATTGCCGCGTCTTGTTTCAAAAGATACATTTTGTTGTGTGCATCAATAAAGCCCGGGTCATTTCCGGATTCAACATTGTCTTTGATGACATTGTCGGGGCTTGCTTTCATGGTCGGCACAATGTCATATCCTGCGGAATTCCACGAATAGTTGTTTGCGACAACATTCCCCGTTGTCACTTTGTCACCGTTGATGTTGTCCTCTGTGATTGCATAAAGCGCCGGGAAAGCTGTTCTCCATGCGTCATTTGTTTTGTATGTTGCGTTTTTCCAGCCCTCCAGAAGGTTCGGTTTCAGCTCCGCTATAGAAATATTTGCATCAAATGCCGTGACAACACTGTTTACGGAACAGTTTATAAACATATTGTTTGTCCAGATATTGTTGTACCCGGAGAACATTCCGCCCTTTTGCATATTTTCTATGACATTCCCGGCAACCGTCACACCGCTCAAAAAGTCGTCCAGATATACCGCAATGGTGCCGATGTTGAATTTAACATTCGGTGTACAGTCGTGAATATAGTTATTCTTTATGACACTCCCCCAGTGTGTGGCAAGGCTTCTGCCCGTATAGATAACGCCCGAGTCGTCTGCCTCCTGGCACACATTGTACAGATTGTTGAAGGATATATCCATGTTCGGCCCCGAAAAACCTATCGCCATATGCTGAGCATTGTGGATTTCATTGTGCCTTAAAAAGTTTCCGCAGCCGTTGGCAAGACGTGCGCCCGGTGTGTATGTCCCCGTCAGACGTGCAAAATTCTCAATCTCGCAGTTTTCCACTCCGCAGTTTCCGTTTATGAGGTTTGCCCTGTCGCCGCAGTTTTGGATATCAACACCGCCGTCCACGTCGTGAATGTACGAATCCTTCACCGTGCAATTCATGCTGCTCATAAACACAACCGCATATGCCGCCGTGTACGAAATGTCGGCGTCGGAAATGTGGATATTATCCGCATTTTCCGCATAAAACGCAGACCTTCTCGAACGTCCGACATCTATTCCTTTGAAGTTTATGTATTTTGCCCCGTGTATGTCAACCACATTGCCGTCCAGCAATGTCAGCACCATGCTCTTTATTGTACTTATGTCCTTTGTCGGATAATAATAAAGATACCCTGTCTTTTCGTCCATAAAATACTCGCCCGGCTCGTCAATCTCTTCCAGCAGATTGTATATATACCACGGCTGGTCAACCCTGACCGAAAATGCCGACGGCACAGCAGAAGAGATTTCGCAGTTTTCCGGATTTACCTTTGCCAAAGGCACAGACTGTGTTGCCCAGTCCCACCACCAGCGGCCCCACAAGAGCGCCTGATCCGCTGTCTGCCAATACGGCAGTCTGTCGGAAATCGTCTTTGCCACAAATCTGAACGGTGTCGGGACACGGTGTTCCGGCGCAACCCATTCCGCAGAGCCTACAATGTCGTCATTCCAGTTTCTCATAAACGGCCCCGGCTCTGTCACGCTTTCCACCTTCAGATATCCGTCATTGGGATATTTGGAAACGGTCATGAGTTCATCATCGACAAAGAATTCCGGCGACTTTGCGGAATTTCTGTCATATCCTAAAGCCTCCACAAGGTCTGCCATGATGACACAGTCGCCTTCTCCTTGTGTCCCGGCAATCTGCCAATAACTGTAACTTCCCAAAAGATAAGGCTTGGGAATCTTCTTTACGCCCTGTTTCAACAGGTTTATGCGGTACAGCTTTCCTGCCATGTCTTTCCTTACCAGCCTGTTTAATATCGCCTCGTCCTTGACCTCCTCCAGGGCAGAGGGGTTAATGTTTACGCCGCCGATGAAGCTTACTTCTTCATCGCGGTACGCGCGGTATGTTATCGGGCTCGATTCCGTCCCGGAATCCTCGTCATTCAGCGCCAAAGTCTCCGAAAACGCATATACCCCTTCGCGGAAATTGATTATCGTCCCCTTTTCGCCCAGTCCGCCGTTTTTCTTCAGTTCTCTCACTTTGTCCCTTGCTGCCAGCGCGGTTTTGAGAGGTTTGTCAAATGTCCCCGGATTCTCGTCAGAACCGCTTGCCGAAACAAATATTTCAACATACTTGCTTTGTGCCGCCTGCACGCCTGCTGCAAAAGCCGAAAACATCGACGCCGTCAAAGCAGCCGCCATAATTTTTTTAAACATGTTGTGTCCTCCTTTTTGTTTTTCACTATTTAGGTAATTGTAAAACACCGGTTTTTATAATCACCCGCCACATCTTTGCGGGGGTATCGGGGGTGCCAACCCCTGATTGGTAATCAAAAATGACGACATGTGCGTCATTTTTGGCTGAAATAAAAAGTTTCAACATGCCGTAAAGTTAAAATCGGACGGAACTTTTTATTTCTACCCAAGAATTTTAATTGGAAAACGTTAGTTTTACAATTACCTAATTTTTCACTATTTTCAAATTGGGCACAGCCCCCATACTTTCCCCCGTCATTACATGTTTTTCAAGGGTCTTTCTCCCTGCAAAACCGCTTTTTCATCATACACTCCCCCAAAATCACTTCAAATTATTTTTCCCCCGCCATTCGTCAAACTGTTTTTGCGCCTCTGCCGCAACCTTGTACACGCCTGCCGCCTTCAGTTCTGCTATATAGCTGTCCAAATAACTCTCGGGCGGTTCGGAACCGTTTCCGCTCATGGAATATTTTTCATTCACCAGTATCATCTTTGCAATTTCGTCACGGACAGGCTTTGTGTTGAAAACCCAGCCTGTAATAGGAGTTCTCTCTGCGTTGTCGTTAAACTTTTTCGTTTCCTCCCACACATTCTCGTTCTGCCCTTCCAGAATGTACGAATTGAATACATTGCCGAATTTCCATGCACCTCTGGTCAGCCAGCCCCCGTTTTTCTTCAGTTCAATCTTTCCTTCTGCATTTCTTTTATAGTTTTCCCCCTCCACGCCAAAGGCTATGAGGTTAAACAGTTCCACATTGGTGTTTACTTCTTCCATAAGCTTAAAGGCAAGCTCGGGATTTTTGGAATTTTTGCCGATTGCAGTCCCTGCCGCAATTGTTGTGCCCCCCGTTATATATTCCTTTGTCAGTTGGATTGCAATACACTCAAAGTCATAGTTTGCATTAAATTCTTCTTCGCCCCCGGGCTTGTAGGCGCCTCTCCACACCGCATACTTTTTCTCGTACAGTTCGTTTTCATCGTCATTTATGCTTGCGATGTCGCTGCGTATGTATCCTTTTTCAAACCAGTCGCGCATCAGGCGCACATCTTTCTGCCAGTTTTCCGTTTCATATCCCGGCACAAAAGCAACATTGCCGTTTTCGTCCCATGTTGACGAAACCATTCCGGCAAGCTCAGACATCTTTTGGCTTACGCCAGCATGTCCTCCGCCATAACGCCCTGTTTTAAAAGGATAGATGTCAGGCTTGTTGTTCTTCACCCATTCAAGCATGGGCTCTATGTCCTCAATGAAATGTATTTCATCGGGGTCAAGCCCGTATTCCTCCGCCAAATCCTTCTGGACGAACAGGCCTGTCGATGAAGTGACAATCTGCATATTCGGTATGCCGTACAGCCTGCCATCAATCTTTAGCTTTGTCAAAATATAGTCCGGGATAACACTCTTCAGTTTGTCCGATTTTTCAAAATAATCTGTGATATCATAATATCCGTTGTTCTGAACCGCATCCATACATGGATTTAAATAGCCGGTGAAGCACAGGTCAAAATCATTTCCCGTTGCAAAGTTCATCGTCATCCTGTCGCTGAAAAGCGAATCGTCCACAAACTGTATGTCAACCTTCGCCCCGATTTTGTCCACGGTTATCTCGTTTATCGCTTTCATAACCAATTCCGCGTCTTTCTGCGGCGACCCCGGCACAATCCACGTCAGCACCGGCACTTCCTCTGTGTTTTCTTCCACACCTCCCGTGCCTGCACACGCGGAAAGAAGCAGCACCGCCCCCAAAACAAGCGCCAAACTTTTCTTTTTATAAAACATTGATTACCTCCCATTGCTGTTTACCTGCCGGATTTTTATACAATCTGAACAATCCGCGCACAATATTTGTCAATATCATTGTAACATATCCAAACCAAAAAAACCAGTATAACATTTTGCGATTTGTATCTTTTGTTGCTGTATTTGAACTTAAGTTATTGAAATACCGCGCGATTTATTGTATAATAATAATGTAGTGATTTATATGTAATTCTGTGCGGCGCTGACAAGACGCACATCAAATAAGGAGTTTTCGGCATATGATAAAAACAATTGCGATAGATGATGAATACAGTACTCTGAAGCTTCTGCCCCACATCATAAACTGGGCAGAATACGGTTTTGAGCTGACCAAAACCTTTTCCGATGCAGAACATGCTTTTGAATATATATGCGCAAACGACGTCGATGTCGTGATTACCGACATCTGCATGCCAAACACCAACGGGATTGAATTTGCCGAAAAGCTTTGCGCGTCTTTCCCCAACATAACGATAGTGTTTCTTTCCGCGCACAAAAATTTTGAATTTGCGCACAGCGCCATAAAATACGGTGTCTTTGATTATCTCACAAAGCCGCTGGATTTTGACGAGCTGGAAAATCTGCTTGTCCGCCTGAGCAAATCGGTCCGCATGGCGCGCCAGATGAAAAACAGCTATACGATATACGAAAAACAACAGCTTTTGATTGATTTTGTTTCGGAAAAGACCGAGCTCTGCGACTTTATTGCCGCGCTGAGCCTGGACGAAGGATATCGGCCCGAATGTTCCCCGGCGGCGATTCTCAAAATTACCACAGCCAACCTTGTCACCTTCTTAAAGACAAAGTGGGCTTATGGCATTGACAGACTCTATTCCTGTCTTATTCGTTTCCTGGAAAGCGACAAAACCGAGGTTGTCCCTCTCAAGCTTTCACTTCATCACACAGAAATCATCATTTTTTCAAAGCATGCCATGCAAAAGGAAGATTTCACCCGGCTTATAGAGCAGGTGCAGTCGCAATTTTCCGACACATGCCAGGAAGAATTGACGCTCGGCGCAACAATGGAAATTTCAGACATTTTCCCGGGGCTCACCGACGCACAGGCACGCCTGTATGACATGCAGCTGATTCCCGGCACACCTCCTCAGCAAAAGAGCAACAATGCCATCGAAAAGGCACTGGAATATATACGAGACCATCTCTCGTCAGATATTTCCCTTGCAGACGTCGCCGGCAGTGTATACATGTCGCCATATCATTTTTCGAGGATGTTTAAGACTCACCAAAACGAAAATTTTTCCGATTTTGTGCTGAAAAAAAGACTGGAATATGCCCAAACCCTCTTAAAAACCGGCAAATACACCATTTCGCAGATTGCGGAAATGACCGGCTTTATGAACAGAAACTATTTCCACCGTGTTTTTAAACACAACATAGGCTGCACTCCAAAGGAATATATCCAGACAGAGCTGAACAAAGATACAAGGAAGTGATTTTGCTTTGAACAACCGTCTTTTGTGGAAAACCATTTTCCAATACAAACGCAACAATATATTTTTCAGAAACATGATATTGGTGTTTATACTTATATGTATTCCGCTGTCCTCTCTCACCATCGTTTTTTCCATCAATTACAACAAAAGCCTTGAGCAAAACATGAACATATACTATAACAACAAAATGGACGAGATAAGCAGCCAGTTCAACGATGTCATAAATATCTTAAACAGCAACTATAATGCCATAACCACAAACCACAATTATACAAACTGGCTCTCCACGGTGAATTATACCGAGTCCACCTCGCAAAGCATGGATATTTACGAAATAACAAAGCAGGTGTCCATGTCCACGCTTAACATTCCTCACCTGTATTCCATATACCTCTACAAGAAAAATACCGACTATGTGTTTTCACTCAACAGCGCAAACTACCTTGACAAATTTGACGACACCGCCTGGTACGGCATGTTTTTGCAAAACAAAAACCGTGATTTTCTCTACTTCAGAACTTTCAAGGGGACAAACTATGTCACGATGTGCCGTTCTGTCCCGTCAAAGGACAACGACTTCGGCGGATTGATTATCTTCAATTTTGAGGCGGCAGAATTCAGAAAATTCTTTCTGTCCGACAGCAATTCTTCAAAAATAACGATAACTTCCCAGCCGGGATATACGGTTTTTACCGATTCTGACGGCGCCGAGCCCCAAAAGAGCAGCATCACCCTGGGACGCGACTGCATCGAGTCGTTCTATCACATCAGTGTTGAGTTTGACTCCAACATATTCAACGAGCAAAAAAGGCTTTCGTCGCTCTCGATTATTTTCAGCATAACACTGGTTTTCATTGCCTCGATATTTATTGCCTGTTACATAAGCATGAGGTTTTATTCATCTTTGTTTAAAATCATCAATATTTTCAGGAATGAATATGAAGAAAAGGATTCCGTGCCGGTTGAAGTCAACACCATCATCAGCAATCTGCTGCGGCTGAAAGAAAAAAACGCCGAAATCGAAGAGGTTTTGTCCGAAAAGATTTCCGCGCTGAAAAGGTCGCAGATACTCACATTGCAAGAACAGATAAATCCGCATTTTATCTTCAATGCCCTCAACCTAATTTCCATGACCGACATGGCAGAGCACAAAAAGCAGACAAACATAACAAAAATAATAAAGCTTCTTTCCGACATATTAAAGGGCGTCCTTGACACAGAAAGTTATACATGTGCCTTCAGCACAGAGCTGGAATATGTGGACAAATATATCCGTCTGCAAAACATAAAATTTGATGACCATATAAAATTTGTAAAAGAAATAGATAATGATGTAATGAATCTGTCATGCGTCAAATTCATGCTCCAGCCGATAATTGAAAACTCCATAGAACATGGTATCCTCCACAACAAAGACGGTTTCGGCACCATAACACTGAAGGCATATGTGCAAAACAATGTTTTCAAAATATCGGTTTCCGACGATGGTCCTGGCATTTCTCCCGAAAAGGCAGAAATATTGTTTAAATCCCTCAAGACACAGATGATGCCGCACAAAAAGCACATCGGTGTCGCAAATGTTCACAAGCGCATACAGCTTATATACGGCGAGGATTACGGACTGGAAATATTCTCGGATTCTTCCGGCACGACAATCGTGTACAATCTGCCGGACATGCCTTACAGAGATTGACACCCCCGCCGGGGCAGACAAAAATTTGGTATTGATTTTTTTGGCAGTTTATATTATAATTAAGAAGGTATTGATTTATGAAATTTTAACCGAGGAAAATTCTGATATGAACAACAAAAATAAACCGGATTATCTTGCCGCCCACCCTATCCCGGGATTTACCGGGTTTGCCGAAGAACGGCAAACGGGTGTTTAAGGCAACACCGCTCCTGATAAACAGCCACAACTGCAAAACCGTTCACTCAAATGTGATAGTTGTTGTTATTTCTTTTGTAATGTTTATCACGGGTCTTGTCCTCTCTGTACTGTCCGGCGACAACGACAGCGATACAATCCGCCTGTGCGGAAACATCATTGTCTTTACTTCTCTTGTTGCGGCACTGACATCTTTGATTTCCACACCGTACGCCGTGTCAAGCTATAGCCGCAAGATGTCCGAAATATACCTTGAAATAAACCAAGACGGCATAAAAGGGATATCCCTAAACGAATTTAATGGGCTTTTCTTTTTTGATATACGATACAGCGATATCAAAAGAATCGCCTGCAACAGCAGTCAGATAGGCTTTTACCTACGCGACGGAAGATACATAAACTACAATGTTTTCTACAATCCGCATGAAATATATTCTGCAATCAAAAAAATAACAGACAAACAATCTGATTTTGCACAACAAACTGTATGAAAGGACAATACCTATGAAAAACACTTATGAAAATCCGCTCAACACAAGATATGCTTCGGAAGAAATGCAGTATCTGTTTTCTCCCGACAAAAAATTTTCCACATGGAGAAAGCTGTGGATTGCACTGGCAAAAAGCGAACAGGAGCTCGGGCTGGACATAACCGACGAACAAATTGCGGAAATGGAAACGCATATATATGACATAAACTATGACGTTGCAAAAGAGCGCGAAAAAAAGGTTCGCCACGACGTCATGAGCCATGTGTATGCCTTTGGTGTGCAGTGCCCAAAGGCAAAGCCAATCATACATCTTGGCGCAACAAGCTGTTATGTGGGCGACAACACCGACATAATCATTATGCACGAGGCTCTGCTTCTCATCAGAAAAAAACTCATAAATCTTATCAAGAACCTTGCGGACTTTGCCGGCCAAAACAAGAATCTGCCGACTCTTGCTTTCACCCACTTCCAGCCGGCACAGCCGACCACCGTCGGCAAAAGGGCGTGCCTTTGGCTGCAGGATTTGCTTATGGATTTGGAAGATGTGGAATTTGAGCTTTCGCGGACAAAGCTTTTGGGCTGCAAAGGCACAACCGGCACACAGGCAAGCTTTCTTGAGCTTTTTGACGGTTCCCACGAAAAATGCCGCGAGCTGGACAAAAAAATTGCAGAAAAAATGGGATATGAGTCATGCTTTGCCGTAAGCGGACAGACTTACCCCAGGAAGGTTGACTCGCGCATATGCAATATCCTGAGTTCCATAGCGCAGAGCGCATACAAATTTTCCAACGATATCCGACTCCTGCAACATATGAAACAGATTGAGGAACCTTTTGAAAAAAACCAGATAGGCTCTTCCGCAATGGCGTACAAGCGTAATCCAATGCGCTCGGAGCGCATCGGCTCTCTTGCAAGGTACGTCTTGGTAAATGCGCTGAATCCGGCGATAACAGCCTCAACCCAATGGTTTGAGAGGACGCTGGATGACTCTGCAAACAAAAGAATCAGCATACCGGAGGGCTTCCTGGCAACCGATGCAATACTGAGCCTTTATATAAACGTTGTTGACGGGCTTGTCGTGTATCCAAAGGTTATACGCAAACAATTTATGAGTGAGATTCCCTTTATGGCAACCGAAAACATTATGATGGACGCCGTGAAACGCGGCGGCGACAGACAGGAATTGCACGAGAAAATACGCATATATTCCATGGAGGCCGCAAAAAATGTCAAGGCAGAGGGCAAGGACAACAATCTCCCCGAGCTCATCGCCGCCGACAAAAGTTTTGGCATAACCCTGGAAGAATTGCACGAAATCATGAAACCGGAGCTTTATGTAGGACGCGCGCCTCAGCAGGTTGATGACTTCCTCACCGAGGAGGTAAACCCGATATTGGAACAAAACAAGGATTTGCTGGGCATAGATATTGAAATAAACGTATAAAATCCAAAAAGGAGCTGAAAAACATATTTTTTCAGCTCCTTTGCTTTTACGCGTGGGATGTTATCCTTCGTTCAGGATTTTGTTCATCTCCGACTCCGTTATATACCCTGTGCGCACCATGCTTTTCAAAACCTTTTTTTGGCGCTCCGCTGCGCGTTCCGGGGCGGCAGACAGCACCGACGGTGCATTCGGCAGTCCGGCAAGCATTGTCGATTCATAATCTGTCAGCTCTGACGGTTTTTTCCCGAAATATTCCTGTGCCGCATCATATATGCAATAACAACCCTTCCCATAATATATTACATTAAAATACAACTCCAAAATATCGCTTTTTGAATATTCGCTTTCAATTTTCAATGCCATAAATATTTCCGCAATTTTGCGCGCCGGCGAATCGTCCAGGGGAAAGTATATGTTCTTTGCCAACTGTTGGGTTATTGTGCTCCCCCCTTCTGCAAGGGATCTTGTCCTTATGTCGGTCACTATTGCACGCGCCGTCCCCCTGGCATCAAATCCGCGGTGGCGGAAAAACCGCCTGTCCTCCACTGCCACCATGGCATTGACAAATGTTTTGGGGAGTTCGTCAATGGGGGTATAGTTCTCCTGTGCCCTGATTTCGGCTGTTTTTTCGGCAAGCGGAGCATTTTTCAGTGCTGACGAATACTTGTCATATCCCTGATATGCAAGAACCCCTGCCGCCGCCAGAATCACCAGCATCAAAAATTTCAAAAGTTTTTTCATGGGCACACCCACCTTTCCTTATGGCATTTTTTGTAATTGTAAAATTTAAATTTTACAATTAACCGTTTATGACATTATATATCATTTGCCTTTTTACTGCAATACAATTTGCCTTAAATTTTTCTTAAGAAAATATTAAGTGCCTATCTGCCTATGGTTGTGCCTATCTTTTTGGGGGTGATAAAATTGGAAACAAGGTTATATTTTACCTTTCCGTTCAGAATAACCACCTCATTTACGCCGTTTCTGATTGATTCCACACATGATTTCAGTTTCGGCAGCATTCCGCCGTCAATGAAACCCTTTTCAATCAGCTCCTCCGCCTGTTTTATATCCACATAGTTCACAACGGTCTTGTCATTGTGCACGTCAAGCAATATCCCGTCCACATCTGTTATGAAAACAAGCGTGTCCACTTTCAGGCTTTCCGCGACAGCCAATGCAGCGTCGTCTGCGTTTATATTCAGCGTTTTCCCCTGTGTGTCCGCAGAAACAGGCGAGATTACCGGGAGATATCCGTTATCGAGAAGCAGAGAAACAACCGCTGGGTTTACCCCCGTAATTTCCCCCGCAAAGCCTATGTCCGCACCGGGGATTACCTTTTTCTTTGCGCATATCAGCCCGGCGTCTTTGCCGGAAAGCCCGATTGCGTTTACGTTATCGTTTTGAAGTTCCTGTACAATCCGTTTGTTTACATTGCCGCTCAAAACCATTTCTATGGTTTCTACAGAATCCTCCCCCGTGACACGGTATCCGTTTACAAATCTGCTTTCAATGCCGCGCCGTGCAAGCTCTGCCGATATTTTCTTGCCGCCGCCGTGCACGACAACAATCCTTGCGCCAAGTGTGTTCATCAGTGCAATGTCGTCAAAGACATTTTTCAAAAGCGCATTGTCCTCCATTATACTTCCGCCAAGTTTTATCAATATGTTTTTGTTGCACAATTTCCTCAAAGCCGGCAAAATATCCCGAAAACTGCTTATCTTTTCTGCCGAATCTATGTTGTGCAAAACATCATATTCTTTCAGATATTTTTTTGTATATTCAACATCTGTCAGACACGGTTCATAGACATTTCCCCTTTTGAGGCGCGTTTCGTTGCCCTTCCCGGTGACAAGTATAACGCTCTGCTCGTCTGTGTCCGCGATTGCCTTTTTGATTGCGTCGCCGCGGTCTGGGATAATCTCATAGGGGCAGTCCTGCTGTTTCACAAAATCAGCAATTTCACTGCATATCTTCATCAAAGGCTCTTCCCCAAAGTCCTCCTCGGTTATATACACCTTGTCGGCATATTTTCCTGCCGCGGTGCCCAAATCGCGCCGCCGCATAATCGCCTTTTTGCCCGGGCAGCCAAATACAATGGAAATTTTTCTCCCGGGGAATTCTTTTCTCACCGAGTTAAACAGGGTTTCAAAACTCATTTTGTTGTGGGCATAGTCCACTATCACTATGATTTTGCTGTCAGAATTGGAATATACTTCCATTCTGCCCGACGACCTTGCTTTCATCAGCCCCACATACATACATTCCGCCGGTATGCCGTAAAGATAACAAACGCTTATCGCCGCCAGGGCATTCTGCACATTGAAAAGCCCCGGAATCGTCAGCACAAACTCGCCCTCATATCCGGGCATGCGCACCATAAAAGACGTATCATGTCCCTTTTTCCTGATGTCATATGCATATACATCTGCGCTCTCGTCTTGGGTGGAAAAAGTGATAACTTTTTCACAAGTCTGCGCTGCCGCAAGTATCCTTTCGGGGTACATCGAGTCAAGGCACACACATGCATATCTGCTTTGTGCAAAGATTTTCAGCTTTGAGGAAAAGTAATCCTCAAAATCCGGGTGCTCAATATCGCTTATATGATCCTCGCCAATATTCAGGAAACACCCCACGTCAAATGTCACGCCCGTCACCCTGTGATATTTCAGCGCTTGTGACGAAACCTCCATTGTCAGATATTCAATGTTTGAGTCCACAGCATTCTTAAAATGCCTGTGCAGCTCTATAGGCTCCGGCGTGGTCAGGCGCGACTCCGTGTTTGTCACTCCGTCATAGGTGTCAATGGAAGAAATTATCGCGCTCAGACTTTTTTTCTCCGATGCAAGGTATTCGTCCAGTATATACTTTATAAAATACGCCGTTGTTGACTTTCCCTTTGTGCCGGTGATGCCCGTCAGGTTCAGCTTTTTCCAAACCTGACCATAAAACATGTCCGCGACAAGCGCGGTGCTTTTTCTGATGTCATTCACCAGCAAAAAATCACACTCCGCGCTTTTTTCCTCCTCGGAAATATAGCACACCGCCCCCTGTTCCACAGCAGAAGTCAGATATTCCTCTTTAAAATGCGAACCTTTACAGATAAAAAGCGTACCCCCGCCAACCTGTTTTGAATTATATGAAACATCTGAAATTTCCGGGTCAGCCGAAATCTTTGCAGATATAAGGAGCCCGTTATCCTCCAAAAGCTTCACATAGTCCGACAAATGGTATTTCATTTGAAAAATCAAAGCCTTTCCGTCCGCAAAATTAGGTTTTAAAAAACACTGCGCCTTACCGCGGACGGGATAAGGCGTATAAGATATTATTTCAGCTTGCCTCCGCACATGACAATGGCCCTTTTGCAAAGACTTTCCATTGCATCGGTGTAAAACGAAGACAAACCGTTGTTTTCTCTGTAACACGAGAGTTCTGTGCACGCAAGCACAGCCCCGTCACAGCCCGACTCCTTCAGATGGCGGTCTATCACGGCAAAATCCGCCGTGTTTCCCTTTTTCCCCACTTTTATCTGGTTATATATTATGTCCATCACAAGCTTTTGCACGTCCTTGTCCGGGTATACCGCCTCCAGCCCCAGTTCATTACATTCCTTGCGGTATATGTCAGAAAAAACCGTGCCGTCTGTCGCCAATATTCCTATTTTTTTTGCCTGCGGCCGTGTTTTTTTCACGTCCTCAATTGCCGAACGCACCATGTTTATTATCGGTATATCCGCTTCCGCCTGAAGTGCGTGATAAAAATAATGCGATGTGTTGCACGGGATTGCGACAGCCGTACAGCCGTTTTTCTCCAGCATAAATATATCATCCAAAAGCGCGTGAAAAACTTCCTTTGTGTTTCCGCTCTTTATCGCCGCCGTCCTGTCGGGGATTTTTGCATGACTCAGAATTATCATGTCGATATGCTCCTGGTCGCATGACGCGTCTGTGTTTTCTATAATCATCTTGTACAAAAGCTGTGTCGCCAAAGGCCCCATGCCCCCAAGTATGCCCAGTTTGCCCATAAAAATCTCCCTTCTGCCTTAGTGCTTTTTTTATATTATTTAGGTAATTGTAAAATATAAATTTTACAATTAGCCACCGCATCTTTGCGGGGGTATCGGGGGTGCCAACCTCTGACCGATAATCAAAAATGACGACATGTGCATCATTTTTGGCTGAAATAAAAAGTTTCAACCTGCCGTAAAATTAAAATCGGCCGGAACTTTTTATTCCTACCCAAGCATTTTAATTGGAAAACGTTAGTTTTACAATTACCTATTTGTATTATTTCATGTATTTATGATATTTTACAAAGTGTCCCAACTGTGATTTGCAAAGCCTCAGACGTCTTTCAATGTCGTTGTCCTCTTTGAAGAACAGCGGATTTACATATTTTTTGTCGCGTATAAGCCGCTTCATTCTGCTTTTATATGCCGGTGCATACTTAAACGCAACACCCTTTGGGACAACCATCCACAGATATTCATTCCTCGCGATATCCTCGTCAAGCTGTTCTCCAAGGATATATTCGTTTACAATCAGTTCCGCAATGTTGTGCCCCGAGCCGGTGACATAAAAATTGCTCCGTCCCTGGCGCGTATTTATCTCAAAAGCTTTATACTTATTGTCACGGCTGTCATATTTTATGTCAAAGTTCGAAAACCCGACATAGCCTATACTCTCCAGCAAATCCTTAAAGCTTTCCATAAGCTTTGCGTCATATTCCGTTATGATAACTGCATGATTGCCTATGCCGTACGGCGTGTGCTCCTCCAAAAGCACATGCCCCAGACACATCATTTTGACCTTTGCGTTCCTGTCGGAATAACAGGTCAAAACACGCATAAATGTGTCGTCCCCCGGGATAAATTCCTGTATAATCATGTGGTCTGTATATCCTGCATTGTACACCTTTCTCAGGGTTTTCTTCAGTTCGTCAAGCGAGTCAAGCTTGAAAACCTTCTTCTGTCCGTCAAATTTGTGCTTATAATATTCCACCTGGTTTGCCGGCTTCAGGATATACGGCGGCTCAAAGTGCACATTTATCTCGTCGCGGCTCAGCGCGGTTGCGATGCATGTCGCCGGGAATTCTATACCATGTTTTTCAAGCAGGGCATAAAACTTTTCCTTATCCATCAGATTCTCAAGAAAATCATAGTCGGAATAAGGCGCAATGACATTTGCCCTCAGGGCTTCTTTTGACGTTGCGATACACTTCACATAGTTGTCCCCGCAGCCTATTGCGATTATCCTCTTCTGTGCATGCTCTTTTGCATAAGAGTTCAGCACTTCAAGCAAAATCTCGGGGGTGTCAATGTCTGCAATCTCGGTGAAATCTATCATTTTGCTTTTATAGCACGGCCCGAACAGCGCCTTGCCGAAAACCTTGGAGCGGACCTTGTATTTTTCATAAAACGCACGTGCCACGCTGTATACATTTATATCGTTCCCAAAAAGAACCGGAATAAATTTCTGGTCAGTAAATTTCATAAAAATCTCCATTCCGCCGCCCTGCACCGGCACAAACAGTAATGAAATTTCTCTTATCCGCAGGGCAAGAAATGATAAGAGATTTTTTTGCCCATATGCGCCACCCGTCAAAGCGGGGAAGTTTTTACGGGCAATTGAATCCGACGGAGACCGGCACGAAAAACCTTCATGTCAAACTCCTCTTCAGATATATATGTAAATTATAAAACACTGATTTTAGAATTTACATATATATATAATACTATTATAGTATCAAACGGCATAAATTTCAAGTCTTTTGTTGATATTTTACTGTTTTCATCATCAAAAATATTGCGGCAAAACATGCTCTTTGCCGCAATATTCCTTATGTTCTTTCAATTTTATGGCAAAAGCTGCTTTATAATGCCGAAGGACAAAAGCGACATAATCAGCCCGGCAGTGACAATCCCCATAAATATCGGGAAAATGGAATCCTTTATCTTCATTCTCAAGAGCGATGCCACAAGGCTTCCCGTCCATGCCCCCGTGCCCGGCAGAGGAATCGCAACAAACAAAAACAGCCCCCATTTGCCGTATTTTTTTATCTGGTCTGATTTTGAAAGCGCGCGCGCCTCCATCTTTTCCACGGTTTTCTTCAGCCGTGTTTTCTTCAGCCACCCAAAAATCTTGTCTATAAAAAGCAAAATAAAAGGTATCGGCAGAAAATTGCCGATGACGGCAATTATAAAGGTGGAAAGAAACTGCATTTTCAAAAATCCGGCGGCAAGTATGCTTCCGCGCAGCTCCAGAATCGGTATCATCGAAACCACAAACACAATCAATTCCTTTGGCACACTTCCGCCAAACATGTCAACAATACTCTTTACAACAGAATCCATTTGTTTATCTCCTTTTCCTGCATTACGGAGTTTTCCCCTTTTGCCATCATAATTTTTCAAATCCTTTTTATTATATACTATACTATCCCCTAAATCAAGTATTATTTAATAAGTTTGGATATTTTTTTATAAAGCAAAACTGTCAAAAGAGATATCACAAAGCCTTTTATGATATTAAACGGCACAACACCAAACAGGATATACCCCTTCATTCCCTCTATATACGGGTTTATCGCTTTACAAAGATTGAATATTTCTTCAAGCGGCATAAATTTTGAATATGCCGGAATCAGCAAAAATCTGTTTGCAATGCATGCCATAATAATCATCGCCACCATGCCGAGCACACATCCGATAAGCGCATTCTTAAAGGATTTTTGCCTCTTGTAAAACAATGCGGACACGCCCGTCAGTGCCGCCGCGCACAGGAAATCCGCAAGCTCCCCCACGCCCCCGGTTGTACTGACAAGAAGCTGCAGTGCGGCTTTTATGAAAGCCGCCGCAATCCCTGCGGCCGGCCCCAGTGCAAAACCGCATATCATTATCGGCACATTTGACAGGTCAATCTTCAAAAAAGGCGGCAAAAACGGCAAAGATACCGAGAAAAACATCAGCACAAAAGCCGCCGCCGAGAGAATACCCGTGGTCACTGCATGTTTCGTTTTTTTGTTCATGATTTGTCCCTCCAAAATATTTTATTTGTATGTATCCCTCAACAGCCTGCTTTTACTCAACAAAAAACCCCGTATAACACGGGGTTCTCAGCATTTCAAAAATTCCCGGCATGCCGGCGAATCAAAAAAAGCTTTCGTCTTCTTCCATCCGGACTGTAACCGTCGGTTTCGGAATTTCACCGAATCAGCAAACGCTCGCGGACTTTAACCGCCGGTAGAGAATTGCACTCTGCCCCGAAGATACATCTCATATATTATACATCAAACAATCTTGATTTGCAACACATATCCGAAAAAAATTTTTATATGTATATAAATTTACCATAAGCAAAGTCTAAAAAGCAAAATAATATCGCAAAATTACTATTGAAAAGAGCGTCAGAATTTGATATAATATTTATTGGAGAAATTTCGGAAAGGATTGTTTTTTTTATGAAAATAGCACTTATAAACGAAAACAGCCAGGCGGCTAAAAACGGCATCATATATGACACACTCAAAAAGGTCTGCGAGCCTTTGGGACACGAGGTCTTTAATTACGGCATGTATTCTGCCGATGACAAAAACCAGCTTACTTATGTACAGGTCGGCATTCTCACCGCAATCCTGATAAATTCGGGTGCGGCGGATTTTGTTGTGACAGGCTGCGGCACAGGCGAAGGCGCAATGCTTGCGTGCAACTCTTTTCCAAAGGTTTTGTGCGGACATGTAACCTCACCGCTGGACGCATATCTGTTCTCACAGGTAAACGATGGCAATGCAATTGCAATGCCTTATGCACAAGGTTTTGGCTGGGGTGCCGAGCTCAACCTTCAGTATACCTTTGAAAAACTGTTTTCTGCCCCGGGCGGCGGCGGATATCCAAAAGAAAGAGTAGAACCCGAACAGCGCAACAAAAAGATTCTTGACAAGGTGAAGGAAGTCACGCACAGAGATTTGCTTGACATTCTCCCAAAGCTTGACAAAGATTTGGTTGTCGGCGCAATCAGCGGAGAAAACTTTAAAGATTTGTTCTTTGCAAACTGCAAATGCGACAAAATCGCAGATTATGTCAAATCTTTGCTGAACTGACAAGATATTTTCAAGGGGTGCTGCTTTTTATGGGCAACACCCTGTTTTATAAAAGAAAAAGGAGAGAACACAAAATGTCAATGAATTTCAAAAGAAAATTACCGATTCCAATGGAAATCAAAGAAGAATTTCCGGTTCCTTATGAACTCCAAAAGAAAAAGGAAGCACGCGATGTTGAAATAAAAAAGATATTCAGCGGTGAGTCGGACAAATTTCTGCTTATAATCGGGCCATGCTCTGCGGACAAAGAGGATTCGGTGATGGACTATGTTTACCGCCTCGCCGAGGTTCAGGAAAAGGTAAAGGACAAAATAACAATCATTCCGCGCGTATATACAAACAAACCGCGCACCACCGGCGACGGCTACAAAGGCATGGTTCACCAGCCCGACCCCAACGCAAAATCTGACATGCTGCAGGGCATAATTTCCATAAGAAACCTGCACACACGCGTTGCAAAAGAAACCGGGTTCTTCGGTGCGGACGAAATGTTATACCCCGAAAACTTCAGATACCTCTCTGACATACTGTCATATGTCGCGGTCGGCGCAAGGTCTGTGGAAGACCAGCAGCACCGCCTTACATGCAGCGGCATGGATATCCCCGTCGGCATGAAAAACCCGACCGCCGGCGACCTTTCGGTAATGCTTAATTCAATCCTTGCAGCACAGCACGCGCACACATTTATATACCGCGGCTGGGAGGTTGAAAGTGAAGGGAACCCCTATGCCCACGCCATTTTGCGCGGTTATGTAAACAAGCACGGCGAATCCCTCCCCAACTATCATTATGAAGACCTGATTCTCCTCTACAAAATGTACTGCGAAAAGAACCTGAAAAATGTTGCGGCAATCATCGACGCAAACCATGCAAATTCCGGCAAGCAGTATCTTGAACAAATCAGAATCTGCAAAGAGGTTCTTCACAGTTGCCGTCACAGTGCCGAAATAAAGAGCATGGTCAAGGGCTTCATGATTGAAAGCTATATTGAAGACGGTGCGCAGAAGATCGACGGAAATGTATACGGCAAATCCATAACAGACCCGTGTCTGGGCTGGGAAAAATCCGAAAGACTCATATATGACATTGCGGATTTGCTGTGATTTTCGGGAGAATAAGCCATGAGAATGAGAAAAAAGAAACACTGTGCCGAGCGTTTGGAAAAATGCGAAAGCCTGTGGATAAAAGAACCCGAAAATTATAAAGGAAAATGGAATGTTGTTTTTTCAAACGACAACCCCATTCACATCGAAATCGGCTGCGGCAAGGGCAAATTCATTACCGAAACCGCGCTGAAAAACCCCGATGTCAACTACATCGCCATAGATGTGGTGCCCGATGTCTTGGTTATTGCCCTGGAAAAAGCGACAGCGCTCGGGCTTTCAAATGTGCGGTTTATAATTGCCGACGCGGGCAAGCTTGAAGATTATTTTGTTCCATATGAAATTTCACGCATATATCTCAACTTTTCCGACCCGTGGAAAAAGAACAAACAAGCAAAGCGCCGTCTGACGCACAAGAACTTTCTGGACATTTACAAAAAACTGCTCAGAAACGGCGATTTCATTTTCTTCAAAACCGACAACAAGGCGCTTTTTGAGTTTTCGCTCAATTCATTTGCGGCAGAAAACTTTAAGATGCAAAACATTACCTTTGACCTGCACAACTCTGCATTTGAGGGGAATATAATGACAGAATACGAAACCCGCTTTGCCGAACAGGGCATGCCGATATACCGTGTCGAGGCATCATACCTGGGCTGGACAAGCTGAACAGACAATGGGACAAGGCAAAATGAACCCATTTTGCCTTGTCCCATACTTTCATTATTTTGTTTTTCTTATCGGAATCCATATCTCGGAGTGATAATTTTTATCCATTGTCCCCCCGGGATACTTTGACACATCATCATAAAACAAGGCTTTTTTAACACTTAAATGCTCATATATAACGATAAGAATTTAGATAAAATTTGATGCAACGAAAAATACGCATACCACCTCAAAAAGTGATATGCGTGTTTTCATTTTACACCCTGCTTATCGGCAGATAACAACAAATTCAATACTTCCTTATCACTATATGCCAAACGAAGGGACGATTTTTTATTATTCAGCAACGAAAGGCAGCAAAGCAATCTGTCTTGCCCTTTTGATAGCAACAGTAAGTTGTCTTTGGTGCTTTGCACAGTTGCCGCTGATACGTCTCGGTACAATCTTTCCACGCTCCGAGATATATCTTCTCAATCTGCCTGTGTCTTTATAATCAATATGTTCAACCTTGTCAACGCAGAATATGCAAACCTTTTTCTTTGCACGTCTTGTCTTCATAGGTCTTTCTGTTTTTTCAGACATGAAAAAAACCTCCTTTACAATCTTTATCTTTTACAAATCAGAACGGTAAATCGTCCTCTGAGCCATCGGCAACAAAGCCCATGGCATCAAAACTGTCAAAATCCGGCACTGCACCCTGTTGTGGCTGCGACGGCTGAGAATAACTGTTCCCGCCGGCACCCGCTGTGCCCGTTTCGGATTTTGAACCTGTAAAGTAAACTTCGTCCACAACAACATCTGTCGCATACTGCTTTTTGCCGTCAGCGCCGTCCCAGCTTCTTGTCTGGATATTGCCGATAACGCATATCATGCTGCCTTTTCTGAAATATTTGCAGATAAATTCACTCTGCTGGCGCCAAGCCGTACATCTGATAAAATCAGACTGCCTTTGACCGTCTTTGGAGAATCTTCTGTCCACAGCAATTGTGAAGCTTGTCACAGCAACCCCTGTCGGAGTCTGGCGAAGTTCCGGGTCGGCAGTAAGTCTGCCCATCAAGAAAACTTTGTTCATAATTCACACCACTTTCTTTTCCTGAAAAATACGGTGATTATTCTTCGTCCTTACGAATGATGATTGTTCTCAGGATTCCATCTGTGATTCTGTACTGTCTGTCAAGCTCCTTCGGGAACTCAGAATCAGCCTTGAAGTCAACCAAAACATAGAAACCCTCTGTTTTATCATTAATTTCGTAAGCGAGTCTTCTCTTTCCCCATTCATCAACCGATTCAAGGGTTCCGTTCTTTTCAATCAATGAAGTGAACTTTTCCTGCAATCCTTTAACAGATTCCTCATCAAGACTTGCATCAATGATAAAAATTGTTTCATAGCTGTTCAAAATTTTTTCAGCCATCTTTTGCACCTCCTCATGGACTTATGTCCCGGGAAACCGCTCCCGGGCAAGGAATGTCTTTTCAGACTAAAATATTATATCTCATTTTGGTGTTTTTGTCAAGGTTTTTTTTAAAATTTCCAAATTATCTTGTAAAAAAAACTTGACAAGAGGTAAAATGAGTGGTATAATCTATTTCGTAAGTTTTATCGGGGTGTAGCGCAGGTGGTAGCGCACTTGACTGGGGGTCAAGGGGCCGCAGGTTCAAGTCCTGTCACTCCGACCATACCGAGTGTTCTTACAGGATTTAAGAAGTTCTATGAGAACACTCGTTTTTTGTGCCGTATATGTTTCATACTGCTACACAGGCTCTTGTGTCAAAGTGAACATCTACACCTTGTCTTGTATGGATTTTAACATTGTTTTCAGGTATCAAATCCATATCAGGAATTTCAAGAGTTCCTATGCAAGTGTAATGTATTTTAAGTCTTTGTACTGTCTTACCGTCAATCTTTTCAGATTGGTAAACCTCAATCTTGTCAATAAGCTCATTCAGCATTTGCGGAGTGAGTTTTTTTGCTCTTGTGTACTTTTGCACCGTAGCAATAAACATATCCGTTGAAACATTTTTGCTCTTGCCGTTTGAGATTTCGTCTTTAAGGTTTTGCATCTTTTCATTGACGGCTTTTTGCTCGTCCTCATACTTTACGGAAAGTTTCGCAAATCTATCATCAGAGATTTTACCCATTGCGTTGTCCTCGTATATCTTTTCAAACAAGATGTCAAGTTCTTTATCTCTTGCTTGCAGCTTTTTGAGTTCGCTTTCCTTGAATTGCATTTCCTGTTCAGCAGATTTTAAGGAGCTACCCATAACAAGTTTTGCAAAAGCATTTTCATACTTTGTTGCAAACCTTGTCAATCTTCGGATTTCTCCAAGTACAACCTGTTCAAGAAAATCTGTACGGATATAATGAGAGGATTCACAAATCTTTCTTTTACCTCTGTTATACCCTGTGCAATTAAAGTATGTAATTTCTTTGTTGCCTTGATTGAAATGAAAATTGAGATTGCTTCCACAGTCCGCACATATAAGCAAGCCGGAAAACATATTCTTTTCGCCGTCTGCTTTTTTGCGTTTTCTAACCTTGCCCCGTTTTTCTTGTATCTTCTCATATACAGCCCTTTCAATAATTGCAGGGTTAACATCTTTGAAAGTTACAATGTTTTCAGGATCGTTCGCTATACGCTTTTTATTCTTGTATGACTTTGAATAAGTTTTGAAATTGATTATATCGCCGCAATACTCTTGTGTATTAAGTATCTTTACTACTGTTGACGAGTTCCAAGCATAAGGATTTTCGCTTATTTTCTTATGCGGTTTCCTTATTCCTTTACTTGCCCAATAATGAACAGGGGTTAATATCTGTTCCTGCTCAAAAGTTACAGCGATTTGTTCTGTTCCAAAATCCTGTAAGTACATACTGAATATCCTGCGGACAACGCTTGCAGCTTCTTCATCAATAAGCCAAGTCTTTTTATCGTCGGGATTTTTCATATACCCATAAGGTGGTGTTGAAAGCGGCTCACCTGAATTACCCTTAATCTTATTGCTGATACGACGCTTTTTACTTATATCACGTGCATACCATTCATTGAAAAGATTTTTAATAGGTGCAAGTTCGTTTTCGCCCTCTGTTGTATCTATATTATCTGATACAGCAACAAGGCGTATATCGTGTTCAGGTAGAAATTCCTCTGTCAGTTTTCCAACCTCAATATAGTTTCGGCCTATACGGGAAAGGTCTTTTACAAACAGTGCAGAAGATTTATTATTTTCAAAATCTTCAATCATTCTGATATAGTCAGGTCTATTCATTGTTACGCCGGAAATACCATCGTCAATATAAATCAATAAGTTTGTATATCCCTTTTCCTTTGCTACCTTTGTAAGCAGCTTTTTTTGATTTCCTATGCTGTAGCTTTCGCCCTCCAGATTATCGTCTCTGCTCAAACGCAAATACAACGAAGCTGTGGTTTCTCTCTTTTTATTACTTTTCGACTGTCTCATTAGTCCTCCTTTCCGACAGTCAAATAAGCACTTAACCTATAAATATTATAACGCGCTTTTTTTGACTTGTCAGCCTGTTTGAATAAAGTTGTGCAACTTTTTATTCTTTTTGTGTCATAAGGCGGAGTAAGACAGCCCCTAAAGTTTCAGAATTTTCCGTTTTGAAAACGGGTTCGACAATAAAAGAATTTTTATCAAATTCGTAAGTGGTTTTAGCCGTCAAAGAGCTGTCGGCTCTATGACAATTCTCGTTGGTTTTGGATTTAGTATTTTCAGCCATAGGCCACACCTCTTTCACCAAAATATTTATCCAAAAAACTATATGACAAAAACGGACGGCTGCTGGCTTACAGCTCCACAGGGAATTTCACCACTCGGCCCATGCTTATAGGTGCGCCGCGCAATGCTTTGAGGGCGTTCAACGCGGGAGTATCATTATTCAGTATGAACGTCTTTGCTTGCAGAAAGCCACCTCTGCAATTACGGTACAAATATTTATCGCTCGTTCCCGGTGGAAGTCGTGGCGTATTTGCCGTAGAGCTCGGCTCATACCTTTCGTGTCCGTTTCGTCTATGACGCCCATTTTTTAGGGAGTGTTTGTCAAAGTTCAATTAAGAGGCTTATAGCTCTATAAAAACATATCGAAGTTCGGTATGCTTTTATAGAAATACAAGCAACCCTCAGCGGGAAGCGTGGAAAGGGGCACACGCTCCCGTATATGGGCGCCCAATTTAGTCTAATCTAAATTTGGTGATGTTTGTAATCAGCTTTGTTTCCAATCTGCGGCGCAGATCATCGTCAATACACAAATGCGGATTGCCCTGTTCGTCATAGAGTGTTCTCATAGACAGAGCAGCAATGTAACCGGCATAGTGTTTTAAGACGACGTTTATTGCGTATGTATCTCCGCTTGAAGCAGATACGATGACCGGGAAAGGAAGCAAATTTGAATTTGTTTTTACTTGCGTTTCAGTCATTGCTTTTTTCCTCCAAAATCTTTTTGAGCTCTTTAAGTATGCTTGAACGTCTGTATTGCACAGTAGAGCGTACCATATTGAGCTTTTTTCCGATTTCCCCGTCATTCATATCGAGGAAATACGAAAGCAGAATTATGTCACGTTTGTTTTGCGGCAGCGCTGCCAATGCTTCTGCAATCGTATCGTCTTTAACAGTAATCTGTTCCTGCAATACATCAAAAGAATGTCCGTCGGCAAAATACTCGTCGTATACACAAAGCTGTTCAAGCTCTGCTGCTGACAATTCCGAAAATGAAACTTCGTATTTTTTACGTCTGTTTATTTCAGCATAATAATCTCTCATTTCATTCTTCAGCATCCTTTTACAAAAGCTATCAAACGTGTGCTGCTTGTGTTGTTCGTGGGACTTGTCCAATTATCTCACCTCCTTTCGCAACGCGAAAGAAAGCGGGTATTTTATTTCCCCTTTCAACACTACTACGGAAAGAATTTCCGAGCTGCCAAATAAAAATTGATAAAATAGAAAAATAGCATACTTATAAATCAGATTACTCCAATTTACAAGTATGCTATAATAGGCGATTATAATATGTTCTATTAGTTCATATTCAAAGATGTAAAGAGCCGTTTCAATGCCATAGATTTTTTTGATAAATTACCTTTATTACTATGCCTGTCCTTATATAACATAACAGCCCTCTGACAACCAAAGTCGGAGAGCTGTTATGAAGCAATACAGAAAAACTCACCAAACTTTAGTTTTTTTTATTTTGGTGAGCTTGTATGCTCTGCTATATCATATTAAAAAACACTTGCATATCATTTATAAAAACACAATTTAGGTGTAAAATGTATATGAGGTGAACTGACAGTGCAAAACGAATATGGTGCGTTAGGTCACATTATTAAAGAGGCACGAATTGCAGCAGGTCTTACAAGAGATGAACTCGCAGAGCGAATACATAAATCTTCTCGTTATTTAGCCTCTTTGGAGAACGAGGGGAAGAAACCGAGCTACAAGACACTTTGTGCAATCATTGTTGCCCTTAATATAGACTCTAACAAGATTTTTTATCCTAACTTGTCTTTTGTTAATGATGATAAGAGCCGCATAATTAGAATGCTTGATAAATGCAACGATTATGAACTTAACATCGTATCATCAACATTAAATGCAATTTTAGATAAGTCAGAATAGGTGCGTATGGAATTATCCCATACGCATTTTTCGTTAAAGGATTTCTAAATACTTTAGAAGTTTTATACAGTCCTTTGCCCCTTGCATATATAAATAACTGCAATCATCATCAGCAATAACAGAACTTTTTGAAATGTAGCTATTTATAATGTCTGCGTGATTTTTAGGCATATCAGCTAATATTTTGTCAACATCTTTACTTAATGCCGTGAGTTCGTTTGTATAACTATGGTTTTTTTCCTCAAGTTCCTTTCGGTGATTTTCAAGTGCATTTTCCTTTAGCTCGTCAATTATTATTTTTATTAACTCTTGTTCTGTCATAAAAAAGCCCCTTTCAAATTCTTTATTATCAGTTTACAATATAAAGATATTATTACCGAACATAAAATGAATAATTTTCGGTAACATTTTTTTATAGTAACAAAAACGGTAACAGAATGGTAAAAATTATTATTCTCAATATACAACAGAATAAAACAAGCACAGAGGTTTATATATCCCCTGTGCTTGTTTCATTTTTGGCAGCTGAATCTGTAACCGACTCCACGAATAGTATGTATATATTCAGAGTCGTCCTCAATTTTCTGACGTAGCCTTTGAATATGAGTGATGATATTTCTATCATCAACGACATATTCACCATTCCAGACATTCATATAAATTTGTTCTTTGGTCAGCGTTTGCCCGTTATGCTTTGCAAAATAATACAGTAAGTTAAATTCAGTTTTTGTTAGAGATATTTCCTTATCATCTTTTAATACTTGCCGTCGAGAAACATCAATAATCAAGTTCTGAAAACGTATTATTTCATTTTCTATTTCAATATTGCACGAATATTGAATATATCGCCTTATCAATGCTTGTAACCTTGATACAAGAACCAGTGGCTCAAATGGTTTAATTATAAAATCATCAGCTCCAATATTAAATGCCGTAATTTCATTGCAAGATGTTTTATTGCCGGCTATAATTGCAATCGGAATATTGCTTATTTTTCTTGTAGCTATAATTAACTGCTGCCATTCAATAATTTTATCAATACAAATTATAAGCAAACTGTAAAAGCCTGATTCTATATAGTTGATACAACTATTGATGTACGAATAACAATCTATTGATGTATTTTCCAACGCAAGATAAGCAGATAATTCATCTGAAAACATAGAATTATCATCTATACATAGTATCTTATACATTGTGCCGCCTCCTTGCATTTGAGAATTTTATGAACTTTTTTCATTACTATTTGCACGTTGTGGTGGTAATCGTGGACGATTTGGTGGTAACTCGTGTTCGCTTTTATATGTAATTTTGTTGCTTAAATAATGATACTCACTATCGTTTATTATCCTGATAGTAACTTCGTGTGTAAATAGGCACGGAGTTTTAAATTCATTACATCTGGCATTAACTGTAAGGGTTATTGTGCCGTCATTATTATCTTGATATTTGATTACTTCCGATTCAACTCTTGGATAAGTAGTTATATTTTCACAGCAAATTTCTTGCCACGGATATATGTTTTTATCGCTGTCATATAAACATCGTTTTCTAAATTCTTGTAGCGAAATATCAAAATATGATTTTATTGTAATTTCAAACAATTCAGCAGGAATATATGAATGTATATATGGCTCTCGCATATTAGGGTAATCATCTACAGGAAAATACTCATTATTTCTTAATTTATAAAACCCTTCAAGTAAATCATTAAATCAAAGCTCTCCGTAATTTTGATAAGTCCACTCGCTTACAAACATATTATTACTTACATATCCGATAGGAAGTATGTATTTAGCATTAAGGTCATACAATTCTTTGTCAGCCTGTTCTAATCTGATTAAAGAATAGTCGTCATAAGGAACGCCCGTCAAATATATTTGATAATAAAAGTTTGTTCCATTAACCAAGTCCCAATCTATTACCTCACCCTGTTCTTCTGATGAAACAATAGGCTCATTGTTCTCATTCCATTCTACTGCAATACCGATTCTGTACCGTATATCATTGGAATATTGAAAAGAGGTATAAAACAGTCCTCCCGTTGAAGAAATACTGATTATATCTTGCTCTGCTTCCTTTTGAGCTGAAACATTATTCCAAAAAGTATAAAAACTTTTTGAATTTTCAAGATAATCTGGATATTTACTGTCGCTATTTATAACGGGATAACCCTTTGAAATCAAAAGTTTTTCAATTTCATCAATTCCGGTTTGTGATAATTCGGCTTCATACGGAAAATACTCGGATTTTGTTTTTTCTGATTGTAAATATAAATCTTTATATAAAGCAGCAACTTCAACACTTTTCTGTTTTACTTTTTCTATATCAAACTCTCTCTCTTTTTTAGTTTCACTGTTTGCTAACTCCGTTGTCTGTGGTTTATTACATGATGACAACATTAAATACACCGAAAGAATAACAAGAATATATTTGATAACACCATATATTTTTTTAATTTTCAGAGATTTCATATACTTCAACGCCTTTCCTTTTAAATTCATTTATTGTCTGTTCTGTAACGGGGATAACACATAACCGCACGCTTTGACCAATCGCAAAATAAGGATAAAGACCTATACCGTCTTTGTAGTACAAGGCACAAGGTGTAGGGTTATTTGCATAGCCTTTTTCATTTGGAAACACATTATCATAAGCTAATTTATTAAGAGTTTTGTATAATTCAATAATTTTTTCGTCTGACAAGTCATTAAAAAATACCTTAATTGTATAAAAACACATTTCTTCGTACAACTCATACATTTCTTCTCTGTAACTATGGTCATCAAAATCAACGGTAATTTCTTGCACATAATCAGCATTTTCGGGAACATAAACCGAAATGCTTGGCAACACCCAATTATTATAATTTCCTTTGAAATAATAATAAAGCGTTCTATGATTAGAATGTATTGCTGCGTCATATTCGCACACTTGCCATTTATCAGCCGGAGTCAAATATATACTTTTTTTATCTTCCCAATAATAACCGTTATAGCTATCTATAAAATCATTTATCGAAAACGAAAATACCAATTCATTTTCCCTGTTAATTAAAGTTTCAATACTTAATTCTTTTATTTCGGCTTTTGGAGGTTGTATATTCTGCTCATATACAGACTCAGTATTATCCGGGGTAGTATCATCAGTTATATAAAGTCCAACTACCAGCAGCATAAAAATAACCATAAAAAACAATAAAAAAGATGCTGCCAATATTAAAAGTATTATTATTGCTTTCTTCATTAAATCACCACACTTAAATCTTACAAATGTAATAGTTCGTTGTGTGAAAATGAGCTGTCAGAAAGTAAGCACAATCTAACAGCTCACTTAAATTATACCTTAATTTCAATACCCATTGTTGTAAATATAGATTGCGTGATTTGTGCGGCTATACCACCTGTCGCATTCGCATTATTTTGAATGTTAACCGCAAAGAAATAAACATTATCAGCAGTTTCCACGAAACCCACAAACCAACCGTTTACATCATTTCCACTTATTCTTCCTGTTCCTGTTTTTCCGTAAAGTTTATTGCCGTTGTTTTCAGAAATAGCCATTGCATTTTTCACTGCATTTATGTTATCCTCATTAAAATCAAATTCGTTGTTATATAGTTTTATCAATAATTCAACTTGCTCTAATGCCGATATTTTCAAACCGCTTCCATTCCAATAATATTGAGTATCATTACCAACAACACCATTTCCGTAACCAATGCTTTTATAAAAATCATTTAATTGCTCTGGCCCTGCAATATTATCTAAAAATTGAAAGTACCAATTAACTGAATTTCTCATAGCAGAATTTAATGTTTGGTCGCTATTCCACGCAGGAAAGGCCCGGGACAAATAATCCCATTTAATAGCATTGTTTTCCGGTGTTATATATCCTTGCTCCAATGCGTTGATAGCGCTATATATTTTAAAAGTTGAGCAAGGAGCTATTCTTTTCGTTATATCAGATTTGTTATACACATTATATACATCAGCATGTAAATCATAAATAACAGCGCAACCGGAATTATCATTAAATAAGCTGCCATAATCTTGCTCTGTCATTTTCATTGATTGGCTTGGAGAATATAACAATCCAAAATCATAACCAAAAGCAGCAAAAACAGGAGCTTGCAACATTACCGCTAAAGCTAAAACAAATGTGAGAAGATTTCCAATTATTTTAGATAATTTCGTTTCTTTCTTATAGTTAGCAATTTTTGTAATACGGTATTTTAGTTGTGCTTTATTTTCAAACAAACCATTTGCTGTATTGGCTAATACTGTCCGTTTTGCAGTTGCAAACTGTAAAAGAGTCTCGCCGTAGCAAAGCCGTTCTTCATTTGATTTATAACCATTTAGGACAATCCAATCACAATATGCTTCGCGATCACGCTTCATTTTTGAAAAAGCCCACCAAATGACAGGGTTAAACCAATAAATAAGTTGCTCAATGCACGATATAAAGTTAACCCAAATATCTTTATTTTTAATGTGCGTCAACTCGTGTAATATAATATGTTCGATTTCTTTGTCCGAAAGTCCTTTGATTATATTACTGGGTAAAACAACATACGGTGTTTTGTAACCAAAAGTTATAGGTGATGTTATCATATCAGATTGTAATAAATCTATTTTTCTTTTTATAGAAGCATTTTGACAGCAATATTCAAATATATCAATAATGCGTTCTGATGATGCTTCCGAACACCGCCTTATCATTCGGAGTTTTCTGTTTCCACAATAGTAATATCCAAAGATAAATAACATACCTATTATCCAAAAAAATAACAAAATTGTATTAACCTCAATTTCGTTGACAATCTCTGTCATTTCAGTAAAATCATATAACCAATCATCAGATACCATATCGGGTGCAGTAACAGGAATTTCACTTGTACACAGGCTGACGAGGGCAGTTTCCAGCATCAGTAAGAACAGTTCGCCCGTTCCCATTGCTTCAAGTGTTGGCCGTAAGTTCGTAAGAGCAGAGGAAATGTTAATATTGGTATTTCCCGCAATAACTCCGGCGCTGTTTGAAACAATATGCTGTCCGACATCAAATACCGCCATAATAAGGTTAAATGTGTTGCTGACAATAAGTACAGCAACACACGCCTTGAAAAAGTATTTGAAGAACATAAACGTGTCAACGTCGTGCATATTGTTTTTGTCTATAATCATACTGATTAGCTCATAGCATAAGACAAAGGTAATAATAAGCCCGGCAATCGGGACAATAACAGAGTTTGAAAGGTTTTCGATAATTGAAAAGACGCTGCTGTTCCATTGCTGCGGCGTCTTGCCAACCTCTGTTGCTATAACCGTTTGCTTTATACCATGACTTGTTATGTATTCCCGTACCTTTTCATATACGTGCATTCTGTATCACTCCTTTCTAAATTACAGTATAACTGTATCTATAAATATTATAAAGCAGTTTAACTGTAATGTCAAGACTTTTTTCAATATTTTCTGAATTTTTATTGACGTTTTAAAGTTTTTCTGCTATAATATAAGCAGGGAGTGATGTTAATGAGTTATGAGATTGGTAAGCGCATAAGTAAATTTCGCAAGCAAAACAATATGTCACAAAAAGAGCTTGCTCATAAAATCGGCGTATCTAATTCACGTGTATCAAACTGGGAGCAAGGTCTAAACCGACCCGATGTTGATTTGCTTTCTAATATTTGCAATGCCCTAAACGTATCACCCAGCGAGCTTCTTGACATTCACCTTGATAATAACGAATTAACCGCTGATGATAAAAGGCTTATACAAGCATATCATGAGCATACTGATTTACAACACGCTGTAAATATATTGTTGGGTCTTGAAAGCAACTAAGCCGTAATACCCAATAGCTTTTGTTTTATCACTTGCTTTGCGTTGTTACAGTATTGCAATACCGTTTTGCTTTTAAGCTTGCGTATAACCTAAAATAACGGCGCATTATGCGTATATAAAAATAAACTGACATACGAATACGCCAGTTTATTTTTTTGCTTGTTCGCTCTCATATACAGCAGTAGTATGTAGCAGGGGTGGTTGGTAAAATGACCGAGTTATATAATAATATATTAAATAGAATGGCTTACCTCTTTTTGTAATGCTCATAATTTACCTTATTTACAACTCTGCCTTCGCTGTCCTTAACGGTCAGCGTACTTGCCGAAACCCTTTTATAGTCTTTTAGAAGCTCGTCCACCTGTCCTCTCTTGGCTTTTACCGTTTTGGGATATACTATATCATTTGACTTTGCAAAAATCCTCGCACGGTAAGGGTAGTATTTCCAACGCTCTTGTTTTTTAACGTGCTTGGGCTTTGCCTTTTCGGGTAAAGCTTTATCATCATTACTGTATGTACAAAAGTAATTTGCCAATCCCCCTATATTATGTATCTGCTCTACCTTAACAGAGCCATGCTTCCAAATGCTTTGAACTTTCTCTTGACTGATATAGAATTTATCTACCTTTTCAGCAGATTTAAGCAGTACGTGAATATGCCAGTTGCCTTTGTCGGTCGGCTCTATAATTCTTAAATATTTAAGATTATAATGCTTGTAATGCTTTTTCAGATTTTCAAAAAACTTTGTATAATCCTGAACCGCTTGGACAAAGTCAAACATTTCATCTTTATAGGTAAGCGTTATAAAAATGCTTTCAAACTCTACAAAATTATTCAGTATCAGCTTACGCAGATTTTTCAAGGATTTCTTAATTGATACAGTATTATCAGTCTTGTTGGCATTCGTATTATATTTGAATACTTCGCCTGTTTCGACTTTTACATACTCGTTCTTTGAAATACGCTTTATTTTAGATAGAGCATTTTGTTTCATTACATTTTGTGAAGTAACTATTTCTATTTCATTGCGTATTATTGTCACCTTTGCTTGCAATTCTGATGATAGCGAGTGAAATGTACTGCTTTCAACATATATTTTTTTTGCTATACTTTTCCCTCCTTTTATAGGTATATTCAAGAACACTATATTGTGAGGTAAAAACTCAAATATGTTTATACCTCACAATATGGCAACTAATCATGGATACTAGTCTAAAATTATTCCATTAACCGCCAAGTGCGCCACTCATCAAATAATGCAGATTGCCAAGAGATAATCAAGTCCATAATCATGCGGAAGAAATGTATTTCATCAACGTCAATAGGCATTTCACTGACTTCCTTAACAAAAGAATATATTAATTTAAAACATTTTGTGTTAATTTTAGAATACACTAAAATATCATCCATTTTCTTGGATGTGGTATATGCACGCTCCCACATATCATACAGTTCATTCTGTAATTCGGGGAGTAGCTCGTCTAAGCCATATTCAATGGCATCGCATTCCCTTTTTAAAGCGGCGTAATTAGTTAATAAGTCGCTCGCAAACACCATGGGTTGAATATACGTAGCCTTAGGGGTAAGTTTTTTGATTTCATTATTTGTCATATTTAATAATCTCCTTTATTTAATTTTCGGTCTGTGTAATAATATTGTGTATTATTTGCCCTCCTTTCTTTTTGAAATTGAGCAAAATCTTCAAAATTATCAGCTATGCATTTCTTGATGTCAGCAATCAAATTAGAGCCATAATACAAATCACGGGCAAATTGTTCTGCCTGCTCTTCGCTTATTTCAAAATTTAGCTCCATTTAATCACCTCATGTCTTGACGATTTTGCTTTATTTTGGTATACTATTACTGTAACCGTTTAAAACATTATATCACACCATATTAGGGAATGAAAATTTAAGTGTCTACTCTAACGTCGTCTTTAAATATTTGAAAGGAGAAAAAATTGAAATGAAAATTGATGAGCTGCGCAATAAAGAGGCTGAATGCGCTTTACCACTGGATTATGTTTTTTATCAACACACAAAAGTTATTGAAGGAATGGTTCAAGATATTAATAAGATATATTTAAGCATTGAATTACCAAAAGAAATAGAAGAACCATATGATTATTCCATGCTACAAAGGGAAACTTCTTGTAAAGATGACAAAATGCTTGTTTCACTTTTGAATTTTCCGATTCCAACTATACAAATACACTCAAAAGGGTTTCAAGGTTTAAAACAAATACATACACCCTATGCTCCGTGTGATTGTTCTTTTCACTTAACTGGGGCTGAGAGTAAAGAGTTAACAAAAAAAATAATTCGTTGGTGTAAAATATACGGCTATCCATTTAGACTTTCTGAATGTAAACAAGAAATAAACCTTGCATTACAAACAAAAAAGAGAACGGGGGAGTGTGATAGCACCGATAATCATATAATGGTTAAGTTATACGGCAAAGAGTTTATGTTTAAACTATGGAAGCTAAAGGAATGTTTACTGTTGCTTGATTTTTATACAGACCATCCGTCGAGAGAAAAATATAATCAATTTTCTGAAAATATGGATAAGAAAAGTCGATTACCATATGAATACTATCATGATAATTATATAGAAATTCTAAAAAACATTGCCGAACAAATAAAATTTTCTACATCATTATCATTTAAAGATGATAAAAGTGCCTTTTTTAAAGTAATAACCGAAAGTCCTTTTGACACTGCATTTTATCAATTATTTTTAATATATTTATTTAAAGGGGATAATCATAGGATTCGTCAATGCCAATACTGCGGAAAATTTTTTAAAGCCAAAAATTCGAGAAGCCGATACTGCGATAACGCAGCTTGTAATAGAAAAAGCTATTATGCTGCAAAGCATCGTAAGAATAATAAACAAAAAGCGGCAGACTAACAAACAGTCTGTCGCTTTTGACAAATCGCATATTAATGGGATTTTTCTAACATTTCCGAAAAAGCAAAACCCCCGAAAAAATAATAAATTCGGGGATTTTGTTTAATATTGGATTGGTGAACCATCGGGGATTCGAACCCCGGACAACTTGATTAAAAGAAATATACAATAGATTTTATTAAATATATATTACCTATTATTTGATTGATGACTTATTTCTATCTTGATTTGTTTTATTATTTACTAAATTTTAATTTTCACTTTCATGTTTTTTGTGGTCAACATTGTGGTCAAAATAAAATACCTATTCCTTTATATAGTTTGTTTGTATTATAATATATACAAATAGTATAGTTTATATTGACAATCAGACAGATTTAGTATATACTATACGTATATACTAAATGTACGGAGGGTTTATATATGAATACATCTGAAAACAAACCATATAAAAGCACTTGTTTATCATGTGGCAAGAAATGGTATTACACAAAAAAGGATTTAAGGCAATCGGAAATAAATCGCGGCACAAACGAAAGCCGAAAAAGTCTTAGTAATTTAACTTCTATGTTCTGCAAAAATAAAGTATCGGATATTATAAACAACGTTGATGAACTTCCAGAAATTGCGCATAAATGTCCTGCGTGCGGCTCAAAAAATGTATCTCTGGAATTTATAGGCGAAAAGAAAAAACTTAGCCGTAAGGCAATTACAGGCATAATATCGGGTGCTGTTGCTTTGCTGGTTATAATTATACTGTCAATAGCTATTCCCGTATCTATACACACTAAAAATAATACGGAGCAGGTTTTATCAAATATAACCTTTGAGGGTGTAGACAATAATTCCGCTCCGCTTGCCGCATATGATTTAAAATTATTCAAAGAGCAATCTACATATACAGTTGTTGCAACGCTAAAGAAAAACAGTACAGAACCGCAAGAGGGGTATTTTGAGTTTAATATATCATTGTTTGATAAAAATGGAAAACGCATTAAATCAGATTATATAAATACTATGCCGACACCCGATAATAATACATATTCTTTACTTAAATACGGAAATGAGGAATACCTTGAACACAATATTTATGTCATAGATAAATCAAAGCCTGTTAAAGTCGTATTTTCGGATATTAAAGAGCTTGACAAGACTTATTTTATAAATTATATGTTGGAACAGTCAAAAAGCTATTTAGCAAAGCAAGATACGGAAACATCAAAAAAATATGCGTTGGAAGTATTAAAGTATGACCCCGAAAATATTGAAGCAAAAGTACTATCGGGACAAACTGCACTTAATACCCCTACCCCCGAACCAAAGGCAAACAATGTTATTATCGGCTCTGATAAAGATAGTGTACGAAAGATATTTGACGGCTATAAAGAAACTAAATCTATTATGTCAGATAACGCACTTGATTTTGAAAATAATGACTTGCTTGTAACCGTATATTTTAATGGCGAGGACAAGGCAGACGGTGTACTGTTTATGCAAAACAGTTTTGACGGTGTAGACACTCTGACAGGTGAGGGGTCATATATAAGTAAGCATTATGATGAGCTTGTAGCTATGGCAACAAATGACCCTAATATCAAAATCGAAACCGACTTAACTAAATATAACAGTCAAGGGGTTAAAAAATATCCTATGGAAATATACATAGGAAATATACCCGAAAGCAAACCAAAAAGCACAGAGAATACCGACAGCGGATATGCACAATTTAATCCAGAAACAGGACATTATGAAAAGACGAACGGTAAAACAGAACCTAAACAGCAATCCAACAATGCAGAAACAAAACCGAAAAGCGAGTTTTCTTATTGTCTGACAAGCGGTATTGTTCAAGGGGTTAAATTATATTCCGCGCCGAATAATGACAGCTATGTGGGTACTATTACATCATTCAGCAATGATATATTAGACGAGCGAGGGAAAAAGACTAAAGCGGTTTATATAAGCGGCGGTAAAAATGACGGTTGGTATAAAAGAAGCGAGGTAGGACAGCTTTATGTGCGTAATGATGACCCTTGCTTACCGTCTGGAAGATATGTAGCGGAAAGTATGGGTATAGACTAATAAAATTTAAAGGAGTTTTTAATATGGGATTTTTTACGGAAAAGCAGTACAAAAGCACTTGTAAATCTTGCGGACAGGTTTGGTATTATACTAAAAAAGATTTATTTAATGCAAAACAAAATAATAGGTTAAATCAAGCAAAAAAGGATTTTGGTGCTGGTAGCTTCTTACTGGGTGGCGGTCTTTTATCAATGGCAATAATGGCTTCACCCGAATTACCTACATTTTCTGCATACCAATGTCCTCGGTGCGGTTCAAGAAATGTTATAAGAGAATTTGACAGAAGAATACTAAAATAAATACATATGGTTAGAGCATACCAATGGCTAAAAACCTTGGTATGTTTTTTCTATACCTACTACCTGTCCTTGTTTTCCGAAAAATAAAATTTTAATATAAAAGGTATCAGACTATTAAAGGGTATGAGTAAGGTATATTGTATATAAGTTTAATATGCACTTATTATATTAATGTTACTGCTTCTGTTAATACTTAAAGATATTTTTGTTTTGCCGCCCTTTTTTAGAATTGTTTTACTTGTATTGTAATACTCATATCACTAAAAATACATATGTTTTTTATCGCCCTTAATTTGACTTGTGAGAGAGAATAATATAAAAATACACGGTAAAAGTTTTTGATTTACGGAGCGGAAATTTAAAAATGCCGCTTATACCTGATATAAGTATAGTAAACTGTACTGCCAGTTATTACGTGTATTATTTGACAACATCAAATTTCCCTGATATAATATACTAAAAAATTTAACCTTAGACATGAGAGGTCGGCATGGAAGTTTACGCTTATTGCAACACATTTAAAGGTGGGTTGTCAGACGAGGAAAAATTAAATAAGTATGCGTTAGCCCACGACTATGATATAGTCCATACGTTTTATGATAACAGCATATATAGCCGCATGGGTATATACAGATTGTTAAATAAAATTGAACATACAAGTATTAAAACAATAATCGTATATTCATTAGACCATTTATGGGGTGATGAAGAATTACACTATATGCTTGTCTTAAAATTAAAATCAATCGAAGCAAATATAAAATGTGTCACAGAGCCGCAATACAGCATATATACGGACGATATAACAAAAGAATGTAGTTCTATATTAAAGTATCTAAATAGGCTTCTGCCGTCCGTTTTATCCGCAAAAATGGCACGGGGACGGACAGAAAAAGCAGAAAACGGATATAAACCTAATGGTCGCATACCGTTAGGATATAAAAGAAACCAAAACGGAAATATTGTTATTGATGATAAAGAAGCCGAAATTGTAAGACTTATTTTTAAACAATATCTATACTGTAATTCGCTTGAACAGCTTAGAATTTACCTTTTTGAACATCATATTACAAGCCGCCGAAACATACCTTTTAAGCGTGAAACATTACGTTATATATTGCATAATGATTTTTATATTGGTATTGTTACGTATGGTCATAAAAAGATACACGGACACCATAAAGCGATTATAGATAAACGAATGTTTTATAACGTGCAAAATGCACTTTCAAGTAATAGAAACTGTACTAATAAATAACCTTATCTATACTTAAAATATCTTCATAAAACAATCCTTTTAGTATAAACTATATGTACAAGGAGTTGTATTTATTATGAAGATAAAAAAGCAAAGGGGTAGACAGGCGAGTAATAGAGGTCGAACACCTATTACAGAGCATAAACCGCATACAAAAGAAATTGATTTAAAGCTTGACCGCATAGGAAATATAATCAGAGAAGCACGGCTAAATCAAGGCTTGACACAAGAGGAATTAGCGGAGCTTGTGGACGTTACACCTGCCTATATCGGGCATATAGAACGCAATCAGCGGAGTTTTTCTCTGCAAACGCTCGTAAAGCTGGTTACAGAGCTTGACATAGATATGAACTATCTTTTTTCCGAAAGTGCTCCCACAAGCGAGGAACAGATTATTATAGACTTTAAACAGCTTATAACAGGAAAACCGCTCCAGACACAAGAAGCGGTTTTAGATATAGTACGTACAGCATTAAAACATCTTTAAATTTTAATGATTTGTTCTAAATATTCATCTTTTGAAAGACTGCCCTTTACGGCTTCATCACGTAATGCGGTAGCCTTTTTTATTTGTATATACAATTCCTCTTTTGTGATTTTTCCCGTCCTTTTCCGTGCGTAAAGACGTTTATAGGCTCTTTGGTATTCGCCTATAATCGGGTCTTTTAAGGTTTTGTTTTTAAAGCTGTTCACCGCTCCGACTTCTTGACAGGTTTTAGACGTACCCGAAATTTTACGGTCACAGTATTTTTTATTGTAATTTCCCTTTACCGCAAACAGCCTACCGCAGTTTTCACATTTCCTCACAAATATATTATATTGCAACATTTTCATAAATTCAAGGTACAATAACGATGATATATCGGAAGCAATATATTCCTCACACAGTGTTAAATCATCAGATACCGTATACACAATTTCTGCTTTGCCGTTTAATTCGTGGGAATAATTAAGATACCTTTCCAATGGGTTAAACTTCTCATTTTCGTCCTGTTTTAACAAACAGGCATTAACCGCCGCCCTATATTCTTTTTGAAGCTTTACAAGGTCAAATATATCAAACAATTTCATATAGTCTATATCGTGAAGTGCAGAATATTCAACCTCATATGCGTATGGGTGTTCGGTGGCTTTTAAAGCGTCATATAAAGCCATTCGGACATACTTTTCCTCATCAGACATATTGTTATCAATTTGAAGAATGATACCTTTGTAACCTTTATACCCTCTGCCTGTCGGTCGGCATTTTCTGATATTTTCAGCTTTAAGCTGTTTAATTATTTCTACTTCTTTTTGGTATGTGCTTAAATCTAATTCCAAAAAATCAAGCAAGAGAGTGCCTATTTCAAATTCCTCGTTTGTTATAGGTAAATACATATGTTTTTTATCTATTGTAATGTATTTGCTTACATTCATTTTACACAGCTCCTTTTATCAAATACCTAATCATATAATTATATTATATATTATACTTGACAAGTTGTCAATAGTGTGCTATAATAAATATACAATATATATTTGTTAATATCAATTACCTATTATAAGGAGTTGTATTATTATGAAAACATTAAAAAGAAAAATCAGAACTTTGGACGAATTGCCAGCGGTTATGACTGTTGATGATGTTATGGAAATACTGAGAATATCAAAAGCAAATGCTTACAAAATTATGGCTTCTGATAATTTTCCGACATTAAGAATAGGAAAGCGCGTTTTAGCGGAAAAAACGGCATTTACAAACTGGCTTAAAGGTTTGACTCTTTAAAAATATATATTGCAGTATTTATCGAAGAAATTAAGGAAGTGTTTATTGTGGCAAAAAAGAGAGCGAACGGAGAGGGAAGTATAAGGCAAAGAAAAGACGGACGTTGGGAGGGGCTTTACTCTATCAATAATAAGCGTAAAAGCGTATATGGCAAGACACAAGAGGAAGTAAGAAAAAAATTAAATAAGGTGTTAAATGATATTGATAGCGGAATATATATTGAGGATTGCCGTATAACAATGGGCGAATGGCTTTACACTTGGTTATATGATTATAAAAAGAATACAGTCAAGCAAAAGACTTTTGAGGGGTATGAAGCCCTTGTCAACAAACATCTTATTCCCGCATTTTCAAAAATACAACTAAAAAAATTATCGGTAGATAACGTACAAAGATTTATTAATCAAAAGATAAGCGAGGGTCTTTCATCAAGGACGATACGATATATAAATACTCTGCTTCATAGTGCGTTGAAACAGGCAATAAATAACGGTCTTATTGTGCGCAATGTGGCAGAAGCGGTAACGCTCCCAGAGCGCAAGCAAAAAGACAGAAAATTTTTAACGGCAGAGGAACAGGAACGCTTTATAAAATGTTTGTCAGATGAAAAATCGGGCTTTGTATTGCTTTTTGCGTTATCTACAGGTTTAAGGCGCGGTGAGCTTCTGGCTCTTAGGTGGTCTAATTATGACAGTCAAAAGAAGTATATCACCGTAACGGAAAATTTAAGCCGATTAAAAGGGGCAGACGGAAAATCTCATTTAACTTTTACCACTCCCAAGACGGCTTCAAGCAAGCGAACTATACCGCTTTTGCCAGATATAGCGAATAAATTAAATGTACATAGACAACAACAGGCAGTAAATCGTCTTAAAGCAGGTCAGTTGTGGGAAGATAATGATTTAATTTTCTGTACTGATTTTGGAAAACCTCTTGAGCCGAGAAACTTATTTCGTATTCTTGACAGAGTATGCGATAAAGCTGAAATAGCGCATATAAATATACACGCTTTACGGCACGCATTTGCTACACGTGCATTAGAAAACGGAATACCGTTAAAGGTTGTTTCGGATATGCTGGGTCATAGCAGTATAGCACTTACGGCAGATATTTATTCTCATGTGTCAGTTGAAACAATGGAGAATGAGTTGCAAAAGCTGTCAAACGCATTTTAAAGGAGAAATCAAGATGAATGAATATGAAAAAATTTTAAATGATTTTCTGGCTGAAAATAAATACAAGGCTATTTTAGATTTTGCAAAACATAATAGAAAGTATAGAAAATTAAAAGATATAAACACACAAAACAGCATTATAATATCCAAAACACTGAAAAAAGATGATTTAGATAAATTTGAAAGCTTTAAAGAAAATGTATACAGTCTGTATGATATGGAAAGTGATATGCTATATATTCAAGGTTATAGGGATTGTATAAGGCTTTTAAAAATCATTGGTTTAATATAGCCGCCGCCCGTTCTGATTTTATATCGGAATGGGTGATTTTTTTGTCTATTGTGGTCAAAATTGTGGTCAAAGTGTTTTTTGGGGAAGAAAAAAAGGACACGAAAAAACGGCTTAAACCGCATAGGTAAGCCGTTTTTTAACTGGTGAACCATCGGGGATTCGAACCCCGGACAACTTGATTAAAAGTCAAGTGCTCTACCACCTGAGCTAATGGTCCGTATATGGCAGGGATAGCAGGACTCGAACCTACGAAATGCCAGAATCAAAATCTGGTGCCTTACCGACTTGGCTATATCCCTAAATAAATAAGTGGGGTGGGTAGTGGGATTTGAACCCACGACATTCAGGACCACAATCTGACGCTCTAACCAGCTGAACTATACCCACCAAATAAAAAGCCGTCTAAGGCAGACTACGCAAAATGTCTGACTCTGCAAATCCTGCGTTCATCTATCTCTCATAAGAAGAAAAGCCACCCTGCTTTATAAATGGCGCGCCTGAAGAGATTCGAACTCCTGACCCACTGCTTAGAAGGCAGTTGCTCTATCCTACTGAGCTACAGGCGCACATTGGAGCGGGTGATGGGAATCGAACCCACGCAACCAGCTTGGAAGGCTGGGATTCTACCATTGAACTACACCCGCAAATATCAGCCGTCATTCCTCACCGCCGACTTGTATATTATAACAGACCTGTCCATATTTGTCAACACTTTTTTTTATTTTTTTTAATTTTTTTATGTATGAAAGGGTGCGGAATATACGCTCCACAATCCCGCGCCCTGTTTTATTATCTGCACCCTTTTACAATTTCATACACTGCATCGGTCAATTTATCCACAGAATGCAGCGTGTCGAACATGCCGAAGCTTGCACGCACGGCGCCGTTTTCCCCCGTATTCAGCGACTGATGTGCCGGATATGCACAGTGCCACCCTCCGCGCACACAAATCTTAAATTCGTCATTCAGCCGCTGCGCTGTTTCCACGCTGTCCATTCCTTCTATATTGAAAGCAACCGTGCCGTTTCTCCCTTCGCAGCCGGTTTTTCCGTAAACTTTTACCTTACCCATATTTTTTATATTTTCAATAAGCCTGACAGCCAGCTTGTTTTCTTCTCTGCCGATGTCAGAAATGCCGCGCCCCATCAGATATTCCGCCGCGCTTTTGCAGGCAATCACCGCCGGGGTGTTGATTGTTCCGCTCTGCAGCATATCGGGCATCACTCCGGGTTGATTCAGGTTCTTCGAGTCGCTCCCCGTCCCTCCCGTGATTATCGGTTTCAGACGGATTTTTTCAGAAACATAAAGCACTCCCACTCCAAGCGGCCCCATAAGCCCCTTGTGGGCAGAAAAAGCCAGCATATCAATCCCCATGTCATCAACGTCAATCGGGACATTTCCTATGCTTTGTGCCGCGTCCGCCATGAATGTTATATTGTGCTCCCTTGCAATCCTGCCTATTTCTTTTATATCTTGTATGGTACCGCAGACATTGGATATATGATTGACGACAATCAGCTTTGTTTCGGGTCTTATCAGCTCTCTTATCCTCTCCGGCGGCACAAATCCGTCAGCATCTGCCTGCGCCATGCTGTAGTCACACAGTCCGTTCAGGGTTCGCAAAACACTGTTGTGTTCCATAGATGTCGTCACAACATGGTCGCCTTCCCCCACCAATCCGCGTATACCCATATTAAGCGCATATGTGGCATTGTGCGTAAAAGCTATTCTCTCCGGGTTTGAAATCTTTAGGAGCCACGCAAGGGTTTCCGCTGTTTCATACACCTTCTTCGCACCCCTCACACTGTACAAATGCCCGCCATGACCTGCATTAACGCTGTTGAACATGGTGTTATACATCATCGAAAGATAAACCGGCAGCGGTTTTCTGAGAGTTGTCGCGGCATTGTCAAGATATAGCATAATATTTCTTCTCTCCTTCAAAAACACTTTCCATATAATATCCTCTCACATTTATTCCGCTTTCTGTTGCCGCTTCCTTTACATATGACAAATTCCCGTTGTCTGTTATTATAGAATATGAACACCCGCCGCCGCTTATTGCAGAAGGGGTGTGAATGACCGTTGACATCACGCCTTTCTTTCTGCGCAATACTTTCTCAAGGCGTGCCGCTGTGGTTATGGAACCCACAGTCACAAGCAGCTTTCCCATTTTTGCTTCCTCCTTTTTAATCAAATTGTCAGCAAGCCCTGCATGCTCACTTCTCACGCACACTATGCGTATACTAATATAATATGAACAAATGCGTCAATTGTGAGGGCGCCTCTTCAAACTTTTCGTATTGACTTTTAATTCCCGTTATGATATCATACTCATATCAAATCAGTTGAGGGTGAGGACAAATGTACAAAATAAAAGAGGCAATCATTGTTGAGGGGACATATGACAAAATCAAGCTTTCCTCATTTATCGACGGAGTGATATTCACAACAGGCGGATTCAGCGTTATTGCAAACAAAAAAAGACTCTGCACCATAAAATCCCTTGCAGAAAAAACCGGAATCGTTATCCTCACGGATTCCGATTCCGCCGGGTTCAGAATCCGCAATTATATAAAACAGTCAATCCCCGAAAACCTTGTCAAACATGCATATATCCCCGACATAGCAGGCAAGGAAAAACGCAAAAACAAGCCCGGCAAAGAGGGGCTTTTGGGCGTTGAGGGAATCAAGCCCGAAATTATTGTAAAAGCGCTGAAGGACGCCGGCTGTGAAATCGACGGCAAGGCAGACTCCGCACCTTCTGCCGCACCCATAAAAAAATCGGACCTTTATCTTCTCGGTCTTTCGGGCGACGCAAACAGCGAAAAAAAAAGGCAAGCCCTTGCCAAAGCATTGGACATGCCTTCAAAAATATCTGCAAATATGCTTCTTTCGGTACTCAACCGCCTCATGTCACTTGACGAGTTGTCCCGGCTTTGTGACGAACTGTTTTCTTCAGAGCGGCAATGACGGCACAGCATTGAGGTCAAGCTTTGCGATATCGCCGTTCTCAAATCCGTAAAATCCGGCACAGGCAATCATCGCCGCATTATCCGTGCAGAGCACCGGCGGCGGATACAACACATCTATCCCTTTTCTGCCTGCCATATCCTTCATTTTTTCCCTCAGCTGAGAGTTGGACGCAACGCCGCCCGCAATGGTTATGATTTTGCTTTGCTTTTGTTCTGCCGCCTCTATGGTGTGCTCACACAAAACATCGGTCACGGCGTCCTGAAAACTTGCCGCCACATCGGCTTTGTCATACGCTGTTCCCTGTTGCTCCATTTTGTGCAGACAATTTATCACCGCGGTTTTCACACCGCTGAAGCTGAAATCAAGCGATGTTTTGTCCATTCTTACTCTCGGAAAATCAAAAGCATTTCTGTGTCCCTCTTTGGCAAGTTTATCTATCAAGGGACCCCCGGGATAACCCAGGCCGAGCACTCTGGCAATCTTATCAAATGCTTCCCCTGCCGCATCGTCCCTGGTTCTGCCCAGGATTTCAAAATCCGTATAATCCCTGACCCACACGATATGGCTGTGTCCGCCCGATGCGACCAGCGAAACAAACGGCGGTTTCAAATCCCTGTGGGCAAGGAAGTTTGCCATTATGTGTCCCCGTATATGATGCACCGGCACAAGCGGTTTCTTCAGGGCATATGCAAGCCCTTTTGCAAAGGACACGCCGACAAGCAACGCCCCCACCAGCCCGGGGCCGTATGTGACGGCAATTGCGTCAATGTCCCCAAAGCTCACATCCGCCGCCGCAAGCGCCTCTGCCACAACTGCGTCTATGTTTTCTATGTGTTTCCTCGACGCAATTTCCGGCACGACACCGCCGTATTTTTTGTGAAAATCAATCTGTGTGTTTATCACATTTGATAATATCTCGTTCCCGTCCCTGACGACCGCCGCGGCGGTTTCGTCACACGAACTTTCTATCCCCAAAATCAATTTACTCATCTTTCAACCTCAAATCCATCAAAACAGCGTCCTCTGTCGGTTCTCTGTAATAATCTTTTCTTCTTCCCACCGGCACAAAGCCGAATTTTTCGTACAACGCCATTGCCGCTTTGTTTTCCGCTCTCACTTCCAGCCCAATCACCGATATTTCTTTTTTTTGTGCCCACCCGATCAGCTCCGAAAGCAAACGTGAACCGATCTGCATGCCACGGAAATTTTTCCTTACGGCAATGTTGGTTATCTGTCCCTCATCGACAACATGCCACATTCCGCCATATCCGATAATCTCTGTCCCGTCACAGCACACAAAATATACCGTGTGCGGATTTTCCAGTTCGTCAAAAAAAAGCTTTCTGCTCCACGGTGTGGAAAACGATTCTCTTTCCACTTGCAGCACGCCTTCAATGTCATCGGCTTTCATGTCCCTTATTTCAAGCATTTTTTGTGTCCCTCAGTTTTTCTGCAATTGCCTGCAAAGCCATATAAATCATCTGTGCTGTTTCTTCATATTCTTCCACAGTGCCGCCGTATGGGTCGTCAATATCCCCCGGTACACCGGCATATTCGCACAAGGTATATGTTTTTTCGGGCGCAGTTTCGGCAAACAGCATTTTCTGTCCCTCTGTCATAGTGAGAATCAGGTCGCTTTTTTCAATCAGCTCACTGTTTATCTGTTGTGCATGATGCTGCATCAAATCAATGTCATACTTCCTCATCGCAACAATGGCCTCATTTGTAGCAGGGTCGCCTTCGTTTGCAAAAAGCCCCGCCGACTCAATCCTGACGTCCAAATCCTCATCCATTGCAATCTTGTTCATCAGCGCCGCCGCCATCGGGCTGCGGCATGTATTCCCAGTACATACAAACAATATATTCATAAAAAAACCTCCGTTCCGCCACTGTACATCGGCATAACCGTCCATTGTTCAGACATGAATTATACGATTTGCCGCCGCTTTATACAGCCTGTTCTTCACTGCCAGCCCATATCCGTCATCATCGGCAAACCCGGCAAAAACAATTTCCGCACCGCGGCGGTCAAATTCTCTCAAATCCCGAAAAAGATTTTTTGCATATTCTTGATTATCCTTCCCGGCATAAAGCACAACATCTGCGTCATATTCTCCGTCAATCGAAAGCACACCCACACACTTATCCTTATTTTGCAGAACAAGCTCTTCAATTTTTCTGCGTACGGCGTCCGGCGCACCTTCCACCACATACACCTCTGCGTCCGGTGCATAGTGTTTGTATTTCATTCCCGGACACCTGGGGTGTTCAAGCATGGATACATGTTTTGTGACATGCTTATCAATCTCCGCGGAAGGGAACAATGTCCTGATGTCCGCAATGGTCACTCCGCCAGGCCTCAAAATCACAGGGTTTTCTCCTGTCATATCCACCACAGTGGACTCTACTCCCACGCGGCTGTCCTTTCCTTTTATTATCGCATCTGCCCTGCCGGACATGTCGTCATACACATCACGAAAATTTGTCGGGCTGGGCTTTCCCGACAGATTTGCGCTCGGCGCCGCAATCGGCCTTTGTGCCGCTTTTATAAACGCCCTCGCCGTTTCGTCGGAAGGGATACGCACAGCCACAGTGTCCAGCCCGGCAGTCACATAGCGGCTGACACAGTCGCGTTTTTTCAGTACAACTGTTATCGGTCCCGGTGAAAATTTCCCCAAAAGCTTCTTTGCCGCATCTGTCACCACGCATACTTGGTCAATGTCCTCCACACGGCAAAAATGCACTATAAGAGGATTGTCAGCCGGGCGCCCCTTTGCCGCAAAAATCTTTTGCACAGCCTCATCATTCAGCGCGTCCGCACCCAAGCCATACACTGTTTCTGTCGGGAAAACAACAATCCCGCCCGCGCGTATAATTTTCCCTGTTTCGGCAAGGCAGCGTTCCTTTTCTTCTTCTATATCAAATATTTTTGTTTCCATAATAATCAGCTTTGGTATTTCTCCAGCATGTCGTTCTTAAGCTTCCACAGTTTTTTTGACATATCCACATAATATCTATGCGGATTCTCAAAGCGTTTTACCTCTTCCCAAAGCCCGTCAACCTCCATCTTGCAATACTCTTTCAAAACCTTCAGGTTAGGATTATCATACACCAATTTCCCGTCTTTAAAAATCTGTTTCAAAAGCGGACGCGCATAAAAGTCCGTCACCTTCTTTTTCTTCCATGTGTATTCCGGGTCAAAAATTTCATATTCTCCGCCCTCGATAACCTCGTCCGAGAGCGTTATGACATCGGCAATTGCCGCCGAAGTATCCTTTGAATACAGCCTGTACACTTGCTTAAATCCCGGCGTGGTTATCTTTGTCACATTCTCGCTTATTTTTATTTTCGGCACAATGGTTCCGTCCTCTGCCTCAACTGCCACAAGCTTGTACACTCCGCCGAAAACAGGCGAAGATTTGGAGGTGATAAGTCTTTCCCCCACGCCGAAAGAATCAATTTTTGCCCCCTGCACCAGTGTGTCGCGTATGATATATTCGTCGAGCGAATTTGACGCAACCACCTGGCAATCCGGGAATCCGGCGTCATCAAGCATTTTTCTGCATTTTTTGGAAAGATATGTTATATCTCCGCTGTCTATTCTTATCCCTTTTGGTCTGTAACCGTTCGGCACCAGATACTCATTGAACACTTTTATCGCATTCGGCACACCCGATTTCAAGACATTGTATGTGTCAACCAAAAGCGTGCAGTTGTCGGGATAATTCTTTGCATAGGCATAAAACGCCTCATACTCGCTGTCAAAAAGCTGCACCCAGCTGTGCGCCATCGTCCCCAATGCCGGCACTCCGTATTCCATGTCGGCGGAAGCGCACGCCGTCCCGACACAGCCGCCGATATATGCCGCCCTTGCCCCAAGGATTGCGGCATTATACCCCTGTGCCCTTCTCGAGCCAAATTCCATAACGGGACGCCCGTCCGCCGCCCTCACAATCCTGTTTGCCTTTGTCGCGATAAGGCTTTGGTGGTTTATCGTAAGGAGTATCATTGTTTCCAAAAACTGTGCCTGCACAACAGGCCCCTTCACAACAACAATCGGCTCGCCCGGAAAAATCGGCGTCCCCTCCGGAATTGCCCATATGTCACAGTTGAACCGAAAATCCTTCAGATAATCCAAAAATTCACGGCTGAACATCTTCTTGCTTTCCAGGTACTCAATTTCTGCCTTTCCAAAGCGCAGATTTTTTATATAATTGATTACCTGCTCCACCCCTGCCATGATTGCAAAACCGCCGTTGTCGGGATTTTCTCTGAAAAACATGTCAAAATACGCAATTTTGTCCTTGTATCCTTCATTAAAAAAACCGTTTGACATGGTAAATTCATAAAAATCCGTCAGCATGGTCAAATTGATATCTTTCATATTCATGCACTTCCTTTATTTGTTTTTTTTGTAAAAAGTTTAAATATCCTAAAATTAAAAAAACAACAAAAAGGAGGCTCTCCTCCTTTTTGTTTGCTTTTATTAAAATCAATACGAACCGCCGCCGCGCCGATATCCGCCCGAGCGTTTGGAGTCATTGCTGCGTTTAAGTGACAGCATCTTCTCGTCGCTGTCTTGTTTAAATTTGCTTAATTTGTCTTCAAAAGACAAGCTCTCGTCCCTGCGGCTCCAGTCTATATCTGCCGGGCGCACAGGACCTGTTCTTACGGGTTTTTCTTCTCTTTTTCTTTCCCTCTTCTTCTCTTCCGCTCTTTTCATGGAAAGACTTATTTTTCCCGAATCGTCGATGCGTATAACCTTAACTTTTACAACATCGCCTTGTTTGATACATGTGTTTATATCTTCCACATATTGAGAAGACACCTCCGAAATATGTACCAATCCCGTTTTGTCGCCCTCCAAAGCGACAAATGCCCCAAAAGGCATAACATTGACTATCTTTCCTTCGAGTACCTTTCCAACCTCAATCGCCATTTCTTTATTGTTTCCTCCTAACCCGTAACTTTTGTGCTATTCTCCCGCAACATCTATAAACATTATTTCATTTTCTTTGATAAGCCCCAGTTTTTCTCTTGCCACTTTTTCTATGTATTCGTCACTGTCCACCTTGGTTTTCAGTTCATCAAGTTCGTCAAGCTTTTTCTGCTGCTGCGCAATCTGCATGTTCAGATTTTCTATTTCTTCTTTGTTTTCGGTTATCTTTGGCTGCTGCATTACTCCTTTTACAAGAAAAAATGCGGTTACCAAAAAAACCGCCAGCACGGGGATTGTTATTTTTTTGTTCCCTTTTCTTTTTTCTGCCATTCAGACAACCTCTCTTTTTATGTTTTTTCTTTTTTATTTTATCAAAAAACAATCTGATTTTTCCAAAAACAAATTTAAAGCCTATTAATAGAATTTTATACAAAAAATGCGCCGGTGTCAAGAGTATTTTCAAAATTATTTTAAAAATTTTCAAAATTATTTCAAACAGTTTCAAAAAAAGCCACAAAACAGCACGGCTCACCGTCAAAAAGTATAAAACCCCGCCCAAAAAGGCGGCACAAAACAAACACGCGCGCAACCTTCCGTCATTGAACACAAAAAATGCGCGCAACGACATAAAAATCGCAACAACCCAAAACAGCGCATCACTCACATGCACCGCCGCATCGCTTTTTATGCTTACACGCCGCGCCGCCCTGAATATGTCAAACAAAACACCCAGCGCCGCGCCCAGTGCCGTCATGGCAAAAAAAGCATAAACCTCATCGGCAAATATCGGTTTCATACCGCTTCCCTCTATCTGAACAGATTCTCAAAAAAGCCGCCCTTTTTCCCCGATTTCTTCAGATATTCCACAGAATTTACTTTGCCGTCAAGCGCAAAATTCCCGTCACTCACGTCAAGCTTGTTTATATGCAGATTTTCGCCCTTAATCACAAGCCTTCCCATATTCGTGTCAAGCACCACCGATGTGTCGGAAAAACTGTCTATATTCTCAACTCCGTTTACTGTCAGCCTTTCCCTTGCGTCCAGTTCCAGTCTGTGTCCCTCATGGTTTGGCATCATCTGCTTTCTTGTCACTTGTTTCTTTTCTTCAATAATCACTTGAATCAACCTCCGTAATAATTTATTCCTTATTACTCTATTCAAGTGCCGACTATATTATTCCAAAATCCTGTACATAAGCGCGGCGTCGTTTTTCAGGGCATGTTCTTTCACCTGCACGACCTCCGCACGCAGCAGCTTTTCGCCCATCTTGATTTCCATTATGTCGCCTTCCTTCACGTCATACGACGCCTTGGCAACCTTGCCGTTAACCGTGATTCGCCCGGCGTCGCACGCCTCGTTTGCAATTGTGCGGCGCTTTATAAGCCGCGAAACCTTCAAATATTTGTCTAATCGCACACCAACTTCTCCTTTTGCTCTTTTCCTTTCAGACAATCATAAAATGTAATTTTTACAATTATCTGTATTTAAATTTATCCGACAACCATAGAGGATATAAAAATAAAGGCTTCCGAAAAGAAGCCTTTATTGTTTTTGTTAATAATTATTTATTAACCGCATCTTTCAAAGCCTTGCCGGCCTTAAAAGCAGGAACCTTTGAAGCAGCAATTTTGATTGTTTCGCCGGTTCTCGGGTTTTTGCCTGTTCTTGCTTCTCTTGCTCTTACTTCAAATGTACCGAATCCAACCAACTGAATCTTTTCACCTTCAGCCAAAGCATTAGAAATTGTTTCAATAACAGCGTTTATTGCTTTTTCAGCGTCTTTCTTTGAAAGCGCAGCCTGTTCTGCAACAGCTGCAATCAATTCTGATTTGTTCATGTTTTTCTCCTCCTATGTTATCTTTATTTGGGACTCAAATCCCGTTCACAAATATTTTATATAAAAATATATGATTTGTCAAGAGTATTTTTATAAATTTTCACATATTTGTCACTTTTTTAGTGATTTTCTTTCGTTTTTTCCCACAAATCATTCATTTGGGCGGCGTCAAGGTCGTCAAGACGGCGGTTTTGTTCTGCCGCCAGCTTCTCCATTTTGCAAAAACGCTCTGTAAATTTCTTTGTCGCGGACATAAGCTCCACTTCCGGCGTCAAGCCCAGGAATCTTCCCAGATTCACCATGGAAAACAAAACATCTCCGTATTCTTCGGCAATTCTTTCGGTCGGTTCTTTTTCCACAGCTTCCTCCAGTTCGGATATTTCTTCTCTGACCTTCTCCAGGACGTCCTCTGTTTTGTCCCAGTCAAACCCGCTTCCCTTTGCCTTTTTCTGCACCTTTTCCGCACTCATGAGTGCCGGCAGCCCTTTCGGTATGTCACGTATCATCTCGGAATAGGTTTTCTGTCCCTTTTCCTTTTTCTTGTTTTTCTCCCACGAAATCAACGCTTCTTCTTCATTCCCGGCATGCTTGTCCCCAAAAACATGTGTGTGCCTCGTAATCAGCTTGTCGCAGACTTCTTTTAAAATATCGTCAAAGTCAAATGCTCCCCTCTCTTTTGCAAGTGTTGCATGGAACACCACCTGTAAAAGAACATCTCCCAGTTCATTTGAAAACATCTTGTCGTCTTTTTCGTCCAGTGCGTCAATCGCCTCATATGCCTCTTCAATCATGCTTTTTTTCAGGCTTTCGTGTGTCTGCGTCCTGTCCCACGGGCAACCCCCGGGTGCGCGCAAAATCTCAACAATTTCAATCAGGTCATCTATGGTATATCTTTCCTTCAAATTCATTTCTGTTCTCCTTCCTTATATTCATACTTAGGTAATTGTAAAATGTAAATTTTACAATTAGCCACCGCATCTTTGCGGGGGTATCGGGGGTGCCAACCCCTGATTGGTAATCAAAAATGACGACATGTGCGTCATTTTTGGCTGAAATAAAAAGTTTCAACTTGCTGTAAAATTAAAATCAGCCGGAACTTTTTATTTCTACCTAAGAATATTAATTGGAAAACATTAGTTTTACAATTACCTATATATTCATACTTTAAGTAATTGGAAAATGTAAATTTTACAATTATCTATTCTTTATACTTATCAATCGTCCAAACTGTACAAATCCTCAAAAAAGCCCGGATAGCTTATATTTACACATTCAGAATCATCTATGGTGCATTCTCCGTCTATTCCCTGTGCAAGCACCGCCAGGCTCATCGCCATTCTGTGATCTTTATACGCCGAAAAATCCGCACCGCAGAGCGGTCTTTTGCCGCGTATTATCATACCGTCGGCGGTCGCCTCGATGTCCGCGCCGCACTTTTTCAGTTCGCACACCACCGCGTCTATGCGGTTTGTTTCTTTCACCTTCAGTTCCGCCGCATCTTTTATCACCGTGGTTCCCTCCGCAAAAATCGCCGCAACGGCAATTATCGGGATTTCATCAATCAGGCGCGGAATGATTTTCCCGCCCATCTCAATACCGTGCAATTGCGATGTCCTCACCGTGATATCCGCTGACGGTTCCCCCATTGCGCATCGCTCGTTTGTTATGTATATATCCGCGCCCATATCCTTCAATACGTCGATTATCCCCGTCCTTGTCGGGTTTATCCCCACATTTTTCATGGTTATGCACGAATCCTTTGTGACAGCCGCCAAAACCATGAAGAACGCCGCCGATGATATATCCCCCGGCACATCTATGTCAGCCGCGGCAAGCTTCTCTGTTTTCTGTATTCTCACGGTATTTTTTTCGCACTCTATGTCCGCACCCATGCTCTTAAGCATGCGCTCTGTATGGTCGCGCGATTTTTCGGGTTCCTCAAACACCGTTTCGCCGTCGGCATAAAGCGCCGCAAGTATCACCGCGCTCTTCACCTGTGCCGACGCAACCGGGGAAACATACCGTATCCCCGAAAGGCTTGCACCGTGAATTTTCATCGGGCAAAAATCACCCTCAATTTCTGCCCCCATAAGCCTCAGCGGCTTTGTAATCCTCGACATCGGTCTTTTTGCCACAGATTCGTCGCCCTCCACGACAGAATCAAACCTCTGCCCCGCCAATATCCCCGACATAAGGCGCGTCGTTGTGCCCGAGTTTGCGGTATAAAGCACGCTCTCCGGCTTTTTGAGTCCAAAAAGCCCCGCACCGTACACTGTGACATTTTCCTTTTCGGCATCTATCCTCACGCCCATTTTTCTGAAGCAATCAATTGTCGCCATGCAATCCGCGCCGGGCAAAAATCCCTTTATATGCGTGACGCCGTCACAGATTGCACCAAACATAACACTCCTGTGCGATATTGATTTATCGCCCGGTACTGTTATTTTCCCGACAGCTTTTTGCAGTTTTTTGATTTTCATGTTTTCCTCAACAGCCTTTCTTCCTCTCCCCTTCAAAAGGTCAGACAATACAATCATAAACACAGTATATCACAAATAAATTATTATAACAAGAAAAATTTACCCGACTTGCGGTCAGAATTTTGTCAAATGTAAAAAAATTGTGTCCTTAATCAGCCCACAGATAAGGCGCCGGATTTATTGTGGGCAGAAAGGCTGTGGGGATTATAATGAACGACAAACAAACATTTATCAAAGGCGCCCTGATTCTTGCGTTGGCAAACGTGATTTCAAAAATACTCGGGGCGGTTTTCAAAATTCCGCTTACATATATATTAAAAGAAGAGGGCATGGCGATGTTTAACACAGCTTCGTGCATATATTCCATGTTCCTTGCGCTTGTCATCTCGGGGATACCTCTTGCCACGTCAAGGCTTGTTTCTGCCGGCGCCGCGCTCAAAAAATACGCAGATGCCGCAAAAACCGTCCGCGCCTCACGCAATATCCTCATGCTTATCGGCGCCGCGGCAAGCCTTGTGCTGTTTTTTCTTGCCTTTCCCCTCTCTGCCGCGATGAAAGACCCCGACGCCGCATATGCCGTAAAAATCATATCTCCCTCTGTTTTTTTTGTTGCATGGGGCACGGCATATAAAAGCTATTTCCAGGGAATCGGCAAAATGACCCCGACAGCCCTGTCACAGGTGTTTGAGGCAATCATACGCCTTCTTATCGGATATTTCATGGCAGTTCTCTTCATAAACAGCGCCGACGGGGTCACTGCTGCCGCGGCTGTTTCCGGGGTCACCGCAGGTGAAATTCTCGCAACACTGTTTCTCGGCGCGGCATATTTTTTTCAAAGCAGAAAAATAAAGGAACATTCCGCACTCCGCTACAGAAAAATCTATTCATCAATAATGGCGGTTGCCGTGCCGATGCTGATATGCTCCGTCACGCTTTCACTGCTGAACCTTGCCGACATGGCAACGGTGCGCAACACTCTCTTAAAAATCCGTTTTTCACCCGAATCGGCAAAACAGTTCCTTTTGCTTTATTCCGGCTATACCACGGTTTTTGACGATTTGCCGGAGGTTCTCCGCCTCTCCCCCGAAGGTGCGCGCTGGCTTTACGGTGCATACTCCGGCTATGCGCTCACCGTTTTCCATCTTCCTGTCGGCATGATATCCACCCTGTGCGTCAGCATTCTCCCCCTCATCGCCGGCAATCTTGCAAAAAATAACATGGCGTCAATGCGTTCTGCGTGCCGCAATGCACTCAGCTTAACCCTATTTTGCTCTGTGCCGTTTTTCGTGCTTTTTGCCGCATGCTCCGGCGAAATGCTTTTTCTGCTTTTCCGCAACACAGCGTCTGCGCACATGCTCTCGCTTGTTTCGCCGTGCCTGATATTTTTGTGTGTGTCACAGCTATTCACCTCTGTTTTTCACGCCTCCGGCATGGTATACGAACCTTTTGTGATACAGCTTTTCGGCGTACTCATAAAGCTTTTGGGCAACATAATATTGATAAAAATACCTGTGCTGAACATGGACGGCGCCATAATAAGCTCTGTCATATCCTTCTTTTTGATAATGATTCTCCTGGGGCGCAGGCTCCGCAAGGTCTTTGGCATATCTTTTGGCGCAAAGCCGGTTTTGGCGCCGCTTGTTTCCGCCGTCCCCATGTATCTGGTGCTGAAGCTGACATGCACACCGCTTGCCGGGATATTCCACAACCGCTATGCCGCACTCATTTCCGCCGCGTTTGTTTCGGGGATTGCATATTTGCTGTGCTTTTCATTTTTCTCGCCCGACGGGATTTTGTCATTTTTCAAAACAGCACCTTCAAAAAAACAAAAATAATTTTTTTAAAAACGGGGAAGAATATGCATGAAATATTTTAACCGGCGGCAGACATAAAATCCGTCCCGGAAAAGTCTTAAAGGGGTAATTGCAAGATGTAAGTTTTTAATTATCCCAAAAGCCTTAAATAGGTAATTGTAAAACTAACGTTTTACAATTACCTATAAAAAACCTTAAACGAAAGGAGTTCTCTTATGTTCAGAGGAAAAATTGTAATTGTCGGTGACGGGTTTGTCGGCTCCACAACAGCATACACAATCATGCTTGGGGGGTTGTTTTCTGAAATAGTCATCATCGACATAAACAGAGATAAAGCAGACGGCGATGCACTTGACATTGCGCACGGCGTTTCACTGATGAAGCCCGTCAAAGTATACGCGGGCGACTACCGCGACTGCAAAGACGCAGACATTGTCATCATCACCGCCGGGGCGGCACAATCCCCCGGAGAAACACGCATTGACCTTTTACGGCGCAATGTTTCGGTCATGAAAATTATCACCGAAAGCATAATTCAGCACGCCCCCAAAGATGTCATTCTTCTCACTGTGACAAACCCTGTGGATATCCTCACCTATGTCACATACAAGGTTTCCGACCTGCCGAAAAATCAAGTGCTCGGCTCGGGCACGGTTCTGGACACTTCACGTCTTAAATATCTCATAAGCCGCAAAACCGGCATAGACCCGAGAAATTGCCACACATACATGATTGGCGAGCACGGCGACAGCGAAGTCGCGGCATGGAGCATCACCAACATCGGCGGCATGTCCATGCACGAGTTCTGTCGGTATACCGGCAAATGCAGCATTGACGATTTGGGGACGATGTATGAAGATGTAAAAAATTCCGCTTATGAAATAATAAAGAAAAAAGGCGCCACATACTACGCCATTGCCGTCGCTGTGGCAAGGATTGTGGAATGTATCGCCGGTGACGAAAATTCGATTCTGACAGTGTCAAGCGTCTTTTCCGGCGAATACGGCATTGAAGATGTCGCGCTTTCGGTGCCGACCAAGGTCGGCGGCGACGGCATTGAAAAAATACTGGAGGTTCCCTTCAGCCGCGAAGAAATGAAAGGGCTGAGAGAATCTGCCGACACACTGAAAGAGCAGATAAAACAGCTTGAGCTTTAAGCTTTGGAAAGGGGCTTGTTTAAAAAATCAATTGATTTTTTTAACAGGCCCTTTTCAACATCCCTTTTATTCTTCGCCCACTTCCAGCTTGCTTACAGAAACCTCATATGCCGTTTTGGTGACCGTTTCTTCCTCACTCAGCTTTTTTTGATATTCTCTCGACTGTATTCTCCCCCACACGCGCACATTGTCCCCCACTTCAAGACTTCGGCAAAAGCGTGCATTTCTCCCCCACGATATCACCGGGATATAGTCGGACTTGTTGTATGTCCTGTTCACAGCCAGCAAAATGTCCGTTATTTCCCTTCCAAAAGGAGTTGTGCGGTAAATCGGCTCTTTGCAGATATAGCCGTTCAAATAAATCACGTTCGGGTTTTCCGGCTCGTCGGCGTCTTTTTGTATGTCGCGCGCAAAGACAGTCAGGATAAGCCTGTTTGTGCCGCTGTCATAGCTGTTGTAAGAGCGGAACTGCCCCGAAATTTTCAGGATATCCCCCTCGTTTATCCCCTCCTCCGGCATAAGCCGCTCCGAAATCATCACCTTTATCGAATCATATGTACCCGACAGCCTCGGGATATCCATTATGAACAAAAAAAATCTTTCGCCGTAAATCTCATGGCTGAACTCCGGGGTTCCTGCCGTTTTTCCCCAGATTTCCGCCCGATTGTTGTTTGTACAGTTTTCCATAATCACTCCTCCTTGTATTACACAAATTATATCTATTCCGCTCACAAAACATTTATGCTAAATGCGTCAAAGTTCGTCAATGTAAAATTTTTTATTTTTTTTCAAAAAATATCTTGCTTTTTTCAAATATGTGTGGTAGAATATTAGGGTATTATGTATTAAATTATTTGGAGGTGTAAATTGTGCCTAATATTAAATCAGCAAAAAAACGCGTTAAGGTAATTGAGAAGAAAACTCTCATAAATCAAATGCACAGAACTGCGCTTAAGACTGCAATAAAGAAATTTGAAGCTGCTGTCGAAGCAAAAGATACCGAAAATGCAAAAGTATTGTTCAACAATGCGGTGAAAAAGCTTGACCAAAGCGTAGGACACGGCATTATCCACAAGAACAAAGCTGCAAGAAAAAAATCACAGCTTGCAATCAAACTGGCTAAAATAGACGGCTAAAAAAATAAAACCGATGCGTATGCATCGGTTTTTTCTTATTTTCCTGATTTTTTTATATCGTCTTTTACTCCGACATAGCAGCAACTTTTTTCACAAAAGGCAGTGCCGCCCCGACTGCCGGGGCAATCTCGCCAAACTTTCCGCGTACAATGTCAATTTCCCTATTGTTAAAAAAGGGTGTCTGTGTCGTCTTTTCTTTCAAAAAATCCAGATCCTGCCGGAAAAGGTATGGCGCCAAAAATCCGCTGATAATCACATCACTGTCAATCACCGTATTAATGTTCCTCACGGCGTCCGCCAGCCGCGACAAATATTTTTTCCAAATACGGCTGTTTTTTTTGTCCCCGCCGCGGACAAGGTCAAAAAAATCGTCAAACGGCATGCCCCCCGCCTCACGCTGTAAGCTTTCTGCCGAACAATATGCTTCCAGACAGCCGTGTCCGCCGCAATAGCATTTTCTGCCGTTCGGCACGATGCACATATGCTCGATTGTGCCGCTGTGCATCGACTTGCCATGGTGCACTTCTCCCCCGACAATCAATGCGCTCCCCAGATTCTTGTTCAGCAAAAAAACAACTGCGTCGGAAATCCCGGGCTGTCCCCAAATTTCCGCATAAGCCGCCGCCTTTGAATCATGCTCCAAAACACATTTATACGGAATGAACTTTGTCAGTTCCCCCGTTTCAATCTCTTTTTTGCCAAGCAATTCCCCATACGTGATTCTGCACCCGTCGGGCGAAATAATTCCCTGAACTGCAATTCCCACGCCGGATATCTTTCTCGAATCCGGTTCTGCCGCCCCGGCAAAACGCGAAACCTCCTCCCCCAAAAAGCGATAATATCCTTCATCTGCTTCAAAGTTTCGTTCCGCCGATGACCGGCATATAATATTCCCGTACAAGTCCACGGCAGCAAAGATAATTTTATGCTTCAAAATAAAAACCCCGATTGCCGTTCTTGCATTTTTCACAATCTCAATTGCCCGTGCTTTTCTGCCGCCTGTCGACTCATAATATCCCGTTTTGCAAATCCACCCTTCGTCCTCCAGGTTTTTCAGGTTCTGTGTGACGGTTGTCAAACCCATGTTGAGTTTTTGGGAAATTGCCTGTTTTGAGATGGAGCGTTCCCGATAAATCAAGCCGTAAACTCTGCCGCGATTGATTTTTTTGACCTCTTTTGTTGTCATTCCCAAATCCTTCATGCTCCGCCGCCTCCTTTTTATCTGCATCAGTCCGGGTAATTTTAAAATGTAAATTTTAAAATTAGCCACCACAACTTTGCGGTGGTATCGGGGGTGCCAACCCCTGATTGCTAATCAAAAATTTTAATTGGAAAACGTTAGTTTTACAATTACCCAATCTGCATCAATCAAATCATAGTATACCACACATGTTCTTATTTTTCAAGCTTAGTTTTACCCGGAATATTTACAACAAATTTTCCCAAAACACTTGCAACAGACAGAAAAATCTGTTACAATAAACTTATAAACAACAGTTGTGCATAAGTTTATTGTAAAACTTTTATTAATGGAGGAATTTTTATGAAAAGTGCAGTTTTTTATGGCAAGCATGACCTGAGGATAGAGGATACGGCAATGCCGCCGGTCGGGGCGGAGGACGTCCTGATTCAGGTAAAAGCATGCGGAGTGTGCGGCACCGATGTACATATCTACGAAGGGGATAAGGGCGCCGCAGAAGTGACCCCTCCCACAATTCTCGGGCACGAATTTTCCGGCGTCGCCGTCAAAACCGGCACAGAAGTGACAGATATCAGGGTCGGCGACCGCGTCTGCATCGACCCGAACTGTTATTGCGGCAAATGTGATTTTTGCAGAAACGGCATTGCGCACTATTGTCAAAACATGATTGGATACGGCACAACGGTAAGTGGCGGATTTGCGGAATACTGCAGTGTCAACCAACGTCAGGTTTACAAGCTTGGCAAAAACACCACATTTGAGCAGGGCGCCATGACAGAGCCTGTCGCCTGCTGCCTTCACGGCATAGACATGTGCAACATTCACCCCGGCAGCAATGTTGCAATAATCGGCGGCGGCATGATTGGGCTTTTGATGCTTCAGCTGGCACAGCTGGCAGGCGCCGCGCGCACCGCTTTGCTTGAACCCGAGCAAAGCAAGCGCGAAATTGCAAAAAAACTGGGCGCAGACATCTGCATAGACCCCCTCTTCGATGATGTAAAAGCAACGCTTGAAAAATCAGACATGGGGCGGATAAGTACCATCATAGAATGTGTCGGGAAAACTTCCACAATTGAACAGGCTATTGATATCGTCGGAAACAAGGGGACTGTCATGATGTTTGGTCTGACAAAGCCCGACGACACAATTGCCCTCAAACCGTTTGATGTATTCCGCAAAGAAATTGAACTCAAATCATCTTTCATTAATCCATACACACAAAAGCGTGCATTGGAATTGATTGATTCGGGGAAGCTTGATGTATCCTGTATGGTTTACAAAATCGCCGGGCTCGGCGAACTTGCGGATATCCTGTCCACCCCGGCGCTCCGCGCAAAAGGCAAATACATCATTTCTCCCGAGCTGTAAATCCAATCATATTTTACCACAAGAAGGACACAACATGACATTAACAAAAAATCAACAAATTATGAACCAAAACACACCGCAATTTCACGCCTGTGCACTGGGCGAGATGCTGATTGATTTCACCATGCGGGGCACAAACCGACAGGGGCAGAGGATTTTTGCCCAAAATGCCGGCGGCGCCCCGGCAAACGTCATGGCGGCAATGGCGCGCCTCGGCGCAAAAACCGCATTCATCGGCAAAGCCGGCAATGACATGCACGGCAGATTCTTAAAAGAAACTCTGGACGCCTGCGGCATTGACAGCACCGGGTTTATACTGAGTGACAAATACTTCACCACCCTTGCTTTTGTCGATGTCAAAGCAGACGGAGAAAGAGAATTTTCCTTTGCACGCAATCACGGCGCGGACAAAATGCTGAAAAAAGACGAAGTACCGCTTGATTTGATTCAAAACAGCGGAATTTTACACGTCGGCTCCGTTTCTTTGACAGACGAGCCTTCCCGGGGTGCTTCCTTTTTTGCCGTTGAAAAAGCAAAAGAATACGGCTGTGTAATCTCTTATGACCCAAATTACCGCGCCTCTTTGTGGAAAAGCGAAAGAACGGCAAAAGTGCAAATGAGAAAAATGTCCCAATATGCAGATTTGATTAAGCTTTCCGATGAGGAAACCAAGCTTTTGACAGGCGAACCCGACTGCGAAAAAGCGTCCGAAATCCTGTTGCGGCGCGGCGCAAAAATTGTTGCCGTTACACTTGGCAAAAGCGGCGCTTATGTCAGGACAGCCCACGGCGGACGCTTTGTCCCGGGGTTTAAGAACAAGGCAAAAGACGCAACAGGCGCCGGCGACGCCTTTTGGGGCGGTTTTTTGTACCGATTTGTTGCAAGCGGAAAGCGCCCCGAAGATGTGTCGCTGTCCGAGGCAGCGACATTTGCTGATTTCGGCAATGCCGTGGCAAGCCTCTGCGTTGAGCGCCACGGCGCAATCCCTGCGATGCCCGTCATGACACAAGTTGCGAAAAAAATGAATGAAGAAAGGCAAGCGCAAATTCTCACAGAGAACTGAAAAATAAAAAAGGCTTGACAAACAATATAACAGTGTTATATCAGAGGTGAAGCAGATGAATGAAGTTGAAAACACAACCCTTTCGGCAATACTTGATGCGACAAAATCCGAATTTCTTGAAAAAGGCTTCATGTCGGCTTCACTCCGCAACATCGTAAAAACCGCTGGTGTCACAACAGGCGCCATTTATGCCGAACTGGTGACGGGAATCATCGTCACATCGTTGGGAATGATATTGAAGCTTGGCATTGCAACCGTTGCCCTCGTCGGCAGTATACACCTTATATACGGGGATATTGATGTTTTGACATTATTTATGTTTTTGCTTGTGGCTTCGCACCTTTATGACCCGATGCAGTCGGCGCTGCAAAACCTCGCGGCAGTCATCGCCATGCGGACAAATGTCGAACGCATGAACGAAATTCTTGAACACCCCGTTCAGCAAGGGGAAAATACCCTTACAAACAATTGGTTTGACATTGTATTTGAACATGTCGGGTTTCCTTACAACGACGGTGAAACGGTTCTCAAAGACGTATCGTTCACAGCAAAGCAGGGCGAGGTCACGGGCTTGTCGGTTCCTCCGGCGGCGTAAAAACAACCGTTTCGCGCCTTGCGGCAAGGTTTTGGGACAATCAGAAAGGGAAAATCACTGTCGGCGGCATGGACATATCGGGTATCGACCCCGAAACGCTTATGGGGCTTTACTCAATTGTGTTCCAGGACGTCACCTTGTTTAACAACACAATCATGGAGAACATACGGCTCGGGCGCAAAGACGCAACCGACGAAGAAGTCTTGCAGGCGGCACGGCTTGCAAACTGTGACGAATTTGCCGAAAAACTGCCAAACAAATCGGACACCGGCATCGGCGAAAACGGCAGTGCCCTGTCGGGCGGCGAAAGACAGCGAATCTCCATTGCAAGGGCGCTTTTGAAAGATGCACCGATTATACCGCTTGACGAAGCAACGGCAAGCCTTGATGTCGAAAACGAAACGACAATACAGACCGCGCGCTCAAGACTCATCAAAGACAAAACCGTGCTTGTCATTGCGCACAAAATGAGAACCGTCGCCGGGGCGGACAAAATTGTTGTCCTGTCGGATGGGGTCGTTGCAGAACAAGGCACACCCAAAGAGCTTATAGACAAAGGCGGAATATTCAAAAAAATGTCCGACCTGCAAACACAATGGCAAAACTGGAGTATTAACTAAAAAAGCATGTATCTGCACAGTAAAAAAAGAAACGGTTCCATAGTTTTGGAACCGTTTCTTTTTTTGCAATTTGCTTTTACTCGCCGATAATTCTTATGCTTTCTATAATCTGCGGTTCAATCGGGCTGTCAACAAAATTCGTCTTTACCGCGGCAATCTTGTCCACAACCTCAATCCCTTTCACGATTTTGCCGAATGCCGCATATTCCCCGTCCAGGTGCGGCGCCGCCTGGTGCATGATAAAAAATTGGCTTGATGCGGAATTAGGGAATGACGTGCGTGCCATCGAAAGCACACCGCGCTCATGCTTTATCGGGTTGTCAAATCCATTTGACGCAAATTCACCCTTTATAGAATCGCACGGCTTATGATTCCCCTCAGCGTCATATCCGCCTCCCTGTATCATAAATCCCTCAATTATACGGTGGAAGACCATTCCGTCGTAAAACTTTTTCCCCACCAGATTCAAAAAGTTTTCAACTGTTTTCGGCGCCGCCTTGGGATAGAGTTCTGCCTCCATGACGTCACCGTTTTGCATAGTAATCAATATATTGCTCATATTAACCCTCCATTTCCGCCGCCACATTGCGGCACAAATATCAACGCAAAAAAGACATGCAGTATATTTTTCGCGTTAGTCCTCAGTTCTTTCAAGCTTTGCCTATTTATCAATCCTGATTGTCTTTATCACCTGTGGTGTCTTGGGGCAATTTTCAAAAACCTCGGCATAGGTTTCCGTTTCGGTATTTGCAATTTCGTCAACCACGTCCAAGCCCTCGGTGATTTTGCCGAATGCCGCATACTCTCCGTCCAGATGCGGAGAAGTTTCATGCATGATGAAGAACTGGCTTGAAGCCGAATCCGGCACCTGTGTCCTTGCCATGGAAATTACACCGCGTTCGTGTTTTATCGGGTTGTCAAAACCGTTTGATGAAAATTCCCCGGGAATGGTTTTTGTTTCTTTCTCATTCATATCCGCGTCGTATCCGCCGCCCTGAATCATAAATCCCGGGATTACACGGTGAAAAATCAGACCGTCATAAAATTTCTCATTACAAAGCTTTACAAAATTCTCAACGGTTTTCGGAGCGGCTTTCGGATACAACTCACCCTTCATCACGCCGCCGTCTTCCATCTCAATTGTAAAATTTATTTTTTCCGAATACACATCCTCGTCTGTCTTTGTCTGCTGTGTATTTTCTCCGTTTTCTGTCTGCGTGTTTCCGGCGTCATTTTTCTTTGTGCCGCAGCCCGTTGTTACAAGCAACATCATTGCGCACATCGCCGCCATAATTTTTTTCAGCATAATATCACTCCTCAGTCGTGTCTTGTGCTTCCTGCACGTTATCATTTTCTTCCGTTTCCTCGTCTTCATGTGCCGTTTTTGTCATGCTCACCAGCTTGACGCCTTGCGCAAGCTTCATAATCCTCACGCCCTGCGTCTGTCTGCCAAAAGAACTGATTTCCGCCGCATGCATTCTGATAAGCACACCGTCTGACGTAATCATCATCACGTCATCATCGTCGGTCACAGTGGAAATCCCCGCAACAGGCCCGGTTTTGGGGGTAATTTTGTAGGTATATACCCCTCTTCCGCCGCGGTTTTGTGTTTTGTATTCGTCCAATGCGGTCTTTTTGCCAAAGCCGTTTTCGGTCACAACCAAAAGCTTTGCACCCTCTTTTGCAAGGCACGCACCCACAACATAATCATCTTCGGACAATCTTATGCCCCTCACGCCGCGCGCAGTTCTGCCCATGGGGCGTACGTCGGTTTCTTCAAAGGATATCGCCATGGCGTCCCTCGTCACAATCATCACCCTGGAGTTTCCGTCGGTCAGCGCAACGGTGATGAGTTCATCTCCTTCGGAAAGCTCGATTGCCCTCAGTCCGCCCGCTCTTATTCTCGAATAATCCATCAAATCGGTTTTCTTCACAGTCCCGTTCTTTGTGACGAATGTCAGATACTTGCCTTCTTCAAATTCCTCAACCGGAATCATCGCCGTTATCTTTTCATCTGCCTCAAGCGGCAAAAGGTTGACAATGGCCGTGCCCTTTGCCTGTCTGCCCCCTTCGGGAATCTGATAGCCCTTCAGGCGGTACACAACGCCGCGTGTGGTGAAGAAAAGAATAGTGTTGTGCGTCGATGTCGTAAACAGATGCTCCACAAAGTCTTCTTCTCTTGTTGTCAAGCCGGCGATTCCCCTTCCGCCGCGGTGCTGTGACTTGTAAGTGTCCACAGGCACGCGCTTTGTATAGCCGCTGTGGGTCAGCGTGACAACAATCTCTTCTTCGTCAATCAAATCTTCAATGTCGATTTCATCGTGAACCATTGCGATTTCTGTTCTTCTCGGGTCGCCATACTTGTCCTTTATTTTCAGCAAATCGTCGCGTATGATGTCAAGCACAAGCTTTTCGTCTGCAAGAATCGCTTTGTATTCGGCAATCTTTTCTGTCAGCTGCGCATATTCCTCTTCAATCTTCTCGCGTTCCATTCCGGACAAACGTCCCAGCTGCATCTGCACAATTGCCGTTGCCTGTTCTTCCGAAAGCGAAAACCTTTCCATAAGGTTTGCCTTAGCGTCGCTCACGGTCTTTGAAGCGCGGATAATGTTTATAACTTCGTCAATATTGTCCTGGGCAATCCTATATCCCTCCAGGATATGCGCACGCTCTTCCGCTTTTTTCAGGTCAAACGCCGTCCTGCGCTGTATCACGTCCTCCTGGTGTGCAATGTAATAGTCAATCATTTCACGCAGATTCAAAATCTTTGGTTCTTTGTCGACCAAGGCAATCAGTATGGCGCCAAAGGTTTCCTGCATCTGTGTAAATTTAAAAAGATTATTCAGCACAACATTAGGATTTGCATCTCTCTTCAATTCTATGATAAAATGCATATTTTCGTCAGATTCGTCACGCGTGGACGATATACCGTCAATCTTCCCGTCACGCACCAATTCGTTTATGTGTTTCTCAAGGCGTGCTTTGTTGACCTGATACGGCAGTTCTGTCACCAGGATTCTGGTTCTTCCGCTTTCAAGCTCTTCAATCTCCGCCTTTGCGCGCACGATTATTCTGCCGCGTCCGGTTGCGTACATGTTTCTGATTCCGCTCATACCCATTATGACGCCGCCCGTCGGGAAATCCGGCCCTTTTATGTGGGACATTAGTTCTTCCATCGTGAGATACGGGTCATCAATCACGGCGATTATGCCGTCTATCGTTTCAGAAAGGTTGTGCGGCGGAATGTTTGTCGCCATGCCGACCGCAATACCCGACGAACCGTTTACCAAAAGATTCGGGAATCTCGCCGGCAAGACATCCGGCTCTTTGCGTTTGTCGTCATAGTTGGAAACATAATCAACCGTTTCCTTTTCTATATCCGAAAGCATAAGCGAAGAAATCTTTGCCATCTTTGCTTCTGTGTATCTGTATGCCGCAGGGGGGTCGCCGTCTACAGAACCAAAGTTCCCCTTGCCGCATACAAGCGGATATCTCAGCGAAAAATCCTGTGCCAGACGCACCATCGCGTCGTAAACAGAGCTGTCGCCATGAGGGTGATATTTACCCAAAACATCGCCGACCGTCGCCGCCGATTTTCTGAAGTCGTTTTCGTACAGCAGATTTGCCTCGTACATATCATACAATATACGTCTGTGGACAGGCTTAAGACCATCTCTCACATCAGGGAGCGCACGGCTCACGATAACGCTCATCGCATAGTCAATGTACGAACTTTTCATCTGACTGTTAAGTTCAACATCTACTATTTTCTGATTTTCAATAGCCGACATGTCCAACTCTTTTTCTTTAGTTTTTTTAGCCATCAAAAATGTACCTCCGGATATATTTACGGTTTTTATTTTACTCCCTTTTTTCCAAAATCCGAAATCACAAAAGAGAGTATCACAATTATATTCATTATACCACTTTTGGCAGAAAATTGCAAGTAAATTCCGCAATTTTGGGCATTTTTACACCCTTTGTCACAGTGTTCCGTTCCGGCGGAATATATGTACAAAAAAGCCCCGCCGGCGGCGCGTCATTTTGCCGTCTGCGGGGCTTCCCGTACAAACCACACTCTGCCGGACAACCGGTTTTATTTACTCTTGCTGATATTTCAGCACGGCAATCGTCGCCAAAACATCGCCCAGCTGTGTCAAAGCCGCAGCAACCAGCGCAAGCTCCGTTTCGTTCAGCTCTCCGGCAACCGCCCACGCAAGAGTATTCAAAAATGTGGTAAATTCCAATCCGGTCACGGCATATCACCTCACAATATAATATACCGCCCAAAAAAATTTTGTTACACCCGATTGAGTATTTCTGTCAAATCTATGATATCTCCGGCACCCATGACAAAAACCATGTCGCCTTTTTTGACATTTTCCCTGAGGTATTTTGCAATTTCGTGCAAATCCTTTATATAAAGGACTTTTTTTGCAAGCTTTTCTTCAATCGCAGCGGCAAGCTTTTCCGAGGTTGTCACCCCGTCCGGCTTTTCGCGTGCCGCATATATATCGGTCAAAACAAGTTCATCTGCCGCCCCAAAGCATGTGAGAAAATCCTGCCACAAAAGCTTTGTCCTCGTATACGTATGTGGCTGAAAAACGCACCATATTTTATCTTTCTTAAACTTTTGCGCCGTGGCGAGCGTTGCTTTTATCTCTGTCGGGTGATGCGCATAGTCGGCAATCACCGGCGCTCCGTTGAGTTCCCCTGTCTTTTCAAAGCGCCTGTGCGTACCCTTAAATGTTTCTATCCCCTTTGCCGCCTCTTTCGGGTCAATGCCGTACACATCGCACACAGCGATTGACGCCAGCGCATTCAGCACATTATGTTTCCCGGGGACATTCAGGGCAATGCGGCAGAGTTTTTCTCCTTTTCTCATCACGTCAAACTCCGGGAATCCGCCATTATAATGCAAATTCTCCGCATAATAATCAAAACCGTCCGTCAATCCGTAATAAATAATCTTGCAGCCGGTTCCCTCCAGAGCCTTTACGATTTTGGGATCCTCGCCCCACGCCACTACACACCCTTTTCCCTTTGTCAGAAGTGCAAACTTGCGGAAACTTGCCATTATATCCTCTATATCCTTGAAAAAGTCAAGGTGATCCTCTTCAATATTGGTGATTACCGCAACCGTCGGGAAAAATTTCAAGAAGCTGTTTGTATATTCGCACGCCTCTGTGAGGAAATAATCGCTTTTCCCGGCTTTTATATTCCCGCCTATTATGTCCAGTTCTCCGCCGACACTCACCGTCGGGTCATTCCCCGTATAAATCAATGCGTGCGCAAGCATAGATGTCGTAGTGGTTTTGCCGTGAGTGCCCGAAACGCCTATCGCCTTTTTATAGCACTTCATCACAGCGCCCAAAAATTCGGCACGGTCTATCCTCCTGATTCCGCGCCTCAGCGTTTCTGCCATCTCGGGGTTGTCCTCATGCACCGCAGCAGTGTGCACCACCAGCTCTGCCCCCGCGACATTTTCGGTGCTGTGCCCTATGTATATCTTTGCCCCGTGCTTTTCCAGCTTGTCGGTGATGCGGCTTTCGGTCCTGTCAGAACCGCTCACAAAATATCCCTTCTCCAGGCAAATCTCAGCAAGACCGCTCATGCTTATTCCGCCGATTCCGATAAAATGTATATGTGCTCCCGGTTTTAATTCGGTAAGTTCAAATCTGTTCATAAAAATCTCCGTTCCGCCGCCGTGTGCCGGCACAAATAGTAATGAGAGTCTCTTTTCCGCCGTTTAATCTCGTCTCATGCCGGGACTCCCCTGTAAACAAGTAATATTAATTATTATATACCCACACAGAAGAAAATAAAACCGATTTGGCCAAAAAGTAAATCCACAGGATTTTTTTTGTACATGTTTAACAAAATTTACCTGATTTACGAAATATTTTTGCAACAGTTGTTGACAAAATGTAATAAATTAATTATTATGGTATTATGTTACAGACACTTTAAGTTACGGCTTTAGTATAAAGACATGCGAGGGGGCTGTCTTTTGGAAGGGTGGTGAAGAAATGAATATCACAGATATAAGAGTCAAGAGAATTCCGGCAGAAGGCAAAATGCGTGCTGTGGTATCAGTAACCTTTGATGATGCGTTTGTTGTGCATGACATAAAGATTATTGAAGGGCAGGAAAAATTGTTTACGGCAATGCCCAGCAGAAGGACTCCCGAAAATGAGTTTAAAGACATTGCGCATCCTATCAACAGTGAAATGAGAGAATTGCTTGAAAAAGCAATTATTTCCAAATATGAAGAAGTTGTTGCGGCCGGGGAATAAAAATGAAAGACTGTTTAAAAAGTCAATTGACTTTTTAAACAGTCTTTGTTTTACTTTTTTCTTAATATTATTTTTATAAAGTTCAGGTATTTTCCGCCGCCTGCCTCCATGCTTTTCCTATCACCGCGTGCATATTCGTTTTCCTGTTTCAGCCAATCGCCCCACACCTCGTCGTTTGATTCCATTTCGGACACAGAAATAATTTCCGCACCCGTGCTTTTTTTCATGATATTTTCCCAAAACTCAACATCATGCATATATTCCAGCTGTTCCGGCGTCCACGAAAGCAAAAGTTCCGGCGGCAGATTGCTGTGACAATCCTTTTTCATGCCCGGAATTGCGATATAAATATATCCGCCCGGCTTTACGAAGGGAAGCAGTTTTTCGTCCAGATATGCATCATCACGCCCAAAATAATTGTACGAATCCACGCTCACCACAGCGTCAAAAAATTCTTTTTCAAAAGGCAAATTACACGCATCAGCCTTTATAGGCACAATCTGCGTGTACGCAAGCCCCATATCAGTAAAAAATTTTGCATTTTCCTTCGGGTCGCTCCACAAGTCCGCGGCATACACCTTAAACCCATATTCCTTTGCCAAAAATACTGATGTCAAGCCCTGTCCGCTGCCCAAATCACACACTTTCGCGCCTTTTGGAGTCTTGTTGCCCGTCATCAGTTCTTCCTCCAATTTGATTGGATTCGGCCCCATAATTTTCGCCATAAGTTCTTTTGTTTCATATTTTTTGCTTAAATTGTACTTCATATATATTATCCCTTTCTTTATTTACAAGCTAGGTAATTGCAAAGCTAATGTCTTCCAATTAAAATTCTTGGGTAAAAATAAAAAGTTCCATCCGATTTTAATTTTACGGCAGGTCGAAACTTTTTATTTTAGCCAAAAATGACACACATGTCATCATTTTTGATTATCGGTCAGGGGTCGGCACCCCCGATACCCCCGCAAGGATACGGTGGTTGATTGTAAAATTTACATTTTACAATCAACTATTTATAGCCGCAAAAAAATTATCCATATGCTTTTCCAGCAAATTCAAAATTTCTTCTGCCTTCACCCCCCCGTCATACAAGCTGTACATAAGATGCATCGGTGAATAAAATTCCACCGCCAGCATATATGCCTTTTCTTCAGTCCCGGCCTTTTTCAAAAAAATATCTGCCATATACGTCACAGGTCCGCCGGCAATATATTGCTGATAAAGCGCACCCATCTCACTTGTCTTATATTGCTCCACTGTGAGCATTCTGCGGAAATTGCATGAAAACTCCTCCTTTGTCCAATACAAAAACATCGCTTTGGTATATGATTTTATGTCGGACGGCAAAATATTTTCATAACTTTCATCGAAATCCTTTTTTTCCTCCGGTGGCACAGCATAATCATCTGCTTTTTCTGCATCATTGGCACTCATGCGCGCCAAAATGCTTTCAAAAATCTCTCTCTTACTTTTGTAATGTTTATAGAGCGACGGCGCCTTAATCCCGACGGCTTCTGCAATCTCTGCCACGCCCACTGCATCATATCCTTTCTGTGCAAAAAGTTTCAGGCTTTCATTTAGAATTATTTCTTTTGTTTTCATACATAACCTCCTTTGGCTAATACCTTTTAGCTATATTATAGCTAAAAGGTATTAGCTTGTCAAGTGTTTTTGCAAAAAAAATTGCACAAATTTTTCAAAAATACAATACAAAATCAACATTTTATCAACACGCAAAAACACCGCGGAATCTTCCGCGGTGTTTTTTATCTCTTCTTAGTTTTTGCTTGCCAAGAACTCGTCATACTGCTTCTGGATTTCGTCGCGAATCTTGTCGATTCCGGCTGCCTTCATCTTCTGGCAGTATTCGTCCCAATATTCACTTCTCGGTGATGTACCATACTGTATTTTAGCTTTGTATTCAGCATTTATGTTTGATACGTTTGCTATTTCTGTGTTGATTGACTCTGTATTCGGAACAAAGCCCAATGCCGGTGATTTACGTGCCTCGTCGTTCATCTTTGCTGTCTGTTCCCATACGTCCGGCTCATTGCCTTCCATTACCCAGCTGTTGAACTGGTTGCCGTATCTCCATGCATTCTGTGCAACCTGGTCATAGCCCGTTCCCGGAATCTCTGTTGCTGTTCCGTCTGCGTTCTTCGTATAGTTTACGCCTTCGATTCCCCAGCAAATCAGGTTATAAAGCTCTTTGTTTGAGTTTATCATATATATAAACTTAACAGCCTCTTCCGGATGCTTTGAATTTGCGCCTACAGAAATCATTGTCAGCAACGCACTTCTACGGCTGACATACGGCTCACCTGTAAACGCATATGACGGTTCTACTCCGCGTTCATTTACATAATAAATATCCTGTCCCGGCTTCCATGTCGTCCATGACATTGCGTACTGTCTTGCTTCTTCTGTTGATGTTGTAGTCGAACCTTTACTTGCTATGTCACTTCTGATATAGCCCGATTCATACCACTTGCGTACTGCGTCTACACCATAGACGATTTCCGGTGTTTCGTGCAGAACGACAACTTCATTTGATGTGCCGTCTCTTCTTATGCCGACACCGCCAAGCAATTCTTCATATATATTTGCTCCTGCCGGGTTGAACGGATTGATTGCATACAAATCAGGTCTTTTTTCATGAATGTTTGCAAGTTCTTCCGTCATCTTGTCGATGTACTTCTTTGTTGTTTCTTCGTCTTTTGTTGCAAGCGCCAGTTTCTGCAGTGTTTCCAGGTCTGTGCCGCATTCTTCCGCAACCGGCTTTTCCATCATGATACAGCCCGGGTTGGAAATAACCTGGATGTTCGGGATACCGTAAATCTTGCCGTTTACCATTGCAGATTCGATATAATAATCTTCGATTATATCGCTCATCTTCACGGTTGTGCCGTCGCTCATCTGTATGTTATCCATCATGTCTGTGATGTCATACAAGCCGCCCATCTGCACAGCTGTCTGATAATCATTCACATAACCTGTATAAACAAGGTCGTATGCATCCCCCGATGCCATCTTCATCTTTGTCTTTTCTGTAAACGATGCTGAGTCTATGTACTGTATGTCAAGCTTCAAGCCCAACTCCGGTTCCACAATCTCGTTTACCTTTTCCATAACCGCGTCATGCGCCGCCGGCTTTTCGCCCAGACATATCCATGTCAATGTGTTGGAGCTTCCTCCTACGCAGCCTGTCAGACCCACTGCCATTGTCGAGGCAACAGATATGCCAAGCAATGCTGAAATAATTTTTTTCATAATTTTCCTCCTTATGATTTACATACTAATAGGTAATTGTAAAATGTAAATTTTACAATTAGCCACCGCATCTTTGCGGGGGTATCGGGGGGTGCCATCCCCTGATTGGTAATCAAAAATGACGACATGCGCGTCATTTTTGACTGAAATAAAAAGTTTCAACCTGTCATAAAGTTAAAATCGGATGGAACTTTTTATTTCCGCACAAGAATTTTAATTGGAAAACGTTAGTTTTACAATTACCTAATTTACATAATTAACCGCATATGACGGTATTTTACATTATAGTTATGAAACGGCGCGTTTTCAAACTTTCATATCTGTCAAGTTCAAAAACACACCGCTTACATTTTCAAAAATATTAACCCTTTACAGAACCTACTGTAAGACCTTTTACAAAGTATTTCTGGAAGAACGGGAATACGACAAGCGCCGGGCCGGCAGCAATAACCGCCATTGCCATACGCATACTTTCGCTTGGCACGTCCATGTTGTTTGCCATACCCGCACCCATTTGCTGAAGCTGCTTGAGCATGTCAAGGTCTGTCATGATTTTCTGCAGCAAATACTGCAAGCTGTACAGTTTTTGATTTTCTATATAGATAAGTGCTGTGTTCCAGTCGTTCCACTTGCCGAGGAATGTGAACAACGCAACCGTTGCCAAAACCGGCTTTGAAAGCGGAAGAATCATTTTTATAAATATTGTATATTCCGACGCACCGTCAATCGTTGCCGATTCGATGATTTCTTCCGGAATACCCCTGAAGAAGGTTCTTATCATAAACACATACCACGGGCTGATCAATCCCGGGAGGATATATACCCAAATTGTATCGTTCAGGTGCAAAACCTTTGAAATCAACAGGTATGTCGGAACAAGACCGCCGCCGAACAGCATCGTAAAATAGAGATAGAAGTTCAATACGCCTCTTCCTTTTAGCTTTGTCCTTGACAAAGGATACGCAACCATTGACATAAACAGCACACCCAAAACCATCGCCGAAGCCGAAAATACAAATGTAACGCCGTACGCTCTCAAAATGCTTGTCGGATTCTTAAACACATATTGATATGCAGAGAAATCAATCGGATTCGGGATCAGCTTATAACCCGTCGCAACAGTTTCCGCATCGGAAAGCGAAACGCTGACCAGAAGCAGGAACGGGAAGATAATCAATGCACATAAAATTGTAAAGAATATTATTAAAATCGCCTGTGTAAACATATTTTTCTTTTTCATCTTATCTGCACCCCCTTAGAACAACCCGAGGTCTTTGTCGACCTTCTTAGACAACGCATTTGTTGTTATAACCAATATCATGCCCACGATTGACTGCAGCAAAGTAACAGCGGCAGACTGACCGTATGAGTTACCCGTACCCTCTTTAAATGCACGGAAGGTGTAGGTATCAATAACGTTTGTGGTTGAATAAAGGTTTCCGCTTGCGCCGTCCTGCGTAACCGAATAGAACAGACCGAAGTCCGCACGGAATATGTTACCGATTTTGAGTATTGTAAGAATTACAATAAGGGGCACAAGGCTCGGCAAAACTATATGTATTGTCCTCTGGAACTTGTTTGCACCGTCAATCTCAGCTGCTTCAAACAATGATGTGTCAATACCCATCAGCGAAGCATAGTAAACAACCGAGTCCATGCCGACACTCTTCCAAACCGTTACTATGGTAAGGATAATCGGCCATGCGTTTGGCTTTGAATACCAGTCTATCGGCTTTCCGTCTGCGCCGGTTATGCCGAAATGCCCCAGAATCTGGTTGAGATAACCTGCATTCTGGTTGAGTATTGCCAAAACCATGTATGCAACAATAACCCAAGACATAAAGTTCGGTGTTATGAGAATCGTCTGAAATATCTTTGTGGCGGTTCTGCTCTTCAATTCAAACAACAATATCGCAACCAATATTGATGAAGCTATGCCGAAAATAATAAACAGGAAGTTATTCCCCAATGTATTCCTGACAAGCTGTACAAATACGTCTGATTTAAAGAAAAACTCGAAATTCTGCAATCCTACCCACGGGCTTCCCCATATACCATCTCTGAAATTGTAGTTTTTGAACGCAATTACGATTCCGAACATCGGCAGATAACTGAATATGAATACCAAAATCACAGGAATCGCGCACAAGGTATAAAGCTGTATATCACTTGCGTCAATTTTGCGTTTTTTTGTCCTGACTGTACCGTTTGAGGTGACAATCTTCTGTTTTGTGCTCATGACAAAACTCCTTTCTTGATTTTATTTCCGCCGGGAGTTATACTCCCCCGACATGCTATAATAGAATTGTAACACATTTTAGTTAATTTGAATAGTGGATTTTTTTCATAATGTAGTGGATTTTTTTCATAATGTATCAAAAAATTGTTTAATTTAGTTAATAAAGGATAATTTATATTATAAAAAATATTCAAAACAAGTAAGTTTTCACACATTCTTTACGCTTTTATTACATTTTTCGCCCCGTCATTTTCCACAATATTTTTCAATATATTTTCCCCCTCGCGCTTGATTTATCGCATATCATATAGTATAATTAATAAAAGACATGAATAATATGAATAGTCGAAATACTTTCCCGATGCCATGTACCGCCCATAACACGGCATCAGCAAAAATCCATGGGCAGAAAGGTTCAAACGCACATGCCGGAATACATAATAACACATTCAAAAAAACTTTTAGACCCCGTAAGCCCCGACAAAGATTCTATTTTTATAGAAGACATTGCACACGCGCTCTCCATGATATGCCGCGCAAACGGACAGCTGCCAATCTTCTTTTCGGTTGCGCAGCATTCCATACTGTGCTGCCGCGAGGCAATGGCGCGCGGACTTTCAAAAAAAATCTGCCTTGCGTGCCTTCTGCATGACGCCAGCGAAAGCTACATGGCGGACATAATCCGCCCCGTCAAGAAAAATCTTGACGCATATATAAAAATAGAAAAGAAACTGCAAGACACTGTTTATGAAAAATTTGTAGGAACATTGAGTGAATCAGAGCGCATAACCGTCGCCGAAATTGACGACGCTATGTTATATCAGGAATTTTTTATACTCATGGGCGAAAAATTATCGGAAGAATTACCAATAAAAACTCATCCTGAATTTATAACTTTGGACTTTGCGACAGTTGAAAAAGAATTTATAATGCTGTATAATAAACTAAGTGACAAATAAAACAAACAGGAGATAAAATTAAATGGAACTCAGCGCAATAGTTGCCGTGCAGGTAATCATAGTATTTATTTTAATAGCTGTCGGATTTATTCTGAAAAAAAGCAAGATGCTGGACGAAAGCGGCTCGAAACAATTGACAAACATACTTTTAATGATTGTAACCCCATGTGTCCTCATCAGCTCTTATCAAAGAGAATTTATACCGGAGCACGCGATGAACCTTCTGGCGGCAGCGCTGTTTACAGTTCTGATACACATTGTGATGATTGTGATAAGCACAATCATATACCGACCCGAAGAAACAAAGCGCTACAGAATAAATATTTTCAGTGCGGTATACTCAAACTGCGGCTTTATGGCAATCCCCCTGCTGACAGCCGTGCTGGGTGCGGACGGTGTGTTCTACGGTGCGTCATACCTTGCAATTTTCAATATATGCTATTGGACACACGGGGTTTATCTTTATACCGGTGACAGAAAATCCCTTTCTTTGAAAAAGGCTTTTCTGAACCCCGGCGTTATCGGTACTCTCCTGAGCCTTGCCCTTTTCTTTTGCCGCATAACACTGCCCGACATACTCCTCTCGCCGGTGGAATATCTTGCCGGGCTGAACACACCGCTGGCAATGATTGTACTCGGAGCATATCTTGCCGACATAAATCTTTTGAAAACACTGAAAAAGCTTTCCATATACACGGTTTCGCTTTTGCGGCTTATCGTATTCCCCATAATCGCGATACTCCTCGCAAAAGTCATGCACTTGGACGAAACCGTCGCCACCGCGGTTCTCATTTCCGCTGCATGCCCGACGGCAACGGTGACCACGCTTTTTGCGGCAAAATTCGGGCTTGATGCCGGATACGCCTCGGAAATCGTTTCTTTCACAACCGTGCTTTCCGTCATCACGATACCGCTCATCATGCTTTTGGTTTAATCTGCAAGAAGGGGACTGTTTAAAAAGTCAATTGACTTTTTAAACAGTCCCCGCTTGCTTTTCTTTTATTCATAAGTTTTTTTTGCATTACCTGTCTTTGAAGAATGCCATATATGTCTTGTATGCCATGTAGATGTCGCCCTTTGCCGTCACCTCAAATGGTGAATGCATGCTTAAAACCGGTACACCGCAGTCGATGACATCCATATTCAGATTTGCGACATACATCGCAATCGTTCCGCCGCCGCCGCCGTCAACCTTGCCAAGCTCCGAAGTCTGCCACACAACATTGTTTTTGTCCAGAATAGATGTGATTTCATGAACAAATTCCGCCGAAGCGTCGCTCGCCCCGGACTTTCCGCGCGAGCCGGTGTACTTCATCAGCACCATGCCGTGCCCAGCAAATGCCGCGTTTTTCTTCTCGTATACATTTTCATAATTGGAGTCGACCGCCGCGCCGACATCAGAGGAAAGGCATGCCGAGCCTGTTATGGTGTGGTTCAAATCAATCAAATCACAGCTTCCGTTGCATTTCTTTATGATTTCTGCCAGGCTCATCTCAAAAAACCTTGACAGCATACCTGTGTTTCCCGTCGAGCCGATTTCTTCCTTGTCAACCAGCAGACACAAAGCGGTACGCGCCGGATTTTTTGTATCAAGAATACTTTTCAGCGAAGTGAACGCACACACCCTGTCGTCCTGTCCGTAAGCGCCGATAAAGCTTTCGTCCAGCCCCACATTGCGTGCCTTAAACGCCGGCACTGCCTCAAATTCCGCGCTCAGGAAATCAGTCTCCCTGATTCCGTACATTGTGTTTAAAATCGAAAGAATCTTAAATTTAACTTTTTCCGGGACGTCCTCACTCTTAACTCCCATTCCGCCCACAAGGATATTCAGTGCTTCACCTTCTATGCCCTCGCAGAGCTTTTTGTTCATCTGTTCCACAGCCAAATGCGGCAAAAGATCTGTGACACAGAACACAGGGTCGGTTTCCTTTTCGCCTATGGTGATTTCCAATTCCTCCCCGTCACGCGTAAATACAACCCCGTGCAGTGCAAGCGGAATTGCAGTCCACTGATATTTTTTTATTCCGCCGTAATAATGTGTTTTCAGAAGTGCCGCTTCGTTGCTCTCATAAAGCGGATTCTGTTTCAGGTCCAGCCTCGGCGAATCGATGTGCGCGCCGATTATATTTACGCCCTCGGTTATATTCTTCTCGCCGATGACCGCCAAAAGAATATTTTTCTTCCTGTTTATAATATACACCTTGTCCCCGGGTTTAAGCACATCATATTCCGAAATTTCCCTGAATCCCTTTTCACGCGCCGCCTTTTCGGAGATTTTCACACACTCACGTTCTGTTTTGCCGTTGTCCAGAAATTCCCTGTATTCCGCCGCCATGTCAAGCATCTCTTTTGTTTGCACATCGTCAAGCTGCTCATACACATTCTTCGGCTTATAGGACAGTTTTTCAAACAATTCCTTATCCGTCATAATTTTCAATTCCTTTCCTGTTACAAATTATAAATCTTTCCTCTTATATTTTAGGTAATTGTAAAACTAATGTTTTCCAATTAAAATTCTTGGGTGGAAATCAGGCGCTGACACCCACGCCCCCCCCGCAAAGATGCGGTGGCTAATTGTAAAATTTACATTTTACAATTACCTGCTTATATTATTATAACACTTATTGAAAAAAATTCAACCACAAAAACAAAACATAACCGCAAAAATTGTGCATTGCCTCCGCACACACTTATCTTTCGCCATACATTGTCACCTTGCCGTCTTTCCATTCCATGTCAATGCTTTTGCCGCCCTTTATGCGCAAACCCGTGATTTTGCCGTCCTTCCATTTGTCCGGCAGTGCCGGCAAAAGCTTCAGTTCACCGTCACGACAGTCTGCAAGCATCTCCAGTATACCGCTCACCACTCCGAAATTCCCGTCTATTTGGAACGGCGGATGCGCATCAAACAGATTTTTGTATGTACCGCCGCCGCCAAAATAATTTATGCCGTCCCCGGCTCCGTCAACATAATTCAACTGCATATCCAAAAGCTTAAGGGCATGATTTCCGTCATTCAGCCTTGCCCAGAAATTTATTTTCCAGCTCAAACTCCAGCCGGTTCCGGCATCTCCCCTCTTCTCAAGTGTTTTTTTGCATGCGTCTGCCAGCTCCGGTGTCCTCTCGGCGGTGATTATGTGCGCCGGGTGCAAAGCATACAGATGTGACACATGCCGATGCGTAACCTCGGATTCTTTGAACTCCTCGTTCCATTCCTTCAGGCGCCCGTCACTGCCGATTGAAAGAGGCGACATGTTTTCCAGTGCATAATCCACCTCTTTTTCAAACTCAGGGTCGGACAATTCCGCCTCTTTCATTGCCTTTTTGCAGTTTTGCAAAAGCTCATAACATATCGAGTCGGACATCGTGGAATATTTGGCAACAGCCACAACTTCGTCGCCAATGCAAAAAGCATTCTCCGGCGATGTTGCCGGGACGACAGACAATTTTCCGTCTCCGCGTTCACACAAAAGGTCAAGATAAAATTCCGCCGCTTTCTTCATAATCGGATAGCAAATGTCCTTCAGATATTTTTTATCTCCCGTATATTCATAATAATCAAACAGGTTGTGGCAAAGCCACCCCGAAGAACCATGCCAGAACGCCCACTTCGGATTGCCGACAGCGGGGTCTGTGTGCACCCACAAATCCAAATTGTGGTGCATGCAAAAACCGCGTGCATTATAGAAACGCTTTGCTGTTTTTTCACCGGCAACGCTCACGTCCTGCATAAATTTTATCAGCGGTTCATAACATTCTTCAAGTCCGCACATCAGCGTCGGCCAATAGTTCATCTCGGTGTTGATGTTTACCGTATAGTCAGATGACCACGGAGGGTCTATGGTGTTGTTCCATATCCCCTGCAAGTTTGTAATCTGTGACCCTTTTCTTGACGAAGCGATTGTGAGGTATCTCCCAAAGTCAAAGAGAAGCGTATAAAGACTCACATCATTTTTATCTTGATTAAACTTAATCAGGCGTTCATCAGTAGGCATATCCTCGCGGCCGCTTTTCCCCAAATCAAGGCGTATTTTGTCAAAAAGCTTGGTATAGTCCTCCTCGTGGCGCTGATACAGCTTGTCATAGCCTTTGCTTTGAGAACTGCTTAATGTTTCGGCAAAAGCTTTTTTGTATTCTTTTCCGTCGACATACGGTTTTTTGTCATAGCCGTTAAAAGAAGTTTTTATCGTAAATATCAGTATTGCCGAATCGGCATTCTCCACAATTGCTTTGTCGTCCGCATATCTGCAAATTCCGCCGTCCGTTATGATTTTAAATCCGCCGCGAAACTGCACCCCTTTCTTTTCGGGCTCTTTGAAGTATGTATACTTTTTCTCCCATGTTTCCGTGTCCAGGCGGAATCCGGCGGGGCACTCCCCGTCAAGAACAACCATATCGCCGTCTGTTGAAATTTCATGTCTGAGCGGTGAAGTAAGGCACGCCGAAAAATTGATTTTCTGCTTTTTATCTGCAGACACTCTGATTACCAGGACATCATCAGGGAATGATGTAAAATACTCTCTTTTATAATTCACACCGTCCTGCAAAAATCCGACCGTCAAAACAGCCTTTTTCAAATCAAGGGTACGGGTGTAATTCTCATACCTGTTTTCCATATCAAAATCAAGTTCCAGATTCCCGAATGTCAGATATGTCTGGACAGGGCTCCCCATGCAGTTATACGAAAGCCTGTTTGCCTTTATATAATCTCCGTCCAGCGCCGCCTTTTGCGTCGCCAAAAAGGCCTTGTGCTTGTCCTCCCCATCCCTTTTTTCCGGCAAACCGGACCACAGCGTATCATGATTCATGCAAACTGTTTCATTTTTGACTTTGCCGTAAACCATGGCGCCGATTTTCCCGTTTCCGAGCGGCTGTGCATCAGTCCATAATTTTGCAGGTGATGTATACAATGTTTTTGATGACATCTCAATCGCCTCCTTTATATCTTATATTAGGTAATTGTAAAACATATAATAAAAACTATATTTACTGAATCTTATTATAATCCGCGGCAAATGTCAATGCAGAAAAAAACCTTTTTTATGAATTATACGACACAAATTCCGCATCTGATGAGAAAAACAAGCCCCTCATGAAGTCCCGACTTTTTGATTTTGTCCGCATCCCCGAGCGAAACTGCCGTAAAGCTTACGGAATCCGTGTCCGATAATGACAATGTGTTTTCAATTAATGACGGAACAAACAACCATGTGTATCTTGCGGGGAATGCATCAATTTTCTTACGTATTTTTGCGGAATATGCACCGCATCATATTCGTTTATCCTCTCCGCATGCTGTTGCATAAAACGGAATTGTATATGCCACACCCGATGTCATAGTCATGGTTGCCGGAATCTGCGCCATGCTGCTTGCATCTGTGAAAACGCCTATGACTTTACTTTTATATTTTCAATTTTATAATACTATTAAATTGTTTTCTCAAAAGTAATATTTGTACCATCAAATGAATATTTTATCAATTCAAAGTTCTCCCACACTGCAGGAGTCGAATCTCTATAACCATTATTGTAATTCCGTATACACATTTTTTTGCAATAATCAATGAAAGCAGTGTCAAAATCGTTAGCAATCAAAATAGCTTTTACCATTGGATAATTACCGCTTGCATAGTTTTTTGCAACCCAATCAACATACTTCATGAGTTGATTTGCGACAGCTTTATTTTTTCTAATTTGAGCGGTCTCTTTACCTCGCTTAGGGGCGGGCAATGCTAAAGCATCCCGTTTTATTTCAATAACATAATATTGGTTAATTGCAAATGTGATGGGGATTTTTTGTTCAATTAAATAATCAGAAACACTATATCCAAAAATGTCTATCCATTCCATATATTCAACGGGTTTAGCAGGAGATGCAGATACTTGATGAGAAACATATGCCAATTTATCAAAAACTAAATTGTTTTCTTTTTTTGTTAAAGCGTCTATCACAGCCGCCTCAATTACCATTTCTTCTCGTATTCCATCACCTTCCCAACATTCATAATTTGCAAGCAAAGACTTTATATTAAAAGAGTAATATTCCGGATGTGCTGATATTTTTGTTTTTGCAATATTATGCATACTTTCGTCAAAAGTTGGCGGAGTCCAATCATTAGGGTCATTCTTTTCGGTTGATACATTTTTTCGGTTTAATACTGCAAACAAAGCATCTGCTTCCTCATCATCCAATTTAATAAACGTTCTGTTTTGAATAACTCGTAACGATTTAAAGGAAGCCGGATATGAAGTTAATGCTTCGTCCATATCAATTGACTTTGCATAATAAAAAATAGGTCTAAAGAAACAAATACACCTGTTTTCCGGAGTTATATCAGCAGTTAACTTTGTCTTGTCAACTTGCTCTTGAGAATATGTTGTAGGACGATTTGCTCCTTCAAACGCCCAGTATTTACATTCTTGGCCGATATTTACTAATTTGCCAACACCATAAATTTTTCGATTAGAAAAGAAGAAAATATAATCGTTTTCCTTCATCCCAAAATAATCGGCAAATGTTGCCACTTTGGGTTTTGACCACTTTTTTGAGCCCTCTTTTATAGAAAGATTTGTACTATATGTCCCATAACGGAGCATATTACACAATATGTCCTCCGCTCTTTTGATGGTATCACCTTTTTCATCTTTTATATCTCCAAGAACAACAAAATACCCTGCCATAATTAATACCCCCTTATCTGTTTAAGTATGTAACTATTATTCAACCAAAAACATTGTCTTGTCATCATTCTACCATCGGGTAATGGCAATTTATCATCACCGTCTTTACCATGAGGACGAACATGAGCAATCGGATTCTCGGATTGCTTCGGAAGATTATTGCTTATCCCACGAGAGGTCGGGATAAGCTGCACTCCATTTCTTATAGTTTTTACCGTTCGTTCCCATACAGCACTTACTTGTTCCAAATCTTCATTCGGAATATTCCAAAACATTGCTTTTTCGAAGATATACTCTCCATTGCTTTGCTGTCGGAAAATAACAAACAAAAACTTTGTTGGTGCTAGGTAATTGTAAAATTTAGATTCTTCCCAACAATCCTCTTTGCTAATTTCTATAAAATCAAATGCAGGAAATGACATGCTTTCTTTAATTTTTCCATTACTTTGTATTCGAATGGTTTTCGGTACAATTCCCGCTTTTTTAAACTCTTCTGTTTGAGAAATTTTCCCCTCTATGCCTAGCATTTTTGCAAGAATAAGTTCGTTTACATTTTTAGCGGCGGAAGTTATATTACATGTCTGACGAAGCTGAGATATGGTTTTACCATAAAAAGGAACCAGTCTTTTTATAACACATTCCTCAAAAGAATAGTGATGCAAACTGCTCAAAGACTTTATAATTCTTTCACTTTCGACATCTCCGAATATGTACTTATTTAATATTTGTGTCATATATGACGATTTCAGAGAGTATGCACGTTGTTTTGCCATAGTTGTTGAAAACGGTTGCCGACGAACACTTGATGCATTTGCACCCTTTGTACATGCAGCAAGGTACATGGTATCTCCTTCGGATATTTCATGGGCTTTTCCTTCGCGAACTTTTCCCATAATTGTTTGCCAATCGTGTTCTATAATAGCAAGGTCTTCTTCGGGAAAGCTAAACAAAATCGCTCCATCAATTTTGAAATCACCTTTAGGTTTATCTGCAATATGCTCATAAGACAGCAGGAGCATGGTATTGCATTTGTGCCAGAATGCGCTCGTTTTGAAAGTTTTATTATACTCTTCCATATAGTTGATAATGTTACAAACCAAACGTTCTTTTGCTCTTATTCCATTGCGGCCTTTTATATAAGGCGATACTTTTAATTCGACACCGGCTTCAGGAAAATCAGGTTCTGATTCGGAATTTGGCATATATCCAAACCAGCTTTCTTCAATTACAGTACCAATCGCACCCTTTCCTGTTGCAAGACGCCCTGTTGTATCAATATCTCGCAGCGGAATGCCTTTAGCCTCTTTTGCTCGTTTTAATACATCTTTTTTTGTCGTATACTGTGTACCTTCCATATGTTTTGTCCCTCCTTTCACAAAAACCTTTGTACTATCACCAAATAGTCCTGTGTAATAAAGCACAAAATCCTGAGAATATGTTTTTGAACCATTTTATGCTATTTTTCCTGTTCTATAATAGTATCAAGAACTTTCCCCATTCTGGTTATCATGGGTACTACTAATGCATTACCCATGCAAAAATATCTCATTCTATCCGGCATTCCGCTATTTGTCCATTCATCGTCAAAGCCTTGCAGACGTTCAGTTTCTACAGGAGTTAATAACCGAAGTCTTCCCGTTCCGGGATCTGAAACCACATGAGTTGATCGATTAAGTGTAGATTCACTTGTCAGCATTGTTCTTCCCGGTCTGTCCAACGGGTCGGGAAAGGCAATCGAACCCTCCGAAAAAATATACTCGTGACCGTCCGCTGTTTTTCTCGGTATTTTTTTTGCACCTTTAAGATATGTCCATTTAGGCATTTTTTCGGTAGTTATATAATACTTTTCATCAACATTTTTCTGTAGGATTTGACCGAGAAAAATTGGTGTTTCTTCAAGCTCATTTACTTTTGCGGTATAAACTTCACCATTGTGCATATATCCCGCATTTTCAAATGCAAATCTGAATTTATCACTTACTTCAACAATATCTGCATCTAATGTAGTCTTAGTTATTTCGCCACACTCAATTATGGGAAATGCCTTAGCCATAAAGCCGTTATCAGATATAATTTCTTTAGCAGAGTTTTTACAAATGTTTTTGCCATATATCGTATCGTTTCTATATGCAAAAATAAAAGTTCTGCGTCTTCTCTGTGCTGCGCCATATTGTGCTGCATTTACGACTCTCCATTCTGCACTATAACCAAGTTCAGACAAACAAGCTAAAATAACACCAAAATCTCTGCCACGCTGTTTTGCCGGAGATTTAAGTAATCTATCTACATTTTCCAAAATACAAAACGGTGCTTTTTTTGCGATTAATGTCTCTCTTATTTGCCACCAAAGAACGCCTTTTTTTCCCTCAATTCCTTTTGAAGAGGTTAATGAATGAGCAACACTATAATCTTGGCAGGGGAATCCTCCAACCAAAAGATTATGCTCAGGAATCATTTTCTTGTTTACTGTGCTGATATCTTCATCAGTATGATTTTCACCATTGACATCAAGGCTATCGCCGAAATGCTGTATATAACAATCATGTGCCCATTGCGTCCGTGCACCGGGTTCCCACTGAGAAAACCATGTGGTTTTCCACCCTGTTTCAAGTCGGTCAAACCCCAAACGAAATCCGCCAACACCCGCGAATAATTCACAAATAGTTTTTTGCATAAAGTCCTCCTTTGACTGTCATTTCAGTCATCACACTTATAATTGGGACCAAAATTGTCAGCACCGATAGATATCGGATTGTTAGCCCAGTTTTTTGATTATTTAAAATTAATTATTTGTATTACTTGAAATACATACAATCATATTTTACTTCACATCTCGTATTTTCACAGCAACAGAAATTCCTTTTGCGCTCTTAAGTCCGCCCTGTTCCTGGCAGCGTGCAAATTCCGAACGAATAATTGCATCAACCGCATTTTGCCCATATTCATCTGGGGTTATATACTTCCCAAATGAATCCTCATATTGTTCCTGTATTACCCACTCTCCCAGCCGGTTTATATCTTCGTTTGTCAAGTCGGCGGCAAGCGGAACATCGGAAGTTCACATAATATAGCTAAGCTGTTTATCAAATATTTCAGACAGCTTTTCAAGCATTTCAAAGCTTGGCTTGCGTTTATCCGTTTCCCACATGGCGACCGTTCCTCCCGAAACACCAAGTGCTTTGGCAAGTTCTGTCTGTGTCATGTTATTTTCTTTCCTTATTTTTTTTAATCTTTTAGAAAAATAGCATTCTAACTCCTTGATTAAATATTAACTATATTATATGCCTAAAAGTGAGAAATATCAAGCGCTTAATTAAAAACATAAACAAAAAAATAAAGTTATTTATATATTTTTATAAAATGCTGTTGGAAGTATTAAAGCATGACCCCGAAAATATTGAAGCAAAAGCACTATCGGGACAAAATGCACTTAATATCCCTACCGCCGAACCGACAACAAACAATGTTATTATCGGCTCTGATAAAGATAATGGTATAGATAATAAGACATAAATCGTATAACGGATAGGAATAAATACAAATATGCAGTAATAAATTCACATAGAAAAACCGCCGACAATGATTTTAATCATATTGGCGGTTTTCTCTTGTTTTTCTTAGTTTATGTAATCCTTGAAGCCTTTGCCGGGCTTGAAAGCCGGCGAGTTGCACGCGGCGATTTTGATTTTTTCGCCCGTCTGCGGGTTTTTGCCTTCTCTTGCTTCTCTTTTACGAGATTCAAAAGTTCCGAAGCCGACAAGCTGAACCTTGTCGTTCTTCTTTACGGCATCCTTTACAGCGTCAACAAATGCGTTCAATGCGCCCTCGGCGTCCTTTTTTGAAAGGCTCGCTTTTTCAGCCATTATCGCAACCAACTCTGATTTGTTCATCGTCACACCTCCTCGTCGTATACGGTTATTTTGTATTCTATCACAGATTTTCTTTTTTGGCAATACATACTGATGATTTTTGTAGTTTTTTGTAGTTTTGAAAGAAAAATAGCTTTTGCGTTTTTAAGAAAAGCAAAAAAATCATAAAAATTTTCATAGTGCAAAATGCCGAAAAAGCAGAGATTAGTGAAGATTTCTGCCGTTTGTCTTGACAAGGAGAATAGATTATTGTATAATTATTATTAGGAATAATTCCTAATAATATATAAAAATAAAATGAAAAGTATGAGGTGATTATGAAAAACAATAAATATGCGAGAACAAGAACCAATAAAAATTTAATGAAGGCATTTCCCCGGCATATACTGTTGTTGCTCCATGCAGGGAATATGTTCCGCTTGACGGACGCTGAATAACAAATTTGAAATATGACAAAACTTAGGGGAGTACATAAATAATGCTGAAACACAGAGAAACAAAACAGCGCAGAATCGTTCTGGAAACAGTCAGAAACCACACAGATCATCCGACCGCCAACACGATATGTGAGGAGGTCCATGCAATTGACGGAAAAATCAGTCAGGGTACCGTATACCGCAATTTAAACTGTTTGTCAGAGGACGGAGAAATACTTCATATCAAGGTGCCGGGTGCAGACAGATATGATTTGAGAACAGACCTTCACTATCATATTATCTGTCTTAAGTGCGGAAAGGTAATGGATATTCCGTTTAATTATCTTTCCGATCCGGATGAAAAGGTTGCAAATGCGACCGGTTACACGGTATTTCGTCACAGAGCCGTGTTCGAGGGAATCTGCCCGGAATGTAAAACGGAAAACAATATATAATCCGAAAGCGGATAAAGAAAGGATGTGGCAATATATGCATTGGAAAAAAACGGCGCAGGCTTTGCTTTTGGCTGTCGGAACAGTAATGCTATGCGCCGGAGCTTTGCGGGGTGAGGCGGCGACCGTGCTGAGCAAGGCAATCAGATTATGTCTGGAGTGTGTAGGAATTGGGTAAGAAATTTTCAGGTATATCACAAAAACTGACTCGCTTTCGCGGGTACATTCAGGCAGCGGCGGCTATGTTTAGCAACCTGCATCTGCCAAATTTTCTGAAGGGCGAAATTTATCGGGGAGCCGGAAAAACAGTATGTGTGCCGGGACTTAACTGCTACTCCTGTCCTGCGGCATCCGGAGCCTGCCCTATCGGTGCGCTTCAGACGGTGGCGGGATCTGCAAAGTATGGTTTCTCATATTATGTTACAGGAACTCTTATATTGCTCGGAGTATTGCTGGGACGCTTTATCTGCGGCTTTTTGTGTCCGTTCGGCTGGTTTCAGGAGCTGCTGCATAAAATCCCGACAAAAAAGTTTTCAACCAAAAAGCTGAAATGTTTGACTTGGATTAAATACGCCGTTCTTTTGGTAACGGTGTTTCTGTTGCCGGCATTGGCGGTAAACGATGTCGGAATGGGTGACCCCTTTTTCTGCAAGTATATTTGTCCGCAGGGTGTATTGGAGGGGGCAATTCCGCTATCCATTGTCAATTCCGGTATTCGGTCTGCACTCGGAGCATTGTTTGCTTGGAAATTCAGTGTTTTGATTACGGTAACTGCGGTAAGCGTGTTGTTTTACAGACCGTTCTGCAAATGGCTGTGTCCGCTTGGTGCGTTCTATGCCCTGCTGAACAAGGTTTCGCTGTTTCAAATGAAAGTGGATACCGGCAAATGTGTAACCTGTGGAAAATGCGCAAAAGCTTGCAAAATGGCTGTGGACGTGACGAAAACACCGAATCACACCGAATGTATTCGCTGCGGTATGTGCGTCCGGGCATGCCCGACGAATGCCGTTCATTTTCGGTACGGCTTCGGAGAAGGCAAAGATAAAAGCGGCACAAATGCCGCAGATGATAAATAAAAAATCAGGAGGAATAAACATGAGTATAAAGAAACTTATAACAGCGGCGCTGACGCTTGTGTTGCTGGTGTTGGTTACGGCAGCCTGCACAACGGCGGATAAAAACAAATTGAACGGTATGGAAAATGAACCGAAAAATGCCGAAGAAGCGGTAGCAATGCATAAAGAACTGATGGCACGTGAAAATGCGATTCTGGCAGAAAATACCGAACTTTGGGAACAGGTTTTTGCGGCGGCGGACAAAGGTATGACTTTACAAGAGGACGGTAAAAACTACGGGGATTTTCTTCTCAAAACCATTGACACCGTCAAGGAACGGTTTACAGAGGACGAGCTTAAATTGCTTAAGGGTGAAGCAGAGAAAATCCGGGATATTGAAAATAAGTTGACTATGATTGAAAAAAAATATCCGGATGCAGCGCAAAAATCATCGGATAATGATATGAGTATGCCATCCGATAACGGCAGTACGGGGAATTTTCCGTCCTTTGAAGGAAAGGATCTGGACGGGAACGAAATAAAGAGTGATGAGCTGTTTTCAGGCAATGCTGTCACGGTGGTAAACTTTTGGTTCACCACCTGCTCTCCCTGCGTGGGTGAGCTTTCCGAACTCGATGCGCTGAATAAGGAGCTTTCCGGGAAAGGCGGTTCTCTCATCGGAATAAATTCTTTCACGCTGGACGGAGATGAGGCGGCAATATCCGAAGCAAAGGCAGTTTTGAAAAAGAAAGACGCCTCCTATCGGAATGTATACTTTGATTCTGACAGCGAGGCGGGAAAGTTTGTCGAAAATGTATACGCCTATCCCACAACATATGTGGTTGACCGCAGCGGCAGCATCGTCGGAGAACCCATAGTCGGCGCCGTTACCGACAAATCGCAAATGGAGAAGCTGAAATCGTTAATCGACCAATGTATTGCCGCCGATATGAGATGAAAATAGTATTAAAATAATGCTCGTACAAATATACTATAAAAATTCTGCGTCGGTTTATGGTATGTAATCATTAAATGAAAAAATTAAAATAAGCCTTTTTAAAACGAGGGTTTCAGACGGCAGAAAAAGCCGCCCGGCATAGAGGCAACATGCCTTTATTGTCGGGCGGCTTTTTTGTGCCTTTTTATATGATATACCGCTGTATGCGGAACTTTTCGCCGGGATGCTCGCTGAGCCATTCCTTAATATGATGAAATCCCGTTGAATCAAAAACCCCGTGAGAGGGTCAATTTCTCCCGACAAAATCTCCGAAACGTCCTCGCAAACGAGCAGAATGATATTTTTATTTTCGTTATAGTGTCTGTATCAAAAACGCTTTGAAAGACGCATCCCGTTTTTCTCGGAATTCAGCTGAACGTCTACGTTGTATGATTTTCGTGAAGCAAGACGTTCGGTTACAGCCTCCGGCGCTGCACGTTCCTTCAATGCAGAGCGGTTTGCACCGTCAACACATTCGGACAGAAAGTTTTCTAAGTTGTGCGAATAGGAAATATCGCTTTTATCCATGTATTTTTCAAATTTTCCTGTCAAATATTCGTTGATTCCGATAATATCTCCGCTCTCCCAATCTATTAAGACCGCACCGTCGAAATGGTCGCCGAAAAGCTGCCGGGTTATTTCTTCTTCGCATACATAATCCAAAATTTCGCTTTGGGGGATATCATAAAAATCCTCCTTGATATTCCCGCAAAAGCGAAAAAGCCCCTGCGGTTTACCTTTTTATTTTTTCTTTTCTCTGCATTTTCTTGCTGTACATATTGCTGTCAGCACATGAAATAAGCTCTTGAACACTCTCGGTTTCGCTTGTGTGCTGTGCACAGCCTATGCTGACGCTTAAAGAATATGCCGAATTTTTATCCGTTATTTTTTCTACCGAATCGTAGATATCCTTTTTAATTCTCTTTATATCTCCGCTTTTTTTCAGAACCTGTATAACCGCAAATTCATCGCCGCCGTACCGTGCGCAAAAACCGCCTGTTGTTTTGCATAAAGTCTTCAGCACAGCCGCTACCGATTTTAATGCATTATCGCCCTCGTGATGCCCAAAAGTATCATTTATCTGCTTAAAAGAATCAATATCGAGAAAAAGAAAATAGAGTTTCTCGTCCTTTTTCAGCGAAGATATCCTATCCTCAAGTTCATTCATAAGCTTGTGTCGGTTGGCGATCCCGGTGAGCATGTCAACGGAAACATGCACTTTAAGCGAATAGACATATACATTCATAAACGCTAAAACGATTCCGAGGCAGGCAATCGGCAATTCCGGGAAGAACGCCTGAAGCGTTGAAGCGGCAATTATGGGGCCCGCAAAAACGGCAGCAAAAATAATGTTGTCCCATACAAACTTATTTTTTCTGCCGATTGAATCGTACAGTATTCTGATAACGGCAGCGGCGATATATCCGTAGGATAAGACTACCTGCATAAAGAACAGCGGCCCTCTCGTGTAATTAAGGCTTTCGTCTATCGAAAATACGCACCCTGTAAACACTGATGCCGCAAGCAGTATAACCAGCGCTGCAAGCGGTAAAATCGCTATATACGTTCTCTTTTTTCGTTTGAATATTTTTGACTCGGCTATAGACTCAACATACAAAAACCAACAGCAAAACGACAGTGCATAGCATATAAAATACATTGTATTCACCAACACCGCCGCCGACCGCGAGAGAAGCAGATATCCGCCTGCGCTCATTTCCCACAGAAAATCACAGATGCATGACATAGCCGCAAAGCAGGCGGAACATGAAAACAGTCGGTTCTTATTTTTTGTGTCAACACCGAATACCGAAGAATTGAACATAACGGTAAACAGCGCAATAATACTGAAAATATTAATCTCCGAATAAAGTAGCGTCTGCATGTCCATCCTCCTATCTTGTTTTTAAGTTCATTCCTTGTTTACCTACATACCGAAGCGGAATCAGGCGCTCTTTGCCGCAAAGGAAAAAAAGGCGCATTATTCTTTGGGACAGCCCAAAAGAAAGCGCGACTCCGGATTCAGCAGCGAGCATAGAAAAAGGATATAGTTGCAGCGTATGTATATATGTATGATTTTGGCGCAACTCATAGCACTTGTCAAATCCTTTCGCAAATTTTATGTTAAATTTTTGTTACATTACATTCTGTAAATATGTACAAAACCACTATTATAATATAGTATAACTCAAAACACAGCAAAAGTCAAGATTTTCTCATTGGCGGACGGTATCAGAAAAGCCGTTTTATCTCCCGTTTTCATGCTTGATTTTTACTCAGTTTTGCGTTATAATATATAATTATATTATAATAAGCTCTGCGAGAAAAGGAGAACGCATATGAATATAAAGCTCAAAAATTTCACCGTATTTTTACTTATATCAGTCATTTTTCTTTTTTCCGGCTGCGCGAAAAATAAGGAAAGCGAAAATTCGGAGCTGCCGACACTTACAATCGGCAGCGACATCTATCCGCCTTACTTTTATGTGGATGATAGCGGAAATTTTGCCGGAATCGATGTTGAAATTGCCGCCGAGGCATGCAAAAAGCTTAAAATGAAGCCCGAATATAAGCAAATTACCTGGCAGAACAAGGACTCGTTTTTAAATGACGGCTCGGTTGACTGCCTTTGGGGAAGCTTTTCCATGAACGGCAGAGAGAACGATTATACCTGGGCGGGGCCGTATCTGCACAGCAGACAGGTCGTTGTGGTCAATTCCTCAAGCGGCATACATACTTTTGCGGATCTGAACGGAAAAAACATTGCCGTTCAGAATGCCTCAAAGCCGGAAAAGCTTTTCTTAACGGACTCTGTTGACGGTGTCTGCGTAAATAATGTGTACAGTTTTCCGAGCATGACCAATGTATTTGCCGCACTGAAAAAAGGATATGTTGACGCGGCAGCGGGACACGAAACGGCTTTCCGTGATTATATGAAGAACATAAACGGCGATTTTTACATTATCGACAGCGTTCTGCTTGCCTCAGAGCTCGGAGTGGCTTTCAAAAAAGATGCCAATAACAAAACTGCCGAGGAGCTGTCTGCTGTTTTAGATGAAATGCGCTGTGACGGAACGATTAAGAGCATTATCGAAAAATACGACATAGATGTAGACTATGCACTTAATGGAGGTTTGAGCAGTGAAAAATAATCCGTTTATATTTGTAAAGCAAAATTATTTTTTGGTAACGCTTCTCATTCTCATCGGTATTGTTCTTTTGACGGGAGCGCTTTGCTTCAGCATTCCGTACAGTCTGAACGTGGCGCACGACACACTGGAACGAAACATAAGCGATCTTAAAAAGCAGTGCAGTGATTACAGCGATTTTCTCGCCACGGACGAAACAAAAAGTCTTGTGCGCCTGACAGAACAGACGGAAGGTATCGGTGCGGATCTTCCGCTGCTTGCGGAAAACGTAAGAAACGATTTTTTGAAACAGTATTGCGACAGCCAAAGACTTGATTGTATTTTGTTATTGGACGGCAATCTGAAACCGGATTGGGTATATTCCCCGATTGCGATGAGTTACGGCGACTGGAAAGATGAAATCGAATCGTCTGCCGTTTCCGCTATACTTGATTTCCCGAAAAAAATTTATGCGGCAAGAATTAAACAAGACGGCATAACATATGACATTGCCGCTGCGGCAAGGCATGACGAAAAAGGTCTTGTTTTCTGTGTAATCCGGCAGAATGATGAGTTGCTGGGTTTTCACCGTTCTTCTGTCAGCAACCTTTTGGCTGCAAACGAAACCAATTTACGGGGTTCTCTGTTTATCACGGAGGATAATACAATCATCGCTTCCAACACCAAGGACAGCGGTTCGGAAAAATCCGATGTTGCGGAGCTTTCCTGCATAGATACAGCCCAAAAAGGAACGAATTTTATCCGTTTTCGCAGCGACGGAAAGCTTTATTACGGCGGCAGCGCAAGATACCGCAATTACGATATTTACGCTTTTTATCCGGCTGAAACCGTTTTCGTCCCCTGCGGAGTTACCATACTTGTTGTAATTTGCATTTATTTTTTGTTTGCCTTTCTTATAATAATTCTGCATATACGAATGAGAAACAACCAAAGTCGCGAAGCTGCAAAACAGTATGAAATTATACAGGCAATCAGTCATGTTTACACTATGACTGTTTTAGTAGATTTAAAAAACGAAAAATACGTCTTGCTGAAACGACCGGATAATTGCGATAATGTTCCCGATATTGGCCCGATAAACGACGATACACGGGATAACTTTTTCCGTCATATAGGCAAAAAATATCGGGACGGATTTTTGCATTTTTACGAAATAACAACCTTAAACGCACGGCTTAACACGGCTGAGTATATCGAATATGATTACAGGGATGTCACCGGCGAATGGCTTAACGATAAAATCATTCCGCAGGAATTCGATGAAAACGGTTCGATTGCCACATTTATTCTTGCACGAAAGAGCATAAACGCGCAGAAAAAATCCGAGCTTGAATATCAGCAAAGGCTTGAAAAGGCAATACGGAATGAGCAGGCGGCAAACCAAAGCAAAACGGAATTTCTCCGCCGTATAAGCCACGACATACGCACACCAATCAACGTAATACTCGGAATGTTGGAAATTGCCGACAGGAACAAATCCGATATAAAGGTTTTGGCAGAGTGCCGCGGTAAGTCGCGTATGGCGGCGGAATATCTTCTTGATCTTGTCAACGATATTCTTACATTAAATAAAATAGACTCCGACAATGCCGCTGAAACCGACATAAAGTCCGTTTTCAGCCTTGAAGAGGAGGTTCGGAATATGACCCTGCTGACAGATGAGCGTGCGAAAGCGAGAGGAATAAAGTTAGAACTGCTTCACCTTGACACCGGAGATAAGATGCTTGTCGGAAATTCGCTGTATCTGCGGCAGATAATGATGAATATTATCACAAATGCAATCAAATACAACAAAGAAAACGGTACGGTAAAAATTTCGGTCAGCGAAACACCGAGCAAAAGCAATGCCGGGTTTGCCGATGTCCGCTTTATCTGCGAAGATAACGGTATCGGTATGAGCAAGGAATTTCAGAAAAAGATGTTTGAGCCCTTTGCTCAGGAAAACGATTTCGTTATCAGCAGCTCCGGCGGAGTCGGTCTGGGACTGCCCATAGTCCAAAAGCTGGTGAAAAAGCTCGGCGGCGAAATCAGCGTGGAAAGCGAGAAGGACAAGGGCACGAAGTTTGAAATAACAATTCCGTATAAATATTCCGAAGCTCAGACGGGAAAGAGAAGTATGCAGGGCAGTTCTTCGTCAATCGAAGGACTTACTGTACTCTTGGCAGAGGATAACGAACTGAATATGGAAATTGCCGAGTATATCCTAACCGACGCCGGCGCAAAGGTAATCAGAGCGTATAACGGCAAGGAGGCATTTGAAATATTTAAAAACTCCGAGCCGGACATAATAAACGTTGTTTTGACCGATGTTTCGATGCCGTTTATGGACGGTTTGGAGGAAACACGAAAAATCCGCTCGCTTGACAGAGCCGACGCAAAAACGGTTCCGATTATAGCCATGACGGCAAATTTGTTTGACACCGATAAAAAAGCCTGTGCCGACGCCGGAATGACAGGGTTTGTTCCGAAACCGCTTAATATAAATGAGTTGCTTTGCGCAATATCAAAACAAGCATCAAATTAGGAATCATAACCACCCGTCCAACGGGTGGTTTGCTCTAGGGCTATAAGCCCATGTTATCTATATGGTCCAATAGCCCCATATCCCCCGTTCATATCCGGTTTATCTACGGAGCTATCCATATTGTTCACCACAATTTTTGAGGTGAAATTTTTTTCAACTATAGTGCCTCAAAACCCTCTTTTTTGGGGGGTCTCCCGTTCAAGTCCTGTCCGAAAACAGGGGATATCTACACAAATCCTTCTGAAATCGAAAATCTCAAAAGCCCACAAAGGCGCAAAAAAACTGAACAATTTAGAAGATATCTAAATCGTTCAGTCTGCTTGTGTCTGAACAATATTTTTGATACAATTCTTCAAATTGTTTTCAAATAAGGTTTTTACCCCCCTTAAAACAATTTAACAAAACGTCAAATTTTCTATAAAAAATATTCCTTTTCCCTCCCATCCTTAAACTCAAATACCACCCTATCCATATATACCGATATTTTTTCAACAGTGCCGTTAAACAGTTCTTCATCAAAATCCTGCAATATATCACTTTGCTTCAAAGTCTGTATAAATTTTTTACACTGTTCATTCCTTGCATAAATATCATTTTTCTCTTTTTCAAGCCTATGCAGTTTTTCCTGTGTCGTTTCATATTCCGCCATAAGCTTATCAAAGCATTCCGAATACTCCTCCTGCGACATTGCCGTCCGGCTATTCAATTTTACATATTCATTCACAGTATCCAGCTTTATTTTTGTTTCCGTTTCTGCTATACGGATTTTCTTTTCAAGCTCCTCCATATCATACCGTCTAAGAACAGTTTTCTCTATAAACCCAGTGATTTCTTCTCTATTATCAATAATTTCATTAAACAACGTTACAAATGCCGATTTCAATTCTGTTTCTGTCAGATTCGGCGTTTTGCGTTTATCGGCATTTTTGAATTTGTTATTGCACTGCCATATGGTTCTTCGATATTTTGAATTGCTGTGCCACACCTTTGAGCTGTACAATCCACCACAAATCCCGCAAAATATTTTTCCTGAAAAGCAGCTTGATGTTGTCATATAGTTCTTAGAGTTTTTTCTTTTTTCAAATTCCTGCTGAACAAGACTGTAAACTTCCTTTGATACAATTGCCGGGTGACTGTTCTCAACATAATAGGGTTCCCTTTGTCATCCACGGTCTTTGCTCCGTCACCGAGAGCCGCACCATGCAGCGTTTTGCTGTTTCGCCCTGCGGCTGCACCGTGACTTGCATATGCATTCTTGCCGCAAGCCATGCCTTCCGATGCAGACGCGCCGCTGCCTCCCGCCATGCCGGAGGATGCTTTTGCTCTCGCTCCTATTGCAGCGCCGCCCACTCCCCCCAATGATGCACCGGCTCCTCCGATAAAACCGCCGTTGTGTTCCTTATCCGCTTTAATACTATTCAAATATATTCTTCGGTCAATTTCAGACTGAAACTTGTTATATACTGCACCCGATGCGACCGGATTTGAGCTGCCGTATACTAAATCCGAATCCACATCCGTCAGCTTAAGATAATTTTCCAATACATCACTTATTTCCTGCAATACTTCTGTTTTTGCATTTATAGACGCTTTTTCAATTCGCTCATATATATCGGATAAAATCGTGGGTGGTGGATTTATACTTTTCTCGGCATCTTCGGTATAGCCTGTTTCATGTACGATAAAGCCAGCGGTATCGGATGTAATTAAATCACCGGCACACACCGAAACATCAATTCTGCCATCTTGCTTTAACGCCTCATACGGAACAAGGCAGCGTCCGTCTTTTAACAGCTGTGCATATATTCCGCATTTTGATGCGAATATGGCAATGATATTCTCGTTCCATTCCTTTGTAAATGTAAAGTTGGCATATAAATAGTTCCTTGAACCTGCCACAACATAATTATCATCTGTCCGTTTTATGTGTTGGTGTTCAACTGAAAAACACAAATCCATTTCTATTCACCGTCTTTGTCCTTCAGTTTTGCAAGCGCATTCTTTATCGGTTCTGGCATCGGCAATCCCATAGCACCCCAGTTTTCGAGAATTGAAAATCCTTCGTTTGCTATATAGTAGGATACCGTGACGGTACGAAGTGCCATTGAGTCGATATGTATAAGCTGATCAAGCTGCGCCGCCACGGCGACAATCAACAAAATACCGAGTTTTTTTACTCCGCCGATATAGAATTTGCTCGAATCAAATTCTTTTAACGCCCACGCTTTAATAAATCCGCTGATAAAGTCAATCACCATAAAAATAAGCAGAATGTTCAGCATAGAATCTATGCCTCCGAAAATGTATGCAAGTGCCGTGCATACCGATGTGTAAAATAGTTTTAATTTTCCCATAAAATCCTCCTTTTCTTTCCATTGGCGACATTAGCATAACACAAAGAAGAAGCAAGCAAATCACTCAAAATTAATCCGCCGATGTATGTTTATACTTCAAGGTTTAATTTTGAGATGAGATGCACCGCTTATTGTTTGTGTTATTAGTCCTCCTTGAAAATTTGCAGAGTGCTTTCGCTTGCGTCTGCATTGTAATAATGTGTTACCGATATATATAAAACAAAGCCTGCGGTAAGTGCAAAACTCTGTGAATAAAAATATGAATCGGTCATCGGTTTAAATTCGCTGTCATAAAGCCGTAGTTCGTGATTGCCGCTTTTTCGGTTTACTTTGATTGTATAATTGCCGTCTATGGTTGGTGTAATTTTATACACTTTCATCGTTTCCGAATCCGTCTTTATCTCAGCTGACAACAGCATAGGCACTTGTTTAAGTGTTCCGTCAACATTCGCATACACAGCCGTTGCCTTTTTCAGTGTACCGTCTATGTTTACAAAGACCTCGGACGGCTGTTTTTGAACACCGTAATTATTCGGAAACACACTATAGAAGTATTTATCATTATCAAGTTCCGACAAGGTTATGTTCTCGGTAATCGTCAGCTTTTTTATATTATACCAAGTCGACCAGGTTCTGCTCGAACCCGGGTTTGAGGACGGAACACAGGCAATCTGCGTTATGGTGTAGTTTGAAATATCGGTGTCAATTGTATATTTTCCATCGTCCGGAAGAGTGAACGAGCATACCTCATACCAACCGTAGTTTTGACGGTAAATATAAAAATCCCACGACCGACCGAGTACCGTACCCGAACCTGTGTTCTCAATCTCAATATCCATTGTGATATGCAAGCATCCGGGCACAGCTATGTTAAACAAAAGCGGATAGGTATAACAGCGGTTAAGCGTGGTTCTTGATTCTGACCACTGATACTGAAATCTGCCTTTTTCGCCGTAACCGATATACGGGTAATCATACTTAAAATTTATATTTGCCATATCGCACCTCAGAAAGTCTTGATTACAATATCACCGTAGCTTGTGGACGGAGGAGTAGAACCGCTCGTCCACAGTACGATGTTTCGCACCTGTTTTGTTGTGTAAGCTGTGTTAGATTGCGCCGTCAGCTTTTCGGACATTGTGGTATCGGTACAGCTGTTTGCTTTGACACAAATCTTGCATATTGCTTTGCATTTCTAACATTCGTTTTTATGTCACCCTTATACGGAGTTGCTATGTATATCCATTTCATAAACCACTCACCATTTGCAATTTTATGCTTTTTCTTTTCTTCCATCTCCAATTTATGCATAACGGCATATGACGTCGGGTCGGGATATTTCTCTGAATTAAAGTAGTTTGCCATATTAAAACTCCTTTCTGCCGCTGTGCGGCGGCACAAATCTCAACATGAAAAATATGCAAGCAGGTTGCCTTTTTGAGAGGTGACGGCGTATGTTTATACTCCTAACCTCGAAAAGAGGTAAGATGCGCAGCATATTTTTCATGTTACAGTTCCTCCATATTTCCGAAACTGCTTCCCTTTGCGCCTTCTGCTTTAAGCGGCACATCAAATTCCGGAAAAGGCCGCTGTTCCATGCACGCTTTTATCCGCACGGTATGCCTTTTAAAATTCTCCGTCTGCCGAATACAGTTTCCGAATATCCGCAGTTTGACGCGTCTTGCTTTGCGTTCTTCTGCCACTCGGCTAACTTTGGATAACCATTTTTAAGGTTTTCGATAATGTCTGTGCATTCCTGTTTTGTCTTTTCAATTCCCGCTTTTTTGAGGTTTCGCATAAGCCCATTCGGGAACAATCCGTAAAACACACCGAAATTACAGTTCTTCGCTATTGAGCGCCGCTCCTTGTAGTGCTGAGCATTTTTGTCTATGGCTTCGTCAAAAGAAATTCCATATATTACGCTCGTTGTCTGTGCATGAATGTCGCCGTCATTTCTATATGTTTCAAGCATTTTAGTGTCCCTGCAATACCATGAACCTACACGCAGTTCTATCTGCGAGAAATCAAAATCAATAAATATATGTCCCTTATTCGGTATCAGAAAATTACGGATTCCGATTGGGTCATTATCTTTTCTCGGCATATTTTGAAGATTCGGATTTCGTGATGCAAACCGCCCGGTATCCGTTCCAAGCTGAAAGAATGAAGTGTGTATACAGCCTGTTGCACTGCTTACTGCATTTAAAAATCCGTCAATATACGTTGATTTTATCTTGTTCCATTTTCGGTAACCATGAACCAAATCCAATAGCGGTACAATTTCAGGGCGGTTAATTATACACCAATCCTTTAAAAGTATCAGGCTTTCCTCGTCCGCAGCCGCTTGATACTTTGCCGTGATTTTCATAACCGGAAGCTTTAAATCCTCATACAGATATTTCTTAAAAGCATCGGTTGACGCATTTGCTCCGAGGTCAATTTCCGTGCCCGTGAATTTATGTATTTTCTTTCGTATTTCATTGATTTTTTCTTCCGCTTCAAGCTTTTTCTTTTCGGAAATTGCAGTGTCAATAATATCCTCAAGCGCGTTAAGCTTTGCCGATGATATCTGCTCATACCGCTCCGACTCCTCATCCGGTCGAATAAACCCGCCTGTTATCTGCTGCAAACGCAGAAGCCTTGTGAAAATATTTGTTGCTGTAACCGCCACAGGGGCTCCCTGTTCACCTTTTGAAAGCTCCATATAGCTTTCCTTTACAAATGCTTTGTACAGTTTTTGTGCTTTGTCCTCCAATGTAATCGATCGGATTTCATCAATTGTATCCGGCAAATCAAGCGCTTCGGCTTTCGTAACACGGAATGCTATACTGTGCGCTTTCTTCACAAGCTCCGGCAGTTTGCGCCATCCAATCGGCTGATTGTATGTGCCGAGTACCGCATATTCATTCTTAAAGGCATAAAAGCTTTTGCCGAATATACTGTCGTCCAAGACCTTATATTGTGAGAAAAAATCCAACGGATTATTTTGTATCGGTGTTCCTGTTAAAATCAATCTGTATTTGCATACCTTTGCAATTCTGTATGCCGCTTTGCTCATTTTTGCCGTAGGATTTTTTATCTTGCTGCTCTCATCACAAATGAGAAAATCGGGGTGCCATGCTGCAAGTTCCTTCTCGATGAGCGGCACACTGTCATAATTTACAACGACAACCTCAAGACCACTGTACCGTATGGCTTTCAGAAGTTTTGTTTTATTTTGTGAAGTTCCCGTCAACACCGAAAGCGAATACGAGAAATCCGCAAACTTTGAAAACTCGTCCTCCCATACGGCAACAATGGATTTCGGTGCAAGGATAAGCAAACGCTTTATTTTCCCTGTTAAATATGCTTTCCCGAAAATAGCAATTGAGGTTATGGTTTTTCCCGTTCCCATTTCCATGAGCAGCGCAAAACCGGGAGACACGCCGTTGTTGCCGATAATACCCATACTTCGGCAAGCAAGATTGTAACCTTTAAGCTGATGTTGGTATGGTGAAACTTTAAGCGGTGCCGGAAGAAAAGTATTTTCATCGGCAGTATTTTCTGATACAAAGCTTTGACGAATATCCTTCCGCAACTCGGACGCAGCTTCCGTTACCTCGGACAGTTTCTATCGGATATGACCGGGTGAGCTCTATGATGTCGTTGATAATGGTTCGGCGGCTGACGCCAAACTCAAATGCAAGGTTTTTGATGTGTTCCGTGCGTCTTTTGCACAAAACATTTAAAATTGCATCACGCCTGTCGCATGGCGTCATTTTCATATTGCTCACTCGTCACACCCCCTTTGCTTGACCTTTCGTATATATCATAAACTTCAAAGGTGCAAGGTTTTTGCACCTTTGAAAAAGTTTTTTTAATTTTTGAGGTATAAAAATCCTGAACAAAAAAAATAAAGGCTTTGATTTCAACACTATGCTGAAATCAAAGCCTTCTTAATAAATATTCAATTGTAGCTGCTCGCTTTTTACCATTGAGAGATTTTAAATATTACGAACATTTTCTTAATATATTCGTTACACCAAAAAATCTTTCACTTTCTCATATATATTGTATCCCATCTTCATATGCCCCTCGGTTGACGGATGTGTCCCGTCAGCTGTAAGTATCCCCGATTCGCAAACAATATCTCGTCCGTCTATCAAAAGGACTCTTTCCTTATCAAACTCATTGCACTTTTTCCTTATCATAGCGTCAAATTCCATGCAAGTGTTCCTTAAATCCCAAGCTTTGTAGTATCTGTAATTATCAAATACAGTTGTAAATACAAGTTTTTTCCCTGTTTTGTACATGATATTGGCAAAATGTTCAAATCTTTCAAAAAATGTATCCTTGCTCCATATCATATTAATCCCCAGTTCCAAAAATGCGCAGTCCCAATCGTTGCGTTCCGCAAAGCTCTGTGCTATTTGGGTATTGCAAAAACAAGCGCCGGCTAATCCTTTTGCCAAACAATCCATACCCAAAAGATTTGCAAGAACATTGACATATGTAACCGGATAGTATGCAGATCCTATACCATGTGATATTGATGACCCATAACAGAGTATGGTTTTTTTCGGCATCTCTTCCTTTTTCGGCGGACGTATCGGATATCCTAAAGAATCTATCCCACACACCGTTATCATTCCTTTAAAATGCAGTCTCCACACATTTTTTGAAAACAGATTATTCTTGTAAAAACTCTCATCCAACCCGTCAAGCACTTCAGGAATATACAGCTCTATTCTTGTAATCACGCCCTCTTGCAAAATAAATTCTTTTAGTACACAATCTCCATAATATACCGTAACATGCGCCTCTCCGATTTCGCTCATCAGACTCACAAAAGTTTCCGGTGCCTCAGTCACAAACCGCATCTCGGCATTGCAAGCATACCCCGACATTTTTTTGACACCGTATTCTAAATTTTCGGTCACACCTTCACTATAACGTAAAAGTCTCATTCCGTATGGTCTTTTTATAATCCCATCAACATTATGATACATTACATTATCTATTATCATTTTTTGTTCTCCTTTTAGTTCTCTTATTATAGGTAATTGTAAAATGTAAATTTTACAATTAGCCACCATTATTATAGGGGGGGTTATCAGGGGGTGGCACCCCCTGATTTATAATCAAAAATGATGACATATGCGTCATTTTTGGCTGAAATAAAAAGTTTCAACCTGGCATAAAATTAAAATCAACCGGAACTTTTTATTTCTACCTAAGCGTTTTAATTGTAAAACGGCAGTTTTACAATTACCTATATTATCTTATTACAATAGCGGTTATATCCATCAAATAATATTTCGATCTGACAAAAAGTTTATCACCGGGCAAAATATCGTTTTTATTGTCTAACTTTTCAAATTTTCCGGTTTTTGTGTTATATAGCAGCATAACATTCTGTATAAGCTTTGGAGTGTTATATAACGGATTTGTCGTTCCCGATGTATTCAACACAAGATTTTTATCAAGAACAGAATTTCTTATAACCATGCCGTAATCATAATAATACTGCGCAATTTCGCCGCCGGAATTATATGAGAAAAAGTCCATATCAGCCAATTCGCTTATTCTTGTGTCAACACTGAAATTAGTTATATACCCCAGCGAATCAACTTTAATACGCATAACATCTCCGCGCTTTAAATCAGATGCCTTTTTCACGTGCCACATCGGATTTGAATTTGCATCTTTTACCATCGACACTTCTCCGATTTCATCATCGTTGCTAATATAGTATGTTTTTCCCTCAACCGTTAAAATTTTATATAAAATTTCATCATCAACCACGCTTTGTTCAACCTTATCCACAGTTATAAGAACAACATTTCCTTCATTCACACTTCCGCCCGCTTCTGAATAACGAACAATCACGCCGCCTAATGTTAAAGTTTCACTGACATCGTATATGTCCATAGGACCGTCTAAGAATCCGTCACTCGGTATGCTTTCGACACCATAATTTTTTTCCTGTTCTCTATCCGCCGGCACTCTCAAAATAATGCAATTTTCGTTATGATAACGTCCACCGAAAAATCCGCCGTAATAAGTTCTTACTCTATCCTCTATATGAGAATTATACGCAAAAACATTCTCATCAAGATTTCCCGTAGCGGTATAGTCCGCTGCAGTAGTAATTGATGAAACCTTTCCATATGCATCTGTTTCAAAAACTATCAGCTGTGGTTTTCTAAGCAAATCCGCCGCCTCCGAAGCACTGACCTTTTTCTTTTCCACCTTCTTGTCTTCTGTTGTCTCACTGTCCACAAAACCCTTATAAAATTTTATTTTATCTGCACCTTCAAGCGTCACCCATGTTTTGTCCGAAAGCCTGTATATACGAAAGTTTGCAGCATCCTCGTCAACATCATCAAGATATGCCTTTCTAAAATATCCGTAATTCCGCCCCGTTCTCGTTTTTGTTGCCGCTGTCGTATATTCCGAAGCTCCTGCAATTTTTCCGAATACACTCATATAGAATGTGTATTCTTTACCCAATCCAATCTCATCTGAGAAAAACGGATCGATTTTATACTCATTGCCATCACCGTCAACAAGTATCTCCGAGTCTGCCGATGAATACGAACCTGTGAAATTTTTATTGCTTACCAGCACTGTTATCATATCGCCTTTTTGGTTTTCGGCAACCGACAAAACGTTATTTGATGCAATGTCGCTTATTGCTGTTTTTTGACCGTCCTGAAGCAGCAAAATGTCTTTTCGTTCATCGGAGAAATCAAGAATTTCATTATTACTTGCCACTATCCTTTCTCCCGAAACCATTTCCACCACATAGGTTTTATAGTTCCATACAAACAAAACGTCATATTTACCGTCAAAATCGGTATCTGCTGCGCTGATATATCCATTCAAGCTATTCTTTAACCCTGAAACATCAAATGCACTAAGAGCACCCGCAAATGCGCCGTTATATATAACACTCCCGTCTGCACTCAATTTAAGAGTTTTTACCTTTTCTGAACTGTCAACATATTTTATATTGCTTTTTGAGGTCTCTTCTACATCTTCATCATAAATTGTTATATAATTATCCTTTGCGGAATATATCCTTATCGAGGCAACCGTTTTATCCCCCGAATCATCTTCGCGTACATATGCTTCAACAAATCTGCCGAGATAACCATATGCATCACTCTCACCCGTTCTATATTCAACATTGTCAATCATAACCGTATTTTCTGTTGCTTTGTTGACACTGTATATGTTAGTTCTGCTGTTTGCATTCAGCCAACCACGTACCTTTGCAATTTTCAATTGTTCCATAAGTGTAGTGCCGTCTATCACATATTCAAGCGGATTTGCCATTTTCACTGTGACCACTTCCGATTCAAGTGCATTTGAAATAACCTTTGCAAACTCTTCTCTTGTTATCTCATCATTTTCACTTGCCGGAATGTTGTCAAATATTTTATAATTTTGTGCCAATGCAAAAAATCCTTCATCTTTGGGGTCGGCAAGTTTATCATAGCCCAAAACATAAACCATTGCTTCTGCCGTTTTTGAAAATGTGACTGTATTCTGTACACTTTCCAATCCCGAAATATCAACAGACGACATTTGCGAAAGGAGCTTCACCGCCTTTAAATAATCATAATAAGATAATTTTTCCTGCGGTCTGAATCCGTCTTCATTTTCATCCATAAAGCCCAAGTCAACCGCGAGCTTTATCTCCTTCTGATATGCAGATACGTACTCTGTTTTCTTTTCCTCCTTTGGGGCAAAGTCCGCACTCCACCCCTTATTTATCAGTTCATCTATGCTTATCAATTCAATCTCGGAAGAACCCTGTCCCCCTATGCCTGTCTGAATATTATCATTTGCTTTTGTCCAATAATCTTCCGCAAATGCAACATTCTCACAAAGCAACAACAATGCTGCAACAGACGCTATCCATCTTTTTTTCATTATTTTTCACCCGCCTTTTCAATGTATCGGTAGATTAGTGCCGCCGCAATTTCTCTTGACGATTTCTCACGCAAATCAAATTCCTTGTCCGTTATAAGCCCGATTTCCGCCGACTTTTGCGCATATTCTTTTGCCCAGTCGCTTACATCATGAACTTTATTTTCAGAATACTGTTCAATCGCCGTCTTTTTCTCGTATGATTCAATCAAAACCTTTAAAATTTCTTCAATTGATATGTCATCCTGCGGTCTGAACAATCCGGCATATCCTTCTACAATTCCATTTTCATATGCTGTCTGCACATATCCTGCAAACCACATATCCGATGCAACATCATCAAAGGCTCCGGAATATTTTCCCTCGCCCATTCCAAGCTGCCGCATCATCAATGCAGTAAATTCCGCTCTTGTAATATTTCGGTTCGGCTTAAATTCGGTTTCGCTCACTCCATTTATAATCTTTTTATCTGTCAGAATCGCTATTTCCTTTTTGTAAGGCGATTCTGAAATATCTGTAAACTTTGTTATAATTTCATTGTTGTTTTTTGACGCATTCTCCGTATCGTTTTTCACTTGTCCTATAATTATGCCCGAGCCGCCGGAAGGTTTTGAACCACCGCCGCTGCTTCCCCCGGAAGAGGATACTGTCCCGATTTTTACCGTTTTGCTCTTACTTGGTTCGCCTTCAGACGGTTCCCTTTTGGCAATCGGCTTTACTTCAAAGCAAAGTTCTTTGCCCGCATCTGACCTCAATATTGTATACATTTTTTCATGCGACACTGCTTTTGAATCAACATACCATGTAAATTCGGAATCCCCCTCCGAAACATTGTTTACCTGATAAAATTCATACACACCCGTAACAGTATACCCCGGCTTTACCGTTCCTCTTATCTCCACATTTTTTGCAACAGGCTTTGCAGGCAAGGCAAAAGCTTCGCTCAAAACAGCTGCGCCTGCCACACCTTCTTTTTTGGGTGTGACTTCAAACTTAACAAATTTTTCGTTATACTCCTCTGTTATTGTAAACTCGCGTCCCTCAAAACCTTCAATTTCCGCATATTCACCGTCTTTGCTGTCCGAAACCAGCCACCTGTAGGTCGTACCGTTTTCTTCCGAGTGATTTTTGTCATAGTACGTATATTCACCCGTCAAAATCGCACCGATTGCTGCTTCACCTATGATTTTTACATTTCTCGCCTCCGGCTCATATATTCTGCAAAAATAGTTTGATATATATATTTCACCTTTCTGTGGGTAAACATCTGTTTTGGGAGTTATATATACTTTTATGAACTTGTCCCGCAGACTATCATCAATTATCAATTCTCTTTGCGTTGCATTTTCTATCGGAATATACTCACCGTCTGCTTCATCTGAGGCATACCATTGAATCTGTGTCAAATCGGCATCGCCGTTTTCATCATAAAACACATAATCAGAGATTTTCACGTTTCCGCCTTCAAAGTTATCTTCAATAACAACATCTTTTATAACAGGCGTAAACATACCTTTAAACACATCGGTGTAAAAACTGTCATTCAAATATCCTTTACTATCCTCAGGGCTGATTTTGATTTTTAAATAACAGTCAACATAACTTTCGTCTGTATCAAATTCCAATTCCGCACCGGTCAGTCTTCCATTTTTAATTTCCTCAAAATCTCCGTTTACGGTTTTTGATGAATATATAATATATTTCGAATTATTTGCATTCTCTCCCGTATAATCATATGTCATTTTAAATTTACAGTTCAGAACTTCGGTATTAATATTTGATATTTCCGGTTTTGTAATTTGAATCATCTGCATATTGCCGTCCGAAACTTCAAAATACATCTGATACGGATTTTGCAGTACTGCCGAATTTGCAGCATATATTCCCTCTTTGAGCGTAAGTATATACTTCCCATCGGCAAGCGCAGCTTTTGGGGTTATACCTAAAAACGTCCCTATTTGTTCGACATCAACCTGATATGTCGCACCCTCATCGTTTTTTAATTCGATAAAACTTTCTATGTTTTCACACTTTATCTCCTGCGACAATTCAATGATAGCTGTACTTCCGCTTATGCTGCTATTTGTCACCTTTATCTCCGGCAAATCATCTCCGTATTTTACAAGCTGTGTGACATACACATTGTCAATATAAGAAGGTTTCCACCACTGCGTACTGTTCTTGTCAAAGAAAACTGTATCTCCTGAAGAAGTGAATGACTTATTTTTAACATCAAATATTTTATTCTCATCTATGTAATATTGTATATTATCGTCGATTGTTGACATTCTGATGTCCACCAACCCGGAATCATCCGGCACATACTCCTCCGATGTTGCAATATTTGTACCTGCGGCATACAGCTTAATCGGTGCTGACAGTTTTCCCATCATTGCAGTGTCGTTTCTGAGCTGGACATAATAACCTTTACGGCGGTTATAGAAAAGATCATCCCGCGAGCCCCTCATACTAAACCAATGAGATCCGCCGTTTGCATATCCCGGATATTGATACTGATATTCAACCGTATAATCAGATGTTGTTTTATCCGCACTGATTGCTTCATCGGATATATAAACACTGGAATCCGCCAAAAACCTCATAACATTATAATCGGTATAATTGTGTTTTTGGGTGGTATTTCCTATTTGTACTCTTGTGTCATCAGATCCTTTCCAATATTTGCTTAAAAGATATGTACCGGTTGAGTCCCAATAATACGGATAGGTTGTATCCCCGCCTTTTACATACTTACCCTCAGCATTAAAATCATCGGAAAATATAACATCAATGCCAAACCACCCCGTGTTCGCCTTTACTTCAAAATTCTTTACTTCGGCATTTACGGTTACTCTGTATAATGCGTCCTCCGAAAGACCGTCTTTAGGCTTTATTACAACGGAGCTGTTAGCATTTTCGACATTGCTCCATTGCTTATCCTGAATTTTAATATCATAATCACTGATTCTTGTTATCTTTCCATCGCTTGTATGCTTTTCCAGTACAATAAAGTCCTTTGCCTTATCTGTAGGAATATTTATATCCGATTTATCTTCCAAACTGCTGAAATTAAGAATCACTGCACTTTTCGTAGCATTAAATGATTCCATGTTTAAAATTTCCGCCGCAAGACTATTGTGCGGTATCATGGTCATTCCCATACTTATCGCCAACATCCCCGATAAATATTTTTTAAGCATATCTTTCATCCTTTCTCAAATTTATCTGCCAAATACATTATCAAACTTATCAAATCCTAATTCACTTGCTTTTGAATCTGACAATGTATAATCGCCTCCGTCATAATCCATCAAATCGCTTTCACTGCATGAATATACCAAATACTCACAACCGCCGTCCGAAACAAGCGTCTCCAGCGAAGTATTTCTAAGCCACGCCGTTGATAGTCCTCCGGCATTTACACATACATTCCCCGAAAATTCATTATATTTAGGTATTGACGGTTTATCTTCCAGGATATTCGACAGATGTTCATATTTTGTATAAGGTTCATTTTTATAGTCAACCGCATTAAGCTTATTTACAAGTGTAGTTCTTGCCGGTGCCGGATTTTCATAGCTGTATGTGTTTCCGCTGCTGTCCTTTCCCCAGTTAAATATGTCTGAAATTGCACCGATACTTCCGGAATCCACAAAAATGTTATTTATAACCTTATTATCTCTTCCGCCGTTTACATAAACAGCCTGTCTTTGCACATTTTTAAAAATATTATTCTTAACCGTAACTCCGGAAAGTCCGTTATCAAGATATATTGCAAAAGCTCCCAACTCACCCTTTGCCGGAATATTTTCAAAAAGATTGTGTTCAATAACCGTTCCTCTTAAAGTATAATCGCCTTCTGCATAAACCGCACCCATGTCGGCGGTTTGTGTACATACATTATAGATTTTGTTGTTCCTTACCTCTAAATCATTTCCGTAAATTGCAATTGCCATATGATATGAATTATATATATCGGAATTTATGCACATATTCCCCACGCCGCTCATAGATACCAATGCGGTATATGTCCTGTCCAGCCTCTGACAGTCGTGAATCGAGCATTTATTAACGTAATTCTTCCCTTTTGCAAGAGTATTTCTATCACCTCCGGAAAGACTTACTCCACCTTTTCCCATATCGTAAATCTCACAATTTAATGCCCCCGAGTTATAAGAATCCGAAACGGTCAAAGCTGATTTCGAACTATTTCTCAAAACACAATTTTCCAATCCCGAATTTTTTGTATATCTTAGGTAAACCAAAGTTTCACCGCTGTTTTCGATAGTCATGTCCTTAATTTTCACATTGTCGCAGCACACCAGTTCTATAAGGCTCTTATTCATATTAAATATTTCATATTTACTTCCCGTTATATCTTTGCTGTAAAAATACAGTCTGCCGTTAGTTTTATCATAAAAATACTCATCTGCACTGTCCAGTTCCTCAAGCAAATTATAAACATAATATTCTCTGTCGGTTAAAAAACCGCCGTTATTTTCTGTAGTTATCAACCCGTTCAAAGCCTTTGCCTTATATGCATAAGAAAAATAGTGAGGCATATAGTATACATACATATCCTCTGCCGTCTGCCATGCGTTTACCCTCTCATCAGAACAAACAAAGCTCATTTTATCCGCTGTTACTTCACCGGTTTTTAAATATCCGCTATTTGGGTATCTTGCCGCCGTTTGAACCTTTCCGTTCAAAACCAATTCTATATTTTCCGATTTATCACCGATATACCCTTTACCCAACAAATCTACAGAATATATATAATCTCTCGCTTCACTCGGCACCCTTGACAAAACATTTTGGTCTTTTACTTTTTCTATATCGCCTTCGGCAATTGCGCTGCCTGATTTGACAAACGTTTTATCTGTTCCCCTTCCCTGAATTGTTATGGTCGTACCTGATGTTGAAAGTAAAGAGTTATAGTCGTTAATTGTTACGGTATCATCAAGGAAAATATCGCCTGCTCCGACATTTACCGTAAAGTTCACACCAAAAGCTCCCGAGGACACATCATCATATATTCTTTCAATCGCACTATTTATATCTTTATACGGATGTTCTGCCGTTCCATCAGCTGACATTAAGTCAGCTGATGGATTAACGTAATATGTTATACTGTTTATTCCGGTTATTTGCCGCATTGTTCCTATAGATTTCATTGTACCGAGAGAATCCCAGATAAACACCTTTGCATAAGACATATCCGACGCATTTTCAAACTCCAGTGAATAGCCTTTTTCTTCGCCTTTCACCGCATTTTCTTCGAGAATACTCTTCGCACTTATAAGCCTGTCGTGCTTATCATAAATTGCCGCAGTAACAGTATATGTGTTCTGTGCGTATGTGTTGTCCAAAACACTTATTTTTGCAGACACCTTGCCTGTATCGTCAGGGGTCGAAAAATCCGCTTTGGTTATCGCAATTTTCGGGTTTTCCTCTTCTCCGCCGTCATCGACATAATCTGCCGCATATGTACACAAAATATTATCTATACCAACTACGGTGTTTGATCCGACTCTGAATCCCAGAATACCCTTCTGCAAAGGTGCGTACTCCGAATAATCAAAGGATGCTTCTTTTTCACCGTTCACATAAAATGAGCCAATGCCATTTTTCTTCACGATTTTTATTTTATAGGTCACTCCGCTTTGACTGAAATCAAAGTTTGAGCTTTTTGCACCATTATAAATTTTATGAGATGCATCATGTCCGTCTACTGTATTAGATACCGATATACCCAAATTTCTGGTTGTACCGAACTCACACTGCAAAGAACCGTAATTCATCCAGTTGTATGACGAACCCGGTGTTTTATTGGAATATATGCACAAACCGTTAAATTTATCAACATCGTAAACATACATATCAAGCTCTGTTGTATAATCCATATTTTTAAATGTTTCGGTGTTCGGGAATATACAGTCTACCCACACGGAAGTTCCTTCAAGCTTCATCATTGCATCTCCCGGTTTTGTCGTATTATCCCATGAGCCGATATTCTGTACATTAAAGCCGTCAATGTTTTCATCAAAAGTTTCTTTGTATTCCTGTATCAGCTTAAATGATTTTGTATAGTCGCTCAAAACTGTACCGTACTGAGTGGTGATTCCCTTTACTTCAACAGTATATTTCTGATTTATCTCAAAATCTTCCTGTGGCTTTACCATTATAAATTTACCATCAAGTGAAATATTTCTCTGCATCTCCGCTCCATCTTTATCGTACAGCTTGATTCCGCCGAGGGTTGTGTCTTCTATAGGATTGGATTTTAAATCTATATCTCCCAATTCAAGATATACCGTATCAGAATCGGCATTATAGCTCACAATTTCAACCTTCTGAGGTATATCTCCGAGCTTTGTTACAGATGTAACCGAAACATCATCAATGTAAGACGGGTTCCACCACGTTGTGCTGTTGTTCTCCCAAAAACCTGTCATTCCGGCATTTCGATAAGCAGTGCTTGTAATATCAAATATTTTGTTGTTATCTATATAATACTGTATATTATCGCCCACCGCTGACATTCTTACATTAACAAGTCCCGTTTTATCAGCAGGTGTATAATCCTGTGATATTGCCAGCTTGGTTGTCCCTGCATAAAGAGTAATCGGCGCTGTCGGCTCTGCCGATGTCGCAGTGTTATTTCTGAGCTGTACTCTGTAGCCTGACCATATATCATAGTTTGTGCCGCTCTCATTAGCTCTCATGCTTGTATATAATGAACCGTTGTTTGCATATCCCGGATACTGATACTTATATTCTACCGTATAGTCTGCCACTCTCTCGTCTGCCGGAATTGCCTCATTTGATATTGAAATATTTGACTCGGCCACAAACCGCATAACATTATAGTTTGCATAACTATTGTTGTTTGTCTTATCACCGATATGCACTCTGCTGACATTGGAATAATTCCAATATTTGCTCAAAAGATACGTATTGCTTGAATCCCAATAATACGGATATGTCGTCTCACCGTCTTTTACATATTTACCCTCTGCTTCAAAATCATCTGAAAACAGTTCATTCACCTTAAACCAACCGGTTGTTGTGCCGGTTGCCAAAGATGTTGCGTCTGCGTCTGTTATAGTCGGTGCAAACTCTACTTTGTAAAGGCTCGTTGTGTCAATTCCCGCTGCCGGAGTAATAATAATCGAATTTCCTTCCGCCGTTGTGAGCTCTGCTCCACTCGAGTCTGTCCCCTTCATTGCCGCCGTGATATCGACAGTAAAATCTGTCACAGCAACCTCGCTGCCGTCAGCCTTATGCTCTGTGATTGCAATTTTGTTCTTCAATCCCTCTGCACTGATTGCCGTTGTTACATTGTTAAAGTCAACGGTTATAACCTTCATCGTAGCATTAAAGGTTTTCAGAGTCATGTTTTCCGCTGTCTCTTCTGCCATTGCATTATATGGCAGCGCGGTTACCGCCATAGTCAGCGCGAGCATAAGAGATGCTCTTTTTTTCATTTTTACCATTGTTTTCCCTCCTAATTAATTTTAAATTTTATATCTGCGGCACTCTCGCCGTAAACATCTTTATTTTATCTTAGATTTATTTGCCTTAACAATTCATCTATCATATATGAGTCCTCTGTACTGTCAAAAAGCGCTGCATTGTCACTTATTACAATAAGCCCTTTATCGTCCCAGAATACCTGTTTCCCTAAGGCTTCAACCAAAGCTCTCAAAGGCAAAAGTGTTCTGTTCTCTCTGATTGCAGGCGCTGCATCAAGTGTAACCTCTGCACCGTCTACAACCATTGTACTGCTGCCGACAGTCATCTTGATATTCTTTGCTCCGCATGAAATTTCTATTTCTTTTGTTTCCCCGTTCCACAAAACCTCTCCGCCGAGACTTTCTGAAATAAATCTTACCGGCACAAAAGTTCTGTTATTTATAATAATCGGCATAACCGCGTCATTCTGAGAATCTATCTGCGTCATTTCTCCGTTTTTCTCAGCGCCTGCACGCCCTATTCCCAAAACTACCGCATCTTTCACTCTTTCTTTGAGCTTATCTGTATATCTGCCCATTTTCTCGAAATGTGTATCCTCAAATCCGGAGACCTCCGAATAAACACTTGCGTTCTCTGTCAAAGTGTAATTCCTGTTCTTTATATCCGCAAATCCCGGATTATCCATATTTACGTTATTTTCAAATGTACCTTGTGAAATAACGTTGGTACTTATATCATTTGAACCGGAATTTACAAATACATTCTTTTTAATAGATACTCTGTGCGGCTGGTAAACCGGCAAATTCCAAATTTCGCTCATAATCGGATATTTTGCAAGCCATACTTCTGATGTATAGGGTACTTCCTTCAAGGAGGAAACCATATAGTTCGATTCGTCAACCTCTGCAAGTTTTGTTGTGGGGTTTCCTCTGTCAACATAGCGTATAGGCGTTCCTACATTGATCATAATATTATTTTCAACATTGTTGTCGCTTCCCGCCTCTGCCCACATTCCGCGTCCCGGAATATTTTCAAATATATTTTTTGTTACCGAGTTGCCCGAAAGATTATCATCGAAATATATGCATCCTAATCCGACACCGCCTGATGAGCCATAGAAGTCATGAAAATAATTATGCGTTATCTGATTTCCGCGTCTTATCCATGTACGTCCGGAATAAATTCCGCCAGAATCGTCCACTGACTGCAAAAGATCATAAAATTCATTATATTCTATTATGTTTTCATTCCCCGAAAACTGCATTCCCAAGTGAAGTGCGTTGTGTATTTCATTATTAGAAACCCTGTTTCCACACCCACTGACATGAATACCGCCGGTATACGTTTTTGTTATTCTGGAGAACTTTTCCGTTTCATTATTTTCTGCATAATTTCCACCCGGTGTAAGAGTTTTTACATTTCCTCCCGATAGATTTATTCCGCCGTCTGTCATGGAAATATAATTGCCGACCACACCGTTATTATAAGTATCTGCCGCAACGCTTACAGCAATACTTCCGAGGTTTGTAATGTTATTATAAGCAATCAGATTGTTATCGCCCTTTTTAATTTCAAATGCACTGCCTCTTGAACAGGGAACCGTAAATCCTCTGAACGTCAGGAAATTTGCACCGTCTATCTTAAACATACTGTCGGATAAATCTGACAGAAAAATTTCTGAGTCCCCCGAAGAATCCGCCGGCGGATAAAAATATAGCTTTTTATTTTCTTTATCTACATAAAATTCTCCCGGTCTGTCCAGTTCTTCAATTAAGTTCTGAATATAAAATCTCGCCGTACCGTCAACAGCATCCGACCCTAAAACTATTGTTGTTGTCACGTTACCGTTTTTTATATTATCAATTCTGTCATGATATGACTGCCACAAATACCTCCAGTTTGCCACCAAGTCAGCATCTTTCGCATTTTTCCAGTTATTTACTCTGTTTTTGTCCGAAAGCGTGAATGAAAATCCCTTGTCCTTAATCTGAGGCGTCACTACACTGACCTTTTCAAAAACATCATTCCCCCCGGCAGTCATATTCGGCCATCTTGCAATTGTCATTATCTTACCGTCCACAACAAGCTCATTCGGTTTGTTTCCCGACTGATTACTGAAATATATGCTGCCATAATTGAAATCCTTGATTTTTGATAAATCATATTGATATATACAACTGCGTGCATCGCGGTCATATATTTTTGCAAGAACTTCCTCGTCCGACACGCGCTTAAAATCAGACACACTGATCTGTATTCCTCCAATAAGCTCAACCTTTTCATTTTGATATGGGCGGTATGTTATCGGTTTTCCTTCTTCTCCCGAATCTTCTGCTCCAAAGGTCATACCCTTTTCAATTCTGTATACACCTCCACGGATATAAACGCAGACTCCGCCTTCCGGCAACCCCTCATTCTTTAAAGCTCGTACTGCTTCCTTTGCACGTTGAATTGTTTCAAAGGGTTTATTAAATGTACCGTCATTTTCTTCATCATCACCGTCAGGTGAAACATAAAGCGTCGCACCGTTTTTGCCAAGTATTTCTCCGGAAATTGTGCTTTGTCCGCCGTTCTGAGGTTTATCCGAATCTTTATTTCCATCATCGGCACTTTGCCTGTTTTTATATCTTTCTATAATATTTCCGAATCTGAAAATATAATTTTGGTCTGTCGGCTCATCAACGACAACCAATATTTCATGTGAAGCGCCATCTTTCGGGAGTTCAAACCACGTACTAATGTAATTTACCCCTTGCGCTGCAGACCAGCATGAAAGCTTTTGCTCCGATGCCGTATTATCTACATATACCGTCACTGAACTTCCCGCTGTCGCTGACGGATAATTGAAACAGAATGCTTCTGCCGAACTGTTAAAGCTCAATGTTGCTGATGTTTCGGTCTGCATGATACCATTTTCAAAATATGGATACGAATATGAATAATCGCCAATCGTAAGCTTGCTGTCATAGGTTGTAAATTTATTATTTACATCATAACGCGTCCATTTATCATCATATGTAATTGCAGAATCGTCCGATTCTATATATCTGTATCGTGCATCTGCCAGATTCGCATATTCTTTACAGTATATCCCGGCATTTTTAGGTTTTGCCATACACGCATCGGCATCTTCATCAAAAGCTTTTTTTATAGCTTCTGCATATTTCTGATATCCGCCGTGCACATCAAACCCGTCTCCCGATGCATTATACATACTTGCAAGATATGCCTCAAAATTAGCGAATTTATTATTCGATTTAAAGTCCTGCTGCATATAATCGTATATGTTTATGCTTTTTATGCCATAATGATTGGCAATCTCATCTTTCCATTTAAACTGCTCTATCATAGAGTCATATTGACTGTCTGATTCATCAATCGGATTCGGAGCATAAACAAACAACACCGACGGAATTTTTTTAAGCGACAGACATTGTCTTACAATAGACTCCATATAAACCTTGCTATCTTTTTCACCTCTTCTGCGGTCATTTACCGCAAATTCCACAACAACCATATCGGGCGAAAAAGAACCGACATCATTCATGAATCTTGCGGCACCGTAATCGGAACCTGTGCCGCCCTTTCCTGCGTTGATTGTCACAACATCTTTTCCGTTCACCCTTGCTTTTACACATTCTGCGGTTTGTTTAATCCATTCTTCCCCTCCCGCTGTAAGAGATCCTCCTATAAACGCAACCGTATACTGATTTCCCTTTGGCGCCGGTCTTTCTCTTACCTGTGTATACGGATCCGGATTATACTCCGCAAAAACCGTTAAAAAAGACATTATCATCGAAATACAAAGGAAAAATGTGCATATTTTTTTGTTTTTCATTTTTATAATCATTCCTTTCTTTTTTTATATTTCCTCATGCTCCGGATACATTACATTTTCATTCCATGCCTCCATCTCGGCGGGTGACATATCTCTTGGCACTGCCTCAATTCCCTTTTTCTGCACCTCAATATAGATTACTTCATCGGGTTTCAAGGAAAATCCCGTCCTTAAAATTCCGTTTTCCGCCTTTTTAACATCGCAATGATAATTCATCGTACTTGCTGCTCTTAAATATTCCTCCTGCATAGGTGATACATCATTTGGTGAACCCATATTGAGCCATGCCTCATATGCACTCCCATGATATTTCTCTATTTTTGCACTTGTTATAACATATTCTCCGTCATCTTCTACCTGAATTTGTAACTCATCATTCCAATCCGGCTGGCTTTCAATCTCAAGAAAATGCTGATTATAGGCAATTGCCCTTATCACCCCTTTTTCGCTTGCGGCAGTGATTCCGCATCCGAGCCCGAAACCTCCGTCTTTTTCACAATCCATAACATTGCCGCGCATCTTTCTTAAAAGCTTATACGCATTATATGTCGCCTTATTTATTCCACGGATAGTTACCAATCCATATGTGCAAGAAAATACGCTGTGTGCCTGTCTGTTTTCCGAGAATATATCACTTGCGACCCAATATGCCGCAGAATTACAGTAATCTCTTACACCGAGCATATTCCTCACAACACACGCGCCCCCAAAAAGGTTATCAATACATTTATTACAAAGCCATATAATTTTTTCTTCGTTCGGTGCAGACATTGTGTTCCATTCTGTCCAATGTATTTCAAGTTTCGGCATAACAGAGTTCTCCACCGCTTCCTTAACCTCGCGAAAACGTTCCTTTAAGTATTCTCCTGTTTTATACGGCGATTTATTTTCACCCCGATATTCACACTGCTCTCCAAGGGGATATGCATGAGTTGTAATAAAATCAATCGGCACATCGTTTTTTGCGCAATAATCTATCATCTCGCTTATATATGCGCCTCCCGCGGTTGAAGGTCCGCCCACCCTCAAATCTTTATCAACACGCTTAACTGCATATGCGGCATATGTATAGAGCTTCTCCATGTATTCTTTCATTCCGAGGCTTTTCGGCCAAAAACCGCCCGCATCATTTCCTACATTCGGCTCATTCCACACCTCAAAATACCAAGTCTTAACTTCTTCCAAGCCATATCTTTGCACGATATGTCTTACAAAATTTTCAATAAGATCTCCCCACTCATCATAATCTCTCGGTGCACTTGTATTCATTTTCCAGGCGAATGCATAAAAATCATGTCTTGATGCCAGCTCTTCCGGCATAGCTCCCAACTGAAAAAACGGTTTTAATCCGACTGACAGCATATAATCGGTAAGCTTGTCTATCTGATGCCACTGATAAGCTATTTTTCCGTTTGCCAAACGCTTCACAACTGCCATATTGTCATGAAAAAGCCCATGAAATCTACAATATTTAAAGTGCAGCTCAGACTGTATCTGCCGCAAGTGTTCCATGACGTCATGCCGAAGCATTTCATATGCACTCCCGACCGAAATTGAATTAAATATAGTGTCCCCAAACAGTTTTGCATCCTTTTTCTCGCTTAATTTTATCATTTTCATCTCGCCTTTCCTTAAATAATAAACTTCAATGTTATTATTTCAAAATTTTTAACTTTAATTTTAACCGCATTATTTTCCGACTCTATTTTTTCCAAGTTGTTTTCCAACATATCGCACAAATAAACCTCTTTGAAATCAAATCCCACACTTATCTGTGCATCGGACTTCTGATTATATGTTTCATACAGTCTGACAATAACCGAACTATCATCCTCTGCTTTTTTTATTGTTTCAACAACAACATTTTCACAATCACTCTTTGCTATAGAGCAGCAATCCGAAATTGCTCCCGTATTTTTTTCTATCCGATATCCCGAAAGCGGCTGATTCAAGATATATCCCTCACGCACCGTTTTACCGTTTCTGTAATCTCCCGTATGCGGATAGAGCGAATATGTGAATGTATTTATACCCCTGTCCGCTACAGGATTGGGATATGTCGCGGATTTTAAAAGAGTTATTTCCATCACATTGTCTTCAATACTATAGCCATATTTACAGTCATTTAGCAGACTGACACCAAATCCGCTTTCAGATAAATCCGCCCATTTGTGCGCACATACCTCAAATTTTGCCTCGTCCCAGCTTGTATTTTTATGCGTCGGTCTTTCAAGATTTCCGAACTGAATGTCATATGTCGCATATTGTGAATGAATATCTGTCGGAAACGCCGCTTTCATCATGACATGATCCTCCTGCCAATCAACTGTCGTTGCAAAGTCTATTCTTTTAGAACCATTTCTTACAGTAATGTCCTGAGTTATTTTTGAATGTCTGTATTTTCTCTCCACCCTTATCCCATTTTCGAGCAATGTGACCTTTGAAACATCATCGGCAATCCACATCTTTTGTCTGTAATAATCGCATATCTCCCATGCATCATAATTATCCGGATAATCTTCAAAAATTTCAATGCAATTTGCCTTTTCCCCTTCGGCTATAACCTCACGTTTTTCTATTTTGTCATAAATTGAAATTATATGATAGCTCTCGTCAAACAAAACCTTTACGCAATCATTCTCAATACAATTCTTGCTCACCTTTATATCCCATTTCACAGGTTTATCGTCTATCACCCTCCAGCCATGTGCGGGAATATCTTGTGCAAAGTAAAGCTCGTCATCTACCTTTATATAATCACTCACCTCAAACGGTGTTGCGTTATATACCCAAATGCCCCCTTCGGTTGCAATATCTGCTTTTATATTGCTCAGCTTTTCCTCTGCAATTTTGTTTGCATCCGATAAAATCTGTTCATATTCCAAATCAGTAACGTCATACACTTCCTTAATAGAAGATCCCGGAATTATATCGTGGAATTGATTCAACAATATGGTCTGCTGATTTTTACGAAGATTCTCCTCCGGATATACACCGCCGCACAAAATCATATCTGCTACAGAAAGCGCCTCCGCTTTTAAGTAAAGCAACTCGCTCATTCTGTTGTTCTTTTTGTTCTTCGCCATCGAAGTATATGTGCCTCTGTGCATTTCAAAATACATCTCTCCGACCCACTTAGGTGTTCGGCAAAGCTCTTCAGAGTTTTTATAAAACTTTTCCTCGGTTTTTTCAAAATAATCCTCAGCCTTGTCCAATTTTACCTTCGGCATACCTGGAATCCCATACTTTAGACGTCTGTAATTTTCCATCATCTCATATGTCGGGCCACCGCCGCCGTCACCGTATCCAAAAGTCATAACAGGGTTATCGTTATACGACTTATTCTTATATTTTTCCCATGTTTGCAGAACAAAGTCCGGTGTAATATGCTGAGCATAATTCCATAAAAGATTTGCAAACACTTTGCTGCCGTCAATGCCCTCCCAAAGGAAAATATCATTTGGCATCGCATTTGTTCTGTTCCATGCCATTTTGCTTGTAAAGAAGTAATCTATTCCGCTTTTTTTCATTATCTGCGGCAATGCACCGCTATAACCGAATACATCCGGAAGCCATAGAATTCTGCTGTCTTTTCCAAATTCCTCCTTCATGAATCTTTTGCCGAAAATAATCTGACGTATAAGACTTTCGCCGCTTACAAGGTTTGTATCGGCTTCAATCCACATTCCGCCCTCCGGTTCCCAGCGTCCCTCTTTTATCTTTTCTTTTATTTTTTCATATAACTCAGGATCATTTTCCTTTACATACTGATACAGCTGCGGCTGACTCGACATAAACGAATATTCTTCATATCTTTTCATCATATTTATAACCGTTGAAAACGTCCTCTGTGCCTTTTCCTTTGTTTGTGCAACCGTCCACTGCCATGCAATATCAATATGCGTATGCCCGATACAGCTTACGCATATGTCATTCTCGCCGCATAACTTACCGTAAAATTCGTCACGCAGATATTCCGATGTTTTTCTGACGCTTTCGTAAAATTCTTCTGAATATATTTCTCTCAAATCCAGACATACCAACGCTTTGTCCAGGCAATCCCTTATTTTTATATAGTTATAATCATCCTTTTTATATTCCTCCATACACAGATACGGTACATTTATATCATAAAAAAGACCCTCTATCGCTAAATCTATGATTTGAATACTCGGTAAGACATCAAAATATCCGCCTATCATTCCGGTGTAGAGATAAATATAAATATCATAGTCGGTTTCAAACTCCAAAGGAAGCCATGTATGATTTGTGTCAAAGGCTTGCTCTGTTTTGCCGTTTACATACACTATACACTGCGGATTCTTTGGATCCCACTGTCCTTCTCTTCCTGTTTTCAAAGAAAATCTCAGTTCTTTTCCGTCTTGTTTTTCAACTGCGTCTATCTTCAAATGCAGCCAAAAATGCCTGTCCACGCCCTCTAAACGAGCCCCCTTCAAGAACAACCTCCAATTGTCCGACAATGCAGGCGGTGTATTACTTTTTTTATATTCCCCACACCCAATATATCCAAAATCAATATCTTTTTCATCAATCATAGCTTTTTCTTTCAAAAGCCGTACCATTTTTTGAATCTTTTTTTCTCTGAAATCAGTATTTTGTTTTTTCATACAAGCACCTCATAATCATTAGTACGGAAACTAATCCGAATATCTTAATTATATTATATAGTACCGTGTATGCGAATACAAGTCGCATAATGATATTTTTGTGTAGTATAATGATATACACAAAAACACATACTACAAATAATATTTTATTTTTATATTTAACTTTTCCAATAAATTTACCAATATTTTCATTAAAATCTAAGGATTTAACAAACACTTTTACTCAAAAAACCTGCAAAAAAACAACTTTTCTTTTTAGGGCAACAAAATATTGACACCACTTTATCTTTGTTGTATAATAGCATTATCAAATAAAAAAAATATCTTTTCAGTACGGAGGAAAGTATTAAAATTATAATACAAAAAACTGTCTTATGGAAGCAAAATTATTAAAAGCCTCAAAACACACCAACCCTCAAACAGGATTTTTATGCAGATATGTAAAAAGCAACACTGAACGCTTTAAACTGCACTATCATGACTATTATGAGCTCTTTTTGATTTTAAAAGGCAATGTTGCTCATACGGTCAACTCACAGACAAATATTATTCGTGACGGTCACTTGCTTTTTATACGCGACCGTGATGTTCACAATTATCAAAGTGCCGACGGAAATAGCTTTGAGTTTATCAATCTTGCTTTTACAAAGCAACACTTTAACGCATTATTCGAGTATTTAGGGGAAGCCTTTCCATACACCTCTCTCTTAAACACTTCCTTTCCTCCCATGACAATCCTTTCGCAAAAAAAGAAGAATTCATTATTTTATTCTCTTTTAAATCTGAGTCATGAAAAAGACATTATATCGTTACATATGGAATTTCGTATTGTTTTGTTTCAGATATTTTCTCAATATTTTTTCAATTATTCCGAAGATGTTTATACTGTTCCGTTATGGCTTGAGGTAGCTTATCAAAAAATGAAAAAACCTATCAACTTCATTGCCGGGCTAAACAGAATGATTGAAGTATCAGGGAAAAGTTATGAACATCTTGCTCGTTCTTTAAAACAATATTACAATGTCACCCCAACTCAGTATATAGCGGATTTAAGGCTTGAATATGCCGCAAATATGCTATACAGCAGCAATTTATCAGTAACGGAAATCTGTTTTTCCTGCGGATTTGAGAATATGTCATGGTTTCATAAGCAATTTAAGGAAAAATACGGTGTCACACCGTCACAGTACAGAAAAAATATAAAATACATTAATTAAGAATATACAAAAAAAGTCATCTGCGCATAATTTTATACACTGATGACTTTTTTGGTAATTTTATAAAAACAAACACGTCCCGACAAAGCACATTGCTGTTCCTATGTACTGTTGTTTGGTAAGCTTTGTCTTAAATACAATCCTGTCAGCTACAACCGATAAGATAACAGTTCCTCCCGTTATAAGAGGATAAAGCACCGTTGCCGGAATATTCACCGCGCCGTTAAGTTGGCAAACATAAGAAACCCCACCAACAACTGCCGAAGCAAAAAATATCAGCCAATTTTTGCCGCAGAATAAATTTGCAACATTTTCTGTCTTTCGCGGTTTTAAAATAAGCATTGATACTCCGCAGACTATAGTTCTTGCAACCGCACTCCAAAACACAAAATTCTCAGATGAAACCGTTTTATATACATCGTTTATCTGATGCATTTTGCTTATTACACTCACCGCACCATTCATGAAAAACACAGCAATGCAAAGCCATATTTTTTTATCAATCTTTTGATTTTTATCAAAATCGCTTATAAATATAGCAACAACAATTACAATGCATCCTATAATCCTCAGCATCGAGACTTTCTCCCCCAAAAACGCAACACCCCATATATACGGAACCAACATTCCGCCTGCCATCAGGAAAATGGTATACATAGACATATTGCCATACTTCATAATTTTAAATCCCGTCAAAAGATATGCAAAGTTAAAAATAAACATTCCCGACGCCATCAAGAAAGAATACCACGAAAAACTTATCCTGAATCCGCTTATAACATAAAAGGCAGCAACCGTAAATATTCCTGTAAATAAATTATAAACTAAGCCCGAACGCATACTCGCACCCGCATTATTTTGATATTCTTTTTGCAGCACAAATCCAACAGCCAAAAGAATATCTGCAACAATAATTATTATATATGAGCCCATACTATATACACTCTCTATTATTCTTTAACCGTTAATTTTCTGCATTTTCCGCGTACAAGCCCCGAAAAATTTTCCGCATAAACCGATTCAAGTCTGATTTCTCCAACATCAGGCTTATCAGTTATACCGATAAGTGCCTCCGCCGGTTTTGCCGAATGTGCACTTATATTGCTGAGTTTTATTCTGTCAACCCTGGCATTTCCTTCAATTTCAAATAAATGCTCTTTTGCATTGCCGAGTCCGCCGTCTGTAACGTACACTCCGTCTACGGTTAAATCTTCTATGTGAGTCGGAGTCATTCCTTCATATACATGGCTTAAATATCCACCGCCCTCTCTTACGGTAAGGAGTCTGAATTCATCACTATCTGACTCTGCACATACATCTTTAATTGTTATATTTCTTATATTTCCGCCCAAGCAGAATATAAATGGCTGGATTCTTTCAAATAAATTATCTGCTTGTTTCAATCTGACATTTTCAATATAGATATTCTTAAAAAGACCGCCTTTTGCTTCAGGGTGCTCGAAGTTAAACCACGGATTTATATAAAAACCGCAGCATCGTACGCTTCCCATAACATTCTTTATTGTGACATTTTCAAGTACACCCTTATCTCTGCATAAAAGACGAATTGCCTGGTGTGCACCATCATGCAATATAACCCCGTCTATCAGGACATCACGTATAGACGAAACATTGTCTCCTTCATCAGTATTTATCGCTATGAAATCATCACCGCCTCGACCATAAATGTTCTTAAGTCTTAGGTTCTGACCGGGTCCATGAAAATGCAGACCGTCTTGATTTGTCTCTTTTACTATATGCGGAAGCGGTATATTTATGTTGTTCATATATACATTTTCCCAATTTCCCATAAGCAGTGCATAACGCTTTTGATCACAAATTGTAACACCATCCATAACTAAATTGCGAACGCCGAAAAATCTCATACAAGTAAGCATTTCCGAGCACCCCAGCCCTTTTGGCAATTGTTTTTCAGTTGGAGGGGTCATGCCTTGATTAAGACAATTCTGATTATACGTTCCACCTTTTAGAGTTATATTTACATTTTTTATTTCTGTTTCCGAAATATCATGATTTTTTATAACTGCATCATCAGAGCCTGCTTTCAGGAAAAATCCGCAGCTACTGTTAATACACTCTATAGTAGTGTTTGAGTGCACCTCCATCCCCCTTATGAGCGCCGCTCCGTCCATTATAAGATGCAAACTTCCCCATTCCGGTGCTTTGTCCAAAATACTTTGAAGTATCTCTGTTTCATCTGTTCCTCCTCCCGACAGTACATCGCTGTCCAATTTTAAATACTCGCTGGCGTAAACAGTATAACGCCCCATCGAAGCTTTAATCTCCATTTTTTAATCCTTCTTTCGTAAAATTTGTTTTATATAGCAAAGCATTTTCTCTGACTTTACAACAGCAAAACTGCATTGATAGACTCGTAATTCATCTATCAAAACCAACTTGACGCCACTTCTTCAACAATATCAAAATTTGTTCTTCTCTGTTTTAATATCCATTCAATCAAGTTTTGATTTTTATATGCTTCATAAATACCATCACCATGTCCAAAGCCTTGTAAAAGGCAAAATTTTGCAGAGCCACCCGCCTCTTGAATTTTATCAACCATCATTTTTGAATTGATAGGTTTTACAGCATCATCATCTGCACCATGATATGCCCAGACAGGTGTATTAACCAATTTCTGAGCACGCCATTCCATTCCTCCGCCACTAACAGGAGCAATAGCCGAGAAAAAATCAGGGAATGTCATGCCCATTTCCCATGTACCATATCCTCCCATACTCGAACCGGTAATGCATATTCTGTCTTTTTTTATTCGGTATTGCTCAATTATGTTATCAATCAGTTTTTTTAAATCAACAACAATATTGTTCCATACAAACATTTCAGGACATTGCGGACACAGAACAATAGCATCTATTTCTCTGCCCTCTTTTATAATACGCGGTACACCATTGCGTTCCAAATGTTCCAATTGTGCCCTGCGCACTCCTCTCTCTCCTGCACCGTGTAAGTAAATCAGAAGAGGAAGTTCGTCACTCATATTATCCGGAATATAAAGCCGATAACCAAGATATTTTTCACTTTTTTCACTTTCAATAATTTTCATAAACCTTTTCCTCCTAATTTTAACTCTGGCTCCTATATAATGTCATTAAAACTATTTTTATTATATATCGTGATGTTGCGAATTACAAGTCGTATACTGATATTTTTATATAGTATACTGACATTTAGAAACAACAATAAAGAGTGGTATAATAAAGTTTTGATAAAAAGGGGGGGCAAATCATCATTAAGCTACAGATATTTTGCCAAATACGCTAAAATATTCATTCGGTTATAAATTATCCTATCCCATATAACTGTTGCTCTTTGTAAAAGCTGCGGCTTTTGAGCAGGGGCTGTCTGCACAATATTCTCGGTTGTTTCGGGTTGTTCACCGGCAACTGTTTGCTGTGTCTGTACCGTTTGTGTTGCAATGTTCGGCGCAGGCATTGTATTTACACTAAACCGCACCGGCATAAGCATTACAAAAAGTACGCACAGCCATATGTAATAATGCCACGAATACCCGAAAAGCTTTTTCGTTATCGGGCGCAGCAGGCTGATAACAACCGCAAGGGCAGAGCCGGCAAGAGATGTGATTAAAAGAGCTTTAAATAATTCACCAATCAATTTTACCCCTCCTTTTTCTCAAAAATCGCTTTCAGCTCTTGTATATCCTTTTCCGAAAACTGCTCCTCCTCAAAAAGTGCGGCAACCAGCTTTTCGGCAGAGCCGTCAAACAGATTTTTAATAAGATTTTTTACCTGCGATTTTTTATATTCCTTTGCCGTTAAAATTGGTGTGTAATACCACGCCTTGCCCCGTCTTTCGGCAGACAACGCACCCTTTTCAACAAGCCTTGCAAGAAATGTGGCAATCGTTGTGCGTTTCCAGCCCTTTTCTTCAACGGCTTTTCCGATTGCCGTTGAACCTATCGGCTCATCTGCTTTCCATACAACCTTCATAATTTCAAGCTCTGCTTCACCTATGTTTATATGTTTCATAAGGCATACCTCCAATATAATCTACTGTTGTCGACATATATAGTCTACCATATTAGACATAGCTTGTCAAGCCTTTTTAATGAATTTATAAATTTTAACTAAGTCTTGACACATAAAACTGTTCGGAATATATAAATACATAGCCTGTGTGAGCAATGCGCTGTTTATCGGCGGCATATCCCAATAACAAAAGTTGCCGGCGCTGTCGGTTTTGAGGCTGTATGCCGGCTCTGCCGTACGGTATCGTATAATTTACTGCTTTTTCAAAAAAAACAAATCCGACAAGGAATAACCCTGCCGGATTTGTTTTCGGTTATGATTATGCTCTTTTAATTACCGAGCATTATTTATTGTCATAATCAATATAACCGGCTTTATGTAATTCATCCCGGCTATAAATCGGCGGAAGTATTTCCGCACCGTTAAAGTCGTAAACACCATAGACTGTTTCACCCCACGAGCCATACTCGGCGGGTTTTGTTATATCATAGGTTATAATATACTTTCCGTCCTCTGTAATGCCAAGAAAATATCCCGCCTTTTTCGGAAGTTCAAGAATTTTATTGCCGCTCGGAAGTTCGTAAAACTCCGTATGTGCTTCTGTTTGCGGTGCGTCGCTGCCGAATACGGCAATCACAGTCTTTTTGTTGTGTTCAAAGAAATCCCAACCGCTGTAACCGTAATCAATGCGGTAATCATATGTTGCCAAGTACATCGGAAGTATAAAAATCGCATTGCCGTCTTTGTCCTCAATCCACATCTGCATTAAATTATAATAACAGGATAGTTCCGAATTGATTTCGCTGTGATGTGCAATGCAATTTATAAGCCGCATTGCGATTGCAGCCGCCTGTTCCTTTGAAAGCGTTTCTGAAGGTGAAAAATGATTTTCACCCGTTCCGTTCATAATTCCCATTCCGCAGACGGATTTTATTGCGTCCGATGATTCATCTGTCAGAGAATAAGTATCATTAAAAGGCAATTTATACGGCAGCTTTTTCAAATTGCAATATTGGGCAGCGCGGCTTATAATGAGAGCTGTTTCCTCTCTTGTCAGATGATCTGACGGGCAAAAGGTTTTTTCGGTTTTGCCCTTGATTATTCCGCTTTCATACAGAGCTAAAATATACTCGCTGTTTGTATCTTCAAACGGTGATGTCTTTCCCGAAAATTTGGGGTAAATCGGCGTTGATTTTCCGATTTCATCCGAAACATTTGTAACACCGTTCATATAACCGACCGTATTGTATATAAGCTCACAAAATTCTTGCCGTGTAACAGACGCTGTAAAATCGCCGCCGTACATTTCCTGCGGCATTATGTTATACAGAGGTGATTCTGCGTCTTTAATGTAGTAATATGCCCATTCGGAACATTTTTCATCAGAGTATGCTTGCTCTGCAAATGCAGCTATTGCCGCAGAGCAAATAATTGTAATTGTTAAAATAATTGATAACAGTTTTTTCATTGCTTTTGCCCCTTTCTTTTGTTAGAAATTAAGTCAAATCAAAATCATAATCAATTACAATTCCGTTATCAAACTTAATTATCAGCCATCCATAGTCTATATATTTTGATTTACAGTTGTTCTTTACGCTTCTCATAACAGGATTCCCAATAATTTATTCTTAATAATATTATACAACATTTTTTGTGCATTTTCAACCTTTCAGCAGCCTTTTCGGCGGATTGTATAAAAAATCGCAGACAGAAGCGAATCAACTCTTGTCTGCGATTTTCGGTATCATTCTAATAATTTAAACCGATTTAGTGAACAACATCGGCAAAGGCATATAACATTTGTGCAAATTCTGCTTTGGTAACATTGTTGAATGGTTTGAAAGTGCCGTCTTCATATCCCCGTATTATACCTATGCTGCTTGCCCAGCTGACTGCTTCGACAGCCCAGTCGGAAACGGCATCCGCATCCGTATAAATGATTTGTGACGATGCCTCGCTATTGTCTGTACCAAGAAATTCCGCGCAACGGTATAGCATAACAACCGCCTGTTCACGCGTTACATCATCCGAATATCCGAAAAGCGTGTCGTCATACCCGTAAATAATGCCGTTATCGTATGCCCAGTTGATATATACTTTGTTATTCGCTGGAATATCGGTGAATTTCGCTTTTGATTCGACATTTTCACCGCGGCACAGTCCCGCAATTCCCGTTGCTATAATCCCTCTTGAGGCATTTTGGTTTATACCGTACTCAACATCCGATAACCCATCCACATACGGCAGAGAAAAGAACACTGCGTTGTAATACCATTCATCATTCTTAACATCTTCATAATCGAATCCGAATTCTTCGGTAATCTGTTCTGCAAGAATGATTGAACATTTTTCTTCAAAAACATTGTGAATACCGACTTCGGAAAGAGCTTCCTTGAACGGCATATGATCGCCGAGCGCACAGAATTTTAAATATCGATCCTTTGCCACATCAAAATCGTCAATTCCGGACCAGATGTCAAGAGCCGCCATTGAACTTGTCGCATAACTTATGTAATAAAACGGTTGCGTGAATATATGCTGTGTCTGTACCCATCCGTATGCCATCTCATCATCCGTCATAAAGGTCATTCCGTAGCTTTCGCCTATTTTTCTGTATGTGCGGTTCAGTTCGTCAACACTCATATTCGGATTTTTGATTGCGGCAAGCTCAAACTCGTTTATAACGCATCCGTCAATAACATTCCCAAGCAAATAATAAATTAAAGAAAGAGTATATGCGTTTTCGTCTTTGCCGTAAAAGCGGTTGTAATAGTTTGTCATAAGTGTTTCAAGACCGAGTGAATTAACCTCTGCGGTATCCATATTTGATGCGTCAAACGTACCTATATTATTTTCCTGATTTACCGGATCATAAAGCATTGTGTTAAAATGCCCAAATTCATGAATAACCGTGCCGAGTTGACCTGCATTATCCTCTGACGGGCTTGCAAACAAAAACGGAGTTCCCAGATTATAAAGATAAATCGTTGCCGCATAGGAAGGATATTTATCCTCCGAATAGGTAATGTCATACATATTCTTATCCAGCATATACATAAATGCGTCCGACATCTCACCGCTCACATCCGCAAAGCAGAATTTTAATTCCTCGAGGATTTCCTCATCCGTCATGGATAAATATCTTGTATCCAGATTGGCGATTGCATCGCCGACCTTTTCAAATAAGGGGACTATATGTTTTTTAACATAACCGGAAAAGCTTTGTGCTTCGGCAACGGTATAATCTCTGGTGTAACCGATCTCATAGGCGTATTCGGCATAATTCTCATACACTGTTTCCCCGGCAATTTTATCTCTTACCTTTACTAATTTGGAATAGATTTCTCCCAAAATAATATTGTTTTTCTTGGTATATTCCAGATATTTATTTTCCAGCATTTCAAGTTCCGCCTGCAGCGTGTCGGTATCGCCGCCGTTTTTCATTGCTTCATCCGCCGCATTCATCTTAGCTGTAATATCGCTTATATTAAGCTCCTCGCCGCTATCGGATATAACGGTATTATTGCCGTAGATATTTGCCGTAAAATCACTGATGAGCTTTTGCTCTTCTGCGACAAGCTCATAGTATTTATCTGAACCGTTACTGTCGAGAAAAGCCTCAAATTCATCCTCGCTGCCGAAAAGCTTCGCCGGCACGGATCTGTATTTTCCTTCCGCAAGCTCGGTATACATACGGGTATAATTTTTTTCCGCTTCGCTTACGATATTGAAAGCTTTTTCCAGCTCAGCAATATTCTCCTCGGAATTGTGTTTCCACACGTCAATCTGTGCAAGAGCATACCTTGATACCGAATCCCAATACTGTTCCGATAAAGTTTCAAGCAAGCCCTTCATTGCTTTCGCGTTTTCCTCTGTATAGGGCTTTAAATTGATTTTAAGGATCTCAGATATATTTTTGTCAAACTCCGCCATGCCGAATCTTTCATATTTTATATCGTTAAAATTCGTCTGAGGCATGGAAAACTTCCCGAAATATTTCTTTTCAGCCGGCTCTGCGCCGTATAAAGAGTAATATGTATCGTAAAAACCGAGGCATGCGTCCATACCGGCATTTGTGCTTAATGCTTTTTCAAGCACCGTCTGCCACGAGCCGTATTTTTCATAAAGCGAATCCGCCGTCGGACCATTTTCGTTTCCGTAGGTGTCAAGATTACTTTTCTTTACCCTCGCAAGACCCTCCGGATCTCCGTTATATGCCTCAAGTCGCAATTCATTTCTGCGCTTGCTGACCGTGCGTGCAATCTCCTCGGTGGTTTTGCCCTCCGCCGACAGTTTGTCAATCATTTTGTACAACTCTTCATTTTTGGCGTGGTACGCAGCACGTTGCTCCCTTGCTTCGGCAACCTGTTTCTCATCCGTCCAGTCAATCGCGTTTGCAAACTCGCCCAGCCGCACCGAATCGGGGTTCGGACGGTAGCCGTAAACCGCAGCCGGATCCTCAATAATATCCGCCGCAGTCTTCGGATTATCCATCGGATTATGGATATATGCGCCCTCCGCCGCAAACGCAAGGTTTGACGGAACGAGTGAAAAGACCATAATCAGGGACAGTACGATCGCCAAAAGCTTTCTTTTTACATGATACATCTTCATGCCTCCTTATATAATGGATTTTTGAAAGTATATACTATAAATATACTTAATTTTATTATACCACATTTTTTTGACAATTCCAAGGTGAAATTTCCGTGTCAGGCATTTTTCGTGTAGGTTTACAATAGATGTGTTACAGATTTTCATCATTATGCACTAAATAAGACATAGCTTTTAGACCAATGCTATTTTAATTTTTAACATTGGCCTGCTTTGCTATGCCTTTTTGCACAAAAAAGTTTTGAATTTTTTTATTATGCAGCGTTTTTTGTTTCGAATTTATGAAAAACCCACTTTGCCTGCAACATAATTCTGATTATGTGAAAATGCCTTTACCGCATAATTCTGATTATGTTGCAGGCATATTTTTTTGCGAACCGGTAAAACGGTTGCTCAATAAACGCAGAGTGCGATGAGGAGGTGACTTAAAATGAATACTGCCGCATATCAGACAACGGATAAAAGCGAGCTTTCGGCAAGGATTTTCCCCTATCTCGTTGAGCGTGGACTTGAAAACATGACCATTCGTGAAGTGTGCCGGGGCACGGGAATTGTGCAGGGTACGCTGTACTATTGGTTTAAGGACAAGACAGGTATTGTGTGCGAGGCGGCGCAGTACGGCTTGAAAACGGTTACGGATGAAATATTCGAATATGTGTTTGCAAGCCTCAACGACCTAAAAGGCTTTTTTGCAAATTGCCTTGACGAAATAAGCAAATATAAAAAAGAGCTTCGCTTTATCTATCAACTTGCCGCAAGTCCGGTCTACGGCGAGAAAATAAGAAAAACCGGAAAGGACTTCAATTTCATATATGACAAGCACACGCACAGATTATCGCCGTTTGTTTTGTTACAAAGCAAGCTGTTCATCAAAAAAGAAAGAACAAGGAACTATCAACTGCTTTACAGCTGTTTACGTCAACGATTGACGATCAGTTGTTTACGATTGACGGTTTGTTTACGCCTCCGGAGGATAGTGAAGTTGTATTTTTAAGGGAACAAGTGGAGAAGCTGCAAGCGGAACTCGAAAAGGAAAGAGAGCATAACCGTGAAAAGGATAAACAGCTTCTTGAAATATTAAATAAATTAGCCGAAAGTCAAGCTGCGTTAGCAGCCGGACAAGCTGCGGATAAACAAAAAGCATTGGCAGAAAGAATAATTGAGGGGCAGCAGCAATCTGAAAATATTGAAACAAAAAAGGTGACAAAGAAAAGGTTAAGATTGGAAAAATATTGGGGAAGCTTTTTAGAACCCATTGATTTTTTTAAGAAAATTGTGATATAATTAATTTATCAAAATACGTGCAAAACGCTGAAAACGCTGTAAAAGCGTTGACTATACAAGAAATTTATATTATAATAAAATTGTATAATTTTTTGCAGAAAGGACTTGACAGACTATGTTGTTTGGCGTAAAATCGGTACGTACATACATACAGTATAAGTCTGTCATTTTTCAAAAATATAATAGAAATATTAAAGGTACACTTTACATCTCTCAAAAGAGTAAATAAGGTGTGCCTTTTTGTGTTTCTTTTTGAAAAACAGAGTTTTGCACGATATGTCAACTTAAATCTATTCAAGGAGTGTTGCCTATGAAAGTACAAAAGCCGATAATTGCAGTTCGGCAAGTAAAAAGTTTATTGCGAAACAAATATATGTTTTAGGAGGATATTTACACTATGAAAAAACAAATAATTTGCTCTGCTTTCTTTTGTCTTTTGCAATGCTTGTTTCACTTTTGACACAAGTTGCATTTGCCGAAAGCACTAATATTACAAGCGAAGTCAATTTCCTTTCAGCCTTGGAAAGCACAGAAACTACTGAAATAAATATTACAGGCAATGTATCTGTTGATGCGTCGATAGAAAAGAGTATTGACATCAATGTAAAAAGCGGTGCAACACTCACATTGAGTTTTGATGAGGGTGAAAACGGGATAAGCCGTGTTTGTAATGCGAATATCAAAGTTGAGGACGGCGCTAATGTTATTTTTGAGAGTAAGCCTTCGAATGATAGTAAAGCAAAACGCTATCTCATAATGAACGGAAGCTTCACATTGGAAAGCGGAGCTTCTGCTAAAATCAGCAAGAAATCAAATCCCGTTGGCGGTATATTGTTTCAGGGTGAATTTAAGAACGATGGAACACTTGACTGCGGTGCAATGAATATAGGGCAACCTAATTTGTATGTCTATATTAAATTTGGCGTAGATAGCGGAAAAGTTACAAATGGTTATGTGGCATATAATCTTTGCCGGACAACACCGACTGATGAAACCATTTCAAATAAGGCTATCAGAGTTACAGCCATAAACGGAAACGCAAAGGTTGGTGAAACTCTTTCTGCCCAAATTGACGGTTTTGGAGATTCAAGAGAGCTTCCTGAAAATCTTATTACTTGGAATGGAGCAAATTGGGAAGATGCAAACATTTATAATAATACATATACCGTTATCTTTAAGGATGTCGGAAAGAAAATAGGAGCAAAATTTAACGGTGTTGGCACTATGGGCAATCCTATTTCGAGCTACCCATATGATTATGTGGCGGTTAAGGACAATAAAGTAACAGTAATACTCAACGGAACGAGCGATATTGAAACCGAAACAGACACAGTGCCCTATATTGATACGATTTATCTCGACAGTATAAAAGGTAGCGATAAGAATTTAGGTGTTTCAGCAGACAAAGCAGTTGCTTCTATTAGCACTGCAATGCGACTTGTAGCCGACGGCGGAACAATAGTTGTATGCGGTGATGTTGTAATGTCGACTGATTCACCTGCATACATTACCAAAAATGTTACTTTTACAAACACTGATGGTGAAAATACCTATCAGGCTTCTTTCACAGGTGGCACGGAAGAAGATTATAGTCTGTTTTATTCGGCAAATAAAGAGGCTTCCGTCAAGTTTTCGGGCATAAAGTTTATCAATAATGTGTTTGCAGCTTCGGAATATGCTGGTAGCAAATATATATTTGAAAATATCAGTACCGCTGAAAACAGTTGTATCGGAGCATTTATTATCAATGGGCTGTATCTCAAATATGAGCCGTTTGCAATAGATGTTATAAATACGAAAAATGCAGAAGTGGATATATTGAATGACCAACAAGAAGGTATTCCTGCCATTACACTTGATAATTCAAGTATAACGAGTGCTATGCAAGGAAGTTTGGGAAATGTATCACTTAAAAATAACAGTAAAATTAAGACTTTTCAGCCTATACAAACGCTGACAGCGGATAATACAGATAATGTTATCGAATTTTTGGCTGATGAAGCAAATAATATTATTCCGATAAACATTAATGGTGATATTACAATTAGCGAAAACAATCCTATAAAATTGGAATTTGAAACACCTTTTACGGTGGGACATACACTTTTCACATCTACAAACGGAAATACCTCTTTAACAGCAGATAAGTTTTCGATTTCACAAATTGAACTTGCATTGAGCAAACAAGATAATGATATAATAACAAAAGCGGCAGAATATATCATCAACTATGAACTTGACGGAGGTACTCTTGGTGCAAATTCCCCTGCGACACATACATACGGCACGGAAACAATACTTGTCAATCCGACCAAATCGGGATATAATTTTGCAGGTTGGTATTTGGAAGATACATTCGCTACAAAAATTGAAACACTTGCAGCAGCCGGATATACATCTGAAATAACTCTTTATGCAAAGTGGAACAAGCGCTCCGGTGGCGGCGGGACAACTCGCTATACGGTTTCGTTTGACACAAACGGTGGTAGCAAGCTGTCAAGTCAAACCGTTACAAGAAATTCTGTAATCAAAGAGCCGACAACACCGACCAAAGATGGTTTTGACTTTGTGGGTTGGTATACTGATAAAGAACTTAAAACAAAGTATGATTTTTCTGCAAAGGTAACAAAGAGTATGACGCTTTATGCCGCTTGGACGGAAAAGAAAACAGATAACTCTGAAAATCAAATAATTCTTACTATCGGCAAAAAAGGTGCCTCTGTTTTCGGAAAAGTAAAGACAAATGATGTTGCACCGAAAATTGTAAACGACCGTACAATGCTTCCGGCACGATTTGTTGCTGAAAACTTGGGGGCTTTTGTTGAATGGGACGGTGACAAACAACTTGTAACAATTATGGGCAAAAACCTTAAAACCAATGAAGATGTAACTATTCTTATTACCATAGGTGCAGAGTATGCCGTTGTAAACGGTGAGAATGTTAAACTTGATTCTCCGGCATTTATAGAAAACGACCGTACGTATACGCCTATTCGTTTCATTTCCGAACATCTCGGTGCAAGTGTCGAATGGTTGGAAAACGAACAAAAGGTTATTATTACAAAAAATCTGTTGGCAGAAAAAAATAATTAAAACAAAGAACATACAACATTAAAAGGACAACCGAAAAAAATCGGCTGTCCTTTTTTCATGCCCAAAATACAGAAAGGAACGATGATTTATGAAAAATTATGATGAACAAATTGCAAAGGCAGAGGAACAAATCAAGCAGCTCAATAACAAGAAAAAGCGGCTCATATCGGAGCAAAAGCAAGCCGAACGCAAGAAACGGACAAAACGGTTAATTGAGCGAGGGGCGATTTTGGAAAGCGTAATCGGAAATAGCGAGGACTTTTCAAATGAGCAGTTGCAAACGCTTTTAATTGAAATCTTTTCGAGCGAGAGCGTGAGGGCGAAAGTTAAGAATTTACGGGAGCATACGGCGGACGAGGGCAATCCCTTGTTTTAACAAGGGCGCACTTATACACCTTACAGGTGTGTGCGCTCTGCCGAGGGCGAATGAAAACAAATCGGCGTTTCGCATTTGTTTTCATTATGGGGCAACTCTCATTTCCCCATACCCCTTTGTGCTATACGCAAAATAAAATTTGCGTATAGCGTCAAAACAGTTTTTGCGAAAACTGTTTTGTTGACTTGATATTTTATATCAAAACAAGTTTGACACAAAATATCAAGTATACTATCCTATTTTGTATCCTTTAGAAACAAGCTTCATAATTGTTTCTATACCGATTTCACGGTTTTTAAAGAATACTTGCTTTGCGTTTTGTGTTTCCTTTATGGTTATGGTCTTTTTGGTTTCGTCAATCCAGGCAGACCAAGCCTTATTATGTTGCTTATTATTCATCAATCATTACCACTGCAGGCACAGGAGTATTCCTTTGTTCTTCAGTCCACTGCCATTGCGGAACAAAATCTTCTGTCTGTCCTTTAATAATATATTTACCGTCTGTAGATTTCAATTCAAATCCTTCATCGGGCAAAAATGTGATTATTGCATCAAAGGAATCAATTCTGTTATTATTCCCCTCTGTGAGATACAGCTCTGCCGAGATGGTATTCTCGTCAATGACTGTCATTTTTGAATTCAATTCACTGTTTATACGGTACTGCTCCATAGGATTGTCATTGTCTTCGATAAAATTATCAAACCCTATGTTAACATCAATAATCTTCTTTTCGAGATTATACCAAAAATGACTGTACAGCTTACTTCCGCGGCTCACATTTATACCGTTTAGCTTAACGGCAGAGGGGACTATAAATTTTTTGACCGTATTTGGGAGTTTGATTATTTCTGCGGCTTCTTTTGACCGTTCATCGTATTCCTCGGGGACATTGTTAAGACCCGTAAAAAACGCAGTAATGTTTAATTCACCGATTTTTACTTTTGTATTTTGAAAATCCAACACTCCATCGCCCGCAGGACACGGAAGCTGCATGATATAACCTTTTTGATTATCATAAATGATTTCACCGTTCTTTTCTACTGTAAATAATCCCTCTATATCACTGCCTTTACTATATATACGTGTTACTTTATTCAGCTTTATTTTAACATTTCCTTCTTTTTGGGCATCATCTGATTCAAAATAATTGAAATTGGCTTCAAATTCTGTGCGATAGCCTGTTTTCGATATTTTTGCTTCCGCACCGTATGTCATATCCGAAAAGGTTGAAAAGGGATTTTCGCCAAACAAAACTTCCATTTGAATGTAGTCGGTATAATATTCAGCGTTCGCACTGTCAAAACCGAACATCATTAACGAAATAAATTTTGATGTTATTTGGCGTCTGTCTTTCGGTTCGTTTGCACTCCTGGTCTTGTTTTCATATAATTTCAGTTTTTTAAGATATTCGTAAGGAACATAAGTAATTCCGTTCTCAATATACGGGGCATTGGATAAAGTGTATTTTTCGTTCCCGATTTCAACATCTTTACTGCCAACCGTACAAACCGCTGACCACGAATATTCGCTCGGTATTTTCGTTCTGTTCTCTGTTTGTGAATAGGATGTTTCGCTGCCGTTTGGGATGAGTCCCGTAGAAATCATCGTCGTTTCATTCGTCCAAAAATCAATCGTAATTACTCCGTTATTATATTTGATTTTATCATTTTCAATATCTGTTTTATTCAGAAACTCTCTTAACGGCAAATAATATTCTCCGTTTTTCCGAACAGGGACAAACTCATTATAACCACCGTCCCCATAAGTGGAAATGTAAACATAATCATCTTTTAAAAGAGAAGATACCAAAGGTTCGATCTCATTTGCGAATACTACACTGCAGCAGGTAAGCACCAGAATAAGCACCATACACAATGTTGTTCCCCATACGCTAAATTTTTTCTTTTTCATAATCATCTCAAACCTCCTTTTAAGCTGTTTTTTGTTTTTAACCATGTTGCTGGACAAAGCGGGCGAAGTCTGGCATACCATCGAAAGAATCATTGTGCTGTACTGCTTCCTGTCTGACATATCCATTTCTTTTGTTACTTGTTCATCACAAGCATATTCACACGCTTCGCCGATTAAATTCACCATAAGATATGTAATCGGATTAAACCAATAAATTGAATTGACAATCACCGCAAAAAGCTTGAACCAGGAATCGTGATGCTTATAGTGTACCATTTCATGCTTAATTGCAAGTTTATAATCGTCCTCATTCATCTTGATTTCGGGAATTGCAAGCGTTGGCTTAAAAAATCCGAACACAAGCGGCGATGATATTATCGTACTTTTTATTACGTCCACGCCGTCGATGACTTCGTGTGTATCAAATCCGCAGATTTTCTTCTTAAATCTGAAGTATGAAATGAGGTATCTGCACATTAGAATAATAAACCCAAGCAACCATACAACAATTAAGATCTCCTGTATAGTAATAGGATTAGATCTTCTTACGATTTTTGACGGTTTCGGCAGTACATTATGCTGTGTTTCTTGCTGAGCTTCCTGCCGAACAGTTTGTATCAGTGCGTTATCTGTTTTTTCTGCCTTTGTTTTCGTATTAAATTCCGTCACATTAACTTGCTGATGTATTGGAGCTTTTGGGAGCGATATTTCACCGATATTCATCGGAAGAATGAATATAAGCATTGCAAGCAAGCTTATGTAGTATAAAGCCTTACCGCTCAGGATCGATAATATTTTGTTTTTGAATATCAGCAATGCAGTACATATAACAGAGCCTGCAAGAGTTGATATTATAACCGATTCTATCATATTTCATCACTCCTGTTCCTCTATAAATCTTTTAAGCTCGTCAATGTCTGCCTTTGTAAAAGCTTCATCTCTGAAAAGCGCTGAAATAAGGCTTTTTGCACTTCCGCGGTAAATAGACTTTACAAATTCTTTTGTTTGCATTGCCTGATATTCCTGTTCGGAAATAATCGCTTCGTATTCGTGAACATGAGAACGGCCAATCTTTTCGGATTTTAAACAGCCTTTGTCGATAAGCCTTCCTGCAAGGGTTGATATGGTTGTAAGCTTCTTATCGGGCATTTTATCGGCAAGCTCGCTCGTCGTTACCTTACCGTTCTTATCCCAGATTATTTTCATAATCTCCATTTCTGTTTCTGATATTTTCATTGCAGCATCCCCTTTCGTTTCTACATCCTGTTTTTATTATACACTATGTAGTAGCGAATGTCAATAGTTTTTTTGAAATTTCTATTTTTTTTCACAGTATCAAAAATAACCTTATGTTTTGTTCCTTTTTTCTGAGAAAGAAATGGGTGTAAAATGGAATACAGATACCGTGCCTTTTCAATTATTTTTAATGCTTGCAAAGAAAGCAGCGCCCTTGATTTCAAACAGCAACAATGCCGTGCCGAGCAATAATTCCGTGTGCATCGCAGTATCATCAAGGGGGATTCAAAAATCCTCCTTGATGCAGGTGTTTGCACAAGGAGCTTTTATGTCGGCGATGTTACTCCAGAAGATGTAAAAGCAAAATATAAATCAGGTGTCTTGACCATTGTTCTTCCGAAAAAGGAACAGAAAAAGCTTAATTCAACAAGCAAAATTGCTATCGAGTAATTTTATTAAAGAAAGGCTCGTTGCCGTATTCAGCGGCAGCGAGCCTTTCTGCGTTTATTCTGCAAAAGCATATCTTCCCATAAACAGAATTTCTCCGCTTGTATTATCACGAATTGCAAAATAGAACGGTTTATTAAATTTAAGCTCTATCGGCTCGGGCGGAAGTGCCGAACCGCCCATACCGATTGAGGTTACGGCGGCGGCTTCAGTTCCTTTTTCGTCCACGCTGATAAATGTCTTATGGATTATATCGGTAAACCACATATTGCCCGAATCAAACATTTTTTCAAACCGGGCTGTTTTGGTGTCGAAAGCCGTTTTAATGCCGATGTTTTTTAGCGTATCATTAAGACGTTCGGAATACTCGATTTTGAATTTCGGTATTGAAAGCTTGGTATATGTTCGCTCAAAGCTTTTGCCATTGATTGCGGCATTAAGCTCTCGTTCTGCATTTATTCCGCTATCCGCAAGCATTAAATACATACTCACATCAAGGTCATCAAAGCTATCGGTGCCGATATACTCACCGCTATCCGAGAATTTATCAACTCTGTTTTTATACGGTAATTCGATTATCTTTGCAGATTTTGTTTCCGCATACGGAATCCAGCTTGTTTTATTCATAAAGTCTGTCTGTGTTTTTGTTCCGTCTGCATTAGTAAACTCATCGGGTTTTGTAAGGGATGTGCTGAACTCATTTTCCCAAGCGCCCTTAAAGTAAATTGCATTGATAAGCATTGCCCAAAAGTTATCGGCATTATCAATAATCTGCGGAATTTTGCCTTTTGTTTTATCCTTCACCCAAGAATTGATTTCACTGACAGCGTTTTTGTTGTAAACCGTCTTAACATCGGCATTATAATACTCCGTTGCGATATTCTTAAAGTTTTTGCTGAAATTCTGTGTTGTTTTGTCCTTGTTGATCCATATTGAATTTGCAATATTAAGGCTCAAAATATCGGTTTGAGAGTACCTCTTTATCAAATCTTTTGAAAGCGTATTAAATTCGTCAAGGTTTTTTACTCCGAGTGTGTTTAATATTTCATTCTTTGTATCGCCCTCTGCTCCGTTAGCGGCAAGTGCAAGAGCCATCTTGACGGACAGCGGAGAAAACATATAGTTTTTATCCGCAGGCATTTGTACGTTCAGCTTATCGGCAAAAGTCAAGTCGGAAACACTTATTTCTGTTTCCCCATCGACACCACCGATAACATCTTTTTTGGCACACGATTTTACTATCCAAATACCTGTTTCGCTTTTATCAATAGGCTTAAACAATTCAAGAGTATAAATGCTGTTTCCTATTTTATAGTTGCCGCTGCATTTTTCTCCGTCACCGGCAAAAGCAACGAGTTCGCCGTTTTCGGCTTTTTCACCCTTGTCGGAAAGAAAATTCATAATGACTTGCTTATAGTCGAGCCGCCACGGAAAATGACCGTTGCTTACAGACTCTTGCAAATCTTCTATTTGGCTGTAAGACAAATTCTCGGCGTTTGATATATCATTTGATTTTGAAAAATTATTATATACTCTCACAAGCGTTGCAACAGCCTGTTCGGTGGTATATAACTCTTTTGGAGCAAATCTGTTATCGCCAACGCCCTGCATAATACCCATATTGCAGATGACTTGAATATCATTCATTGCCCAATCGGAAATTTGCCCGCTGTCGGCAAAATCAAAGTATTGCGTCGTCGCATCCCAGCCTGGATATATTTTGTTTATCAAACGGCAGAGAATGGCTGCGGCTTCCTCACGTGTAAGCGAATCGTTCGGAGCAAACTCCGTTTCGGATTTTCCTTTGACAATGCCCAATGCATTCAGCACTTCAATGTGTTCATTATCCGTATCGGTAAAAGGATGTTTTATTATACCCACCGAAAAAGCCGATCCGGGAAATTTTTTAATATAATTGAATACAAGTTCACAAAATTCTTCACGGGTAATTGCCCCGGGGAAGTTACAGTTTCCGCTTATAATATTTATTTCTCTTGCAGTTTCAATGCTGTCTGCTGCCCATTTGCTTGCCGAAACAGGTATTTCTATTTCCACCGTTTTTGCGGCAGTAGTACTACAACTGCGCACATCCATATATTCAATATTTTCTTTTGTTTCGTCCAGCGGTTGGTTCAAATCATATTTTTCTATGAGCTTTCCGACGGTTCCGTTTTGAGATAAATCGCTTAAAGCATCGTCAATATTCATATATAACTTCTCATAATCCGTAGGTATTATGATTGACCTGTATTTGGCTTGAGCAACACCGTCACGGAAAACAATCGCATAATCTTCTCCGTACTTGCGGCTTATTTGACCGTTTTCAAAGGTTACTGTCGTTGTTCTCAAATATTCTCTCGAATAATCAATCACTTTATCCCTATCTTCCGTAACAGTAATCGCGGAAATCGCACAGTCAACTCTTCCGCTTAAAACAGCCGGAATGAGTGCATCAAAATCCATATTGACAAATTCAATTTTTTTGTCGATTTTCTCACCGATTAAATTCATCAGCTCAACATCAAAGCCTTTCAGCTCGTCACCCTCGTAATATTCAAACGGCTTAAACTCTGCGTTAATACCTACTTTCACCGCATCATTGACGGTATCATCGGCAAATGCAGTTATTGCCATGGAGCAAAGAATTGTAATTGTTAAAATCAGCGATAAAAGTTTTTTCATTGTGCTGTCCTCCTAATTCTTTATCAATGCCCGAAAAAAGATATTTTCCAACCGGTGTTATCGGATTCGTTAACCATAGTGCATATCCAATACTGATTTCCGTTTGAGATTGTTTCCTCCCGCACATATTCGGCATCAAATGTTACCGTATAAGACTTATGCTTTTCATCGGAATTTTTATTATTATGGGGTTTAATTTCCACATTTGAAATTGATTTTATATTGTCAATCCGTCTTTCGTCGTCCTTAACAAAGGTTTTATTTGTCAGCGGCAAATGCGGAATACTGTCATATAATTCCGTATTTAACAGGTTCGACGTAACCCCACCGAACATTGTAGTTTTTGCAATACATTGTATTGCTGTGCCTTCATCTTTTTCATTCAAAGCCTTACAATACATTTTAATGATTTCTTCGGGCGTTTTTGATTTCATATCATCTTCGGATTTCAGCAGAGGTACAATAAAGTCTGCAAAACTCATATTTGTTATTTCATCAAAGCTCTTTCCCGGTAAGCTGCAGGCATTTTCAACTTGATGCCGCCCGGCGCTTATAAACGCTCCTATAATTTCGTTTTCGTATTTAACAACGATACCTCTTGCGGTGGTTATGGGATAAAATTTTTCCGGCATACCCTCACGAAGCTGATAAATATCAACCGTTACAGCTTTTTCGGCATACTTGCTTAAATCAAGTCCAATATCCTTTGAAAGCTCATTGTTATAGAGATAATAATACTCATTTGCGGAAAAATCGCCAAGCTCCTTAAATTGCGGCAGAGTATCTGTAAGCGATGCAAGTTTATAATTTATATTCCAACCGTATTTTGCAAACAACTCTCTGTCCTTATCATCAACAACATAAATCGCATCGCCGCCTGCTTCCAAAAGGGAATCCAAAAAGCGAGGGAAAGCATCATTTGCCGTATATAAAACGACGCCCGTTTTTACAAAAGTTTTATGATACAAGGTGTCCCAATAGACATCAAATTCCGAATTGGTATCATTCTCACTCATTGTTACCCTATATGCTCTTATATAGTTTGCGTTTAAGTCAGGCGCTTCACCTTCATACGGCATTATAGAGCCAAGTCCTCCGGCTCCGTGGAAAAGGCTTTCTATATTTCCCCATACGGTAATGCTGTCAGCTTGATTAAATCCTGCAAAATCAGATGTGCGGCTTACGGTTATATCCGAAAATCTGTCTGCGGTTGTATATTCCACATCACATTCAAAAGCTTCACCCAAAAACTTAAGCGGCACATATGTATGATTATTGAATATTTTAGGCTCTGTATCCATATTGACTGCGTTATTATTTTTAAGCATTGATTTGGAATCAATAGTAAAAACAACAGTGTTTTTGTCATCGTTATAATCTGAAATTGTGACTGTCTTGTCGGTATCGTTCCAATCTACCTTTTTGCCCAGCGCATTGCTGACGGCACGGACGGGAATTTGCGTCCTGTCGTTTTCGTCAATAAACGGCAGTTCGGTTTTATCGCAATATATTTTCGTTCCGCCGACAGTTATATATAAGCCGTGTTTTTCCGTATTATGAACGGTTATATTTGTCTTGTCGTAAGCAAAAGCCGAAATTGCCGTTGCTGCCGATATTGCAGCGGTTAATAAAATTGATAATAGTTTTTTCATTGTACTGTCCTCCTAATTCTTTATTCCCACATAACCTGTTTCGTTTATAATGTATTGCCCCTCATCGGATAAAATCCATTCAAGTAATTTGTCAACATTGCCGTTTTGATTTTCCTTGTATGTAACAGCATAAATCGGCGTAAGAATGGGATAACTGCCGTTTCTGATGTTTTCGGAGGTCGGTGCAGCGCCGTCAATCGAGATCATTTTTATATCAGGATTCTTTATAATTCCCTCAACATAATATCTGAATGAAAACCCAATTGAGTTTGTTTTGCTTTTATAATCCGCCACCTGTTCTATAATGCCCGCCATTAAATCATTCACCATTTCGGTAGGCGCATCCATAATCGGCGTATCGCCCATAAACCGTTTCAGCATACTTTGACTGCCGCTGCCCTCATTCCGCTGAAATGCGGCAATTTTCTCATTTTTTCCGCCGACATCCTTCCAATTTGTAATCTTTCCGGAATAAATATCTTTTATTTGTTTGGTGGTAAGATTTGTAATAGGATTGTCCTTGTGAACAAAGAAAACAAATGCCTCCGTTCCGATAGGCGTATATTCAAAGGTGGTTTGGTTTTCTTCTGCGTATGCCTTTTGCTCATCGGACGGATACACACCGATGAAAATATCTGTTTCTTTTTCCGCTAAAAGGCGATAGCCGTCAGGGGTATTGTTATACTCAAATATTCCGTCGTGCAGCTTTGTCGTATTCGGATATACAGCGTTCACAAATGCGGAATATACGGGAAACAACGCAGCAGCTCCGTCAATTCTCGGCAGATTTTCGGTAAGTTTTAATGTTTTGCTGTCTGTCTTTACAATTTTGGAATTTTCCTCAAACGGCAGATACGCTTGAATATCAATGTTCGGAGAAGTATTAACAGTGATACTTTTGTTATATTTGATTATTCCGAAGTTTGTTCCGAGAGCGGCTCCGTACACTGCGGCACAGATACACCAAATTATTAAAAACTTCTTTCTCTTTTTCAGCCATATCAAAGGCAGCAGAAGTGACGGCACAACAATTAAACCTATGTATGTTATAATGTGATTTATACCGCTCGAAAACAATAACATAGCGGTTACAAATAAAGCATAATAGCTTACAAATAAAGTTGCCGCAGTTAATATTATTTTAAGTACTATAAATAATGCTTTTTTCATTGCTTGTCTCCTTTTCCGTTTTCCGCATATCCCACAACGGATATTACCAACCCTATTGCGCCTATGCCCCAAGTGATATACTCCAAATGCCCTGCGGCGGATATTTCAATGCATATTGCAAAAAGAATTACCGCAATACCGAGAACCATCTTCTTCATTATCCGCACCCCTCAGTCATTTAAAAATCCTTCCCAATAAACTTCAAAAATCTTATATTTATCAGCCTTTTTACCGATAAGATAATACCGTGTTACCTCGCCGTCACCGACTTGCGGAGCTAAACTCAGCGATTTCTCATTATGCTTTAATTCGGTTTCGACTTTTGCAATGCCAAATTCGCTTATACCCAAATTATTCAGTCTTTCGTAAATTTCCCGCTTATTTTTCTCCGAAATATCTTTCAGGTCATCTTTTTTCAAAAGCTCCAAATCATCAATGCAAATTTTACTATAGTAAATCCCGTCTTCAAAATTCTTTTCTTCGTTTTCTACAGCCGCAAGTAATGATTCATCTTCGATAACAGCTTTCATCTTCCCAAAAGAGCCTGACGTCATATTGTGGTAAAACTCATAAATCACCAGCTCCCACTCATTTTCAACCGAGTCATCCGTAAGAAGAACTCTATCGTCGGATATAAATCTTTTTTCCAAGTTTATATCAAGTGTCGGAAGCTTTGATTCATCGACATAATGTTCTGTCAGATACTGTTCATAATCTATATTTTCATTGCTTTTATTGATATATACCTGTGCCGGTCCGTCTGAACCACCGATTATGCCGATGCTTGAATTATCGCACGCAGTCAGCAGCAGGCAGCACGCCGCAAGCATTAAAGTTATTGTCCGTTTCACAAAATCAACCTCCGTATATACAATTTTGAAATCTGTAAAGCTGCATCATTTTTTTAAATAATAAACCGTTTTTTGTGAGACATACAAAGTTAGTCAAGGCCTCGGGTACAAAAAAAGGGCAGTCGAAGCGGCTGCCCTAAGGGGATATGCGCAAGCATTGTTATTGTATCGCCAATGCCTGCGCATCGTTTTGCAACAGTGGTTTATACGTTGAAAATATAGCTTATGTTACAACCGGGTCATTTTTATTCCAGATTTTCAATCATACGGGCAAATACAGCCGCCGCCTGCGCTCTTGTTGCATTTGCATTCGGCAAAAAGCTGCCGTCGTCATTGCCTTTCATAAGTAGGTTTGCAGCCGCCCAGCTTACAGCGTTCCTCGCATAGCCGGAAATAGAATTGCTGTCCGAATATGCCGTATTGCCGTTTGATTCTATGTCAAATCCCTTGAAATCTGCGTAGCGGTAAAGAATTGTTGCCATCTGTTCACGGGTAATCGGATCGTTCGGTGCAAAACGGTCTTTTGAAACGCCGGAAACAATGCCGTTTGCATTTGCCCAAGCAACCGCCCTGTCATAATAACCGCCGATTTCAACGTCCACAAACACAGAGCCTCCGGCTTGCGGCTCTTTCTCCATACGGTAGATAATCATGACAAACATTGCTCTGGTCACATAAGAGTCCGGTGAGAATTCCATTTCGGTTGTACCTTTCATCAATCCAAAATCATATGCGAATTTTACCGAAAAGTAAAACCAATCTCTTTTCTTAACGTCACCGAACGGATTTTCCCACTCGGTGTCGGGTTTTACCTTGATGTCCTTTTGTTTCTTTTTCAGTATGCCGCCCGTCACCGCATTGATTCGGTATGTCCACTGCGTTTTCCTGTCCGCAAATACGAGATGATAATAAGGTGTTTTAATGCCGCCGTCTACCAATTCTTCCTCCAAAAAGGTAACCCTGTCGCTGCATTCGGCATCATCAACGGCAATCTTTTTTGCGTCGGCAAGCAGAATATATCTTCTGCCGTAGATAATGTCGCCCGTTTTTGCGTCAATCTGATAGTAATACTGATTTTTGCCGGTATAAAACTCCAATAAATAGCATTGCTTGCCCTGATAACGGTTAAACTCAGTCTTGGTGAACACAATTTTTTGTGCGTATTTGTCAAGCCCCGCGTCCTTCAGCGCAATCTTCTTTGCTTCCTCCAAAGAGATATAATCCGGCTCATCGGTGTTCTTGCTTTTCTTTTCCAGTATAGCGCCGCTTACAGCATTGATTCGGTATGTCCACTGCGTTTTCCTGTCGGTAAATACAAGCCGGTAGTAAGGCGTTTTAATACCGCCGTCCACCAATTCTTCCTCGGTAAAGGTAACCTTTTCTGTGCAGCCTGCATCATCAATGGCAATCCTTTTTGCGTCGGCAAGCAGAATATATCTTCTGCCGTAGATAATTTCTCCCGTTTTTGCGTCAATCTCATAGTGATACTGATATTTACCTGTGTAAAACTCCAAAATATAGCAGGGTCTGCCTTGGTTGCGGTTAAGCTCGGTTTTGGTGAACACAATCTTTTGTGCGTATTCATCAAGCTTGGCATCCTTCAGCGCGATTTTCTTTGCCTCCTCCAAGGAAATGAAATTCGTTCCGCTGATATCATCAATATGTTTTCCCATCACAGCGCCGCTTATCGCATTTATTCGGTAAGTCCACTGCGTCTTATTGTCTGCAAAAACAAGCAGATAATACGGCGTTTTAATGCCGCCGTCTACCAATTCCTCCTCCAAAAAAGTAACCTTGTCGCTGCATTCGGCATCATCAACGGCAATCCTTTTTGCATCGGCAAGCAGAATATATCTTCTGCCATAGATAATGTCGCCCGTCTTTGCATCAATCTCATAGTGATACTGATATTTACCGGTGTAAAACTCCAACAGGTAATAGGGCTTGTCCTGATTGCGGATTAGCTCCTCTTTGGTGAACACAATCTTTTCCGCATTTTCAACAAGACCGGCGTCATTAAGCGCTATTGATTTTGCTTTTTCCAAAGAGATTAAATCCGCCTCGCCGATATTCTCCTCTTTCTTTTCGAGTATATCGCCGCTTACTGCATTGATTCGGTAAGTCCACTGCGTCTTATTGTCGGCAAATACAAGCAGATAATACGGCGTTTTGATGCCGCCGTCCACCAATTCTTCCTCGGTAAAGGTAACCTTTTCGGTGCAGCCCGCATCATCAACGGCAATCTTTTTTGCTTCGGCAAGCAGAATATATCTTCTGCCGTAGATAACTTCTCCCGTCTTTGCGTCAATCTCATAATGATACTGATTTTCCCCTGTATAAAAATCCAACAGGTAGCAGGGTCTGCCTTTATTGCGGCTCAGTTCTTCCTTGGTGAACGTTATTTTTTGTTTGTTTCTGTCAAGCTCGGCGTCTTTGAGTGCAATTTCTTTTGCCTCATCCAAAGAGATAAACTTTGCCGTATCCGTAACAAGCTCTGCGGTCTTTGATTCTTCCGTAATCTTTACAGCCTTCGATTCATCCGCAAATGCCGTCAGTGGTATAAGCGAAAGCAACAGTACTATACATAGCAGAACGGAAACCGGTTTTTTTGTTTTGCGTTTCATGTTTCATGACCTCCTTTTTTGTAATTTCATCTTGTTTCGCAGCTCTCTGTTTATGCCGAAGTGCGAACATCCGGCGTTTTTTTCTTTCATAGGCAGCACGCTCCTTTCGGGTATGTAGTCACCTATTGTATTTTCGGCGTAAGAACGAAAAAAGGTGAGCCCGATTTCAAAATACTTTGAAAACGAACACACCTTAATAAATACCCGCAAACGAATAACGGAAAAAGGCAAATCTACGCCTATGCCGCGAGTAAATGTATGTATTGATTTTACGCCGTCGCTTCATACTTGCCAAACCCTTTCTATATAAATATTATTCTGCAAATATATTGTATCACATTTCTCCGCTTTCGTCAATGCTTTTCAGGTAATTTCAGAAAATTCGGCGTTTTGCACTATGAAAATGTTTGTGAATTTTTTCGTTTTTCTTAAATGCGGAAAAATAAGTAGAAAGTTTTCAACCTTTATGATATGATTTAAGTGACAAATCCAAACATACAAAAGATGTTGTATGCTATAAAAGATTTATTTATCTGTATGAGTCAAAACGAGAAAGGAGTTGTGCATAATGAAAAGCACAAAAATCACGCCATTGTATGAGCGTCTTTCCCGTGATGACGAGCTGCAAGGCGAAAGCAACAGTATCACAAACCAAAAGAAACTGCTTGAAGATTATGCAAAGCGAAACGGCTACACCAATATAGTCCATTTTACCGACGACGGTGTGTCGGGACTTCGTTTAGTTGAGGTGTGATAGCGTAACCATTTTTGTGATGATTACCTATCACACTATTTTTATGTTGTTTCACATTGCTAAGTATAATCAGATTGCCCTGTTAAAATTCTTCATGTTTCGAGAAGTTTCTATAAAAAACTTACCACTATCGAAAAATAACGATAATGGTAAGTTTTGTTAATGGCTTTCTTGAAATTATTTTAGTGGTAATCATAAATCCTAACCATAGTTAAGATAGCCTGCTCTACAGTATATGTGTCTTGCGGTGCAAACAAATCATCTCCGACACCGTTCATAATGCCTATAAACTGCATATGATAAACGCCGCTTTTTGCCCATTCGGATATTGCTTCATCATCATGAAAGCGGAAGTTATAAACATCATTACCCGAAATATCCACGTACTCACAAATTCTATCAAGTATAGTCGCCGCTTCCTCACGGGTTATAAAGTCATGAGGCGCAAAGATTCCTTTTGCCTTTCCATTTATAATACCCTGCTTATACAATGTACCAACCGACATATTATTCGTATCCTCAAATAGCATATCCTGTGCAGTATGCCATTTTAATCCGGAAATTTTTTCAAGAAGCGCAAAAGCAAGGTCGCAAAATTGTTCTCTTGTGATGTTTGTTTGATAGTTTGACTGTAACTCACTTGGTAAAATATCTGCTTTAATAGCATCTACAACATCATTTACCGCCCATTCGGAAGGGATATCCGTACAGCCTTTTCCTCTGGCTGTTGCACGAGCAATAGAGAGGTTTTTTGATAGATTTGACTCAACGAAACAATTCCCTTGCGAATTTAGCAGATCAATATCATCTAAATATAGATATGTACCTGTCGGAGAATAGTCCATATAATACTCTTTATCTTTTATGCTCTTTATTTTATTTTCAAATTCTTCTTCGTCAAATATGTGCTTTTCTATGCTAATAGGTTGTCCGCCGCCTATACCATCAGTAGATATACAGAGAAATACGATTGTATTGATTTCATCATCAGATAAATATGGTTTGATTTTTGCCCAAGCCCTTTTTGCGTTGTCCGTAATAGGCAATGTGTTCGAGGGCAAATTCTTATGTTCCTCATGAATAATTTCACCATCCTTTTCTGTTATGCGTACACTTACAGAACCAACTGCTTGTTCCATACGGACAAGCTCGCCACCATTTATGGTATATCCTTCCGCATCAGGAGCGCCTCTATACCATACAATATGAAAAGAATAAGTATTGTTACTCTTGTTAAGTATAATGCTGTATGTGTTTCCAAAAATATTGTGCCAGTCATATATAACAGTATCTGTTTCTTGAATCTCGTTTTGAGAAGGTGAACCAAATAAATTTGTCAACACTTCGTTTAACTTCTCAAATGTAATTCCGACTTGTTGCATATTTACAGAGAAATGCTCCACTCCTCCAATAACGCCTATACCCGATGATGCTGTAAGCGTAAGAATTTCAGGCATCCCAAACATTTTTACTTTGGCTTGATAGACCGCATTTGTGTCGGCAGACGGGATTTGACTTAGCTTAATACCGGTTGTCTTTTCAAATTCCGTTAGCCATCCGAAAGGAATTCTGATATTGTTTTCAATTGTATAAACAGTATTATCAGGAATAGGTTTGGCGATTGATATATAAGATGGTGTACTCTCACTCATTATTTCAAGTGCAATGATTTGTACTGCATTTGCAACATATGCAAGCATATTGGGGTTTATGTTCTCAATTATATCGTTTTCACAATGGTATTCATTTTGAATCGGTTTATGTGCAAAATTCAAATCAGGGATTTGCTTCGGATAGAAAGACATATGGTCGCTTCTGCCAAAATCTCTTGATACCGCAATGTTAGTATACTTTTTGTTCTTTTTCAATATATCCGACAAGTAATTTTCATTTCCATTACTGGAGAATATGCTTACAGATCCCGCTTTTGTTGATCCAATCATATCAATATTAAGCATTCCAATTGTACGGTTTATGTCATCCCCTAAATGACTGGCATAGTATTCCGAACCAATCAACCCCACTTCTTCCGCGTCAAAAGCAACAAAGCGAATTTCCGTATCTGTTGGTATATCGTGCAAAAGCCGTATAAGCTCCAACATAACCGATATACCGGAAGCATTGTCATTTGCGGCAGGAATATTATTAATACCGTCATAGTGCGCACCGATGATTAAGATATCATCGGTTTTAACTTCTGTGTTTGACTTCAATGTACCAATAATATTAACCGCTACAAATTTATTTCCATTCCAATCGGTAAGATTAGTTTCAAATTCTTGGGTCGTTACTTCTAATCCATAATCATTGAATTTGTCAATAATAAATTGTCTTGCAAGCTCTATTTCCTTATTTTCATAACCTCTTGGATTTGCGGATAATGTCTCAATCGTGGTCATCATAGAGCTTACATCAATAATATTTTCTTCGGCAAGAATCATGTAATTAGTACTTGTGAAAAGCAGCATAAGGATAATTAATGCACTTGTAAATTTTTTCATAAAATCACCTTTATAACAGTTTAATAATTATAAAACACTTCATCAAAAGTATAAAAGAGCTGCAACACATATGAAGATACCCTAAATAGTCGCATAGCTTTTTAAGAGGAGGCAGAGGCTGACCCTCATCGTTTGTGATATCCAAATCAATATCCGTGTATACATCATCAATGTATAGTGATGTCGGGAAATATTCATTTTCTGCTGAAACAATACTTGTAATTGATAGCAACATCATAATTAATAAAATAATTGATAATACCCTTTTCATAGTGCTACCTCCTTACTTTATTAGCAACGTAAATTCCACTCACTGCATAAAAAATAATGAGAGGAAAGCCTATAAGGTATTCCTTAAAAATCTGTCCCGTTTCCTTTAAGCCCATATACACTAGTATTCCACCAACAATTACGCCAAAGAAGCAACCCCACCATTTATTTTTGCATAATAACAACCCTGATAATATAAGCAGTATATCAATTATCCAAACAACAGGAGTTGTTTTTATCGAAGTTAGGAAAGAAAAATATACCAATATAATGGTGAATGGTATAGCAGGTAAAAAATATATTATTTTCTTCATAGACAAGCCCCTTTAATCTTCTTTTTCAAAATAGCCAGAGTGTACGCTTTTATCCTTGCAATTATTGTGCTGTCAAATTTCCTGTATTTCATATGTCCTCCTGCTTATTTGAATCTTGAAACCGATGCCACCCGATTAAAACTCCACTGTTTCCTCCGGCTTTGTAAATGACGAAAATACTGCTTTTGCATTCTTAAAATAGAACACCTGTGTGTTTCCGTCATCGGGATCATAAAGTGCTTTAAGCTCCGGATATGCTTCAAGCATTGAAACTCTTGCCTCTCTGCGGTCGTCCTCAACAAGCTCGCCCGACACTCTGATCCAGTCTTCACCGTTCATTGCACATATCTCTACATTCGGATTTTTCTTTATCTGCTCTGACACTGCTTTTTTCTTACCTGTCTGAATATAAAGTCTGCCTTCAAAAATATGAGCCGTTCCGAAAGGACGAACCTTCGGTTTGTCGCCGTCAACCGTTGCCAAATAATAAGTTTTTGCATCTTTCAAAAATTTACATACTCTTTCCATAATCATTATCTCCTTTTTTCAAATAAATTTATTCCGTAATTTCCATTATGTCTTCAATGCGACAGTCAAGCGCCTTGCATATTTTCACAAGCACTGTCAATGCTACAATTTCATCTTTATTAAGTTTCGTCAGTGTTGTTGAAGATATTCCTGCAAGCTCCATCAAATCATGCTTGCGGATTTTCTTCTGTTCAAGAGTTTTCCACAGTCTTTGATATGTTACCACAGCATAAGCCTCCGAAATTTGATATGTTTATTTTAACATATTTCGACGCAAAAATCAAGACTTCGCTTGATTTCTATATAATTTCTCCTCTTTGCACAAAAAAACAACCGGGGATTTTACTCCCCGGCACATTCCTTTTCGCTCCGTTTTATACTATTCGGGATATTGGGAAAATAATGAGTTACACTCTGTTACATACCAAGAGTCGGTCCCTCATCAATATTCTGTTCTTCCGATTGGTTTATTTCGTCAAGTTTTTTCAAGGACTTTCTTTGTAGCATAAATGCCGTTTGAATTAAGCTGTCTTTGCCATGCGTTATTATTGTACCTCGAAAAATGGAATCCCCACGACTTTAACACACCTCTTGTTTCCTCGTCCGGCTTTCCGTCAAAGAAAAATTGAATGCGGTTTATCTCCTTATTCACAATTACCTTTCCCTTTTCAAACTCAACCGGTTCAAAGTCAAGTTCCCGCAGTTTTTCCAACTCATTAATTCTCAGCTTTATGCTCCGTATATTCTGATTGTTATTCGTGAGCGTATAGGTCGGAAACGGTCTGCCTTCATAGTTTTTCTCCGCCGCATTGTCAAGTTTTTCGGCGCTTTCATCACTTATACCATCACAGCCAATGCAAGTTCCGTTTTTCTTGTAATACTTATTTATAGCCTTCATTTTTTCCTGACTTTCTTCAAGACCGAGGAGCTTATCTTTAAGTTTTTGTATTGCTTCGGGATCATCGGACGATATTGCCGTGTTATTTTCTGCCGCCTCTGCCTTTGCCCTTAATTCATCAGCTTTGCTCTGTTCACGAAACGCCGATTCAAACTTATCGTCTATGCGTTTACGATAATTTCTGTCGGATCGCTCCGAATGATGTCCGACGATTATCGGCTGCCCAAAAGGAATTGCCTCTGACATTTTTCTTGCCGAATCGTATGTATCTGACGCTCTTTTTTCGGCTCTGTCAGCAGCCTCGTTAAGTCTGTCAATTCTTGCCCGTCTTTTTTCTTCGTATTTATTCATAATATTCAGTCTCCTTTTGCATATATAATATTTCTATTGCAATATCCCTATTTAGGTTTTAGTCTTCTTGTAGGTTCGTGGTGAACCGAGGGTAGGTTCACGAAACGGACAGACCGATTGCGCTTTTGGAATTTATGTAATTTATTCGCCCAGCTTATATAGATTACTGCTGTTGCCGCCGTTTGGTCTGTACCTTTGCTCTTTATCAATAAATCCTGCCCTCTCCAAATCACGGATTGCCCTCTTGACCGTACTTCTTGACAGTTTTGTTTCTTTGCAGATTATCGATATGGAAGGGAAACACGAATCCTTGTTATAGCATTTATGAAACAGATAGTAATACACACTACAGGCTCTCGGAGGCAGGTCTGCAAGGTAACGTATCGTTTCTGCATCTTCGGGATTTAATTCATCAAAATGCTTACCTGCGGTGACATCTTCAAATTTGGGGAGGTCAACCTTCAATAGCTGCGGAACAAGCGTTTTAAGTCCGCTGTCCGAAAGTGTACGAAACTCTGTTTTTGACTTCATTGTCATCATCGCCGCAAGTAAGGTGTCATACACTGGCGGTTTTATAAGGATTCCGTTTGCGTATAAAAACATTGTCTCAAATGCAAGGTTGTGTGCGATTTTTACGGCACTGCTCTTTGCAAATTCCTCCAATATTTCACGCATGTTAAGGTTTAAACTTGTATTTTTATGAGCAATCGGTGCATAGATTCCCGTGCCGGCTTTCACCGAAAACGATACTCCGACAATGTGCGATTTGTGCGGATCAATTGCTGCCATAGGTTCATCTCTATATTCATCATTTGGTGCGGTTTCAAAGTCAAAGCTGATAATTTCTGCATTGTTAAGATAGTTTTTCACTTCATTTATGCTGTTTGCTAATTTGTATTCAGACATTGTATTTTCCTTTCCGTGAGTGTATCGGGGCAGTATATCCGCCCCAATCTGCTCACTGTTTATTTATTCAAGCGGCTGTATTGCAGTAGCTTCCGACCATTCATCTGCGATATTCTGTCTTGCTTCATGGGGAAGCCTTGCATGGGACGAACCGACCATTTCCTTTTCAGAAAATGGGGTTGCGTCCGCAATTTCACCCGTTTCTGTATTGACTATCGGCTGTGCTGGTTCTTCTGTATCCATAAAATCAATATTTCTTGTAATCGGTCTTATGCTTTCTCCGAATTTTTTTAGAATTTCCGCATTTTCCGGCGACAGTTTCTCCACTACCGCAAACTGTACTTGTGAATATGCGATACCGGTATTGTTTGTTGCTTTTTTAAGCGTAAGTTTTGTAACAACGCCATAGGAGCGCAGTCCTTTTGTTACAATGCGCTTTGCAAGATAATCCGATAACGATTTCAGTGATGTCGGCGGTATTGTCACAACCACCGGATACAGCTCGCCGCTGCGGAGAATATATAACCTATGCGCATTCTTGCACGCTTTACTCTGTCCGTCTTCACCGCTTCCGAATTTGTTATATGGGCATTTTGCACATTCGCCGCCGGGAGTCCCTATTCCGATACGGTTATCCGTTGAATAACAGTTTGGTGCAATATTTTGTCCGTTATATTTCTCCGTCCAAAAGCTGTTTAACGGGTAATGGTCGACTATGACACCGATAATCTCTTTTTCACTGTCGGGAGAATCGGGATCTTCGCCCGGAACTTCAAATGCCAAGCCACCGCCGGCAGGAATTTTAATTTTGTCAAGGCTTATGTTTAAGCCGTCCAGTTCCTCCATAATACCTGATGTTACATCATTACTCATGTTCGGAATTACATATCCGCTGTTCGTTTTTATTAATTCACTACTCATAATTCAATACCTCTGTAATTTTATGCTTTTCTTAAATTAACCGTAACTTTATCAAATACATTTACCTTGCCCTCAAGCCAATCGGGAATTTGGTCATCATTATCTGCCATCTGCTCCTTTACAAATGCCGACAGCGAATTGGCATTCACCGTTTCTGTAATCAGTGAACCATATCCCTCGTTTTTGAGTGCCTCATACAACTATCCGTAAGCTCGTCCGATAATTCACATCCGAGCAGGTCAAGCGTTTCAATGCTCTGCTGTGAGATTGGAACGCTCCATGCCTTTTCCTCCGGATGCCACTGCCGACCGGGTATTTCTTTTATGCTTTCTTTGAAGATATAGCTGTCGTATAACAGGATTTTGCCATCTTTAATGATTGCGTGCATCATTTTTTCCTCCTTTTGTGGATCGGTATATTAAAGTGAAAAGTCATGCAAAATGGATTCCAAGGCATTTCGAGTTTCGCCGTCTGCATTGGATATTGCGTCAAGCAGCGCTTCTTTCTGTGCAGGTTTCAGATATTTTCTGCCTATGTAGTATCCTTCCGCAACTCGGACGCAGCCGCCGTTACCTCGGACAGTTTCTATCGGATATGACCGGGTGAGCTCTATGATGTCGTTGATAATAGTTCGGCGGCTGACGCCAAACTCAAATGCAAGGTTTTTAATGTGTTCCGTGCGTCTTTTGCACAGAACATTTAAAATTGCATCGCGTCTGTCACATGGCGACATTTTCATATTACTCACTCGTCACACCCCCTTTGCTTGACCTTTCGTATATATCATAAACTTCAAAGGTGCAGGGTTTTTGCACCTTTGAAAAAGTTTTTTAAATTTTTTTGAGGTATAAAAATCCCGACAAAAAAAATAAAGGCTTTGATTTCAACACTATGCTGAAACCAAAGCCCTTCTTAATCAATATTCAATTGTAGCTGCTCGCTTCTTACCATTGAATCATTTTTCAATATTGCGAACACTTCCTCAATATATCCATTCAAAATTACATAAAAAACATCTTTACTTTATCAAATATATCGTATCCCATCTTCATACCATAATTCAATACGACATTCATCAGCACACCGTACAGTTTTGTCAAACATTCCTGATATATACCGATTATCGCCTGAAATTTCACAATATTCGCTTAACGCCCCACCAACCGGCTGCTGTAATCAGGGCACTCTGTCCCGTCCTGCTCCGTCAAAAGCAGATTAATGTAGTCCTCAAGGTACTTTTTCGGATTTTTAAGCCATTTCCCTTCAGATATATGGTGACCCGAAGCCGCATTGATAACATTATGCCTGCCCGCCCATGGAACATTTGGCGGAAATTCTGATATTACATATTCGTCTTCCGTCTTCTTTATATGCTCACCATCTGAAGTAATATGTTCTTTCAATATCCTTGTCTGGGCACTCAAAATACGGTATTTCATTTTGTCATCATCCTCATACAGATAATCAATTTAAAAAACCGTCGATATATTCATTAAATTGTTCCAAAGCGGTATTTGCCGAATATTCATTCTTTTCACAAACCCCAAAATAGAACTTTATCTTTGGTTCGGTTCCTGACGGCCTTGCAGCAATCCAGCCATTCTCCAAAATGAACTTCAATACATCTGACTTTGGCAAATTATCGATTCCTTTTGCATAATCCTTTATTTCCAAAACCTTCTGCCCCGCTATTTCTTTTGGGACACTGTTTCTCAAATTCCGCATTATGGTTTTAATTTTTTCCGCACCACAAGCACCCTTCAATGTAGCGGTTTTTAATCTTTCAAGATAATACCCGTATTTTTTATACAATTCTTGCAGCGCATCATATAGCGTCAAGCCTTTTTGTTTGTACTCGGCCGCCATTTCACAAACACGCATTGAAGCAACGACTGCATCTTTATCACGCGCATATGTTCCTTTCAAATAACCGTAGCTTTCTTCCAGACCGAATAAAAATTTCGTATTCTCTTCTTCGCATTTTTTGATTTTGTCGCCTATATACTTGAAGCCTGTCAGAACATCAACCACTTTTACCCCAAAATCCTTTGATATTGCTTTCACCATCTCTGTTGTGACAATGGTTTTTACAATTATGCCGTTTTTTAAATCACGTTCTTTCCTCAGAATATATTCACAAAGCAGGCTCCCTGTCTGGTTGCCGTTTAAAACTATGTTATTTATATAGTCATATTTATTTATATGGATTGTAAATACCGCGCATGGATTATCACATATATTTTCAGACAATCCCACGTTCTTAAAGCGTTCCTTTAATTCTTGCGTATTCGCAATCATTCCATAAAGTAAATCCGCAAAAAGCAGCTGAATATCGGTTATCTCTTCATCATCCGGAATATGCATACTTTTGGGGTGCTCTTTTTTGTAATTCTCCAGAAGATTTATCATCTCTTTCATGTTGACAGGTTTTTCAATATAATCCTTAACCGCATACTTTATCGCCTGTTTTGCATATTCAAAATCACGATATGCACTTATCAGAGCAACTTGAGTTTCCTTTAAATTTTCAAAACAGTACTTTGCAATTTCAAGCCCGGACACTTTCGGCATCTTTATATCTAAAATCACAAAATCCAGTTTTCTTGCCTTGATAAATTCAAGTGCCGCTTTTGAGTCTTCAAATTTTTCCAAAAGCATAAAGCCATACTTTTCCCATTGTATTAAGCTTGCCAGCAAATTCAATGTAAGCGGCTCATCTTCTATCAACACTAAAGAATACATAAAAACTCTCCTTAAAATCAGCTCTTTTATTATAATAGCACAATTTGCAGTTGTTTGTAAAGTAATTACAAACAACTGCAAATTTCCGGCAGATATTATCTTGAAAAAACCTGCTTATCAATAATATTTTTCATATTATCCAAAGATTCCCACAAATAAAATTCAATCGTTCCGCCGCCGGGCAAACCGCTGAACTGTGTCCCCACATTTATCTTTACAGATTTATCGGCTGCAACCGTTTTCTTTGACGAACGCATATTCAATAAGCGTCCCGAATCATCTTTTACAGCAATGATGGAAGTACAAAGAGCCACAACAACCTGTGCGGCACTCTCTGGGTTTTCATCTCCGTAGCTTACAAATCCGCCGTTTTCGTTCTGCTCCTTTGAAAGATACAAAAGCCCTCTTTCCGCTGCACTGTTTATTTTCTCGTCACTTCTGTATTTTGCCAGCGCCGAAAGTGCCATTGCGGTAATGTCAATGTCCGACGCACCGCCGTCCGAAAGCGCCCAACCGCCGTCCGGATTTTGTGCCGATATAATCTTTTCAAGATACCTCACCTTAATTTCGCTCTCATACCCGGCGCTGTCCATGGCAATAACCGCCCATATTGCACCGTTTAAGCCCTGGCGAACTGTTTTATCGTAATCCTCCAAAGGCGCAATCAGGTTATATCCGCACACATTTTTCGGATCTTTCCCGTTTACCGAAATTGCCGAAATTTTCGACCTCGAAGAAGATACTCCGTGCAACGTTGACTATCGTATCGGCGACTACGAATACGCTCTTTCCTCCGATTCTGACGGTGACATGTGCATTATTGACTTTGATATTGGTGTATGCGCTGTAATACGCTCACACAGTACAAATCAAGTAAAAATAATGAAAAATTGTTTCTGTCCCGGCTGTCACGCCGACACGGTATATGAAACTCTCACCTTTGATAACATTATTTGCGCAAACGAAAATCAATATACCGTCACCGAATTGATTGCGCCCGATAAAAAGCTTCCGCAAGTCGCCTCGGTTTATAATGTCGTTGTGAGACCGAGTATAACCAAAACAAACGTTGAAAACGGCAAGCTTTTTATCGAAGGCAAACTCGATGTATATGTGCTCTATATCTCGGATAATCAGCAAATCCCCGTCTACAGCTTCAAAAGAGATATTCCTCTGCAATTTGCACTCGATATTCCCGATGCGTCAAATAACCTATCGGCAACGGTTGAGATTTCCTGCGATCATACAAGCTTTAACTTAAACATGGCGAACGAAGTCGAGTTAAAATGTACACTTACAATTTCTTACCGTCTTTTTGAAAAGAAAGAAATGCAGATTATCTCCGACTGTACAATCTGCGAAAGCAAGAAAGACAGCGGAATTGTAATATACTTTGTACAGCCCGGCGATACGCTTTGGCAGATCGCAAAACGATATTCCGTTTCTGTTTCCGAGCTTATTGAACAAAACAATATTCAAGACGAAAACAACCTCAATATCGGGCAAAAGCTTATCATTCCGTTTTGTTAAAAAAATACCGTCCGTCTTTTATGCGGGGTTGCTGTATAAATACAACAACCCCTTTTTTATGCAGTAATTCCGCAAACAGCAATATCTTTTATGCCTGAGGATAGTGCGGCATTAAGATAACAGTCATTTTTTGAAATATGAGAGCAATCGGATAATCCCCATTTTTGACCAAGCTTTTCGTATTTTGTACGGCACATATTATTAAAAGCACAAAGCTCCCAGCGCGATACACAACCGTTCAGATTATGCCGCATAAACAGTGCAATTTCTTTTATAATCGGCTCATATGCCGTATATCTCGGTATGACGGGAGTTCTTATCCAAAGCGTCGGTCTTTCCGGGAGTTTTACAATATGCAAAAGGTTTTCAAGGATCAATTTGTTTGATTTACCGGTGAATCGTTTGTGCAAATTATCATCTATACATTTTAAATCATACAGGATAATATCAGTGAATTCCAAAATTTTTTCAAGTTCTTTTGTGTTACAATATCCGCAGGTGTCAAGCGCAGTATTGATACCGTGCTTTTTTGCCGTCCGGAAAAATTCGCGCGAAAAATCCGGATATGCTGTTGCCTCGCCGCCCGAGAGAGTTACGCCTCCGCCAGAAGTGTCGAAATATTCCTTATCCTTTAAAATCACCGATAAAAGCTCATCGGGAGTGTATTCTTGTGCAATCTTGCTAATTGCCTCTGTCGGACATACATCGGCACAATAAAAGCAGTTCATACACGAATCATAATTGATCAACATTTTACCGTCTTTTTGAAAAATGGAATTATTATTGCAAGCTTTTATACACTCGCCGCACCCGATACACAACTTTTTTTCATACCAAACGCTGTTTTTAAAATCCATACCCTCGGGATTATGACACCACTCACACGAAAGCGGACAGCCTTTTAAAAAGACAGTATCACGCATTCCCGGTCCGTCCGTTGTTGTTCCCTTATATATATTAAAAACCGGCGCTGTCATAATTTTTCCTCCTTTTTCTGAATTCCGTAGGTGAAAATGCGTATTTTTTTAAAAACAGTTTATTAAACCAAGATGTACTGAAAAATCCGGCATCAAGGCATATATCTGTTATGCTTTTATCTGAATTGATAAGCATTGACGCAGCATAAGAAAGCTTCAAATCATTTATGTATTCTGTCGGCGTGGTGTTTATATATTTCCTCATGCACCGTGCAATGTATTCACGGCTGTAGCCGCAAATCTCGCACATACGGTTTATCCCCAAAGAAAAATTCATAGGCTTTTTCATTTCACGGCACATATTCTCAAACCATTCGGGAAAGCTGTATTCATAGTTTTCGGTGTAAAAAAATTTTATTAAAAGCTCAAATAAAACGGTTTTTACAAGAAACATATCGTTTGTATCATTTTGCACCAAATTTCTAAGCTTTTTCTCGCAGGCTACGGTCTCCGTCTCGTTTAATATAACTGTGTTGCATTTTAAGTTTTCGCACGAATAATATGATATTCCCAAAAAATCCGCAAATCCTTTTAAAACCTCTTTTTTAAAGCTCAGATTTATTATGCTGCTTTGGGGATCTTTATCAAATCCGATTGCATGAATATCCGATGGCTTTATAAATACAAGAGTACCGCGGCAAAGCTCAAACGACTGACCGTTAATGTAGTGAACAATATCTCCCAAAGATAAGAACACCTCAAAAAACTCATGGTCGTGTAATCTTGCTTTGCGGTTTTTTCCTTCCATAAAAAGACAAAGACAGCCTGTTTTGTCATTTATATTTCCTTCTTCAAATCGCCGTTCGGCTTTGGTATAAAAATTCGACTCAAATGGATTCATAATTAACCCTTCCTACAAATTCTTTTTGGAAAGCTTTTGATAGCGTTATAAACCTTGCAGTATATCCTGTAACCTTGACAATTATATTTTGATATTCGGGATTTTCGGGATGTTCTATTGCATCGCAAAGCTTTTTGAGGTCTATAATATTTAAGTTTATCTGAACGCCGTTTTTCTTAAAAAATGCAGTTGAAAATTCCTCTATATATTTATAAATTTCATTTTTTCCGTCAAAAAAATCAGGCTGTAATTCTACTTGCAGGGAACCTCCCAAAAACTTTTTGTTATCAACCTTTGCACAGGAATTTGCAGTTGCCAAAAGCCCGTTTGTATTTCTTCCGGCAGTAGGATTACAACCGTGCGCAAGGGGCTCTGATGCCTTTCGTCCGTCGGGGGTTGCCCCGATAATTTCGGAAGCGGTGTGCCCCTGAAATTGGAAAAGGCTCGCTCTGTACATTTGCCCGCGCTTATTTGTCATATTATCCATGATTTTTGCAATATCCTCAGTGAGCCTTACATACATCTCATCAACATCATCATAATCATTTCCGTATTTATGCTCATGCAAAAATCTTTGGCGCATCACCTCATTGTCCTTCCAATCAGCTCTGACGGCATTAATAAGCTCCCCGAGCGTATATTGTTTTTTTAAAAAAACAAGCTGTTTTATTGCAAAAAACGAATCACACACATTCGGCAACCCCAAAATATTTGTTGACGTGAACTGATAATCAACCCCTCTATGGTCTGTTATATCGAGTCCGCGCTCGATTGTTGTGTGACAGTTTAGAGAGGTTACAATTTCAGGCCATACCGATGATATACAGTCATACTGCGCGTCCTTAAACACTCTCAAAGCATCGCAGGTTCTTTTCAATTCAAAGATGAATTCGGCGTAGAGTTCATCAAACGAGGAGTAATTTTTTTCAACAGCCGTGTCAATCGCGCGAAACATCGGGTCGGTTAAAACTATTGCATTGGTATCTTGGTCACAGTATTCACGCCCGGGTATACAATACCACTGACAGCCGCTATAGCATACATCGCTTGCGTCTTTTTCCGAAACTCCCGAGCGAAGTTCTGTTTTATATATAATATCGTAATTTACAAGCGATGGTATTCCTGCACCGTGACGAGATAAAACATCACACACATAGCGGTAAAATTCCTTATTCATATCGGGATGCCACATTACGCCGAGGTTGTTATAATCATCAATCATATCATACGCTTCCATAACAACAAAACTTACCTCATTTGTTGCGTCGTTTCCGTTTTCGTCGCGTCCGCCGAGACTGAAGAACTGTCCGCGAAGCTTTAAAAACATTTCAGCAAGATATTCGCGCGCTTCATCTCTTGTAAGCGTTCCGTTTTGAATGTCGTTTTCGTATAGGTCAATTAAATATTTGTCAAGCCGTCCGTAGCCGTTTCCGTGGCCTACCATTCTATCGCATATTATGGCAAAGGTAATCCACAAAACTCCTTCGTAAAAGCTTTTCGGAGGTTTTTTTGAAATATTTTCACATGCGTCGGATATTTTTTTATATCTCTTCTTTTGTTCGGAGTCCGTTTCCGATTCATACAGTGTATATGCACGATGTGAATATTTATCAATATATTCGATTATTCCTTCGCAAGTATATTGTGCACCCAGAAGAAAACTCGCTTTTTTTTCATTTTCAAGAGACGTGTATTTTAAAAGATTTTTTTCTATTTTGTCTAAAATTCCACCCCAGCCTACGGATAGACCGATCGAAAAGTCGGGGCAGGTATGACCGTGACTGTTACCGCCCGCACCGAGACTTCTTGCGATTTTACCGAGTTCTGTAACTCTGTCGCTGAATTTGTATTTTCTAACCTCATTCATTTCCCAGTGAAATTCGCCGACAACGGTTTCATATTTATAAATTTCGGCAGGGCTGTGCTTTAATAAAAATTTAAAGTCTTTCCCCCAGCTTTCAGGTGTTTCAGAATATCCCTCCTTCACGGACGGCATTTCATCAAGAAATTCAAAATCCTTTCCTATATCAACACGGCATCCGTGATCTCCCAAACTCAACCCCTTAAATTGCTGTTTTCCGCTTTGCGGTGCAATTGCGTTTTGGGCATCTGACCAATGGTATACAAGCTGTGTTTCATTTGCTGTGTAAAGATTTCTTTTACCCGAAATTGCAAGTCTGCGGCTTCTGTCAATAAGCTTTTGTAATCTTTCGGAAATTTCAAAATTTGTTTTTAATTCTCTTTTTGGGCTGTTCATGACGATTACCTCCTCGTTAAAATTCAGTTAAACAATATGTATTTGTTTTGTATTCCGTTTTGCGAATGACATTTAAACACTCTTTCTTCTTTCTTTATTTTCGGGTCAATATTTAAAATACCGTATTTGCCGCAGTCAATTTCATCATAACAAATTATTTTGCCGTTTTTTGAAAACAGTATATCATTTGAAAAACAAATACTATCTTCTAAGGTGTTCGAATATCCCCGATATCCTTTACAGTCAATTTCTATATCGCCGTTTGAAAAAACAATATTGTTTTCCCACGAATATCCGGTGCTCCTGGACATTGTTATAATCGTATTCTTATCATTTATAATTAGATTGTTTTTGACTTTAGTGTTTTTTGCCAAATGATTTTGAAATGCTTTTATCACGTTTACAATAACATTTGATTCTATAAGACAATTTTGGCTCAGTTCATCAAGATATATGCCCTGTGCCTGCTCCGATGTCATGCCACACATATAATTGTCTGAGATTTTTGTATTGTTTGCCCGCGAGCAGTATATTGCAGCGCCGTCCGAAAGCTTTTGCATACACCCGCAAAGATAATTGTTTTTTATTATGTGATTGTTGCCCGAACAAACAATTCCACAATACGGAGAGTTTTCGATTGTATTTGAAAAAATGACAGCACTGCCTTTTTCTTCTTTTTTCCCGTCCAGTACATATGAAAGCATAGATTTCCCGCCGGCATGAATTGACACTGCCGAAAAATCACATAGTCCTACAATTCTTATCTGGTTAAAGTTTATATTCTCATTTTCACATTCATGGCACACAATTCCGCAGGAAGCGCATTTTTCAATCAGGCAGTCCGAAACATTTAAATTTTTACATTTCAAAAATTTAACTCCCTGACCGCCGGAATACGACACTGTGCAGTTTTTTACAAGAATATTTTCACATTTGTCAAAACACAGAGCACCGATAGGATTTATTGCACGAAGTCCCGAAATCTTCCCCGATTCCGAGTTTGAAAGAGAAAAGCATAGATTCTTAATTGTTATATTTTTGCAGTTTTCCAGTTTTAAGATACCGTTGCTTTGAGGAATAAAGCTGGTGATATTTTCGGCGGTTTCATTTTTTTGGGGATGATAATAAAGGATTTTTTCGTTTTTATCATAGTACCATGTTCCCGGCTCCGAAATACCGAGACGGGTATTTAAAAAAAGGAACTCATTTCTTTCAAATGCACCCGACGGATGTGCCGCCTCGTGTTTTAAAAATATTGTACCTGTGGCACTATCATAATACTTTACCGAAACAATAGATTCGTCCCATGTATGCAGCATACGAATGTCGCAGTTTTCTATATCAAGATTTTTCGGAATATCTTTTGTATCAACAGTAATTTTGGTAAGTTCGTCATGCGTCGGCTTCTTATCCCAGCCGCCGTTTAAAGAATTCTGCCATTCCAGCGTGCATTTATCCTTGCTTTTCAAATATCCGTTTTGAGGATATTGAGCTGTTTTTCTAACCTTGTCATTTATTATAAGCATACGCGGCATGGTGTCAAGCCTTGCGGATAAAAGATTTCCTGATTTGTTCCATTTGACGTTTTGATATCCGCCGAAAATCTGCGTATTTGTATCTGCTGCAATGGTTAAATCGGAACAGTTTTTTATTATAATAGGTTTATCAACAAATATATTGCCGACTATATTTATTGTGATATCGGACATGGGTGCTTCTTCATTTGAAAACAATTCATGCATTGCCCTGCCGTTATTTACGGAAAATGATTTCATGCGCAAAACTCCTATAATTAAAATATAGCTATATTATATTATACTGCCATAAACATTTCAAGCTTTACTTTGACTTTTATGCGCTTTATTGTGACATATTCGGGCTGCCAATAAATAATTCGATGTAAATTCGAGAAAACACAAAAAATCTGATATGGTAATATTTTCGCCTTGTCTCAAAGATGATATTTTTATCGGAATGCTGCTCGGATTTGCAACGTGCTTTGTTCAGAGCACAAGCCGCAAGCTTAAAGATCTCTTTATTTTCACTTTTAAAAAAGCATAACTATATATAACATAAAACTATTGTCAAAATCGGAATGTATGTGATAAAAAATGAGGGGCGTACAAAAAAAACAGTACGCTCCCTCGTTTACTTATTTTGCCCGTCTGATACATCATCAATAAACCGGCTGTATTTCATATGTCAAAAATTTCTAAAATCATCTTTTAAAGATACTCCCAAAGGCAATGTTCCGTATTCCTCAAAAATTACAAGTTCATTTTCATCCTTCATATATGCTTTTGGAAGATAATAATATTTTTGTGTTAGCTTTGTGTTAAATTTGCCCACATTTATTCCATTCAAAAATATCTGTCCCTTTTTCATATTGCCCATTTCCAAAAACACCTTCTCACTCTCGGGCATATTAAACTTACAAACAAAATATTTCGGCATAAACCCTCTTGCCACAGACGATACTTCCCCTCCGGGCACAAGCAGTGTGGAATCATTCTGAGCAATATTCTTAAAATCACATACGCCATTAACCTCTACCTTTTCCGCAAACCGACTGTATTCCCAATCGAAAAGCTTTGAGCCTTTTTTCGCAATATACATCTGTGTGGCAGACAAAATTTCATCTGTAGAGCAATAGTACTGTATCTTTACGGTATTTTTGGCTTTAATGTTATTTGAAAGATAAGTCGCCCATATACTTGTGTGTGCAAATGATTGCCACGGATGCTTTATCGGCTTCACCGGCTTTGCATCCTCTCCGTTTATATAAATATAGCACGGTTTTGCGTGTACAACAAAAAATACATCCTCATCCTCACCAAGCTCAACTTCAAATGTCAATGTGTTTAACATCTTCATGTCTTTAACGGTTTTTGAGTACATATAATCAAAAGCCGAATCAGTTATGGGAGTCTTGCCCATGAATTTTGCATTCTTTATTTCGCTAAGACTTACATCAAAATAAACCTCCGACATTATTCCCATCGGTTTTATATCATCAAATGCATAACCTGTATCCTCCGATAAAAATAAAACCTCATTTTCTCCCTTTTCCATATAAACAGGTATTGCCTCTCTCACGGCATCGGTAGGATTTTGATAGTCCCACCTTGTTCGTGAATTTCTCTTGTCACCAAAAATACCGTAAAATCTTTTATTAACATATACAAATATACGGTTTGAAAATGTCGGTATCATCATCTGAAAATATCCCGCATGATCACTATTTGCCTTAGCCTTATACCAAACATATCCGTGGTTAATATTTAATTTATTGTGCGCGGCAGGTTTTTCTAAGCTTTTAAAGCTCAAAGTATCAACCGCATCTGTTATTTCCCAATTTTCAAGCACCGGCATTTGTATATTCTTAATATCTTTCTCTACCCATTTTTTCAGCATCTGCCCGTCTTTAATAACTACAATATTCCTATCACTGCATAATTCTTTATATACACCCTCCTCGGTATCATATGCCATATCATAACCGATAAATACTCCATCTTTAACTATCCAAGTCCTTTTTGCCATAAACTCATCAGCTATCACTAATTTAATATCGTCGGCATCAATAACGTCAACATCGTGATATTTTACAAACACATTATATTCATTACCGTTTACGATAATTTTCTTTTCCTCTCCTGCATTACCCACAAAAAACATCATATTATCAATACGTCCGTAAACCGAAAGCTGCGTTTCATTAATAACACTGTTATGAAATTGAAAATCATGCAAAAGCATTGCATATCCTCTTTGTCCTGTTGTTACATAATATTCCTTATCGTTAAAGCTGTATTTACAATTAGGTTTTCCCGGTATTACATATACAATTTCTCCCTCTTTTCCCTTTTGGCAATAAACCTCTTTGGGCTTTATTTGGGTATAATCACACTCTGCAATAAACTCTCCAAAGGTTTTCATAAACATTCCCATGATTTTGGAATCATAATACTGTTCCTTCGGCGTATTCCCCTCACCTATCGGATACGAGGATGCGTATGATGTTGCAATATTGTTGCCTGCATAATAAGCATAGTTATTGCCACCGGCAAACATATAAAGATTTACTTGGGATTGCATAGCACAAAATCGGCATACATTTGCTTTTTGTACCATACTGTTGCTTACGGTTTCACCCCAATAGAGCTGAGGTCCTGTCCAAAGCTCGGTAATCACGGTAGGCTTTTGAGGCTGAAATGCCTTCAGCTCCGGGATAACGCTTGCCTCTCCGGCGGTATTATAAGTGACAATTATATCCTCATAAATTTGCTTCCAATTTCCCTTTGCGTCATAATTTACCGAAAGCTTTCCTCCCACGCAATGAGCATTGCACGCAGTTATAGGCACATCAATACCATACTTTCTCAACAAATTATATATCTTTTTTATGTATGACGCTCCTTTTTCGTCCCAACCCCCCGGATATTCATTATCATTTTGAACTGCAATGATATTTCCTCCGTTGGTGATAAGTCTGGGAACAACAAACTTCATAGCCGCCTTGTACCAATTTTCACTACACCTCATAAATGTTTCTTCATCAACACGTATTTCAAGATTCTCATAATTTAAAATCCACGGAGGTATTCCTCCCCCGCACCATTCGGCGCATATATAAGGTCCCGGTCTCAGAAACACATACATTCCCTCATCCTTTGCAATGTCGATAAATTCCGCAAAATTCCTATCACCGGAAAAATCAAACACTCCCTCCCGGTTTTCATGGTAATTCCATGCAAGATAGGTCGTAATTGCATTTATGCCTGCCGCTTTTGCCATACGGATAACTTTTCTCCACTCCTCTTTGGGAAATCTGAAGTAATGTATTTCTCCCAAAAACAACCATTCTCTTTTTCCATTAATAAGAAACGATTTTGCATCATACGTAATATTCATACGTCCTCTCCTTAAATTCAATTATTCTATAATTTTCAAAAATAGCGTAAAAGCCGGCAAAGTACACATTGCCGGCTTTTACAAATCATTTAATCAGTTCAAAACTGCAGCTTCTGTTATAGGTTTTGCATTTTTCAAGCTGTCCCAAATGAATGCTTTCGCTTTAGCATCTCCTGCTTTTGGAGTAATTGTTACAGAAATCTCCTGCTCTGTTTCGGAATCATCTGTTATTGATTCAACTCTTACGATTTTTGTAAGTCTGCCTGCGTTATCGTAAAGAGCAATCGCCATTGAATATGCAGTCTCTCTGTTTGAAACATATGAAGCTGTCGCCTTCAATTCAGTGCCTTCGGTTACGGCATTTGAATTAAAAACAGGTTTTGTAAATTCTATATGTTCGGCAGCTGCTTTCCAGAATATGCTCGTAATTGTAACATTATATCCCGTTGCATCTGTATTTTTGCCCGAAACCGTTACCGTAGCGGTATGTGTACCTTCGCCCAAACCTGTGTACAATATATGTACATTCGGATAGTTACCGTTAATATACAGTTTGTCATACGTTGAAATCGTCTTGCCGTCAACCGTAAGGGTGAAATTACCTGCATCTGCACCTCTCTTAGCCTCCAAAACAAGTTCGTCACCGCTGAAAGCAAACGTTGTTGACTGTCCGTCTTCTGTTAATGCTCTGATCTCATCATTATAGCTGTAGGTATAGTTCTTATATTCCGTTACAGCCTCTACAGAAGCGTTATCTTTCGGTTTTACAAAATATTTTGCACTGTCGCTCGTCAATAAACTGTTTACATATCCGCCATATATGCTCGAACAGCCGGCTGACGGATGTGTGCCGTCAGGCAAGTATACCTTTGCCGCCCAATCCTTTGCAAAGTCAGGATCTGTATTATAAAGAGTCTTAATATAATCATGAATGTTGATTGAAGGAATACCGTATGCCTTTGCAATCTTTTCATGCTCGTTAATAGCATATGTATTTGTGTTAAAATCAAGTACTGTCGTATATACGAATATTATTACAGGCTTTTTGTCCTGTGAATTAAGATTTCTTACAATAGATTCCATATATTTAGCTGTTTGTGAATCCGTTGAATCATTTACCGCATATTCAACAAATACAACGTCCGGGTTTTTGGAAATAACATCTCTTTCCAATCTTTCCCAACCGTATTTTGATCCTGTTCCTCCGACTGCAGCATTATAGCAATTGCTGTTCGGGAATTTTTCTTTAAACCAATCCGAAACATGAACTCTCCAACCATCCATTTGCGTAATAGATCCGCCGAAGAATACAACATTAAGCGCATCGCTTGCACTGTACCCTGACGGATATACAAACTCAGCGTCAGGGTTCCACAATGTCGTAAACTTAATCTCCTGGTCATTTTCCGAACCGATTACCGTCTTCGGGATAATAAGTGTATACTTCTTGTTATAGCCTAAAGCCGTAGGTGTAATCGTAACTGTATTTGCATCAAGAGATACGCTGATGCTTGAAACATCTCCGTCCTCGTCCAAGAGTTTAATCCCTGCTGTTGTTGTAATGGCAGAAGCTGTCGTAAATGTAAATACATCGCCGGGTGTAACCGTTGCCGCACCTTCCAGTTCAACTCCGTCACCGTAAGTTACGTTTACCTTGCCGTAATCTCTGTCAACAAGCCTTATATAATCAATTGAAACAGGGCAATAATTATCAGCTAAGTTTCTCTGGAAATATATACTGCTTATTTCGTACTTAGGAGCATTATAAATAAAGTTTAATGTCCCCGAGCTTGCAATATTACCTGCTCCGTCATCAACGGATACAGAATATCTTTGAGCTGTAAAATCAAAATTAGCCGTAATTGTATACCATTTATTTGCTTCTATTTTAAACGGCTGCTCATTTACCATAAATGCTTTTCCTTTGCTGTTTTCAGACGATCCTCCGTCACCGTCATAACGAAGAATACGGTTTTCGTCTGTTTTCAGCATTGCAATGTTATTGCCGAAGACAAGTGCCTGTGCGTCGATTTTACCCTCACCAAACATTATTTTTGTTTCAAATGATATATTCTTTTTGCCTGTGCAGTCAAGTGCATATCCTTGAGGAATCGGTTTTGACCATGTTGCATCTGCATCAGTTCCCTTATCTGAGAAATTTAAACGGAAGCCTCTGTATGGATTTTGATTGAAGTTATAGCTGAGCTTACCGTCATTTATATATGAAGAAGCAACGTCTTCAAACTGACTGTTATTGATCGCAAAGAACATCGGCGTTTTGTCATCATTGCCGTCAAATTCAGCTCTGTAGAGATATTTGCCCTCATCGGCACTTCTGAATGTGAAATCCTTTGCTCCGTTATCTCCCAAAACAGGAATTGACAAAGTGTGCATCGTACGGTTTCCTATATTGTTTAATGTCACTTCAACCGCACTACCGTTATTTACAAGTGCTGAATCAATGTCATTACCGTCAAGCTGAATACCGCTCAATTGTTCTTTTGTAATTGGGCTTGCCAGATTAACTGTTACAGTTTCGCCATCACTTACATTAGCGGCATTTGCAAGAGAGGTGCCGTTTGCACGTGTCGCTGTGATTTGAGGAATCATTGAATTATCCCAGATTCTTACATAATCAACCACCTGCGGATTATAATATGTATAGCCGAATAAAATGTTATTGAGCTTTTTAACATCAAAGGTTCCCGGATAGAAAACAGCCTTCACTGTCTCCGAGGCAACCATTGTTGTGCCCGCATCATCTTTAACGGTTAATGAATACATTTGCGTTTTTGCATTAAAGTTCATTCTGTATGTGTAGAACGTGTTCACTTCAGGAGCAAAATCCAAAACATTATTCGCATTATTTGCGTTTGAACCCGATAATGCAAGTTTTCCGTCATTCTTTAAGTAAATACCTGCTTTACACCATGTGTCGTTTGTATCATCTTCCAAAGCGAAAATCGGTGCATCAGCGCCGTTATCCCTCTTGATAAACTTAAATCTCGTTTCGACAACTATGTCCTCTTTATCAGTAAGGTCAATAGCATCAGCAAAAGATATTGCCGGTTTTTCCGATTCAAACTTTATAGCAGTAAGCTCAACCGTGCCGTCTGCTTCATTGGTAATTATAAATTCTTTTCCGTTTGTTTCGTTCTTTCTCCAGCTCCAGCCTACAGGATTTTCACCCGGATTAAATTCAGCTTTAAATATCCACCACGGATCATCCGCAGTTTCAAATGCAAAACTGTTTCCAAGATTCATTCCGCAATCACCGACTGTGATTGTATATTGTGTTTTCTTCATCAAATCCGAGACTGAAACAATAACTGTTTTCCCGTCGGCCTGCAATTCTTTTGTAAGTGCTGCGCCCTTATCGATCGTAATTTTTTCCAAATCTGCCTCTGTAACGGCTGAACCAAATACAATAGTTGCGTCAAAGCCTGTAACGGGAAGACCTGACTGACCGTTCAAAGGTTTATTATTATAGCTTGCTGCAGCTGTTGGGAAATCCGGATAATCTGCATTATATACTCTTAAATAATCCACGTCATATGTCGGGTTATTAAGATCTGTTCTCATCAAGACTATTTCCGTCAGATTTTCCTGATCCATACCCCAGATAAATCCTTTGGTTGTTTTTGTGCTGTTACCGTTATCGTCCGATATTTCAACAACATAATTCTTTTGATTATAGTTCAGTTTAATCTTAACATTATACCACGTATCCGTTTTCATCTCCATACCGGTATCAATACAACCGCTCAGCTGTTCTCTGAATTCAGAACCGATATAGAATTTGCCGTTTCTTTCGTTGATTTCTGCCATTTCAAAGCTGTCATCCGTATTTTGTGACAATCTTCTGCCGCGAATAGTCATAAGCTCATTTCCTGAAAGGACATTTGCCTTAAAACGAGTAGAGACAACTATATTTTCAGCAGTTTGAGAAACCTGATAAGCGCCGTCGCCCACACCGAATCTCACACCGAATGCACCAAACCCCGCATCTTCTCTTTTATATATCAGCGCACCGTTTTGCGGCATCTTTTCCCATGCGGCATTTTGATAAGTAGCGCTTGAATTGTATTTTGCCCATTTTGTCGTATCATCATTGCCGTCAAATTCGGCATTAAAAATCACCCACGGAGCTGATTCGGTTGAAAAAGTAATAACAGAATCTTTGTTCATTCCGATTGAAGGAACATTGATTGTGTATCCCGAATTATACTTCAAATCAGCAAAATCAAGCTGCACACTATGGCCTTCGTCCATTAACGTTTTTGTAACATTGGCATCCCCCGAGACCGTTATCTTATTCATTTCTTCCGCGGTTATCGGATTTTCAAAGTTCATGATCGCGGTAAATTCCCTTGGCATATTTGTGCTGCCGTTTAATTCTTCACCGTCCGTACTCTTAATCGTTGTAACCCCGGGAAGAAGCGAATTGTCATAAATTCTCGAATAATCCATCTGCCATTCCATTTCGGTATTTATCTGCCTTGTAAATACAACCTGGTAAATATCTTTCATTTCCAATCCATGTGACAATTTTTCATATGCGCCGATATATGATCCACCCTCATCATCGGTTACAGTCAATTTCATCTTCTTATTCGGTCCGTCCAGATAAACCTTAAAAGTTGTCCAGACATTATCCTTTAATACATATGGAGTTATAATTGCATTTTCTACCTCTGTTCCGCCGTAAGCGACTTTTCCGTCCCTCAGAGCAATATGAGCGGAAAAATTGGGGTGATAATCCAATAAATACATAAACTGATTATCCGTGTAAGTCGGATTTGACGCTTCACCCGCATAATCCACCTTTATTCTCGTTTCCCAAACAATGTCATTTTTACCTTCAAGGTTTATCATTGATCTTAAACCGTTTTCTTTGTCAATAACCGTTCCAATCGGAAGCTCGACGCCATTTTCATCTACACCTCCGCCGGTTGCGACAAATTTTCCGTAACTGATGTTTCCCGGCACCAAGCTGAGTACACCGTCTGAAATTAAATTTGAAAAGTCAAACTTACTGAAATTACTGCTCCCATCAACTTTTACCCAATACTTGGTATCATCGGTCCCGTCAAATTCAGCATGCCAAAGCATTGCTTTGTTTTCCTCAGCTCTTGCAGACACGGTAAACGATCCTGCATAAGTTGCAAACATTGCAACTGAAAGAGCCGTGCTAAGAATTTTTTTAAATCTCATTTTTCTTCCTCCAATTCTGTTATTTTGGGCAATTGAAAAATATAAATTATGCAATCGCCTGTTTTTTATTTATAAGCCGCCGCAAAATGCCGCTGCAGCAAAATAGGCATCTTGCCGGCCGCTTATTTTTTTATTTTGTTCTGTAGTTGTCTTTATACACACCCGAATTTGATACTACATCGTTATATAAATTAAGCTTTGAAGCCGGAACGCTTGTTAAACCCTCTTCATTATCTTTGAGTATCAAATCGCTCATTGCGGTTGCGGCATACGGATAAATTGCCGTTGTAACATTGACAAACGAGTTGTTTTGGAATGTTGTTTCATTTGCCATGTCTGTATCTTTATGATCAACATATTTTAAAACTCTGCCGAAAGCCGCTTGCCAAACATCCCCTCTCCATGGTTTTGCCGTATATGTTTCAGGCGCATAGAAATTACCTACAAGATTTGACAAAAATACATTATAGTATGGGTTATATCCGCCGTCATTTTCAGAATATCCGATAGCCTGCGAATCCCAAACGTTGAATGTGACACCGTTTTCAGTCACATTTCTGCCTTTTCCTCTGACCGCCAATCCTCTGGTTACATTCTTAATTATATTTCCGCTGAATGTATTGCAGACACCGCCGTGAATCAAAAGTGTGTTATTCACATTTTCGATTACATTCTCCAAGGCAGTTTGCCCGCTCAGCCAATCATCCCAGTAAACTGCTCCCAAGCCGCTGTTTGAATCATGCAGATAGTTGTGCTTAATTACAGTACCCATATTAGAAAGATTGTTGCCCGTATAGATAATGCCGGCATCATCCGCTGCGTCCTTCAGGCAGTCATATAAATCATTATACTCGATAACGTGGTTATTTCCGCTGTAAGATAATGCCGAATGAGGTGTTTCGGTCAATGTATTCTTTTCAGCCGTAACTCCGCAGCCGCCCAATAACAGAGCAGGGCAGTTTGTTCTGTTAATCCGGCCTGTTCTTTTGAATAAACAATTTTGAATAATCGAATTTGAGCTTGTAAGGGTTATTTCATCTCCCCCCGAAACAGTTGCGCCAAAGCCCTCCAAATCCATAAAATCACATGATGTAACCAAATTGTTATTTCCCTTTATGTTTAATCCGTTCATGGCATTTGTAAATGTACATCCTGCAATTTTTACATTGTCGGATCCAACATTAACCAAATTATTCTTTGAATTTTTAAATGTAATTTTTTCAACCGCTACATTGGAAACATCTTTGATCTCCAGAATGCTGTTATCCGATATATTTAAAAATATATCGTTGTTATCAAAAGTACCGTTTTTGACATCTGCCGCAGGCGGACAGAAGTAAAGAATATTGCCGTTTATGACATACTCGCCCTCTGTATCAAGCACTTGAGGCATATTATAAATATACCATCTCTTATCGGTTTTTGTAACAGGCAGCTCATCATTTTTTATAGTTCCGCAAAAGAGCTTATCTGTTCTGAGATTTCCCGTTGTTATACTTCCCACATGAGCAGAATTCAAGTCCCAATCCCATGCAAACCAGCCTCTTATCCACGCTTCATCATAATCAACCCATTTTGATGAAATATCCGGAGATGAAATGCTCAACGTGCGCAATTCGTCAACCGAAATATCAGAAGTGATAAATCCGTCAGCCGCATTTGGGTATCTTGCTATCTGACAAGCATTGTTGTTATAGTATATCGTATCAAATATTGGGTCATTTTTCTTTGCATCAGGCTTGCTGTAATCTGTTTTGATACCGTATTTGTCGAGTTCAAGTTTATAGAGTCCGCCTGAAACACCAAACTTGGACAAAGTCAGCGTATCCTCTACCTTCGTAAAATCAGAGCCTTTAACCGCCAAGCCGCCATACAATACGGTATTCTCACCCTTTCCCTCCAGTGTAACCGAAGAAAAATTAGATATCTTGGCGTCATTTATCACGATCGGATTTGAAACGCTGTAGTTACCTTGCGCAAATTCAACAGTAATATCTCTGCCTTGATATTTTTCATCTTTATTTCTTGAATAAAGCATATTAACCGCCGCAGAAACCGTCTTTAACGGTGAAGTTTTTGTGCCGTCATTTTTATCATCACCGTTTGGTGAAACATATATACGGTCATAAATTCCGTTTCTCAGAACATCTACGAACAACGTAACGTTTTTTCCGCCGCAAACATCTGCCGCGCTGAACTTTACGGGAACATTTTGGTTTGCATTCAGCTTTCGTGTCAATATCGACCTTGCCAAAATATTACCTTTAGCGTCCTTGATATTAATTTTTACCTTAATATCCTCTTTTAATGCCGAATCATTTTTCAGATTCAATTCCGCACACAAGTAATCCTCGTCTGTGTATAATACATTTTCCGCACTTACCGTCACCTCTTCAATTGAATCAATAACAATGTCACAATTACCTTCTGCATACCCTGCCGAAAACGTACTTGTCATCATCACCAAAGCAATCAAAGACGCAATTTTTTTCTTATTGCTCATTTTTCCTCCTTTTCCTTTTGTCCTCCTTGCGGGCGCTTTTTTGACACCCTTCACCATTCTCTTTATTTTTTCAGACTGACTTTTATTTGATATCCAATACAAACAAAGTAGTCAATCGTGTATATTTGATCAGGAAATAGACATCATCTCCCACCTTAATATCCGAATAATTTATCTTTTCACAGGAAACCTTTGAGCCTCTGACCGTTATTCTGTAGTATTGCGAGTTACCCTCAATTCTTTGAATCGAATCCATTCCGTTTTTGTCACGATATCCAAAAAATCCTCCCGGCAGTTTTTCCGTTACATTTACATATGCCGCTCTTCTCTGAAGATGTGTCGGCTGTGACCAATTACCGTGTACCACGTCATAATCGTTCATTGTTCCCATTCCATAGACGCCAACCTTGTCAACATCAAATGATTTTGTGATGTTTTTAAGTTTACCGTTACCATCGTTTTCATAAAAGATAATATCACCCGGTTTAATGCTGTTGAAAACCTCTTTGAGCTCATTCGACAGATCATCATTCCAATTTATAGTAATCTTCCCGCTCAAATCATCGCAAACAATTGTCTTTATAGGCTCATCATCTTCATTCAACCCCTGCTGCACACTTTTTACAATCACAGGTTTTGCCTCGCCGTCAATTTTTTCTCTTCCCATCGCCTGGCTTGTATACATCAAACAAACTTCAACAGCATTTGTGTCCTTATTCACATTATACATTTCAATCTCATATCTGCCGGCGGAATTAATCATATCGGCAAACGGACCCGTAACATAGCTGTCATCAATATTTTCATTGTTGATTCTAAACACTGTTGTATTTGAATCCTGATAAAATGCATTCATGAAGTTATTAATGTAATACGAATATGCCCCGTAAGTGCTGCCGCCATATGAGTATTTTTTGCCGTTCTTCTCAACAACAATATCCCCCGACGTCGGCGATGTAACTTTACCTTCATACCTCAAGGTCTTTTCGCTGTCACCATCTACGGTGAACAGTTCTTTAATAAAACCTTTGTCGTTTAGCTTATACAATATGAGCTGCGGCTTCCAAACGAAGTTTGAAACGCTGTTTCCGCTCTCTGCAAATATCTTTGCGGCATTTTCAAGCGACTTATCTTTTTTACCGTTAAACTTGGTATCCGCATTACAAAGAATCCTTTCGAATTTGTTTTCTTCTGTAAGCAGCTTCAGCAAAAACACTTCTTCTCCCGTGTCTTCATAATCGTAAATTGCACCCGAAACAAAATATGCGTATTCGTAAGGATCGGGTGAAATCAACTCGCCGTCTACCGTAATGCTACCCTTCTTATATGCAAGCAAATATCCGTCATACACCCAAAACGTTCCGATATTTCCCGACAATAGCTTATCCCCCTCAACAAATGAACTAAGCTTATACTCCACATCGTCGATATATACATATTCATTTGTTGTTGAGGTAATTTTACCTTGTATTGCAGCATTTGAACCCAATGCTCTTGTTATACTGTGATTCTCATTTTTGCTGATAAGCGCTCCCGTATTTTTATCATATTCATTGTTATCGCCTATAAGCGCTAAAACATTTTCACTAAGACAGGCGGTATTATTGGTTACTCCGTCAAGCGTGATGTTATAGTGCTCATATTCACTGTCATAAAAGTAAGTATTGCTTGCTTTAAACTTATCAACAATGGTTACTCCCTTACTTTCATTAACGGCATTGTTTATTACAACTGCCTTATTAACCTTGAAAATTTTAATACAATCATAAATACCGTTTGAATCATTATCTATAAAGGTCACATCTCCTATTTCGGGGCATAAATCCGAAACACCGTATGCCAGCTTTGCAAGTCCGTTATAAATAACTTTTATATCCTTATTTATTTTGATGTTTTTTCTGATTCCGCTTTCTGTGCAATAAACAAAGTTATAACCGGAAAATCCTGCATCTTCATCCAGAATATCTTCGGATTTAACCGTTAAAACTTTATTTTTCTTTCCTTCGGTTATGTATTTTAGCGTTGGTTCATCATCGTCATCATAGTATACATATGCTTCAACCGAATATCCCAGATAATCCGCCGCATTTGTTGTTGCGTATTTTACAATTTCATCGCCTAACATTACATATCCGCTTTGTACGGCATCTTTCGCATCAGACAGCCCCGTAACATCATTTGCATATATTTTGTTTTTAACCTTAACTATCCTATGAAACTTCCACAACGCGTCGATATCGGTGTTTTCCTCCAGCTTTATTTGCGAACCGTCAAAGTTAATCTCACAGGGTGAACACTCTAAGGCATTTAACAATAGCTTTGTTAAATCCCCCGCCTTTAATCCGTCGTCATAAGTTTTGATTCCGTCTGTAATTCCAACATCTGCCGCAACGCTTAAGTATCCGTTCGGATATCCGCCCGAGTTTTGTGCCATACTCTCATACCCCAACGCATTTACCAGTACCTTTACTGCTTGGTTAAACGTAATCTGTGCCTCAGGATAATAATAACCGTTATTATACCCTACAATATACCCAAGCTCAGCACCTCTTGCAATATAAGGCGCATAAGTATAATACCTATCCACATCCGCAAAACCGGTTTCAACATCTCCGGTATTTTGTGGCGCAGAGTTTGAAAATTCCAAAACAGTTTTTATAAAATTGGCTCTTGTAACTTCGGAATCATTCTCATATTCATCATTTATTGTGATATTAAATGCCTTCAGCTTTTCCTTTTGTTGTTCAAAATCCTTATTTTGCTCGGCATTAGCCGCATTAAATATTGAAAATGCGGGAAGCATTGATAACACCAAAGCTGCCGATAATAATTTCTTCATACTCTTCACCACCCTTATCTTATCTTGATGATTTGATAAATCACCTTTACTGCTTCCGCTCTTGTTGCATACCCCTTAGGATTAAACTTACCGTTGCTTCCATTAATTGCGCCTTTTTCAATCAAAAATTCGACTGCGTCTTTTGCATAATCGCTAACCTCGTCAAGATCTGAAAGCTCAGGTCTTTCATAACCGTCAAGTATTATCTCGGTGTCGAACTTGGAACTTTTAACAGCTCTGTATATCATAGCAGCCATATCTTCTCTTGTAATAAATTTACCTACGCCGAAATGAGTGCTGTCTATGCCCGAAATCAAGCCTGCGGCAAAGGCGGCATTTATGTATTCTTCATACCAGCTGCCCTCCAAAACATCTTCAAATCCGGTTTTCTTCTGATTCGTGAACCCAAAACCGTTTACTGTTATTTTTGCAAATTCTTCTCTTTTTATTTTATCATTCGGATAAAATTCCGTTTCGGTTTTACCTGACACAATCTTATTTTTCACCATATGCTCAATTGCATTCTTCGCCCATGGAACGTTTTCGCAGTCAACAAAAGGAAAATCGGTATTCTGTTGTATTTCCGAATCGGGTTCTTTTTGCGGATTGGTAATCTGCGGAATAACACTTTGCGGAACTCTTGTTGAGCCCGTGGAAACATTAACGGATTTTGAACCGCTGTTTCCGTTATTTCCCGATGATCCTCCTTGCGAAACATTTACACTGTTTATCGTATCTTCTATTTCGGATACCTTCGTATATTTGCCGGCTTTTTCTGACAGTGCCGCCAAAACCTTGCTCTTATAATTATTATACTTTGTAACTGCGCCGTCGCTCAATTCCAAAATATCCGAATAATTTCTGATTGCATCATCAATAAGATCGGGTGCGGTTGCTTCATTTATCATTTCAAGAACAGTCGCACAATTAAATAATTTTTTAAATTCTTCAACGCTTTTCGCCTCTTTGCAGCTCTTTGAAACTATTGCTTTTTTAGATAATCTGCCATATTCCCTGATCATTTTCAAATTCAGGCTGTCTTTATAGCTTTCCACAACCTTTTCAATATCTTTACCGTCATTTGCATAAGCCGGTGCAACTGCATTTTTATATGCCTCATTTAGAGCTTTAACATCTGCATATCCTGTTTTGTTTGCCATATATTCGGCAACCTTTCTCTTACCAAAATCACTCAACTCCGAATAATACGTCGGATCCAAATACAGATAGCCGCCCTTCTCATCAATCAGCTCAACAATTTTAGCTGAATTATCGTCGCTTACATCATTTTTACATAGTGCGTTGATTTTTTCCAAAGCATCATCAACATCGGACTGTGCGGCATAAAACACATCTTCACAGAACACCGCACCATCCATATCCTCACTGACAATATACAGACTGTAAGCACCGCTCTTTGCCTGATTTGCAAAAGAATATACAAGTATGTCATCATTTGCAATGTCACTCGGTGCAACCTCTATTATATCCAGTATATACTTTTGGCTGTCGTTTGCAGTGACATCGGTCCATCTGTACGATACATTCTTATCCTCCGGTGTAGGCTTTAAGATGAATATTTTTATCGGATGTTCACTGTCAGCTTTACCCTTAACCGTCATTTTTCCATCGGGCGAAATATTGACTTCTTCAATAGTTATCTTTGCCTCATCATGCGTAAATGCAAATCTGTATTTTTTCCCCGTAGCATTGTTTTCCAATATGGTTACGTTAGACTTTAACAGGGCTGCGCCGTCTTTATAAATCTTTTCGGCTTTAGAAAGAGTGGTATAACCATCTATCGAAATATCCGGGATTTTATCCGAATCCAATTCAATATAATACATGGTTCTGTCCTCTGTAAAAGTTCTGTCAATCTTTCCGCCAAAGTCCGGCGCTGCCGATACCGTACCGCCAAAAACAACAGCCAAAGCCAACGAAATTGAAATAATCTTTTTATTCATGCTCATTTCTACCTCTTTCTTATTTATTCATTGGGTTCTGCCGACAATTCAATATAAGTGTTCTTATCTGTACCGTATACTTCGAAAAATCCTGCCGACGTAATCGCATCACTCTGATTATCAAGATAATCAACCAACGTATTACCGTCTATCTTAATAACCGCCCTGACAGAACCATCGTCTTGATTTTGGAAGTCAAATTCATATTCATGAGTTTCTCCTGCTTTTACGATATTGTTAGGATAATCGTATTGGAAATTATTTTCCGGCCCCCATTTTTGGAATTCGAATGTGTCTTCCTTAATAATAAACAAGTATTGATAATTCTGTGACCATGCAACCGCATTTGGACTTGCCTGTGCTCTTATACCAAAACCTATCCATGAAGAAAGTGTTTGCGGATTCGCCTTAAATTTAATAATATTATGCGGTTCTATTTTATTAGCTGTTCCGAATCTCTCCTCTGATATTGTCGTATGTTTCAGTATACCGTTTGCAGCGGTAAACTGATTGGGTGTAATACTCCACTTACTGCCCGACGAAAGCATCTCATACACATTCAGATACTGCGGATTCTTTCTGACTGCAAGCTTATTAAACTCGTTCGAAAGTTCATTAGACATCTTGTTAATAATCCGTTGCGTCAATATGGAACTGTTTTTAATTCTGTCATATTTTTCCAGAATTTCTTTCATCGATTCAACAGTTCCGACTTTATATGCTCCGGGTTCACTCCCCTCGATCACGCTTTCCGAAAGATTCTTGCACTTATCATAAATATCGTTAAACTTGGTCATGTCAAGAACCTCTTCCTTCTTGGTTGTAAAGCTGTAAAAGCCTGCTTTTGTATTTCCCGAAGAAATAACAGCGTTGGTCTTTTTGGCAATTGCCTCAACCTTCCAGTAATATCGCGTCTTACCGTAATTAAGCTTATTTATTGTCACGCTGTTGCTTTTTACCTGTTTATTTGAAATAATGTTATTAAAATCCTTATCTGTTGCGAGCGTGAATAAATATCTGCTTGCATTTTCGGCAGGAGTCCACTCAAACACCACCTCCGACGCTTCAACATTTTCGCTCATATTATATGGCCGCAAAAGCTCAAATTCGCCCAATTTATCTAAGCTCTTTCTGTCTTTATCAATATATATTCCTGCCTCATCTATTATCTTTTGGTACTTTTCAGGGATTACAAACGAATCGACATCATCACCCGAAATAACGGTATTATCCTTAATTTTGACATAAGGTGCAACCTGATTACCCTTTGCCTCTACGCCCTCTGTCAGATCGTTTAACGGATTTCTTATTACAAACGTATTTCCGACAAATTCCGTATCATACGGCGGAAAAAATGAAACACCCGCCGTGGAATCCATATATTTTAACGTATCCTTATATCTTTGCCAGCCCTTTGATTTATAATTCAATTGCAATAAATGCCACATAAAATTGTTTGACGCAAGGGTTTGTGCGTTTGACGTCAGCCAATACTGCGGCGAGCTTCCGCAAATTCTTACCGCACCGCCGTCGCCCGATTCATTAATAACAAGGTTACTGTTTATTGAGTTATTAACGCCGCCGTGTACAAACACACTTCTTGCAGTGTTTATGAACACATTGTCCTCTGCGTGCATATTTGACAAGGTATCATCATAATATATCGCCGCCATCGATTTATTGTATATATCGTGAAAATAGTTATACCTGATATGCGCATTCTGGTCCGATAAATTTCTGCCTCCGTAAATCGTCCCGGCATCCTCTGCATTATCCTGCAAACAATCGTAAAACTCGTTATATTCAATCACATTTTCATCACCTGCCAATGCAATAACCGTATGCGGTCCGCCGACAAATTCATTATGTGATACCGTGTTTCCGCAGCCTCGTGCCTGTATAGCGCCCGTATTCGTTCTCAAAACAGTATTAAAGTTCCAGAACCGGCAGTTATTAACCACATTCCCCGACGGAATGATGTCGTTTCGGTCACCGCCGCTCATATATATTCCGTTTCCCGTTATATTATAAAAATCACATCCGTTAATCAAATGGTCATAACCCTCTTGCATAATACCTGCGCTTATATTTCTGAATGTACACCCCCAAAAATTAATTGACGTAGTATTTGCTGCCGTAGTAGCAACTCTTCCTTGTGAATTTTCAAATATAATATCATCAAAAGTCACATATTCACATTCGTTAAAACTGAGCATATCTTGTGACAAGAGCGCAAACTGAACATTATTATTTTTAAATTCAGCGCTGTTCTTATCTCCTTCTACCGGATACAAATACAGTAAATCATGCTTGGTATCATAATAAAACTCACCCGGAGCGTCAAGTTCGCTTACCAAGTTATATACATAATACTCTTTTCCCGAAAGAACGTCAAATTCAGAGCCTTGATCTGATTTTATTGATAAATCCGACACTCTGACATCTTTAATCTTCCTGTATTCGCCTGCCCAGCGATAGCAAAAATATCCAAATATTCTCGGATCCTCTTCGCCTACCCATTTCTTTACTCTTGCATTATCAACAACAAACCTGAAGCCATCCGTTCTCCAATTCTTAGACGTTTCAAGGACTTCACCCGTCAGGGCAAATTCCCTGTTTGGCCAGCGACATAGCTGTAAGCTTTCTCCGTTATAGGTTAAAACCCATTGAGCCGGATCTACGCTTTTAAATCCGTTGGAAAAATTGCCAAGTCTTTTTGAAACATCAACACATACCACTTTATCAGGGTACGGCAATCTTTTTAGCATATTAACATCTACTATTTCTCCAAATTCCGAGCCCTTAATGTTAATACCGCCGTTGAAAGAAACTTTTTCACCGTGATATGCCTTGTATGTTATCGGCGAGCCTTCTTTGCCGCTGTCTTTTTTCGTAAATATTTCCGTTTCATAAACAGGGTATGACCCCTCTCTGAAATAGACCGTCAGCCCTCCGTCCGGAAGCCCTATTGAAGATTTCACGGCTTCAACCATGCCCTTTGCCTTATCTATACCGGAAAGCGGGCTTTCTATCGTCCCTAAGCCTTTACCTTTCGCAGAAACATAAATCCCAAAAAACGTATTAACCTTACTGTGGACATTTAGCGGCACTTCCTTTTCCGATAAATAGACAATGTTATTTACAACCGAACATTTCAGCCCGTTTTCAGCCGCAAAATTTTTCGCACTTTCATATTCACCGCCGCTCATCTTTGATCCCGGGAAATTTTCTTTTAAAAAATCTGCCGGAATAAAAATTTCATCCGCTTTTTCATAAGCAAATTTTCCGTCCTTGGATATATCTGCTCTTTTTCCGTAAACAAATGCATATTCCGCTTCAGGGCTTACCATAACAGTATTTTTCATTATCTTTTTAACCATACTGTCGGTTATATTTGCCAACGGATCATCATCTATAACCTTATGAACTCTTTTTATTACAACATCGGAATCATAATCAATCACAACTTCCGTTTTTGCAAAACCGGCACAGGCTGATGACAACACGGCAAACACTGTAATAAAACTGATAGCTCTTTTTTTCATATCAATACTTTCCTCTCGACAAATATTTTAATCTGCAGATAGTAACTTGTTTCCGCACCACAAATATGCTTTGATTTTTGAGGCGTTCAAACCGGAAACGTCAAACGATGCCGAAATTACCTCGTTGTCTGTTTGCGGGATCGTTTTTTCGATATTCTGCATCTTAACCAGATTTCCGTCATCATCATATACAGCAATTATCAGACATACATTTCTCGGTTCGGACGGGTTTTTCACCTCCGCTGAAGCATAAGCAACATCTTTATTAATCTCAGCTTTTAAACTTTCGAATCTGAACGCTTTCTTTTCGGTAACAAATACAATCTTCTTCTCTACAGCCGATCTACCCTTTATGTCCTTTACGCTTGCCGGAACTGTCAACATATATGCCTCATCATTTTTCAAGCCCGCAACACAATATATATTAACCTTTCTGCCGTCTACGCTGATCTCCGTTTCTGCCAAATTATCCGAATTATCCGTAAGCTTAATATATTTTGCGGTTTCTTCATCAACATCCGCCGAAAAACTCAAAGTAAAGTCCGCATCATTTCTTACGTCAATTTCATTGTTCCTTACACTCGATTTTAACACCTCAAAATCAGTACTCCAGATTCTCAGATAATCCAGGGTTGTAGCAGTGTAATATGTATTGGCAAATTTAAGATACAACACATTATCAATCGGGAACGAAGTCGGATATGTAATACTCGTTTCACTTGTCTGAACAACCTTTTCTCCCAAATCGTCACTTACAAAAAGAGTATATTTTTGAGTTTTCTGATTATAGCGGATTCTGAATGTATACCATGTATCAAAATCAACCGTATAATCTATTGCTGTTGAATTATCTCCGTTATTTCCACTTATACCCAAGATGCCGTTCTCTTTAACAAAAACACCTGCCATCGCCCACGTTTCATTAGAACTGCCCACCAAAGAAAAGAGCGGATTTGCCATTTTTACGGGGTTTGCAGCCTCCTTGGTTCCGTTTGTCCGCGAAAACTTTATTCTTGTTTCTGCAAAGAAATTTTCTTTTCCCGAAAGGTCTATCGCTTCATCAAACGCAAAAATCGGATTTAGTCCGCCGCCTATTGTATTCGACGACAGTTCCTGATTCCCCTCCGCATCGGGAGTTATCTCCGCTGTCGCTCCTGTCAATTTATCTTTTTTCCAGCTCCAGCCTTCTTTTGAATCTGTTCCGTCAAAATTTATTTCATATAAATACGATAAATCATTTATTGTAGTAAATGATACTTCCTTTTGCGCGTTTCCCGCAAGCGCCGGAATCGTAACCGTATATCTTGTATATGACGCCAGATTTGACAGTGTAAGCTTTAGAGTTTTTCCATCGCCTGAAAGCTCATGTGCGTCAAAGCCCGTATCATTATTTATTGTTATTCCCAAAACATCGCTTTCTTCTATCGGGCACTCAAACAGAACCTTAAAATCAAAACTATAGCTTACCTCTTTTGCTCCGTCAAGCTGTTCGTCATTTGACCCATAAACCACTTTTACTTCGGGAGGAATATATTTTTGTGTAGTAAACTTAACCGTCTTTTTCGGGTTGTTTCCGATTTCGGGAACGAAAATTTCATACTCTGTTTCATATTCCAAGTCTGACACCGAAAAAGTTACTCTTTTCTTATCTTCCGAAAGTTTTGGGTCTTTCAGGCTTGCGCCGTTATTTATTGTTATCTTTGAAATATCGTTTTGTGTTATTTTCTCTGTGAAACTGACGTCAGCATCAAAACCCAAAGGCATATCCGTTTTTGAATCAAGTTTTTCACCATTATAAAGCACATCAACCCTCATTGACTCGGAATCGTCCCATAAACGAATATAGTCAATATTAACGGTCATACCGGTTGTAAATGCTCTCGGCATTCTTAACGATTCAATCTCTGTTACCGGTTCATCATCCGAAAACACTGTTTTTGTGCCATCATATGATGTATTATCATCGCCTGTTGCGCTGACACTGTATTCTCCTTTTCCAAAATCCATCTTAACCAAAACCGTATACCATGTGTCGGACTTCATTTTAAAATCCGAAACCACTTTATCGGCATCATCGGCATTTTTGCCGCCGTAAGCAAGCACTCCCGGCTCAAGCAAATATATTTGAACGGTCTTATCATTTAAAAAGAAAAGCTTTTTATCCGACGATGGTATCTTTCCTTCAAATTTAAAACGTGTTTCCCAGTATACATTCTCCATATTTTCCACATCAAGCGCCGGAGAAAAAACCGCACCCATTCTTCCGTATGCAATCTGAGACGGATTGTATTTTAAAACTCCGTCTGATATTTTTGAAGAAAAGTCATACTCTGCGGCTTTTTCAGCGCTCGTATATTTTCTCCACGCATCGGCATTGTCATTGCCGTCAAATTCCGCATTCCAGATAATTGCTTTTTCCGATGGCATTTCGGAGGCAATCCCCGCAACACTTATTGAAGATACCGAAATTACTGTTGCTGACACGATCGAAATAAATTTTTTGAATTTCATTTTTTTCACCTTTCCTTTTAATTCTCTAATCTTCTAAATGAAAAATTGTACTTGAATTCTTTACTTCACTCCACATATCAGGATATTTTTTTAAAAGAAACTCGCTCAATTGTTTTTTCAGTTCAGCATAAACGTCGTCATACCCTGCCTCTAAAAGATTGGACATATATTCATCCCAATATTCATCTGTACTTATTGCCGCCGATTGAGTTAATTTTTTGTATTTTGCACTGACACGCCTTACCTCATCAACCTTTTTCTCAATATCGGAAATATCAAAGTTGAATCCAAAAAGCTTGGATTTTGCGGCAGTATCATTTAACTGTATTGTTTTTTTCCAATCTTCTTCGTTCTGATCGCCGACATAATATGCATTAAACTGGCAGCCCAATGCCCATGATCTTACCAAATAACCGCTGTTCGGTTTTAGCGATATTCTGTTATCCGAAACCTTATCATAATGCACACCCTCTACTCCAAAAACCGCCAAATTATATAACTCTTTATCGGTATTCATGAGTTCTATCACCTTAAAAGCTTCTTTGGGATGCTTTGATTTTGCATTTATTCCTGTCATCGTCATTTTTTCACTACCGGCTACAATGGTCGGTTTTTCTTGAATAATCTTTTCTATGTATGCAATGTCTTTACTTGCATTTGTTTCATCAACACCACCCGGTTTATAGTTATTTACAAAGACCGCATACTTGCTTTTTTGACGATCATAGTCTTCATTTGATACCGAAAGAATATCCTTTCTTATATACCCTTTTTCGTACCAACTGTGCAGTTTTTCGGCTGTTTCTTTTGTTTTCGAGGCATAGATGGGAACTATTTTCAGTGTCCCGTCAAAGCAATCCAGCACCGATATATTTGAAAAAATATCACAAATCTGATAATCCTCATTTGATACGAATGTCGTTAAATCCGAGTTCGTATCAAACGGGTACACATCGGGTTCATTATCTCTTACAGCGTCCAGAAACGGTATTAAATCCTCTGTTTTTTCAACCTTATCCAGATCCAAATTATACTTTTTTGCCAGATCCGATCTGACGAACACGTTTCTTTGTGTAATTAAGGTCTGCATATTCGGAACTGCATATATTTCACCGTTTATTTTTACATCTTCCCAGATATAATCCGGAATTTCATTCTTCAATTCGGAATCATCCAGAAAATCATTCATCGGGTACAATAAATTTTTCGGCACCAGTTCTTCATACCTGTTTATATATCCGACATAACACAGATCAAATTCATTATTCGATGAAAAATTAAAACGCATTTTTTCAGCATATTCATTAGCATCTATCATTCTCAAATCCAATCTTACGCCTATTTCTTTCTCAAGTCTTTTATTTATTTCATCCTCAACGATTTTCTCATCTTTTTGTTCGCTTCCCAATACATACCACACAATATCAACCACATCGTCTTCCTTGCTGATTTTTTCTTGCGTACATGATGACAATACAATTGCCAGAAGCAATATAGAAATAATTTTTTTTCTCACTGCCGCCTGCCTTTCCCGATAAACACCTAATCGCTATATGTAATAATATAAATTTCTGCATCTTACACTAAAAATTATATTCCAAGCCTTTTATTTTTGCAATAGACTTTTTTTAGATTTCACTGTAATTTAATTTGATTTTTTAATTAGTACTTGAAATTTTACAGTTATTATGTTAAATTAATAATTGAGATATAGTATACTAATGCGGTATTTCTATAAAAACAAAACAGAAGGGAAACATTTCAAATATGTATAAGCTTATTTTGATTGAAGATGATTTGCCTGTTCTTCGTTCTCTTGAAAAGACCATTCGCGAGCACAGCACAACCTTTGAGGTGTGTAAAGCATTTTCAAACCCACAAGATGCCATTGATTATATCGATAATAATCACGTTGACGCAATAATAACCGATATAAAATTGCCTCAAATGTCCGGAATTGAAGTTTGCGAATATTGTTATAATCATCACCCCAAAATCGTATTTGCCATTTTTTCTGCATACGACTATTTTGAATATACCAAAAAAGCAATCGAATTTGAGGTTGCACAATATATTTTAAAACCGATTACACTTCCAAAAATAGAAAACGCGCTTTCGAGACTAAGCCAAAAATTATCTAAACTCAACGTTACCGAAGGATTTATGGATATTCAGGATTCTCTTTCAAGGCAAAGTACGATTTCAAATCTGCTTAGCGGGCTCTACAATTCTTATGATGACTTTTTCGCCACGCTTTCGGAGTATGGCGTTGTTACCGACTATGACTCATGCAGATGCGCCACAATCGAGCTTAACTTTGATAAAGCAGACAATCATTCGGCAGCTCAGACTCATCACAGCAGAGAACAGCTGCTGCAGGTTACAAACACTGTAATCAACAGAAATAACAAAAAGTACTTTTCCATATTATTCAGCTCATCTGCCGAACAATTTTGTATATATGTTTTCAGCAAACAGCCCTTTAGTGAGCAGGAATATAAATCCGTCATAAAAACATATATGCATGAGCTGATATCTGATCTGGAATCTATACTTAAAATAAATATCACCTCCCATCACGTCGAGCTTTACAAAACAATTGAAGACTTTACAAACAGAAGAAAAAAATATATCAGCTGCCAGGAGCAGGCAATCAATATAATGTCTTATGTATATTCGGGAGAACTGCAAAGAGCAAAACACTGCATCGAAACCCTGCCGATTATTTACAAAAATGACACTCAAATCGTGCTTACGATTTATCGGCACCTATATGAACACCTGAAAAAGCTTTTAAAGTGCAATATTGATTTTGACGGAGATATTGCAAGCCAAAAACAAACCCTCAGCCTTTTGTTGAATGATATCGGAAAAAACAACCGGCGTCAGGCATACGATGATGATGTCATGACCAATGCTTTGGACTTTATACACGAAAATTTTTCCAAAGATATTACATTAAACGATGTGGCGAATCATGTATTTTTAAATCAATTTTATTTCAGCACCTATTTCAAGAAAAAAACAGGTGAAAAATATATTGATTATATTAGTAATTTAAAAATAAAAAAAGCAAAAGAATTATTGGAAAATACCGACACCAAGCTTCATTATGTGGCTGAAGAATCCGGCTTTAGAGATACAAACTATTTTCACAAGGCGTTTCGTGCGGCAACAGGACTAACGCCTTTGGAATATCGAAACAAATATAGGAGTAAATAAAATTCATGAAAATAAAAAAACGCCGTTTCTTGGATAAATATACAACAAATACGCTTTTCAAAAAGTATCTGAAAAGCCTTTTTTGCATTCTTCTAATTCCGTTTATATTATTTAATATTGTAACATTTTTCATGAATTATCATTCTGTTGTAGCGTCTTTCGAAAACAGCGCTTCTCAAATATTAATGCGAAATATTCCGGCGCTCGACAATCTGCTTGAGTATACCTATCAAGGCTATCAGGCACTTATACAGAACGATTGCGTTAACGATTTTTTCTCGAATGACTATTTTACAGGACAACGAAAAGCATCCGTTTTTGATACGAGTATTGACATATCGGACTTAATAAACAACTTAACCTCATCAACAAAGTATGTCAATTCGGTTCACATATATTCCCGGCATAACGATTACTTTTTTTCTTCGGTGTCAAGCAATTTCAGAAAACAATTTTATGATTCTGATTGCTATGCTTTATACCAAAAGCACAATTTTGCCGATTTCATTGATACACATTCAATAGACGGCGTTCCCGCAATTACCGTCTGCTACACTGCCAACACAGGGAGCAAAAATGAAGGAGCTATATTTTTCAATCTTGATTCAAACGTACTTTCGAATTTATTTTTAGGCGAACAAAGCCACAACAACGGCACAATATTGCTTGCCATGAATAATCAGATTTTACTTTCAACAGACAACTGCCGTGACTATGACATTTCATCGTGTGAAAACGCATTTGAATCAAGAGTGCAATTCACAAAATCATCTGAATATATCTATGCATATACCGCTCTTGCTCACAACAGTTTCAAATTGATATACTTGTTAAAAAAGCCGCAATATCTGTCTTTATTTAATAACTTTATGCAGAACACCGCATTGTTTTTGCTGTTTTCGTTAATTGCAATTACAATGATTTCTTTTTTCGGAGCAATTATTCAGTGTCAATCAATTTCTGAAGCCATCGCATTAATTGAAGTGTCTGCCAACGACAGTCTTGGACTTGATGAATTTGCTTTCATGACCGACTCCATTTTAGTAAATATGGGAAATTCAAAAAATATAGAATCAAGTCTGAGCGAAAAAATAAACACTCTGAGAAAGCATCAGACACTTGCGCTGCAATCACAAATCAACCCCCATTTTTTGTTTAATTCATTAAACCTCATTTCCAGCTATGCGCTTTCATCCTGCAGTGATGACAGTCCGTTATTGGATATAGTAGATAAGCTTTCGGATATTTTGCGCTTTTCACTTCGTACAAACAGCTTTATCATAACAATAAAAGACGAATTGGAAAACACGAAAAAATATATAGAGATAGAAAATATCAAGCACGACAATTCTATAGAATTCATTTATGATATTGATACAAAAACTTTGGATTATTACTGCGTTAAAATAATTTTACAGCCTCTTATAGAAAATGCTATCACGCATGGCGTTCATTCTTTAAAAAACGAAAAGGGCATAATTGAATTGTCAATTAAAGAAAACGGCAAAAAAATCAATTTCATTATAAAAAATAACGGGGCACCGATACCCAAAGAAAAAGTCGCCGAACTGCAAAGCAAACTTACAAAAAAGAATGATTTGCCAATTTCCGACCACATAGGTCTTAATAATGTTAATCAAAGAATTAAGCTCATTTTCGGGAATGATTTTGGCTGCACGTTTTCTTCGGAAAACGGTTTCACAACAGTATCGGTTACAATCCCGAAAATCGTACGTAAGTCAAACGGGCAATAACTCATTCCTCGTATCAAAAAGCACCACCGACATAGTTCCGGTATCGGCGGGCACTATTGATTAGCGCCGCATAAGATACAAGTAAAAAAGTACTGCGTTTTGAACCTATCATTTTTTATCACATACACTCCGATTTTGACAACTTCAAAACTTTTTATTTGATAAGCTTTCGATTAAACAAAAACCGCATAAATACTTTTAATTAAAGCATTTATGCGTTTTTTTTGTATCTGGAGCTAGTGACGGGAATACCTTTTGCGCTTCTTTCAAAAATTTTTATGCCTATTGAGGTTTCAAGCTCCTTTACGGCTCTGCTTAGGTTGGGTTGGTTCATCATAAGTCTTTCCGCTGCCTTGTTAATCGAACCGCATTTAGCTATCTCCACGGCATATTTCATATGAAGTATATTCATCTGACAAAACCACCCTCTTATTACATAATTTTTCAGTTTAATTATATCACTTTTCTTCCGATAAAGCAACATACTTTTTATATATTTGCCACAATTTAATGAAAATTGATATTGTCGGCTATTTTTTGCGTAATATAAAGAATAATATACCTTAAATATCTTGTCCTTTTTAATACTTAAAAAAGTGATGAACCCTTTTTTGAACGGACATCACTTTTTAAGTATTAAAATTTTTATAAAGTTTTTATGCGTATATATTAACTTATTCCACCGTCACTTTATTTGACGAATTTATAATATTTACAAAGTTTTTTCCCTGATTAAGAACGATTTCCTCGCCGTCCTCACCGATATATCTTGTCTTTTCGGCTCTTACCGGTTTTTCCCATGTTATCTTTTCGCATTTGCCGTTGGTTATGTAATATCCCGAGCCGCTGCCTACCGTTTCAACCTCCTGTCTTGCGGATCCGTCGCCCAGACTGTAATTTGCCGCAAACTGAATAATTATATTTTTTGCCGTAACCGGGCTTTTGTTCTGCATATAGTAGTCGCTGCCGTTAATTATCTTTTGGTAACGGGATATTCGCTTGTCGGCTTAATGCCCTCCGGTAAATCCACAACGATATTGTTGCTCTCGCCGATATACACTTCACAGTTCGGAATAACAACATTCATTTTATCGGTAGCCTTTACGACAAATGTGTTTTTCTTATCCTCGTCATCTTTGCCAACTGTGCCGCTGTTATCCCCTGTAGATGTCTTGTTGTTTGGCACTTTTAACTGACCGTTTTCATCTGTTTTGCCCGTTGCTGCGTTATTGTTTTCATCATAGATAAAAATTTGTAATTCAGCTTTTGGTGTCTGCAAGTCTGTGTTAATTGCAGTTATAATTGTTTGGTCTGCATAATCAAGAAGTCTGCCGTTTGGCAATTTGATAGTTACATTGTCATTTATATCAATAGAAATCTCACTGTCGAAAATCGGTTTTCTGTCCTTGTCGGTTACAAGAATAGAAAAATCGCCGACTTTTGAGTTACCGTCCTCATCTGTGCGGTCTTTTTCAATTAACTGCGGAATTGCTGCTCTTGATAAAACTTCACCACAAGTTATGCACTCAATGTGCTTTTCTCCGGCATGTTCGATTGTAGCAGGCTCATCAATTATCCAATCTGAAGGATTATGTCCTGTCATATCCTTGTATCAGTGCATCATCACCGACCCTGCATCTAAACGCGTCCTTGACATTCTACCCGACAGAAGTCAGCAGCAACTTATTGACTACCTGAAACAATGGCGTTCAAAAAGCCGCAAACGCGTTCGATATTTCGTAAGTGATATGTGGCAGCAATACACTGATATTGCATCTGCTTTCTTCAAAAACGCCACACAGGTTATTGACCGCTACCACTTTATCAGACAGATAATATGGGCATTTGATAATGTACGAAAGCGTGTTCAGAAGCTGTATGGCGACAGAAACAGAAAACTGTTCAAACACTCTAAACGGCTTTTGATTAAGCGTTCATCAAAGCTGAAAGACTACGAGAAAGAACGCATTAACGCTATGATGTACATATCCGATGAGCTCAGACAAGCATATTACCTCAAAGAGGCATTCTATACCGTCATAGACGCACAAAGCCGTGAAGAAGCAAAAAAGCTTATGGCTGATTGGATACTATCGGCACAAAACAGCGGTATTCCCGAATACACCGCATGCTCAAATACGCTCATCAATTGGCAAACCGGAATATTGAACTCATTTGATGTTCCGTACTCCAATGGATTCACCGAAGGCTGCAACAACAAGATTAAGGTGATTAAACGCAACGCTTACGGCTATCGTAATTTTGAGCGTTTCAGAAAGCGTATTCTCCACGCTTTCTCCTACAAGAATGACCTTGCTTTACAAGGTCAATAACTATCATTATTCGATTGTCTATTCCTTTGCGGATTTTCTTCACCACAACTATTGACAAAGAGCCTATTTTTTGAGAGTTTTCAAGAAAAAATATGAAATATCTCCACTTAAATACAGAAAAATTTATCAAACAAATAATATAGACGCTTGAATATAGACACTTGATAATATACAGGGATATATTAAAAAATTGACAGTACCTAAAAAAAGGGGGGCAAGTCATCATCAAACTACCGATATTTTGCCAAATAGTGTATGAGGGGGGTATAAATTAGAAATCATCCGTTGTACATAGATGATTTGTTAGATTAAAATTATGCCTAAAATGCAAAAAATCGCTTGAAATCAAGCGATTTTTCTTGTATTAATTTTAGCGTTACGCTATGTCTAATCACGCACTAATTGATACAATTTCGCAATTTGAATTATTTTTGCGGAATTGTTTACCCCCCCCTGTATACATTTTCGCAAAATTACTTATCACTTCCTATATTTTTCCCTCAATTTATTTCTTTTCTCTATTTCCATTTTATCTTGCTTTGGATTTTCTTTATTATCATCATAAAATACTATATACATTATAATTTTAATAATTCTACAATTACACAACAAAGTATAAGCAATAAATCCCACCCATAAAGATACCAATTTATTCATAACCATAATTTCATTTTTTGCATACATAGCTATACTTAAAAGTATAAATATAACTCCTGATAAAAATGATTCGGTAAAATACCACTGTAATTTTTCTCTACTTTTATGTTCGAAAAGCTTTTTGACTAATTTTGTGTTCCTTATGCTAAATAGAATTCCTATAAGCACCCCAACAAATCCCAACACAACTGAAACAAAGGTTATCATCGAATCTAAAATTTTATCATATGTTTCACTCGTTATTACGAAACTACACTTTTTATCTATATATGCATATAATGTTGTAACAACTATCAACATGATGAATGGCATCCATTTCTCTATAAAAGCATAACTTTTATTTTTCACATCATTCACCTCTAAACACACTATCACACTATATTCAAAATTTTCTTTATTCTTTCTTTAGATTTGATATAGCACTCCATCAACATATCTGCCAAATAATCACTCGAAACAGATTTTTTTGTGACATATTCTATTTGAACCCAATCACATAATTTATCTGATAACAAATCCATAAATTCAACAGGCTGTTCGTCTTCTACAAGATATACCTCTGCCTTTTTTACATTGCTAATATTTTCAGAAAGTTCCATTAAAGTTTGATTAACAACTTGACTATTCAGCCTCTTTTTTTTCGACTTTCCATTTGATATTATTATCTCTATATATTGACCCTCATGGTTTTTTGCAGTCTTTAATATTTCACCTAACGAGCTGTTATCATATGTATCTTCACTTACATCTTCAACATCAGCTATTTTATAAACAATTTTTTTATAATCTTTTTTATTCTGTTTTACAAAAGAATCAACATCCATTTTTGACAAAATTGGTCTCAAATGTATTATACAACCATCTGCATGTTGCCATTTCTCATTCATATATTTTTCGATTCCCGTAACACTCAAACTATTTCTATTCCTTTGCAGTGCCAAAATACTTGTTGAATCATCATATATTGCTATTACTTCTTCACCAATATATTCATCCTCATCCAATTCCATATCTTCTGCCTCTTTTGTTTCAAAGGCTTTTTTAGGAATATTACTATCTCTCATTCTTATAAAATTTAAAATCCATATATTTTCACCAGAAGCCATAAATTTATCTAATCTAACTTTTTCGCCATTATATATTTCAACTCTTTTTCCTATATCAGATAATTTATCATCAAACAATGCTATCCACTTATTCAAATCAAATAATATATCTGTTGCATTAGACAGATCTTTTTCTTCTATTTTAGTACATACAACTCTAAAATATTCTAACTTTACTTTCTTTTGCACTGTATTTGGCATTTTAGACACCCCTTTTATGGTAATTCTACCATATACTTCAAAATATGTCAAGATATACCAGAAATCCACAAATTCATTCCAAAAAAATATCTCTATTCCTTTTTAATTAAAATCAAACAAAAATCTTCACATAATAATTATATATAAATCCCTCTGCATTTAACTTTGGAAATAATTAATCTATACATTTATTCCTGTGCAACGAATCCTCTCAAACCTCCCCCACAATCTCACCTATAACCCATACTCCCCCCTTCTCCCATCCTTCCATTCAAACACCAACCTATCCTCGAACACCGTTATGCTTTCAACCAATCCGGTAAACAGTTCCTCATCAAATTCTGTCAGCATATTGTTTTCACTTATCAGCTTTAATGAATTTTCTGCCTCTTTTCTTCGGTTTAGTTGCAGTATTCTCTCGTTTGCAAGTTCTGAAATTCTGTGTTGTATTTCTTTTACCTTCTCTGCCCGTTTTATATATTCTTCCTCATACACCTGTTGGTCTATAACCCTTCTTGAATTTTCATTCACCCATAACCATATATATTCACAAGCCTGTTTTTCTTCTTCCTTTAATTTTTTAAGTTTCTCTTCAATGGCATCGGTATTTGTAAAATCCGTAATTATTGTTTCAAGAGTGGAAATAATCAGTTCCTTCTCTTCTATAGTGTCATTGAACACCTGCACAAATATTTCTTTCAACTCATCTTCTGTAAAGTGTGGTGTTTTGCATTTTACTTCGTTTTCGAATTTATCATTACATTGCAGTATTACCCGTCTGTATTGGGATGTGGAATGCCACACCTTAGTACCGTAAATGCCACCACAATCTCCGCATATGACCTTACCTGAAAATATACCGGCATTACTTTTTCGTCCGGTTCTGCTCTTTCTCTTTTGAAACTCAATCTGCACAAGGTCGAATATTTCAGGCTGTATAATTGCAGGGTGACTGTTATTAACATAATACTGTGGAATTTCTCCTTCATTAACCTTTTTCTTTTTTGTAAGAAAATCGACTGTGAAGGATTTTTGCAAAAGTGCATCCCCTTTATATTTCTCATTGGTGAGAATACTCTCAACTGTACTCACCTTCCATTTCTCTTTCCGTGCCGGAGTTGGTATTTTCAGTTCTGTAAGGTATTTTGCAATATATGACGGGGTTTTTCCGTTCAAGAATTCTTTGTAAATAAGCCTTACAATTTTAGCCTCACTCTCAACAATTCTCGGAAGTCCGTCATCGCCTTTTTCATAACCAAGGAATTGTTTATATGGAAGAGTAACTTTACCATCTGCAAACCGTTTTCTTTGTCCCCATGTTACGTTTTCCGAAATACTTCTGCTTTCCTCCTGTGCAAGAGAGCTCATTATCGTAATGAGAAGTTCACCTTTGGAATCAAGGGTATAAATATTCTCTTTTTCAAAGTATATCTCCACTCCCTTTTCCTTAAGCTTTCTGACTGTCACAAGGCTATCAACCGTATTTCTCGCAAATCTTGATACTGATTTGGTTATAATCAAATCAATCTTGCCGTTCATGGCATCCTCAATCATCTGATTAAAACCTTCACGTCTTTTAGTATTTGTTGCGGATATTCCTTCATCGGTATATACGTTTACAAACTCCCATTCAGGCTTTTCTTTTATATACTTGGTATAATGGTCGACTTGTGCAGCATAACTTGTCTGCTGTTCCTCAAGGTCGGTTGATACCCTCGCATACCCTGCGACACGTTTCTTTTTAACATTTTTTGTCGTATCTTCCACCGTTTGCTGAACTACTGCAGGGATAAAAACTACTTCTCTTACATTACTCATTACCATGTCTCCTTCGCAAATTTTCATAATTTTCAGATTTCATTTCATCCGTCCACTTTCGTGACGGTTTTTCCCATTTCTTTTCTATACTACTACCATCTTCAAAAATAAACTGTATTATATTTTCAGGTAAAACTATAATCTTTAAAATCTCTTTATCAAACCCACTTGCCAATTCTGACAATATACTCTCCGGCACTTGCTTTGAACCACATTCCGAAACACCCTCAGTATGTGCTTTATTGCATACCCAAACGTACTTTTTATAGTTTTTCTTCCTTTTATATCTGTTACCGCAAATTCCACAAAATACCACACCCTTAAAATCATATTCCCGTGAAACTCTGTCTTTTGAGGTTCGTTCTGTAATAATCTTCTGAACCTCATCAAAATTTTCTTTTGAAACAATCGCCTCATGGGAATTCCTGACATACACTTTAGGTAATTTACCATCATTTTTTAAAGTTTTCTTGCTTATATGGTCTTTTGTATAGTACTTTTGAAGCATCATATCTCCCATATTTTTTTCATTCTTAAGAATTCCCATCACCGTCTGCTGATGCCATTTATCTCCCCTTGGTGCAGGAATCTTTCTTCTATTCAGCTCTTTTGCAATTTTCACACTTCCCATGCCTTCTAAATACATAGAAACAATATCCTTTACAACCTGAGCTTCTGCTTCATTAACCACAATTTCATCATTTTCCTTTTTAAAACCGTAAACATAAAATGTATTTGGAATCCCTTCCTGAAATTTATTACGTATTCTCCACTTACAGTTTTCCGAAACCGATAAACTTTCCTCCTGAGCAAAAGAAGCGAGGATAGTAAGCATAAGCTCACCATCCCCGCTCATGGAATGTATATTCTGTTCTTCAAAGTAAACATCAACACCAAGTGTTTTTAATTCCCTTACCGTTTCCAGAAGTGTAACAGTATTTCTTGCAAACCTGCTGATTGACTTTGTAATTACCATATCAATCTTTCCGGCTTTGCAGTCAGCTATCATCCTTTGGAACTCTGCTCGGTTGTCCTTTGTTCCGGTAATTGCTTCATCTGCATAAACACCTGAAAACTTCCAATCACCGTGACTTTGAATAAAGCTACTGTAGTAACTTATCTGTGCAGAAAGCGAATGCAACATTGCATCCTTACCGCTTGATACCCTTGCATAGGCAGCAACTTTTTTACGTTCTGTTACCATTACCTTTTTAGGTGGTATTGCCGTTATTTTTCTACCCATTTTTAAAACTCCTTCCTATATAATTGTACGTCTATATTACCGTACAATCCGCATAAAATCAAGTGATTTCGGAGTTATAAAGTGCCGATTATTGGGTTAAATTTTGCTACCAATTTTGTATCAATTTTCTTGTACTCTTTCTCTGTTATTATCCCCTTTTTAAGCCATGAGGATACAATACTACGTGATACCTGATAGTTCTTCTCACGTTCAAACTGTTCTTTTGTCATTTTTAAACACCCTTTTCACGAAGATATTTCACCGTCTTTCTTGCAAGCCAATAGCTGTTAGTATCTGTTTCAAGTTTCTTAAGCCACAGCCGTTTATCAGTTATGATGCCACGGTGTGCGAGTTCCCAGGTTATATCATTTACACTTGTAAGTTCTGTCTGCATTACCAACGCCTCCTTAAATTTACTCCATAATTCCCAGTTATTTCCGCTCATTGATGCCGGACAATTTTTACGGCTTGCATCGTAATGCCTTACAACTCGTTCTACAGGAATATTCAGTTCCTTCATCAGATGTTTTGTAAGTTCAACCGCATTTTGAAAGGCTATATTGTAATTACCGTCTGAATTTATACAGATTTCAATGCCGATGGAATTGGAGTTTGTTATTCCGTATTTACCTTTGCCGTCACCACAGTGCCAAGTATAATATTTTGTGTAATCATTCACCTGCAGAACCTGCGTATCATCAACAAAGAAATCAGCAGATGAATTTCTGTTACCGCCGTTAAAGTAATTAAAGTGCGCATTCGCATTTGCACCTTTTCCTGTATTTCCCGTATCGTGAATTACGATATATATCGGGTTCTGTTTCCTTGCTGTACGATTGTATGCAATCTGTTTTTTATTTATCTTCATGACTTGCTCCTTTCTTCCAAATCCAAAATCCTCTGTTCAAGTAAACCAAGCGCCGGAATACGCTCGCTCGGTATGCTCCCATCAGAATTCAGAACCTTGTAATTAAAAAACTGTACTGTATTTTTCTCTCTGTTTATTCCTGTGCCAAGCTGCACAGCGGTTATGGGATTTCCGTTTGTGTCAATGGTTTTTGCCCCGTCACCTACAGCTGCGCCGTGCAGCGTTTTACTGTTTCGTCCCAACGCCGCACCATGACTGGCAAAAGCACCTTTGCCTCCTGCCATTCCCTCAGATGCAGCGGCACCGCACCCTCCCGCCATACCGGAGGATGCTTTTGCATTTGCTCCGACAGCAGCACCTCCCACACCGCCCAACGCTGCACCGTTACCGCCGACAAATCCTCCGTTGTATTCCTTATCTGCCTTTTTATTCTCCAGATAAATTCTTCTGTCAATTTCCGATTGCAGGCGATTATAGACAACCCCCGAAGCAACAGGATTTTTGCTATCCTTTATAAGGTCCGAATCAATATCGGAGGATTGAATATAGCTGCCGAGTATTTCTTTGATTTCAGTCATAATTTCTTCTTTTGCCTGTGCAAAACCTGTTTCGATGCGGTTGTAAATATCAGCTATAATTGTAGGCGGAGGAGTTATGCATTCCTCAGCCTTATCTGTGTATCCTGTTTCATGTACGATTACACTTGCCGTATCGGAGGTTATTAAATCACCCGCACAAACCGAAACATCCATTCTTCCGGATTTTTTTAATACCTCATACGGAACAGGACACCGTCCATCATTTACGGGCTGTGCATATGTACCGCACTGTGATGAAAATATAGCAATGATATTTTCATTCCATTCCTTTGAAAATGAGAAGTTTGCAAACAGATAGTTCTTTGAGCCGGCAACCACAAAATTGTCATCGGTTCGTTGTATGTTTTGGTTCTCCACCAAAAAATATAGTTCCATTACTGTTCATCGTCCTCCTTCCGCAGTTTTGCAAGTGCACTTTTGAGAGCAGTCGGCAGCGGCAATCCCATAGCGCCCCAATTTTCAAGAATTGAAAAGCCTTCATTTGCTATGTAGTATGAAACGGCTACCGTTCTTAGAGCCATAGAATCAATGCTTATAAGCTGGTCAAGCTGTGCGGCAACTGCCACGATGAGCAGAATACCGATTTTCTTCACTCCGCCTATATAGAATTTGCTTGAGTCAAATTCCTTCAAAACCCACGCCTTAACAAAGCCGCTTATAAAGTCAATCGCAATGAACACAAGAAGAATGGCGAGCATTTTATCCATGCCGCCGAATATGTATGCAAGTGCGGTGCATACGGCCGTGTAAAAAAGTTTTATCTTTTCCATAAAATCATGCCTCCTTGTAAATTTGCAGATAGCTTTCGCTTGTATCTGCACCTCTGTAATGTGTTACCGTTATATAATAAAGAGTTCCTGCAACAAGGTCGAAACTCTGATTATAAAAATATCCGTCATACAGCGGTGTAAAATCACTGCCGTATAAACGGATTTCATGGTCACCGGATATTCTCTTTTGCGTTATTCTGTAACTGCCGCTGACTGATGGTGTAAAACCATATAATGTCATAGAATCGGACTCTGTTTTCAGGTATGCAGAATTAACCTTCGGAAGGGAAACAAGTGAACCGTCTATGTTAACCAACACATCTGTTGCCTGTTTCAATGCTCCGTCTATATTTGCATACACTTCGGTGAGCTTCTGCTCCAAGCCGTAGTAATTTGCGAACACTCCGTATTGGAAAGTACCCGTTGTTAATTCATTTACAGTTACTGTTTCGGTTATAGTAAGCTGTTCAATGTCATACCAAGTGTTCCATGTTCTGCTTGAACCGGGATTGGAGGAGGGAACACAGGCAATCTGTGTTATGGTATATCCGGGCATATCACGGTCAATCGTATATTTTCCGTCATCCGGCAGAGTAAACGAGCACACCTCATACCAACCGTAGCTTTGCCGATATACAAAGAAATCCCAAGATCGTCCGAGCACTGTTCCGAAGCCGGTGTTTTCTATCTCAATCTGCATTTTTATGTGTTTGCAGCTTGGCACAGCAGTATTAAATACCATCGGGTATGTATAACAGCCGTTTAATGTCTTTCTGCTCTCTGACCATTGTGCTTGAAATCTGCCGTCCTCACCGTATCCGACATAGGGATAATCATAAGTAAAGTTTACAGTTGCCATATCTCACCTCAAAATGTCTTAATTACAATATCACCATAGCTTGTTGCCGGAGGAGTTGAACCGCTTGTCCACAGCACAATGTTTCGCACCTGTTTGGTTGTGTATGAGGTATTGGAATATGCCGTAAGCTTGGCGGTCATTGTTGTGTCGGCGTTCTTTTTTACAAAATTTGAGTCGACATAGGTTTTGTTTGCTATATCGTAGCTGTTTGATGGACTTTGAACTCTTGCTCTGCCGCTTGAATCACGCATCATCAGCTTGCTTGCGGTATAGTCAGATGTTGCATTATCAAGCTTTTGCTTATCGGAGTAACTCATGAACCCATTTGAGTTTATGGTCGCATTCTGATGTGTTCCGCTTGAAATATGGTTACTGCATTCCGTAAGCGAAACAGGCGGTGATGCTTGCCATGAGTTTTGACCTGTTATTGCCTTTATCCTGTTTGCAAGCCATCCGAGAACAGCCGACAGCTTGCCCTTTACAGCCGCACTGTCGGGTGCAGTTGCAGCGTAAACGCTCGGTGTCAGCAGTTCATCAATGGCATCAAAGTTTTCGTTGATGACCGCAATGTCTGCATTGTCTGAATACAGTGGTTTTTTTAATTTATGATTTGCAGTTTCCTTTGGCATAACATCACCCCTTGAACCATATTAAAACCTTATCATCAGATATACGCTTGAGGACGGTATATCCGTTTTCTATGGATTTCACAGCTTTTCCGTTTGCTCCGCAACGGCATATATCACCGCTTTGGAGCGTTCCGTCATCGTAGACGATAAGTTTTCCAAGAACTCCGACAGCCGCCCATTCCGGTCTGTCCTTTCTCGGAATGTATTCTTGTTCAGCGTTCCATTCCGGATTTAAAACCGGCTGCGTTTCTGCGTGTTCTTCAATAACTACATTTCCGTCCTCATCCTTTTCAGCCGAAACAATAACCTCATGATACTGTATTCGTCCGAAATCATCGGTTATATATTTCCCCTGCCAGTGCATTTCACCGCTGTCACCTATAATGGCAGGCATAGCAGAAACAACGCCGATAGTTTTATCAAACTCATCACACATAACTATTTTATCTCCATCAAGCTTAACAAAATATCCGGCTCTGTCTTCATTTTGTGGGTTTCCATCTTTCCATTCAAAAAACTCTGCATAATCAGCACATGGTGACGTGTATGAGCCATCCGCATGAACATTTCCATCAGACAAAGCTTTAAATGCAAGTCCCGGAGTATACAAAGATGTACCGTTTGCCAGAAATAAGCCATTGCTTGAATCTGTCAATCCGTATTTTCCGAATATAACAGAATCATCATGTACAGCACAAGTATATTCACCAAAAGCAAAGGACATTTTTTCTGTGGCAATACAATGTCTTCCACCCACAAAATTTGATTGACCAAATGATGTTGATGTATCAATAACAAACATATTTTTATCCGGTGGTAAAGTAAGTGTACTATTTCCAAAACTTGCATTAGTAAGATATATAGTTGTCCCTGATATTGAACTCACCATTGCCGTATAATATATAGCACCACCGCTATTATTTATGGCTCTCAAAATAATATACTTTCCGGTAATTTCGCTTACATTCTGTTCTGCTTCTATTTTAACTGTTTTTGCAGTTGTATCAATAGATACACATTTTATTGCTCTTCCAAATATTCTTGTAGCCTGTCCCGATGCCAAAGAATATGGATTATAGCACGTTGAAGTATTAAACCCCGCTCCTGATTCTGCCTCAACTTTACTTCTATTGGCAGCAAATGCATAATTTTTATCTGCAGTACCATTATTTAACGCAGCGGTATATTTTCCATTTGCAAAAGAATTATTTGCTGCAAATGACAGTTCTTCTTTTGCTCTTCCGTTATTAACCGACATACTATTCTTGCCCGTTGAGATATATCCCATAGTAATACAACCATCATCACTATTATTTTTACAATTATCATTTAACACATAAAACCCATAAATACTTGTTAAAACAAATACCGTATGAATCTCATCAGGCGGCTCATTTGATACTTCCAAATCTGCTAATTCCAAATAGCCTTCACTTATATTTATATCACTGATTTCTACAACCTGTGTCTTTATTTCTGCCTCAAGATAATCGCTCCAATCTGAAGTTGACCACACATTGTTTGCTTTGAAAACAACTTTGTCACCCACGCTATATGGGAAAATTTCATTAGGATTAGCATAAAATATAATTCTTTTAGTGTTAATATCAAAGCTGTCTATTGATATATTTGTAGACTTTGCTATAATATGTGAGCTTTTAAAAAGAGTATGATTATCACCTAAAACTATATTATTTGAACCGACAATAAAGTTATTATGTCCGTATACCATATTATTTTTACCAATAATAACATTATTCTCTCCATCAACGTAAACCTGTTTCCAAGAAATCCCTTCTTCGCCCACAGTACCGGTTTCATAAACTTCGTTTAAGGCTTCAACAATAGTTTTTGCAACGGTTCTTAACTTCTTCACATCACCAACATCGGCGTAGGTCGCAAGCCCTATATCGTTAGGATGTATTTCTGCCATTTTATATCATCTCCTTTTCTAATTCCGGTTTAGTCTTCTTTATATTGATTTTTTTAATTGCTTGTTTTTCACTTCTATCTATTCAAGTTTTCCTTGCATATGCTTTATCTTCGTTCCATATCACTATTGCATTCCCTTCACCGCCGGGACAGTAATATGGAACCTCATCAACTATGTTTATATTATCTGACACCGAAAAAGTCAGTAACCTTTCCCATGTATAGCTTTTTGTTTCCTGCCAGTCAGCAAGTGCAAGAACATCCTGCCAAAGCCTGTATGTGAAGATGTACTCAACAGCCAAGTGTGCAGGCTTTATTTCCTCAATCATTGCCTGGATATCAGAAATGTTATACGGAATACCTGTACGAGATGTAAATTTAACCGAGAAACAATATTCTGACGGATACTCTGTAATTTCAATATCACCGTTTATGAAGGATGCAGCAACATTCTTCATCATGGTTTTGGTTACAGTTCCCGTACCACGGAGCTTTGACAGCACTCTGCCTCTCCTGGTTTCAATATCTGCATTTATATCAGACAACAAACCGACATCCTGTTCATGTAAATCTATGTTTTTATCGGAAAGAATAACAAAGAACTGATTTTCGGTAAGCTCTACGGTATTTTGAAGCCTTATAAATTCATTCTCAAGGCTTTTTAACAGTTCATTCATCACCCTTGATTTTTTATAATATGAAGGCATACCGTCAAACAAAAGTAACACCTCCCAATACCGGCACTTCTGTTTCTAAAATTTCAACATTATCTGTTGCTCCGTTTATTAAAAGATTGGTGTAGTCACTCACCTCATCACAGGCAAGAATGCATCCACCAATCTGTGCATAGGAAATGTATGTATTTGAAAAGGCATTCTTCTGCAGATACTTTGTTATACTTTCTGACACTTTTGTTTTTGCAGTTTCCATATCAATACCGCTTGCTGTCACAACAGAAACTGATATATCTATAACCTTAGGTGATGCGCTTTCAACTGTCACCTCCGCACCGATGGGACGGTTTTCTTCGATATGCTCTGTTACTTCTGTAATCAATTCATCGCTGGCTGTTCCTTTATTAGCATCTATTACAATAACCTTGACGGTACCGTTTCCGTTCCATAAAGGAATACACTTTGCATCCCCTACACCACTAACCTCTTTTGCCCACATAATATAGTGATATTTACTCCCGGAGGTTGCAGGAAGTGAGACCTTCTCAAAATACCGCTGTCTTAATTCTTCATCAGATTCTTCATCAAATCCGCCTTCTGCAGGAGCAGAGTTTGTAACCGAAACCAAGCCCGGTAATGTAACAGGAAATCGGTTTATTGCACCAATCGAAATATTCCCTACACTACCCGGAGTATCGCACGAGACCCATGTATGTATCATTCCTTTTTCATCACTGTCAACATTTTCTGTAACTGTAAATGTCAGAGTATCGGATGCGACCTTATCGCCTGCCAATATACTACACCCCGGTGTTCCTGTAATTACAACTTCAACCCTTGAGGCTGTTGAAGGTTTCCTTGTTATACCTTGTTCTGCAACTTTAACATCAAGGTATTTTCCTGTTGCAGTCAAAGCAAATCCGTTCTTTAAAATATCCTCTGTTTTTTTATATATCAAAGCCATTATTTCAGCTACAGGCTTATCAATGTCATAAAAAAATGAGCCGACAGATTTATCGAACTCATCAGATATATCAGACAGTAACCGTGATAGAATTTGCTCCTGTTCCATTTAAAAACACCTCCATTTGTACTGTAAGGTTATTTACTCCCCTTGTTATTTTAAAGTTTCCGACAGCTGAAATCTGTGGATTTTGAAGCAGAGCTTCTTCGATTTCACGTTTTAGTTCAGATTCTATGAACTCTACCGTGTAACTGTTTCCGACAATCAAATCCTCAAGATGACATCCGTATTCCGTGTTATCATAAATTAAGAATCTACCCTTTTCCGTCCTGAGTATTTTTTCTATCCATACTCTTATGGCTTCAATCCCGTCACACTCTACAAGTTTTCCGTCCTGAACGACAAAGTCCTCCTTCTCAAAATCAAATAAATATGACTTTGTTCCGGAGGATTTTGGTTCTGTATTTTGTTGTATTGTTTCATCTACATTCGGAAACATCACTGCGCCACCCCAATCACAATAAATTTCTGATTATCGGAATATGGAAGTAACACAACTTCTTTATTTAAATTAATGTACACGCTGTTCTCATCCGTTGCTTTCAACGGAATGCAAGAACGAATATGTGTATCATTAAGAATTACTTTTTCATTTATTCGTATTTTAGTGTCCGGCAAGTCTATGACCGTTCCGAACATCGGTGTATATCCATCGCTGTTTTCTCGTTCCTTAAATAGCTTTGCAAGTTCAGATACTCCGTTCATTATGACCACCACCTCAAATCCAATTTAACATAATGTATACCCTTCTTTATGCTGTGACCACTACTTTCAATTACATAGTTATGTCCATTCACCGGAATAACATATCCGGCTCTTGTGTAGCTGTTTATGTCCTCGATTATTTCAAAAGAGTATGTTTCCTTCAGCTTGTTTAATTCTGCGAGGTTCTGTGTTGCTACAGTATTGGCATTTTCCTTTTCCGGGTCAATCTTTATAACCTCCTGCAGCAAACCATATTTTGAAATGCTGTCCTCATCACGAAGAACCTTTTGAACCGTGAATTTATTATCCTTTTCGGTTATGACCTTTATGCTGTTTTTCATTTCTTCCATGCTCACCGAGTGGCTTTCTATCCCTCTTAATAAAACAGAATCAACACTTTTAGTATTGGGAGACAATTTGAAGTTTGGTTGGATAACTATTTCTCCAATCTTGTACACCCTCAATCCATAAGCTGTAATATCATAGTTATATTCACCACCGCAAAGTGTCAGGATGTCCGATATTATTTCAGAGATTGTTTTATCAAAATATATTTTCGTTATGAGCTGATTCAGTTCCGGCAATATATGAATCGGGATATTAAAATCAGCACACACCTTTGTTATCGCCTTATATGCAGGCATTGAGTTAAACTGATATGTTTCCTTTGATTTATTTAAGTACCACCCAAAATCCGCCACTGTATATTTATTAACTTTCGGATTCCCATCATCAACAGAGAGTATTATTCCACGAAACATTTCATCAAAGGTATACATCCTGACAATATTCCCTGCTTGAGGTACATAGATATTCGTATGCCTTACATCACTTTTCGGAGTTTCAAAGCTTAAGGTTGTGGATATTTCTGCAAGGGTATTTTGCCATGATAAATTACCAACTGCAGCGGTCATATCAACATTATCAACTACAAATTTCATCCCGTGTTCACCAACTTAAACTCTGACAGGGTAATTGAATAGTTCATATTCCCGTCTTTACCAATCGTATATGAGAAGTCATCAACACAGCAAGCCATGTTTATTGGTGTTTCGGTTATAACCAATCGTATAGGCAGTTTTTTAGAAATCCATGTATCCAAAACAAACAGATATCCGAATGCTGTATATGTTCTGTCTTTTAAAAAAGGATAATCCCTTACCGGAAAGAAGCTGCTCCAGGATATACCTTTTAATCCCGGTGTACCCATAAGTTTTAACTGACCTTGAGTTACAGTTTCAAAAGTTTCATTTGCCTGTGGCTTTGTAACTGAAAATTCAGGCGGCAGAACAGGCAAACGCAGAACCTGTTCACGGTTATTTACGCTTAAATATATGTCCAACTAAAAAAGCACCACCTTCCATTTACGATTTTAAAATAAAAATCGTTGACAAAATTGGAAATGTGGTGTATAATATTAATAGAAAAAGGCAAGACCTCAAACGGTTATGCCAAGAATCAAGTTATTTTACAATAACCGTCTTTGCCGAGGCGGTTATTGTGCTTTTATGGGAAACAATATCATTAAAATGATGATTGCTAAAACTACATAAAGTAATTTTTTCGCCATATGTACAATGCTTACTTTTCATAAGCATCCCCCCTTTCATAGACTAAGCATTGCTGCTCGTGAATACAAAAGTTGGGCATAACCGCCGGTGTAAACACCGTTAAGAAATCTTACCTATTTTCCAGTTGGATTGCTCCAACAAATATATTATACACTATTTTTCCATATTTTTCAACCTTTTTCTCATTTTATTTACTACAAATACATTACATATTCTCTATTGCAAGCTTCAATCTCGGCACGAGTTCATCCAATATTTCATCAACCGATTTCCCGTCTGCATATATATTTATAATCCATTTATTTTCAGTACGTTTTGTTGACTTATCAATAGGTGTTACCTTTGCACCTTGTGGCAAGGATAATATTTCAGGTCCCTTTTCACCAACAATTACAGAACCTGCAGTTCTTATCATTCCACCGTTTGCAAGCATTGGAATTTGCGGAGCTGTGAATGTGGGTATGGAGAGAATTCCGACTGCACCTGTTACTTTGTTGATTCCGTTAATCAATCCACTGATACCGGAAACAGCACCTCGAATCATAGAGTTAATGGCTGAAATAATACCGTTAATCGCACCCTTCACGGCACCTACAATCCCGTTCCACACATTTGATATTGCGGTTCCGACTCCTGTAAATACAGACGTTGCAGCAGATGAAATTGTGTTCCATGCTCCGCTCAAGAATCCGGTTATTCCGTTCCAGACAGACATAACAGTTGAGGATATTCCGTTCCACAGTCCTGTAAAAAATGAAGCGATACCGTTTCCGACAGACACAAAGAAATCACCGACAGCTTGAAATGCAGACTTACACCATGCACACACGCTGTCCCAATTCATCCAAAGTGCCACACCTATAGCTATAAGGGCACCGATGGCTACGATGATAATACCGATAGGGTTAGCTGAAAGTGCAATATTCAATGCCCACTGTGCTGCCGTACATATTCCCTGAACTATCGCCCATGCATTCTGAACAAGGTTAACTGCAAGAATAGCCCCTTTATATACTACAATAGCACCTGCTATACCTGCTATAATAGGAGCAATTAAGTTCCAGTTATTCACAAAGAAATTAAATACCGCTGTTGCACCCTGTACAACTCCTGCCAATGCATTTACAATAAGTGGGAGTCCGTTATCTTTCACCCAATTTAAGGCAGGCTTACAGAATTCAAATGCCGCAAAAAGTGCATTTTTAACACCGTCAAGGATTGTAAGGATACCGGAGAATGCACCCGTATTTGCCATGACTGCATTTTTTATGTTATTAAATGCAGAAACACCAAAGTTCCACACCGATTGAAAGGCTGTAACAAGTGGAGGCAGAACATTATCTTTTATCCAAACAAGAGGCACTGATGCAGAGTCGATTGCCGAAACAACAATATTCTGAACACTTGGCATTACCGATGCAACTGTTCCGAAAAACGATGTTACTACCGGGTACAGCTTACTACCTATAACCTCTTGCATATCTCCCCATGCATTTTTAACCTGAATAATCTTACCTTCAGGAGTATTTGCCATTGCCTCAGACAACCCACCAAAGTTCTGTCCGAGAACCTCAACAAGCATTGCAGCTTTTTCTGTCTCATTTCCGGTTGCAAGCATCTTCTTTTGGTTTTCATTTAGGGTAACACCATAACGTGTAAGAGCACCAACATTTCCGGTCATAACCTTACCCATAAGGTTAGCCATCTGTTGCATCTGATCTCCCGAAACAGAGACACCATACTGAGAAACAGCCAAGTTCTGCAGTGACGGTAAAAGTGTTTTTATTGTACTGCTCTGAAGCTGAAAAGTTGCAAGCTGTGACGCACCTTGTATTGTAGCTTCATCACCAATGGTTGTTACACCCTGCAACTCTCCTGCGTACTTTTTTATGGCATCTACATTCTCAAGTGTTGTACCTTTAACATTCATCATCAGCTGTTCAAGTCTTGCTTCTGACTTAACCTGAACATCACAAAGAGATATACATTCTTTTGAAAAGTCTACAATCTTTGAAAATCCGGCATAAGCTGCAACTACTCCTGTAACCTTCTTTGCAAGACTGCCGAGAGATGTCCCCACAGATGTCCCTTGTGAGCCGAGTTTTTTAAGACTCCCGGTTGCATTTGTTGTATGAGTTTTTAGACTTTGCGTTTGTGTTATGGCGTTTTTTATGCCGGTCCGAAAATTTCCATCCTTGATAGAAAGCGTAGCCCCTATATTTTTCTTAGCCATGGGCATCACCGCCGGTCAGGGCCTTGTACTTTTCATACTCATCTTCCATATAGATTTCATAGGATGCTTTATAGAAGATTTTTTCTTGCATAGGGAGATTGATTATCTTCTCAGGTTCAATTCCCCTATTTAAAAAGTGACAGAGCATGGCAAGTTCTCCGTCACTTCTGATTAGTTTTTTATATCGTCAACCACCTTAACACCGTCTATATATCCGGCAAGCTTTAAGCATTCAATTGCAATCTGCGGAATTTCTCCGGGTTCGAAGATTTTATCCACAATCTCCATCGGGTCAATACATCCGAATGCCTCCTGCAGTTCTCTTGATTTTAAGCACGGTTCTGTCACACAGGAATAAACCATGTATGCATCCCCGTTATCCATTTCCTGTGCATCCTTAGCTAAAGCAGCTGTCGGGCTTTCGATGGTTATTGTACCACCTAAGGATTTTATGTACAGGTTAGCTGTTTTTGGTATTCTCTTTGCCTCTAACATCTGTTCTTTTCTGCGAATTAACTCCTGAAGAGTAATTTTTGTATTTTTATCCATCTAAAAAACCTCTTTCTCATTAAATTTATCGTATTTAAGATTGAAAGAAAATTGTTCGGATTGCCGCTTTGAAGTGAGTGGTGCTGTACTCAATGTACCGCCCCTCACAAAAAGTGGTAAGCCGGGCGATTTTAATCAATCTTACCTTACCTTAACAAGGTCCGGGAAGTAGTAATCCGTAAATCCACCGCTGTATTCTTCGTCAATCATCTTAGCATTTTCAAACTTCTGCAGGGTCAGTTCGTTAAACCATGCATTCTCAATTACAAGTCTTTCACTTCCGTATGCGTCGGGGTCATCAATTTTTGAGATTATCTGTATACGCACATCTTGTCCCTGCTTTATCTTTTCTGAAAGTAACTGTGCTCCTCTTGAGAACACTTTTTTAACTTTCATACTCCATTCCCCGGTAAGACCTGTCATTTTTGAGTCCTTTGCCATCTGCATGACGAAATCGACATCCTCACGCTCAATTTTAAGCTTTGCCTCATATGAATCGGTTTCATATACAGGCTCGCCGTCAAAATACACCATCCCCCATTTACCGTTCATAACTCTTGGTGCTGTAGGTTTTACTGCCATATCACATCACCCCTTTAATCCATATATATTTTAAAATCCAAATCCTCTATTGCGTCCTGGATTTGGATATTTGCTTTTACAAAAACATATGTATCTGTATTTGCTGTCTTTATTGCTTCATCATCCCATGCCGATACATCCTTCTTTTGGGATAACCATGCACGTGTGCTTTCAATATCAATCTCCGCCTTATTCTCAAACTGACTATATAACACACCACTTGATGCAAGGTCGGTAAAATATTTATTTATAGCAGCAATAAAGATGATTTTGTTATCGTATGAGTTTTCAACCTTACCCACAAAGTCATCCTCAAAGGTTGTCCGGGTATCGTCACGAATCATATCCACAGCCTCGACAATTTTTATCTTCTTAAAGTCATCACCTTTTGTTTCGGTTGTAGTTGTAAGGGAATTTACACCCCTTGCAATCTTTATCTTTGTACCGTCATTTATCAAGATAAGCTTTCCGTTATCAACATCTGTGTCCGGTGTTTCACTCTCTTGTATGCTCTCAACCTCAGGTAAGGTGTAATATGTAGCACTCCTGTTAAGAGGTAACCCTGCTAATATTCCTGCAATTCGCATTGAGAATTCTGCAGTTGTATACGTCTTACTTCCCACCTTTATATTATCGGTTGCAAAGTTTATGATTCCCTCATTATCTGCTGCAACATTCGGAAGTATTGCTTTAAAGCTTTTATGATAGGTTGACCTTTGTTCCTTTATGAAATTTACCACAGTATCAAGCTCTTCATCAGCAATGCCCGGAACAGCTAAATATGACCACTTTTTATTCTTTAGTCGCTCGAGAGCCTCGTCAATTCTTCCGTCCGTTCCGACTCTTTCTACAATCACCTTTGCAGGTGTACCTAAAAATGCAAGTGATAAGAGATTTAAATTTGCAGCTGTATAATGGCTTTTGGTAATCTCCGATTCACTGCCATATGTATGTGTTAGTGATGCATTGCTGTTATCCTTTAAAATAACTGCAACTATACCTCGCTCACTTCTTGTGATTAAAGTTTCAGCTAAGGTTTTAAATTCAATTAGTATTTTCGGGAGTCCCACTGTTATCTTTCACCACTCTTTCATGTAAATTTTCCATCTTTGGAAGTTCTGCTGTTTTCGTTACCGTCTCCTGTATAAATTCCAGTTCAAAATATGTGATAAGACTTGATTTATCTATATCAAATATTATCTCATTTAAGGAAAGGAATCTGTTCTTTACCGGCAATGAAGAATACAAAAATATTTGTTTAAATTCTTCTGCCCTTTCAATCAGTTCTTCCTTTGTCTCAATTTCAGGTATATATGTGATTTCAACACTAAGTGTTACAAGCTCAGAAAACTGATTCTGAACCTCAACACCCACCGGTAACACTTCAATAAAACAGGATGGCTTTGGAAAACCTTCCTTTACCTCAGATGCAACTGCTAAAAAATTGTTTGCAGTAAACTTTTTTGCAACTGCTTCTTCTATATCTTTTATTTCTATCATTGTTATAACTCCATCCATTTTTCATTTCACTCTGAAAGAAATTTTTGTAGATTGTGCGTTTAACCGAACGCCGCGTACTTAATGTACTCAAGTGAGGGCAAACGTGCGAGATACGGAAATTTATTCAGAGTTCCACCTCATTTGTTAAATCGGATAATAATTTTTCTGCCGACTTGCTAAAGCTCGCCTCCATCTCCTTAAAACTCTGCTCAAGCATCTTTTTACCCTCAACTCTACCACCGGATTTAATACCACGGACACCTCTCTCAACCACATTTAATTTTCTGCCGCTCACCCTCGTCTTACCGCCACGAACAATCTCATGTCCGTCTTCTACAAGGTGTGCATGGGGAGCTTCCGACTGAACTCTTACAACTCTCGTTTTACCATACACCTTTGGTTTCTTCATTCTCCATGAGGATTTTAACTTTTTAGTTTTTCCGACAGGTGTTTTGGATTTTGTTCTGTTTGTAACAAGTCTTCCTTGAGCCGCAAGCATAGCATCCACTTTATCGGGGTATTTCTTTTCTATACGGCTAAATGCTTTTTGAAGCTCATCGAATCCGAATGTTCCGTCATCGTTTGCCATTTCAATCACCTGTCTTTTGTGTTATTTTTCCTTTTTCTGCTGCAACAATCTGCAGTTCCTCATGGCGTTCATTAAGGTCAAGAACAGACACAATTTCAAACTCTTTTTTGTTATACAAAATCCTCATATCAGGAGTAATTCCCATAAAGCATCTTGTAAATATTTTGTATGTGGTTTCTGCACGTATCTTCTGACTTTCTTCATACTCTCTCCCTGACATAGGTGTAACAAATGCCGCAACTGAAAATTCCTTTATGGCTCTTTTTCCTTCGTATGTTTTTCCATCTGAATATATCAACACGGCATTGTTATCCTTATCATAAGAAAGATAAACATCATCTTTGCTTATCTTTTTTGCAGGATGGTATGGTGTATATCTTGGTACGGTCTCATGCATAGAGTTTACATCCATGTATGTTGGAGACAGAAATATAACTCTATGTCTTAACTTTGAGAAATCCATCAAAACACTTCCTTCCGGTAAGCATCCAAAAGTCTGTATACAGTATCCGGAATCGGTGTTCCGTTTCTGTTTTCGTAAAAATGAGATATAACCAAAAGTTCTGCTTGCTTTACTGTTTCAGGCAGAGGTTCAGGTAAATCACATCTCAAGTAATTTTCACAGAACTCTTTTGCTAAAATAAGAAGGACAGATAAATATCCGTCCTCCTCATCTGTGTCAATCCGCATAAATTCTTTTACATAATCAACCGTCAGCATCTTTCTTTACACTTTCTTTTGATTTTATTTCTTCTGCATACCCTGCCTTTATCAAGTCCAATGCCACATCTTTTTCAGCATCAACAACCTGACCTTTGGTGTATGCAAAATCATATCCTGCACAGGTCACCTTTATTTTTATCTTCATAGGTCATCCTCCTTACGATGCACACTGCAGAGTCTTAACCGCTTCAGGAAGTGTCAGCTTTCCGTCCACTCTCTGATAGGTTCTGAATCCTATCTGACCTGTTGCTGCATAAAGCTCATTTAATCTCTGGAATATTCTACCCTGACGGTCAGCTATCCAGTAATATGACAAGTCACCGAATACAAGAGGTTTCTTTCCTGAACCAATCTCCGGCATATAGCTTGATGCATACACCTTATTACCAATCAAGGTATCAGGCTGTCCTTCTTTTAGTCCCGGCTGCCACAAATATATTCCGTTTTCATCCTTAAGCTGACGAATAGCTTTTATGGTAGAGTCATTGGCAATAAATACAGCCTTCTTTCTGTATGGTGAACGCAGGCTATGATATAGGTCTATAATCTCATCTGTGGTTATTGCATTTGAGGCAGTTGCTTTTTTGCCAATCTCAGCTATATTTATGAGTCCTGTAGGTCTGCCGGTTCCGTCACCGTTTATGAATGCATTTTCTTCTGCAGCCGCCATTCTTCTTACAAACTCATTTGATATGTATCCTTCAATATCAAAAGCAGCATCATTCAAAAGTTCCTCCGACACCTTTATGATTGATGAGAGCTTATGAGCACCGAGTGTGATTACACCAAATGAATCATCTGATTCTGTAAATGCCGCCTCTTCATCTGTCCATACAGCCTCACCATGTCCTGCCACAACCGGTATCTTCTTATCACCGCTTGATGATAAGATAATGGTGGCAAGTGAGCGGATGATGTTTTCATCATGAAGTCTGTCGATGAGCTTATTCTCAAATTCGTCCGGAACTAAAAAACCGCCCTCTGAGTCTGTGCCGATTTGTAAGGCATTTAAGACATCATAGTGCGGAGTCTTATTCTGCATAGCAGTCCAGAAGGCTTTCTTGTATTCATCTGTTGCTCTGCCTGTTTTTTCAGTTCCCGGTTTTGCAGGTGTGTTTGCAATGGGCTTTGATGTAGGGTTTGACATCTCAAGGTCGAGTGCCTCACGTCTCTCTATTATCCCTATCTCTTTGCCTAAAGCTACAATCTCCTTTTCCATATTTTCATATGTAGCAGTATCTTCTGCAGACATTGTGTCACCGTTACGTTTTGCATTGTCTAAAAACAGCTTTGCCTTTTCCCAAAGCTCTGCTCTTTTCTGTCTTAATTCAAGTGCTTTACTCATAAATTATCATTCCTTTCCTTATTTCAAAAGATTCAGTCTTGTTTCCAACTGTGAAATATCTGTTCCGGTTGGTTCTTTTTCTATACTTTTCAGCCTTTTTTTCATAGCTGCAACTGTATTTGTAACCATAGATGTTTTATCAAATACAACATCTTCCTCCTCTTCTTTTTCCTCTTTTGCATCCTCCGAATAAAGGATTTTATCGCAGAACCCCAACTCAAGTGCAGCTTTAGCATTAAGCCAGGTTTCTGCATCCATCATTTTAGATATTTTTGCACGGGAGAGTCCGGTTTTGTTTTGATATGCATTTATGATGCATTCCTTAACCTCGTTTAAGAACTCAATACCCTGTTCAAGCTCTGACACTTCACCATAGAGCATCATGCTTGGGTTATGGCACATAAACATGGATACAGGTGACATATATACCATATCCCCTGACATAGCAATAACGGAGGCTGCAGATGCAGCAAGGCTGTCAATCTTAACTGTAATCTTACCCTTGTGTTCTTTTAGGGCGTTATATATTTCATTTGCGGCAAAGACATCACCACCGGGTGAATTTATCCACACCGTCAAGTCACCCTTGTAATTTGAAAGCTCATCCTTAAACATTGCAGGGGTAACCTCATCACCCCACCATGACTCATCGGCAATTGCACCGTTTAGTACAAGGACGTTTTCCAACACTTCTTCCTCTTCTTCGGTTCCCGCTTTATTTTTAACTGTTTTAAATTTCCAAAACTTATTCATTTAACTTTTCACCTTCTTCTTTACCCTCTTGTGTATTTCCCTCATTATTTTGTGCCCACGAACCGGCGTGAGCCAAGTCAACAAAGTTTCCGTTGCATAGGTACCGGTCCCCTCCCATGCCTTTAGGGAGTTTATTCATATCCTCCATCTCACGTATTTCATCAACATTCATCCACCCATTCTGACGGGCTATTGCATAGCCGTTCATACGGCTTGTGAAGTCACCTCGGAGCATTCCGTTTACGTTAAATTTCGCAAAGAACACACCTTTCTCATCTTGAAGTAACAGCTTCTGACAAATACTCTGTTCAATGCGTATAAGCCACGGACGGATTGTGTTTACAATAAAGTCCAGGCTCTGCTGTTCAATATTTGAAAAAGATGACTTCTCAAGGTCAGCCACCATATGCGGAGGAACTCTGAAAATTCTGCATATTTCGTTTATCTGAAACTTCCTTGTTTCCAAGAACTGTGCATCGTTTGGTGGTATTGATATTGGTTTGAATGTTAAACCTTCTTCCAAAACCGCAACACGGTGGGAGTTACTTGAACCGCCATATACTTCATTCCAGCTTTCACGTATTTTCTTATGGAATTGTTTTTAATACAACATCACCAAGCGAAGTACCTGCCGCCAATTTTGAGCTTACATCATCAATGTATACTTTTCTGTATTTCTCGGTTTCAAAAGCATTCATATCATCTACTGCCAATGCATCTTCAACACTTCTAACCTGCCACCAACCCATTTCCATTTTGCCTGTTATTGTATTTAAGTCAACTAATATTGTATTATAAAACTGTATATCATTGTAATTCACCTGAAACGCGTTATTAGTATTTTGCAAACTACTGCCGCTGTAATCAATACGTCCTGCATTGTTTGCAAGTTTTACTACTCCAAAAGCTCCGCCCACATCTATCAACGATGCAACAATATCTTTACTTAATGCTGTTGGCTTATACACAACCTTAAATCTTACATTTTCACCTGTTAATCCTTCACCGCCAAGTGAAAGTGTACTTCCTGTATTTGTAGCCGATTGAATATCCATCTGAAGATTTCCATCGTTATTCAGAGAAAATCCTGCTTTCCCAGTTAAATCAAGTGTATTAAAATTAGTTTTATCATAGAAAAACTCACTGTTTACAGCTACTGCTTTAGCCTTCAAAAGATCTAAACCATTATACTCTGCTTCGGTAATTCCTGCATAACCCGCTTCATAAAGCACTTTTCCGGCATCAACACCTGCAATAACTATACCCGCATTTGCTTTTGTTATATCATCAATTGATGTTATGCCCAACGCCTTGTATTCATTCCAATCAGCAATTTCGGTTGCGTACGTGTCTTCAAAAGTAATATTATTTAAGCTTATTTCATGGATTACAATCGTTGCCTCTGTTGTAAAATTCTGATACGGCTTTGTTTTTAAAACCACATCGGTAAGTGATGTGCCGGCAGTTGCAAGTTTTGTACCTTCTGTATCATCAATTTTTGAGCCGGTTGTTGTAACATCATTGATAGCTTTTGCCTGTGCAAGGTCTGCTTTTTTCCACCAACCATATTTAATATCACCTGTTTCGGTATTGATTTCACCAATCATAGTATAATAATACTTTTGTGTATCACTGTATTGAATTGAAAATGCATCACTATATTCTTTGTTGCCTGAACCCAAATCTAATCTTGCTTGATTTTTATTTGTTTTAGCAATCTTAAACATTCCTCCAACATCGAAAACATGTGCCACCTGTGTATCACCTTGAGCAGTTGATTGATATACGACTTTAAATTGCACCTTTTTACCGCTTACTCCTTCACCGCCAAGTGAAAGGGTACTTCCCTCGTTTGCCAAAGCTCTTAATGTCAATTCCAGGTTTCCGTCACTATTTAGAGAAAATCCGTCTTTTTCTGTTAAATCAAGTGTATTAAAATTAGTTTTATCATAGAAAAATTCTCCATCCTCTGCCATAACAGGAATCGCTATAGCGCTTGATGTAAATAAAACTGCCAAAAGTATGATTATTGATAATATTTTTTTCATAATTTTTTACCTCTTTCTTAATTTTATTATTTCGTCTCTTACGCTTCTTTTGATAGTACTACCCTTTAATAACATATTAAAGCTTCTTATACTCCCCATTATTATAATATATCAAACATTTCAACATTTGAAATGCTGTATTTTTCTTTCATCATCCTTAATTTGCTAACCAATGCCTTTTCTTCATCAGGTGTTAATGTATGGTTTGGTGTTCTCAAATATTTCTCCCCGATTCCCATAAATTCTAATATATATTTTAGAGAACCGAGATAATAATATTTATACATTGTGTGTATTAACTCCTGCTCTATTACATTATATTTCTCAATCATATTGATATCGCTTGTTTCATATGCCTCTCTTATTCTAATATAAAGCTCGGGTGCCACATTATATGTAGAGCCTATCGCACCGTCAACACCTGCAATCATAGCAGAAGCTATCATTTCATCTACACCGCTGAAAACAAACTTTTCACCAATCTGTTTTTTTACAAGTGCCATTTCATAATGATTAGGAAGTGTATATTTCACGCCGCAGCAATTTTTGATATTACATAAATCAATAATCTCTGAAAAATCCGAAAGCTGTGCATTTGAATTATTATATATAATCAGTGGTATATTTACGCAAGCTGCCAATTTTTCATAATAATCCTTAATCATTACATTATTAAAACTGCCAAAATATGGTCGTACAGAAGAAATCATATCTGCACCTTCTCTTTCGGCAAACTTCGAAAGCTCAATTGCTGTTTTTAAATCGTTGCTGCCCGTATATGCTATCATAGGCACCTTTCCGCCAATTTCATCAATTGTTACCGATATAACCTTTTTTCTCTCCTCCGGAGCCATTAAAAATCCTTCGCCTGTTGCACCGCCAATATAAAATCCGTCAATATCTTTTGAAAGTAAATTTTTCACAAGCTTTCTTTGTGCTGCTTCATCGAATTCTTCATTTTTATCATACATTGTTGCGATTGCAGGAATTACTGCAAATTTTTCAAATTTCATTGTATGTCCTCCATGTTTTATTTTCAGTTTAATTATACCACATCATCTTCCCTATAACAATAAATTAAAACGAAGACTTTTTATAAATCATTTCGTTTCAATTTAATTTTTCAAAAAATACTATTGATTTTATGTAAAATATATATTATAATCTTTATAGAATTTTAATATGGTGATGGGTTTTATAACGCGAAAATTCCTTTCCCGTTAAGCTACCGAAAAAAAATTAAATTGCAGCAGTGAAATTTTCGCATATATTGCACAAAATAGCTATGTGCGTAAAAATCTCTTATTTTTTCCCTGTCTTTCAGATAAGAGGTGACTTTTATTACTATTTATGCCGATGTAAAACGGCGGAATGGAGATTTTTTATGAATAACATATTTCATATGTCTTTTATACTTGAAAATACAGAAATAACACTTTACTTTACTCAGGATATGTATATCAAACACAATACACTTCCATCATTACCCCATATGCATTCTATACATGAAATGTTTATTCTGCTAAACGGTAATCTTTGTTTTGAAGGAAATTTTAAAGATATAAATATAACAAAAAATGATATATGTATAATACCGCCACAGACTCTTCACGCTACAATTGTTCCTCCCGAAATGCACACAAGCAGTATATCAGTGTTTTTTTCCTACAAAAAGGCTAATGTAACGTCATATTCATTCAATTTATATGAATATATTTCCTGTTTATCAATGAAAAATTATGATCCTATTATATTAAACGGCAATCATCTTATGATTTCTAATTTAGTTGATACAATTAACGAAATGCAAAACAATATTTTTTCTGATCTGCAGAAAGCAAAAACAACACACACATTATCCCTATTATTTATAAGTTTGTGTGAAAATTTTATTAAATTTGATATCAAAACCGAAAGCTTATATGAAAAACCTATAGATTACTATATCAATGCCCTGTATCTTGATACTATTGTGAGCAAATATTCTTCACCTGAGTATATGTTTTACATCAATTTAAGAGAACTTGAAAATATTTTTTTTCTATCTACCAGACAAATTCAAAATATTTTTAAATCTGAATATAATATGACAATGAAAAAATATAACAATATCATGAAAATGGAATTTGCAGCTTTTGCCCTAAGACATCTGCCAAGAATTTCTATATCATCACTTGCTTTAATTTGTAACTATTCCTCTCCCGAAACTTTTTGCTTAATGTTTAAAAAATATTTTAATATATCACCTCTTAAATATAAAGCAGCACACCGTTCCATTGATCTAAGCCATAGTATTTTTAATAATACAAAAAACATACTTAGCTTTAACAATTTTTAGATAAGATAAATTTATCTTTCGAATTACAAGTTGCAAAAAAAACAGATGATTATATAAATTCAAAATTATGCTTAAACTGCAAAAAACCGCTTAGATAAGCGGTTTTTATTGTGTCAAATATTGAGTTGATTTATTTCTTTTCCGTTAAAATCATCTTTCAAAACAGATGTGTACGAAAAATACTTATCATAAGCAGGTTGTTCCTGTTTCTTATAGAAACTGCGTTCGTGTCACTAACCAAAATGAATCGTAATAAGCTTTTGTGCGGAAACATTACACATCTTAATTTACAGAAAGAAGGCATGTTCTATGATTAGTGTTGGTATTGATGTATCCAAAGGTAAAAGCATGGTTTGTGTTATGAAACTCGGCGGCGAAGTGTTAAAAACACCTTTTGAAATGCTTCATTCTACGGAGTCAATACTCCGGCTTATTAAGCTCGTCAATTCCTATGATGAGGACGTTCGCGTCATTTTGGAAGATACCGGACACTACCACTTACCCGTGGTACTCAAAAGCACCGCAAAGCCTTGTAAAATCAAGACTTAACTGCATTTAAGAAGTTATAAAGAGATAATTAAAAATAGTCTGATTTTTGATGTGATCCCAAAAAGTTAGACTTATTATAGCGTAGTAGTTTTGATGACTGCTACGCTATTTTTATGCAGCCAAGGTGTTAAGCCGATATTGTACCCGCCTCATCCGATAGCTTTTTTAAGCTCATCAAAACTGTAATATGTGGTTCCATAATACATTTCCTGTTTTAATATTCCAAAAAAGTTTTCCATTACAGAGTTAAAAAAAGTGATACCTGCGATGGAATATATAAACAGGAACTATATGCACCCGCTTTCTTTGGCGGAAGATATAATCCACACAAACGAATATTATCTGTGCCAGCTCTTTAAATCAACTACCGGACAAACCGTTTTCAATTATATTAATCATGTAAGAATCTGCGTGTCCGAGAAAATGCTTACCGACACAAATTCCAGCATATCCGAAATAGCGCTCTCGTCAGGATTTATGAGCGTAAAATATTTTGATAAAGTTTTTAAGAACAAAATTGGTATTACACCGCTGCAATATAGGCAGCAAAGCAATATTCAGAAGAAGAAAATAAACGAATTATGAAATTCTCAAGAATTTGTAAACTTTTTTTGATTAAAAGAAGGGGGGACAAAGCATTATCAAACTACCGATATTTTGCCAAATAGTGTATAAGGGGGTATAAAGCGCAACTCCCCTGTTTCTGGTTGGTAATTTGATAGGCTCAAAATTATGCTTGAAATGCAAAAAATCGCTTGAAATCAAGCGATTTTTCTTGTATTAATTTTAGCGTTACGCTATGAGACGAGTAGGCTATTTAATTAATACAATTTCGCAATTTACAGATTATTTTGCGAAATTGTTTACTCCTTTATAAAGTTCACTGCAATCTTCCATACTTTTTCAAGTCGTTCTTCCTGTGGTTTCATTTCTTGTTCTGCACCTATTTTTTGTACTGTTACATAAATTTTCTTATCTATAATCGGTTTGCAATAATCATATAGGATTATCCCATCGGAAGTTTCAATAAATTTGTATCCGGCATATATTTCATTATTTAATATTTCTTGAATCTTCTCTTCGGTCCACTCATTCTCACTGAAAAAGTATTTGCTTTCATCTTTAGTTTTCCAGCATATTTCCTTTAAAGGAATACTCCAAATATACATCCAATATATTTCCCTGATAATATCCGCTTGGGCATCATTTATTTTCAATCTGTTGTTTCTGTCAAGTTCATACCCAAAAACAGCAACTCTTTCAACTTCTTCTTTAGAAATATTTTTGAATCCAACACTTTTATCCAAATCTGAAAGTCCCAAAAACCATGTATCAATTATATCCTCCCTGGTTTTATACACTGGGCATCTCTGTTCTATTTTTCTCTTCATAAACGCTACAGTTCCTTTCATTTTTATAGTATATTAACTCTGTTTTCATATATTATCAAGTCATAATTCCATAATAAAGTAAACAAACTTTGAAACAAATATTGTAAAATATAGTCTACTATGATATACTCTTATTAGGTGGTGGATATTATGGAACGTAAAGTTGTTAAAATAATTAAACCGGATTATTCTATTTTGAAAAAAACACGTGTAGCTGTTTACTGCAGAGTAAGCACAGCTCATCTCGAACAAATGAATAGTTTAGAAAATCAAATTGATTATTTCAAATCATTGGTTCAGCAAAATTTGCAATGGACTCTTGTAGATATATATTCAGATGTTCAATCAGGTAAAAATAATGGCAGAGCGGAATTTCAAAGAATGATTCAGGATTGCATGGATAATAAAATTGACTTAATAATTACAAAATCAGTTAGTCGCTTCGGAAGAAACACTGTAGAGACTTTGGAAGTATTACGAAAACTCAAACTAAATGGTGTTGAAGTCTTTTTTGAAAATGAGAATCTGACAGTTTCTGACCCAAATAATGAATTTATAATTTCATTGCTATCAGCTTATGCACAAGCAGAAAGCGAGTCAAGAAGTCAAAATATAAAATTGGGAATAAAAAACCAAATTGAAAATGGTACATCAAAGCTTTATAACAGACCATGTTACGGATACCGCCATGATAAAGATGGTAATCTTGAAGTAATATGGCATCAAGCATTAGTTGTCCAAAAAATATTTGACTATTATTTAGAAGGTGCAAGTATAACTCAAATAATAAAATTGTTGCAAAAAGAAGCTATTAAATCACCTACTGGGAAAGATGTATGGTCAAAGAAAACTATAGAAAATATTTTAACAAACGAAAAATATATAAGTAATGTTTTACTTTACAAAACCTTTTCCAGAGAGTTCCCTAATACCAAAAGAATAAAAAATAATGGTGAACATAAGAAATACTGTGCAAACAATAACCACCCTCCTATTATTGATGAAGAAATATTTGAAAAAGTACAAAGTGAACGTTTACGACGTTCAAATATCGAAATAACTTCTGAAGGAAAGAAAAGAAAATCTCACAAATATAGTTCCAAAAAGCCTAATTACGACAAAACTCATGATGAGTAGGCTAAATTGTGCAGTGATATGTATTTGTGCAAATTTTACAAATGTTTACGGGGGTAAAATCCGAGTTTTTATGCATCATTTTGCGGATTTGTTTACCCCCGGGGGTAAACTTTCACCTTCAAACAAAATAAAAAGACAAAAAAAGTAAGGCTCAAAAAGAGCCTGAAACGTCAGAAACCGCTTGAAATCAAGCGGTTTCTCATGTATCAAACAGTACGTTTGATTATGGAAAAGCCGAACGGTTTAGATGCACTCTAAAATCGCAAAAAGTGGTAACGAAGTGGAGGCGTACGCCTACGTTTACAAAGAGACAAAGCCGAGCAATTTAGATATCTTGTTTTATATTAGCAAACTAATTTACTCATTAATAAAAGTGTTTATATTTTCGACTAGTTCATTATTTTGATCTATATATATCACTCCGGATTTTATAATGTTTCCAAATTCATTTTGAGCATCCCATCTACCGCCAATTACACGCTTTTCACTTAAAATAGTCCAAAAGCACGCATAATCATTCTGATGCAGGAAATTAAAAAAAGTTTCTTTTTCAAAATAAAATCCTATATTTTCATTAAGCAATTCCTGACTGTCAAAGCAAATTAATTTTCCTTTAGCATCATATAGCACAGTATCTTGGTCTCCATATTTTAAATTTAAAGCATTAAATATAGTATCACACGGCTTATACCACGAACTGTTCCTTTCTTCAAATACATCACCCTGTCTTTCTGTATAATAAATAAATGTAGGGAGTAGCACTTTCTCCAAGTCGTCAAATTCAGAATCTCTGTCAGTAATATTTACAAATTCATTGACCCCATAATATGGATTTTTCATATTATCACTTGCATTCGACCAGTAATATTCTCTGTTGAATAAAGCTGAACACTCATTTGGTTCAGAAAGCCATCGACCCATTAAATTTTTGCCTTTGAGCCTACTAATATATTCATTAAGATGTTCTTTCTTGACAATATAACTGTTAATATTTACCCACATATCTTTCTGAGGCAGTTCAAATTTTTCGAATCCAAGTTGTTTATCTTCTGTCCATGAATACCAACCATCTAAAAGAATAAAGTTATCTCTTTTAACTTTAGTATGGATAAGAGAGTTGATGTCAGGCAAATCAGAAAAATCAGTAATCCAATTATCATTCCTCATATTATCTATATCATATAGTTCTTCATGAATAGGTCTATATGTTAAACCTTTATTAAATAACAGACATTTAATTGTAGGATCAATATTACGTATTTCAGGTTCAAAAGAACCTTCGCAATATGCTTCAATCTTTTTTCCGTGTTCATCAATATATTGTTCCATTTTATAATTATCTGCCACTCGTGCAGCAAGTTCATATAACGCAATCCATTGATATTTTTTCCCTATCCTTTCATTGTTTTTATGGAAACGATCATAATTTTTTATGGCACGATCATATTCACCATGTTTTTCCACATCGTAACCCATATCAAAAACTTTTTTCACCGCAATATTCATTAAATCATTAGGTTCTAATTGTTTCCAAGCTTTAAAATAATTCTGAAATACATATCTTCCAAAATCACCGTATCCACCTGGTTTTCCGTCTCTTGAATATTCAACTTTCATAGATGAAAGTATTGAGTTTTGGCTCCAATAATAATCCTTGAAGTCCGGCGAATTATAATCTATTTCATATTTCTTTATTTCTTCATCTGTTGGAATTACTGGAAATTCAGAATTATATGGTGGTATAGTCTTACTTATATCAATATTCAAAGAACCTAACACATTGATTGCATAATCAATAGTGTTTTTTGCATAATCCCTTAGAAGTATGTTTGGATATACTTCTTTTTTACTAAATACATTTTCGTAAACTTTTAATGCAAGTTTTTTAATTTTCCCTTTATTCCTCTCTCTTACAATACACCCAAACACAACCGCATATAAGCGTTCTAAAATATAAGGGTCATCTGCATCTTTATAATAATCAAGAATTTCTATTAATATATCTGTTCTATTGTTTAGCAGACTTACTAACGCTTTTGTACTTTTATCTCTCAATGCCTTGTTTGACGAAATAAAAAACACAGGAATCATTTTAGCTGCAAGTTTAATAGTATCTATATCAACCGCATTTTTTATATTAAAACACCAATCTAAAAATACATTAATAACAGAGCTATCACCTTGAAAAGCTTTGTCAAATGCATAAATAAAGCAAGCATCTCTATCTGGCATGTTAAAACTCATAATGTATTTAACCGTTCGTTTTGCATTTAATGAATGATTTTTCTTAGTTGAAAGTAAAATAAGAGTTTCTACAAACAATTCAAAGCTATCTTTATATTTTAGAACTTCATTATTTATAAATTCAAATGTCCTCCTTGTAATGTTGCTGTCTTGTCTCCATTTTAAACTGCCAATAAAGGCATTCCTTATTTCTGGTAATTTGCCTGGAAATACTTCGAATATTTCATATTCTGTTTTTTCTGAGAGAAGCACGGAAAAATATTCTAATAAATCAGTTCTATATAAAATATACTTGTTGTCGTCTGCAAATACTTTAATATCTTTTTCAGAAATAGATTTTACTAATATTTCAGAATACAAAAAATCTTCCAGTCTTTCAAATGTTATATGTATTTTTTCTTCATCATTATCATATATGTCTTTTGTTAAAAGACCCGAGGCTAACAACTCATCAAGAAGTGATAATTTAATATTATATTTATTCTGTATTTCAAACACTATATTGATTATACTCTTAATTGACATTACATTACTTGAATTATTTTTAGAATGTCTTTCTTTCGCGATAGACATAAGGGTTTCCTCAACAACATTTAGGAATTCATCATACATACATTTTTCAGCTATACGCTTGTTAATTTCTTTTAAGTAATCTAAATAAACATTTGATAAAGTAATGCTCTTATTATTTATTGATTGGTTTTTATATGTTTCACAAAACAATCTCAAAAATAGTGGATTTTGAAAATCTTCCGTTGATAAAGGAACATCATTATAGTTAATATTATAGTATTCAAAGTATTTTTTAGTAGCCTCTTGACCATTAAGTGCAAATCCCAAATGTTTAATTTCAATGGACATATTCTCTATATTTGTGTCTCTATATAATAAATTTATATAGTGTGATCTAACTGAGAGTACTAATCCAATACATGTATACTTTTGAATTTTTACTATCATTTCCTGTAAATACTTTTTCCAAAATGTTATTCCGACACCTTCATTTATTGCATCAATAAAAATAATTAAACGCGTAGATTGCTGCTTTCCAATTTCATTAAACTGACTTAACATTTCCTCAACAGAGCAATCAATTTTTAAAAGTTTTTTCATTTGCTCAAAAGGATTATCAGAATTATTAAAATGCTGTCCTAAGAGCAAAATAGATTTCTCGTGAAAAACATTACGTTTAGTAACGGTATCTGCGATTAAATGAGATTTTCCAACTCCTCCATCTCCACTTAAAATACATATTGGATTATTTACCAATTTAAGATCATTTGAATTTAAATATTTAATGTACATTTCAAGTTCATTACATATTGAGCGTAAATAATTAGCGTTTGTATTATCTGCAGATATCTCATGTTTGATTATTTCAACTAGTTCACCCGCCAATGATGAAACTTCATTAAATTCTGTTTCCGCTTCTATTGATAAATTTAAACCAGTTATTTTATCAGTTAACTTTTGAACCAATAATTTAATTTTATCATTTTTTGCTTTATGTAAATTTTGAATTACTGCATCCGATTTTTTAGCAAATTCATTTTTAAAAAAGTTATTTTTAGAAACATAATTAAAATCTTGTGCTAAATTTGTTTCTACATTTACTTCCGGCGAGTATCTTTGTCCTAAATTTGCTATTTGAGTTTTATTTTGCTCGTCAAACCATGCATCATCCAATGAGAATAGCGCTGGAAAAGTTAGACTTTGTTCTTTTTTAGAAATTCTTTTATAATGTTGATTAAATTGATCATATATACCCCATTGTAATGTGTGTGAATCCCAAAAATATGACTTTATTTCATGATTATTATTTAATAATTCTCCGCAAGCAAAAGTGATATGCACATCACTTTGATATGTCATACACCCAGTTGTATACTCTAATACATCATTTATTTTTCTACAAGAAATTTTATGTGCATCTCCACAAAGATACAGCAAAACATTATAATCAAGAAAAATATTTTGTATTACATCCTTTTCTTCTGGGTTAAATAACTCTGGAGAATGATGAGCTAATACGATAATCGGAAGAGTCGGATTTTGAGACTTTATATATTCCAATTGCTCATAAAGTTCTATATTACCTATTACAAGCGCTCCTCTATCATTATCGTTTCCGCAGCTAATAGCAGTGTTCAGATACACTAATGCATAGTCTTTATAACATTTAGATAAGTGTAGTGGCAAATTCCCCAATGTAATGGGATCATTTTCAGAGTACAAATTGTTATATATATGTGTATAGAATCCAAATCGAGAAATCAATTGCTTATATACCTCTGGAGGAAATGCCCCTTCGCAACAATTATAGCTATTACGAATTTCATCCAAATCCGGATTAAGCGTACATCTCTCTAAATCGTGATTTCCAGGAACGATATGTATGTGTGTACGGTCAGTAACCCCTACACTATTTGCAATATCTTCTATAAATTTTATTGTTTTATCCACAAGCGTTTGTTCATCACTGCATTCGATTGCAGCGTTTCTAAAATCTCCAGTAATAAACATTTCATCTGCTTTAATTTCATTATCTTTTATATAACTTATTAATTTTTCTCTAAGTTGCTTTGTAATTCTATTATTTTCATAATTAGGGTTAAAATGTATATCTGATAAATGTATCCATTTCATAAGTATTACTCCTTAATATCCATATAATATAATTTCTTTTTTAAGTCTTCTTCAGCAAGCATATTTTATATTTAGATTTAATAATCCAATTACGGACTTATGCCTAAGTTAAACTCAATTCGAGACTCATTGTGTCTCGGATTGGAATACTACATTGTGCTAATGCTTTTTATTAAATTCATCAACATCTTTGCCGAATTTTAGGTTAGCTTATGCGTTCTAATTGCACTATTTTGGGTACTTCTTTATAATTCATTTAATTTGCAACCTGCTTAAATACTAAATATGTATTATTATATCATATTTCTCCGTATTTTTCAATCAATACGGCAAAAACACCTTCACAACTATTTGAGACAATTTAGAATTCATGATATAATAGAAACCATTTTAACTTTAAAGGAGGTTTCTATCATGAAACAAAAGTATTCACAAGAGCAGAAGGATGATATTTTAAAATGTTATTTATCTGGTGAAAGTGTGTCCTCTATCCAGAAAAATACTAATATTCCTCGCTCAACAATTTATCGCTGGATTAAAGAGTATAATCGCAAGCACAAAATTAAAGACCATTTAATCAATCTAAAAGACTACAACGACCTTACTCGTAAGTATGAACGAAGTCAAACCATTATAAAAATCTTGCAATCTTCGCCATGCTTAGCTACCGATTCAATTGATGAAAAATACTTTGCTATTGAAGATTTACTTTTAGAGGGTTACAATGTAAATGTCATTTGTGCAGCATTATGTATGTCCAAGGGCACATATTACAACCGCAAACTTCGTGGCAAACACGGTAACACCAAAGACAAGTTGAGACGAGATGAACTGATGCCCGTAGTTGAGAAAATATATCACGAAAGCAACCAGATTTACGGTCCCGGCAAAGTTGCTGCAGTCATGAATGACCGAGGATACTCTGTTGGAGTTTCCACTATATCAAAAATTATGCATGAAAATGGCTGGTTCAGTATTCGTGGCGGTGCAAAAGCCTTATATGAAATGAACCAAAAACGCAAAGAGAATATTTTAAATCAACAATTTACTGTAACGCGTCCGAATGAGGTCTGGGTGAGCGATGTGACATACTATACATACAATCGAATACGGTATTATATTTGTGTTGTTATTGACCTATTTGCCCGCAAAGTTGTTGCTTGGAAAATTTCTAAGAAAAACAGCACTCAACTCACAAAGAAAACTTTTATGCAAGCTTATTCTTCAAGAGAAATTACAGGTGATTTACTTTTTCATTCCGATCAAGGCAGCAACTTCGCATCAAAAACCTTTATGAATTATTTAAAAGAGTTAAATGTAAAGCAATCATTCTCCAAACCGGGCAGGCCATACGATAATTCCGTTTGTGAATCATTCTTCAGCAATTTCAAACAGGAAGAATTATACCGTCACGAATACAAAACTGCCGAAGATTTGAAACGAAGTATTAACAAATACATGGTCTTTTATAACAATGAAAGACCTCACTCTGTTATCAGATACCAGACACCGAACAAAGCTGAAGCCAAATATTACGATAAACTTAGGCATTTAGAACAAGGTAATTTAGACATTAGTGGTTCGAATGTTGAAAATCATTGATTTTCAATCTCAGAATCAAACTATTTCTAAATATCTGTTCCATTTAGTTTTCAAACTATAAAACACAAAAAAACTGTATAATACAGGCTTTTCCATAAAGAAAGAACAGGTAATTGGAACAACAATAGTTCGAATTACCTGTTCTATCCATTTGGCTCCTCAAGTTGGGCTCGAACCAACGACCCTGCGGTTAACAGCCGCATGCTCTGCCAACTGAGCTATTGAGGAA
>CAKSFT010000001.1 GCA_934454145.1 uncultured Clostridia bacterium | reverse complement strand
AATGCTCAGCGTATGCGTATACGCGGTCGCATTTCATAAAGGCAATCTGCTTGCTTATTTTCCATGTAATCGTAGTGGAAAACAAGCGCAGAATATCACCGTTATTTAATGCTCACCGTATGCGTGTATATGCAGTGGTATTTCATAAAGGCAAATTGCTTGTTTATTTTCCATGTAATTGTAGGGGAAAATAGGTGAACAATGACAAAACGGAGGTTTGATGTGAAAAAAATACCGGTATTGGTCATAGCAGGCCCCACGGCGTCGGGCAAAACTGCTTTGGCGGTGCAGTTGGCAAAAAAATATAACGGCGAAGTTGTTTCGGCAGACAGCATGCAGATTTACAAAAAAATGAACATCGGGACTGCAAAGCCGACGGCGGAGGAAATGCAGGGCATCCCTCACCATATGATAGACATTATAGAGCCGTGGGAGGACTTCAGTGTGGCAGACTTTGTGGAAAGGGCGCACGGGGTAATTGCGGACATAACAAAAAGAGGAAAGCTTGCGGTTGTCGCCGGGGGGACGGGGCTTTATATAAATTCCCTGATTAATGATGTGGATTTTGCAGAGGAGAAGAGCAGTCCCGTACTCCGGGAAAGGCTTTATGCCCTGGCAAAAGAAAAGGGAAATGACGCAGTGTTTGCACTGCTTGAAAAATGTGACCCCGTTTCTGCAAAAAATATACACAAAAACAACATCAAAAGAGTGATAAGGGCAATTGAATTTTATGAGGTGAACGGGAGAACAATATCGGAAAAAAATGTGCAGAGCAGGCAGAAGGAAAGCCGATATGCACCTGTGATGCTTATGATAAGCCCGCCGAGAGAACTGTTGTATGAACGCATTGAAAAACGTGTGGACGAGATGTTTTTGCGCGGGCTTGTCGGCGAAGTGGAGGCTTTGCAAGATTTGGGGCTTGACAAGTCATACATGTCCATGCAGGGGATAGGATACAAAGAGGTGCTTGATTATCTCAGAGGGTTCTCGGGAAAAGAGGAAATGATTCGGATAATCAAGAGAGATTCGAGAAGGTATGCAAAACGGCAGTTTACATGGTTCAACAGGGACGGACGAATGATAAAAACGGACGGCAGTCTGCAAGGGAGCATTTCCGCAATCGGGGAAACACTCGGCAAGGCGTGACCGCGGCAGAATGGAGTTTGTTATGGCACTTTATACGATATCGGACCTTCATCTTCCTCTGGGGATAGACAAACCCATGGACGTTTTCGGAAAATTGTGGGAAAACTATGTGCCGAGGATTGAAGAGGAATGGAAAGGAAAAATTTGCGGCGATGACACAGTTGTCTTGCCGGGGGATTTTTCGTGGGCGACATATCTGGAGCAGAGCAAAAAGGACTTTGATTTTTTGGATTCTTTGCCGGGAAAGAAGATACTACTGAAGGGGAATCATGATTATTGGTGGTCCACTCTCAGCAAAATGAGGGGATTCATCAGCCAAAACGGGTATGAAAATATTGATTTTCTGCATAACACAAGTTTTATGTACAAAAACACCGCGATATGCGGCACACGCGGCTGGGGCTACATCGGGTTTGGCACGGCAAAGCCCGAGGATATGACAATTTATGAGCGCGAGACGATGCGGCTTGAGATGTCGATGGAGGCAGGAAAAAAGAATAATCCGGAGGAAATATTGGTGTTTATGCACTATCCGCCGATAAGCCGCGGCTGTACCCAAAACAGGTTTACCGAGCTTTTTGAAAAATACGGCGTAAAGCGGTGTGTTTACGGGCATATCCACGGCGCACAGAAGAAAAATGCATTGGTCGGCAATGTGAGTGGTGTTGAGTATATGCTTGTTTCGTGCGATTGTATGGGGTTTTCGCCCGTTAAATTGTGCGATTAGTATATTTTTGTAAATGAAATATGAATTTTTTGAAAAAACGATTGAAATTTGTTAAATTTATGATATAATATTCAGAGCATGGAATATCAGGTGTTGATGCGTCCTGTGTTTTTGTGTGTTGTATCGGTGAAAAACGGAAAACAGCAAACCGTGCACTGATATACGGATAATGCGTGTATTGTGCTTAAATTTTAAAAAAGGTAGAAATTATATAATATACACGGAATAAATTTTTTTTGAGGAGGACTATGTAAGATGGCGGTTAAATCGGAACAGGTTGAAAAAAATCTTGTAAAACTGACATTTGAAATATCAAGAGAGGAGCTTTTGAAGGGTATAGACAAGGCATATCACAAAAATGCCAAGAAGATAAGCGTACCGGGATTCAGAAAAGGGAAAGTGCCAAAGGCTGTGATAGAAAAGTATTACGGCGAGGAAGTTTTTTATGATGACGCGATAAACTTTGTTTTGCCCGAAATTTATGACGCGGCTGTGAAAGAAGCGGACATTGTGCCCGTTGCAAGGCCGGAAATTGACATTGAAGAAATCAAGAAGGACGAGCCCATTGTTGTGACTGCTTTGGTGACAACAAAGCCGGAGGTAAAATTAGGAAAATATAAGGGTATAAAGCTTGACAAAATTGAGTATACTGTATCTGAGGAAGATGTTGACAAGGATATAGAGGCAACAAGAAAGAAGAATGCAAGGCTTATCACTGTTGAGGACAGGGCTGTTGAAAATGGTGATATCACGGTTATTGATTTTGATGGCTTTGCGGACGGAGTTGCGTTCCCGGGCGGAAAAGGCGAAAATTATGAGCTTGAAATCGGCTCCGGCAGCTTTATCCCGGGCTTTGAAGAACAGCTTGTCGGCGCAAAGACGGGCGATGAGATTGACGTGAAGGTGACCTTCCCGGAAAAATATCATGCGGAAGACCTGGCGGGCAAGGATGCAACATTCAAGGTAAAGGTACATGAAATCAAGACAAGAGAATATCCTGAACTTGACGATGATTTTGCGTCGGAAGTAAGCGAATTTGAAACTCTTGACGAATACAAGAAGAGCATCAGAGAAAAGCTGGAAAAGGCAGCAGAAGAAAAGGCAAAGACAGAAACCGAAAATGCTGTTGTTGACAAGGCTGTTGAGGCGTCAAGCGTTGATATTCCGGACGCCATGATTGAAGCACAGATTGACAGAATGGTGAATGATTTTGCACAGCGTCTGTCATATCAGGGCATGAATCTGGATATGTATCTGCAATATACCGGCTCCACGATGGAAGCCTTCAGAGAAGGCTTTAAGGAACAGGCTGAAAAGCAAGTACGTACATCTTTGATTGTCGAGGCAATCGCAAAAGAAGAAGGCATCGAGGCAACCCAGGAAGAAATTGACGAAAAGATTGCGGAAATGGGCAAGATGTACAACATGGAAACAGAAAAGCTTAAGGAGCTTTTAAGACCCGAAGACCTTGAGGGAATTTCAAAGGAAATTGCCTTTGTCAAAGCGATTGATTTGCTTGTTGACAAAGCCAGCATAAAGTAAATTTTTCAGATGAAGCCCTGTGCCCAAAAGGCACGAGGCTTCATTCAATCTAAGCTGATACATAGACAATCAAAAAGCAGGGATTTTTTGATTGTCAATTTACAAAAAGAAAGGAATGATTATCATGAGCCTTGTACCAATGGTAATTGAGCAGACAGGAAGAGGAGAACGTTCGTATGACATTTTCTCCAGACTTTTGGAGGACAGAATAATTTTTCTTGCCGACCAGGTGAATGATGCAACTGCATCGCTTGTTGTGGCGCAGATGCTTTATCTGGAATCGAAAGACCCTGACAAGGATATACAGTTTTATATAGACAGCCCCGGGGGTTCCATAACGTCGGGTATGGCGATTTATGACACCATGCAATACATAAAGTGTGATGTGTCCACTATATGTATCGGTATGGCGGCTTCTATGGGGGCGTTTTTGCTTGCCGCAGGGACAAGGGGAAAGCGTTTTGCACTCCCAAACAGCGAAATTATGATTCATCAGCCGCTTATCAGCGGAGGACTCAGCGGACAGACAACGGACATCAAAATCTATTCTGACCACTTGGTGAGAACCAAAGAGCACATGAACAGAATTTTGTCGGAACGCACGGGGAAATCTTATGAACAGGTCTGCGAGGACACCGAGAGAGATAACTTCATGACGGCGGAACAGGCAAAAGCATACGGTCTTATAGATGATGTGATTGTACGCAAGAACAAGTAAAGCTGTTATTTGTTTTGGAAGGGACTGTAGTTAATGGCAAAAAATGAAGAGAGAAAACAGTATAAATGTTCGTTCTGCGGCAAGACGGAAGATGAGGTTTCACAGCTCATTTCCGGCCCCGGTGTGTACATCTGCAACGAATGTGTGGATTTATGCAACGGCATTTTGGGCGGAGAGCTTGAGGCGCCGAAGACACAGCTTGACAGGGACGAACTCCCGAAACCTCGTGAGATAAAAGAGGTTTTGGACCGTTATGTCATTGGTCAGGAAGAGGCAAAAAAGATTTTGTCTGTGGCGGTATACAATCATTATAAGAGAATCGACTATGCCGACAGAGAAAATGACGTGGAACTGCAAAAAAGCAATATTCTGCTTATGGGCCCGACAGGCTCCGGAAAAACCTTTTTGGTGCAGAATCTTGCAAGGATACTTAATGTCCCGTTTGCCATTGCCGACGCAACTTCGCTTACCGAAGCGGGATATGTCGGTGAAGATGTGGAAAATATACTTTTGAAGCTGATTCAGGCGGCGGACTTTGAGATTGAGGCGGCAGAACGCGGAATAATATATATAGACGAAATTGACAAAATTGCAAGGAAATCGGAAAATGTTTCGATAACAAGAGATGTGAGCGGCGAAGGCGTGCAGCAGACCTTGTTGAAAATCCTGGAAGGAACCGTTGCGTCGGTTCCGCCGACGGGCGGAAGAAAGCATCCGCACCAACAGCTTTTGCAGATTGACACCACAAATATCTTGTTTATATGCGGCGGTGCATTTGACGGGATTGACAAGATAATTGGCGACAGAGTAGGCAAAAAAGGGCTGGGGTTTGGCGCAGAAATAGAATCCAAGGGCAAGAAAAAAATCGGAGAGCTTTTGCAACAGATAACACCGCAGGATTTGCTGAAATTTGGACTTATCCCGGAATTTATAGGCAGACTGCCGATTATTGCAAAGCTTCACGAGCTTGACCGCGAGGCATTGGCGGATATCCTTACAAAGCCGAAAAATGCTTTGATAAGGCAGTATCAGACATTGTTTGCAATGGACAATGTTGAGCTGGAATTTGACAAAGACGCGGTTTATGCCATTGCGGACAAGGCAGAGGCGCGCAACACGGGCGCAAGAGGCTTGCGTTCAATTATAGAAGAAATCATGACGGACATTATGTTTGAGATTCCTTCTGATGATGATGTGGTAAGCTGTATTGTGCACAAAGAATGTATAACAGACAATGTGCCTCCCGAAATAATAAGAAAGAAGACACAGTACGGAGCATAAAGGGAAGGGCAAAGAAGTCATTTGATTTCAATGCCCTTTTTGCGTATTTTTTGAAAGGCGGAGAAAAGATGTTTGTATCAGAGAACCTGGGCATAAATGAAAAAGGACACCTGACAATCGGGAAAAATGACACTGTGGAGCTGGCAAAGAAATTCGGCACACCGCTGTATGTCATGGACGAAGAATTGATAAGAAAAAATTGCCGCATGTATAAGACGGCAATGGACAAATATTATGACGGCAAAGGCTTGGTTTTGTATGCAAACAAAGCATTTTGCAGCCTTTATACATGCCGTATCGCAAAAGAAGAAGGCCTGGGGCTGGACGTCGTTTCGGGCGGAGAACTTTATACTGCGATTAAGGCAGGATTCCCAATGCAGAAGATTTGCTTCCACGGCAACAACAAAACATATGACGAGCTTTTGATGGCTGTGGAAAATGATGTCGGACATGTCGTCGTGGACAACATTTTTGAACTGGAGATGCTTGATAAAATTGCGGAAGAAAACGGAAAAGTCCAGAATATAATGTTCAGAATAAAGCCGGGCATAGACGCGCATACGCACAGCTTTATAAGGACGGGGCAGATTGATTCCAAATTCGGCGTGGCATTGGAAAACGGAGAGGCGTTTGACATCATAGAAAAGGCGTGCGAAATGAAAGGGGTGCGCGTGACGGGCGTGCATTGCCACATCGGTTCTCAGATATTTGACATAGAGCCATTTTGCAAAGCCGCCGAGGTCATGATGAACTTTATTGCGGATTTGAAGGATGACTTGAATGTCGAGATAAACGAGCTGAATCTCGGCGGCGGATATGGCATTATGTACACGGAAGATGACGACCCGATTCCATATGACAAGTATATAAAACATGTGTCCGAAATCGTGAAAGATGTCGCCGAAAAGCGCGGCATAAAGGCGCCATTCATATTTATGGAACCGGGGCGTTCCATTGTTGCGTCGGCAGGAATCACGCTTTATACCGTGGGCGGTGTGAAGGACATAAAAAATGTGAGAAAATATATATCTGTGGACGGCGGAATGTGTGACAATCCGCGCTATATCCTGTATCAATCGGAATATGAGGCTGTGCTTGCAAACCATGCGGACGCAAAGCGGTGCGAAAAAGTGACTATTGCAGGGAAGTGCTGTGAATCGGGTGACATTTTGCTGAAGGACTCCATGATGCCGGAGATACACACCGGTGACATTCTTGCCGTGTTGGCGACGGGCGCATACAATTATTCCATGGCGTCAAATTATAACAGAATCCCAAGACCGGCGGTTGTCGCAGTCAGTGACGGGGAGGCAAAGGTGGTTGTCAAACGGGAAAGTTATGAAGATTTGATAAGAAATGACATATAATATATGAAATATAAAAACGGAGTAATTTTTTATAAAATTACTCCGTTTCTTGCTGTAAACATATCTTATCTCCCAACGTGCGGCTTCGTGTATCGGGAGGTTTTTTGTATTAATAATAAAATCAATCCCTTCGCGGCGAATAAGTCCACAAAAACTTTTCCCATTGATGCGAAGAAACGGAAATCGCATAAAGCCCTATTGATGTGAAAAGCTGTGAGGCAAGTATATAAGCATGACGATTCATTGTTATTTCAAGGTTGGAAATCGTGTATGGCTCAAGAATTATGAAAATCAATGGCACAATTATGGTCATTGCTGTGGAAATGGGGAGAGTAAGAGAGAAAACGGCGCGTCCGTTCTCCAGAGAAGTCCCCAAAACCAAAAACATCAGTGCCTGCAAAAGGCTGAACAGCATGTTCAGCGGTGTATAACATTCCCATGTCATATAGTTAAAGCTGAGGGCGGCAGTGCTCTGATAATAGCGAAAGTTTTCCGCGGTGGTTGAAAAAAGCGCGGAAAAGGAATTGTCGTGTATAAAATAAATTATCCACACATTGCCGAGAAAATAACACGCGGCAATACCGTAAAACACCCATTTCAAAATCAGCGCTTTGGGCACTTTGCCATTGGGAATAATCATCAGAAGAGGGACAAACACAACCAAAAAATGACACAGTATATAAACTATTGATGAAACATTTGCTTTGCTGTAAAAGGCAACGGAAACAATCATATCAAATAGAAACTGTGTAAGGTGAAGAATTGAAAACACCAGTCCCACCGACATCGACACGTAGAAAATGGTATTTATATTTTTATCTTTTTGAAGCTGATACATAAAAGTCAATAATCCTTTCTTTTTACATACTTTAGCTAATTGTAAAATGTAAATTTTACAATTAGCCACCGCACCTTTGCGGGGGTATCGGGGGTGCCAAACCCTGATTAGCAATCAAAAATGACGACATGTGCGTCATTTTTTGACTGAAATAAAAAGTTTCAACTTGCCGTAAAGTTAAAATCAGCCGGAACTTTTTATTTCTACCCAAAAATTTTAATTGGAAAACATTAGTTTTACAATTACATATTTTACATACTTTCGACAGTGTCTATCCCAAGCAGAGAAAGCGCTGTTTTGAGAACCTCGGCAGAGGCTTCGGCGATTGCAAGACGTGCTTTTTTTGTTTTGTCATCAACGGAATCTTTCAGGATTGGGTTGTTGTTATAGAATTTATTAAAGCAGCGTGCAAGACCGGTCACATATCTGTTTATATAGAACGGCTCGTTCTTCTCTGCGGCATCGTAAACAGCGTCCGCAAAAGAGTTGAGGTGCGATATGAGTGCATATTCATCGTCGGACACTGTTGTCTTGAAATCGGGATGTGAATAATCAAGTGTGTTTTTCCTCAAAATGCTTTTTGCGCGTGCATAGCTGTACTGTACATATGGCGCCGACTCTCCCTCAAAGTCCAGCATGCTGTCCCACGAGAATACTATGTCTTTTTCGCGGCTGTTTTTCAGGAAGGTGTACAAAATCGCACCGATTCCGATTTTCTCGGCGGCAAGCTCTTTGTTTTCCATGTCGGGGTTGTTGCCTGTTATTATTTCAAGGGTTTTGTTGACTGACTCATTCAGGACATCTTCCAGGAATATGACGTCCCCGTGTCTGGTAGAAAGCTTTTTGTCGGGGAATTTCACCAGTCCGAACCCGACATGCACGCAGTCCTTGCCCCACTCAAATCCGGCTTTTTGTATAACGGAGAATATCTGTCTGAAATGAAGTGCCTGCGGGGTGCCCACAACGTATATGTTTTTGTAAAAATCATATGTGCGCTTTCTGTACAGCGCGGCGGCAATGTCACGCGTGGCATAAATGGTTGCCCCGTCCGACTTTAGTATAATGCACGGGGGCATGTTTTGGTCGTCAAGGTTTACAACCATTGCCCCATCGCTTTCGGTCAAAAGGTGCTTGTCCGAAAGGATTTCCACAACCTCCTGCATCTTGTCACTGTAAAAGCTTTCGCCGGCATAAGAGTCAAAGCTTACGCCCAGGCGGTCATAAACTTTTTTGAATTCCACAAGGCTGACATCTCTGAAATATTGCCACAATTGTGTGGTTTCGGGGTCGTTTTCTTCCAAAAGCTTAAAATATTCTCTTGCCTCGTCCTCCAGCTCGGGGTGGAGCTCCGCCTCCTCGTGGAATTTTACATATATTTTCAGCAGTTCGTTTATAGGGTCTTTTTCTATGACACTTCTGTCACCCCAGCGCTTGTATGCGGAAATGAGCTTGCCGAACTGTGTGCCCCAGTCGCCCAGGTGGTTTATCTTGACGGTTTTGTAGCCCAGGTGTTTATATATGTGCTCAAGCGAATTGCCGACAGCGGTGGAAAAAAGGTGACCGATGTGGAAAGGCTTTGCAATGTTTGGAGAAGAAAATTCCACCAGCACGGTTTTGCCGTTGCCGATGTCGGATTTGCCGTAATTTTCCCTTTCGGAAAGGATATTTTCAATGACGTTTTTTGTAAACCTTTCGCGGTTGAAAAAGAAATTCAGATATCCGCCGACAGCCTCGGTTTTTTCTATAAAATCGTCACAGGGAAATTGTGACAGCAATTCTTTTGCAATGATTGGCGGCGCCTTGCGCATGGTTTTTGCCAGGACAAAGCACGGAAAAGCCAAGTCGCCGAGCTTTTGCTCCGGCGGTGTTTCAAGAAGGTTCGAAACAGTTTCCGGCGCAAGGTCGGTTATTTCGGAAATTTTATTGATAACATGTTCTTTAAAAATCATCATTTATACCCCATTTTATATAATAATATCATAATTAATAAGTATATCGGTTTTTGCCCGATTTGTCAAGTTTTACGGAAAAATTTTGGCAAATAGAGATAATAAAAATTGGCTTGTCCCTGGTCTGAGAACCAAAAATATTGCGTTTGACTGCCATGTGTTGCCTTTTGTGCGAAAAACAAGGGACCCGCCAAAATAAAATCATTTTGACGAGCCCCGTTTTTTCTTGTCAAACCTTTAGTTTACCAGGTCATTAAGCCATTTTTTTGTGAGGAATCTGTAAAATCCGCCGGCGGCTTTCACGACCTCTTCGGAAACAAGGCAGAGCGCAACAACCCAAAACGGTGCGCGGAACACCAAGGCCGAAAGAAATACCGACAAAACCCCGACAATCCACACCGAACCGGCGTCAAGCCAAAAGCAGAATTTTGTGTCGCCGCCGCTGCGGAGAATGCCGACGATGCACATGTGGTTAAACATTTTTATCGACATAAATATGCCGAACACGGCGATGAGCTGAGAAGCATAGGTCTTTGCTTCGGCAGATACTTCTTTGTAAAAGCTGAGATAAAGCGGCGTAAATATAAGCATCAGTATGCCGAGCACAAGCCCCGCGCCAAAGGAGATACCGGCAAACTTTTTTGCATATTTGTATGCCGCAGGCTTGTTTTTCTCGCCAATCTTTTTGCCGATGATGACCGCTCCGGCGCTTGCGACGCCTATGCAGAGGGCAGTTGTTATCTGTTCCAGATTCCTGGAAATCTGGTTTGCCGCGACGATGGAGTTGCTCATTCTGCCGAATATAACATTGTACATGCTTATGCCAAGCCCCCACATGCTTTCGTTGCCGACCACGGGGAGAATGGTTTTGATGTACGGCACCAAAAACGCCTTGCCCGGTCGGAAATGACGCCGCCGCAGACGAATGGGTGTGATGCCTTTCATCATGATTATCAGCATGACAATTGTTTCAAAAAGACGTGCCGTGGTTGTGGCGATTGCGGCGCCCAAAACGCCCAGCGCCGGCGCACCGAAGTGACCGTTTATCAAAACATAATTGAATAATGTGTTTATGCAAAGCGCCGCGCCGGTGATGATGAGCGGCAACACGGCAACCTCTGTCGAGCGCATCGCGCTTGCGATGGGGAAGCTTATGGCAAGCAGTATGTATGTTATGCCGACAATCCTCAGATATGGCACGCCGCAGCTGATGGTTTCTGCGTTGTTGGTGAAAAGCCCCATGACAAACTGCGGAAAGGCAATGGCAAAAAATGCAAAAATTGCCGACACCGCAAAGCAAAGAAAAAGCGAGCACGCCACCGGGAGCTGCAGACTGTCAAAATCGCGTTTGCCGAAAAACTGGGCTATGTATATGACAGAACCGCTGACGATGCCGAAAACCACAAGATTGTATATAAAAAACCATTGGTTTGCAAGCCCGACTGCCGCGACGGCGGTGTCGCCGAGAGAACCTATCATCACGGTGTCTATCATATTGAGCAGTGACGTGAGAAGATTCTGCAATGCAACCGGAATCCCTATCTTTATAATGGCATTTTTCAGTTCTGTATCTCGTATCATAAAAAAAACCTCCAACACTCCGTCTTTATCTTAATAACAGGCAATTGTATACCTATTTTAGTGTGCGAAAGCTATTATAACACAATATTTTGCCAAAATCAACCCCTGATTGAGAGATTTATTTTGCGAAAAAATTCTTGCCGGGTGTGCGAAAAAGCATGTTGAAAATTTGCATGAAAGAAGGAATTTCGGGGATAAAATAAATGCATACGGGACAATAATAAAATTTGAAATTTACGAATTTGTTATGAAAGGATTTGAAGTACGGAATGTATAACGAAAGTGCGGTTTTGCTGAAAAAAATATACCGTAATTCAAAGACCGCGATTGACGCAATGGGGGAAATTGCAAAAAAGAGCGGTTCGTTTGATTTTGAGCATTTTTTGGAAACGCAGCAATACAAATATTTTGACATCGCGGAGGACGCAAATATGCAGCTGAGAGGACTCCACAGGCTGCCGGAGGACGAAAACCCGTGGACGAGAATCGGGTTTCTGACCTTTTTAAAGCTAGAAACAATGAGAAACAACACCATAAACCACCTTTCGGAAATACTCATCGAGGGGTGCATGGGCGGCGTGAACGAAATGATAAAGGAAATACACAAGGGCGGAGATATAGAGCCGCAATGCCTTGACCTTGCACATATACTGATAGAAACAGAGCAGGAAACCATAGCAATTTTACAAAGATTTCTGTAAAATCGCCTTCTTCTATTGACAGGCGGCGCCCGGGTGAATTATAATGATAAAAATATGTTTTTTCAGGTGGTATATATGAATTTTAACGCTTCGGGCTTTATCCTTTTCGGGGGAGGCGCCGATTATGAAATATTAAAAAATATCGGCGGAATAATCAATGCGGCAATTTCGGGGGAAGAGAAAAAGGAAGTTCTTTGCGCAAAACTGCACAGGGAAATAAAAAAAATTTTGGTTCTTGCCACTGACTTTGGTTTTGACGGGAATCTGTGGCAGAATTATCTGACATTCCTCATCATGACCGACGAGAACCCCTTCAGCATAACCTGTGAGAACACGGGCGCGGGGGAGGGGAGTGTGAACAGATTTGCACTGCACGATTTTGAAATTTTCAAGAATTTGTTCCGCTATGATTTTTCGGGTGTCGAGCTGCTTTTGGGTACAGATGTTTTCAGCGTAATCACGGATTATAAGGCGATTGTGAAAAAAGAACGGCTTTATAACAAAAATGTGAGTGAAAAGGTACATATTTTGAGCGAAAAGCTTGCAAAGGCGGAGTCGGCGGAAGAATTTTTTACGGAGGTTACGGATTTCTACAGGAATACGGGTGTGGGCATGTTTGGCTTGAACCGTGCCTTCAGGATAAATTCTTCGCAGGAGGGAAAGGTGGAATTTTTGCCCATAAACAACATGGACAAGGTTCAGCTTTCAGACCTTGTGGGGTATGAAATACAGAAAAAGCGTCTTTTTGACAACACGATGAATTTTGTGAACGGGCTTTCGGCAAACAACGTGTTGCTTTATGGCGACAGCGGCACGGGAAAATCCACTTGTATAAAAGCCATTGTAAACGAATTTTATGACCGCGGACTGAGAATGATTGAAATATACAAATATCAGTTCAGGGACTTGTCGGCGGTTATTTCGATGATAAAAAACAGAAACTACAAATTTATCATATACATGGACGATCTTTCTTTTGAAGAATTTGAAATTGAATACAAATTCCTTAAAGCTGTGATTGAGGGCGGTGTGGAAAGCAAACCCGACAATATTTTGATATACGCAACCTCCAACAGGCGACATCTTATAAAGGAAAGCTGGGGCGACAAGGACGACATGGAGCACTCGGAGGACATTCACCGTTCTGACACCATGGAGGAAAAGCTGTCGCTTGTCAACCGTTTTGGCGTAAGCATATGCTTTACACGCCCGTCAAGGGAAGAGTTTTATGGCATTGTCGCGGAGCTGGCAAAAAGGGCGGGGGTAGACATGCCGGAGGAAAAACTGAGGGCTGAGGCAAACAAGTGGGAAATGCGTTCAAACGGCATTTCCGGGCGCACGGCACAGCAGTTTGTCAACAGCCTGACGGGGGTCAGCCTTGACAAATCATAAATAAAATGGTATATTGTCAGTGATATTTTTGTATAAGAGAGGTCGGGAAACGTATGTGGCTTGCAGATGAATGGAAGGACTATAAGCTTGTGGACAGCGCAGGGGGAGAAAAACTGGAATACTGGAAGGATATTTTGCTTTGCCGCCCCGACCCGCAGGCGATTTGGGAAGAAAAGTCTGCGCCGGGCATGTGGAAAAAGGCTGACGCGCGCTATATAAGAAGCAGCAGCGGCGGCGGAAAATGGCAGTTTTTCAACAAGAAAATGCCCCAAAGCTGGCAGATAAATTATAAGCACCTTACCTTCAACATAAAGCCGATGGGATTTAAACACACGGGTCTTTTCCCGGAGCAGGCTGTCAATTGGGACTGGTTTTCGGAACTAATAAAGAAAGAAAAGGAAACGGTGCGTGTCCTGAACCTCTTTGCATATACGGGCGGCGCGACGGCGGCGGCGCTTTCTGCCGGGGCAGAGGTGGTGCATGTTGACGCGTCAAAGGGCATGGTCACGTGGGCAAAGGAAAATGTGCTTTCTTCCGGCTTGGGCGACAGATATGTGCGGTTCATCGTGGACGACGTGAAGAAATTTGTGCAGAGGGAATTCCGCAGAAACAGGCAGTATGACGCGGTGATAATGGACCCTCCGTCTTATGGGAGAGGCCCCGGGGGCGAAGTGTGGCGGATTGAGGACGAGCTTTATCCGCTGATTGGCGATTGCATGAAGATTATATCGGACAGACCGCTTTTCTTCCTTATAAATTCGTACACAACGGGGCTTTCGCAGACGGTGCTGGAGAATGTTTTGAAACTTACAATGCAGAAAAAATACGGCGGAAGCGTTTCGGCAGACGAAATCGGGCTGCCAATAGCGTCGGGGGATTTGACCCTTCCGTGCGGTATTTCGGGAAGATGGCAGAGAGAATTTTAACAGGAAAGGTCACAAAAGATGATTGATGCTGAAAATTTGTCATATGCATATATGACGGAGGACGAAGAAGGCAGGCAAAAGCTTGCGGACAAGGTTATTGACGGAGTGGATTTACATGTAGAAAAAGGGAGTTTTGTGGCGGTTTTGGGGCACAACGGTTCGGGCAAATCCACCCTTGCGAAACACTTCAACGCAATCCTTCTGCCGACCGGCGGCAAGGTGTATATAGACGGAATGGACACGGCTGACGAAAAGCTGACCTTTGACATAAGGAAAAATGCCGGAATGGTTTTCCAGAACCCCGACAACCAGATTGTCGCGGCGGTGGTTGAGGACGAGGTGGCTTTTGCACCGGAAAACTTGGGCGTGGAGCCGCATGAGATAAGAAAAAGAGTGGACGAATGTCTGAAAATTGTGGGCATGAGCGAATATGCCAAGGCCTCGCCGGCAAACCTCTCGGGCGGACAGAAGCAGAGGGTGGCAATCGCGGCGGTGCTGGCGATGAAACCGCAGTGCATTGTGCTGGACGAGCCGACGGCGATGCTTGACCCGATGGGCAGGAGAGAAGTTATATCAACGGTCAAACGGCTTAACCGTGAGCGCGGCATGACGGTTGTTTTGATAACGCATTATATGGACGAGGCGGCACAGGCAGACAGGATTGTTGTTATGAACAAAGGCAGGCTTGTGATGGACGGCGTGCCGAAGAAAATTTTTGCACAGGCAGAGAGGCTGAAAGAACTGGGGCTTGATGTCCCACAAGTCACGACACTTACGCACAATCTCCGTGACATGGGTTTTGACCTGCCGGGGGACATCATAGACCTTGACGAGTGCGTTGAGGAACTTTTAAAATATCTTTAGTTAGGACAGATAAACATGATTAAAACAGAGCATTTGGGCTTTGTGTACCAGAAGGGCATGCCTGACGAACGCAAAGTTCTGCATGATATAAATATAGAGATTGCCGACGGGGATATTGTCGCCGTAATCGGGCACACAGGCTCGGGGAAATCCACGCTTATCCAGCATCTGAACGCACTTGTCCGCCCGACCGAAGGGAAGATATTCATAGACGGGACTGACATCACCGAGCCGAAAACAAGCTTGCGTGACGTCCGCAAAAAGGTCGGCATGGTTTTCCAGTATCCGGAATATCAGCTTTTTGAAGAAACTGTCTATAAAGACATTGCTTTCGGGCCGAAGAACATGGGGTTTTCGGACGGACAGATTGAAGAGCTTGTTTTTGATGCAATGGACATGGTCGGACTCTCGCGGGAGCTGAAGGACAGGTCGCCTTTTGAATTGTCGGGGGGGCAAAAGCGCCGCGCGGCGATTGCCGGGGTGATTTCGATGAAGCCGGAAATACTGATTTTGGACGAGCCGACGGCAGGGCTTGACCCGCACGGGCGCGACGGATTGCTGAATATGATTGAAACACTGCACAAAAATTCGGGAATGACGGTGATTTTTGTTTCGCACAGCATGGAAGAGGTTGCGCGCCTGGCAAAGCATGTCATCGTGATGAACAAAGGGCATGTCTATGCGTCGGGCACAGTGGCGGAGATTTTTTCACTGGGGTATGACCTGCAAAAAATCGGACTGAACATTCCGCAGATTACACAGCTGGCGCTGAAACTGCGCGAAAAGGGCGTGGATATCCGCCCCGATATTTATACTGTGAAATATGCCACAGAAATAATCTCGCAGATGATGAAGGAAAGGGGTGCACAGGGCTGATGCTTCGTGACATAACAATAGGGCAGTTTATAGACACCGGTTCCTTCCTGCACAGAATGGACCCGAGGGTAAAGCTTATTTTGACGATACTTTATGTGACGGCGCTGTTCTTAATCAATTCTTTTGTGCCGTATCTGATTTTTACGTTGTTTACGCTGTTTTTGGTGATACTCAGCAAAATCCCCGTGAAATTCATATTAAAAGGCTTGAAACCGATGCTTTTTATATTGATTTTCACGGTGCTGATAAATATATTTATGATTCCGGGGACGGTTGTTTTTACACTGAATGTATTTGGGTGGTTTTCACTTCACATCACGCATGAGGGATTGGTTTCGGCGGCGTTTATGGCGCTGAGGCTTTTGTATCTCGTTGTGGGGACATCGCTCCTGACATTAACGACAACGCCGCTTATGCTGACCGACGGGATTGAAATGCTTTTGAAACCGTTTGAGAAAATCAAGGTGCCGGCGCATGAAATCGCAATGATGATGACCATTGCGATACGGTTTATCCCCACGCTTGCGGAGGAAACCGAAAAAATCATAAAGGCACAGACAGCAAGAGGGGCGGATTTTGAAAGCGGAAATGTTTTCAGACGGGCAAAGGCGATGATACCGATTTTGGTGCCGCTTTTTGTCAGCGCTTTCAGACGTGCGGACGACTTGGCGACGGCGATGGACTCAAGGTGTTATCACGGCGGAAAAAACCGCACGAGAATGAAACAGCTTAAAATCACGGGCGGCGATTTTGCCGGCACGGCGGTGTGCCTGGCGGTTTTTGTCGGGGTGGTGCTGCTTGAAAAGCTTTTGTGAACATAGCCAAAACAGCAATGCCCTAAATTCATGTAAAATGAACAGGATATAACTTTTTTTTGACAAAATTCCAAATAAATTTGACTTTAAATGTATAATGTGGTATAATTAGGGTATAACTATGATTAGGGGATTTTTGAAAGGTAAAGGGAGGCATCTGGAGGATGTATAACATTGGAGATAGAATTGTATATCCAATGCACGGAGCCGGAGTTATAGAATCTATAGAAGAACGGGAAATTTTGGGGTGCGTTCATAAATACTACATTGTGCGTATGCCTGTGGCAGGCGAAATGACGCTTATGCTCCCGCTGGACAAATGTGATGAAATCGGCGTGAGAGATGTGATATCGAAAGACGAAGCGTCAAAAGTGCTTGAAACATTCAGAACTGTAGATGTTGAATGCGACTCAAATTGGAATAAACGTCACAGGGAAAACATGGAAAAGATAAAATCAGGGAACATTTACAAGGTTTTGGGTGTTGTAAAAGAACTGATGTACCGTGACAAAGTGAAGGGATTGTCCACAAGCGAAAGAAAAATGCTTAACAATGCAAAACAGATTGTGGTCAGCGAATTGGTGCTTTCGGCGGTTGCCGACAAAGATGATATTGAAAGCATAATATCGGACACTGTTGATGAGATGCTTTGAGGGAAAGGGACGGATTGGTTGGTTCGTCCCGTTTTTCGTATATTTTGACGGAGCCTGATGTGAAAATTCATTTATGACAGACTCGGGCGGAGGAATGGAGATTTTTATGAAGGTCACTGCTTTGATTGTCGCCGGGGGCAGCGGAAGCCGCATGGGCGCCGGCAAAAATAAGGTATTTTTGCCCCTTGGGGGGAAAACCGTAATAGAAAAAACATTGGACGTGTTTTTTTTGTCACCAGCCATAGACGAGGCTGTGATTGTGACAAGAAAAGAGGACATGACAGAGTGCAAAAGGCTGTTTGCAGACGCACCGAAGCCGGTGACCGTGACAGAGGGCGGCGCAACGCGCAGACTATCGGTATACAACGGTCTGAGGGAGTGCCGGGGAGAAATTGTTGTGATTCACGACGCGGCGCGGCCGCTTGTGAATACCGCGATGATTGAAGAAAGCATCAGAGAATGTGAGAAAAACGGCGCGGCGGCTGTCGGGGTGGAATGTGTTGACACACTGAAAACCATTGACGGAGGGTATATAACGGGGACGGTTGACCGTTCGCATATCTGCCGTATCCAGACGCCGCAGACATTTTTTTTGAAAGACATAAAAGAGGCACATAGACAGGCAGAGGCAGAGGGCTTTGAGGCGACGGACGACTGTGCTTTGTATGAGAAGTACAAGGGGAAGATAAAGCTTGTGCCGGGAAGCACGCTGAACATAAAAATCACTTATGCCGACGACTTGAAGTTTGCTGAAGAAGTTTTGAAAGGAAAAAGATAAGGATATGAGAATCGGACAGGGATATGATGTACATAGGCTGGTCTGCGGACGGGATTTGTTCTTGTGTGGCGTGAAAATTCCACACTCTATGGGGCTTTTGGGACATTCTGACGCAGATGTTGCGCTGCATGCGCTTGCCGACGCGCTTTTGGGCGCATGCGGACTGGGCGATATCGGCAGGCATTTCCCCGACACCGACCCGAAATATAGGGGGATATCAAGCATGATTCTTTTGGAGGATGTCATGGAAAAGGTGTCGGAGGCAGGTTTTCGTGTGGAAAACGCAGATGTCACGATTGTCTGCCAAAAGCCGAAAATTTCGCCTTATATTGAACAGATGGAAGAGAATTTGAAGAATGTATTGAAAGTTGCAGAAAATGCAGTGAATGTGAAGGCGACGACCACGGAAAAGCTTGGTTTTGAGGGGCGCGAAGAGGGCATATCGGCAATGGCTGTGGTTTTATTGACAGACAAGGAGGGTGGGAAAAATTGAATTATAACGGCAAGAAAGTGCCCGATGTGGTGATAAGGAGGCTTCCGCGGTATTACCGATATCTCGGAGAATTTTTGAAACAGGGCATAAACCGCATTTCTTCGGGATATCTGAGCGAAAAGATGAATGTGACGGCATCGCAGATTCGCCAGGATTTCAATTATTTCGGCGGATTCGGACAGCAGGGGTATGGCTATAATGTTGAGTATTTATACAGAGAAATCGGCGCGATTCTGGGCATTGACGAAGGATATGCCACGATAATCGTGGGTGCGGGGCACCTGGGACATGCCCTTGCAAATCACAGCACATTTGAAAAACGCGGTTTCAAGATATCGGCGGTGTTTGACAGTGACGCATCAAAAATCGGGGAGATAATAAACGGCGTGCCGGTGCTCCCGATGGACAATTTGCAGGCATATATAAAAGAAAACAACATAAAAATTGCAATTTTGGCAGTGCCGAAGAGCGCCACGGCAGAAGTGGCGGACAAGCTTGTGGAGTATGGCATAAAGGGGCTTTGCAATTTTTCTTATGTGGAACTGGAAAGCGGCAGAGTAGCGGTTGAAAACGTGCATTTTACCGATAGCCTTATGACGCTGGCGTATAAAATAAAGCAAAATGAATCGGAGGAGTAATCAAAAATTTGTTTTTCCAAAGTAAGAAAATTTAATGTTTAAATCCTGTTTTTTGGTATAATAACCGCAGAATGAGGGAAAATATCAGTATCAATGAATTTAGGAGGTACTGATTTTGAAAAACATGAAAAAACTTGGGAAAAACGGGGGCTTCTACATAGCTCTCTGCGGATGCGCCGCTGTGGTTGCATTGGTGGGCTATGTGGGCGATTTGATGAAGAATAAAGACACGGCGGAAAAACCGGAAAATATTGCAATGGAGAACTTTGTGGACTATGAAGACTTGGACGAACCGCCGATTGCCGCACAGCAAGAGGAAAAACAGGAGCCGGAGGTTGTTGTCATAGAGCCGGAACCGGAAACAACACAGCCGGCGGAGGAAACAGCGGCAAAGGAAGAAGTGGACGAATTTTTGCCGATAATGCCGGCATCGGGAAAAGTGGTTGCGGAATTCTCCGGCGGAGAACTGGTGAAATTTGAAAAACTGGGCGACTGGAGGACACATTCCGGCATAGACATCGAAGCAAAAGAGGGCGATGATGCGTATGTGTGTGAAAACGGAGTTGTGGAAAAGATATACAGCAACAACATGGGCGGCTGTATATTGATTGATCACCAAAACGGGTACAAGTCACTTTATGCGAACCTGGGCGAGACCGATTTGGTAAATGTGGGAGATGAACTGCACTGCGGAGAAACAGTCGGCAGAGTGGGGACTACAGCCGTGGGCGACCTGACCGACGGTGCGCACCTGCATTTTGAAATGTACAAGGACGACAAAGCGATAAATCCTCTTGAAATAATAACTGTGGAATAAAAATTCTTATATTAAAATCAGCTGTAAAAAAATATTTTTATAAGGAATACACAAAAATTATATTTGTATATTGACACTGATATGACGGTATGGTATACTCAAGGTGTAAAAATAAATGTTGTTTGTGACTGACGGATAAGCGGAGTACCGCATGGGAGCAAATCAACATGCTTATGCCGACCGTCTGGGCAGACTTATCCTGTTTGGGGGTGAGTCTGTCCTTTTTGATTTTAACTTTTTTGTAAAACAGGGGTGTGATGTATGAAAAAAGCGGCAGTTATAATGGGGAGCGACAGCGATTTGCCAGTTGTGGAAAAAGCTGTTTTGAAACTGAAAGAATTCGGCGTGCCGACAGAGGTGCATGTGTTTTCCGCACACAGGACGCCGGCGGAGGCAAAGGTTTTTTCGGAAAGCGCAAGGGAAAACGGATTCGGCGTGATAATCGCGGCGGCAGGGAAGGCAGCGCACCTGGCGGGGGCGCTGGCGGCAAACACAACCTTGCCTGTCATCGGGATTCCGATAAAGTCGTCAACGCTGGACGGCATGGACGCGCTTTTGTCCACGGTGCAGATGCCCTCCGGGATACCTGTGGCGACAGTGGCGATTGACGGCGCGGAGAATGCGGCGCTTTTGGCTGTGCAGATTCTTTCTTTGGAAGAAAAGAGCCTGGCGGACAAGCTTTTGGAGGCACGAGAGAGCGGCGCAAAGAAGGTTTTGGAAAAAAACAGAGTGATTGAAGAAAAATACAATTAAATAAAAACGGTGTTTGCGGAAAGGAAGGAACAGAAAAATGAAAAAGACAGAGCAGATGTATGAAGGAAAAGCAAAAAAGGTTTTTGCGACAGATGTTGAGAATTTGTGCATAGTTTCCTATAAGGACGATGCAACAGCCTTTAACGGACTCAAAAAAGGCACAATTCTCGGCAAGGGTGCAATCAACAACCGCGTGACAAACCATCTTATGAAGCTTTTGGAGAAAAACGGTGTGCCGACTCATTTTGTTGAGGAGCTTTCGGACTGCGAAACTGTTGTGAAAAAAGTGAAGATTGTGCCGCTGGAGGTTATCGTAAGGAATATTGCGGCCGGCTCTTTGGCAAAGCGTCTCGGGCTGGAAGAAGGCACAAAAATGAAGAAAACGGTTTTGGAGTTTTGCTACAAAGACGATGCTCTGGGCGACCCGATGGTCAACGAATATCACATTCTTGCAATGGAATACTGCACGGAGGAGGAACTCAGGCTTATCTCGGAGTATGCCCTGAAGGTGAACGATATTCTGACAGAGTACCTGAAGGAAGCAAACATTGAGCTTATAGATTTCAAACTGGAATTTGGGAAAACTGCCGATGGGCAGATTGTACTTGCAGATGAAATTTCGCCGGATACATGCAGATTCTGGGACTCTGTGAGCCATGAAAAGCTTGACAAAGACCGTTTCAGAAGAGATTTGGGCGGTGTTGAAGACGCATATAAAGAGATTTTGAAGCGTTTATTGGGAGAATAAACATGGTTTGGCGTGCGGATATTTTCTGCACGCCTTTGTGGTTAGGAAGCTATTGACAATATTAATAAAAAGGGGCTTAAAAAATCAATTGTTTTTTTAGCCCCGGACAAGCAGCGGAAAAAGGAGAACGACAATGAATAAATTACATGAAGAATGCGGGGTTTTCGGCGCTTTTGCGGACAAAAGATGTGACCTTGCCCCCACTGTATATTATGGGCTTTTTGCTTTGCAGCACAGAGGACAGGAAAGCGCCGGGATTGTGGTGAATGATGACGGGCTTTTCAATGCCTACAAGGAAGTGGGGCTTGTGAATGATGTGTTTACGAGTGACAAGCTCTCTGGATTGGGCGAAGGGAACATGGCAGTGGGGCATGTGAGATATGGCACAACCGGCACAGACGGACGCCTCAATGCACAGCCGATTATGGTGAATCACGTCAAGGGAAGAATGGCGCTTGCCCACAACGGAAACCTCACGAATTCGTGGCAGCTGCGCCGGGAGCTGGAGTTGGAAGGCTCGATATTTCACACAACCTCCGACACGGAAGTAATTTCTTATATAATAACAAAGGAGCGGCTTAATTCTCCGTCTATCGAAGAGGCGGTGAACCGCGCCATGGACAGAATCAAGGGTGCGTATTCACTGGTGATAATGTCGCCGTCAAAGCTGATTGCGGCGCGTGATGAGAATGGATTCAGACCGCTTTGCTATGGAAAAACGGCGGACGGGGTGTATATCACCGCGTCGGAAAGCTGTGCGCTTGACGCAGTCGGGGCGGAGTTTATTCGTGATATTGAGCCGGGGGAAATTGTTGTTTTTGACAAAAATGGCGTGCGTTCAATTAAGGAACACTGCCAAAAGGTTAAACCTTCGATTTGTATTTTTGAGTATATATATTTTGCGCGCCCCGACTCTGTGATTGACGGGGTGAGCGTGCACTGCGCGCGGCTCAAGGCCGGGGCGTGCCTGGCTTTGGAGCACCCTGTGCAGGCAGATGTGGTAATCGGCGTGCCGGACTCGGGCATTGACGCGGCTATTGGATATTCCAGACAGTCGGGAATCCCTTACGGAATGGGATTTATCAAAAACAAATACATAGGCAGAACTTTCATCTCGCCGGGACAGAAGTCGAGAGAGGACAAGGTGCGCATAAAGCTGAACACCATATCCGAAACGGTGAAAGGAAAGCGTGTTGTGCTTATTGATGACTCGATTGTGCGCGGAACCACAAGCGCAAGGATTGTCAAGCTTTTGCGTGAGGCAGGCGCGACAGAAGTGCATATGAGAGTTTCCGCACCGCCTTTTCTGAACCCGTGTTATTACGGCACAGACATAGACTCGCGTGAAAGTCTGATTGCGTGCAAGCATACCGTGGAAGAGATTGCAGAGATTATCGGGGTGGACAGCCTGGGATATCTAAGCCCGGAGCACCTTTCGATGCTTATAGGCACAAAAAAGGGCTGCGGATATTGCAGTGCATGCTTTGACAACAATTATCCGACGGAAATCCCCGATGATTCCGGAAAAAACAGATTTGAACACAAAATAAACGAAAAAGAAAGGAACGGGTGAAGGGAATATGAAAAGCTACAGCGAGAGTTATAAGGAAGCAGGCGTGGACATCACGGCAGGATATAAAGCCGTGGAACTGATGAAACAACACATAAAGAGGACAATGACGCCGGGGGCAATGTCTGACATCGGCGGCTTTGGCGGACTTTTTGAGCTTGACCTGACCGGCATAAAAAGACCGGTGCTGGTGAGCGGAACGGACGGTGTCGGGACAAAGCTGAAGCTTGCATTCATCATGGACAAGCACGACAGCGTGGGGATTGACTGTGTGGCAATGTGTGTAAATGACATAATCTGCTGCGGAGCAAAGCCGCTTTTGTTTTTGGACTACATAGCGGTCGGCAAGAACTATCCCGAAAAGGTTGCACAGATTGTAAAAGGTGTTGCCGAGGGGTGTGTGCAGGCAGGGTGCGCCCTGGTAGGCGGCGAAACGGCAGAAATGCCGGGATTTTATCCCGAGGACGAATATGACCTGGCAGGGTTTTCTGTCGGTGTTGTGGACAAGGAAAAGGTGCTGGACAACTCGAAGATAAAAGAGGGCGACATCGTGCTGGCACTGCCGTCATCAGGCGTGCACTCAAACGGATTTTCTCTGGTGCGCAAGGTTTTTGATGTGGAAAATAGCAACATAACAACACCGGTTGACGCGCTGGGCGGAAGGTCGGTGGGCGAGGCACTGCTTGCGCCGACAAAGATTTATGTAAAGCCCATGCTTGCACTGTTTGAGAGGGTGACGGTCAAGGCGGTGTCGCATATCACAGGCGGCGGATTTTATGAAAACATACCCAGAAGTATCCCGAAGGGCTTCGGGGCAAAAATCGAAAAGAATGCGGTGAAGGTTTTGCCGATATTTGATATGATTAAAAAAACGGGGAATATATCGGAACGTGACATGTTTAACACCTTCAACATGGGCGTGGGAATGAGTGTTGTTGTCGGCAAAGAGGACGCCGATGAGGCAGTGAAAATTTTGAAACAAAACGGTGAGGACGCATATATAATGGGCGAAATTGCAAAGTCGGAGGAGAGTGTTGTGATATGCTGAAAAAAGCAAGGATTGCAGTGCTTGTTTCGGGCGGAGGGACAAATCTTCAGGCTTTGATTGACGCACAGAAAAACGGAAAGCTTAAGCACGGAGAAATTGCTGTTGTCATCTCGAATAACCCCGACGCGTATGCCATAAAAAGGGCAGAGGAAAACGGTATAGAGCACGAAGTAGTTGACAAAAAGCTTTTTAAAAGCCACCGGGATTTTGAAATGGAGCTGTGCCGGACAATTGATGCGCACAGCATTGATATGATTATATTGGCGGGATTTATGAGCATATTGAGCGAGGGTTTTACGACAAAATATGCGCGCAGAATAATAAATGTACACCCGTCGCTGATACCGTCTTTTTGCGGAAAAGGATATTATGGGCTGAATGTGCATGAGGCGGCGCTGCGCTATGGCGTGAAGGTGACCGGCGCGACAGTGCATTATGTAAACGAAATCCCCGACGGCGGAGAGATAATAATGCAGCGCGCGGTCAAGGTTTTGAAAAATGATTCGCCGAAAACTCTGCAGCAGCGCGTTATGGAGCAGGCAGAGTGGATAATCCTTCCCAAAGCGGCGGAGCAGGTGTCAAAAAGAATTTTGAAGGAGAAAAGATATGAACGTGTATGAAATAAATAACATTGCAAACCTGATAAAGGACAATACATATGTGGGGCGCGGAATCATAATCGGCAAGAGTGCAGACGGACAGAAGGCCGTTGTTGCTTATTTTATCATGGGCAGAAGCGAAAACAGCCGCAACAGGATATTTTCGGCAAAAGGCGATGAAGTGATTATCTATCCCTTTGATGAGTCCGCGGTTGAGGACCCGTCACTTATTATATATTCGCCAATCAGGACATGTGACAACAAGCTGATTGTCACAAACGGCGACCAGACCGACACGATATATGATTTTATAAAAGAGGGAAAAAGCTTTGAGGACGCCCTGATGACGCGTGAGTTTGAGCCCGACAGCCCAAATTTCACACCGAGAATAAGCGGCATGCTGACATTTTTTGAAGAGGATTTCAGCTATAAAATGAGCATATTGAAAAGTGCGGACGAAAAGGGGAGCGCATGCAGCAGGTATACCTTTGCATATCCGGCAATTGCGGGGCTGGGGCATTTTATACACACATACAACTGCGACGGCAACCCGATTCCGACCTTTACGGGAGAGCCGGAGCGTGTGGCTGTCGGGAATGACATTGATGCATTTACAAAAGAAATCTGGGAAAATCTCAATGCGGATAACAAAATTTCTCTTTATGTGAGATTTGTTGATTTGAGAACCGGAAAGACGGAAAACAGAATGATAAATAAAAATAACTGAGCCATGCAATATTTTTTGAAAGGAAAATTGATTATGAAAGAATTTGAACTGAAATACGGTTGCAACCCAAATCAGAAACCCGCAAAGATTTATATGTCGGACGGAACTGATTTGCCGATTGAGATTTTAAACGGCAAGCCGGGGTATATAAATTTTCTGGACGCGCTGAACAGCTGGCAGCTTGTGAAGGAAATAAAGGAAATCCTGGGCATGCCGGCGGCAACCTCCTTTAAGCACGTAAGCCCGACTTCGGCGGCAGTGGGCATAAAGATGGACGAAAAGCTGAAAAAGGCATGCTTTGTGGACGATATAGAAGGGCTTGACGATTCTGCACTTGCCACGGCATATGCGAGGGCGCGCGGAACTGACAGAATGAGTTCTTTCGGCGATTGGATTGCGCTTTCCGACATATGCGACGTCACCACGGCAAGGCTCATCGCGCGTGAGGTGTCGGACGGGGTCATCGCTCCCGGATATGAGCCGGAGGCACTGGAGATTCTGAAAGGGAAAAGAAAAGGCGGATATAATATCGTAAAGATTGACAAGGACTATATCCCCGACGCTGTGGAAACAAAGCAGGTTTTTGGGATAACATTTTCGCAGGGGAGAAACAATTTCAGAATAGACAAGGCACTTTTGGAAAACATTGTGACAAAAAACAAGGAACTCCCGGAGGAGGCAAAAAGGGACTTGATAATTTCGCTTATAACCCTGAAATACACACAGTCTAATTCTGTGTGTTTTGCAAAGGACGGGCAGGCAATCGGCGTGGGCGCCGGGCAGCAGTCGAGGATACACTGCACGCGCCTTGCCGGTAACAAAGCCGACATATGGCATCTGCGTCAGCACGAAAAAGTGCTTTCACTGCCGTTTTTGGACAGTGTGCGCCGTCCCGACCGCGACAACGCGATAGACATTTATATTTCTGATGACAGCGAAGATGTCCTGGCAGACGGGGTGTGGCAGACATTGTTTTCCGAAAAACCCGAGGAATTTACAAAAGAAGAAAAGAAAAAGTATCTTGCGGAAATACGCGGCGTTGCCCTGGGGAGTGACGCATTCTTCCCGTTTGGGGACAACATTGAGAGGGCGGCAAAAAGCGGCGTTTCCTATATCGCGGAACCGGGCGGTTCCATACGTGACGACAATGTCATAGAAGCATGCGACAAGCACGGCATGGTTATGGCATTTACCGGCATGAGATTGTTCCATCATTGATTTTTGGGCGTGCGTTTTGAGAAAGGACTGATTTTTTTATGAAAATAATGGTTGTAGGCGGAGGCGGACGCGAGCACGCCATCATAAAACAGCTGAAGAAAAGCCCCAAGGCGGAAAAAATATATGCCCTCCCGGGGAACGGCGGGATTGCCGCGGACGCGGAATGTGTCGGCATGAATGCCAAGGACATAGAGGGAATAACCAAATTTGCAAAGAAAAACAACATTGACTTTGCCGTTGTTGCACCGGACGACCCTTTGGTTTTGGGGGCGGTTGACAGCCTGGAGAGCATCGGCGTGCCGTGTTTTGGACCCAAAAAAGATGCGGCAATAATAGAGGGAAGCAAGGTTTTTTCAAAAAATTTGATGAAAAAGTATTCTATCCCGACCGCGGAGTATGAGGTTTTTGACGACCCCAAAAAGGCATTGGAATATATAGAAAAGGCGCCGGTGCCGACTGTCATAAAAGCCGACGGGCTGGCTTTGGGAAAGGGCGTGATAATCGCCGCAACAAGAGAAGAGGCAAAGGACGCCGTCAGAGAAATCATGGAGGATAAGGTTTTCGGAGAGAGCGGCAGCAAAATTGTTGTGGAAGAATTTCTGGAGGGGCCCGAAGTTTCTGTTTTGAGCTTCACTGACGGAAAGGTGATTGTGCCGATGGTGTCGTCAATGGACCATAAGCGCGCGGGCGACGGCGACACGGGGCTGAACACCGGCGGCATGGGGACGGTTGCGCCCAACCCTTATTATACCGAAGATATCGCAGAGGAATGTATGCAAAAAATATTTATCCCCACGATGAACGCAATGAACAAGGAAGGAAGAAGTTTTGCCGGGTGCTTGTATTTTGGCTTGATGCTGACCGCAGACGGGCCGAAGGTTATAGAATATAACTGCCGTTTTGGCGACCCGGAAACCCAGGTCGTACTGCCTCTTTTAAAAACCGACCTGCTGGAAATCATGCTTGCCGTGTCAGAGGGACGGCTGGGTGATATGGACATTGAATTTTCAAAAGACTGTGCGTGCTGTGTTGTCATGGCATCGAAAGGATATCCGAAAAAGTACGAAACGGGATTTGAGATAACCTTCCCCGGGGACAGAAAAGGGATATACTGCGCCGGCGTGAAAGAGGAAAACGGCAAAATTGTCACCTCCGGGGGACGTGTGCTGGGCGTCACACAAACTGCCGAAACGCTTGACAAAGCGGTGGAAAAGGCTTATGCCAAGGTGAAAACGGTGCATTTTGAGAATGAATATTACAGAACCGATATCGGGAAGAAAGCTTTGGAGGTGCTTTGATGGTATACAGAGTTTATGTGGAAAAAAAGCCGCAGTTTGCGCACGAGGCAAAGGCGCTGAAGAATGATATTGTAAAAATTCTGAGGATAAAGAGTTTGACGGGGCTGCGCATTATAAACAGATATGACGCGGAAAACCTGGACAGGGAGCTTTTTGAATCCGCAAAGCTTACGGTGTTTTCTGAGCCTCAGGTGGACACGGTGTCGGATACTCCGGAGGCAGGCAACGCCGCGGTCTTTGGGGTGGAATATCTGCCGGGGCAGTTTGACCAAAGGGCAAATTCCGCCGCAGAATGTATACAGATAATTTCAAAAGGAGAGCGCCCGACTGTCAGGACGGCAAAAATCTATGTCCTGGAAGGGGAACTTTCGAAAGAAGAGATTGAAACAATAAAAAAATATGTCATTAACCCTGTCGAGGCGAGAGAAGCGTCGCTTGACGAGGTGAAAACACTGAAAATCAACTATGATATCCCCGAAACGGTGCGCACGCTGAACGGGTTCTGCAGGCTTTCAAAAGAGGGGCTTGAGAAGTTTATCGCCGACAACGGATTGGCAATGGATATAGATGACATTTGTTTTTGCCGTGATTATTTTGCGGCGGAAAAGCGCGACCCGACAATTACGGAAATCAAGATGATTGACACATACTGGTCGGACCATTGCCGCCACACCACATTTTTGACAACGATAGACAGCATCAGGTTTGAGGACGGTTTTTTGCAGAAGGCATATGACGAATATCTGAAAACCAGAGAGGAACTGGAACGTAAAAAACCGATAAACCTGATGGACATTGCAACCATTGCGGTGAAGAGCCTGCGTAAAAACGGAAAGCTTGACAGACTTGACGAATCGGAAGAAATAAACGCATGCACCGTCAAAATTGACGTGGACGCAGACGGAAAAACCGAAAAATGGCTGTTGCTGTTTAAAAACGAAACCCACAACCACCCGACGGAAATCGAACCCTTCGGCGGCGCGGCGACATGCATCGGCGGCGCAATCCGCGATCCGCTTTCGGGCAGAAGTTATGTTTATGCGGCGATGCGCGTGACAGGCGCGGCAGACCCGCTGAGACCCGTGTCGGAAACGTTGCCCGGTAAACTTCCGCAAAGAAAAATTGTCACCACTGCCGCGAACGGTTACAGTTCTTATGGCAACCAGATTGGTTTGGCAACAGGGTGTGTGGACGAAATATATCATGATGGTTATGTTGCAAAGCGCATGGAGATAGGCGCGGTGATTGCCGCGGCACCCGAGGAAAATGTGCGCCGCGAGCGCCCGTCGGACGGGGATATAGTGATTCTGCTGGGCGGCAGAACAGGGCGTGACGGCTGCGGCGGCGCGACAGGGTCGTCAAAGTCGCACAATGTGCAGTCGCTTGAGAGTTGCGGTGCGGAGGTGCAGAAGGGAAATGCGCCGGAGGAAAGAAAACTCCAGAGGCTTTTCCGAAATGCGGAAGCGTCCAAATTGATAAAGCGCTGCAATGACTTCGGCGCCGGCGGTGTGTCTGTGGCAATAGGAGAGCTTGCCGACGGCATTGAAATTGATTTGAATGCAGTGCCGAAAAAATATGACGGGCTGGACGGCACAGAGCTTGCGATAAGCGAATCACAGGAAAGAATGGCGGTTGTCGTGGAGGCAAAGGACAAAGAGCGTTTTTGCGAGCTTGCCGAAAGCGAAAATCTTGAGGCGACCGTCGTCGCGGTTGTCAGGGACAACCCATATCTTGTGATGAACTGGAACGGAAAGAAAATTGTAAATATATCACGTGAATTTTTGAATTCCAACGGCGCACAAAAGCATATAGACGTGGAGTGTGAGCCGGCAAAAAGCTATGAAAAAGAAATCGGTGATGATTTCTACGGAGAATATAAAAAGCTTGCCGGTGATTTGAATATATGCTCAAAGCGCGGACTTTCGGAACGCTTTGATTCCACAATCGGCGCAGGAACCGTGCTTATGCCGTTTGGAGGGAAGTATCAGAGAACGCCGATACAGGCAATGGTGCACAAAATCTCGCGCAGGGACGGGCACACCGACACATGCTCGCTTATGGCGTGGGGCTACAACCCGTTTATAACCGAAAAAAGCCCATATCACGGCGCATACCTGGCAGTGGTGGAGTCTGTGTCAAAGCTAATTGCCGCAGGTGCGGATTTTTCACAGGTTTATCTGACCTTCCAGGAGTATTTTGAGAAACCCATGAAAGACCCGAAACGCTGGGGAAGACCGGCGGCGGCTTTGCTTGGGGCATTCCGTGCGCAGATGAACCTGGGGATAGGCGCAATTGGCGGAAAAGACTCGATGAGCGGAACCTTTGAGAACATTGATGTGCCGCCGACGCTGGTTTCTTTCGCGGTTACTGTTGACAAAACCGAAAATATCGTATCGCCGGAATTTAAGAAGGAGGATCGCAGGGTTGTACTCTTGAAACCGGAATATGACGAAAACAACCTTCCTGTTACGGAATCGCTTTTGTCGGTGTTTGACACCGTGGCAAAGCTTGTGAGGGAAAAGAAGGCGGCAGCGGTTTATACACCCGCCATGGGCGGCATTGCCGAGGCGGTTTTGAAGATGTCCTTGGGCAACAAAATCGGATTTTCATATGCCGATGATATTGACATTCGTGAAATCTTCGAGTATAATTACGGTGCATTTATCATTGAAATGACTGACAGCACAGACATCGGCACACTCATCGGTTATACCTGCAAAAAATATGCGCTGTCATACAAAAATGATGAAATTGACATGGCGGAGCTGGAAACAATTTATGAAGAAAAGCTGGAAAAGATTTATCCCTGCAATGTGCAGACCGATGCGGCAGAGATTGCGACAATCACCTGTGAAAAATCAAACCTCGTTTCTTCTTCTGTGCATGCGGCAAAACCAAGGGTGCTCATACCGGTGTTCCCGGGGACAAACTGCGAATATGACACAGCAAAAGTATTTCGCGACGCCAGCGCCGCGGCAGAAATTTTTGTCATAAACAACATGTCCGCAAAGGGAATTGCCGAATCTGTGGAGAACTTTGCAAAGAGAGTGAAAGAATCACAGATAATCTTTATCCCGGGAGGATTTTCGGGCGGCGACGAACCGGACGGCTCGGGAAAGTTTATAACGGCATTTTTCAGAAACAGCGCCATAAAGGACGCGGTGACAGAACTTTTGGAAAAAAGGGACGGACTCATGGGAGGAATATGCAACGGGTTCCAGGCGCTCATAAAGCTGGGGCTTGTGCCATACGGAAAGGTCATGGACGCGGACGAAAATTCACCGACGCTGACCTTCAACACAATCGCAAGACATCAGTCCAAGCTTGTCCGCACCAGGGTGGCGTCCGGCAATTCGCCGTGGCTTGCAAAGACAAAGCCGGGAGAGGTGTACACGGTTGCGGTGTCACACGGCGAGGGGAGGTTTATCGCTGATGAGAAAACCCTGAAACAGCTTGTGCACAATGGTCAGATTATGACACAGTATGTGGACTTTGACGGGAAAGCAACCATGGACATCAATTTCAATCCAAACGGCTCTTATGCCGCGGTTGAGGGGATTTTGTCGCCCGACGGCAGAGTTTTCGGCAAAATGGGGCACTCTGAAAGAATCGGAGACGGACTCTACAAAAATGTGGAAGGAAACTTTGACATGGGGCTGTTTGAATCAGCGGTTGAATACTACAAATAAAGGACATGGCAGGGAGCTTTGGCAAAAGGATTCATTTTGCCGCGGCTCCTTGTTGATTTGGGAAAAATGGAAAATAACTTTAAATATTCTGATGACAACAAGAGATATCATACATGGAATTATTATTTGCGTCACAAATTCGGCACAAAGGTGTTTAAGGTTTCACTCAACGGCGGCTTTACATGCCCGAACATAGACGGTACAAAGGGCTTTGGGGGGTGCACATACTGTTCTTCCATGGGGAGCGGCGACTTTGCCGGGGACCCGGGCGAAAGCATAACAGAGCAGTTTTATGAAGTAAAACAGCGCATGCACAAGAAATGGCCGAAAGCAAAGTATATAGCGTATTTCCAGGCAAATACAAACACCTATGACAGTGTGGAAAACCTGAAAAAACGGTTTGAGCCTGTGTTGTGTGAGGAAAATGTGGTGGGCATCAGCATTGCCACACGCGCGGACTGCCTGGGGGACGATGTGCTGGATTATCTGAGCAAACTGAACGGGCGGACATCGCTTATCGTTGAGTTGGGCTTACAGTCGGTTTTTGATGAAACGGGTGAGAAAATCAACCGTTGCCATACCTATGCGGAATTTTTGGAGGGATATGAAAAGCTGAGGCAGAGAAACATTGACGTATGTATTCATCTGATTGTCGGACTGCCGGGGGAAACGCCCGAGATGATGAAGGAAAGCGCAAGAGTTGTCGCAAGGCTGAAGCCGCACAGCGTAAAACTGCATCTTTTGCATGTCCTCAAAGACACGGTTTTGGCAGAGCAGTATGCCCGAGGTGAATTTGATGTGCTTTCAAGAGATGAATATGTAAATATAATTGTGGACATGCTGGAAATTTTGCCGGAGGATATAGTTATACAACGCCTCACGGGGGACGGGGGAAGAGATGCTTTGATTGCCCCTTTGTGGAGCCTGAAGAAATTTGTCGTCCTGAACGAGATTGACAAAGAAATGGTGTGGCGCAATTGTTGCCAGGGGGACAAAAGTGAAAAATAGGAGATGTAAAAAACTTTGGAGTTTTTTACATCTCCTTATTTTGTCTTGGTGCGGTATGGTATCGTGGTGCATAAAAGTCAACACAAAGTGCAAATGTTTAAAAATTGCCAAAAATATCTTGTTAAAATCAAAATTTTGTGATAAAATATATAAAGTTATTTATTTTTGTGAAAGGGTGATTATTTTGGTAAAGAAAATTCCTGAACAACATGTGCAAAGGGCACATCTTAAAAATCTGAAAGAATTGATTGATTATGGCGCAAGTGAATATAAAGACAAGACGGCATTCAGGTACAGAAAAGGCGACCAAATTATTGATGTTTCATTTGCACGCCTGAAACATGACGTGGATTCTTTTATGGCATATCTTTTTAAAAAAGATATAAGACACGGAAAAAGAATAGCGGTTTTGGGAGAAAACAGCTATGAATGGATTGTCACATATTTTGCTGTGGCAAACAGCGGCAACATAATTATCCCCATTGACAAGGAACTCAAGCCGGCGGAAATCAGCGTGCTTTTAAATGACAGCGAAAGTGTTATCATGGTTTATTCTGCGGCAAAAGAAAAATGCGTTGAGGAAATAAAGGAAATCGGTGTTTCGACGGAAAAATTTGTGTGCATTGATGAATTTGAAAATGTTATCGGAGAGGGCAGAGAATTTTTGAAGGCAGAGGACGGAACCCTGAAAACAGAGGAAATAGACGAAGAAGCGGTCTGTGCGATAATATACACCTCGGGGACCACGGGCGACCCTAAGGGAGTTATGCTTTCTCACAAAAACCTGGCAAGTGATGCATACTACAGCATGTCATGCATGATAATCCCCGACACAACTGTGGCAATTCTGCCGCTTAACCATACTTTCGGCTTTATGGCGAGTGTCATATGTCAGCTTTGGATGGGACATTCGATTTTTATAAACAGCAGTCTGAAAAATGTTTTGAGGGACATACAGGAAGCAAAACCGAAGCATGTTTCCATGGTGCCGCTTTTTGTGGAGAATTTTTATAAAAACATATGGAAAGCTGTTGACAAGAAGGGGAAAACAAAGGCTTTTAAGGCACTCATAAAAACCAGCAATGCCCTGAGGGCTGTCGGCATCGATATGAGGAAAAAGTTTTTCAAGTCTGTCATAGACAATTTTGGCGGAAACCTTGAGATGATAATATCGGGAGGCGCGCCGATTTCCGATAAGTATATGAAGGGCTTTGACGACCTCGGGATAACCATAATAAACGGTTACGGAATCACGGAATGTTCGCCGATTGTTTCTCTGAACAGAAACAACAACATCAAGTACGGCACTGTCGGAAACCCGATTCCGAATGTCGAAGTCAAGATTGAAAATCCCGGCTCTGACGGAGAGGGCGAAATCTGGGTCAAGGGCGACATTGTCATGCTGGGATATTATAAAAAGCCGGAGGAAACGGCAAAGGTCATGAAAGACGGCTGGTTCAACACCGGGGACATCGGCAAGCTTGATGACGGATTTTTGTCCATCACGGGGAGAAAGAAAAATCTTATCATTCTGGACAACGGCAAGAATGTTTACCCCGAGGAAATCGAAACCCTGATTCTTGCGGTTGAAAATGTCACAGAGGTTGTGGTGTATCAGGACGATGACATGATTGTGGCGGAAATATATTCCGACGCGGAGGAAAACCTCGACGCAGTGAAAGAGCAGATAAAGAATGATGTCCAGGAGATAAACAAAAGTCTGGCAGGATACAAGCAGGTGAAAAAAATACGTTTCAGAAAAACGGAATTTGACAAAACAACAACCAAAAAGATTAAACGTATGAATATAAAGAAAAAATGAAGAAAAGGGCAGTAAAAATAGTTGTAATAACATTTTCGGCAGCAGCGTGCCTGGCTGCGCTGCTGCTGTTTCTGCGCGCAAGGGGGCTTTTTATACCGTGTGTGTTCAACGTTGTGACAAGGGGGCTTAAGTGCCCGGCATGCGGCGCAACGCGTGCCACTATGCGGCTTTTGACGCTGGACTTTCGCGGAGCGTGGGGGTACAATCCGTTTATTTTGTTTATCTGGGCTTATATCATAAAGCTGTATGCGGATTTTTCTCTGACATATATACGCGAAGGGGAGTTTATAAAAAAGCGGTTTGATTGGTTTGACATAGGCGGCGCGGCGGCGGTTGTCGTGTGGGGAATTGTCAGAAATATTTTGCGCGTTTAACATAGAAAAAAATTTTTCATAATATATATATCCTTGAGAGGGGATGTGTTGTTATGAATTATATATGGCCGGTTCTTATCATTGTTGCACTTGTTTTCGGGGCAGTAAACGGGAGGCTTGACGCGACTGTTGCCGCCGCTTTTTCGGGCGCACAGGGCGCGGTGGAATCCGTTGTCGCAATGGCGGGCGTGTTTTGTTTTTGGACAGGGATTTTGAAACTGGCGGAAAAAAGCGGTTTTTCCAAAATTCTTGCAAGGGTGATACGCCCGGCTGTGCGCTTTATTTTCCCTGGGCTTCCGGCAGAGGACAGGGCGTTTTCGCACATCAGCATGAACATCGTGGCAAATATTATGGGCATGGGCAACGCGGCGACCCCGGCCGGCATTGACGCCATGACCGAGCTTGACCGGAGAAACGGATATTCCCCATACGCAAGTGATGAGATGTGTATGTTTGTGGTAATCAACACGGCATCTTTGCAGGTCATACCGACCACTGTCATGGCACTCCGCAGCGCCGCCGGCTCTGCCTCGCCGGGGGCGGTTATGCTGCCGGTGTGGATTGCCTCTGCCGCGGCGCTTGCGGCGTCTGTCCTGATGATGAAATTTATGATTCGGCGGAGGAAAAGCGTATGAGTTTTGCTGTGCCGGGGTTTATCACAGCCATTGTGGTCTTTGCACTGCTGAAGAAAACGCCCGTTTATGAAGGCTTTTCCGAAGGCGCAAAAAATGGGCTGAGTATGCTGTTTAATATTTTTCCGCCGATGCTTGCTATCATGACGGCGGTGTCAATGCTGCGCGCGTCCGGGGCTTTGGAGGGATTGATGAGCATTGCCGCGCCGCTTGTCGGGAAAATCGGGATAAGCAGTGATGTGGTGCTTTTGGGTCTGGTGCGTCCGCTGTCAGGCAGCGGTGCGCTGGGGGTTTTGACAGATATACTGAAAAATCACGGGCCGGACAGCCTTTCGGGGCTGACGGCGTCGGTGATGATGGGTTCATGCGAAACCACATTTTATACACTTACCGTATACTTTTCCAAAACAAAGGTAAAATATACAAAAAGAGCGGTGCCGGCAGCGGTTTTTGGCGATATTGTAGGACTTTTTGCAAGCATTGCGGTATGTAAGATATTTTTTTGACAAAATTTTAATAAAATGCACTAAACTACTTGAAAAAATTCCTGTTTTAGGATAAAATATAGATAATCGGAGTAATGTTGGAATTTTGCGTTCTCCGGAACAAACTAAATGAAGAGGTGTTTTAGATGTTAAACAAAAAAAGCGTTGAGGACATTGAAGTTAAAGGTAAAAGAGTTCTTGTAAGATGCGATTTTAACGTTCCGTTGGATGAAAATAGGAATATCACCGACGAAACGCGTATTGACGGTGCACTGCCGACAATCAAATATCTTATAAATAACGGTGCAAAGGTTATCCTTTGCTCGCACATGGGCAAGCCGAAGGGTGAGCCGAAGCCGGAATTGTCTTTGGCACCGGTTGCGAAAAAGCTTTCCGAAAAGCTGGGGAAAGATGTTGTATTTGCGGCTGACGACAATGTTGTCGGAGAAAATGCAAAGAAGGCTGTCGCAGACATGAAAGAAGGCGATGTTGTCCTTCTGGAGAACACACGTTACAGAAAAGAAGAAACAAAGAATGAGGACGAATTCAGCAAAGAATTGGCTTCTTTGGCAGATGTATTTGTAAATGACGCATTTGGCACGGCGCACAGGGCGCATTGCTCAAATGTCGGTGTGACAAAATACCTCAAGACCGCTGCGGCAGGATATCTGATTCAGAAGGAAATAGAATTTTTGGGCAATGCTGTAAACAACCCCGAAAGACCTTTTGTTGCAATTCTCGGCGGCTCGAAGGTATCTTCAAAAATTTCCGTTATCAACAATCTTCTCGAGAAGGTTGATACATTGATTATCGGCGGCGGCATGGCATACACATTTATGAAAGCCATGGGCGGCAATGTCGGTGATTCGCTTTTGGAGGCAGATTATCTTGACTATGCAAAAGAAATGATGGAAAAAGCAGAGTCAAAGGGTGTGAAGCTTTTGATACCCGTAGACACTGTTGTTGCAAAGGATTTTGCAAATGACGCACCTTCCAAAACCGTTGAAAGAGGCTGCATTGAAGACGGCTGGCAGGGGCTGGACATCGGTGAAAAGACAATTGCCCTCTATAAAGACGCCGTAAAAGACGCAAAGACCGTTGTGTGGAACGGACCTATGGGCGTATTTGAAATGCCGAATTTTGCAAAAGGTACAAATGCAATTGCACAGGCTTTGGCAGAGATTGACGCAACTACAATCATCGGCGGCGGTGACAGTGTTGCGGCTGTAAACCAGGCAGGTCTGGGTGACAAAATGACCCATATCTCAACCGGCGGCGGCGCATCTCTGGAATTCCTGGAAGGAAAGGAACTCCCGGGAATTGCGGCACTGAACGACAGATAATCAGTTTTGCCGTTATAGATAACAGCAGATAATTCGGGTAATTGTAAAATCAATATTTTACAATTACCTAATAAACAAACAATTGCAAAGGAGAAAAATAAAATGGGTAAATATATAATTGCCGGCAACTGGAAAATGAATAAGCTGCCGAGCGAAACATATGATTTTGTAAAAGAAGTCGCAAAGGTGACAGAAGGCGCATCTTGCGAGGTTGTGTGCTGTACACCATATGTATGCCTGAGCGAGGCAGTGAGAGCCGCAAAGGGCACTCACGTAAAAATCGGTGCAGAGAATCTGCATTTTGAGGACAAGGGCGCTTTCACAGGAGAAGTGAGCGCGGATATGCTTAATGATATCGGCGTAGAATACGTTATCATCGGTCATTCGGAGAGAAGGCAATATTTTGCGGAAACAGACGAAACTGTGAACCAAAAGACAATCAAAGCGCTCTCAAAGGGACTTATCCCGATTGTATGTGTGGGTGAAAGCCTTGAGCAGAGAGAAGCGGGCATCACAATGGATTTGATTGCAATTCAGATAAAGAAAGCATTTGCAGGGATAAGCGCCGAAGACGCAAAGAAGGTTGTCATTGCTTACGAACCAATTTGGGCAATCGGCACCGGCAGAACAGCGTCGGCAGACCAGGCAGAAGAGGTTTGCAAGGGAATCCGTGACATTTTGGGCGGACTTTATTGCGAAAAATGCGCAAAAGAGTTTACTATCCAGTATGGCGGAAGTATGAACGACAAGAATGCGGCAGAACTTTTGGCAAAGCCTGACATAGACGGCGGTCTTATCGGCGGAGCTTCATTGGTGGCTGAAAAATTTGCCCCGATTGTTGAAGCAGCAAAATAATTGACTTTTCGGGGGTGTTGCACTGATATAACACCCCCTGTTTTTGCCTTATTCTGCCTGCGGATAAGGCGTGCAGATTTTTATACGGCAGGCGGAAAGGTTTTGAATAACATGGGAAAAAGCCCGATAGCACTTATTATATTAGACGGATATGGCATAAATGACGCTGTTGAGGGGAATGCCATAAAGGCGGCAAAACAGCCGAACCTTGACAGATATTTTGCTGACTATCCGAATACAATACTCTATGCAAGCGGCATGAACGTCGGACTCCCGGACGGACAGATGGGAAATTCGGAGGTTGGACACACAAATATAGGCGCCGGGAGGGTTGTATATCAGGAACTCACAAGAATCACAAAAGCAATTAATGACGGAGATTTTTTTGAAAACGAGGCTCTGCTTGCGGCTTGTGCAAATTGCAAAGAGCATGACTCAGCACTGCATTTGGTCGGTTTGCTTTCAAACGGCGGTGTACACAGCCATATAGAGCATCTTTTCGGTCTTATTGACATGGCAAAGAAAAACGGACTGAAAAAGGTTTATGTGCACTGCGTAATGGACGGGCGTGATGTATCCCCGACATCGGGCGCAGGATTCATAGAAGAATTGCAGAAAAAGCTTGATGAAACGGGCACAGGTGAAATTGCAACCGTTATGGGAAGATATTATGCCATGGACAGAGATACAAACTGGAACAGAGTTGTAAAAGCATATGACGCCATGGTGAAGGGCGAAGGCAATAAAACGGAAGAACCTGTGAAAGCTGTTTTGAAATCATATGAAACAAAGGACGAAAATGACAGTTTCCTGACCGATGAGTTTATCATACCGATGGTTGTCTGCAAAGACGGCAAGCCTGTCGGCAAAATCATCGAAAACGATTCTGTTGTATGTTTCAATTTCAGACCGGACAGAGCAAGAGAAATAACACGTTCTCTTGTAGACCCTGAGTTTAAGGGGTTTGACAGAAAGCTGATGAAGCTCTTTTATGTATGCATGACGCAATATGACGCAAGCATGCCGAATGTGCATGTTGCGTTTAAGCCGCAAAAACTTGTGAACACCTTTGGCGAATATATATCAAAAAAGGGGCTTAAGCAGCTGAGAATTGCGGAAACGGAAAAGTATGCACATGTCACGTTTTTCTTCAACGGCGGCGTGGAAAATGTCTATGAGGGCGAGGACAGAAAGCTTATTCCTTCCCCAAAGGTTGCGACATATGACATGCAGCCCGAGATGAGCGCATATCAGGTTGCGGAGTCCTGTGTGGAATTGATAAACGAGGATAAATATGATGCAATTATACTGAACTTTGCAAACTGTGACATGGTTGGACACACAGGTGTGTTTGACGCGGCTGTCAAGGCTGTTGAGGCTGTGGATGAGTGTCTGGGGAAGGTTGTTTCGGCGATTATGTCGAAAGACGGGAAGGTTCTCATAACGGCAGACCACGGAAACGCAGACTGCATGATTGACCCCGAAACACACGGCGCATTCACTGCGCATACTACAAACCCTGTGCCGCTGATTGTGATGGGTGCGGGTGATGTGAAGCTGGAAAAAGGCAAGCTGGCGGATTTGGCGCCGACAATGCTGGATTTGATGGGGCTTGACAAACCGGCAGAAATGACAGGAAACAGTCTTATTGTAAAGTAAGCTGTTTATATAAAAGAGGGCTGTCTGAAAAGTCAATTGACTTTTCAGACAGCCCTCTTATTTTTCCGGGGGAGAGCAAAAAAAATGTATTTCCCTGAAATATGTGTTTTTCTCTCAATTTCTTACATTTCGTTTTTTTTTATTCTGTTGTCTGGGGTTCTGCTGTTTTCAAGACATTGGCACGGTGCCGCGCGGGGGTCGTGCCAAATTCTGTTTTGTATTGTTTTATAAAGTTTGATGTCGAATTGAAATTTGCAATGGAGGCTATTTCACTCACGGGGGTATCGGTCTGCAAAAGCAGTTCCCGTGCATATCTCAGCCGTTTGATTTTTATTGTCTGATACGGAGAAACCCCGAACTTTTTTTTGTATTGATGAATAATGTGGCTTTTTGAAATATGGAGCTGCTTGCACAATTCATCAAGTGATGATATCTGCGCAAAGTTTTTTTGGATATAGTCATAGGTTTTGTCGGCAACTTCGGAGAGCGCAAGGGAGGGCGACTCGGAAAATTTGTTTGTGGCACACGTGATAACATTGAATATTATATTGTTGCACAATTTTTCTGTATATGTATCGTTTTTTAACGAATCAAACATCTGCTCAAAAAACGGACGTGCATCTTCTGCGTGCTTCTTTATATGCACGGGGCCGGATATTTCATAAAAGGTGCACAGCTTGTCCACCAACGGGCCGCTTACACAGAAAAAAAGGCGCATGTACGGGTCGTGCCTGTCCGATTTCAGGGTGACGAGTGTTTCCCTGTTGGTGATGCACAAATCCCCTGCCTCCAGGGCATAAGTACGATTGTTGACAATGATATAGCCCTTTCCGGATACGATATATTCAAAAACATAATGGGGGAGAAAATCCCCGGCGTGTATATATTTGACCGAGGGGTATGTTATGCCGCTCATATGCACCCGTGCTGTCTGCACAACGGCATATGGCACGATAAAAATATCCTCCGGATATGCAAGGCGGTTGTGTTCATAAAGTTCCATTTTTTATCCCTCCGTTTGGTTTATAATTTGAGTATATCAGATTTGTTTTTATATGTCAATAAAGCAGATAAATAAAACAACAATAATTTTATATTATTGTGCAACTATAGATATTGAATCAGCGCCGTAAAACATATATAATTAAGTAAAATCATTTAATAATTTCGGAATTTTTTGTAAAATATTGGTAAAATATTATAAAATAGGAGGGATTGTTCGGAATGAAAAAAATTGCAATAATCTTTCTTTCCTCGGCGCTGATATTTCAAAATGCATATGTATGCAGCGCAAAGCAAGGTGCTTTGGACATATATGTCAGGGACGGCGCGGAGGGCGGAAACGGAACAATTGAGAAGCCTTTCGGCAATGCGATTGAGGCAAGGGACTACATAAGGCAACTGAAAAAGGACGGGAAATACCCCGAGGGCGGTGTGAATGTCAATTTCAGAGAGGGTGTTTACTTTATATCAAAAGGACTGGAACTGGGGGAAGAAGATTCCGGCACGGAGGACGCACCTGTCACATACCGCTCGTATATGAACGAACAGGTGAAATTTGTCGGCGGTGTGGAAATCAGCATGAATGACTTTAAACCGATCAGCGACGCAAGCGTTAAGTCCCGTCTGCCGGCGGAATCGCGCAATCAGGCTGTGACGGTGAATCTTAGGGATTATGGGCTGACTACCTTTGACCCTCTGCCGCAGACAGGACATTCGACGGCGTATTTCACAAAAGAATATTCTGACTCCGGGGAGGATGTACCGTATAACAAAAAGCCGGCAATGGAGCTTATCTACAATGATGAGGTCATGAAAATTGCACGCTGGCCAAACGAGGGATATGTCAGAATCGGGGAGGCGCTGGTGTCCAACAAAACCAGCTCGGACAATGTTTTTAAGCTTGACCCGGAGGGGACGGAACGCATGAAAAGATGGGGCGCAGACGACGACATCATGGCGTTTGCCTTTTGGGCTGTGGACTGGTCGGACCTCACGGCGAGGGTTGCGGTTGATGTGGAAAAGGAAACCATAAAGACTGTGGACAAACTCTATCACACCCCGACGCCAGGGCAGAGAATTTATTTTTACAACCTTCTCTCTGAGCTTGACGTGCCGACAGAATGGTACTTAAACAGGGGCACGGGCGACCTGTATTTCTATCCGCCGTCCAACGGCGGAAGCGTTGTCGTGACAAATCTTGACGCACCGTTTTTTAACTTCAGGAATGCGAAGAACATAAAAATAAAGGGCATAACCCTGACAGGTGTGAGGGCGTCGGCAATCAACATTGAGGACAGCGAAAACATCGGCGTTGAGCTTTGCGTAATCTCAAACACCACCGACAAAGGAATCAACACAGCACATGTGAAAAACTGTGAATTTATAAGCAACCACATATATCAGACCGGCGCAGGCGGAATAATGATAAACGGCGGAAACGGCACAACACTGGAGCCGGGCGGAAACCTTGCCGAAAACAACAATATCCACAATTATGCAAGAATCACTGAAGGGTATTCTGCAGCGGTGCAGCTGTCGGGCATCGGCAATGTGGCGAGGAACAACAAAATGAGCGGCTCAAACCACCTGGCGATGCGCATCACCGGCGGCGATCATCTTGTGGAAAACAACGAAATCACAGACGTGCTGAGGACATCTGCCGATATGGGTGCGATATATTTTTACCGTGAAAAACTGTGGAGAAATACTGTTATCCAAAACAATTGGTTCCATGACATAAAAGCAGAAGGCTCAACGGCGTCACATGGGATACAGGGGATATACTATGACGAAATGAACGACGGTGCAATCGTCAAAAACAACATATTCTCAAACCTTTTGGGCGACTGTATTTTTGTAAATGGCGGACGTGACCACAAGGCATATAACAATGTGTTCTACAACTGCGGCGGCGCGGAAAAAATTTCTGCAATCGGGATGAACACCGATTACGGTTATCAAAATGATGATTTCTTTTTTGGCCGTTTCCCGGAGCTTGTCAGCGGAATATACAAAACAGAACCGTTTAAAAAATACGAGCATCTGGCAGAAATCATGGAGGAAAGACCAAAAGAGCCGATGTACAACAAATTTTGGAACAATTTTGTGATAAACTGCGGATATGACTTTAAGTGGTGCGAAATCGAAAGCGGATATTATGACTATCTGTACAAACAGAACGAAATCACAGAGAGCAAGGCTTCGGACGAGAGCATGTTTGTCGATGCCAAAAACGGGAATTTCAACATAAAAGAGGAGTATATCAGTCAGTTTGAAAACGGTGAGGCGCCGGACTTTAAAGCAATGGGCATGTATACACCGTGGCTTGCAAGGGCGCTGAGAAACAACACTGTTTCGATGGCGATAGGCACGCCGATGACATACAGGAACTTTGATATGACATATATTGATGCGGACAATCTTGACATAGTGCCGTTTATCTCAAACAACAGGACATATGTACCTGTGAGATATATTGCCGAGTCTTTTGACGGAGAGGTAGAGTATGACAACGAAACACACACAGCATCAATTGTGATGTCGGGGAACAAAATAACAATTGATAACCAAAACAAGGAATTGCTTCTGAACGGTACAAAAATTGAAGATGCAGAGCCTGTTGTACGTGGCGGAAGAACATATCTCCCCATACGTGCTGTTGCCGATTCTATGGACAAAACGGTGACATGGTATGAAAAGGGAGTGGTTATAATCAGCGAGGAAGGCGAGGTGATTGACCGGGACGACACAAAGCTTATCGATGAGCTTTACAGAAGACTCACTTGAAAAAAAGAAAGGAATGAGAAAAATGAAAAGACATCTGGCATTGTTTATGAGCATGATGTTTACGGCATCTCTTGTCCCGACAGCTTTGGCAGACACACAGGCGGGGAGGGTGTATGCACAGGATTTGATGGAGTATCAAAAAGGACAAATATTGCAGAACACTCCGGCGAACGGGGGTACAGGATTTGCAGCAGCGTGGGAGGCAGCAGAATGTGATTTTGACGGATATGTGCCGCAGGTTGACATCACCATAGGCACCATGGGGTCTATATCAATGAACTCAGAAGCTGGCAACAAATGCGGAAAAATCATGAGAAAATTTCAAACCGCAATAAGCACGGCTGACGCATATGACTATGTCATAGAAGGATATTACAAACTGTACGAGCTTGACGCGGATTCCTGCGCAAGGGTTATACTGGGGGCGGACAAGGAAACAGACAATCTTTATGCCGGCATAGACTATAACGAAGAAAAAGGCGGACTTTATCCCGTTGTCAAGGTTGGGGACAACACGGCGTGGGGAACAACGCAAGTGACCGAAAACGTAAACCACATAAAGTTCCATGTCAGAATGACAGGCGACGGAACGGTGTCTGTCGAGGCGTCAAACAACGCAATCGGGGCAGTCGAAATGCCATATGAGGCATCAGCTTCCGCAAATCTCGGCACAGCGGCGCTTGCATATATAAAATATGACGGCGACTTTGGCCCATTGAGAAGTGACGAAACAAAAAAGCAGAGGTGGTTTGATGTAGGCCCGATAACCGTGACACAGTATACCACGGCAGAATATGACGCGATGATAGAAAAAGATGAGGCAGACGAGGCAGAAATTGAAAATACACTCAGGAGCTATAACGGAAGCTATACAAAGGGCATGTATGACTATCTGAACGGCTTGGCGGACAGCGGGGCAAAGAGCAAGTTCCTTGCGGAACTTGCCGAAAATTTCAGATATGAACCGATTGATTATGCAAAGTGTAATGATTTGATGAGTATTGACCTGACAGGCGGCTTTGGATTTGGCGGCAAGTGGTATGCCGTCGGTGCCGCCTTCAGTTTGGACACACCGTGGATTGGCGAGAGAGCGGGCGACAACTTCCTTGTAGGATACAATAAAGATACAAAGCTCAGGAGAAATTTGGCAACGCCGATAGACCCGACAAAGGACGGAGAATACTATATGTCCTTCAGATACAACGACTCGGGGAATGGCGAGGAAATAAGAAGACTGGACACAAGAATCGGATTGGGAGAGAATCTCTATGCCGGTGTGTATTATGACGAAACCGAGAACGGGTATTTCGTACAGGGCTCTGTCGATGAGAGAGCTATCGGAGGAACAAAGAGAAGCTGGGGCGAGATATATAACAATAACAGTAATGAAACCGTCATATGGGATTTTGTTGTCCGCATAAGCATCGACGCGGACGGCGACGACACGATGAAGGTGAAGATGTGGCGCGAAGGTACCGACGAAAAGGCAGGCTGGGATGTTGTGACGAGAGGTGAAATCGGGACAGCGGCGCTTGAATTTATGCAGATATCCAACAACGGCCACGGCGTCGGTGTGGACGAATTGATGCTTGAAAGCTGGAATCCGCAGGATATTGCAGCGGTATCTTCTTTGGTGGACAATTTTGACAGGAATAACACAGAACTCATCCGCGGAAAGATTGAAAGCTTGCCGCAAGGACTCGCAAAGACGGAATTTTTGCTGGAATATGAGCAAAAGCTGGAACGTATGGACAAAATCACAGCAAGCGGCACAGAATACAGCACAGCCGGCGGACTGGAGGCGGCTGTCGGCGCAGAGAGCGTGCTGGTAAGCACTATGCTTGACAATGGTTTTGCCGAAGACAAGACTGTTGCGCTGATAATGGCGGTTTATGAAAAAGGGAAGCTGGTAAAGGTTGTTTCAAAACAGGAAACACTGCCGGCAAACGAACCGAAATATGTGACATGGGGATTTGACGGCGCAACAAACAAGCTGCCGAACTCTATAAAAAACAACACAACAATAAAGGCATTTGTGTGGGACGGTGTCAAGGGTCAGTGCCCGATGCTGACACTTCCGAAAAAATTTGTCGGAACAGGAGAGGACGCCCAAGTGGCGTCCCTCCCTTCCGTAAATATATATGTGGACAAAAATGTGCAAAACGGTGACGGGAGTGAAGAAAGACCGTTTTCTTCTGTTTCAGGTGCAAAATCTTATATACGGGGGCTGGTGATGAACAACAAGCTCCCGCAGGACGGAATTTGTGTAAATATAAAAGGGGGAGTGTATAAAGAACAGCTTATGTTTACGGCAAAAGACAGCGGAAAAGCCGGTGCTCCCATTGTTTACAGAGCCTGTGACGGCGAAAAAGCCGAGATTGCGGGCGGATATGAATTTCGTGCAGAAGATTTTTCAGCTGTGACCGATGAAAACATTCTTGCAAGGCTGAATCCGGCGGTGAGGGATAAGGTGGTTTGCCTTGACCTTGCTGAGCGCGGGATAGATTATTCACGTGATTTGCCGATAACCGGTCACTCCACGGCATATTTTGAAGATTATGATTATAACAGCACGCCATATTATACATTGAGTTTTGAAGGCGAAAAAACAAGCATAGCAAAGTATCCCAATGATGGCTATATAAAGGTTAAATCTGTGACAGACACAGGGCTGTCGGGAACGGCAAAGACGGGCTTTACAATCACCGCGGACGACGCACATATAAGCGGCTGGGAAAAAGAGAAAGACCTTTATCTGCATGGATTCTGGAGCAATGACTGGAGTGATTTGCGCGTCAGAGTGGCGGAGACGGACGCGGCAAAAGGGACGATAACAAGCCAAACCCCCACGCCGTATGCTGTCAGGGAAGGCGCAAATTTCTTTGTCTACAATGCTCTTTGCGAACTGGATTCGCCGGGCGAATGGTATCTGGACAAGGCAGAGGGGAAATTGTATTTTTATCCGCCGAGAAGGCAGGGAAAAGTTATTTTTGGGACAGACACGGGGAATGTGATAACACTCAACAGCGCACAGCATATTTATTTTGACGGACTTGACATATCTTCCGGCGGAGGAAACGGCGTTGAAATCATCGCGGGGAAGGATATCGGTATTTATAACAGCAATATACACGACACGGGAAAACTGGGGGTCAAAATAGACGGAGACTGCGAGAATTGCCGTGTGGAAAAATGTCTGGTATACTATACCGGAGAAGGGGGCATAAGCATTTCGGGCGGAGTCACGGCGACACTGCAGCGAGGAGAAAACGTTGTTAAAAATTCGGTTGTCCGCGCATTCTCGGGAAACAGCCTTGCATATGCGCCGGGAATCACGATTGCCGGAATCGGCAACAGTGCGCTGCACAATATGGTTTATGACGCGCCGCACATGGCGGTGCGCATCATGGGCAACGACAACACCGTTATGTACAACGATATCTTTGATGTATTGAAGTATGTGGACGACTCGGGGGCAATATATGCATTTCAGTCAAAGATTAACCGCGGAAATGTGATTGAAAACAACTATATACATGACTTGAAAAGTACAATATCGGGTACATACCATGGTATATACGGGGTGTATCTTGACAATATGTTTGACGGGACGATAATAAACAAAAATGTGTTTGCGGACATTGACGGATACGGTGTGTTTGTAAACGGGGGAAGAAACAACACTTTCACAAATAACATAGGGATAAACCTGACAAAGGGCATGGCGAGAATGAGCTGTATGGGTGTGGCATATGGATATACGGTTGATTCGGACTTTTTGGACAAGGCAGGGCTTTCGGGAGATTTGCACAAAAGCGCGGCATATGCCAAATACCCAAATTTGGCGGATATCCTGTCGGACGAACCGCTCAAGGCAAAGTATAACTTGATAAAAAACAATGTGGCGCTAAACTCAGAGGACATCAAGCTGACCGACATAGGCGGAGTTGACATGTACGCGATAAATACTATTGAAGCTTCTGCAAAATATACATCTGACCCCGGGTTTGCAGACTTTTCGGGGAAGGATTATACATTGAGAGATGATTCGGCGGTGTATGAAAAACTGAGCGGTTTTACGGCACCGGAATTTTCGGATATAGGTATAGAAATACGCTGACTTTTTTGAGGTATGCCGTTTGAAATGAGCACGGCGGAAAGGGAGGAAAAGATGAAAAAATTTGTTTCGGCACTGACAGCATGCACGCTTGCCGCTTTGCAGCTTGGGGTTTTGCCGGCGGCGGCCGACGACGCGGAGGTTGTTTTTGCATATGACTATATGGAATATGAAACCGGGAAACCATTGCAGCTGAATCCGGCAAAAGGCGGAGGAGGATTCGCAAAAGAATGGGAGGCGGCAAGCGGTTGGTTTGACGGATATGTGCCGCGTACAAGCATGTTTGCCGGTGAAGTTGGGATTACGATGAACAGCAATTTTTCGTGCGATGCACTTAAAAGGCAGTTTCAAACCCCGATAAAACCGGGGGAGGCATATGACTATGTCATGGACGTGGATTATTCGTGCGAGGTGATGGACGAAAAAACAAAGGCGGCCGTTGTGCTGAGCCTCAAAGAAAACAGTGCGGCGGAATATATCAGCGCAGGAATACAATATAAAGATGACGGGATTTATACCTTTGCAAAAGTGGGCGACAATATTTCCTATGGGACAGAGAAGGTCACCACAGAGAACAATCACATCAATATACATGTCGGCTTTGACGGTGACGGCAATGTTGTGGTTGAGGCAAAGAACGCTGCAATCGGCACAGAACTTGCAAAAACATATGAAGTGAGATGTGAAGGGAAACCGGAAGTTTCGGTGCTCACATACTTTAAGTTTATGACGGGGATTGCCTCAAAAACACCTGCACGCTGGGCATCTCTGGGAGCAGTGAATATTGTGAGATACAACGCCGAAACTTATAAAAAAGCCGCAGAGATATCAAAGATGCTGGCGGACATCGGGGGCGGCGCAGAGCCGGGCAGGGAAGAAATGATAAATCTTATAAACTCTCTGGCCGCATGTGGAAAAATCATGGGTATAGACCCGGGGGAGGACTATAAAAACATTGTGCTTCCATATCTTGAAACAAGCGGTCTGGCTGATGAGATGCCGGGTTTTGAAATTGAGAGTTCGGCAGTAGAGCAGGGCACAGTTGTCGGGGCTGATGAATTTTCGGATATCTCCATCACAGCCAATTATCCGATATATTCCGGGAAGGCGGAGGTCAGGAACGGGGAAAAGCATGTCGATGCGGACGTCAAAATCGACGAAAAAAAAGTGTCCTTTGCGATTGCGGAGGCGCCGCGGCAAGGGGAAAATTATACGTTGTGTCTGTCAAATCTCAAAGACTTCAGGGGACTAAGCCTTCCCGACATAGTGTTCCGCACAAGCCTTATACCTTCCATGAGCCTGAAAAATGACGGCGAATACGGCGAAAGCAGTGTTTTGAAATGGGAAGAGAAGGACGGAATCACTGTGACCGTAAAAGCGGGCGAAGAAATGCTTGAAAATGGCCATGCTTTTGACGAACCGGGCAAATATTCATTGTCTGTGTCAGCCGCAAAAGACGGCATGTGTGACGAAATGATGCTGAACTTTACGATAACGCGTGCTTATGCACCGACGGCAGAAAATGTTGAAATCACGGGCGAGGCATACACGGGTGCAAAGCTTGTCGGCAAATATACTTTTGCAGACCAAAACGGCGACAAAGAGGGCGAAAGCAAATTCAGATGGCTGAAATCCTCTGATAAAAACGGTACGTACACAGAAATTGACGGCGCAGATGCAAAGGAATATATTCTCAAAGCGGAGGACGAGAATATGTATCTGAAGTTTTGCGTGACGCCGATTGCGGTTTCCGAAAAGAACAGCATGGGGGACGAATATGTAAGCGCATCTTTTGACGGGGCTTTTAAACCGATTGCAAAAGACGTTGTGATAAAAGGGGATATGATTATCGGCAAAACTGTCACAGCAGAGTATAAGTTCTTCGACCAAAACGGCGACAAGGAATCGGGCAGTGACATATCATGGTACATTGCCGACAACCCCGACGGCGAGTATTCAGCGCTGCATATGGGCGCAAGTATGGAAATAAGCGAAGAAATGGCAGATAAATACATCAAGGCATGCATCACGCCGGCGGCGAAAAAACCGCCTTATAGGGGTGAATCGGTATTTTCGGCGCCTGTCGCGGGCCCGCAGAAACCGGAAGCAAAAAATGTAACGATAAGCGGAACGGCGCTGGTTGGTAACACTTTATCGGCAAAGTATACATATTTTGACGCAAACGGTGACGAAGAGGAGCAAACCAAGTATGTCTGGGAGGATAAAAACGGGAAGGTCATGGGCAAAGAGGCAGCATTGTATCTGAATTCTGCGGATTACGGCAAGGAAGTGCGCGTGGGTGTGACGCCCAAAAGCGTCAATGCGCCGTATGAAGGAAATGTGGTGTACAGCGATTATGTAAAAGTCGGCAAAAAGTCGGGCGGCGGCTCCGGCGGAGGCGGCAAGGGCGGCGGTTATGCAATCTCCGGCGCAAACAGCGGAAGCGTGAAACCGGCGGAGGACCCCAAGAAAGATGATACGAAAAACAGCGAACCGAAAAAGAGTTTCAGCGACATTTCTGCACACTGGGCAAAGGACAGCATAGAAAAGCTGGGAGAAACCGGATTTGTGAACGGGTTCCCCGACGGAACTTTTAAGCCTGACGAAAAGACAACATTTGCACAATTTATGGTTATGGCAATGAGGAGTGCCGGGATTGCCGAGGAAGAATACAGGGATGCTTTCGGCGGCAAATTTGGCGGCGCATGGTATGCAGGCTTTTTGCAGAAAGCGGTGGACTTGGGATTTTTGAAAGGGTATGAAAATTTTGACGGTGACGGCGATATAAGCCGCGGCGATGCGGCTGTCCTGGCAGACAGGATTCTGGATTTGCCGCAGACCGACAGAGCGTTGGACTGTGCAGACCGCGAGAGTATCGGAGAGGATAAGATCAAATCTGTCAGAAAGATTTATGCTTCGGGCATAATGAACGGATACCCGGACAACACATTCCGTGCGGATTCGGGGCTTACGAGAGCGGAATCGGCGGTAATCATTGCGAGAATTTTGAAATAGGTGATTGTAAAATGTAAATTTTACAATTAGCCACCGCATCTTTGCGGGGGTATCGGGGGTGCCAACCCCTGATTGGTAATCAAACATGACGGCATGTGCGTCATTTTTGGCTGAAATAAAAAGTTTCAACTTGCTGTAAAATTAAAATCAAATGGAACTTTTTATTTCTACCCAAGAATATTAATTGGAAAACATTAGTTTTACAATTACCTATACAATTAAAATGCAAAGGAGAAATAAAATATGAAAATAAAAGCGAAAATACTGGCGGTGTTTCTTTTGTGCATGATGATTCCGCAGATATGCCTTGCCGTACCGGACAAGCTGTGGGAGGACGACGGAACACTGGACAGGATATACGGCAAGAACTCTGATGACAGAGAGGTCGGGAGTGATATTTTGCAGGATTTGCTGAGAGCTTTGGGGATTCTTGATGAGGAGCTTTTCGACAGAACAGAAAAGGCAGATTTTCACGATTTTGTAAAAGCGGCGGCAGTGATATCGGGGAGAAATTTTGACGGCGCTGATGACGAACAGCTTTTGGAGGAACTTTTTGAAGCAGGCATTGTGAACTTTTCGGGCAAGAAGAACAGCATAAGTTTCCAAGAGGCGCTGTATACTGCCGTTAAACTCACGGGTTATACGCAAAATGCCGAATATGACGGCGGATATCCCGTCGGATATGAGAAAACGGCGTCGGAAAACGGTTTGCTGTTTGGGCTTTTGTATGAACGCGACAAGAATATAACAAAGGGGGAATTGTCACAGCTTTTGTATAATATTTTGACAGCGGATTCTTTGGAAATAAAGCTTTCGGGTGCTGACACTGTGTATGACACAGCAACGGTGCCGACAATACTGGAGAGAAAGTTTGACACTGTGATTGTAAAAGGTGTAATGAACCGTGTGGACGAAACAAGCATATATGAGTCGGGATTCCTTGGCGAGGGATTTGTGGAAATTGACCGCATGAAGTGTAAAATCATGGGTCAAAAAGATTATGATGCGCTTTTGGGGAAGAGCGTAAATGCCTTTGTTATGGACAACGACGGCGAAAAGGAATTGCTTTGCGCTGACGAAAGACCGGGCAAGAACGAAACGGCAGAATTTTTGGGGAGTGACATTGACAGCATAACAGAGGGACAAATCCGCGCATATGTTGACGGAAAAGAGAAGAAGTATAAAATCAAACAGGACACAAAAATTGTTTATAATGGCGTTTATGCCGGGAATGCATCTGTGAACCTCATGAAAAAATACATGGAGGACGATGCGCAAATATCTGTTGTGGAAAATGACGCGGACGGGTATATTGATGTCCTGATTGTATGGAAATATGAGCATTTTACCGCTTTGTATGACGCCGGGAGCACGGCAAGAGTGAAGTTTAAGGACGCAATGACATTCCGCGGCGACGAGTCTTTTGTTGCAAAGACAGAGGACGATGACATCGTAAGAGTTTTTATGAACGGGGAAAAGAAGGACTACACTGCGATAAAAAAAGGTAATGTGTTGTCTATTGCAAAAAGTGTGAATACATACGGCAAGACGCTTACAAAAATTGTACTGTGCGACAAAACAATGAGCGGCACGATAAGCGCTGTGGGGGAGGACGACAACGGAAAGCCGACGTTTGAGATAGACGGCACGAGTTATGAGGTGACAAAAAACTACCTGGATGCATGCGGCTGGCCAAACGGAACGGTCAGAGATGATGTGCTTGTGCCGAAGTTGGGACTTTCGGCAGTATATTCGTTGACGTTTGACGGGAAGATTGCTGACATCAGCACAGATTCCGGGCTGATGTACGGAGTGTTCCTGACGGCAAGAATATACGATGATGACGGTGATGACAACCCCGAGATTGCGCTGAAGATATTTACGCAGGACGCAAAGATGTCGGAAATATATCTGGAGGAGTATGTGATGCTTTATTCTGAGAGCAACCCGAAGGGTAAAAAAATGGAAAGAAAGTATATCCCGACAGAAATAAAGAATTCTGTTTCCGGCTCTGACCCGCGTACACCGATTGCATATACTCTCAAAGGCAGCGGAAGGATAAAAGCGCTTTATCTGGTTTATGACAACATTGACGGCACAATCGGAAGTATTGACTATCCGCTCACTTATGATTATTATGGAGAAGGGTACAGCCAGTCAAGATATTATCACGGCATGATGGTGATGAAATACAGAATGGGCGACAATATGAAGCTGTTTTTGCTCCCGAAGGAAGAGGACAAGGATGACGACAGCCAATACAAAGTTGTTGCACCGGGATTTTATGGTATTGACCACAATTATTACGGAATCAAATTGTACGGCATTGACAAATATTATACGGCAAATGTCGGCACCGTCACAGATGACGGAGTAACGTTTGAAAATTCCTCGCCGGCAGTGGTGGAAAAGGTGACGGCATCTGTAAACAATGATGACGAAACAGTATATACCATTTCTTATTATATGGATTCCAAAAAGATTGCTGCGACGACCGCAAAGCCGGGCATGAAATCAACAAAGCAGGAGGATTGGGCAGAGGGGCTTGCGCCGGAACAGCTTAAGTTTGGCGATATAATCCACTTTAGGACAGCAAACGGCAAAATTGATCATTTCAGGGTTTTGATACATGACATAAAAAACACTGAGTTTTTCATGAAACAAAACGACGGGACAACAATAACGGAAGAAAAAGAACCAACGGGATTTGTCGTTATGTACGGAAAGGTTGAGGCGGTAAATGATGACGTTATCATTATAAATACCGCTTCTGTCGGTACAAATTCCGCTGCTCACAGGCTTGTCGACCCGGCGGTATATCTGATTGAGGACAAAAAGATTGAACCTGTCACGGTTGCCGAAATAAAGACGGGCGACACTATTGTGGCAAGGAAGGGATATCAGGGTATTTTGGAAATATATATTTACAGATAAAGAGAAAAACAGAAGGAGCTGAAAAATACAAATTTTCAGCTCCTTCTTTAACTTCCGAAGGCAAAGGCTGCCTGAAAAGTCAATTGACTTTCAGACAGCCCTTTCTTATTTTAAAAATTTCAGATATCTGTGACTTCAACACCGTCTACTGTGATGCCGACGTCTTTATACATCGGCATTCCTGTCCCGGCAGGGATAAGCTTACCGATGATGACATTTTCTTTGAGCCCCAAAAGCGGGTCAACCTTGCCCTTTATGGCTGCATCGGTGAGAACCTTTGTGGTTTCCTGGAAGGATGCCGCCGAGAGGAATGAGTCTGTGGCAAGCGATGCCTTTGTGATACCAAGCAGTACCGGAGAGGCTGTCGCACGGGTCTGACCCTCTGCAAGGCGGCTGTTTGCTTCCTCCAGTTCAAACTTGTCGATAAGCGAGCCGATAAGCAAATCGGTGTCACCCGAATCGTCAACCCTGACTTTTCTGAGCATCTGGCGTGTTATGACCTCAACGTGCTTGTCGTTGATGTCAACACCCTGCATACGGTATGTTCTCTGCACTTCACGGGTGATGTACACCTGTACGGCACGGGGGCCTTTGATGTGCAGAATATCATTCGGGTTTACAGAACCGACGGTAAGCTCTGTACCGTCTTCAATCACGTCGCCCGTCTGAACCTTTATTGTGGAACCATAAGGAATGGTATAGGTTTTTGCTTCGCCTATTTCGTCGTTCGTCACGATGACCTCACGTTTTCTCTTTGATTCGTTTACAGTGACTGTACCGCTTATCTCGGAGATTATTGCAAGACCTTTTGGCTTTCTTGCTTCAAACAATTCTTCAACACGGGGGAGACCCTGTGTAACGTCTGTGCCGCCCGCAACACCACCGGCGTGGAAGGTACGCATTGTAAGCTGTGTACCCGGCTCGCCTATGGACTGTGCCGCGATAATTCCGACAGCTTCGCCGACGTTTACCAGTTCGCCTGTGGCAAGGTTTGTGCCGTAGCACTTTGCACATACACCAACCTTTGATTTACATGTGAGGACGGTTCTGATGCAAACCTTGTCTATGCCTGCGTTTATAATCTTGTTTGCCTGGTTGTCGTTTATCATATCGCCTGCATATACGATTACGTCGCCCGTTTCGGGATTTGTGACGTTTTCTTTTGCAATACGGCCCAGTATACGGTCGTGCAGAGGCTCGATAATTTCTTTTCCGTCGGTGATTTCCGATACCCATTCGCCTTCGTCTGTGCCGCAGTCGATTTCACGCACGATGACGTCTTGTGAAACGTCAACAAGACGGCGTGTCAGATAACCCGAGTCGGCAGTACGCAAAGCGGTGTCGGTAAGACCCTTTCTTGCACCGTGGGAAGAAATGAAGTATTCCAAAACATTCAGACCTTCACGGAAGTTTGCACGGATAGGAATTTCAACCGCACGTCCCTGTGTATCTGCCATAAGGCCGCGCATACCGGCAAGCTGACGGATTTGGTTGACACTACCACGGGCTCCGGAGTCTGCCATCATGTATATAGGATTAAATTTATCCATGTTCTTCATCATGGCGTCTGTCACAAAACCGGTGGTTTCATTCCATACCTTGATTACTTCGTTATAGCGTTCTTCTGAGGTCAAAAGTCCGCGCCTGAACTTCTTTGTGATGTCGTCGACGCGTTTTTCCGCATCTGCAAGAATGTTTGCTTTCTCGGCAGGGACATCAATGTCGGACACGGCAACTGTAATTGCGCCTTTTGTGGAATATTTATAACCTGTTGCCTTGATAAGGTCAAGAACCTCTGCTGTTTTTGTGGTGCCGTGTACCCTTATGCAGCGGTCAATGATTTTCCCAAGCTGTTTTTTGCCGACGACGAAATTGATTTCAAGGTCGCAGATTGTGTCATGATTTTTTCTGTCAATATATCCCAGGTTTTGAGGGATATTTTCATTGAATATGATACGCCCCACTGTGGCATCTATGATTTTTACATAATGTTCGCCGCGTACATCCTTCTCGACGCGCACACGAATCGGGGTGTGAAGCCCAAGTTCATTGTTTGCATATGCCAAAAGCGCTTCTTCCGGACAGGTATATGCGTGAGGCTGCCACTCGGTGTCCTGGTCGCGTCCCGGATAATCCTTGCCGCCCTTTTCGTCGTCTTTTACCAGCGTCAGATAATAACTTCCCAAAATCATGTCCTGTGTCGGGACTGTGACGGGGTGTCCGTCCTGCGGCTTTAAGAGGTTGTTTGCCGAAAGCATCAGGAAACGCGCCTCGGACTGTGCCTCGGGTGAGAGCGGTACGTGGACAGCCATCTGGTCGCCGTCGAAGTCGGCGTTGTACGCAGTACATACCAATGGGTGCAGTTTCAGTGCACGTCCTTCAACAAGCTTTGGTTCAAATGCCTGGATACCCAGTCTGTGCAGTGTAGGAGCACGGTTCAGGAGAACAGGGTGTTCTTTTATAACGTCCTCCAGCACTTCCCAAACCTCGGGGCGTACTTTTTCAACCATTCTCTTTGCATTCTTTATGTTTTGTGCAATTCCGCGTGCGACAAGTTCTTTCATCACAAACGGTTTAAAGAGTTCTATTGCCATTTCTTTTGGCAGACCGCATTGGTAAATCTTCATTTCCGGCCCTACGACGATAACCGAACGTCCCGAATAGTCAACACGCTTACCCAAAAGGTTCTGTCTGAAACGTCCTTGCTTACCTTTAAGCAAATCTGAAAGAGATTTCAGCGCACGGTTGCCCGGGCCTGTCACTGTTCTGCCGCGTCTGCCGTTGTTTATCAGCGCGTCGACAGCTTCCTGAAGCATACGCTTTTCGTTTCTTATGATAAGTGACGGTGCGCCGAGTTCCAAAAGACGCTTAAGTCTGTTGTTACGGTTTATGACACGTCTGTAAAGGTCGTTCAGGTCACTTGTGGCAAATCTGCCGCCGTCAAGCTGCACCATCGGGCGCAAATCCGGCGGGATAACCGGCATGACCGACAGAATCATCCATTCCGGGCGGTTACCGGAAAGACGGAATGCCTCGACGATTTCCAAACGTTTTATTATTCTTGCTTTTTTTTGCCCTTGTGCAGACTCGAGTTCTTCCTTCAGTTCTTTTGAGAGCGCTTCGATGTCAATTTTTTCAAGAAGGTCGCGGATTGCCTCGGCACCCATGCCTGCCTTGAATTTGTCACCGTATTTTTCATATGCTTCTCTGTATTCCCTTTCGGAAAGAATCTGGTTTTGCATAAGGTTTGTTTTGCCGGGGTCGGTTACTATATAAGAGGCAAAGTAAAGCACTTTCTCCAGGTGTCGCGGAGAAATGTCCAGTATAAGCCCCATGGACGAAGGCACGCCCTTGAAATACCAGATGTGTGACACGGGTGTGGCAAGCTCTATGTGCCCCATGCGTTCGCGGCGGACTTTTGATTTTGTGACTTCAACTCCGCAGCGTTCGCACACTATTCCCTTGTGTCTTATTTTCTTATATTTACCGCAGTGACATTCCCAGTCCTTTGTGGGGCCGAAAATCCTTTCACAAAACAGACCGTCACGTTCGGGTTTTAGTGTACGATAATTAATTGTTTCGGGCTTTTTCACTTCGCCGTGTGACCAGCCTCGTATGGTTTCCGGTGAGGCCAAACCGATTTTTATTGCTTCAAAGCTATTAAATTCTAACATGAAAAACCTCCAATATTAAAAATCGTCAACTGTTATGAAATCGTTGCTGTCGTTGTCGCCTGATTCTTCTTCTTCATCGTCAAAGAAGTCGGAGTCGTCGTCCAAATCGTCATCATCGATATCTTCCAGAAGCATATCATCGCTCATTTCGTCGTCATAATCGCCGCCCATTCCGTGTGCTTCGGACATGGTGTCGGCAAGGTCACTTCTGTCGACAAAGTCATCTTCGTCATCAAGAGAAGAGTCAAGGTCAATCTCATTTCTGTCAGCGTCCAGTATACGTATATCAAGCGCAAGCGACTGCAATTCTTTAACTAATACCTTGAAGGATTCGGGTATACCTGATTTTGGTATGTTTTCGCCTTTGACAATCGCCTCATAGGTCTTGACACGTCCGATGATATCGTCGGACTTGACGGTGAGTATTTCCTGCAAGGTATAAGCAGCGCCGTATGCCTCAAGCGCCCAGACTTCCATCTCTCCGAAACGCTGACCGCCAAATTGTGCTTTACCTCCCAGAGGCTGTTGTGTGACAAGCGAGTAAGGACCGGTTGAACGTGCGTGGATTTTATCGTCAACAAGGTGGTCAAGCTTCAGGTAGTACATGACACCGACAGTAACGGGGTTGTCAAACTTTTCACCGGTACGTCCGTCATATACGACAGACTTAAAGTCGGGGCTGAGCCCTGCTTTTTCAAAAGCTTCCTTCAAATCCTCATCTTCTGCGCCGTCAAATACCGGTGTTGCTATCTTGATGGCTTTTCCAAGCTGTTCGCCAAGCTTTCTGTATGCATAGCCAAGGTGCATTTCCAAAACCTGTCCGATGTTCATACGCGAAGGTACGCCCAAGGGGTTCAGCACTATCTGCAACGGTGTGCCGTCTTCCAGGAACGGCATATCCTCCTGCGGAAGAACACGGGATACGACACCCTTGTTTCCGTGACGTCCCGCCATCTTGTCGCCGACAGAGATTTTTCTCTTTTGCGCGATATAGCAGCGTACAACCTGGTTTACGCCCGGTGAAAGCTCATCGCCGTTTTCTCTGGTGAACACTTTTACGTCAACAATGATACCCTGTTCGCCGTGCGGAACCTTGAGGGAGGTGTCACGCACTTCGCGTGCTTTTTCGCCGAAGATTGCGCGCAGAAGTCTTTCTTCTGCGGTGAGCTCGGTTTCGCCTTTTGGTGTGACCTTGCCGACAAGAATGTCGCCGGAACGCACTTCTGCGCCGATTCTTATGATGCCTTCTTCATCAAGGTCTTTCAAAGCGTCTTCCGAAACGTTTGGTATATCACGTGTGATTTCTTCGGGCCCTAATTTTGTATCTCTCGATTCACATTCATATTCTTCTATATGAATTGAAGTGAATACGTCATGTTTTACAAGTTCTTCGCTGATTAAGACAGCGTCCTCGTAGTTATATCCTTCCCATGTCATGAAGCCTATGAGTATATTTTTACCCAATGCAAGTTCGCCGTTGTTCATTGCCGGTCCGTCGGCGATGATGTCGCCCTTTTCGACATGTTCGCCAACATCAACAATAGGACGCTGGTTTATGCATGTTGACTGGTTTGAACGTGCAAATTTTATGAGCTTCTGGCGGTGTTTCACACCGGTTGTGTCGCCCTTTATGACAACTTCGTCGGCGGATACCTTTTCCACGGTGCCCGATTCTATCGCAAGCACAGCAGAACCGGAGTCTTTTGCAACTTTATGCTCCATACCGGTGCCGACAATCGGCGAGTCGGTGGTCAAAAGCGGAACTGCCTGACACTGCATGTTTGAGCCCATCAGCGCACGGTTTGCGTCGTCGTTTTCAAGGAAGGGGATACATGCCGTGACAACAGAAACCAACTGTCTTGGCGATACGTCCATGAAGTCGATTTCGGAACCCGGCACTTCTATGATTTCATCACGCAGACGCGCCGAAACCTTTTTGTCCACAAATCTGCCTTCATCATCAAGCGGTTCGTTTGCCTGTGCAATTACGTATTCGTCTTCCACGTCTGCCGTCATATATATGATTTCATCTGTAACAATGCCCGTTTCTTTGTCGACACGTCTGTAAGGCGCTTCGATAAAGCCGTATTCGTTTATCCTTGCAAAGGTTGCAAGTGATGTGATAAGACCGATGTTCGGACCTTCAGGTGTTTCAATCGGGCACATGCGGCCGTAGTGCGAATAGTGAACGTCACGCACTTCAAATCCCGCACGCTCTCTTGAAAGACCGCCGGGGCCCAGTGCGGAAATTCTTCGTTTATGCCTCAACTCTGCCAGAGGGTTGGGCTGATCCATAAACTGCGAAAGCTGTGAAGAACCGAAAAACTCGTTTATCGTGGCAATTATCGGACGTATGTTTATGAGGGTCTGCGGTGTGATTATTTCCAAATCCTGGATTGTCATTCTTTCGCGCACAACACGCTCCATACGCGCCAAACCTATTCTGAACTGGTTCTGCAAAAGCTCGCCGACACATCTCAGACGTCTGTTGCCGAGGTGGTCAATGTCGTCAAGGCTGCCCACTCCGTTTGCAAGGTTCAGTATATAGTTTATGGAAGACAAAATGTCTTCAACGGTTATATGTTTCGGTGCAAGTTCGTCCATGTTGAGGTCAATAAGATGCTTCAATTCTTCATTGTCGCCCTCTGCCTTTTCGATAAGCTCTTCCAGAAGAGAACGGCGCACTTTGATGTCTTTCAGACCGAGTGCATCGGTGTCCAGAAGGGTGGAGAAGAATATCATGTCATTTGCAAACACTTTTACCGGCACTTCGTTTACCGTCAGCATTACTGTGTTTATGCCGGCTTGTTCAATCGCCTCTGCCTGTGCCTGTGAAACAACGTCACCTGCGGAAACGACAATTTCGCCGGTGCGCGGGTCAACCGCATCTTCCAAAAGTGTCTTGCCGACAATTCTCGCCGGGAGCGAGAGCTTTTTGTCAAACTTATAACGTCCGACTCTGGCAAGGTCATATCTTTTCGGGTCGAAGAACATGTTGGTGAACAGTGATTCTGCATTTTCAACATTCAGCGGTTCGCCCGGACGCAGACGCTTGTAGATTTCAAGAAGCGCTTCATCGCGCGAAGTTGTCAAATCCTTTTCAAATGTGGCGGTAAGCCTCGGGTCTTCGCCCAGCAGCTCAAGGATTGACGCATTTGTTTCATATCCCAGTGCCCTTATCAGTATCGTGACAGGGATTTTTCTTGTCCTGTCTATTCTGACGGAGAACACGTCGGAAGAATCGGTTTCATACTCAAGCCATGCGCCTCTGTAAGGGATAACGGTGGAATTATAAAGCGGCTTGCCTGTCTTGTCCCTCTCAAAGCCGTAGTATATCCCCGGGGAACGCACCAGCTGGCTGACAATGACACGCTCGGCGCCGTTTATAATGAAAGTTCCCTGTTCTGTCATAAGAGGGAAGTCACCCATAAATATTTCCTGTTCCTTGACCTCTCCCGTTTCGTTGTTGATGAGTCTTACCTTGACCCTGAGCGGTGCGGCATATTTTGCGTCGCGCTCTTTACATTCTTCAACAGAATACTTTGGGGTGTAGTCGAGTGTGTAGTCGAAAAATTCAAGAATAAGATTCCCGGAGTGGTCGGTTATCGGAGAAATATCGTGGAATACTTCGCGCAAACCTTCGTCAAGAAACCATCTGTAGGAATTTTTCTGCACCTCGATAAGGTTAGGCATTTCTAAAACCTCATTGATTTTAGAATAGCTGAGTCTGGTGTTTTTGCCTAATTGTACCTCATGCACCATTCATTAATCACCTCGTTAAAATTTATCGTTTATTAATATGAAATCATGGTTTTTTCAAAAATCTTTATTTAACCCTTGATTTTTGGTGCCGTATATGCTATAATCTTTGTAAAATCATTATACGGCTGACAATAAGCCCATATTAATACTACTATACAATATTTCATGTTATCATACAATCCTCAATATGTCAAGGGGCATATTGAATTTTTTTGAAAAATTTTTAAATTTTAACGGAAGAGGAAAGAAAAATGTCTAAATTCAACAACGAATGTGAATATATATGCGTGCCGGCGGAGTTTGTCAGCGGACATCTCAAAAACGCCAACGGCGCATATGTCAAAGTATATCTTTACATATTGGCGCTTGCGGCAAAGGGGCGTGACATGTCTTTCGGCGAAATTGCCGCAGAGCTTAATCTGATTGAAAGCGATGTTCTGAATGCAATAGAATATTGGAAGAAAGACGGGATTCTGGAGGAAAACGGTGGGGAAATTGTCATAGTGAACAAAAAAAGTGCCGCAACGGCACAAAAGAGCGCCGCGCCGATAAAAAAAGAGGGCATAAAGCCGGACTATGACAGCAAGTTTGTGGCAAAGCTGATTGCGGACACCCCGGCGCTTTCGGACATGATGGGCCTTGCGCAGGAGATTTTCGGCAGAATCCTTACAAAGTCAGAGATGGAGTCGGTGTTTTGGTTTTATGACGGGCTGAAGTTTTCGCCCGAGGCGATTCTGCTCCTTTTGGAATATTGTGTTTCAAAAGGCAAAACAAGCATGAAATACATAGAGAAGGTTGCACTGGCGTGGAGTGAGTCGGGTGCAAAAGAGGCGGACAGCGTTTATGAAATCATACAAAACGAAAAGCAGAAGAACGGATATCTTTATGCCGTCAGGAAGGTTTTGGGCATTGCAGACAGGGCGCTCAGCCAAAGCGAAGAAAAGTATCTTATGAAATGGAAAAACGAATGCGGCATGAGCGAAGAGATGGTTGTGCACGCGTATGACTGCTGTATAACTCAGATTGCGAAGCTTTCGTTCCCGTATATGGACAAAATCATCGAGAGATGGCACAAAGAGGGGATACATGACGTGGCGGCGGCAGAGTCGGACAGCAAAAGCTTTAAGGAAAGAAAGAGTGCGGACAGCACAGGGGAATATAATGACCTGGAAAACCTGACACGCGGAAGAATGGGAAAATAAATATGAAAAAACTGCTGCAAAATGCATTTCATTTTGCAGCAGTTTTTTGTATTTGTTATTTATTCTTCTTCCAACAGTTTTCTCGCCATAAACACACCCATGACAGAAGCCATCATAAGCCCTCTTGTCCAACCGCTGGAGTCGCCCAGACAGAAGAAGTTCTTTATGCTTGTTTTCAGGTCTGTGTCTATGTTCACCTTGTTGCTGTAGAATTTAAGTTCCGGTGAATAAAGAAGTGTTTCCACACTTGCAAAGCCGGGCACAACATGGTCTACAGCCTGAATAAAGTTTATGATATTGAGCATCGTGCGGTATGGGATTGCCGCAGTGATGTCGCCTGCCACGGCGTCGGGCAGGGTCGGCTTTACGTTTGACATGCTCAGTTCTTTTGGCCATGTGCGTTTGCCGTCTATTATGTCGCCGTAGCGCTGTACAAGTATGTGGCCTGCGGCAAGCATGTTTGTGAGTTCGCCGATTTTTTGCGCATAGGCGATGGGCTGGTTGAACGGTGCGTTGAAATTGTGCGAGCACAATATTGCAAGGTTCGTGTTTTGGGACTTCAAATCTTTGTAAGAATGTCCATTTACAACCGCAAGGTTGTTGTCATAGTTCTCCTGGCTTACAAATCCGCCGGGGTTCTGGCAGAAGGTGCGCACCTTGTTTTTGAAGGGCAGCGGATAGCCGATGAGCTTGGATTCATACAAAACTTTGTTTACTTCTTCCATAACCTCGTTGCGCACTTCCACACGCACGCCGATGTCGACCGTGCCGGGCTTATGCACGACGCGGTGCTCTTCGCACAGCTTTTCAAGCCAGTCTGCGCCTCGTCTGCCGACAGCCATGACGGTGCAGTCTGCATATATGTCATATGAAGTGTGTTTGCCGTCAACGCTTTCTACGCACACTCCGTTGCACACTCCGTTTTCCAGGATAATATTGCTGCATTCGTATCCAAAGAGAATTTCAACACCGTGTTCCAAAAGGTACATCTGTATTTTATAGTATATATCCTGTGCCTTTTCTGTGCCCAGGTGGCGTATCGGGCAGTCCACAAGCTTCAGGCCTGCCTGGATTGCTCTTTTTCTGATTTCTTTGACCTTTTCGGGGTTGCTGACACCTTCTATATACTGGTCTGCACCAAAGTCAAGGTATATTTGGTCTGTATATTCAATCAATTCCTGTGTTGCCTCATAACCGATGAGGGTCGGGAAGTCGCCGCCGACATCGGGGCTCAGAGAAAGCTTGCCATCGGAAAATGCACCGGCACCGGAAAATCCGGTTGTGATGTGACAAAACGGTTTGCAGTTTACGCACTGCTTGGTTTTGTTTTTGGGGCAATGCCGTTTTTCGACGGGCTGACCCTTTTCGACTATCATTATTGATTTCTTGCTGCCCTTTTTTATAAGCTCCAGCGCAAGGAAAATCCCGGCCGGGCCGGCTCCTATTATAACAATATCTTTTTTCATATTTTCCACTCCATTCAATTAACATGAATAAAACCACCGTATAATTTTAACATATATCCGATGTTTTGTCAAGCTATGCGGCGGGCAAAGATAATAATCGTATTTTTCAGGAAAATATTGTTTCTTGAAGAGAGCATGCCGATGTGGTATAATTTGTGTGCACCCGGAAGAGATATTGGCATTGAAATAATCAAAGGGGTGATAATAATGAAGCTGTTGAAATCGGCTTTGGGCGTGCTGGCATGCATGCTTATCATGGCGCCGGGCGTGGCGGCGTCGGACATAAGGGTGAAGGTAAACGACAGGATAATCGCCATGGACACAGACCCGTATATCACGGGAGGGCACACACTGGTGCCTGTGCGTTTTGTCGCAGAGGCGCTGGGGTGCCGGGAGGTTTTGTGGGACGAGGCAAAGAGGAGTGTCACAATAAAAGATGACGAAAACGTGATAAGACTGGACATCGGCAAAAACACGGCATATGTAAACGGCAAAAGCGTCGCACTCGGCACCGCTGCAAGCATAAAAAACAACAGGACATATGTCCCGATACGTTTTGTGTCGGAAAACATGGGCGCGGAGGTTTCGTGGGACGACACAAAGAAAATTGTGTCTATTTCAAAGGACGGCGCGGCGGAGAATATCCCTTACAGCGAAAATGATATTTTCTGGCTGGCACGTATAATCCATGCGGAGGCGCAGGGAGAGCCGTTTGAAGGAAAGGTCGGCGTCGGGAATGTGGTGTTGAACCGTGTGTCGGACAAAACCTTTCCCGACAATATTTATGACGTAATATTTGACCGCAAAAACGGGGTTCAGTTTACGCCGGTGGCAAACGGGACAATCTACAATGACCCGTCAAACGCATGTTTTTATGCGGCGGACAGGGCTTTGAGAGAAACCAATGCGGTGGGGGATTCTTTGTTTTTCTGCAATCCCGAAATTTCCACAAACACATGGATAATGAAAAACAGGACGTTCTATTCAAGGATAGGAAAGCATAATTTTTATCTGTAAAGTTTTTTTGGAAAAGGCAAAGAGCAATGGCATTATGTGTCATTGCTCTTTGTGATTATCGGTATGGTCACGGTGACCGTCGTCACACCGCCGCAGGAGTCTATGCCACAGCCGTAGTCACTGCCGAAAACAAGCTTTATGCGCTGATTTACATTGCGCAGACCGATGTGGCTGTTTTCGGGGATATCGTCTACAGACAGAAGCGTTGCCCTCAGGTCTGCAAGCTTTTCGGGGTCGATTTCGGGGCCGTTGTTGGAAACAGAAAAGATGATGTTGTGCTTTGTGATTTTGCCGGATATCCTGACAAAGCCCTGCTCGCGGCGCAGAAGCTTGACACCGTGGGATATTGCGTTTTCGATTATGGGCTGCAAAATCATCTTCAGGGTATAATATTTATATATTTCATCATCTATGTCAAAAATAAAATTGATTGAGTTGTCGTGTTTAATATTTTCTATTTCGATATATTTGCGTGTAATGTCAAGCTCTTCTTCAATTTTTATGATATAGTTTTTTGTGTTGAGGCAAAAGCGGAGAATGTCCGAAAGCTTGTCGATAATCATGACCAACGGGCCATCGGTGCCGCCTTGCTCAAGCGCAAAGCTGGATATAAGATTAAGCGAATTGAAGAGAAAATGCGGATTTATCTGAGTCTGCAATGCCAGGGTCTGGTATTTTTTCAGCTTTGTTATTTTGTCCGCAAGGGTGGCTTCTGCACGGTTGTTACCCTCCACCTGGGATATCATGTTTTCCGTCAGAAACAAAAACTCGCCATATATGCCGCTGTCCGAACCGGGCGTTTCTATGTATGCAAATGCGTTTGAAAGTGAGCGGTACATTTTGAATGCGCCGGTCAGCGCAAGAAGAACAAGCGCCAGTGCGGTGAATATAAAATACAAAACCGCATTTGCCGCAAAGGGATAAAATGTGCTGAAATATGTATGCTTTGTGACGCGGTATGTGAGGGTGAAGTGTTCGTAGTAAAGCTGAGTTGAATTATATACATATTCCCCGTCCTTGCTGATGGTATATTTCCCGTATGCAATGTCGCCGAGGGCAGACACATCGTATTTTGGGTTCTTTTCGGAGGACATGATTATCTTGCCGTCGGCGCCGGAAAGAATCAGGGCGCCCGAAGGCGTGCCGTTGCCGAGCAGAGTGGGGATAAGCTTGCCGACATCTATGTTGAAAAATACAGCCCCTTCGTTTTCATATCCCTTGTTTACGATATAACAAAGCGTGAGTATCTCTTTGCCCTCAGAACGGCGCAGAACGGTGTCGGTCAGAAAAGAACAGTTTTTGTAGATGTCATAACATTCCGCGTCATAAAAATATGGGGCGGCGCCGCTGTTTACGTTGGAGAGAAAATAGTCGTTTGCTTTGCTGTAGACATGTATGGAGTCAAGATAATTCAGAGATATGCATATGTTTGAAAATTGTGTAAACATCTGGTTGCTTTGGAGGTTTATTTCCCGCCCGGATTTGCGCAGAAAAGCGTCGCCCAGAAGAAATGTCTGAATGTTGCTGTCCGAGGTGATGGATTCATAGTTTTGATATGCAACCTCAAAAAGAGTGTCAAGCGCCGACACGCTCCGCGAAAGTATCTCTGTGGAGGAATAGTTGAAACTCTCTTGGACTGAGCGCAGACCGAACAGCATAAGAATGATGTAAAAAATCGTGAAAGGAATAAAAAGAATCACAAGAAGTCCTTTCAGATAGTGTCTGAAAAGACCGTTTTTTGTGTATTCAGGGTGTTTGAATATTCCTTTTTTTCCAAAGCCCGACATCATTTTTTCTTGTATTCCTTTCTGTATTCGGAGGGTGTGAGCCCTGTTTGGTTCTTGAAAATTTTGTGGAAATAGTTTGTGTCGCGGAACCCCGACATTTCTGCTATTGTCGGGATTTTGACATTGGTGTCCTCCAGAAGCTCGCGTGCTTTTTTGAGTTTTATGCTTTGCAGATAGTCAATATATCTTTCGCCCGTTTTCTTTTTGAAATATGCGCTGAAATATATCGGACTCAGGAAAACGTGTTTTGCCACATCATTGAGTGTGATATCCTTTGCAAAATTTTCGTTTATGTAACGGCAGGCGGTTTCTATGATGTCGGATTTTGAAGTGTTTGTCAGGTTGTACCTTTTGATATTATTTATATCGGATATTATGAGGTTTTTCAGCTTTTCGGCTTCGACATTCCCGGGTATGGCGGTTTTGGTGAGCTTTGCAAGGTGCGAAAGTATGCACAGATATATCGGTTTTACCGAGGCTTTGTCAAAAATCATGCCGAGAGTTTCGACACACCTCACAGCCGCCTCAAAGTCGTTTTCGTATATGTACGAAATGATGTTTTCCGCCTGTTCGTCATAAGAAAAGCTTTTTCGGCGTGCGCGGCAGAAAGCGTCGGTATCATTAAAGTATTCTGCGGAATTGACGGTGAGGAACATATTTAAAATGTTCTTCGCGTCAAGAGCAAGCTCGTCAAGATAATCACAGACAGCACCGCGAAAAATTTCTGCGCGGACATCAAGCTTTGCAAAAATAAACACCGTAAAGCGATTTTCGGAATAATTAAAAAGTACGGAATAAAATTCCGCGCCGTTTCTGTCCACGATGTTTGAAATTATGGTGTAAAACTCTTCACGGGAATGGGAGGAAGGGTTTTCCGGCGAAGCAGGGAAGTTGTCGAGCGTCATGACAACAGAACACACTCTGCATGAATCGGGGTTCAGCAAAACGTCATTTTTTCTCATGTCATCAAAAAAAGATGACGGGTTGTCATAAAAACCGGACAGAAGGTTCAGGATTGTCTGGCGTCTGTTGAGTGTTTGGGAGGCTGCCGCAAAGCCGTTTGTGGAAGCGGAAGCCGAAATTTTTCCCGAAAGCTTTTCAAGCATGGTTTCGATTTTTTTGAGGGTGATGGGTTTTAAGACATAATGTACAATTTCAAGGTCTATGGCTTTTTGCGCATATTCAAAGTTGTCGTATGCGCTGAGAATGACTGTTTTTATGTGGGGAAAGTGCCTGCGGCAATGTTCGGCAAACTCTATGCCGGTCATCTCAGGGAGCTGAATGTCCGTTATGACAGCGTCGACATGATTTTCTTCGATGTGTTTTATTGCGTCATGCGGATGCGTGAAGGCGCCCGTTATCTCAAAATCACTGTCCATGCCGGAAATGATTTTGTTCAAGGTTTTTAAAACCGGGAGGTCGTCTTCTATGAGTATCAGTTTGTACATAAGCGCTTTTCCCACCTTTTTTGAAAATCTTAAAAATAAAGTATATTATCAGCATAATACATGTCGGGATAAAAGTCAAGTCAAAAAAGTCTTTGCCGCCAAAATGTTAAAATTTTTCAGAGTAAATCTTTATATTTTCTATTAAAATAAAAACAGCGTTGTGGTAAAATAAAATCAAGCAATTGCAGAATGTAAATTTTGCAGCTGACCGAAAATGAGAGAACATAGATTTAACATTGATAACGTTTTTCTGAGAGGGATAAAAGACATGGCAAAGGCGGAGCACGGCAAAAATAAAAGAAAAAAAGATACATCAGCCATAAAACTGTTTTTTATGTCCTTGCCGGCGGTTATATTGATAATTGTTTTTAATTATATCCCTGCCGGGGAGTATATAATTGCGTTTAAAGACTATAAAATAGGAAGGGGAATCATCGGGAGCGACTGGGCAGGACTGGAAAATTTCAGACTGCTTTTTGAAAACATACATTTCAACAAAATACTGCTCAATACGGTTCTTTACAATTCTGCTTTTTTTGTTGTTGTCAATGTTGCCGGACTGGGGGCGGCGACGCTGCTTTTCAGACTGAAAAATTTACATATAAAAGGTTTTTTCCGGGCGGTTTTGGTGTTGCCGTACTTTATTTCGTGGGTGTTTGCCGGGGAGATTGTATATGCGCTGTTTTCAAACGATTCCGGCATTATCAATCAAGTGATAGGTTTTTTCGGCGGAGAGAAGGTTTTGTGGTACAACACGCCGGCTGTCTGGCCTGTGATTATCACGCTGGCATTTGCTTGGAAAAACGCCGGGGTGTGCTCTGTGGTATATTATGCGGCATTGCAGGGCATTGACCACGGAATGACAGAGGCGGCAGAACTGGACGGCGCCGGGGAGTTCAGAATTTTCTCAGACATTATACTGCCGCAGATTCTGCCGGCGGTATTCCTGATTGCTGTGATAAACATAAGCGGAATTTTTAAATCCGATTATGAGATGTTTACACAGCTGACACGGGAAAGCGGCGGAATTTTCGGGACAACAGATGTGCTTGACACGTATTTTCGGCGCGGCATGCAGACAACGGATTTATCCTTTTCTGCCGCGGCGGGGCTTTTACAGTCGGCGGCCGGCTGTCTGGCGGCGTTTTTTGTTTTGTGTCTGGCACGGAGAGAAAATAACCGGTTTCGGAGGGATATTTTTTGAAAAAGAAACAAAGACAACTGAATGTTATGCTTTTTATAATGGTTCTTTTTGCCGCCGCACCGTTTGCCGCGATGGTTTGGTTTTCTCTGTTTGGCGAAAGCGGGAATATCCCGGAGGTTCACTTTGATACTTATGCATACATTTTTGCGTGGGACACGGGGATTTGGCGCTCGTGCGGCGTGACCTTTCTGTATGCGCTGGGGACGGCTTTGCCGGGGGCGGTGCTCATGTCGATGTTTGGGTATGCACTTTCCAGAAAGAAAATGATATGCCGCAACTTCTTTTATACATTTTTGTTTCTGGCGGCGGTATTGGGCAGCGGAGGCATATCTTTGTACATATTGGCGACAAAATATCTGCATATAGAGAACACTCTGTGGGTATATATTCTGCCGCACCTTGTCAGCCCGTGGTATGTCCTGATGACAGCTTTGTTTTTCAGGTCTGTGCCGGGGGACATAATTGATGCGGCGGTTGCCGACGGCGCGGGAGAAGGACAGATGTTTTTCTGTGTTGCTTTGCCGATGGCAAAGCCTGTTGTTGCGACACTGCTGATACTTATATTTATTTCGAGGTGGAACGATTGGAAATCTGCGGTGATGTATATTGATGATGCAAAGCTTAAGAATATACAATATTATATTTATGAACTGAACATGAAAAATGAAATTGTGACAAAAACGGGAAGGGATATCACCGGCGGTGTCAGATTTGCATCGGCGGTGATGGGGGTTGTGCCTGCTGCTGCGGCACTGCCGTTTTTTGGAAAATATCTTGCGGGGGGCATAATATGCGGAGGATTAAAGTGACAAAGAGAGTACGGGGTGCGCTTATGGCGGCGGTTGTTTCGTGCACTTCTTTTGTGTTCGGCGCATGCGGCGGCACGGACGGGAAGGACGGAGATGACACGCTTACTCTGAAGTGGTATCTCCCGGGGGAAGATATCGCAGACATGGACATGGTTCTGGAGAAGTTCAACAAGAGGCTTTATGAAAAAGAGGGCTTTAAGCTTGACATTGAAATGATAGATGTGAACATGTATGCTGAAAAAATGAATATGAATATCGCGGCAAACAACGAGTTTGACCTGTGGTTTGTCGGTTATCTGAACAAATATGACGAAATGACAGTGAACGACACATTGTATGACATAACCGAAATGGTTGAAAATTCGCCGATAAAAAACAGTATGCCGAGTTATGTGTGGGAGGACGTAATCCGTGACGGAAGGATATATGCAGTCCCGAATTTCCAGGTTGTTTTTGAGCAGAGAGGACTGAAAATCAGGAAGGATTTGGCGGAAAAATACAGCCTTGACATATCGGGGATAACAAAAACAGAGGACATTGAGCCGTTTTTGATTCAGATACGCGACAATGAGCCGGATTTGTACCCATTCCGGCTGAGCATGCATGAGCAGTCTTTTCAGGACATAGACAGTATGCTTATTCCGGACAGGGTGAATTATTGCTGTGTGTGGCTTGATGACAGCGGAAAAGTGAATTGTACGCCATACTATGACGCACCCGGCTATAAAGAAAAGGTATACAAGCTGTATGATTGGTATAAAAAAGGTTATATAAGAAAAGACATAGCAAGTATTGTGGGGGACACAAAAGATTATCAGAATATGCGTTATGCCGTGTCGGTGGATCATGTAAAGCCGGGCGGAGATTATGAGTTGAAAAGGACTGCCGGGTTTGAGGTGCTGACAGTGCCGGTTGAAAAACCGCATGTAGACAGAGGCGCCGCCACGGCGACGACAATTGCCATAAACAAAAAATCACAGCACCCCAAAGAGGCATTTCGGCTGATAGAAGTAATGAACACGGACAAAGAGCTCTACAATATGCTTGTTTTCGGGCTGGAGGGAGTGCATTATAAAAAGATAGGCATGGACAGGATAACACTTTTAAACAAGCGTTACAATATGTCGGCGTGGAAGGTCGGGAACCAATTTATGTCATATTTTGTGGACGAGCAAAATGAACAGGATTGGGAAATGACAAAGAAAATCAATGAAGAAGCGATAACTTCCCCGTTTGTCGGGTTTTTCCCGGAGGTGAGGAGCCTGAGGGGAGAGCTTATACAGATTGCGAATGTGGACAAAAAGTATACGGTGAGGCAAACCGGGGCGGAAAACCCGGACAATTATTGGAAAAATTTCCGACGGGAGATGGAAGAGGCAGGCATAGGCAAGGTCTGTGCGGAAATAAAAGCACAGGCGCAAAGGTTTATAGCCGAAAAGCGGGCAAATGCAGAGTGAGAACAATAAAAAAGTATGCGGAAAGGAAAGGTGTTTTTGATGAAGAAATTTGGGGTTATGAGTGCAGTATGCATTGCGGCGGCGGTGATGCTTGCGTCATTTTCGGTCTGTGCGGAATACAGCACGGATAATGCGCTGTTTTCGGCGGAATTTGAGGCGGGGGATGACAGGACAAACTGGAGCATGACCGGAGCAAACGGCAAGGAAATAGCAAATTTTGACTATGACGGTGTAATCCGTGACGGTGCATTGACAATCAACCCGATGTCGGTTTCTTACGGGAGATTTACGGTTGCTTTTTCGGACAGTGATTTCAAGCCGACCGACACGTTGGTGCCGATTGACGTTGCAGGCAAAAAGAAAATCATGTGGGAAACAAGAATCAGGATTGACATGCCGCAGAGCGGAGTTAATGCGGACGGTACACTCAAGACAGACAATCAGATTTTGATATTGCAGGATTATCATCAAAATTATAGGGTTTGCATTGCCGTAAGGGACGGGTTTCTTGCATACGGCGGCACAGAGGCGAAAAGCGAAATAATCACGGATTACAAAGTTTATTCCGGGAAATGGTATACCATAAAAGCCGCGGCGGACTTTGAAAGAGGAAGAATGAGCCTGTATGTGACTGACGGCGAGGGGAATGATTACAGCGGAGAAGAAGCGGCTCTTTCTTACGGGCTGACGCTGGGTAATATCCACAGGATTTATTTCCCAAGACAGCTTACCGGCGGAGAAACTACATATATAGATTATGTAAGGCTGTGGGACGAAGGCTTTAAGCTTATCAAAACCTCGGTGGCAAACGGCGCGGACAATGTGGCGGCGGATACGGGGTTTCGGGCAGAATTTTCCGATGTTCCCTCGGCGGCTTCTTTGGAAAACATCACGGTCTGCGACTCTGAGGGCAACGCAGTCCCCGCGGAAATCACCGCAGACGCAAAGGCGGCAGAACTGTATTTCACCGCCGGACTCAAATATGGGGAAGAATACACTGTGACGATTCCTTCCACGGTGTTGAACACGGAGGGAGAATCACTTTCGGAATCGAAGGTGAAATTTATGACAGAGCCGACCCCCTTCGGAACGGTAGATTTGCAGACAGATGTTTCGTCGGGGAAAGCTGTGGTCAGCGTCAGAGCTTACAACAACGGGACGGCGAAAAGGACTGTTTCAATTCTCACGGCGGTTTATGACAACGGGACATTGGTGAAGATGACAAGCAGGACTTTTGATGTTGACGCCGGGGAGGACAAATGGATTTCTTGTGAAACCGATGTGAGCGGGGCTGCAAATCCAACGGTGAAGGCATATTTGTGGGACGGCATAAGCGTCGAATAGAGGAGGTTTTGGATGAAAAGAACGGTTTTAGCAATTTTGTGCATCATAACTCTTTTGGGCGGGACAGGGATTGTCCGTGCGGAGGAAGACCCGATATTCCGAAATCTGAAATCGGAACAGATAAAATCTGTCATGAAAAACACAGTTATGATACACCCGGGTGCCCCGGAGGCATATGCACACGGAAAAAAATACAACATGGAGAAGTATGGGGAAGCAAAGCGGAACGGAAAAGAATTGACGGTGAGCAGCGATTTTCTGAACGAAGTGTTCCCGGGCAGCACAGCGGACGGCGAGGAATGTGACATTTATGAATTTGCAAAAGAGAATGCAATGACGGTGACAGAGAAGGACTCGACCTTTTACATCTCGGACATCGGTTATCGCCTGCCGTCAAATCTGAGCAACAACATAAACAAATTGTTCGGGATTTATGTCAAACCCGGTGCGAAAGGGACAGGGACTTTTGAGAGCCCTGTGGGGAGCATAATTTCTGCGAAGAACATGGTTTCGGAGTTGAAAAAGAACATAGGGCTCCCCGACGGCGGCATAAGCGTGTATCTGCGCGGGGGAAACTATACTGTTGCAAATACACAGAACTTTGACGCATCGGACGGCGGTGAGGAAGGTTCTCCGATTTGCTGGCGTGCCTACAAGGACGAGAAGGTGTCATTTGACGGCGGCATAAGCATAAAGGGGAGCGAGTTTCAAAAGATAACCGACAGCAACATAAAAAACAAGCTTCCGTATCCACAGAATGTTGTCTGCATAAACATCGGCGACAGAATTTCAGCCTTCGGCGACAGTTTCCGCCAAAGCGACCCGGCGATGTGGTCTGTATTTTACAGGGACACGGCGCTGAATGTGGCGAGATGGCCAAACAACACCGAGTGGGCGCTGACAGGAGAAATCATTGACGACGGCGGCAGAATAAGAGGCAAGGGCTTCAGCTTTGTTGTCGGCGATTCCAGAGTGAAAAAATGGGCGGCAGAGGATGACCCAAGGATTTTTGGATATTTCGGCTTTGACTGGGCAGGTGAGAGAAGGCGCATAGTCTCTGTGGACCGGCAAAAACTTTCTGTCACTTCCGATGATTTTGCGGAATATGGGATTGCGCAGAACAAGAGATATTATGTCTACAACATGGTGTGTGAACTTGACAATCCGGGCGAATTTTATTATGACAAAAAGACGGATAATCTGTATTTTTATCCGGTGGAAGGAAGCCCGGACAATGAAGAGTTTTTGAATAACGAAGTACAGTTTTCACTGCTCTCTCAGGAAATGATGTCGCTGCATGGCGCGTCATATATGAGCTTTGAAAATATCATATTTGAAAACGCTCTTGCCATGGGCATGGCTGTGGACAGCGAGTGCAGAAATATTGAAATAAAGGGCTGTACCTTTAAGAATATAACTCAGGGCGCTGACCTTTACGGCTATGACAACACAATAAAATCCTGTGATTTTTATAACATCAGCAACAGACCGCTGGGACTTTTCGGCGGCGACAGAAATACGCTTACACATTCGGGGAATGTCATAGAAAACAACAAATTCTGGAATTTTAACACAACATCGCGCACCAACACATCGGCAATTGCCGTGAAGGGGTGCGGCGACAGGGTAGTCCACAATGAGGTTGTCGGCTCTCCCCACACGGCGCTCGTGATGGGCGGAAACGACAATATTGTGGAGTATAATGAATTTACGAACAACCTCATCGACGGCGCTGAGGACGCAGGCGTTTTCTATGGCGGGCGAAACCTGTCGGAACAGGGGAATGTTTACCGCTGTAATTATTTTCACGACAACGCCTGCAACAGCATCGGCGTCATATATTTTGACGACGGAATGAGCGGAAACACGGTGGACACAAATGTGTTTGAAAACACCGGTACCGGCGTTTTTGTCCACGGCGGTGTCGGCACGGAGATAGTGAATAATCTCTTTATCGGAGGGACAGGAAACGGAGCCGGGTTTTCTTCGGCAAGCAACAGCTGGAAAATGGAAACGGCGACGAGCATGGCGGCAAATACTCTTTTGTGGAATCTGAAGCAGTTCCCGTACGAAAGCAAGGCATGGCAGACGGCGTACCAAAATGTACTGAAATATCTGGGCAGTGACGAAGACCCAATCACAATGTATGACAATGTGGTGAGCGGAAACATAACCATAGGGAAAAACCTGATTTCGGCGCCGGAAAAGGATATGGCGTATATGACAATAGAGGACAACACATCTGTTTCGGCAGAAGATGCAAAAGACTATGAAGTGCCGGAGAAATATCGGGAAATCATGGAAAACGCGGGTGTTTATGCGGACGAATACCGCATAAAGACCGGGGAACTGGGCGGCTTTAACCTTTTGCGGCCGTATCACAAGCAAAGCGACGTGGAGGCGTCGGAGGTGTATTTTGAATGGGAAAAGGCAGAAAGCGCATATGGATATCAGTTTACACTTGCGACAGACAAAGACTTCAAGAACGTCATCTCGAACAAAATTGTGACAGACAATTTTGTGAACCTGCAAAAGCTTAATTATTTCAACACAAGATATTATTGGAAGGTGAAGGCGATTGCAAACAAGACAAATTCCATTGAAGGAGATAAGGAAAAGTATTGCAATCAGGATTATTACAGCTTTACAACCAAAAAGACGGAAATTATATCAAGAGATGCATTGTATGAGAGAATCGAGCTTTGCAAAGGCGCATCACAGGGCATCACAGAGGGCACAAATCCGGGCGAATACCGCGAGGGTACGGCACAGATGATGAAAGACCTTATCAACGAATATAGGGGTTATGCCGAAAAGCCCACGATTACACAAAAGGAAATCAACAATTATGCCCAAAAGCTGAAAAGCGACTTTGAAAACCTGACATACCGCAGAAATCCCGAAATGTTCAATATGGCAAGCGCCATAAAAAGGGGAAATGCATGGAAATTTACACCAAACCAGACGGTATTCGGTGACGACAAGCTGGTTTTGATAAACCAGACTTCGCAGACTTTGGGTTCAGCTGACAAGATAAGTCCGCATGTATATTATAAATTCAAGATAAAATGGGACGGATATGACAACGGCTGGCTGGGAATAGGGATACTTGCACAGGGGTCGCAGACGGCAGTGCCTTGGAGCGGCAACTCAATGTATTTCACAATCCTGAAAAAGGACACGGTTGAGTTCCAAAAATGGGGGAGCGGAGCAAATATAAACAATTCATATCCGAATATCTATACAAAGAACAATGAGTGGACTGTATATGAACTGTCGGCGCTGCTGCAAGAGGACGGAAGCAACCTTGTGACATGGAAAATGGACGGGAAAACTGTGGTGGAATACACCGACAACGACAATCCGATAACTACACCGGGATATTTGTATTTTTACAACGGTCCGAAAGATGCAAGGCTTGAGATTATGCCTGTGGAAGAGTAAGAGGAGGAAAGTTATAGTATGAATAAAAGAATTTTATCGGCAATAGCGGCGGTGTGTCTGCTGGGCAGACCGGCATTTGCCGCCGCACCCTTTGGCGGACAGGAGCTTGACAGGGCGTTTGACAAAGCTCGGACTCTTTATTATATACAAATCACACAAGACCAAATCCCCGATATTGAAGAGGAGGGGTATACACTTGTGAAGAAAGCAACAGCGCCGTATAGCGGCGGCGCATTGACGGAAGAAAACACAACCGTTTTGAAAGACAATGAAAGTGGTGTGAGATATCGCTTTGTATTTGAAAAAAAGGGCACCGCTCTTTTGGTGGACAGCGTTGATTTGAGCGGCACGGGTGTGCTGATGATAAAAGGGAATGTTGACGGTGCGGAGAATGTAAAGACTTTTCTTCTGAAACCAAAGGGGGAGTTTTCGGAGGAAACATATGCACCGGGGGACATTGATTTTGAGAATATGGAGGAAACCGTGCTTGACATGGCGGTGAGGAATGCCGCCGACTGTGCAGACGGGACTTTGGTGCAATATACATTTGCCACGGGCGCACTCAGCGGACAATACGGCATATTGATAACAGCCGGAAAAGAATCGTATTATACCTCAAAGTTTTATATGGCAGAAAAAGATATCAAAAAAGTGATTGAAACCGTGAATGAAAAATCGGTTTTTGATGAAACAAATACGGTGCAGGAGCTGAGAGCTTATGTTGAAAAGAACACCAAAGCGCTTTATCTTGACACAGAATATTATAACAAGCTTTCGGACGCGGCAAAGACAATTGCGGTTTCTTATATGGAGTCAAACGGAGATTATGAAACACTTGCCCAAATCGGCGGGGCTTTTTATAAAGGTGTCGCGGCGGCGGGGCTTTATGACGGGCTTGATGTGCAGACAATTCTTGACAAATACAATAATTATCTGAAGCTGGAACTTTATGAACAATATAAGGGACTGAGGAACAAAAGCGCTGCCGCCGACGCTGTGCGCGGCGTGAAGGGGGAGGATGAACTTCGGTCGGCATTTTCGGGTGCTGTGGCGCTTTGCATGATAAATGAGGCGGAACCGGGGGACATAGAAAAAATAATGACCGACTGCAAGGATTATCTGAAACTTTCTGAGGCGGCGTATGCGTATTTTGAGGCAAATACGGCAAAATGCGTAAAAGCGCTTGCAAACAAAAACTTCAAATCGGCATCGGAAATCGACACACTTTTGCTGAAAATGAAAAACGGCGGCGGCTCGGGTTCCGGCAACGGTGGCGGCGGAGTGAGCGGCTCAAAGCCGTCTTCCGAAACGGGGTATGTGGCGCCGATTGCCGACACAAAACAGCCGACAAACGAAACAAAGGACCCGGAGCAGAACGCAGCGGATTTGCCCTTTGACGACATCGGGAGCGTGACATGGGCGCAGGTTGCCATAGAGCATCTTTATAACAACAAAATCCTGAACGGAAAATCCGAAACAAAGTTTGCACCAAATGACAATGTGAAGAGAGAAGAATTTGCAAAAATGATTGTGAATGCTTTTTCTCTGGACAAAGCACAGCAGACGGCATTTGCAGATGTTGACGCCGACAGCTGGTATGCGGAGTTTTTAAACGTTGCTTTTGCAAACGGGATTATAAACGGTATAAATGAAAATGAGTTCGGTGTGGGGAAACCCATAACAAGAGAGGACATAGCCGTGATGATTTGCAGGGCGGTGAAAGCGACCGGCATGAACACCGACATAATTGTGGAAAATCCGGCAGAACTTTCGGACCTTGCAGAGGTGAGCGATTATGCGAAAGAAGCAGTGGAATTTATGATTGAAAAGGGTGCGGTGAAAGGCGCGGACGGAAAGTTCAGCCCAAAGGCTTATGCGACAAGGGCGCAGACGGCGCAGATGCTGTATCAGATTATTAAGATAAGATAAGGGGTGGAAGTGATGCTGAAAAAAATTATATCTTTGCTTTTGTGCACCGCAATTCTTCCGACATATGCCTTTGCGGCAGACGGAAATGACACTGAAAACACAGGGTTTTCCGCAAGGGTGGAAAAACTTGCATACCTGGGGATAACCTTTGACGAAGGCGTCGGCGATGCAGAAGAAGTGACAAGGGCAAAATTCACGAGGACGCTTTTGGAATTCACAGACACCGCGCCAAATGGGGGAGATTGCGGATTTTATGACATAGACGCCGACTATCCCTATTCGGACGAGATAAACACGGGTGCGGCGCTGGGGTACATGATAGGGTATGCCGACGGGAAATTCTACCCGGAACGTACAATATCGGTCAATGAAGCGGTGAAGGCTTTTGTAAACGCGTTGGGGTATGAAGTTTTGGCAAAACAAAGCGGAGATTATCCAAAAGGCTATATAAGTGTGGCAGAGTCAATCGGTTTGGTTGATGACATCAAAATCGGCGAGAGAGCGCTTAAATATGACGAATTTTCGATATTGCTGGAAAATGCCCTTGAATGCAGTGTCTATAAGCTGAGCTTTAAGGACGGTTCCCCGTCATATGATAACGAAGAAGAAAATGACGCGCTCTGGAATTTCCACAGAACCGTGAAGGTCAGGGCGGTTGTGACGGCAAACTGTGTGACGGCACTGGACGAAGAGGCAGGAAAAACCTCCGGGGCGGAATATGCAAAGCTTGACGGCGAAACGGTTTATACAGGGAACAGCAATGTTTCGGAATATCTGGGATACAGTGTTGACGCATATGTTTATTTTGACAAAGACGACGACATGGGGGAAGTGAAGTATGCCGTGCCTTCTGCCAAAAATGTGACTGTCAAGGTCAAGGCGGAGAATATCATGGGGGATTCGCCGGAATTCGGGGCATTCAACTTTGTCTATGAAAACGAAAACGGCAGGGCAAAGAATGTCAGGATAACAGATGAAACAAACATCATATATAACGGTGTGGCAAAGCCGGATTATAAAAGAGAAAATCTTGTGCCGGAAATCGGGTATGTTTTGCTGACGGACAACGACAATGACGGAGATGTCGAATGTATAAGCATATTCAAGGCAGAAAAGATTATTGTGGTGGATTATGCCGTATCGGACGACAATGGGATAAGAATTGTGGACGAAAAGGACAGTTCTGACAATTATCTTTATGACAAAGATTATGAACATTATAAGGTTTATGTAAACGGCACCGACAATATCCCGTCTGCAATAACAAAGGGCATGGTGGCTTTGGTCGGGGAAAACGGCGAGCACAGCATAACTTATGCGTTTTCCTCCACTGTGTCGGGAAAAATTACGGCCATGTCAAAAGGAGAGCCGGGAGAGCACGGCAAGGTTTCTGTGGACGGAACGGAATATAAGATGGCATCGGGGACAGAAAATTATCCGTTTAAGCTTGGCGCCGAAGGGACTTTTTTCGTAGATGATGATTTTTATGTTTACGGGTTTAAAAAGAACGGCGACGAAAAGAATTACGGATATTTTGTAAGAGGCTATTTTGACGAGGACGAATCGCCGATAATTGCGGCAATCAAGGTGCTCACTGAGGACAATGAATATGTAAGATTTGACCTTGACGAGCATGTGAAGCTGAACGGCACGAAAAAGGACGCCGAAGACGTCATGAAATTTCTTTATAAAAGCGGCACTGAAAGCTGGCAGCCGCAGGTGGTTATGTATAAGCTGGACGGCGACGGAAAGCTGACCGTCCTGAACACAGTGACAAAGGACGGCGACCTGCGCTGGGAGGGCAGATTTTATGCCTGCCAGAAAACAAGTGTACCGACAAGCGAATACACGGGGACACTGGAGAACGGAACCTTCCTGGACGCGGAAAAAAAGGTGTTTTTCGGGTATAACCACGGATACGATTTTTATGCAGACAGTTGGCAGAATATATGGTATCAGGATTCTGACACGGTATTCTTCAACATATATGATGATGACCCGGAACAGTCTTATGTTTCGGAACCGCTGAATAATATTTCGCGCCAGGGGTTTGTGCATGAGTTCTACAATGTTGACGAAGACATGAACACGGTTGATGTTGTTGTGTGGAAAAGAGAAGGCGCGTCGACGGAAGAACTGCCGAGGATTGCAAACGACGTAAAACCCGCAATTGTAAAATCCGCAACCACCGTCCTGGACAAAGACGATTTGCCGGTGAAAGCACTGGTTGTTTCACAAGGGGGGAAAACACTGGAGATTTCGTGGAACGAAAAGGCGCCGCAGCTTGTGAAGGACACCTTCAATTCACTGCACGCCGGCGACATAATATACTATGAACTTGACGGCGCCGGGAGAATTTCCAATATGTACAGAGCCTTTGACATAACCAAGAAGGGACAGTACGGAATGTCAATGACATTTGGCGAGGTGCACGGCGGCACGGGCACGGCGGTGCATCTGGAAAAACGTTCTTTCTATGTGAAAATCACAAGAAAATTGCAGAACAACTTCTTCAGATACACAAGCATCAATGACGCGAGCGGAGATTTGCAGAAAATGAACACAGGCGCGGAGATTTACAAGATGACCGTCAAAAACGGGAAGGTTACCGTGGACACAATTTCTTATGACGATGTACAAAACGGAGATGAAGTGTTCTGCAAGGCAAACACAAATACCATCTGGTCGATGATTGTCATAGATGCAAAGTAAAACGGGAGGAACAGACATGATAAAAAGAACAGCGGCGGCAATGCTCTGTGCACCGCTTGCATTGGCAGGTGTCTGCGGCGCCGAGGCGGCAGAGGCGGAGTGCAAAAGCTATATTAATGCCGTGCAGGGCGTTGCGGTGAGCACACCTGTTTCGGAATATATACCGGGCAGATATATAAATGTGGCGTTTGACGCCAAAAACACAACAGGGAGCGCTGTTGACGTAAATATACTGGTGGAAATCAGCAACAGCGATTCCGAAAGAACGGCAAGCGCCGTTTTTGAGCGGACAATCAAACCGGGGGAAAGCATGCCGGTCAGGCTTTCTTCCACAATATCCGTGCCATCCGACGGGGCATATGTCAACATAAATGCCGAAGGACCGGCAAGAGCCACCGACATATATGTTTCGCCGCGCGGAAACAACCGTGCCGACGGAAGCTTTCAAAATCCGCTAAAGACCGTTTCGGCGGCACTGGAAAGGGCAAAGGAATGGGACGGGAGCGGAGAATATGACGGCAAAGATGTGTCGGTCATATTCCGCGGAGGAAGGTATGACATAAGCGAGGCACAGGAGATGACGGGATTTAAAAATATTTCGTCGCTGACACTGAAATCCGACGGGAGTGACGTTGTGTTCTCAGGTGGTGTGACTCTTTCGGGGAAGATGTTTGAAAAGGTCAGCGATGAAAAAGAACTGTCAATGTTCCCGGAAAATGTGCATGGAAAACTGTATAAAATCAAGCTTTTGTCCTATGGTATCTCGACAGACTATTCGGGAAACAATGTGGGAGATGACCCGATTTATACAATGCTTTATTATAACGGAAAACAGGGACAGATTGCAAAGTATCCCAATGAGGGCTATGCCGTTGCGGACACCATGTGGACAGACGGCAAGCTGAGCATAAAGTCTGACAGTATAAAGGACTGGAGCGATTATAAAGAAGCATGGGTGAGAGGCTTTTTCATCTATGAGTGGGATTTGGCAAGGGGACATGTTTCGGCTGTGGCGGACGGTGCGCTGAGCCTTGGGGAATACCTGTGCGGTTCGAAGCCGGATACACTGAAAAACGAAGAAAACAAAAATTGGTATATATACAACCTGCCGGCAGAGCTGGACAGCGAGGGTGAATATGTGATAAAGAACAACATTCTTTATTATTATCCGCCGGAGAGCGATGTGGCGGACGGAAGCTTTGAAAACATGCGCATACAGCTGAGCACAAACAGGGACGACCTGCTGACAATCACAGACGCGGGGAAAATCAGCATAGAGGACATAAGCTTTGAAAACTCGGGCGGATATTTCATAAATGCAAAGACGGACAATCTCAGGATTGCCGGGTGCAAATTTGAAAACGCGTCGGCGTCTGCGGTATATGTTTTCGGAAACAACAATACTGTAACATCGTGCGACTTCCGAAACCTTGGCGGCATGGGGATAAATATCGGCGGCGGAGATGTCAACACGCTGGAAAAATCCGGCTCTGTGCTGAAGAACTGTATGTTTGAGAAAACTTCGCAGATTTACAGGACAAATCAGGCGGCATTTGTGCTGTCGGGCTGCGGCGTCACTGCAAGCAGAAACACCGTGACCGGGACACCGCACCTTGCGGTGTCATACAGCGGAAATGACCACATCATAGAATACAACGACATTTACGGCTGTCTGACCGACAACGCAAATGACGCAGGGATTATTTATACAGGGAATAATCTTGCAAACCTGGGGACGGTGATACGGCGCAACTATATCCACGATTCAAACAGCGGCATAGGCGCGGTGTACTGGGACGACTGGCTAAGCGGTCAGACGGCAGAAAAAAATATTTTTGAAAATATTGATTCTGTGTTGCTGATACATGGCGGTGTGTGCAACACCTTCTCGGGGAACCTCGTGAAAAATGCAAGATATGGTGCAAAAATCCGCGGAAAAGGGCTTTATATCACTGTTGACGAAGTGAAGTATAATGTGTGGGACGAGATAAACGGCAGATATAACGGACATGCAAATTTGTTTATGGGGAACCTTGTCGGCGTGCCCGAAAGCAACGGATATTATCCCGGCGTGGCATGGAAAAGCTATGCATGGCAGTCCGCATACGGCAATGTCCTGAAATATGTGAACAACAAAACAGCAGAAACAGCAGAAGAAACCACGGTTATGGACAATTGCTTTGTTGACACGGCGACCGGGGTGTATACATATGCCGAGACGACCGACTCTGACCTGAACATGTCGGGCAACACGACAGAGCTGACGGCACAGCAGACTGCGGAATTTGAAAATATAAAGGCAAACTGCGGCATTTATGCCGATATGTACAGAAAAATGTAATTAGTGCTTTTTCAGGCATTAAAATAAAAAATTTAAGGAGGACAAAAAATGTTAAAACTAAAACAAAAATTCATGAGCGCATGCCTGACCCTGGCGATGCTGGTTTCCTGCATGCCGATGATGGCAGCTCATGCGGAAACGACTGGCATGATTGCCCGGGCGGAGTTTGACGGCACTGACGACGGTGCACACTGGAAGGTGTTCGGTGACAATTTGCAACCCAACGACATTTTGATTGACAAGACAAGCACATTGATTGACTCGTCACAAAGCCTGATAAAGTTTGCCAACGCAAATGTCGGCTATGGGACATGGGGAATGTATTTCGGCACTGGTAATGAGGCATATCAAATTGCCCAAACAAAGAAAAATATTGTATTTAAACTGCGGTTTAAGGCAGACCGATTTTCTGATAATTATCAACTTTTTTCTTTGTTTGCAAAAAGAATAAAGAATGATGGCGCAGTAACTGACGACTCGCAGGAATTTTTCAACTTGTCATCTTATGACGGAAAGCTGACAATGAACAAAAACGGCAGTCCGGCAACGTATACGCAAACCGGCTATGCCCTGAGTGTTGACACATGGTATAACATTGATGTGAGAGTAGACTATGAAGAGCAGAAGGCATATGTAAACATTGCTGACGACGCCGGCAATAAAGGGGGTACATATACAATCGGCTTTATAAACGGTTCGGCCTACAAGTTTGAAAACCTGACACAAATATGCACAATGAGAACAGCAGCGGGCGGAACTTTCTGTATTGACTATCTGAGAGCATATGACGAGGATTTGATGCCTGTTGCAAAGATTTCGTATGACGAAGGAAAGAACCCGGACGGTGTGTCGGGCATCGCAAACGGCACGGAATTCAGCATAGATTTTGAAAATGCAATCACAGAAGCCGACATGGCGGATATCACAATTGACGGCGGCGCAGAACTCTCAAAAACACTTTCCGCAGACGGCAAAACCGTGACGGCGGTTGTTTCAAAGCTTGCGTACGGCACACAGTATACACTGACAGTGCCGGCAATCGGCATGAATCTCGGCAAGTCTGTGACATTTTTCTCGGCGGTAAGGACAGGGATAATCACAAGCTCACAGTTTGACGGCAAGGACGACATGTCAAAATGGGCGGTATTCGACAGCAGTTATCAGTATAACCCAAAAGGAACATTTGATAATTCTTTGGTTGACGTGACAAACGGATATGCAAAATATAACAGGAACAATGTCGGTTATGGTGCTTTTGGGATATACTTCGGCACCGGTGACGATGCATACCAAATTGACCAGACGAAAGAAAATATCATTGTCAAGATGAGGTTTAAGGCAGACACATATATTAACCGTGATATTCTTGCGCTGAACGGGAAAAAATTAAATGCAGACGGCACAACGAATTTGGAATCATTTTACTACTTCAAGATGGCGTACGAAGGCGGAAAGCTGAAACTGAACGATGCACTGAAAGATTATTCGCTGAGCGGTGACACATGGTATAGTGTTGAACTCAGGGCGGACTATAAGGCAAAGAAAACATATGTAAATATATCAGATGACAACGGAAACAGCGGTACATATACGGAAGGTTTTTTATATAACGGCACATATGTAAATCTCACACAAATTTGTACCATGAAAACAGAGGCTGACGGATATTTCTATCTTGATTATCTGGAGGCATATGACGAAGATTTGCTGCCGGTGGCAAGCATCTCTTATGACGGCGGCAAGCCCCTGGACGGAGCGTCGGGCATTAAAAACGGAGCAACGTTCACTGTGGATTTTGAGGACGCAATCACAGAAGCCGACATGGCGAAAATCACAATCGATGGCGGTGCAGAACTGTCAAAGACACTTTCTGAGGACGGCAAAACCGTGACGGCTGTCATGTCAAAATTGTCTTACAGAACAAAGTACACGGTGGCAGTGCCGGCAATCGGCGTGAATCTCGGAAAGTCTGCCGCATTCTTCACGGCGGACGAAGAGAAGTACCTCTTCAGAGCGGAGTTTGACGGCGCGGACGACATATCAAAGTGGTATAAAGGAATCGGGGGCAGTAAGTTCAAAATTGAGGATCAATCAATGGTTTCGGACGGAAACTGCGTGATGACATGGGGCAAGTTCCCGTACAGAAGCTTTGACGTTATCTTTGACGAGGACGTATCCCTGGAAGGCAAAAAGAACATTTTGTACAAAATGAGATTTAAATATGACAATGACGGGACTTTGTCTAATAATTTCCTGTCAATCATACCGAACGAAACAAGCGGCGGAGAATCAATTTTTGCCCTGAAAATACAGGACGGAAACAAGCTTTATTATGGCTCGGAATATGCAAATTATATCTTTGAGGCGAACAAATGGTATACAGTGACGGTGAAGATGAATTTTGCAAGCCACAAATATTCACTTATACTCGCCGACGACGCGGGGAATATCGCGACAACCCCCGAAACCAATTTTACATACAATGCAAATTGGGAAAAAATCCGCAGAATACAGGTTATGCAAAAGACGGACGACAAAACACCGACACAGTATATAGACTATATTTATCTGTGGGACGGGGATTATGGCAAGGCAGAGGTCACATACGGCAGCGGATATCCGCTGGAAAATGCGGCGCCTGTGCCTGTTTCGGGTAATATATTTACGGTCACCCTGAGCGGTGCGCCCGAAACTACAGACGGAATCAGCATAACAGACGAAAACGGCAACAGCGTTGAGGCAACGATTTTGCCCGACGAAAATGTCCTGACTGTGATACCGGGGAGCTTTGAATATAACACAAAATACACAATGACAATTCCGAAAGATGTTTTGGGAATGACTGAAGACCAGGTGATACATTTTAGAACAGAATGGAATCAGAGCAAAGAGTTTGTTATGCCGGAAATCTTTAAGGATAAGGAAAATCTGAGCGTTGCGTTCTTCGGCGGTTCAATCACCAACCAGGAGGGCTGGCGAGTGCATGTCACAAACCAAATCAAAGAATGGTTCCCGAATGCAGAGTGTCACAATTGCTCTGTCGGCGGAACAGGGTCACAATACGGATGGAGAAGGCTTGAGCGTGATGTGATTTCAAAATCACCCGATTTGGTTTTTGTGGAATTTTCGGTAAATGATGCCAACTTTGCAGAAACGGCAAAATATATGGAATCTATCGTGAGGAATCTCAACAAGCTTGAAAAACGCCCGGTTATCATATTTGTGTACACAATGGTACAGAACTTTGAAACAAACAGCTGGTCTATTGCAGAACACGAAAAGATTGCAAAGGCATACAGTATACCGACCATAAATATACGCGACTATATGAGAACCCTGTACAATCAGGACATCACGCTGGCAGGCGAGTGGGACACATTCGGGAAGTTCTTTACCTCCCCGGATACAACACACCCGACAGCGGAAGGTTCAAGATATTACGGAGAATATGTAAACAATCTGCTGACACATGACTCGGAAAAATATTTTGTCCTCCCGAAGGAAAACAGTGCAGTGACTCCGCTGACCGATTTCAAGGACTACACATATGATTTTACTGCATTGTCAAAGAAACTCACAGAGAATGGAGAACAATATGAATTTACCTTTAAAGGTGATGAAGTGGTTCTGGAGTATGCACTGCATGAAGAAAATGCAGGTATATTCAGTTTGACAGTCGACGGCGTGGTTGTCGGAGAGGCGAAGGATACGTTCCTGGCGGCAGACAGCTCGCTTTATGACGGATACCTTTCGAGAAGTTTGTACAGCGGACTGGGAGAAGGCACACATACGGCTGTTGTGACAGTGACAGGCAAAAATGCGGCTTCTGCCGGATATACTGTTGATTTGAAAGGAATTTTCACACCAAAGGAAAAGGGTGTTGAATTTGGCGAATTGGCATTTAATTCTTCAAGCGTGACGGCGTCGTCGACCCTGACAGCACAGGTATATTATGTCGGGCACGAGGCGAAGAAGGTGACAATTGCAATTGCACTTTATGACGAGAATTCCAGACTTATCGGCGTCACAAGCGCACAAAGCATAACAGACTCGTCGGGCAAGGACAAATCAATCTCATTGTCTGTGAAACCCGGCAGTGACGCAAAGAAGGCAAAAGCCTTCCTGTGGGACAGCAAAGAGGGCATGACCCCTGTTATCCCCAATGCATCAGTGGGATTTTAACAAAAAGGGGATGTAAAAAAACTCCGGAACGCAAGAAAAAAAGTAAAACACAAACATTATAGAAAATATAATTGTTACAGTTTAGTTTTATCATGGCAGAAAAATCAAAAAAATATGATTTTTCGTATGATTTTCCTTTTTCTTGCTATCAACAAACTTCGCCGCCCGGCGTACCCATGTACGCCATCGGGTAACCCAAAGCCAAAGCTTTGGCTCAGTTTGTTAATTCCAAAGCTTTTTCCCTATCCCCTCTAAAAAATTAAGGCTGTAAAAAACTTTCGGAGTTTTTTACAGCCTCTTTTTTACGGAAAACATATTTTGCAGGGGGTATAGCCGAGCCTCACCGCCTCGTCATATGTACAGTCAAGGCTTTTTTTGTTTTTTTCATTCATCTGAGCGACAGCGGAACAAGAGGGGCGGTGAAACTTTTTTGTGTTTTTGTTTACAATATAGATTGTTTTTTGTGTTTCGGCTTGAGCCGGGGAGGATTGCGGCAGCGACGGCTTTGGTGCATCAGAGGCTACGACGGCGGCGCCAGCGGTGTCGGGCTGTGCGGTGCGGACAGGGAGTGTAACCACTGCATGCCAATAGACACCATAGAGGAAAATAAAAATCAATATTATTAAAAATGTTTGTTTATGTTTCATGTGACAACTCCTCTGTTAATTATTTTTATAGATGACATTCTTTGCTTTTGTAGTATTATACATGTTATTATACCATGTATATTTAATATTTTCAAGAGTATTATTACACAATTCGGCATAAAAAATATGTATTTAACCTTAATATTCCAGTTATCATAAGTTTTATTTCATAGTATAATATAATTATTATAACTGTAATGAGGTTGGGATTATGAACAATGGAAAAGAAAAAAATCCGATAATTGTCAAAATCGGTCAGCGCATACAGAGATACAGAGTGACTCAGAATTTAACGCAGGAACAGGTCGCCGAGGCGGCAGGAATATCGCAGAAACATTTGTCGAGAATTGAACAGGGATATCACAATCCGCGGTTTGATTTGCTGATTGAGCTTGCCGCGGCACTGAATGTCACAACCGATGCTTTGGCAAAGGACTTACCTGAAAATGATGTTGATTTTTTCCTTGCCGGAATCAGGGCTGATGTCGAAAAGATGAGCACAAAGTCGAGAGAATACCTGAGGAAAAATATTAAACTGCTTGCCGAAAGCAATTTGATGTAAAAACGGGAGCTGCAGCAAAACATGGTTATTTTGCCGCGGCTCCTTTTTTATCCATATTTGCGATTATATTGTTTATTCGTATTCCACAACGTCAATCCATGTCATCAGGAAATCGCGCTCCTCCCGGTGCCCTTTTACAAGCTGTGACGCGGCGACAATCGGTATCCACTTTTGGATATACTGCTTTGCCGTGTCGCTTTTTTTGCAGAAAAGGCTGAGATACTTTTCCGCATGCGCGCGGTTGCCGGCAAGGGTGAAGAGCAGATATGTGCGCGCCGCGTCCGCCGAGGCATTGCCCTGGGTGGCGTGTGACCAGTCCAGGATATACGGCACAGAGTCCTTTGTGATAATGATGTTGCCGGGGTTGAAGTCGCCGTGGAGCACCTTGTTGTGCCTGGGCATGGCGTCAAGGCGCGTGTGCAGTTCATAGCGTGTGGTTGCGTCCAGCCCGGTTTCGGAAATTTTGCGCTGCATTTTGTCTTTCAGTTTGTTGAGAAGCGGCGCTTTTTTGCTTTGTATTTCCAGTTGCAGGTCAACAAACAGGTCAAGATAATCATCATATTTTTCGGGGTGCTCTGCCATCAGCGCTTCGAGGGTTGTTCCCTCGATAAATTCGGATACGATTGCCCATTTTCCGTCAATTTTTGTGACCTCATAAAGCTTTGGGACGCGGAGCCCCGTTTCCTCTATTCTTGCGTGATTGAGTGCCTCATTCAGGACATCGGCAGTGGAGAATTCCTGGTTGAAAAGCTTGATTGCCTTGTCACCGTCACGGTATATTGTTTTTGAATTTCTGACTGCTATGATTTTGTCAAGTTTCATTATCGTTCACCTCCATAATATGCGTTGAGATACATCTGTTTAATTTCGCTCATCAGCGGATAACGCGGATTTGCACCTGTGCACTGGTCGTCAAATGCCTGTTCAACCATTTTGTCGAGAGAATCCAGAAAGTCCTTTTCGCTGATTCCATAATCCCTGATTGTCTTTTTGATGCCGACTTTTTCTTTCAGCTCATCAATCGCTTTTATGAGGTTTTCCGCCTTTTCGCTGTTGTCTTTCCCCGCAAGCCCCAGCGCGTCCGCAATTTCGGCATAGCGTGCGCCGGTGTGCGGATAGCTGTATTGGGAGAATGTGCCCATTTTTACGGGTGTTTCGGAAGCATTGAAACGGATAACCTCATCAATAATCAATGCATTTGCAACACCGTGGGGAAGGTGGTGGAATGCGCCGAGCTTGTGAGCCATGGAGTGGCACACGCCCAAAAATGCGTTTGCAAATGCCATGCCTGCCATTGTTGCGGCATTTGCCATTTTTTCTCGTGCCCTCTCGTCATTTGCGCCGTTTTCATATGCTTTCGGCAGGTATTCAAATATTATTTTGAGTGCACCTATCGCCAGACTGTCGGTGTAGTCGGTGGCAAGCATGGAGGCATATGCTTCCACGGCATGCGTCACGGCGTCTATGCCCGAGGCGGCGGTAAGACCCTTTGGCGCCGACATGTGGAAATCTGTGTCGATGACAGCTATATCAGGCAGCAGTTCATAGTCCGCAAGGGGATATTTTATCCCGGTTTCTTCATCGGTGATGACCGCAAAAGGTGTGACTTCCGAGCCTGTTCCGGCAGAGGTGGGGATTGCGACAAAATATGCCTTTTCGCCCATCTTCGGGAAGGTATATATGCGCTTTCTGATGTCGGCAAAGCGCATTGCCATGTCCATGAAGTCTGCTTCGGGGTGCTCATAGAGTACCCACATGATTTTTGCGGCGTCCATTGCCGAGCCGCCGCCCAGCGCAATGATGACATCGGGCTTGAAGCGCGCCATTTCCTCCGCGCCCTGCTTTGCCGAGCCAAGCGTCGGGTCGGGCGCAACATTGAAAAATGTCTGATGCGCTATCCCCAGTTCGTCAAGTTTGTCGGTTATCGGTTTGGAATAACCGTTTTCGTACAAAAAGGTGTCGGTCACGATGAAGGCGCGTTTTTTGCCCATGACATTTTTCAGCTCGTCAAGTGACGGACCCAGACAGCCTTTTTTGATATAGATTTTTTCGGGTGCTCTGAACCAAAGCATGTTCTCTCTCCTTTCCGCAACCGTCTTGATATTTAAGAGGTGCTTGACGCCGACATTTTCCGAAACGGAATTTCCGCCCCAGGAGCCGCAGCCGAGTGTGAGTGACGGCGCAAGTTTAAAATTGTACAAATCACCTATACCGCCGTGCGATGACGGGGTGTTTATCAGGATTCGGCAGGTTTTCATGCGCGATGCAAAAAGAGAAATCATATCCTTTTTCGATGTATCAATATAGAGTGACGAGGTGTGCCCGAATCCGCCGTCGGCAATCAGCTGTTCTGCCTTTGAAAGGGCATCGTCAAAATCCTTTGCCCTGTACATGGCGAGCACGGGGGAAAGCTTTTCGTGTGCAAATTCTTCCGAGATGTCTGTGGATTCCACCTCGCCTATAAGGATTTTGGTGTTTTCCGGCACCTCCACACCCGAGAGGGAGGCGATTGTTTTTGCTGATTGCCCGACAATTTTTGCATTGAGTGCGCCGTTTATCAATATCGTTTTGCGCACCTTTTCGGTTTCGTCGGGGGACAGGAAATAACACCCCCTGTCGGAAAATTCTTTTTTTACTTTGTCATATATATCGGTGAGCACAATCACAGACTGCTCCGACGCGCATATCATGCCGTTGTCAAATGTTTTTGAATGAATGATTGAGTTCACCGATAAAAGTATGTCTGCGCTTGAATCTATGATTGCCGGGGTGTTGCCGGCGCCGACACCGATTGCCGGCTTTCCGCTGGAATATGCCGACTTCACCATGCCCGGGCCGCCTGTGGCGAGGATTATGTCCGATTCTTTCATCACCATGCTGGTGAGTTCGAGAGAGGGGGCGTCAATCCAGCGTATTATGCCCTCGGGCGCCCCGGCGGCAACGGCGGCATCAAGCACAACCTTTGCTGCGGCAATTGTCGAGTTTTTTGCCCTGGGGTGGGGGCTGATTATGATTGCATTTCTTGTTTTCAGGCAAATCAGTGTTTTGAAAATTGCCGTTGATGTGGGGTTGGTGGTGGGGATTACTGCCGCAACAACCCCTATGGGTTCGGCAATTTTTTGTATGCCGTATGCGGCGTCTTCTTCTATTACACCGCAGGTTTTTGTGTTTTTGTAGGCATTATAGATATATTCCGCCGCGTAGTGGTTTTTGATAACCTTGTCTTCGGCGACGCCCATGCCCGTTTCTTCTGCCGCCATCTTGGCGAGCGGGATGCGGGCGTTGTTTGCCGCAAGCGCCGCGGCTTTGAAAATTTTGTCCACACGGCTTTGGCTGAAAGAGGCAAATTCTGCCTGTGCAGTGCGCAACTCCTTCAAGGCTTTTGCCAGGGCTTCTGTGTTGTCAATAATTTTGTTCATTTAATATCCCTCCAAATTTAGTTTTCGGTGACATTGATAATTATTTAACATAATCATCATAGCATAAAAAAATAAAAAGTTCAAGAACTTTGTGAAAAAAATATCAATTATCATCATATATCACAAAGAAAGACGCAATAAAACGCAAAAGATAATATTTGTGCACAAATAAAAGCGTTGGTTTTGCAATTACATATATAGATAGTATCTCATAAAAACAAAGATATATCCGGATAATTTTGACAATGTAAAAAATATTATCTATCCCAGAAAAGTAAAAAAGAAGTTAAAATTTTAATCAAATGTCAAATTTTTATACTTGTTTAGGATGAGAGGTAATGCTATAATTAAGATAGTTAATAGTCTAAATTGCACGACAAAAGATGAAAAAATTGATGTAATATATGCAAATTGATACATATTGGGTATGAGATGCTAAAAATAAGCAAGAAGATGCCGCTTTTGACTGTGAAAGTTTAATTGTAAAATTTACAATTGCTTATATAAATATATTTTAAGGAGAGGAAAGAAATGTTAAAGAAAAAAATTTCATTTTTGACAGTTTTGGTTATGCTTGCAACTCTTTTTACCGGGCAGATTCCGGCACAGGCAAAAGCAGGATTTGTGGAGTCGGGCTATACTATTATTGATTCTGCATACAACGACGGTACATATGTTGTCATGGCGAAGAACTTGAGCGGGACGGCTGCAAAAATGTATGTTTCAGCCGACGGAAGGAAATGGAAGGAAACGCTGAGCGTTGACAACGCAAAGAATTATGCAAGACCGAACTCAGGACAAGAGTTGGTTTATTGGCAAGAAGAAAACCTGTTTGCGGCGGCGCTGGGAAACACAGTATACACATCTCCGGACGCTGTGTCATGGAGTGTTAACTCAGCCCTTTCGGGAACAACGGGAATATCAAACGCTGTGTTGGAATATCGTGACGGTTTGCTTGTCGTAGCAGGCGGAAAAACGGCGGTATTTGCAGAAAGCCTTGAAAGTGTTTCTCAGCAGATAGCAACTTTGGGAGGCAATTATGTAACACTTTTTATCGGGATAGAGTCCAAAAATAAAGTATACATTTCAGGAAAAGATTATGGAACTGTTATGGAAAAAAAGGAGAACGAAAGCGGAACGCTTGAATGGCAGAAAACTTCGTACTTTAACAATACAACTCATTTCCCTATATCGGCAAGAGATGCAAAATATGTTGACGGACAGGCAAAATGGATTATATCACAGGATAATAAAGCACAGATGTCTGTCATGACAGCGTCGGGATATCCCGTAAAATCGTTTGCACCGCAATTGGCAACCGGTGAAAATACAAGTATAATAACAGCAATAGGTGCAAATGAGAATGTGATATTCTTTGCAACAAAGGAAGGTAAAATATACTCTGCGCCATCGGACGCAGTTCTGATTGCATCGGGCGAAATTGAGGCACAGGTGTGGACGGAAGTTTCCCCGGCAACGGGCACGGCGGCGATTGCAGAAGAAGTGACAGACATAACGGCGCTTGGCGGCGGAGAATTTTTTGTGACAACCGCAACGGGCGTGTATAACCTGAAATCAACGGACGAAGGTTATCAGTATACGGATATGCTGAACTATAAGGAAATCGGACAGGCAAAGGTCATCGGTTCACTTCCTTTTGACGGTGTGACGCTTCTGGGCGGCGTGTACAGCCCGGAATTAAACAGATATGTTGTATATGGAAATGATTCTGAGCATGCACGTATTTTCTGGTCTGACGACGGAATCAACTATGAAGAGGGTGTTTGTCTCATGGCAGGCACAAACAAACCTTCTCCGTTTACAACAGAAGGAAAAAATCTGGCTGTTTGGTGGCCAAATGCAATTTCCGAAACTGTGCAGAACGAGAGTGGAGAGAGCGTAACAAAAACAATCGGCGCATTTGTTGTGGCAGCGGCTTCCGTGAATATTGCACATAACGTGGGCTGGTATTCAAAAGATGGAAAGACATGGATATATATGCAGGGATTGGGCAAAAACGGTGATATCGCTGTTGTGGGTGACAGTCTTTATTCCACATATTATGGAAGTCAGGTGAATTTGCATAAATTTACAGACGTGAATACATGGGAAAACTTTACATATTCCGGCGCAAATGCCGGGTATGACCTGAATGCAATGGCGATGAATGACACTGAAGATACTTTGATTTTGTCACACAAAACCAGCAGAACATATATCTTTAATCTGAAAACAAAGAAAAATATATACAATTGCGGCGGAGGTATGCAGGACATTCACTGGAACAGCAACATTGCAAGTTTTGTCATGGTGAGAAACACTGACAATACTGTATATATGATTAAACCGACCGAAACAGGGGCGACACTCACCAAAGTTATACCAAACACAAGCTCCGGCATTCTTGCGGCAATCGAAACAAACGGCTCAAGCTACCTGACCGGCGGCGCGGCAGGAAAATTGTATTATTCGGCAAACGCAAACATAAGCGCAACGTCAAGCTTTGCGGAAACTGCATTTGAAGGTTTCAAAAAAAATACGCTCCCTGTGACAAATATATTTAAGGGCGCGGACGGCAAATATTTTGCCACGGCGTCGGACGGCAAAGACAATGATATACTGATTGTCAGCGCAGACGGTTCCGAATATCAGAAAGCATCAGAACTGGTTTCATTGGCATCTGTTTCGGCAGGGGACACATTCACTGTTTCTGTCAAGGCAAAGAATTATACAAGCAAATCCGAAAGCATACGACTGATTGCGGCGATATACGACCAGACAGGCACAAAGCTTTTGCAGGTTGTGTCAGGTGACAAAACAATGGCCCAAGACTCGGAGTCGGTACTTTCCCTTGATGTGACAGCAGCCGAAAACGTGACGTCTTCGTCAAAGATGAAGGTATTCATATGGGATTCAATAAACGGAATGATGCCTGTTGCAGGTGAGGCAAAAAGTTTTTTTTGACATCGGGCGGCTTTGATATATACGTTTCGCCCACAGGCGATGACACAAACAGCGGTGACATATCATCGCCTGTGGCGACTATCGGAAAAGCCCGCGACATTATAAGACAGGCAAGGCTTGACGGGAAACTGGACAATGTTTCCGCAAGCATAGTTTTGAGGCAAGGCACATACCGCCTTGATGACACATTGGAATTTACAGCGATTGACTCGGGCACGGACATGCTTCCGCTGACGGTCAGGGCATATAACAACGAAAAGGTGCGCATAACCGGCGCGGAGAACATTGCGGCACAGGCACTTTCCGCCGCACCGGCAGAGGTCACGGAGAAGATAATCGACACATCTGCAAGAGGAAAAATAAAGGCGGTTGACCTCTATGGCCTGGGGATAACCGACCCGGGAAAGATTTCAAGAAGAGGACATCAGATTTCGGAAAACAAGACAGCCCAGGCAGAGGTAAGCGTGGACGGGAAAAGATTGCGCCTTGCCGGCTGGCCAAACGAAGGATTTGTCGGGTTTTCGGACACGCCGGGCGAAACCGATTCATCAAAAATATATGCGGTGGAACGCGGAACAAGAAAAAATCCGGCTGACAATGACGGAGGAAACAATATAACGGCAGGCTGTTCCTTCCGTTATGACGATTATGACCGCCCGGAGCTGTGGAGCAAGCCCGGGGAAGCGTGGCTTTCGGGGTCGCTTGCCGGGAACTTTGCTTATGATTATTATCCTGTGGAGTCTGTTGACACACAGAATAAGGTCATAAAACTGAAAGAAGGCGCGATAACACCGTATTATTCAAAGCACTTTTTCCGCTTTGAAAACATCTTGGAAGAATTGGACACCCCGGGTGAATATTATATAGACCGCGAAAACGGAATGTTGTACATATACATGCCCGAGGGCAGTGACCAAAACTCCGAAATATCCGTGTCATGCATGGAAAAGAATATGATAAAACTGAGCGATGTGAAAAATATACGCTTTGAAGGGTTGGAGCTGGACGGCGGACGCGAGTCGGCAATCGTGACCTCCGGCACATGCGCAGGCGTCGCAATAGACAGATGCAATATACATTCCTTTGGGGCAAACGGAGTGAGCATGAGGAATGTGACATATTCCTCTGTGAAAAACAGCGACATATATGACGTCGGGAAAAACGGAATTTCGGTGAGCGGCGGAGATTATTCAAAGCTTTCATCTTCGGGAAATGAAATTGTAAACAACAGCATATATCGTTTTTCGCAGCTGGAGAGAAGTTATACGGCAGGCGTTTATGTGGGATATCAAAGCGTGGGCGTGAAGGTGAAGAACAACCACATTTATGACGCTCCGCATGCCGGAATCATCTTTTACGGTGCAAACAATGAAATTTCTTATAATGAAATAAATGATGTCGTAAATGAGTTCCACGACATGGACGCAGTGTATGTAAACAACTATGACATGCCGTGGGAACGCGGCAATGTGATATATGGAAATTATTTCCATGACCTGGGGAAAAACAGCCTTGCCGGTGAGAAACAGATGAATGTGGCGGCAATAAGGACCGACAACAACGGCTATGGGCTGACAATCCGCAAAAATATCTTCAGCAACATAGGTCTTGCAAATTCAAACGGTGTTTCCGCTGTGCAGGCGCAGGGGGCACATAATGTAATAGAAGAAAATATGTTTATCGACTGCAGCGAGGCGTATCTCGGCTGGGCAAGATACAGCGAAAATGCAAGCTATCTCACCCCGAAGCCCGACGCAGACGGCAATGAAACAAACACATGGATTCTGAATAAATCCAGGATTGATTCTTATATAAACGGTATATACGGCACAGCTTTTTCGGAGCTGAAAAATTTTTGGGCGGAGCATCCGGCAAACACAAAGACAAATACCTTTAAGAACAATCTGGTGGTAAACATATCGGTTCCTCTGAGCAACCTGAAATACGGCAAGGACAATCCGCTGACAGTGGACAAAGAAACGGGAATAAGGGGCGCAAAAGAATTGATTGACATAAGCGGAAATTATGCATCGACAGAAGATGTGGGGTTTCTGGACTATCAGAACGGCAACTTCACTTTGAGTGATGATTCGGAGGTTTATCAAAAAATCCCGGGATTTTCGGGGATTGATATGAGCAAAATAGGAAGAAAATAAAAAAGTACCGAAAGGGATTGCGTATCGGCAATCTCTTTCGGGAAAAGTGACTTTTTAGCGAAAGGAAGAAAAAGAGTGAAGAAAACAGCGTTATTTTTGGCGGCGGCTCTTTTGGCACAGACGGCAGTCCCGGCGATGGCGGCGCGATATGCCGACATCGGTGGGCATTGGTCGGAGCAGTTTGTCGAACTGCTGAGCAGCAAGGGGATTATAAACGGCGACAACTATGGGAATTTCAGACCTGATGACTATGTAAAAGCCGATGAGTTTATAAAACTTGTACTTGCGGCCTCAGGCTTTGAGGCAAAGGCATACGGCGGATATTGGGCAACGCCGTATATCGACGAGGCAAAGAAAAGGGAGCTTGTTTATGATGATGAGTTCCAAAATTTCCAAAAGCCGATTACACGCGGCGAAGCGGCGCGGATTATGGTGCGTGCGCTGGGCTGGGAGGACATGAATGTCCCGAACAGCAGCAGTGTCATAAAAGAAATAACTGATTATTATGACACGCTGAATGATTATAAAGAATACATACTCATTGCCTATGCAAATAACCTTATGAAAGGCTATGAAGACAATAGTTTCAGATATACAAAACCGATAACAAGGGGCGAGAGTGCCGTTGTTGTCACAAGAATGTTGAAAATCAAACCGCTTGACGGCGACACACCGCCAGAAATCGACACCGACAGCATTTATTTTGTTTCGGCTGATGGGAATGATGCCAATGACGGGAGCATGGAGAAACCTTTTGCGACAGTGCAAAAGGCAAAGGAAAAGGTTGCCGAAATCATTGCAGCGGGGAAATATCCCCAAGAGGGAATCACCGTATACTTGCGCGGCGGGACATATTATGTTGACCGGACAATCGCTTTTGACGAAGGGGATTCCGGCACGGAGAGTGCCCCTGTCAGATATACGGCATATAACAACGAGGATGTGCGCCTGAGCGGCGGTGTGGCGATACCTTATGAAAAGTTTAAGCCGGTGTCGGACGATGTGCCGATTTTGTCCGCGGCGGCAAAGAAAAAGGTGTTGCAGGTGAACCTGAAAGAGCTGGGCATTGAGGATTACGGAGAGCTTTCGCGGCGCGGATATCTGATTGCCGCCGGGACAACACCGCAGTGCGAGCTTTATGTGGACAGGGAAAGAATGCAGCTTTCGCGCTGGCCAAACGAAGAATGGGCGGGCACAGCCGGGATAATAAGAAGCGGAGCAAGAAGCAAAACGGGCGTGCTTGAAGGTGCGGAATTTACGATTGATTATGACCAGCCCACAAAGTGGAAGTACAGCAAAGACATCTACACAGCAGGCGTGCTGGGGGAAAACTATTTCTACGGATATTATCCGGTGGAAAAGATTGAAAAAGGCAAGGTGACCCTGAGAGAGGGCGCTGTAAAGGATTATTATTCAAAGCACTTTATAAGATATGAAAACGTCCTGGAGGAAACGGACGCACCGGGCGAATACTATATTGACCGCGACACCGGCATGATGTACTATTATCCGGTGGACGGATTCTCGAAGGACAGCGACGTCAAGCTCTCTGTGTTTGACAAAAACATAATCAGCATGTCGGGGACAGAAAATGTTGAAATTTCGAATATTCTTCTGGACTCAACCAGAGGCTCTGCGATAGACATGAGAAATGTCAAAAACATCACCGTGAAAAACTGCGAAATTGCAGATGTCGGCGGAAGGGGCATATATCTGAAGGGTAAAGACTGCCTTGTGTCGTCAAACTATGTACATGACACCGGCACGACGGCGCTTGACATAAACGGCGGAGATTACAGCAATCTTGTGTCCTCGGGCATTGTGGTGGAAAACAACCACATAAGAAAACCGGCACAGCTGGAGAGAAGCTATAATGCAGGAATCCTTTTGGGATATCTTTCGGTGGGGACGGTTGTGAGAAACAACGAAATCCATGACACTCCGCACACGGCGATGATTATATACGGGCCGGAGCATCTGGTGGAATATAACAATATTTATGACGCTGTAAAAGAGTTCCACGACATGGACGCGATATACATGAATGTTTACACCTTCCCATGGGAGCGCGGCGTGACCATACGTCAGAACTATATCCACGATTTCGGCAAGCAGAAATTCACCGAACAGCAGATGAACGTCGCCGGAATCAGAACCGACAACAAGGGCAACGGGCTGAATGTCGTGGAAAATGTGTTCTACAACATTGGCATACCGAATGCAAACCAAGTCAGGGCAATCTGTGCCGAAGGAATAGAGAACACCATAGAAAACAACATTTTCGTCGATGTTTCCGAGGCATATGACGGGCCGGACACATACAGCCCGGGCACAACATGGAACATGTCTGACAAGACAGTTCAGAACACATACAACGAATGGCTCAAGTATAAAGATGTCTATTCTGTGAAATATCCGGAGATTCTGGAATTTTTCAACAGACACCCGGCATCATATGCAAAATCCAACAAGTTCAACAACAATGTTGTCGCAAGCATAAGCATGCAGCTCAGCTCTCTGAATGCCGAGCCGAACAAGTATGGATACAGAGGCAATGACAATCTTATTGAAGCGGAAAATGATTTTCTCACAAAAAGCGACCCGGGGTTTGTCGATTATCAAAACCAAAACTTCAGTCTGAAGCCGGACAGCGAAGTGTATGAAAAAATCCCCGGATTCAAGACAGTGGAATTTGACAAGATGGGAACAACGGGGAATGTGGGAAGAATTTTGAAATAATATTTGTAAGTAGGTAATTGCAAAATCTGCATTTTACAATTACCTGAATAATATTTGTAAGGAAAGGGAGAACAGTATGAAAAAGTTTATTTCATTGATTTTGGCAGCACTTATGTCGATGAATATATGCATGGCGGCAAATGCCCTGACCCTGTCGGGGACATATACATTTGCCGATACGGCATACAGCCCCGAGCTGGGGGCATATGTCCTGATGGCAAAAGATTTAAGCTCGGGCGCACATGCAACAGAAGTATATTTTTCCGAAAACGGCACTGACTGGAAAAAAGTGCTGAGCAGTGCGAGCGGAAAGAACTATGCAAACGGAACAGTAAGGCAGAACATTGTGTGGTGGGAAAGCCAAAAGGTTTTTGTCGCACAAATCGGGGGTGATTTGTACATTTCCGCAGACGGGCAGAAGTGGACAAAGACAGACGGAAAAACCACACCGATGAGGGGATATTCAAACAACATGGTTGAAACAAACGGTGACATACTCGTGACAGCCGGGGGCAAAGCCATGAGAATCTACAAAAATCTCACCGATGCGCCGGAGGTGGTTGAGTTTACAACAAACACAAATTATTATGCAAAGACGATTGCCATGTCGCATGAACAGGAAAGCATTGTTATACTGGACCAGTGGACGGTTTATTCTGTGGAAGGGGCGGAAAGGACGGCTTCGTCTGCAAACCCGAACATGGAAGGGACTCCGCTTGAAACGGTGTATATACCGGGCACGGAAAGCTGGATTATCACAATGAATAATCCGAAAATACGCGTGCTGACACTCCCGAAATCAACAACGTCGATTGAACCGCTTTTGGAGGACGGCAAAAAGAGCACGGAGAAAATAACAGCCGTCGGGGCAGATGATAACTATATAATTCTGGGTACGGCTTCCGGTAAATTCCTGTACACCGAGAAAGCACCGGTCACAGCGGCGACGGTTTGGAAAGAAATCGGGCTTGCAAAAGGCTTGGAAAGCGGCCCGCAGAAAAAGATTATTTCAATTTCTGCCGGTGCTGACGGCGGATTCCTGGCTGTTTCCGATAACGAAGTGTGCCACATTGCAAAAACGGACGACGGGCTTTTGCTTGTCGATCCGACACTCATAACCATAGAAACAGAGATACCGAGGGTTGAAATCCCGGCTTCCGGCACAAAGCAGGTTGCCGTGACGCCGGACGTGTTTGACTATAAGGGCGAGAAAATAAATGACGGGATAACCGATTTTTCATTTGCACAAAGCTATGACGGCGTTTCGGCGTCATGGGACGGGACAACGCTCACGCTTGACGTGACAAGCGATGCCGAAGGCGGCAAAGGGACGCTGACGGCAACAGACAAAAACGGAAAGACACATGACTATGAAATCGTGTTTGCAAAAGAAACCGGCATTGCGCTTGACGGATTTTTGTCAGTGGCTTTGCCGGGATACGGAGAGGAAAACGCGCAATATACATATTCCGCAAAGATTATCGGCAGTGACGGACTGGAAATGTCGGGGACGGCAACTATAGAGGCTGTTTCGCTGACAGAGGGCGCATCGTTTGATTCTGAAACGGGTGTGCTGACACTTGCCCAAGGGGGCAAGGGCGGAAAAGTCACACTCAGGGTGACATCTGACGCCATGCCGCAAAACACGAAAGATTTTGAAGTGACGGTCAACGAATGTATGCCGACCACAATTGAATTTACGGGCGGTGACGAAGAAGTCCTTATCCCCGATGCAGGGACACAGAGCGTAGGATATACCGCTTTGATAAAAGACCAGGTGCAAAGACCGATGCCCGACAAAGAGATTGTCTGGTCTGTCAAAGAGAACTTAAGCGGAGTTTCTGCGGACAGCAAAACAGGTGTTTTGACAGTGTCTGCCACAGCGGACAAGGGTGAAATTACGGTTGTGGCAAAGGCGGCAGAAAACGAGGAAATAAAAGTCGAAAAGAAAGTGACACTCAAATGGTCCGATTTGAGATGTATAAAAGAAGACCTGGCGAAATATGACGACAAAATCACAACAGGGGAAAATTTGCAGCTTGCAAAAACCGGGGAAAACGGAACAGAGATTTCGTGGGCTACATCTGACAAGACCGTCATCACAGACCAAGGCGAGGTGACGAGGAACAGACGCAACGACACTTCTGCAACCCTGACGGCAACGGGAAAGAAAAATGATAAATCTTTCACGAAAAAAATAGAAGTGACAGTGTTAAAAGCAGACAACATCGCAAATGTCGGAGATTTCGAGGACGGTGAGAACAGGGGACTGCCCGGCGAAACGGTCACAAGCCCTGTCCATGGCGGAAGCTATGCCTTGAAGGCAAACGGCGATGTAAGCTTTGATGTGGAGCTGAACAATGATTCAAGCTATATCTTTGAGGTTTATGTAAAAGCGGAGGGAAACATAAAGATTTCCTCAAAGCTTGCCGGGGAGATTGCCTCTGCGCCGGGAACCGGAGAATATGTAAGGATTGCCGGCTCTTTTGATTGCAGAAAACAAGAGGCGTCTTTTGACGACACGCTGACAATTTCCGCAAACGGTGAATATTATGTCGACGACATTAAGGTTTTTGAAATCACTTTGGAATATGAAAAACTTATGGAAGCGATAACAAAGGCAGAATATACCAAGAAAAAAGCAGACATAGATGCGGCGAAGGCACTTTTGGCAAGTTTTTATGACGTCCCTGCAAAATCACCGCTTGAAACACGCATAAATGCAATTAAACCAAGCAGTAACGGCGGCGGAAGCGGAAGCGGCGGCAGCAGCGGCGGAAGCGGAGGAGGAGGCGCATTTGTCCCGCCTTCACAAAACGGTTCCGGCACGATCGGCATAAGCGGCACGACTGTGGACAATGACGAAAAGGTTTATGAGGCACTGCTGTTGTTTAAGGATCTGAGCCATCACTGGGCAAAGGACGATGTTGAATTTATGGCAAATCTGGGGATTGTAAACGGTGTAAGCGACAAGACCTTCAATCCGGATGCAAACATCACAAGGGCAGAGTTTGCAAAACTTATTGTGAAAACTGTCGGGCTTTCGGAAAGCGAATATGAAAACACATATTATGACATTGTCAGCGAGGATTGGTTTGCAGGTTATGCGCAGACAGCCAAAAATGAGGGTTATATCTCGGGCTACAACGGAATGTTCCGCCCGTATGACAACATAACACGTGAGGAAATCGCAAAAATAATTGTGAGTGCATATAACCAAAAGAAAAACAAGACACTGGAGATTGGCGGTGCGCTTTATTATGATGATATCCAGAATGTAAGCGCATGGGCATATGATTATATTGTTGAGGCGGTAAACGAAGGCTTTATGAATGGTGTATCGGAAGAAAGATTTGCACCCAAGAATAACGCAACACGCGCACAGGCAGTGGTTTTGCTGAAAAGACTTTATGACAAAATTAATGGTTAATTGAGGAGGGAACTGAAAGTGAAGAGAATTATAAACTTCCTTGTGGCTTTATCTGTGATTTTTTCGGGCTTCGGTATTGCATATGCAGAGGATTCTGCTGTCGGGGCGCGCGAATCGGAGATTCTGAAAGGATTGAAAATTTATGATACCGCCGCTATTTCACCGACAGTCACGAGGGCAGATTTTGTCCTGACTGTGGCAAGGCTGATGGGTGTGGACGAGTCCACACTCGCGGCGCCGCAAAAGCAGGTTTTTGCAGATGTCGCAACAGACCACCCGAGGGCGGCGGTTATAGATTATCTGTTTAACCGCGGAATTATGATTGGTTATGGCGACGCTTCCTTCAAGCCGGACAGCAATGTGACCTGCCGTGAGGCGGCAAAGATTCTTGTGTCGGTTTTGGGATACAAGGAGCTTGCAGAGGCAGACGGGGGATATTATAAAGGTTATCTTAGCGCCGCATCAAATGCGGGAATGCTGAAGGGCGTCAAGACAAAGGACACAGACGAAATTGACACCGGGAATCTGGCGGTTATGATTGTGAATACAATGGAAGCCGACATGATGACCGTGAAAATAACCTCGGACGGAACGGAGATTTCTTCCGACGCCGGCACAACGCTCATGGCAAAATATCTGCATGTCGGCAAGTACACCGGAATCCTGACAGGATATGAAGAAACAAGCATAGAGTCCGCCTCAAAGGCATACGGAACAGGGAATGCCGAAATAGGCGGTGTGGAATTTTCTGCCGGGGATGTAAATCTTGATGATTTAATCGGTATGAACGTTGAGGTTTATTATTATGACGACAACGGAGATTATGTGATTAAGTATGCGGCAGAGAAGAAAAACAAATATTCCGTTGCGGACAGCGACAACATAGAAAGCGCTGACCTGACAAAGATTGAATATTATAAAGACTCGGACAGCACAAAGACATCGGATTTTAAACTGGGTACCGACACAGTTTATATCTATAACGGCAAAAAGCTTGCCATTGTGACAAAAGAGGATTTGCTGCCGACACTGGGCAGTATAAAGATGATTGACAACGACAATGACTCTGTGGCAGATGTTGTCATCATAAACGAATATGAAGAATATGTGGTTTCTGGTGTTGTTTCGACCGACGAAAAAGTAAATACAAAATATGACAAAGGAACACTTGACTTTTCCTCCGATTATAATATAAAATATTATGCGGGAGAAGAAATTGCAGATTTTGGTTCTATAAACAAAAACTGTATTTTGAATGTTGCTTCAAGTAAAAACACCGAGGGGACAAAACTTGTAAAAGTGTATATCACAGAGGACAGCATCTCGGGAGAGGTAAGTTCTGTTGAGCACGATGACGATGAACACTATGTAACTGTTGACGGCGAAGAATACAAGCTTTCAAAGGGGCTGGTAAGCCTGGTGGGAAAAGGAAAGCTTGCATTCCCGAAGACGGGGAACAGCTATCTTTTCAAGCTGAATGTTTCGGGCGAAATTGCAGAGGTGAGCATGGTCACCGAAGGCAAAAAGTATGCCTATGTCATAAAGAGCTGGGTTGACGAAGACTCCGAAAGAACATATATAAAGATGTATACATCGGACGGGGATTTCATCAAAAACCCCACAGCGGAAAAGGTTACGCTCAACGGACAAAAGGTTCAGAGCATCGGAGTCGACACTGCGCTGATGCCATATCAGCTGATAATCTATGACATGAACAACGAAGGCGAGATTTCCAAAATAAAAACGGCAGAGGACAGAACGGCCGAAAACTGGTCTGTTGTCAAAGACGACGAGTTTGCACTTATTCAGACAACGATGAAAAGTGACGGAACTTATGCAGGACTCAGATTCTACAAAAACTTTGCGGAGAACAGACCATGCTATTTTGTGGATAACCAGACGGTATATTTCCAGATTCCGGCGGATAAGTCCAAGGAAGATGACTATAAGATAGTAAAGAAGCTTGGTTCTACCGACATCGCGGCAAGAGGTCCGGTTTACATATATGATGTCGGTGACGGCGGCGCAATCGGCGCCATGGTTGCCGGGGAACTGGGCGGCTCTGAAGAATACAACACACCGCAGATGGTGGACAGAATAACAACGGCGCTCAACGAAGACGATGAAGAATGTACACAGATTACTTTTGTGGACGGTTCAAGCGTTGTGCTGTCGTCAAATGTGAAATTTGTCCAGCCGGCGGCAAGTGACTCTAAGGGTAAGATCAACTGGACGTCAAGAATCGACTATAGCGCAGTGACGGCAAAGGATTTGAAACGCGGTGACGTAATACAGTGCAAGGTTGTTGATGGCTATGCCGAAAATATTATGGTGCTTGTCTGCGTAAACAACATCGGGCCTGTCAGAATTGACGGTGACCATATTGCAAAAAGCGGAAACATGCTTGGACAGGTGCTGTCTGTGAATGACGCGGGCTCAAGGGCTATTATTTATTATGTTGACCGTTTCGGCGACAAGAGATATCAGGCAATGAATATCGGTGGTTCTGTATTTAAATATGACTCTTCAACAGGAAAAGCAGACTACTCAACGGCGTCAGACGTACAGCCGGGCGATACGGTTCTTCTAAACTCCTTCTGGTGGTCAATAAAAGCAACATTTATTTTCAGATAAAAGCGGCATAAAACAGAAAGGACAGGTTTTTTATGGCACTGAAAAAAATAACGGCGTGTGTCATGATGACGGCGATGATGGCAGGGCTTTGCGGCTGCTTTTTTGAGAACAAGGCACAGAGCGTGGATTCGTCAGCAAACAAGGTGGTGCTCAAATGGGCGCTTGTCAGCCCGGAAGAACAAAAGGATTCGGCAGAGGTGTGGAAGAAATTCAATGAAGAATTGCAAAAGTATATCCCGGACACCACTGTGGAGTTTGAGTGTTATTCTTCAAAGGATTATGGCGAACGCTGGAAGCTTATGAGCACATCACAGGAAGAAATGGATATCGTGTGGAGCGGCTGGATGATAGACTATGTGAGTGAGGTGAGAAAGGGGTCATACATGCCCCTTGACAACCTGATTGACCAGTATGCCCCTGACATAAAAAAAGAAATCCCCGAAAATATGCTGAAAAAACAGCAGGTGGACGGAAGACTATACAGTATTCCGTGTATGCAGCAGATGGTGTCATATGTTTCGTCGCTGGCGATAGACTTGGAAATGTATGAAAAATACCGCGACAGCATAAACCCGGACGAGCTTGCGGCATACTTCGGGGCGCACCCCAAGATGGACCGGCAATGCTGGGACAAGGTGGAACAGTACATCGCGATGCTGGACAAAAACGGTGATTTGGCAGATGGTGTGACGGGATTTGAAAACCACGCGGAAAAGGGTTATGAATGGGTGAGAAACCCATATAATATTGAAGATTCGGGCGATGATTACACCCCGATGAATTATTACCGCAGACCGGAATACAAGCTTTTTATCGACACGTATTCGGATTGGTACAAAAAGGGCTATATAAAGCAAGACAGCCAAATGGTCAAGCGCGGAAGCAATGTGAAATATGCGATACGCGGAATCGGCAATTATCTTGTCGGACAGGGCTATATGCCTTCGGAAACGGACATTGAAGAGGCGGCGCGGGAAGGCGGCAGGGCATATGTGCAGATACCGTTCTGCAACAGCCATTATATACCGTTTGCGGCGGCAGCGTCAAGCATGGCGATTTCTTCAACCTGCAAGAATCCGGAGCGTGCGATAAAGGTGATTGAACTGATGAACACCGAAAAAGGTAAGGATTTGTATAATCTGCTGGTTTACGGCATTGAGGGCAAGCACTATAAGCGTATTGTCGGCGATGATAGGATTATTCCCGTTGGATATGTAAACAGCGCACCGACCAAAAACACGCCGTACGGACAGTTCAAATGGGCTGTCGGCAATTCTTTCAATGCATACGAGATATACAGCGAAACCCCAAACAAGGTTTTGGAAAAGGATTTTATCAAGAAAATCAATGATGAGGCAAGACCCTCCAAACTCATGGGGTTCACACTTAATACAGACCCGATTAAAACCGAGCTTAAACAGGTTGACGCGGTGGTGAGCGAATACCAGACTATCTTCAACACAGGCGCGGCAGAGAATGTTGACGCTGTTTATGAGGAATTTGTCGGCAAGCTTGTAAAAGCCGGTGACGACAAGGTGTGCGCAGAGATAAAACGGCAGATTGACGAATGGAGAAGCAAAGAATAATATAAAATCCGGTCAGGATAAAACGAAAGGAAGTTTGATAAAATGAAGAGAAAGTTTGCTCTTATTCTTGCCCTGGCAATGGGAACACAACCCTTGGCAATGGCAAAAAAGCGCGATGAAGGCTATACTGACATGATAAATCATTGGTCAAGGTCAATCGTGGCAAGGCTGGACGGATATGGCGTTGTGTCGGGCTATGGTGACGGAACATTCCGCCCGGAAAAACAGATGAGCGTTGCGGAATTTTTGAAAATGATGCTTGTTTCCATGGGCAATGTACAGGAAAACGGCAGCATATACTGGGCATCGGAATATGTAAACAAAGCGATAGAATTGGGATTGATTGAACAGACGGAATTTCCTGATTATGACGCCAAAATCACAAGAATGCAGATGGCGAGAATTGTGGCAAATGCCCTGGGAAACAAAACCGACGCTGACGAATATACCGTAAAATCAAAGATTTATGACTATGCGGAAATCGCCGAGGATTACAAAGAGGACGTCATTGTTGCTGTCGGCGAAAAGATAATAACCGGGTATGAGGACGGAAGCTTCCGCCCGTATGACGTGGTGACAAGGGCGCAGGCGAGCGCGGTGATGGTGAGATTTATCGACAAAAACGGCGGCATAAAGACGCCGGAAATTGTCACACCGACACCGGGCGGAAACAACGGCAGTACAGTGGCATCATCAGCAAAGATTTATGTGGCGACAAACGGTGATGACAATGCAAGCGGAACAGAAAGCGCTCCGTATCAGACAATCGCGAAGGCAAAAGACGCTGTGCACGACATGATTGCCGCAGGAAAACTGCCAGAGGGCGGCGTGACTGTATATCTCAGGGGCGGCACATATTATATGTATGACGGCCTTGAATTTACAACCGCGGATTCGGGCACGGAGAGCAGTCCGATAACGTATACCGCATATCCCGGGGAAGATGTCACCGTTTCGGGTGAAGTTCCGCTGGAGGTAAGCTGGTTTAAGGAAGCTGACGACGCGGCAAAGAGCAAGCTTATAGACAAGAGCGCACAGTCAAAGCTTATGATGGTGAATCTCAAAGAACACGGAATCACAGACTATGGCGAAATGTCAAGCAGAGGATATCATTATTTTAACAAAGGCAGATATGCCCAGGCAGAACTCATTGTAAACGGTGAAAACCAGACCTTGGCAAGATATCCGAACAGCGGCACGATGTCTGTTCCCTCGGACAACCTGGACACTATGAAGCTGGCATTTAAGTATACCGACAGCCGTGTATCAAAGTGGAAAAATGCAAAAGACCCGTACATTGTGGGTACACTTTCGATAAACTATGAAAACAACACATATCCGGTTGATAAAATTGACACGGCAAACAGCATGATTTATATCAAAACAGGGCGCATACAGTCATACTATACAAACGGCTGGTTCTTCGGCGAGAACATCATGGAGGAAATTGACTCGGAGGGAGAATACTATATAGACCGTGATGAAGGAATATTGTATTATTATCCGCCGCAGGATTTCAAGACGGGGAAATATACCGTTGGGCTTTCGACACTGAAAAAACCTGTGTTTAACTTCAACGGAACAACAAATGTCACCGTAAGCAACATGACGCTTGAAGGCGGAAGAGGATATGCTGTCGTCGGGACAAGCGCGGGATATCAGATGCCGACATACAAGCAGTTTTTGGCAGACAGAAATGTGGATTTCTCGGGTCCGCTGTTTAATTGGGACAAGAGAACCGAAAGCAACAAGGTTTATCTCGGCGACCCTGACGAGTATACCGATGCCCAGACCTTCCCGGGACACGTCTGGGACGGATTTGTCGATGAAGGCAAAGGTGTAAACGGCATTGAAATAAAGAACTGCAACATCTTCAACTTTGGCTCGGGCGGCATAATCATAAAGGGTGACAATGTCAAGATTGAAAACAACCATATCAAGAATATGGGCGGAACAGGGCTGTATCTGAGAGGCGGCGACCTGGAAACACTCACGCCGAGCGGAAACACGATTATCAACAACAAGATACACCGTGTGGGTTATCTGCAAAAAGCATACGTGCCGGCGATTGCGATGCATGGTGTTGCAATCCACGTGGCATACAACGACATTTATGATGCACCGCATTGTATATTCAACTACCACGGCAATGACCACATCATTGAGTTCAACAAGATTCACGATGCTGTCAAAGAATGCCTGGACATGGACGCAATCTATACAAGAAACGAATATATGCCGCAGTGGAGAGGAAATATAATAAGAAATAACTATATCTACAACATGGGTATATTCCCTGTCGGAGAATATACGCAGCAGCTTAACGTTTCGGGCATCAGAACCGATAACTACGGGCACGGGCTGCAGATTTACAACAATATATTTGCCAACATAGGAACAGCAGGTGCAAACAGCGTAATCGGCGTCACTGCACAGGGAAACAGAAATACACTCAAGGGTAATATATTTGTAGATTGCAGCCAGACCTTCCGCGGCTGGGACACATATGTCGCCGGCGCAACATGGGATATGAACAACGCAGAGGAAAAAGAAAGAGTGGGGCTGGCGGAAAAATATGCGGCAATCCCGATTTTTGCGGAAAAATATCCGGAACTGGCGACATTCAAGGACGAATATTATAAATCTGTTGCGACAAATGTGTTTGACGAGAACCTGGTTGTAAACATCAAGTTTGGATTGAGCACCGTAAACGGTGAGCTCAACAAATCAAGCACAAGAGGTGCAAAAGAACTTATAAAAGGCGACAACAACTATGTCACAACGAAAGACCCCGGTTTTGTGAATTATGCAGGCGGGGATTATACATTGAAAGATGACAGTGAAGTGTTTAAGCAGATACCGGGATTTGAAAAAATCGAAATGAGCAAGATTGGAAACAATGCCCCGGTGGGACCTGTAAAATAAACTGCAATGAATGGAGAATGAAAAAAACTCCTGAAGGCAGAAAAATCAGAAAAATATGATTTTTCGTATCATTTTTCCTATCCCACTATAAAAAGCAAATGGGCTGTGCAGAAAGTCGATTGACTTTCTGCACAGCTTTTGTTTCCCGGGAGTATGGCAAGATTAAATATATAATTTGTGCTTTTTCTGCATTTCGGATTTTCTTTGTTCACAGAAAATTAACAATATCTCCTTGCAGAATTTGCCTCAAATACTGGACTTTTTCACAAATTTGTGTTATAATAATACTTGTGTGCTTATTATATAAGAGCAAAAATGCAGTTTTTGTGGGGGATTGTGCAGATTGTTTTTATAAGCACCCATCAAAAAATAAGGAGAGAATTATGAAGAAACGAACAATATTTTTGCCGATATGCCTTGCCGCGGCGATGCTGCCCAATATGGTATATGCCGAGAAAATATCCGAAACACCCATATATTTTAATGACACCTTGATGGAATTTAAAAATCCGCCCATGGTGGAGGACGGCTGTACCATAGTCCCGATTCGGGAGCTTTCGGAGAAGGCAGGATTCAAAGTACTTTGGGACCGGGGCGAGAAAAGCATTGACGCATACAATGAAAAGACACAAGTGACAATGTACATAGGAGATAAAAAAATAAGAGTTTTAAGCTGTGACGGAGAGGACAGGGATGTAGAATCAATACTTCCGCCCGAAATCAAAAATTCTGTCACATATGTGCCGCTCCGGACAGTGGCAGAGGCTTTTGGCGCAGAGGTGATTTGGGATTCATCTTCAAACAATGTCTATATATACATGAAGGATATCCTGAGCGCTGTGGAAGAGGCCGCAAAAAACAACACACAGCTTGCCGCCGATTACAGCGAAAAGCTGAAGGAAGAGCAAGCCGGCAACACTTTTTACAGCCAGTATGACCCGGCATATATTGAGCTATATGGCGATGCGCCGTATAATTGGACAGCCGGGAGGAACGGCTATTGCTATGTTGTTTCTTATGCCATGCTCCTCAGTGACATCACGGGCACGGCAGTCACGCCAAAGGACGTTGCGGACATAAATTATAATGCCTGCGGAAACCCTACGATGTGCTATCATGGTTCAATTGTCGGCAATTATGGCAGAAAACTTGCGCAGGCACTGGACAGCGGTTCCGCATATTTCAAAAGTTATGACGCCGGCAGAGGGCTGACGTATATCGACAATTCAAGCGAAGAAAGCGTCGTGGCGGCGATTAAGGAAGCATTGCAGAAGCACCCGGAGGGCGTCATGGTGAGGGACACTTCTATGCCGCACACCATGGTTGCAACAAAATGTGAAGGGGATACGATTTATTTCAACGACCCTGCACTTTTGGAAGGAAACGTCACATGGGAACAGACATGCCTGAAAAAGCGTGACATAACGACAATTGCGGCACTGGCGGCAATTGACTGAGATAAAAAAGGTGATGTAAAAAAGCTTTGGAGTTAACAAACTGAGCCAAAGCTTTTTTATATGTATAATCAGGTAATTGTAAAATGTTAGTTTTACAATTACCTATATATGTATAATTTCAAGCTTGCCATGTAAATCGTGCATGGTTTCAAATATTTCGCCTTCACGGAAATTGTTGTGGGGGACAGAGATGTCAAATATATATGTGTATGAATCATCGTCCATGTCAACGCTGAGGCTTCTTATTTTTATGGAATTTTCGGTAAAAATTTTTACGATTTCTTTGGCGTGCATTTCATTGCTGATAAGCTTTATCTTGTAGTTCAGACTTCTTTCCTTAAGCTTATCAGCAAAGGAACGCAGTCCCCACATGGCAGTGAGCATGATAATCATCATTGTTATGGCAATTATGTAATATCCGCATCCGACGACAATGCCGAGGCATGCCGTTGTCCAAAGCCCGGCGGCAGTTGTGATTCCGCGGATTTTGTTGTTTCCGCCGTCTACGATGATGCTGCCGGCGCCGAGGAAACCAACGCCGCTTATGATTTGCGCGCCCATCCTCATCACTTCGCCCGGAATGTTGTATTCGCTGATGACACATTCGCTGACGACCATGATTGCCGCGGCGCCGAGGCAAAGTATAATGTGAGTCCTGAGCCCTGCGGCGTGGTTGTTTCCGCTTCTTTCAAAGCCTATAATCCCGCCGAAAACCCCGGCGGCAACCAATCTTAAGAGTAGTGAATAATCAAACATATATATCCCTTCTTTTAAAACAATGGCTGACCAAAAAAAGCCGCACGGTGAATTGTTCATTCGGCGGCTTTTTTTGATTTTAAACTGCTGCTTGCTGTTCTTTTCTGATAAAGGTCGGCACGCTTTCGTGCAGCACTGCCTCCACTTCCGCTTTGTTATTTTGTTCTGCCGCGGTGCGCAGATGGGCAAGGTGGGACAGGAACAAATCTTCTTCCACCTTTACCTGGTGACCTATATAAATTTTGTGGTTTGATGTTTTTTTCAGCCCTTCTTCGTTCATCAAAAGTTCTTCATACAGCTTTTCGCCCGGGCGCAATCCGGAAAATTCGATTTCGATGTCACTGCCTACATGTTTGCCGTGCAGTGTAATCATTTTCTTTGCCAAATCAAGTATTTTCACAGGTTCGCCCATGTCAAGCACAAATATTTCGCCGCCGCGTGCCAGGGTTGCCGCCTGGAGGATAAGCGAAACGGCCTCGGGGATTGTCATAAAATAGCGCACTATCTCGGGGTGGGTGACGGTGACAGGGCCGCCAGCGGCAATCTGCTTTTCAAAAAGAGGTATGACAGAGCCGTTTGAACCGAGCACATTCCCAAACCGAACAGCAACGTATTCTGTTTTTGTGCGTTTCTGGGCAAAATATTCTACAATCATTTCACAGAACCGCTTTGTGGCACCCATGATATTTGTCGGATTGACAGCCTTGTCCGTGGAAACCAAAACAAATTTTTTGACTTCATATTTACATGCAAGTGTTGCCGTGTTGAAGGTACCGAATATGTTGTTTTTGACAGCTTCTTCCGGATTTGTTTCCATGAGCGGAACATGCTTGTGTGCTGCTGCGTGGAATACGATGTCGGGTCTGTATTTCACAAACAGCGATTCAAGCTTATCCTTGTCACGCACAGAAGCGATTTCAATGTGCAAATCCAAATCATCTTTGTATTTTCTGATAAGTTCCTGTTGTATTTCATATGCATTGTTTTCATAAATGTCTATAATTATAAGGCTTTTCGGGTTGTATCGTGCAATCTGACGGCACAGCTCCGAACCGATTGAACCGCCGCCGCCCGTCACCATGCAGACACTGCCCGAAATCAACTGCGACACCTCACGGTTGTCAAAGCCGATTTCGTCACGTCCCAGCAAATCCTCGATTTTTATGGGGGCAAGCTGTTTCATAAATCCCGAGTTGGTTGACATAAGGTTACGCACCCCGGGGAGAATCTTAAAATCACACACCGTTTCGGAGCATATGCTGATTATGCGGCTTTTGTCCGCCGGGGTGATTGACGGGATTGCAAGGGCAATTGTCTGAACCTTGTGTTGGTCGGCAAGCTGCGGAATCATGGAGCAGTCGCCCAGCACGCGAACGCCGCGCACATTGCGCCCGATTTTGTTTGGGTCATCGTCCACAAAGCCGATGATTGTGTATTTATCACTGTTTCTGGCAAATTCGTCTGCCATGAGAGAGCCCGCATAGCCTGCGCCGATGATTAAAACTTTATTTTTGTCTTTTGCATCTTCTTGTTTTGAGTTTATGTAGAAGTTGTATATGTAGATATAACATATTCTGGACATGATTGTGAGGCAGATTTCAACGGAAACAGCTACAATGACACATATGGTATAAATTTTTGTGCCGGACAGCGTAAAGAGGGCAAAGCACACGGCTGTGCCTACTATGTTCCCGGTGATAATTCCGGCAAAATCCCTTATCCTTGCATACCGCCACACATTGCGGTATACGCCCGAAACCCACATGCCGAGGAGAGAAGCGGAAACAAAAGCCGCGGTTTTAAAAATCACTTTGGCGGGAATAATTTTTATCCCGGGGTCAGTCAGGTTTGTTATGAAGAGTGCCGCGGCATATGCGGCGCACAGTATAACAAGGTCAATCCCTCCCAAGAGAATCCGGCGATGTTTTTTAATAAAATTCATATTAAACATTAAAAATTTCTCCTTGTGTAAATATTGCATTAGGTAATTGTAAAATGCATATTTTGCAATTACCCACCGCGTCTTTGCGGGGGTATCGGGGGTGCCAACTTCTGATTGGTAATCAAACATGACGACAGGTGCGTCATGTTTGACTGAAATAAAAAATTTCAACCCTCAGAAAATATAAAACAATCGGAACTTTTTATTTCTGCATCAGCATTTTAATTGTAAAACATCAGTTTTACGATTACCTATAAATATTGCATAAAAATCTGATGCCGCGGCACAAAAAATGTTGATTTTATTAGATTTTGCACCATGTGTCAGGCTTTGGGTTTGTCATACAATAAAATAATTAATATTTTTTTCATTATACAACATAATTTATATTTTGTCAATGTTTTATCACATGAAAAACACAGGACATGCAGGTTTACATAAAACTATTATATTGACAGACAAATTTAAACATGGTATAATTATAATGTGTAATTTTGTACAAAACGTGGAGCGGTTATCCGCCAAAAGTGATTTTTTTTATTTGAAATTGTGAGGATATATATGAAGGATATTGAAATATTGATTGACAGACTTTGCACAACGCGCGACTTGGAGGACGGGCAATTGAAGCAACTTTTGGGCAACCCGGAAGGAGCAGAGATGCTTTTTGAAAAAGCCGACAGCGTGCGCAGGGCGATGTATGGTGACTCTGTTTATATACGCGGCCTGATTGAGTTTACAAATTATTGCAAAAACAACTGTTTTTATTGCGGCATACGTGCCGGAAATGAAAAAGCCTTACGCTACAGGCTGACAAAAGAGGAAATACTGGATTGTTGCCGTGAAGGCTATGGGCTGGGTTTTCGCACTTTTGTTTTGCAGGGCGGAGAGGACGAGCATTTCAGCGACAAAAAAATATGTGAGATTGTTTCCGCAATCAGAAAAGAATTCAGTGACTGCGCGATTACTCTGTCGATAGGTGAAAAAAGCAGAGAAAGCTATCAGGCGTTTTTTGACGCGGGCGCAAACAGATATCTTTTGCGCCACGAAACTGCTGACGAGGCGCATTATAAAAAACTGCACCCGAAGGGCATGGAGCTTGAAAACAGGAAGAGGTGCCTTTTTGACCTCAAGGATATCGGTTATCAGGTCGGTTCGGGATTTATGGTGGGGAGCCCTTTTCAGACCGTGGAAAATATCATATCCGACTTGCGCTTTTTGCAGCAATTGGAACCGGACATGATAGGGATAGGGCCGTATATAACACATAAGGATACGCCGTTTAAAAATCACGAAAGCGGTCCTCTGGGGCTGACTCTGCGGCTGATTTCGGTGTTAAGACTAATGTTTCCGTATGCGCTTATCCCGTCCACAACAGCCCTGGGGACAATCCACCCAAACGGGCGCGAAATGGGTTTGAAGGCAGGCGCAAATGTTGTGATGCCTAATCTTTCGCCGGTGAAAGTCAGAAAGTTTTATGAGCTTTATGAAAACAAGATATGCACGGGGGAAGAGGCGGCGCAGTGCCGCGGCTGTTTGGAGCGGCGTGTCGAATCGGCGGGATATAAGATTGTCACCGACATAGGGAATGTGAAAAGATGAGCCGGGGACGGCAGAATGGAGAACATCATGAAAAAGGCGATTATTGCGATGAGCGGCGGTGTGGACTCGAGCGTTGCCGCTTTGCTGACAAAGGAAAAGGGCTATGAATGTATAGGCGCGACGATGAAGTTGTTTGACAATGACGACATAGGCCAAAGCAGAGAAAAAAGCTGTTGTTCGCTGGAGGACGTTGAGGACGCAAGGAGTGTAGCAGCGCGCCTGGGTATGAAATATTATGTGTTCAACTTTTCGGGTCGTTTTCACAAAGAGGTGATAGACCGCTTTGTGGACGATTATGAAAACGGGAGGACGCCGAACCCGTGCATCGACTGCAACAGATATCTAAAATTTGACGAGCTTTTTAAGCGCGCAAGGGAAATTGAATACGACTATGTCGTGACGGGGCACTATGCAAGGATTGAACGTGAGGGAGAGCGGTATGTTCTGAAAAAAGCTCTTGACGAAACGAAGGACCAGAGTTATGTGCTTTATTCGATGACACAGGAGCAGCTTGCGCATACACTATTTCCGCTTGGGGGCTTGAGAAAGACACAGGTGAGGGAGATTGCGGAGCAAAACGGTTTTATAAATGCAAGAAAACACGACAGCCAGGATATCTGTTTTGTTCAGAGCGGAACCTATGCCGATTTTATAGAACAATATACGGGGAAAAAATATCCGCAGGGTGAGTTTAAGGATTTGTCTGGGAACACCCTGGGGACACACAAGGGGATAATCCATTATACTGTCGGTCAGCGCAAGGGGCTGGGCATCTCTGCTGAGCATCCGCTTTTTGTGAAGGAGATTTGCCCCGAAACCAACACTGTGGTTTTGTGCGGAGGTGCGGAACTTTTCACAAAAACCCTTGTCGCGAAAAATGTAAATCTGATTTCTGTGGAAAAAATCACACAGCCCATGCGCGTGTGCGCAAAGACAAGATATCGCCAGAAAGAACAGCCGGCGACGGTGTACATGCTTGACGATGACACAATCAGAGTGGAATTTGACGAGCCGCAGCGCGCCATCACAAAGGGACAGGCAGTGGTTTTGTATGACGGCGACACGGTTGTCGGGGGCGGTACGATTGTCGGCGGAGGCGGACAGTGATATGAAGATTGCGGTTTTGTACCAGAGCTGTGAGCCGCCCGAAACCGACGGCATAAGAAAGCCGATGAAACCCGGGGGCTATAGTGACAGCGGTGCGGACATTGTGTTTTGTCTGCAATCAAACGGCATGGAGGTCATAACACCCAAAAAAGAACCTCGGTCTGACTTTGACATGGTATTTCCCGACACTCCCGAGGGAATCGGGTCTGCCATTGCCGGGGGAGCGGACACGCTGTGGCTTAACACTGTTTTATATGAAGGGCACCCGGTTTGTACTTTGCATGGGGTATACATAATCGGTCAGCGCCCGGAAGATGTGTCATTGTATGACGATAAATTTTATACAAACAAGCTTTTGAGAAAACAGGGATTTTCTGTTGCGGACAGCAACATTGTGAACGTTGCAGAAAATTACAGCGAACCTTTCCCATGCGTCCTGAAACCGATACGGGGGAGGGGGAGCCAAGGTGTGGCAATATGTGACACTCCGGAAGAGTTTGAAAAGACCTTGCGGGCGGAAACGGAACAGGGCATATACGGAAACAAATTTATGGCAGAGGAATTTCTGCCGGGGGCAGAGATAACGGTGTCTGTGATGCCCGACGGGACAAGCCTGCCGGCAGTAGAGCGGACAGGACACAAAAAAGGCGTTGCACCCTATAACGGCGACGTCCCGGTTGCGGAAAACAGCCATGCCGTGAAAAACGAGAGTGCGGCAATGAAAAAAATCGGAAAAGAATGTGAAGAGGCTGTGCGTTTTCTTGATTTGAAAGCGCTTGTGAGGATTGATTGCCGTATGGACAAAAACGGTGAATACAAGATGTTTGATTTCAATCTGAAACCAAATCTGACAGGCGCCGGGCGCGCCGGGCGTGAAAATCAGAAATGTCTGACAATGCTTGCCGCAGAGGCACTGGGGTGGTCATATTTTGATTTGCTTTCAAGGCTGACGCAATACAGATGGAAGAAAAATTAACAACGGGAGGTGAATACTTCACCTCCCGTTGTTAATTTTATTTTTACTTAGAAAACGATAATTGCTGTCGTGGGGGACTGCGGCGGGATACTTCTTGTTGATATCCCTGTTGTGCGTGCGCGTACATTTTTGCCGATAGCTGTTGTTGCGTCAATGGCAACCGGCTTTCCTTCTGCGTCAGTGATTACAGTGTCGTCGCTGATGTTCAAAACAACTGTTTTTGAGGTTTCTTCCTCTGTTTTTTCTGTTGTTTCTTCGCTGATGGCAACTGCATTCTGTTTGCCGTCGATTTCAAGAGTTATCTGTGTCAGCTTGCCGCTTTTTTCTTCTGTTGTTATTTCTGTGATTTTGCCTTCCAGGACGGTTTTTGCAATGTCATTTGTTTTGGTTATTTCCAGTGCATTTACCATCGGGGGCAGGCTCATTGCCATCGCATCGGAGTATTTGACAAGCAGTTCGTTGCTTTCGTCAAGGTCGTCAGCAGTGATTGTTTTGCCGTCTGCGTCCTTTATGACTGTTTTGTCGCTGACAACCAGTCTTACTTCGCCTCTGTAGAAGTCTTCAACAAGAAATCCTTCGTCTGTCTTTTCCTTGATGTATACGGAAACCGCGTCGCTCTCGGTTTTGTCGTCTGACGATTCTCCCCATGTGATGCTCAGCCCGTTGTCCTGTGTATATTCGCCGCCGAGAATTTCATCAATGAAATTTATGGGCACATATGTTCTGTTTTCTGCAATAATCGGGGCAACACCCAACTTCATCGCCGCCGTTTTTGCAAATGTGTAACCGTCGGTGCCCGGTGTGAGTGTGATGTATATCGGCAGGTTTCTGAGCTCGATTCTTCTTGCTTCGTCGCTCCAGTCCACTTCAAAGCCAAGGTTTTCGCATATTGCCCTCAGCGGAATCATTGTTGTTCCGTTAAAGGTTACGGTTTTTGCGCCGCTGAGCACTGTGCCGTTTACCGTGATGGAATCGGGCTGTGCCGAAATCGGCATGATGCCCTCTTCTGCCGCAGCAGAACTCATTATCCCCAAAGCCGCCAAAGTCAATGCAATGTTTTTCAATTTTTTCATAGTGATTTCTCCTTTCGGTTTGTTTTAAATTTTAATTGATAGAATCCATAAGTGTGTGTACTTCCTCTTTTGTCAGTCCATAGCTTTCGATTACATATCCGACATTGTTTTTTATCACGTATGCGGTGATTGCCGAGTCGGAATGTGTGACAAGCTTGCCTGACGAATAGCTTTCTCCGTCTGTGCGGCTCATTGCCTGTGCAACATCGTCCGCGCCGGGGAAAACCGTTATGATAAGGTTTTTATCCGCACCGTAATAGGTGAAAATCGGATTTGTGTCTGCGCCGTTGTCTGCAAGACCTGTCGCATAAGGTTCGGCCTTGTGCACCGGGTGCATACCGTCCGGTACGGCAAAGTTTTCCGCGTCAATGCTTTGCTGCTTTGCCGCGGGTGCGCTTTCGGCATTTATGGCTGCCATGTTTGCAGCCGAGCCTGAAGAGGAACCGCCGCCGGATAAAGCCCCTGATTCTTTGCTGCGGACAAGGCTGTCAGCCGAATCTTCCGCAGAAGAAATTTTGGGGGCAGATGCGGTGTCCGTGACAACATCGGGTGTTTGAACATTATCTGCCGCTGCGTCGGCGGCGCGGTCTTGCGGGAGCTGTGCCGATTCGGCATTTGCGGAGGGGGCAGGGGTTTGGTTTTTGTCTGCATGCTCCGTCAGATTGCCGCTTTTTCGGGTCGGTGCCGTGGTTGTGTTTTGCTTTTTTTCGGTGGTGCTTGCGGTCTTTTCCGATTCCGAAATGTTTTCGGTTTTTTCAGACGTTTCGGCGTCGCTGCGGGAATTATCAACTTCGGAATCCGATATCGGCAACGGATTTGCGGCATACTGCTTTTGGGGCAGCTGCTTTTCGTCCGGAATTTTTAATTTCGGCAAAACGCTGAGCGACACGGTTATGATAAGAACCGCCGCGGCGGCAAATCCGTACTTGTAGATGAAGCTGTAGGGGGGATGCTTCTTTTCTTTTGCCGCTTCTTTTCTCAATTTTGCCAGAAGCTCTGTGTTGACGGGAATTTCGTCGTTTGCTTCTTTGTAAAGTTTTTTAAACATCTTCAAAACCTCCTTTCAGCTTTTCTTTCAACATTTCTCTTCCACGATGAAGCTGCGATTTTATCGTGGATTCCTTGGTTTTGAGATATTTTGCAATCTGTGCAACAGAAAGCTCTTCGTAATAAAACAAATGTATGACCGTGCGGTACTTCTGCGGCAATTCCAGCGTGGCATAGTAGATGTCGCTTTTTTCTTTGCTTTGGAACACAATTTCCTCGGTGAGAGGAACGGTTTTTTTGAACCATGAATTGGAAAATGTGTTTTTGCTGCAATTGATTGTGACCCTTATAAGCCAGGCTTTTATGTGCTCTTCGTTCTCAAAGGCGGTGCCGCCCTTTATGTATCTCAGAAACACCTCCTGCACAACGTCATCGGCATTTGCTTTGTCTTTTGTCTGTGACAGTGCAAGCTTGTAAACCATGTTAAAATATTTTTCGACCACATCTTCTTTTGATATGGAACACTCCCTTTTTTTCAACCGTTTTTCCTCCTCTCGTATATAATACCTTTCAAAACGCAAAAAGGTTGCATTAAATTTAAAAATATTTTATCACAAATTTTTCCTATGCACAAGCAAAAAAAAGAAAATCATACATTTTTACCGACATAAAGTCTGCAAAAACTAAAGATATGCAATTGCCGGGGAAAATAAAAAAAGTAAGACAGGCACTTGAATTTCGGCGCAAACAGGAGTATAATAGTGAAAAAACAGTGAAACGGAGTTGTGATGCATGTTTAAAGAAAATACGGAATTTGACATAATCGGAATGGGCGAGGTTATGCTGCGGCTTTCGCCGGCAGGCAAAGAAAAAATATCGCAAAGCGAAACTTTTGAAAAAAGCGCGGGCGGAAGCGAGCTTAACGTTGTTTCGGGCGCGGCGATGCTGGGGGTGCGCTCTGCCATAATAACAAAAATTCCGCAGAATAAAATCGGGCACTTTGTGCGCAACAAAATCCGTTACGGAAATGTCAGCGATGACTATATTGTGTACGATTCGTCGGAAGAGGCACGCCTGGGGCTGTATTATTACGAAAGCGGCGCATATCCGCGCAAATCCTCGGTTATCTACGACCGCACGCGTTCATCAATGTGTTCTCTTAAGCTTTCGGAATTGCCGGAAGATATATATGAAAAAACAAAAGTGTTCCATATAAGCAGTATCACACTTGCGATAGACCCGGAGCTGAGGAAAACGGCAATTGCCGCAATAAAGCGTTTCCATGATGCCGGTGCGCTGATATCTTTTGACGTAAACTACCGTGCGGCGCTCTGGAGTGAGGACGAGGCGCGGAGCGTGATTGAAAAGGTTTTTGAATATGTGGATTTTCTGTTTGTTTCGGAAGAAACATCAAGGAGAATGCTGCGCCGCAAGGGAACCCTTGAGGAAATCATGCAAGGGTATGCAAGGGACTATGGCTGCAGGCTGGTCGCGACGACGCGACGCGAGGCGGTGTCACCGATGCGGCACAACTTCAATTCCAAGATATATTATGGCGGCAGATTTTATGAGGAAAAACCGTATAACAATATAGAAGTTATTGACAGAATAGGGAGCGGCGACGCATATCTTGCCGGAGTTTTGTACGGTTTGATAAAGACGGGGGACGTGCAGTCTGCACTGGAAATCGGGAACGCATCTTCCGCTGTCAAAAACACTGTTGTGGGGGATATGGCGGCAAGCAGTATAGACGAAATCATGGGCGTCATAGCCTCGCACAAGGCAAACGGCAGACAGGACGAGATGGTAAGATAGATCTAAAAGGTATAAATTTTTTTTATATCTTTGCATAACAATAATGTATTGGACAAACACAAAAAAGGGTGGTATAATAAGCTCATAAATCAGGTAAGCTTGTTGTGAAGGCTTATCCGGGAAGTTTGGGAGGAATGTGTAATGTTATCAACCGTTATTTTGTGGAAAAGACGATGTTCGGGTCGAATGTGCAGTCTTTGAAAAAAATTTAACATTATCACTATAAAATTACTATAAAAACAGAAATCGGAGGAATTTGAAATGAAAAAATATATATCAGCAGTATTGGCGGCGGTTTTGGGAGCAACATTGTTTTCGGCATGCGGAAGCAACAAAGGCGGCATAACGATTGCGGTGCCGAACGACACGACAAACGAGGCAAGAGCACTGCTTCTTCTGGAAAAGAATGAGTATATAAAGCTTAAATCGGGCGCAGGCATCACAGCGACAGTCAAGGATATAGAAGAAAACCCGTACAACATCAACTTCAAGGAAGTCGAGGCGGCGCAATTGCCGAATGTTTTGAAGGACGTTGATTATGCAATAATCAATTCAAACTATGCAATACAGGCAGACCTGAACCCGGTCGGAGATTCACTTCTGATTGAAGATTCATCGTCGGAATACGGAAACATAGTTGCCGTAAAAGAGGGCAATGAAGGAAGCGACGCGATTAAGGCTCTCAAAGCGGCACTGGAAAGCCAAAAGGTGAAAGACTTCATTACAGAAAAATATGACGGTGCAGTGGTGAGCACGGTTGACAACCCGGGTGACGGCTTTGACGGCAGTGTGGACTATGCGGCTTTGGCGGGCACAACAATAACGGTTGCGGCTTCGCCCACGCCTCACGCTGAGATTCTGAAGGTTGCACAGGAAATCCTGGCAGAAAAAGATATTACACTTGATATCAAAGAATTTACCGACTATGTACAGCCGAACAACGTTGTAGAAAGCGGCGAAATTGACGCAAACTACTTCCAGCACCTGCCGTACCTTGAGGACTTCAATGACCAGAACGGCACGCACTTGGTTTCAATCGGTGCGATACACGTTGAGCCGATGGGCTTGTACGGCGGAAAGCAGACTTCGCTTTCGGCAATCAAAGGCGAATAATAAAAAGAACAAGGTCAATTCAGCGCCGGTGCAACAGCCGGCGCTTGCTTTGTGAGGAATGGAGAATTGTATGATTGAGTTGAAAAATATTTCAAAGTCCTTCAAAACCGCAGACGGGACGGTTGAGGCTCTGAAGGACGTGACCCTGACGGTTGACGACGGGGATATATACGGAATAATCGGCATGAGCGGCGCCGGGAAAAGCACACTGGTACGCTGCATAAACATGCTGGAGCGCCCGACAGAGGGAGAAGTGTGCATAAACGGTGAAAATTTGTGCACATTGAAAAACTCTGAACTCAGGGAAAAACGGCGCAAAATGACGATGATTTTCCAAGGGTTCAATCTGCTTATGCAGAGGAATTGTCTGGACAACATATGTTTTCCGATGGAGCTTGCGGGAGTAAAGAAAAAAGACGCAAGAAAACGTGCAGAAGAGCTTTTGGAGCTTGTGGGGCTCCCGGACAAAGGAAAGGCATATCCCGCACAGCTTTCCGGCGGACAGCAGCAGCGTATCGCCATTGCCAGGGCGCTTTCGACAAACCCGGAAATACTTCTGTGCGACGAGGCGACAAGTGCTCTGGACCCAAAGACGACACAGTCGATTCTGGAATTGATTCGTGACATAAACAAAAAATTTGGAATCACGGTGATTGTGATAACGCATCAGATGAGCGTGGTTGAAAAGATTTGCAACAAGGTTGCAATCCTTGACGAGGGCGTCGTGGTGGAAGAAGGGGAAGTGAGCGATGTGTTTACAAACCCGAAATCCGACGCAGCAAAACGGCTTGTTTTCCCCGACGGGGCAGACACGTCTGTGCCTGTTTTTGCGTCGGAGAACACTGTGCGCATTGTTTACAACGGCGCAATGGTGGCGGATACGCCGCTTATCGCAAAGATGGCGATTGACGAAGGACTGGCGGCAAACATTCTTGCCGCACAGACAAAATGCATAGGCGACAAGGTTTTCGGCAACATGCTTCTGGACATAAGCGGCGGCGAGGAAGAACTCAGGCGCGCCGTGAATTATCTGGAAAACACGCCGAATATTACAGTGAAGAAGGTGAAAAATGATGATTGATAAGCTTTTGGCAAACGAAACAGTGATAGAAACAATTGAAATTCTGCAAAGTGAACTGCCCATGGCGATTTGGGAAACATTTTATGTGACGGTGCTTGCGACGCTGTTTTCGATTATAATAGGCTTGCCGCTGGGGGTACTGATTGTCACAGGCGAAAAGGACGGCGTTTTGCCGCTCCCGAAGCCGGTTTTGAGTGTGATTAATGTGATAATCAACCTTTTGCGTTCAATACCGTTTTTGATATTGATGATTCTCGTATTCCCATTTACAAGGCTTATAATGGGGACGGTTGTCGGGACTGCGCCGTCCATTGTGCCGCTTGTGATTGCGGCGGCGCCGTTTGTGGCAAGGCTGGTGGAAAGCAGCCTGAGAGAAGTGAACCCCAATATCATTGAGGCGGCGCAAAGCATGGGTGCGACTCCTTTTGAAATCATCACGAAGGTGATGATTCCGGAGAGTATCCCGTCACTCATCTCAAATTTCACAATTGCGATAACAACCATATTGGGTTATTCTGCAATGAGCGGAATCATCGGCGGCGGCGGATTGGGCAAGATTGCCATAAACTACGGATATTACAGATATAAATACGTTGTCATGATGGTTGCGGTTATTTTCCTGATAATTCTTGTGCAGATATTCCAGAGCGTCGGGACAAGGCTTTCCGTTAAGTCGGACAAAAGACTGAAAAAGAAATAAAAGGGGACTGTTAAAAAGATTTGCGTGTATGCCTTCGGGCAGACCAAAGTTTCCCGCTCCTTGGAAAAACAACGGCTGTAAAAAAGTCAATTTACTTTTTTACAGCCGTTGTTTTATCTTTTTGCAATTATCTGATTATTTTATATATCTTCCCTTGACTTCAATCTGTGAAAGTGCCGCCCACGAAAGCGGAAAAGCGGCTTGCTTAAAGTTTGTCAGGTGAATACTTGAAGTTTTTGCCGGCTTGCTGAGGGTGATTGTCTGCCCTTCGCCGCTTTTTTCAAATTTGGCGGATATTTTTTCGCCGTTGTCAAATTCAATGTCAAAGCTTTTCCAATATGTGTCGTGGTCGTCGGCAAAGTCGGCACGCAGGAAAAATGTTATCTCATAAATTTCAGCTGTTTTGCCGAAATAGAGGTAATATTCGATATCTTCACGCGCACCGCCGGCATATGAGCCGAACGGATAAGCGCCGTGCCCGTTTGTGTGCACAACGCCGTCTATGGAATTGCGTTCTTCAAACCATGCTTCATCGCGTGTGACATGGTTTGCCTTGGCATATGGGAAGTATCGCTCTTCATGGCGCAAAGCTGTGCTGTTCAGAGCGATGTTTCTGGTTTTGTATATTTCCTCTTCGGGTGTTTCGGCGGCGGTGATGACATTGTTTGTGCCGTCCCATGTGCCGGGGGCATACACCACCAGCTTTTCGCCGGAGGGGATTTTGAACTCAAACACTTTGCCGGGGACATAGACGATGCTTTCCGCCAATGTTTCGCTGAGCTTCAGCGAAAGAAATTCACTGTCCGATGTGATTGTGATTTTGTCGCCCTCGTTGTAGGCTTTGTCATACACAACACAGAGATTGTCACCCGATGTTTCTTTTAATATATTGTTGTCTTTGTCGGTTATTTTCAGGTTTATCATGATTTTCTCCCTTATTTCAAGTCTTTTGTTGCCACATGGTCCATGTCGTCAAATTCTTGGTTTTCTCCGCACATTGCCCATATGAAGGAGTATGCCTTTGTGCCTACGCCGCTGTGTATCGACCAGCTTGGGCTTATTACAGCCTCTTCGTTGTGCATGATTATGTGACGCGTCTGTGTGGGCTCGCCCATCATGTGGAACACAACGCTGTCGGGGTCCATGTCAAGATAAAGATAAACCTCCATGCGCCTGTCATGCGTGTGGCAAGGCATGGTGTTCCAGACAGAGCCTTCCTCAAGCTGTGTCAGCCCCATGGCAAGCTGACAGCTTTGCATGACTTCGGGGTGTATGTATTGATTAATTACACGCTTGTTTGCATCTTTTGTGTCGCCGCACGGAACTTTTTTTGCTTTGGAAATATCAATTTTCACTGTCGGGTATTCTTTGTGCGCCGGGCAGGAACTTATGTAGAATTTTGCCGGGTTGTTCTTGTCGGTGCTTTTCAGCCTGACTTCTTTGTTGCCTCTGCCGATATAGATTCCGTCACGCGGATTCATGGGGTATTCGACACCATCAACGGTGATAATCCCGGCGCCGCCAATGTTTATACAGCCCATCTCGCGCCTTTGCAAAAAGTATTCCGCCGCCAGTTCGCGCCCTGCCTCAATTGTCAGTTCTTTATCCACGGGCATCGCGCCGGCAGTTATGATTCTGTCGATGTGGCTGTAGACCATCTTGACATTGTCCTTGGTGAAGAGGTCTGTAATCAAAAATTCCTCGCGCAGTCTTTCTGTGGTATAGTTCTTTACGTCTTTGCTGTTAGACGCATTTCTTACTTCCATGTTTTTCTTCCTTTCTTAGAGTCTGAGAGATTTGATGTTTTCGTTTTTCAGGGCTGTTTTCATCAGCTGCAAAACGTCCAGCTCGTGCGGAACGTTTGCAGTGACGTCAATTTTGATATATCCGTCATCAAGCTTTTTGAAGTCGGCATCTATGATTTTGATGTCAAATTCTTTCAAAACAGCCTCATAATAATTTATTCCATCTATGCTGTCCTGTACTATGACGGACAGCTGTTCTTCGTTTGGCATTTGCAGAATTTTATAGTTTTTGTGGAGAACAATCTGCATGACGATGATGAATATGGCACTGGCGATTCCGATGAAGTACATGCCGGCGCCGATTGCAAGCCCCACGCCTGCCGTCGCCCAGATGCCGGCGGCAGTGGTGAGCCCCTTCACCGCTTGCTTTTGCACATATATCATGCCGGCGCCCAAAAATCCGACGCCGCTTATGACCTGTGCGGCAATCCTGGCCGGGTCGGCGCCGCGGCTGCCGGGATAATCGGCAAGGTCTGCAAAACCATATTTTGAAACGACCATCATCAGCGCGGCGGCGATGCCCACAATCATGTGTGTACGGATGCCGGCGCCTTTGCCGCGGTTTTTGCGCTCATAGCCTATGGCAAAGCCGCAAAGCGCCGCAATGACAATTCTCCCCAGAAACTCCAGATGTTCAATTGTTATAAAGTGCACTTAAATTCCCCCTTTTTATATCCGTTGAAGGCAATGTCAAATGATTTTTTCCAGAATCAGATTGCTTCTTTCGATAAATTTCACCATTTCTTCGGCAGACAGAGGCTTGTTGCTTATCATTGCAAGGTCATAGATGTGGCTGCATACAAGCTTTTTGTCCTCATCGGAAAGCTCCGGAATCTTTTTCACAATCTTGTTGTCCCTGTTCAGCACAAGGGTATAATCATCATTGAACATGCCGCTCATGCCGGCAAACTGCTGACCGTATGATTTGTAGATTTCCTGCATTCTTCTCGATTCTTCGCTTAAGAGCATCATGGCAGGGAGTTCTTCGTTTTTAAGCGACTGGACGTCTGCCTTCAGGTCGTCTTTGCCGAGTGCGGCTTTGAAAGTGTCGACAAGAGATTTGTCAAATTCTTCGTCTTTTGCCCCGTCACCCTTGAGGCTGTCCGAAATGTCGGAGTCAATTCTTTTGAATTTCACGCCATCCTCCTTCATTTCCACAAAGGATATAAAGTGATTGTCAATCATGGAGGGGAGGATTACAGCGTCGAGATTTTGTTCTTTGAAAAGACTTATATACTGTGCCTGGCGCACTTCGTCGGATACATAGTATACATCTTTGCTGTCTTTTCCCTCAAGGTATTCGGGGAGGGTGATATATTTGCCGTTTAAGTCTTTGTATATCATCACGTCTTTGACCTTGTCATAGAACTTTTCGTCACGGATACAGCCGTATTTGATAAACATATTGATGTCGTCCCAATATGTGTCATACTTTTCACGTTCTTTTTTGAAGAGCTCGCAAAGCTTGTCTGCCACTTTTTTTGTTATGTGTGCGGATATCTTTTTGACATATCCGTCATTCTGCAAAAAGCTCCTCGAAACATTAAGCGGAAGGTCGGGGCAGTCGATGACGCCTTTTAAGAGCATCAGAAATTCCGGGATAACTTCTTTTACGTTGTCGGCAACAAAGACCTGGTTGTTGTAGAGCTTTATCTGCCCCTCGTTTGTCGCAAATTCGTGGTTGAGTTTCGGGAAATACAGTATGCCCTTCAGGTTAAACGGAAAATCAACATTTAAGTGAATCCAGAAAAGCGGTTCGTTGAAATCTATAAATACCTTTGTATAAAAGGCCTTGTATTCCTCGTCCGTGCAATCCTTCGGCGCCTTTATCCACAGAGGCGCAGTGTCGTTGATTGGCTTGGGGGCATCGGTTTTTTCGTCTTTGCCGTCTTTTTTTTCTTCCTCGGGCTTTTCTTCTCCCTCAACACTCAGGTATATCTCCACCGGCAAAAAGGCACAGTATTTGTTTAATATTTGGCGCACGGTATATTCTTCGAGAAATTCTTCGCTGTCGGGGGCGATGTGAAGAGTGATTGTTGTGCCGCGCTCTGTCCTTGTGCCGTCTGTCAATTCATATTCCATGCTTCCGTCACAAAACCATTTTGCCGGTTTTGCGCCGTCTTGGTATGAAAGTGAGTCAATTTCCACGCTGTCCGACGGCATGAATGCGGAATAAAAACCAAGCCCGAAATGACCGATAATTCCGCCGTCCTTGTTTTCTTCGTCCTTGTATTTTTCAAGGAAGTCACTCGCGCCCGAGAAGGCGATTTGTGTGATGTACTTGTCGATTTCTTCTGCTGTCATGCCTATGCCGTTGTCCTTGACGGTGAGGGTTTTGTCCTTTTTGTTGATGATGACGTCAACCCTGTATTTTTCGTCGCCGGGAACTTGCGCTTCCCCGATGCCGGCAAGCTTTTTCAGCTTTGTCACGGCATCACAGCCGTTTGAAACCAGCTCTCTCAAAAATATGTCCTTGTCGGAGTAGAGCCATTTTTTTATAATCGGAAAAATATTTTCCGAGCTGACCGATATGTTTCCTTTTGCCATGATAAATCAATCCTTTCCAAACTTTATATCAGATAATTGCCAAACATCAGTTGTACCGATTATCCGAAATTTTTATATAATGGGGACAGAAAAATGTGCATAAAAATCAACGGGTGATGCGCTGTGCGCATTTTCTCCGGACCCCAAATTGTAAAATATAATTATATACTAAAGTATAATACCGAAAAAGAAGTTTGTCAACAAAAATTAGCACTCTTTTTGTCGGAGTGCTAATTTTTTACAGATTGTTCATATTTTAAATATATCCGCATATTCCGCGCACAGAAACTTCGCCGGAATTTATGATTTCCGTTTTGCCGCCGTGTTCCGCAATCAGCCTGCCGTCGGGGGAGATGCCCGCGGCGTGCGCCGTATAGTCAGCCGACGGTGTTATGACGCGGATATCTTTGCCGACGGTGATGCAGTTTTTCTCATATTTGTCTTTGAGAGCGGAAAAACCGCTTTCCATAAAAATATTGTAATATTTTTCAAATTCGTTGAGCACGGCGGCGATGATGATGTTCCTGTCAAAGGTTTTGCCTGCCGAGATTGCCAGCGATGTGGCTCTGTCCGATATTTCACCGGGGAAATGCTTGTTGTTCACATTTATGCCTATCCCGGTGACGACATAGCTTATGCTGTTTTCTTCGGCGGCAAGCTCCGTGAGGATTCCGCATACCTTTTTGCCGTCCAGAACTATGTCGTTTGGCCATTTTATCATGACCTCCGCGGAGGACAGCTTTTTCAGGGCGCTTTGGACCGACAGCCCCGACACAAGAGTGATTTGGGAAACTGCATCGGCGGTGATTTCCGGCTTCAGCAGAAGTGACATGTATATGCCGCACATAGGCTCGGAAACCCAGGCACGGCTGCGTCTGCCGCGGCCCGAGTCCTGGCGCTCGGCGACAAAAACACTGCCGTGCGGAGCAAGGGGCTCTTCTTTTGCCCTTTTGTTTGTGGAATCACAGCTTTCATAAAAATATATTTTTCTCCCCGCAAAATCTGTGTGCAGTGCATCGGAAATTCTTGCCGGAGAAATTTTGCCTGCCGTGCCGCTGAGTTTGTAGCCTTTGTTTGTCACAGATTCGATTTCATATCCCTGTTTTTTAAGGGTGTTTATGTGTTTCCAGACGGCCGTGCGCGATATGCCCGTTTTTTTGCTGATTTCCTGACCCGAAACAAAATCGGGGGCGGTCTTTAAAATTTCCAGAACTTTTGCCCTCATAAAATTCCCCTCCGTTAAGAATGGACGGCAATTACAGAATTTGTATTTTGCAATTGCCTAAAGATTATGTATAAATTATACTACTTTTGTTGTGATAAATCAATCTAAAAATACAATAATATAAACAAAATCCGCGGATTTATAAAATTATGGTTGACAGCCGGGCTTTAATGTGATAAAATAAAATAAATTTTTTGAAAGGACGGGTTTTTCAAATGGCTTATCTGTTCAACACACTATACGTCGTGAAGAGCATTGTCGTGCGTATTCTTGCAGACAGTGCTGTTTGTGTTGCAAAAAGAAAGTCTTGTGTTTAATCCTCTTTAAAGATGACGGGAGAGAATCAAGCCTTGCGGTGCAACACACTGCAGGGCTTTTTTGATACCTTGAGAAAAATTGTGAAAGGACGGGGTTATTATGATTTGCACCGGTTCAAAAATTATTATAGAAGCACTCAAAGAGCAAAATGTGTCTACGGTTTTCGGTTATCCGGGCGGTCAGGTTGTAAATATTTATGACGAACTTTATGCGGCGGCGGACAGCATACATCATATCATAACATGTCACGAACAAGGCGCGGCGCATGCGGCAGACGGCTATGCGCGCGCAACGGGGAAGGTCGGGGTTGTGATTGCAACTTCCGGCCCGGGTGCGACAAACCTTGTGACAGGGCTTGCGACGGCGTTTCTGGATTCTTCGCCGGTGGTTGCAATCACGGGCAATGTGCCGACTCAGAATCTGGGGAACGACAGCTTTCAGGAGGTAGACATTTTGGGGGTGACCATGCCGATTACAAAGCATAATTATATCGTGAAGGACGTCACAAAGCTGGCGGACACCATACGCGAAGCTTTCCGCATTGCAAGGTCGGGGCGCCCGGGACCCGTGCTTGTGGATATCCCCAAGGACGTGCAGCTGGCCGAGTGCGAATATATACCAAAGCCTATGGAGCCGCCTTTTGAAACACCGAAGGCTTCAAAAGAGGAAATTGAAAAACTGGCGCAAATGATAAAATCCGCAAAGCGTCCGTTTATATATGCCGGCGGCGGCGTTTCCATATCGGACACATCGGGATATATCATTGAGCTTGCCGAAAAAATCGGCGCGCCGATAGGAACAAGTATGATGGGGCTTTCGGCAATTCCGCGTTCCTTCAGGGGTTTTGTGGGCATGACGGGCATGCACGGAAGATATGCCGCGACCAAATCCATGTTTGACGCCGATTTGATTATAGCCGCAGGGGTACGCTTCAGCGACAGGGCAACGGGAAACAAAAGCAAATTTGCCGCCGGCTCAAAGATTGTGCATATGGACGTGGACATCGCTGAAATAAACAAAAATATACATGTCGATTACAGTGTCATCGGCGATTTGCGCGACACACTGCCGCGACTTTTGGACAAAATCGAACCCTCGCCAAAACCGGAGTGGGAAAAGAAGGTTGAGGAATATAAAAAATATGAATCGGAGAGGAAAATCATTTCCCGCCCGATGAACCCTAAAACGGTGATAGAGTCAATCCGCGACAGTGCAGGCAAAGACGCAATTGTCGTCACCGATGTCGGACAGCATCAGATGTGGACAACGCAGTTTTATGACTTTGAAAAACCGCGCAAGTTTCTCACCTCCGGCGGACTGGGAACCATGGGGTTCGGCACGGGCGCGGCGATAGGCGCTGCCGCAGCAACCGGGGAAACAGCGGTGCTTATCACGGGTGACGGGAGCTTTCACATGAACTTAAACGAGCTTGCAACAGCGGTTTCAAACAATATTCCGTTAAAAATCTTTGTCCTGAACAACCATGTTTTGGGAATGGTGCGTCAGTGGCAGACGATTTTTTTCAACAAACACTATTCGCAGACAACCATAGACAGAAAAACAGACTATGTTGCTTTGGCAAAGGCTTTCGGCGGCACGGGATTTCTTGCCCAAACGCCGGAGCAGATGAAAAAAGCGGCAAAGGCGGCCTTTGAAACGGACGGGGTGGTTGTTGTTGACTGCCGCATTGACCCCGACGAGCTTGTTTTGCCGATGATTCCGCCGAACGGCACAATTGATGATATAATAATGAACTGACGGGGAAAGGGAGTGGAAAAAGTGGACAGATATATAATAAGCGTGCTGGTGTCAAACCAGTCGGGTGTCCTGACGCGTGTGTCCTCGATGTTTTCGCGGCGCGGATACAACATAGACAGCCTGACCGTGAGCGAAACGACAGAGCCGGAATTTTCAAGAATGACCATAACCGCGACATGTGACGAATATACAAAAGAACAGCTTGTAAAACAGCTTTCAAAAATTTTTGATGTAAAAAAGATACAGGTGATGAAACCCGAAAAGACCTTGGCAAAAGAACTGATGCTGGTGAAGATAAACGCACCGCAGAACATGCGCACCGACATCATGGTGACGATAAACCCGTTCCATGCCAAAATCATAGACCTGACACCCGAAACAATGGTGATTGAACTCACGGGGGATCAGGGAAAACTCAATGCATTTATCACCCTCATGGAGCAATACGGAATCATGGAACTGTGCCGCACAGGCATCACTGCCATGAGCAGGGGCGATTTGTGCCTGAAATAATGCTTATCTAACCGTAAAGAACGGTTACTTAATAAATTAAATAACATAAAGGAGAGAAAAATTATGGCAAAGTTGTATTATGAACAGGATTGTAATCTGGATTTGTTGACAGGAAAGACGGTGGCGATTATCGGCTACGGTTCACAGGGACATGCACATGCACTAAATCTGCATGACAGCGGTGTTGATGTCATTGTGGGGCTTTATGAAGGTTCAAAATCGGCAAAGAAAGCACAGGACGCAGGGCTTAAGGTTATGCTGACAGCCGATGCTGTCAAGGCGGCAGACGTGGTTATGATTCTTATAAACGACGAAAGACAGGCAAAGATGTATCATGATGACATTGCCCCATATTTGAGAGAGGGCATGACGCTTGCTTTTGCGCACGGATTCAATATTCATTATGGTCAGATTGTGCCGCCAAGCACGGTAAACGTTGTCATGATTGCGCCCAAAGGCCCGGGTCATACCGTAAGAAGCCAGTATCTTGAAGGCAAGGGTGTGCCGGATTTGATTGCGGTTTACCAGGACGCAACCGGCAACGCAAAGGACATTGCGCTTGCTTATGCGGCCGGAATCGGCGGCGCAAGGGCAGGAATCCTGGAAACAACATTTAAGGAAGAAACCGAAACCGACCTTTTTGGAGAACAGGCAGTGCTGTGCGGCGGTGTGTCGGCTTTGATGAAGGCAGGTTTTGAAACACTTGTCGAGGCGGGATACCAGCCGGAAAGTGCATATTTTGAGTGTATTCACGAAATGAAGCTTATCATAGACCTGGTTGTACAGGGCGGACTTTCAATGATGCGTTATTCAATCTCCGACACAGCGGAATACGGCGATTATACCGTTGGCGAGAGAATCATCACAGACGAAACAAAGAAGGAAATGAAGAAGGTTCTCTCCGAAATCCAGCGCGGTGAATTTGCGAGAAACTGGATTCTTGAGAACCAGGCGAACCGCCCGTATTTCAATGCAAGACGCCGCATAGAATCAGAACATCTCTGTGAGAAAGTCGGCGCTGACCTGAGAAAGAAAATGAGCTGGTCGAAATAATCGGGGATTCCCCGAAAAGGGTGGTTGATACTATGAACAGTGACAAAATGAAATCCGGCGCGGAGCATGCGCCGCAGCGTTCACTCCTAAAAGCTCTCGGACTTACCGACAAGCAGATAAAAAAGCCGATAATCGGCATTGTAAATTCTTTCAACGAAATTATCCCCGGGCACTGCCATCTTGGGCAGATTGCCCGTGCGGTCAAGGACGGTGTGCTTGCCGCGGGCGGCACGCCGATTGAATTTAATGTAATCGGGGTGTGCGACGGCATTGCCATGGGGCATGTCGGCATGAAATATTCGCTTGCCTCGCGTGAGCTTATCGCCGATTCTGTGGAATGTATGGCAATGGGGCATGCGTTTGACGGGCTTGTGTTTATCCCGAATTGCGACAAGATTGTGCCCGGCATGCTGATGGCGGCGGTGCGGCTGAACCTTCCGTCGGTGTTTGTTTCGGGCGGGCCGATGCTGTCAAACAAATCGGTTTCCGGCGAGTATATGGATTTAAACAGTGTTTTTGAGGCTGTGGGGGCATACAAAGCGGATTTGGCGGGTTTGGAAGAATTGCAGTATTATGAGGACAACGCATGCCCGGGGTGCGGCTCATGCTCGGGCATGTTTACGGCAAATTCCATGAACTGCCTGACAGAGGCGCTGGGAATGGCGCTGCCCGGAAACGGCACAATCCCGGCGGTGTTTGCAGAGCGTATCCGTCTTGCAAAAATGACGGGCGAGAAGGTCGTGGAACTGGTGAAGAAAGACATAAAGCCTTCCGATATCATCACCGAGGATTCCTTTAAGAATGCGCTGACAGTGGACATGGCGCTGGGATGCTCCACAAATTCCGTGCTTCACCTGACGGCGATTGCCAATGAAGCAGGGATACCTTTTGAACTGAAAAACGTAAATGAAATAAGTGAAAGAACCCCCAATATATGCAAGCTGTCGCCTGCCGGGAAATATCATGTGCAGGACCTGAACAGCGCCGGGGGAATCCGTGCCGTTATGAAAGAACTTGAAAAGAAGAACTTTTTGAACACGGAGGTCATGACGGTGAACGGCAGACTTTGTGATTTGCTTTCGGGTGCAAAGAAGTTTGACAGTGACGTTATACGTGACATTGACAAGCCGTATTCCGAAAAAGGCGGACTGGCAGTTTTGTTTGGCAGCCTTGCGCCGAAGGGGGCTGTGGTGAAGAAGAGCGCCGTTGCGCCGGAGATGCTGGTTCACTGCGGACCTGCCAGGGTGTTTGACAGTGAGGAAGAGGCGATTGCCGCAATCTATGCAAAGAAAATCAACAAAGGCGACGTTGTGGTTATACGCTATGAAGGCCCCGCCGGCGGCCCGGGTATGAGAGAGATGCTTTCGCCGACTTCGGCAATTGCCGGCATGGGGCTGGATAAGCATGTCGCTCTCATAACCGACGGGAGATTTTCTGGCGCGACGCGCGGAGCGGCGATTGGGCACATTTCTCCGGAGGCGGCGGCACGGGGCGCGATTGCTTATGTCGAAGAAGGGGATACAATCAGCATAAATATCCCGGAATGTAAGATTGATTTGCTTGTGCCGGACGAGGTTATGAACGAGAGGAAAAAGCACGCGAAGATTAAGAAGAATAATGTGAAAGGTTATCTTGCACGGTATTCCCGTCAGGTGACCTCGGCAGACCGCGGTGCGGTTTTGAAAAATCAGGCAGATGAATAAATCAAAATCCGTTTTTTCGGCTTTTCGGAGTCAAAAAAACGGATTTTCTTTAAAATAGAGGTTGAAAAGACGAAAAAAATAGTGTATAATATGTATAAATATGCAAATATTCCGCTTGCGGCAGACCTTTTGGGGAGGAAAGATATATGAAAAAAATAGTGATTATCCCGAACGACACAAAAGATGTGGGCTTAAATGTCACAAAAACAGTCATTGACTGCCTGAAGGGAAGGGTACAGCTTGTCATGGAAGACAAGTTTTCCGCATGCGGTTTTGCGGCGGAATATAAAAATAAAGATGTGTTTTGCGGTGCGGACTGCGTGATTGTCATCGGCGGTGACGGGACAATGCTCCGTGTGGCAGAGCCGTGCGGGAAATATGCAATCCCGGTTATGGGAATCAACATGGGGAAAATCGGATTTATGACCGAGGTGGAGATAAGAGATATAGATTCGGCATGCCAAAAACTTTTGGAAGGTGAGTACAAAATTGAAAAACGTATGATGATGGACATAAAAATTCACAAAAACGGACAGGAAACCGCTACATATACTGCGCTCAACGACGCCGTGGTGTCCAAGTCGGACGCCAAGATGATTTCTGTTGAGCTTTATGCAGACAGAAACAAGATAAGCGCATATGTGGCAGACGGAATCATCATATCCACTCCGACCGGCTCGACAGGGTATTCGCTGTCGGCGGGGGGGCCTGTGGCAGAGCCGTGCATGGAGCTTTTTATCGCCTCCCCGATTTGTGCGCATATGCTCAACAGTCGCCCGGCGCTTATGTCGGCGGACAAGGAGATTGTGCTGAAACTTTCGGGCGGAAACGCCGCGGTGACCATAGACGGCGAAATGTCGGAGCATCTTTCGCAAGCCGACAGTGTTATTATTTCAAAATCGCAGTATACCGTTGATATTATAAAGATGAGCGGATGCTCATTTTATGATGTGCTCATAAACAAACTGACGAGATAAAATCCCAAAACGGGTGATTATATAAAACATTTTAAAGAAATAGGTAATTGTAAAATGTAAATTTTACAATTAGCCACCGCATCTTTGTGGGGGTATCGGGGGTGTCAACCCCTGATTGGTAATCAAAAATGACGACATGTGCGTCATTTTTGACTGAAATAAAAAGTTTCAACATGCCGTAAAGTTAAAATCAGCCGGAACTTTTTATTTCTACCCAAGAATATTAATTGGAAAACATTAGTTTTACAATTACCTAAACATTTTAAAGAAACAAAAGGAGGAAACAAAATGTACATTGACGTAAACAAGTTTATCGGGTGCACCGGCGATTCGGAAATGATTCAGAGCGCTGTGGACGAGGCAAGAGAAACAGGGGAACAGGTTGTTATCCCGAAAATCAACAAAAGGACAGGGAAGGACGTCTGGAATATTGACAAGACAATATATCTTTATGACGGGAGTATAATTGTTTTGCAGAACTGCCACCTGAGGCTTGCCGACGGCGCGATATGCAATATGTTTGCAAACAAAAATGCACGCACGCCCCTTGCTTTGGAAAAGGAGGGCAAGCAGAAAAACATTGTGATAAAAGGCGTCGGGAAAGCCTTGCTTGACGGAGGCAAACACAACGGATTTTATGAAAACAACGGGATTGCAAGAAATGTTTCGGCTTTCCCCGACAGACATATCAGCGAAAACTGTATGATATTTTTCCAGAACATAGAGCATCTGAATATTGATAACATCACAATAAAAGACCACAGGTATTGGGGGATTTGCCTTTATGCCGTGTCGCTGAGCCGCATTTCAAACATTCATTATGAAAGCTCGTCCAATGTGCCGAATCAGGACGGGGTTGATTTGCTGAAGGGCTCGCATGACGTGATTGTGGAAAACATAACGGGTTGTGTGGGTGACAATATTGTTGCTCTGCTTGCGACCGACGACCCGATATACTGTAAATCCGGCGAAAACCAGCGTGACGGCGACATATACAACATCACGGTGAGAAATGTCATGGCATACGGCGTGGGCGGCTGTGCGCTGATAAGATTGCTGAATCATGACGGATACAGAATATACAATGTAAAAATAGACAATGTTATCGAAACTTCGCCGTGGTCTGAAAACGATGCGCCTGTCGCGCAGAACCCCGACCTTGTCATAAAGTGTGATGAAAACGGTAAAATATACCATGAAAGACACCTTGTGCCGGGAGAAAAAGGCTACAGATGCGAGGCGGCAATTCTTATCGGCGAATCATATTGGTACAACAAAACCAAGGCACAGCACGGCGACACATTCGGGATTTCGGTTTCAAATGTCATGACACATTCGCGCTATGCCGTGTTTATAAACAACACGCTTCTGGATTCTTCGTTTGACAATATCAGGCTGTTCGGGAACGGCTTTATGGCGGCATATTTCGGCGAAGGAGAGGTTGAAAATCTTAGATTTTCAAACATCTCGTACGATAAGGATTGCAAACCTCTCAAGGAAGATGAGCATGTCTATATAGACTGGAACAAAACAAAATCGGACGGTTTTTCATGTGTATATTTCAATGGCACCAAGGTGGAAAATGTGAGCTTTGAGGGTATGTTCTGCAACGGAAAAACAGACAATGTTTTCGGCGGACACGGCACGGGCAGGGTGACATGCAAAAATGTCAACGCCGGGGGAGTGCGTCTTTCCGATGCAGAAGGCATAGATGTGGAATAAAATTTGAAGTACGGCGATTTTTTTGCAATCTTACACATCGGATATTGAAGGAGAAAATATAATGAAGAGAAGCAGACACAGCAGAATACTGAGAATCATAACGGAAAACCCGATACAGACTCAGGAACAGCTCACCGAAATTTTGAAGAGAGAAGGCTTTGCGGTCACACAGGCAACGGTTTCGAGGGACATAAAAGAACTGGGGTTGGTGAAGGTTTCCTCGGGTGAGGGCGGATACAGATATGCCCAGGGGAAGTCGGGAAAAGAACATGGACATGGGATAAACATGTTTTCAAAGGCGGTGACCAGCGTGGAATATGCCCTGCATACCGTGGTCATAAAGACCTATGCCGGTATGGCACAGGGGGTGGCGGCTTCTCTTGACGCGATGCCGGGTGAGGAGGTTTTGGGCTCTGTCGCCGGCGATGACACGGTTATTCTCATCATGAGGAGCGAAGAGGCCGCAGCGCGTTTTGTGCCGCGGCTTGAACGCCTGCTAAAAAATATGTGATGCCGGAGAGGAGCAGCCATGCTTAGAAGTATTGATATAAAAAATGTTGCCGTCATTGAAAATGTGAGTATTGAATTTTTTGAGGGTATGACGGTATTGACAGGCGAAACGGGCGCCGGGAAATCAATCATAATCGATGCGGTAAACCTGATTCTGGGTGCACGCACAAACAAGGCACTTGTGCGCCACGGGGCGGAAAAGGCTTTTGTGAGTGCGTGCTTTGACATGCCGGGTGGACTTCGGGAAAAACTGGAAGGTCTTGGCATAGAAACAGAGGAGGACAGCATCATAATAAGCCGTGAACTGAGCCGTGAAGGGAAAAGCGTTGCAAGAATAAACGGAGTGATGGTCACGGCGAATGTCCTGCGCGAAACGGCGGATATGCTGGTAAATATCCACGGTCAGCAAGACAACCAGGCGATTTTGGACAGCACACGCCATGCGGAGTTTTTGGACGAATATGCCGGGACGGGAAAAGTTTTGGAGGAATACGGGAAGAAACTTGCACAGCGGAAGGAACTTTTGAACAGTATAAAAAATCTCCGCATAAATGAAGAGGAAAGACTAAAGCGCATAGACATGCTGGAGTATCAGACGGGTGAAATTGAAAAAGCGGATTTGAAACCGGGCGAAAAAGATAGCCTTTTGGAAGAGCGCACCGTGATTGTGAACAGTGCAAAAATCTCGGAGGGGATATGCAGGGCATATTCTGCGCTCTATGACAACGGCGCCGCCTCTGCGTATGACGGGGTGAGCACGGCGGAAAAAGCACTGGAGGACATCGCGGAATATGACAAAGAAATTGCGGAACTTCACTCGCGTCTTGCCGATGTCAGGTATGCACTGGAGGACATCGTGCACGAATTGAACGGTTATGAAACCGAATATGATGAAAATTATCTGAACGACATTGAAGAGCGCCTGGACACGATAAACAAGCTTGAAAAAAAATACGGCGGAAGCATCACGGCAGTGCTTGATTTTTTGGAAAATGCGTCGGAGGAATTGGAAAATATAAAAAACAGCGATGAAACCATTGTAAAACTGGAGGCCGATTTGGAAAAGAGAACAGCAGAACTGTGGAACTTGGGTGAGAGGCTGTTTTTGATGAGAAAAAAAGCCGGTGAGGAAATAGCACAGGCAATACAAAAAGAGCTTTCGGAACTGGACATGGAAAAGGCTGTGTTTAAGGTTTTTGCAGAGCATACGGAAAAATTTTTTGCAAACGGAATGGATAATGTGGAGTTTTTGATAAGCGCCAACCCGGGCGAGCCGCCAAAACCTCTGACAAAGGTCGCCTCGGGCGGAGAACTTTCCAGGACTATGCTTGCGATAAAGACTGTTTTGGCGAAAACACAGTCGGCGGACACCTTGATTTTTGACGAGATAGACACGGGCGTTTCGGGGAAAGCAGCACAGAAGATTGCGGCAAAGCTGTGGCGCCTTGCGCGGAACAATCAGGTTATATGTATAAGCCACCAGCCGCAGCTTGCCGCTTTTGCGGATAACCATTATTATATTGAAAAAGAAGTCAGCAAAGACGCGGCGAGGACGATTGTCAGGATTTTGGACGATGAAGAAAGGAAGGCAGAAGTGGCAAGGATTATTGACGGCGCGGACATTACTGACACGGCGCTGACCCATGCGGCGGAAATGATTGCCGCGGCATCGGCAAAGAAGGAGCAGGAAGAATGAAGGAAACGGGGTTTGTTGCGGAGGTACATGACGGATATGCATTGGTGAGAATCGCCAAAAAGTTGGCATGCGGCGAAAACTGCGCGTCGTGCCGCGGCGGCTGTGTGCCGGGCGAGAGGACTCTTGCGGCAAAAAATCCCCTGTATGCAAAATGCGGCGACAGAGTTTTGCTGGAGCTTGACAGCTCAAGAGTGCTTTCTGCTGCGTTTTTGGCATATATATTGCCGCTTGCTGTCTTTATCGCGGTTTATTTGGTGTGTATGGGTTTTATCGTGTCGGAGTGGATAAAAATTGCCTTGAGCATGCTTGGCGCCGGGTGTGTTTTTTTGGCGGTTCATCTGCTTGAGAAAAGAAATAAGGAAAAATACATGCCGGACATCACAGCAATAATCAAGTATGACCAAAAAGAGGAACAGTAATGAAAAGAAAAATATTTAAAATGCATATATCAAAGATTAACTATTGTATTCGGGGAAGATTTATGTTATAATAAACACAATTAAGGAATTTTTTCGGTCTTTGCCCGAAAAAAAACGGAATGTGTTTATTGAAACGGTGTGAAGCAAGGCATCAAAAGCCTTGCACTGATGTTATAATAAACACAATTAAGGAATTTTTTCGGTCTTTGCCCGAAAAAAAACGGAATGTGTTTATTGAAACGGTGTGAAGCAAGGCATCAAAAGCCTTGCACTGATGTTATAATAAACACAATTAAGGAATTTTTTCGGTCTTTGCCCGAAAAAAAAACGGAATGTGTTTATTGAAACGGTGTGAAGCAAGGCATCAAAAGCCTTGCCCCGATGTTATAATAAACACAATAAAGAATTTTTGTGCAATGCAAAAAAAACGGAATTATGTATACGGAGAGAAACGGAGCGTTGTATGGAACATGAAAGGTTTCATATTTTCTGCGGACATTTCGGAAGCGGAAAATCGGAGATTGCAATAAATTATGCCATAAAATGTGCAGAGGAAGGCAAAAACGTTTCGATTGTGGATTTGGATATTGTAAATCCTTATTTCAGGACAAATGATGCAAGAAAGCTTTTGGAAAAACACGGGGTTGAGGTTATTGCACCGGAATTTGCAAATTCCAACCTGGATATGCCGACAGTTCCGGGCGAAATCATGAAGGTTTTCAACAATCCGCAAAATACGGTTATTTTTGATGTCGGCGGTGATGAGGACGGGGCTTTTGCCCTGGGGAGATATATGGAGAGGTTTAAGGCTGAGGGATATCAGCTCCACCTGGTTGTCAACCAAAAGCGTCCGCTGACCGAAACGGCAGAAGATATATATACCATCGGGAAAGAAATCGAAAAAGCGTCGAGGCTTTCTGTCACAGATGTCTGGAATAATACAAATATAGGCAAGCTTACCGATGCCGGTGTTTTGGCGGACAGTGTGCAGACCGTGTCCCGGGCGGCGAAGATGCTGGGAGTCAGCGTGGCATGCTGCTGCGGATTGGACAGGGTTCTGGCAGGACTCCCGAAAGGAGCCTGTGACAAAAAGTTTATCATTGATATAAAAATAAAGATGCCGTGGGAACAGCAGAGCGGTTCCTGAACAGGCGGATTTTTTTGTAATTACTTAAAAGGTCTTTGAAACATTGAAAGGAATGGTGGAACATGAACAGAGTAACTTTTAGGGAAGAACGCTGTAAAGGGTGCGAACTGTGTGTCAGTGCATGTCCGAAGCATATTATTAGGATTGCCGAAGGGCGTCTTAATGAAAAGGGATTCAGACCGGCAGAGATTACAGAACAGGAAAAATGCATAGGCTGCGCTTTTTGCGCAACGATATGCCCCGATATCGTGATTGAAGTGGAAAAGGACGTTTAAGGAGGTTCTGAAGGTGAGTAACAAAGTTTTGATGAAGGGTAATGAGGCAATTGCCGAGGCGGCGATACGTTCCGGCTGCAGACACTTTTTTGGTTATCCGATAACTCCGCAGACAGAGCTTTCGGCATACATGGCAAAGAAGATGCCGAAAATCGGAGGGGTTTTTCTGCAGGCAGAAAGCGAAGTTGCGGCGATTAACATGGTATACGGCGCGGCGGGCGCAGGAGCCAGGGCGATGACAAGCTCTTCAAGCCCGGGCATAAGCCTGAAGGCAGAAGGAATCTCATATATTGCCGGGGCAGATGTGCCGTGTGTCATTGTGGACATTGTGCGCGGCGGCCCGGGGCTGGGCGGAATCCAACCGGCACAGTCCGACTATTTCCAGGCGACAAAGGGCGGCGGACACGGGGATTATCACCTGATAGTGCTTGCGCCGAACTCTGTACAGGAGATTGTTTCACTCACGGCAGACGCATTCAATCTGTCCGATACATACCGTGTGCCGGCGATGATTTTGGGCGACGGTACGCTGGGACAGATGATGGAGCCTGTTGATTTTGACAATATCCCAAAGCCGATTGATGCAAAAAAGGATTGGGCAACGGACGGAACAGACGGCAAAAGAAAACATAACATCATAAATTCGCTTTATCTTTCGCCGGAGGAGCTGGAAAACAAAGTCCGCGAAAGATATGAAAGATATGAAATCATAAAAGACAAAGAACAGAGATTTGAAGCACATGACATTGATGACGCAGAGGTTGTGATATCGTCTTACGGCACCACGAGCCGCGTTGTCGAGTCGGCTGTGAAGACCTTGCGCGAAGAAGGCTATAAGGTGGGTGTGATACGCCCGATTACGCTTTGGCCGTTCCCGGAAAAGGCATTTAAAACCGCAAAGAATGCAAAGGCATTTCTTTCGGTGGAGATGAGTATGGGGCAGATGGTTGAGGACATAAGGCTTGCGGTAAACGGCAAAGCACCGGTATATTTTTACGGCAGAACAGGCGGAATTATTCCGACTCCTTCCGAGATAATTGAAGAAGTGAAAAAGATTTTTAAGGACATAAAATAAGACGGCGAGGAAAAGGAGGATTTTAAGATGACTAAGGTATTTCAAAAGCCGGAATCGCTTGAAGACGTGGCTTTTCATTATTGCCCCGGCTGTACTCACGGAATCTGCCACCGCCTTGTTGCGGAGGTTATGGACGAGCTGGGAATCACCGGGAAAACCATCGGCGTGGCGCCGGTTGGCTGTTCGGTTACGGCATATAATTATTTTTCCTGTGATGTTCAGCAAGCGGCACACGGCAGGGCGCCGGCTGTGGCGACAGGCATAAAAAGAGTACACCCCGACAAGGTTGTGTTCACATATCAGGGGGACGGCGACCTGGCGGCAATAGGCACGGCGGAAACGGTTCATTCTGCGGCAAGAGGCGAGAACATAACGGTGATATTTATAAACAACACCATCTATGGCATGACGGGCGGACAGATGGCGCCGACAACACTGCCGGGACAGGTGACACAGACCTCGCCGTATGGGCGTGACGTAAAAACGCAGGGCTTCCCCGTGAGAATATCGGAGATGCTTGCAACACTGGACGGCCCGAGTTATATCGAAAGGGTTGCGCTGAATAATGTTCAGAACATAAAAAATGCCAAAAAGGCTATCAAGAAGGCATTTCAGAATCAGATTGACAAGAAGGGCTTTTCTCTTGTCGAGGTGCTTTCCACATGTCCCACAAACTGGGGATTGTCGCCCAAAGAAGCGATGAAGAGATTGGAAGACGAAATGATTCCTTATTATCCTTTGGGCGTATACAAGGATATCTGAAAAACAACACACAATGCGTATTGCCTGTCCGCAGCAGGCGCATAGGACAAAAAGTTGTTTTGCGGACAGAAAGGCTATGGAATATATTATGACTACGAATATAATAATCACAGGATTCGGGGGTCAGGGTATTTTGTTTGCGGGAAAAATCTTGGCATATACCGCACTTGTGACGGGGAAAAAGCTTTCGTGGCTCCCGTCATACGGCCCCGAAATGAGAGGCGGCACGGCAAACTGCCATGTCATTGTTTCAGACGAGCCGGTCGGCTCGCCGATAATAATAACACCTGATGTATTGATAAGCATGAACAAGCCATCGCTTGACAAATTTGAAGATGCCGTCAGAGAAGGCGGTACAATCCTCTATGACAAAACTCTGATTGACCGCGACGTCAGGAGGAAGGACGTGAAGGTGTCTGCTGTGGAGGCAACAGGAAAGGCGACGGCAGAAGGCAAGCCCGGCATGGCAAACATGATAATGCTTGGGGCGCTTTTGAAGGCGACAGGGATATTTACGCTTGATGAAATCAAAATGGGCGTGGAAAAGACAGTGCCGGCGACAAAGAAGAATTTGATTGACGTAAATATGGCAATGATTGAAGAAGGATACAATCTTTAAGCCCATGGGTGCGTGAAAACCCAAATATAAAGAAAAGGACGGTGCAGACTATGGCTGCGGCAAAAAAGAAAAAAATGCTGACTTACAGAGGAAAGCCGATATACCGTGTCGGCAACAGGATTTATTATGGCAATCTGGAAGACCAGCTGATTTTGGTTATGGACATAACCGAAACGGAAAAAGTCGGAGAATATGATGTGGCAAAAAAAGTGGAGTTTCATATCCAGGACAACACAGGCGAGCTGGGCAAGGGCGTGAATTATCGAAACGGTGAGAGAGATAATCTCTACAAAGCCTTTGACATCGGCAGCTGGTGGCTGCAGGACGCTTTGGAGGTTTGATTTTTTGGGGGGCATTGCCTTGCTTTGACAATGCCCCCGAAATGTGTCCGGATTTCTAAGGAGTTTTGGAGCACAAAAGAATCAAAAGAAATGAAATGTTTAAATTTTATGATTTGTTGGCAAATTTTACGGAAAGGAGAACAGCATGGTGGATTTTGTACTAAAGGGAGCAAATGTTTTTTGCGGCAATACTTTTGAAAAGACCGATTTGTTTGTGCGTGACGGTTTTGTTTCCGATAACGCTGATATTTCTGATTCCGCTGAGGTTTTTGATTTTAGCGGTTGTTATGTTTTTCCCGGTTTTATTGATGTTCATGTGCATCTGAGAGAACCGGGTTTTTTTTATAAAGAAACAGTGCTTTCGGGGACAAGCGCGGCGGCACATGGCGGATATACGCATGTGTTGTCCATGCCGAATCTGTCGCCGGTGCCGGACAACCGCGAGAACCTGGAAAAACAGCTTACTGTGATAAAAAATACCGCAAAAGTGCATGTGACGCCTTATGGGGCGATAACAAAAAATGAGGAAGGAAAAGAACTGTCGGACATGGCAGAAATGGCGGCGGAGGTATGCGCTTTTTCCGACGACGGCAAGGGCGTGCAAGGCCCTGATATTATGAAAAAGGCAATGACAGAGTCAAAAAAACTGGGGAAGATAATCGCGGCACACTGTGAGGACAATTCACTTCTGGCGGGCGGTTATATCCATGACGGAGAGTATGCAAAGGCACATGGCCACAAGGGCATATGCAGCAAAAGCGAATGGGCGCCGATTAAGCGCGACATTGCCCTTGCCGCCGAAACGGGGGCAAGATATCATGTGTGCCATATATCGGCAAAAGAAAGCGTGGAAATCATCAGAAAAGCAAAGGCGGACGGGGTTGACGTGACTTGCGAAACGGCGCCGCATTACCTTGTGTTTTCGGACAGTGACCTGAAGGACGAGGGACGGTTCAAGATGAATCCGCCGATAAGGAGCGAGGCAGACAGGCTTGCACTTATAGAAGGCATAAAGGACGGGACAATAGACATGATTGCGACCGACCACGCGCCGCATTCCGCAGAAGAAAAAGAAAAAGGACTAAAGGGAAGCCTTATGGGTGTGGTCGGTTTGGAAACAGCATTTGCGGCGCTTTATACAAAGCTTGTGAGGACGGGGACAATTCCGTTGGAGGCACTGGTTCGGCTGATGCACAGCAATCCGAAGGAACGGTTTGGGCTGAGAGATTCGCTGAAAAAAGGAGAAAAGGCATGCTTTTCGGTGTTTGACCTTGAAAAAAAGTACAGGGTCGACACGGATGGGTTTTTGTCAAAGGGGAGGAGCACACCTTTTGAAGGAGCAGAGCTTTACGGCAGATGCCTGATGACGGTGTGCGACGGCAAAATTGTCTGGGAGGAGAAATGTCCGACAGACTTGTAAGCGTGAGGATTTAGTTTTTTTCGTGCCTTGGGCACAGAGAGGGAAAGAGTGATATGAAGCAGGGAATATATGAGGTTTCCGAGAACCGAAGGTTGGCGGAAAATGTATACAAAATGGTGCTTTTGGGGGACAGCACGGAGATAACAAGACCGGGACAGTTTATAAATATAAAGCTTTCGGGTTTTTTTCTGCGCCGTCCGATATCGGTATGCGATTATGACAAGGACAGCATAACAATTATCTACAAAACCGTCGGCAGCGGCACTGAAAAAATGGCACAAATGCGGCCGGGCACAAAGCTGGATATTCTGACGGGCCTGGGGAACGGTTTTGACACCCAAAAGAGCGGAGAAAGGCCTGTGCTGGTCGGGGGCGGCGTGGGAGTGCCGCCGATGTACAATCTGGCAAAAAAGCTGACGGCAGAAGGAAAAAAGCCGATTATGATTATGGGCTTCAATAAAGCCTCGGAAGTGTTTTATAAAGAAGAGTTTGAAAAACTGGGAACACAAACGTATCTGGCAACGGCGGACGGCTCGGCAGGGGCAAAGGGCTTTGTCACAGATGTGCTTGACCCGGCGTGGGATTATACATATATTTATGCATGCGGCCCCGAGCCTATGCTGAAGGCGCTTTATCAAAAGAGCCGCACGGGCGGAGAGTTCAGCTTTGAAGAACGCATGGGCTGCGGATTTGGCGCATGCATGGGTTGCAGCTGCAAAACCAAGTACGGAAACAAAAGAATATGCAAGGACGGACCGGTTTTGGAAAAGGAGGAGATTATATGGTAGATTTGGGCGTAAGCTTAAGCGGACTGGAACTTTCCAATCCGATAATACCGGCAAGCGGAACCTTTGGGTTTGGGTATGAGTTTGCGGAAATTTATGATATAAATATTCTCGGCTCATTTTCTTTCAAGGGCACGACAAAAGAGGAAAGATTCGGGAACCCAACCCCGAGAATTGCAGAGTGCCCGTCGGGAATGATAAATTCTGTAGGATTGCAAAACCCGGGCATTGACAAGGTGATAAACGAGGAACTGCCGAAACTTCGGAGGTGTTTCAAAAAACCTGTCATTGCAAACATAAGCGGATTTTCGGTGGACGAATACAAATATTGCTGTGAAAGAATAAATAAAGAAGACGGAGTGGGCATCATTGAAGTCAACATCAGCTGCCCGAATGTGCACAACGGCGGCATGAGTTTCGGCACAAACCCGGACTCTGCGGCAGAGGTGACGAGGGCTGTGAAGGCAGTGACCGACAAACCCATATATATGAAACTCAGCCCGAATGTGACCGACATCACGGCGATTGCCAGGGCCTGTGAGGAGTCGGGCGCGGACGGAATCAGCCTTATAAACACTCTTATGGGTATGCGGATAGATTTGAAAACAAAAAAGCCCGTAATAGCAAACAAGCTGGGCGGATTCTCGGGGAGTGCGATTTTTCCCATCGCCGTGGGCATGGTGTACAGGGTTTACGAGGCTGTGTCAATCCCAATCATGGGCATGGGCGGAGTGAGCTCTGCGGAGGACGTTATCGAGATGATGCTTGCCGGGGCGGCGGCGGTGCAAATCGGCGCGGCAAATCTTTCGGAGCCGTACATTTGCCGTGACATCATACAAAAACTTCCCGAAGTGATGAAAAAGTACAACATAGAAAAATTGAGAGATATAACAGGAGGGGCGCACAGATGAGCAAAGATGTGATTATTGCATGTGATTTTAACGGAAAGAAAGAGGTGTTTGATTTTCTTGACAGATTTACGGAAGAAAAACCGTATGTGAAAATCGGCATGGAATTGTTTTATGCGGAGGGACCTGACATTGTCAGGGAGATAAAGAAAAGGGGACACAAAATTTTTCTTGATCTAAAACTGCACGACATACCGAACACGGTCAAAAAATCAATGAAGGTGCTGTCGGCACTGGACGTGGATATGTGCAATCTGCATGCATCGGGCACGAAGGCGATGATGGAGGCGGCGCTGGAAGGGCTTACCCGTGAGGACGGCACGCGTCCGCTGTTGATTGGGGTTACACAGCTGACCTCGACAAGCCAGGAAAGAATGACAGAGGATTTGCTTATAGACAAGCCTCTTGATGAGGTGGTTATGCATTATGCCAAAAATGTAAAGGTGTCCGGGCTGGACGGTGTTGTCTGCTCACCGCTTGAGGCGGGCAAGGTCAAGGCGGTGTGCGGAGAGGACTTTCTCACCGTGACCCCCGGGGTGAGATTTGCAGACGGGGACGTGGGTGACCAGGTGAGGGTGACCACACCGGAAAAAGCAAGAGAACTGGGGTCTGACTATATTGTTGTCGGCAGGCCGATAACACAGGCAAAAGACCCTGTCGAAGCATACAGGAGATGTGTGAGAGAGTTTTTGGGCTGAGAGAAAGGAGAAAAAATCATGAAAAAAGAAATTGCAAAAGGGTTGCTGTCAATCGGCGCTGTGTTTCTGCGCCCCGAAAATCCGTTTACGTGGGCAAGCGGAATCAAAAGTCCGGTGTACTGTGACAACAGACTTGTTTTGTCGGCACCGGCGGTGAGGGACAAGGTTGAGGCGGCAATTGCCGAAACGGTAAAGAGGGAATATCCCGGGTGTGAAGCATTGATGGGGACAAGCACCGCCGGGATTGCACACGCGGCGATTGCGGCGCATATGCTTGGCATACCGATGGGCTATGTACGCTCCGGTGCGAAGGACCACGGCAGGGGCAACCGCATAGAAGGAAAGCTTGAAAAAGGCGAAAAGGTTGTTGTCGTGGAGGATTTGATTTCAACGGGCGGAAGTGTGATTGAAGTTGTCGGGGCTTTGAGGGAAGAAGGCGCAGATGTGCTTGGAATTGTGAGCATATTCACATATGGCATGCAAAAAGGCATCGACCGCCTGGCGGCGGCAAATGTCAGAAATATAAGCCTGACAAACTTTGAAACTTTGGCAGAAGTGGCGGCAGAAGAAGGGTATATCGAAGAAAAGGACATAGAAAGACTTATCAGATTCAGAAACAACCCGAGTGATGAAAGTTGGATTGGAGAGGTATAAATGAAACATCTTATTGATATTCTTGATTTATCTACGCAAGAGGTTGACGAGCTTATTGAAAAGGCACAGGATATCATTGAAAATCCCGGGGATTATCGGGAAAAGTGCAGATATAAAAAGCTTGCGACATTGTTTTTCGAGCCTTCGACAAGGACAAGGCTGAGCTTTGAGGCGGCGATGATGGAGCTGGGCGGCAATGTCCTGGGCTTTTCCGAAGCCGCAAGCAGTTCTGCCTCAAAAGGCGAAAGCGTGTCCGACACGGTGCGCGTGGTGGGCTGTTATGCAGACATCATCGCCATGCGCCACCCAAAGGAGGGCGCGCCCATGGTTGCGTCGATGAAGTCGGAGGTGCCGATAATAAATGCAGGCGACGGGGGGCACAACCACCCGACGCAGACCCTGACGGATTTGCTTACGATAAAGCGCGAAAAGGGCAGACTGTCCGACCTGACTGTGGGGCTGTGCGGCGACCTGAAATTCGGGCGGACGGTGCATTCGCTTATACTTGCGCTTTCCAGATATACGGGGATAAAATTTGTCCTGATATCCCCTGAGGAATTGAAACTGCCGGACTATATCAAGGAGGAAACCCTGATGAAAAAGGGAATCCTGTTTGAGGAAACCGGGGATTTGGAGGAGGCCATGCCGGCACTTGACATTCTTTATATGACAAGGGTGCAGCAAGAGCGCTTTTTCAATGAGGCGGACTATATACGCCTAAAAGACAGCTATATATTGACAGAGGACAAGCTTTGCAACGCAAAGGCTGATTTGACAATCATGCACCCCTTGCCGCGTGTCAACGAGATTGCGGTTGAGGTGGACAATGACCGCAGAGCATGCTATTTTAAACAGGCACTTAACGGAAAATTCATCAGAATGGCGCTGATTCTTAAGCTTTTGGGGGTGGAATGAAATGAAGATTGATTCTATAAAAAACGGGATTGTCATAGACCACATAAAAGCCGGGAAAAGCATGGAGCTTTACCGCTTTTTGAATCTTGAAAATCTTGACTGTTCGGTCGCAATTATAAAGAATGTCGTGAGCAAAAAGATGGGGCGCAAGGACATCATAAAAATTGATGATGAAATTGACATTGATTTGAACGTATTGGGGTATGTCGACCCGGACAGCACCGTGAATATCATAAAGAACGGCGAACTGGTGAAAAAATGCCACCTTGCCCTCCCGGAAAGAGTGGAGAATGTCATAATATGCAAAAACCCGCGCTGCATAACGACGGTTGAAAAAGGGATTCCGCATATTTTTAAACTTACTGACAGAGAAAAAAGAGTTTACAGATGTGCATACTGTGAATCGAAGGCAAAAAATACAGAACTGTAATCCAAATTTCTTTTGTTGTGAACAAACTGAACCTCTCGGAGTACACACGTACGCCGTCGGGTTCAGTTTGTCAGTTCTGAAGCATTTTTTCCTATTTCCAAAAAGGGAGCCTGAAAAATACATTTTTTACAGCTCCCTTTTTGGATTTTAGATTAAGTTTTAGTCGATTTTGGGGAGTTTTGCAAGGCTTTTTGCGATATCGGCATCTGTCGGGATATAATCGCTCATTTCGCCGTCATTAAATTTTTGATAAGCAACCATGTCAAAATAACCCGTGCCGGTCAGCCCAAATACAATTGTTTTTTCTTCGCCGCTTTCTTTGCATTTCAGCGCCTCATCTATGGCAACCCTTATGGCGTGGCTGCTCTCCGGCGCCGGGAGAATCCCCTCAACCCTTGCAAATTGCTGTGCCGCCGCAAAGACCGCTGTCTGCTCAACAGAAACAGCCTCGATGAGCTTGTCATCATAAAGCTGTGAAAGCACAGAACTCATGCCGTGATAACGCAGACCGCCGGCGTGGTTTGCAGAAGGGATAAAGCTGCTGCCGAGGGTGTACATTTTTGCCAGGGGGCACACCTTGCCGGTGTCGCAGAAGTCATATGCATATTTTCCGCGCGTAAGGCTGGGGCATGAGGCAGGCTCTACGGCGATGAAACGGTAATCTTTTTCGCCGCGGAGTTTTTCACCCATAAACGGGGATATAAGTCCGCCGAGGTTTGAGCCGCCGCCGGCGCAGCCGATGATGATGTCGGGGGTCACACCGTATTTTTCAAGTGCGGTTTTTGTTTCAAGCCCGATGACAGACTGGTGCAGAAGTACCTGTGACAGCACCGAACCAAGGACATATCTGTAGCCTTCGTGTGTGACTGCCGCCTCGACCGCCTCGGAAATTGCACAGCCAAGGCTGCCTGTTGTCCCGGGAAATTCCGCAAGGATTTTCCTGCCGACCTGTGTCGTGTCGGAGGGCGACGGTGTCACGGAGGCGCCGTATGTGCGCATAACCTCACGCCTGAAGGGCTTTTGCTCGTACGATACTTTTACCATGTAGACCTTGCAGTCCAACCCGAAGAAGGAGCATGCCATGGATAGCGCTGTGCCCCATTGCCCTGCGCCCGTTTCGGTTGTGACGCCCTTGAGCCCCTGCTTTTTTGCATAATATGCCTGGGCAATGGCGGAGTTTAATTTGTGGCTGCCGGAGGTGTTGTTGCCTTCAAATTTATAATAAATCTTTGCCGGGGTGCCGAGCGCTTTTTCAAGAAAATATGCGCGCACCAGCGGAGAAGGACGGTACATCTTGTAGTAAGTCCTGATTTCTTCGGGGATATCTATGTATGGGTTTTCGTTGTCAAGCTCCTGGTCAATCAGCTCGTCGCAGAAAACGGGACGCAAGTCGTCCTTTGTGACCGGTTTCATCGTTGCAGGGTTAAGTATGGGTGCAGGCTTGTTTTTCATGTCGGCACGGACGTTGTACCAGTGTTTCGGCATCTCGTGTTCATCAAGATAAATTTTGTAAGGAATGTTTTTCATGGTATAAACCACCTTTCATAAAATTTTATAGATTTTTCCGAAAAAGCAAAAATACCCTGTCCTTTATTAGGACAGGGTATAAATCTACCTGCGGTGCCACCTAATTTCATCTCGGGAAGAGATGCACTTTTTATGCACTGCCATCACAGCGCTGTCACTTTTTACGGTTGACATCCGTCGCCCCTACTGAGTGTAAACTGTTCGGTTTGCCCTCACAGGTCCATTCGTTCTCTTGTGTATTGCCGCCATCACACCGCCGGCGGCTCTCTCGGAATACATGCAGAAAGAGAATTACTACTCCTGCTCATCGGTTTATTCTATTGGTACAAATCATAGCACTGCTTTTCGGTTTTGTCAAGAGGAAAAACAAAAAAAATATTTTTTGTTGCAAATGATATAAAAAATCCTTAAAAACATAAAAAACAATGTTTCTTATTTACAAAAAGAAAATCTTAAAAAATATAGTATTTTTTTCAAAAAAAACATTGATTTTTTTGCGTGTTTCCTATATAATATGAATGTCTTTTTTTAGCAGACTTATTTTCAGGTGAAAAAGGAGAACATTATGAGAAATTATGAGAATCTGAACCGTATTTGCGAAAACCGCATGAAGCAAAGGGCGTATTATATCCCCAACAACTGCACTTTGCTGAACGGAGAATGGAAGTTTAAATTTTATCCGAGGGATATTGACGAAGAAGAGAATATAAGCGAGTGGGACAAAATTGACGTACCGTCGTGCTGGCAGGCAAGGGGCTATGAAAAGCCGTATTATACCAATGTGCAATACCCGCACCCGGTGGATCCGCCGTATGTGCCGGACGAAAATCCGCTGGGCGTGTACGAGCGTGAATTTGAAATCAAAGACACACAGAGAAAGCATTATATTGTATTTGAGGGTGTGTCCTCGTGTGTCAGCCTTTACATAAACGGAAAGTATGTCGGATACAGCCAGGGCTCACACCTTCAGGCGGAATTTGACATATCGGATTTTGTCACCGGGGGGACAAATACGATAAGGGCAAGGGTTTTGAAGTGGTGCAGCGGAAGTTATCTTGAAGACCAGGACTTTTTCAGATATAACGGTATTTTCAGAGATGTGTACCTTTTGTCAAGACCGCAGGGACATATAGGTGACATTGATGTACGCACTCATGACGATATGATTAAGATTGCTTTTGAAGGGGAAGGCGAAATTTCCCTTTATGACGGCGACAAACTTCTGGACAAAAAGCAGGCATCGGCAAATGCGGAATTTAAGGTTGAAAACCCGATTTTGTGGAATGCTGAAAAACCGCATCTTTACAGATTGGTATTTACATACAAAGATGAAGTGATTGAGGTCAAGACAGGTTTCCGCACAATTGAAATATCGGACAAATATGAATTGCTGATAAACGGCGTGTCCGTAAAGCTGAAGGGTATAAACCGCCACGACACCCACCGCATAAACGGCTGGACGCAGACCGATGCGGAGCTTTTGGAAGACCTTAAGCTCATGAAAAAGCTGAACATAAACTGCATAAGAACTTCACATTATCCGCCGACGCCGAAATTTGTGGAGATGTGCGACGAACTGGGATTTTATGTCTGCCTGGAAACAGACCTGGAAATGCACGGCTTTACACAGAGAAGATGCCCCCAGATTAGTTATGCATACGATTTCCAAGACAATATGGAATGGATAAACAACAAACCCGAGTGGAAAGAGTCTTTTGTTGAGCGTATGCAGAGGGCGTATGGCAGGGACAAGAACCATGTGTCTGTCATCATGTGGTCAACGGGAAACGAGAGCGGACACGGCACAAATCACCGTTCGATGATTGAATGGCTGAGAACGATGGATTCCGAAAGACTTGTGCATGCGGAGGACGCGTCCAGAAGTGAAATCCTTGACACAACAGACGTATATTCGCTTATGTATCCGCCGATTGAAACCATAGAAGAATATGCAAAAGATGAAAACAGGAAACAGCCCTTCTTCATGTGCGAATATGCACATGCGATGGGGAACGGCCCCGGGGACACAAAGGACTACTGGGACGTTATATACAAATATCCGAAACTGATAGGCGGCTGCATCTGGGAGTGGATTGACCACACCTTTGTGGAGGACGGTGTGCAGAAATACGGCGGAGATTTCGGCGAATTGAACCATGACGGAAACTTCTGTTCCGACGGGCTCATATTCTCTGACAAGTCCTTCAAGGCAGGCACATTGAATGCAAAAGCGGCATATCAGTATATCAAAGCGGAATTGTCGGGGAATAAGCTGAAAATTACAAATCTTTATGATTTTACAAATCTCAGTGAATACAAGCTGAAATATGAAATTCAGCGTGATGAGAAAATTGTTTCGGCAAAAGAAGTTGTCTTGGACATCGCCCCGAAGCAGACGGCAGAGCTGGAGCTGGATTTGCCGAAGGATTGCCGCATGGGCTGCTATGTAAATGTGTATCTGTATGACGCAGAAGGCTATGAAACAGCCAAAATCCAGGAAACGGCAGATGTGCCGGTGACAGAGGAAAAAACGGCAAAGAACCCGGCTGTATTCTCCGAAACGGACAAGGAAATAACAGCAGAGGGCGAAGGATTTTCATATACCTTCTCAAAGCTTTACGGCACTGTTGAAAGCATGGTTAAAAATGGTGAAGAACAGCTCAGGGACATCATGAGGCTGTCGGTGTGGAGGGCGCTGACCGACAATGACAGGTATATGACCGAAACATGGGGAAATCCGAATAACGGCGGAGTAAATGACACAAGCATGAACCTTTGGCGTACATTCAACAAGGTTTATTCCTGCATACTTGAGGACGGGAAAATTGTCACAAAGGGGAGCCTTGCCGGAGTGGCAAGAATCCCGATTATACAATATACAATCACGTACTCTGTATATGATGACGGAGAAATTTTTGTGGACTTTGACGCGGCGGTTGACAAAGATGCCGAGTGGCTGCCAAGAATCGGTTTTGAATTTAAACTGCCGGCAGAGAAAAGCGGATTCAGCTATTTCGGCATGGGGCCGGGCGAAAACTATTGTGACATGCATTGGCATGCGGCTATGGGTCTGTACGAGAGTACGGCAGGAGATGAATATGTAAATTATGTGATGCCGCAGGAACACGGCAACCACACAAAAACAAAGTATCTTGCCGTAAAAGGCGGATTGACCTTCACCGCCGGCACGGAATTTGAATTTGCGGTTTCGGAATATGACACTATGGCACTGCAAACGGCACAGCATACCGACGAATTGAAAAAGAACGGATTCACAAATGTGAGGATAGACTACAAAATGTCGGGCGTGGGCTCCAATTCCTGCGGGCCGAAGCTTGCCGAAAAATATAGAGTTGCAGACAAAAAAATAAAGTTTACATTCAAAATAAAATAAGCGGGCATTTTAAGAGATTGCGGCAAAATGATTCCATTTTGCCGCAATCTCTTTTGGGGTGCAGAAAAAAGCCTTTGGGACTGTTAAAATTTTGTAAATATTCACAAGGACTTTTTTTTGAAAAACCCTTGACATTTGGACGATTTTCGTCTAAAGTTAGATTATATGCAAATGACACAATGGCTAATTTTGTGTTGCATGAAAAAAGCGGTGGAATATGAAGCCGCTGTGCAATGAATGATTGGAGGTAGAAAGTTGGGAAACATTATCAGTTTGAGGGATATTGCCGTATCGTTTGAAGGGGAAGATGTTTTGAAAGGGATAAACCTGGACATTGCGGACAAAGAATTTGTGACGCTTTTGGGCCCTTCCGGCTGTGGAAAGACAACAACTTTGAGGATTATAGGCGGCTTTGTGGAGCCGGACCGCGGGACATTGTTGTTTGAAGGGAAAGATATAAAAAATCTTCCGCCGTATAAGCGCAATATCAATACTGTATTTCAGAAATATGCTCTTTTTCCGCATCTTAATGTATACGACAACGTTGCATTTGGTCTGAGAGTAAAAAAGATGAAGGAAAACGACATAAACCGTGAAGTGACAAAGATTTTGGAACTTGTCAATCTGAAAGGATTTGAAAAACGCTCGGTGCACAGGCTTTCGGGCGGACAGCAGCAGAGGGTTGCCATTGCCAGGGCTTTGGTAAACAAGCCAAAGGTACTTTTGCTGGACGAGCCCTTGGGTGCGCTTGACCTGAAACTCAGGAAGGAAATGCAGACAGAACTGAAACGTATTCAGCAGCAGTTGGAGATTACGTTTATATATGTTACCCATGACCAGGAAGAGGCATTGACCATGAGTGACACCGTGGTGGTGATGAACCATGGGGTTATCCAGCAGATAGGCAGTCCCGTTGATATATACAACGAGCCGATAAACGCATTTGTCGCGGACTTTATCGGCGAGAGCAATATTCTGGACGGCATCATGGAAAAGGACTTTCTGGTGAAATTTGAGGATAAAGAATTTGAGTGTGTCGACAAGGGATTCGGCGAGAATGTCCCGGTAGATGTGGTTATACGCCCCGAGGACATAAAAATTGTGCCGCCCGGGGAGTATGTCATATGCGGCAGGGTGGAAACGGTGACTTTTAAAGGTGTGCACTATGAGATGGAGGTCAGAGCCGGCGGATTTTTGTGGCTGATACATTCGACAAAAGCGGCAGAGGTCGGGAGCAATATCGGCATGACCTTTGACCCGTATGATATGCATATTATGAATAAGATGTAATCCGCACAGGAAAGGACGTGGTGGTGTGATGAAAAAAATGATTTCTGCGCCGTATCTTGTGTGGATGACGGTGTTTATTGCTGTTCCGCTCCTGATGGTGGCATATTTTGCCTTTTCGGGGGAGAACGGGTTTACAATGCAGTATGTTCTCGAGGTGGGGAAATACTCGGGGATTTTTGTGCGTTCGGTGACGCTTGCGGCGATAGCGACTGTCATATGCCTTTTGATATCATACCCGGTTGCGATGATACTTGCGCAGATGGACAAAAAGGTGCAAAGCACAATGCTTATGATTGTTATGCTTCCGATGTGGATGAATTTCCTTTTGAGGACATATTCGTGGATGACGATTTTGGGTAATAACGGTATAATAAACACATTGCTGGGCTATATAGGGATAGGGCCGTTTAAGATGCTCAATACCCAGGGGGCGGTTGTTTTGGGCATGGTTTACAACTATATCCCGTATATGATACTTCCGCTTTATTCCGTCATGGTCAAGATTGACAAAAGCGTCAGGGAGGCGGCACAGGATTTGGGCTGCAACGGAATAAAGACTCTGCAAAAGGTCATACTTCCCCTCAGTATGCCGGGGATAATTTCGGGCGTGACAATGGTGTTTGTGCCGGCGATAAGTACATTTATTATCTCGAGAATGCTTGGCGGCGGCAGTGACATGCTTATAGGCGACCTGATAGAGATGCAGTTTTTGGGGACTTCGTATAACCCGAATCTCGGCGCCGCGATTTCGCTTGTCCTGATGGTGATAGTGCTCATCATCATGGCAATCATGAACAAATTCGGCGACAGCGACGACCCTGTGCTGATATAAGGAGGGCGGAGCATGAAAAAACTATCAAAATTTTATATGGCACTTGTGATGCTGTTTTTGTACGCGCCGATTTTTGTGCTGATTGTGTTTTCCTTCAATCAGTCCAAAAGCAAGTCGGTTTTCACGGGATTTACGCTTGACTGGTATGCGAAGCTTTTCAACAACGAGATAATTTTGTCGTCTTTGCGCAACACTCTGATTATTGCCGTCATTGCGTCTTTTGCGGCGACAATTCTGGGCACATCTGCGGCAATCGGCATAAACAGCATGAAAAAGGTGCCGAAGGCGGTTGTGATGAACATAACAAATATCCCCGTCATAAACCCGGAGATTGTGACGGGTGTGTCGCTTATGCTTCTGTTTGTGTTTTTTGCGGCAAGAATGAACTTTGAGTTTGGGTTTGTGACGCTGATAATTGCGCACATAACTTTTGATGTGCCTTATGTCATATTGAATGTTTTGCCGAAGTTTAAACAGATGAATCCAAGCATATACGAGGCGGCGCAGGATTTGGGCTGCAATCCGGCACAGGCATTTTTCAAGGTGGTGCTTCCGGAGATTATGCCGGGGGTTTTGTCCGGCTTTCTGATGGCGTTTGCGTTTTCGCTTGATGACTTTGTGGTGAGTTATTTTACAAGCGGCTCGACTTTCCAGACTCTGCCGATTACGATATATTCCATGACGCGCAAGAGGGTCAGCCCGCAGATAAACGCACTTTCCACAATTATTTTTGTGGTTGTCATGGCAATTCTGATAACAAAAAACATTTTGGAAAGAAGAAATATAGAAAGGAATGTGGAAAAATGAAAAGAAAACTGGCATTGATTCTTGTCTTGGTGTTGTCTGGCGGTGCGTTTTCGGCGTGCGGAACAAAAGGCGTGTCGATAGCGGTGGAAGATGAAGATTATTATAAAAAATTTGAAGGACAGGGTGTGTCCTTAAATGTATACAACTGGGGTGAATATATTTCCGACGGCACCGACTCGGAAATCCCCGACATAAATGCGGAATTTGAAAGGATAACCGGCATAAAGGTGAATTATACCACTTATAATACCAATGAAGAATTGTATGCAAAAATCCGCGGCGGCGGTGCATCGTATGACATTATCATTCCTTCGGACTATATGATTTCGAGAATGATAAAAGAGGATATGCTGGAAAAAATCAATTTTGAGAATATCCCGAATATAAAGTATATCGGAGACGAATATAAAAATAAGGAATACGATCCGAAAAATGAGTATTCCGTGCCGTATACATGGGGCACTGTCGGAATAATATATAACAAGGACGAAGTGGAAGAAGAGGATTTTGGCTGGGATATTTTGTGGAATGAAAAATATGCCGACAAAATTCTGATGTTTGATAACCCCAGGGACGCTTTTGCCATTGCGGAAAATATGCTGGGCTATTCCATGAACACCGAGAACGATGCAGAACTGGAGGCTGCGGCAAAAAAGCTTGCAGAACAAAAGCCGGTTATACAGGCATATGTGATGGACGAGGTTTTTGATAAAATGGGCGCAGGCGAAGCTTTTGCAGCACCTTATTATGCAGGAGACGCAAAGACGCTTATGGACGAATATGACTTTTTGGGCTTCAAGGTGCCCGAAAGCGGGACAAACAGCTTTTTTGACGCATGCTGTATCCCAAAGGGCGCACAAAACAAAGAGGCGGCAGAGATGTACATAAACTTTTTGTGTGAGCCGGAGGTAGGGTATTATAACATAAACTTCATCGGATATTCCACACCCAACAAGGCGACATATGAAATGCTTGATGATGAAATAAAGAATGACGGATTTTCCTATCCCGATGCTGCATATCTTGACGGAAAAACAGAGGTTTTCAAGAATCTTTCCGACAGTGCAAACAAGAAAATGCAGGATTTGTGGACAGAAATAAAATCACACAATTGATGGAAAAGTTTTTTTGACAGGTAATTGTAAAATGCAAATTTTGCAATTACCCTCCGCATCTTTGCGGGGGGATATCGGGGGTGCCAGTCCCTAATTTGTAATCAAAAATGACGATATGTGCGTCATTTCTACCTCAGCATTTTAATTGTAAAACATCAGTTTTACAATTACTTAAAAGTTTTTTTGAGCAAAGGAGAAACATTATGTATTATTTTGGTATTGACTTGGGCGGCACAAATATTGCCGTGGGGATTGTAAATGAAGAAGGGAAAATTGTTGCGTCGGATTCGACCCCGACTTTGGCAGAACGCGAATATCCCGAAATTGTGGCTGACATGGCGATGGTCTGCAAAAGAGCCGCAAAAAACGCCGGGATTGACATGAAGGAAATCAAGGCGATAGGAATAGGCAGCCCCGGCTCTATTGACAGCGAAAACGGTGTTGTAATCTATGCCAACAATCTGAAATTCAACAAAGCGCCCATTGCACAAGAGCTCAGAAAGCACATTGACCTGCCGGTCAACATTGAGAACGATGCAAATGCGGCGGCTTTCGGGGAATACGTGGAAAACGGCGGCGGAGTGGACGACTTTGTTTTTATTACTCTCGGCACAGGCGTTGGCGGCGGAATAATCATAAATAAAAAGCTCTACAAAGGCTTCAACGGAATAGGCGGAGAACTGGGACACATAACACTGGTGCATAACGGAAAAATGTGTACCTGCGGAAACCCGGGCTGTTGGGAGGCATATGCTTCTGTGACGGCGCTGATTGCACAGACCAAGGAAGCAATTGAGAAAAACCCGGACAGCCTGATGAAAAAGCTTGCCGAAGAGGCAGGCGAGGTGAACGGAAAGACCTCTTTTGAGGCGGCAAAAGCAGGAGATGAGGCGGCAAAGGCGGTTGTCAGACAATATACAGAATATGTCGCATCGGGCTTGGTGAGCATCATAAACATATTCCAGCCGCAAAAAATTGTCATCGGCGGAGGGATAAGCCGCCAGGGCGAGTATTTGATTGCGCCCATCAGGGAATACTGCAATAAGTACGGATACAATAAGCTGCTGGCAAGGACGGAAATCCGGGCGGCAACTTTGTTTAACGACGCCGGGATAATCGGAGCGGCGATGGCGGCAAAAAAGGATTGATAAAAAAGCGCGGATTGCCGGCATCGGCGGCGGTTCCGCGTGCTTGTTTTTGTGTTGAATTTATGCCGTTTTCGGCAGAGGAGAGAACCAGAATGAAAAAAATATTTGAAAACCGTCTTGGCGGACTGATTTTTTCACTTCTTTCCGGGCTTGCATATTTTGGGGTGATAATGAATTTTGTCCTTGACAACACCGGCAGCAAAGGTGTTCTCCTGGGGATATTCTTTTTCCCGGCGATTGTGTGCGGTGCGGCGTTTGTCATTCTGAAAAGTGTCAGACAGTGGCAGGAAAATGAAGAGTATTCCAAAATCACGGTACTGGCGGTGTGTCATGTGGTGCTGATGGTGATAAGCGCTGTGATGATTGCGGCGAGATTTTTTGGGTGATATGCCATTTTTCTTGCAAAAGGAGAAGTGTTTATGCTGAGAAAGACCTGCAAGACGGTGATGGCTGTTTTTAACAGAATCACTGTCGATGAGATATTCACATATGCGGCACAGGCGTCGTTTTATATCATAACAGCATCAATCCCGTTTATGATGCTGTTTCTTGCGTTGCTGAAATTTATTGTGCCGATATCACAGGCAGAAGCCGTGGCAATGGTGCGCTCGCTTCTGCCGGGGGTGCTGCGCGAGCCGGTGGAAACGGTGATAGGGGAGTTATTTTCAAAATCAACGGCAATCATATCAATAACGGGAATAACGGCAGTGTGGTCTGCGTCGCGCGGCATTGCGGCAGTGGAGCGCGGCGTAAAGAAGGTCTATAAAACAACCAAAAAGAGAAATTTTGCCATGGACGTTGTCTTTTCGGTTGTTTATACAATTTTGTTTTTGATTGCACTCTTGGCAACCTTGCTTTTGATGGTTTTCGGCGGCACTATATATGGGCTGCTGAGCGAAAGCTTTGCATGGCTGACGCGTGCGGAAAAGATGCTTGGCGGTGCACAGGAGTTTATGTATTTTATTGGATTGAGTGTGTTTTTTGCACTTGTATACCGGGTTTTTGCCGGGGACGGCGCAAAGGTGCGTGACCAGATTTTCGGCGCATTGTTTGCGACAATGGGGTGGTTTTTGTTTTCGTTTGTTTTTTCTGTATATGTAGAGAATTTTGCAAACTTTTCATATGTATACGGGAGTCTTACCATGCTGGTGCTGATGATGTTTTGGCTGTACAGTTGTATGGTGATACTTCTTTTGGGCGCGGAAATCAATGTATATATGAGCCGCAGAGAATAAAAATTGAAGGGAGCAACGAAAAATGAAGATAGGGTTTATCGGAGCAGGCAACATGGGCGGAGCGATTGTGGGCGGAATTGTGAAAAACAATATAAGCAATGAGGTGAAGATTTTTGACAAAAATCCCGACGCGGTGTCAAAGCTTTGCGCACAATATGGGGTCACGGCGGCAGAGGACGGCAAAGAAGCGGCAGAATATGCAGACATTCTTTTCCTTGCGGTCAAGCCCAACGTTATATATTCTGTTATTGAAGAAATGAAAGATTCTGTCGGCGCAAAAACCGTTGTGGTGTCGATTGCGGCGGGGCAGAGTATAGAAAAACTGGAAAAAGCTTTTGGCAGAACCGTGAGGCTTGTACGGGTGATGCCAAACACACCGGCACTGGTGGGAGAAAGCATGTCTGCACTCTGCAAAAATGCAGCGGCGGACGAGGCTGATATGCAGAATGTCATGGACATTTTCAACTCACTGGGGCGTGCGGAAAGCGTGGAAGAATACATGATGGACGCTGTGACAGCCGTGAGCGGTTCTTCGCCGGCATATGTTTTTATGTTGATTGAGGCAATGGCAGACGCCGCGGTGATGGGCGGAATGCCAAGGGCAAAGGCGTATACCTTTGCGGCACAGGCGGTGCTTGGTTCCGCAAAAATGGCGCTCGAAACGGGGAAGCACCCCGGGGAACTCAAGGACATGGTTTGTTCGCCCGCCGGCACGACGATTGCGGCGGTGAGGACTCTGGAGGAAAAGGGCTTCAGGAGTGCGGTTATCGAAGCGATGAAAGACTGCATTGACAAATCTGCAAGTATGTAAAGACGGACAATCAGAGAGAATGTAAAATTATTGACATTCAGCGGAAAGGATTGTGGAATATGAAAGTATTAAATTTTGGCTCGTGCAACATTGATTATGTATACTCGCTTGACCATATAGTGAGACCGGGGGAAACAACGGAGGCACACAGCGTCAGCAAATATCCGGGCGGAAAAATTGGGTGTTTTCCAAGCTTTTCCGTTTGGCGATGCCCGATATCAGATTTACCGAAAGGACAAGACACATGGATAATATAACAAAAACACTTATTGAAGAGTTTTCACTCAAAAAATTTCAGGCGGAAAACACAATCAAGCTGATAGATGAAGGGAACACAATCCCTTTTATTGCGCGGTACAGGAAAGAGGCAACGGGAGAGCTTTCTGATGATGTTTTGCGTGAGTTTTATGACAGACTGATGTATCTGAGAAACATAAACGAAAAGCGTGAAGAGGTGACGCGCCTTATTGACGAACAGGGGAAGCTCACCCCGGAGATTTCGGCGGCAATCGCGGCGGCGGTCACAATAACAGAGCTTGACGACATCTACCGCCCATACCGCCCAAAGCGCCGCACAAGGGCAACGATTGCAAAGGAAAAGGGACTGGAGCCGCTGGCAGAGCTTATACTTGCACAGGGCGATGAGGACATAACACAGGCGGCATTGGATTTTATAGATGCGGAAAAGGACGTGCCGGACACAGAATCCGCCGTTGCCGGTGCGATGGACATAATTGCCGAAATCATATCGGACAACGCCGATTACAGGAAGTCTATACGCGAGCTTACCATAAAACACGGCATACTAAAGGTAGATTCAACGACAGAAGAGGACGGCGTGTACAGTATGTACTATGACTTCTCGGAGCCTGTAAACAAAATTGCCAACCACCGCGTCCTTGCCATAAACCGCGGCGAAAAGGAGAAGGTGCTTAATGTCAAGATTGATATTGACGAAAGTATAATTATACGCTATCTCACAAAAAATATAATCACCAACAGGAAAAGCCCGGCGTGCGGATATCTCGAGGCGGCGGCAGAGGATTCGTACAAGCGCCTCATTGCCCCCTCAATTGAAAATGAAATAAGAAACCTCCTGACGGAACAGGCAGGCGAGGCGGCAATAAAAATATTTGCCAAAAATCTGAACAGCCTTTTGCTGCAGCCGCCTGTGAAGGGGCGCACTGTGCTGGGGCTTGACCCGGGATACAGAACAGGCTGCAAAGCCGCTGTCGTGGACGACACGGGGAAGGTGCTGGACACCGGTGTCATATACTGCACTCTACCGAACCATGACAAAGAAAAAGCAAAGGCGATTATCAAAAAGCTTATTAGGCAATATGGTGTAAACCTCATCTCAATCGGCAACGGCACGGCATCAAAGGAAACGGAGATTCTCGTTGCTTCGATACTGAAAGAAATTGATGAAAAGGTTTATTATATGGTTGTGAGCGAGGCGGGGGCGTCGGTGTATTCCGCGTCAAAGCTTGCGGCAGAAGAATTCCCGGAGTTTGACGTATCGCTCAGGAGTGCCGTGTCGATTGCACGGCGCCTGCAAGACCCTTTGGCGGAGCTTGTGAAGATTGACCCGAAGGCAATCGGCGTCGGACAATATCAGCACGACATGAACCAAAAAAGGCTGGGCGAGGCGCTCGGCGGTGTTGTGGAGTCTTGCGTAAACAGTGTCGGTGTCGACCTGAACACGGCGTCGCCTTCTCTTCTTTCCTATGTTTCGGGCATAAATTCCGGCATTGCAAAAAATATAACGCTTTACCGTGAAGAAAACGGCAAGTTTAAAAACCGCAAAGAACTGCTGAAAGTATCAAAATTGGGCAAAAAGGCATTTGAACAGTGCGCCGGATTTTTGAGGATAACCGACGGCGACAATGTTTTCGACAACACTTCGGTCCACCCCGAAAGCTATGCGGCGGCAAAAGAACTTTTGAAAATTTTGGGCTACACCGAGGCGGATGTGGCGGAGTCAAATATAGGTGACATAAAAGACAGGCTTTCGGGTGAAAATATGGCAGAACTGTCAGAAAAACTCGGCATCGGGGCGCCCACAATACGTGACATTGCCGACAGCCTTCTGAAAAAGGGCCGCGACCCGCGCGACGAATTGCCAAAGCCTGTGCTTTTGACAGATATCATGGACATAAACGACTTGAAACCCGATATGGTTTTGACAGGCACGGTCAGAAATGTCATAGACTTTGGCGCATTTGTGGATATCGGTGTACACCAGGACGGACTGGTGCATATTTCGCAGATTGCCGACAGGTATATAAAGCACCCGACAGATGTGCTGTCTGTCGGCGATGTTGTGAAGGTGCGTATCCTCGAAGTGGACCCGGCAAAGAAGCGCATTTCTCTCAGCATGAAAGGAGTAAAGTAAGATGATAAACAAGATAGGGTTCCCGGGGTTAAATCTTGAATTTACGATAAACCGCGTGGCATTCTCGGTGTTTGGCAAAGAGATATTCTGGTATGCATTGATTATTCTCACGGGGTTTTTCCTGGGTGTTGTGTTTGTCTTGAGGGACGCAAAAAAACAGGGCATAGACCCGGACAATATATTTGACATTGCCTTTTGGGGGTTGATTGTCAGCGTGATATGCGCAAGGATATACTATGTGATTTTCGACCCCGGCTGTCTGGACGGAAATCTGCTGAACATTTTCAAAATATGGGAGGGAGGGCTTGCGATATACGGCGCGCTCATAGGCGCTGTCGCAACGGCATTTGTGTATTGCCGCATAAAAAAACTTCCGATACTCAAAATTTTTGATGTCTGCGCCCCGGGGCTTTTTATAGGTCAGATGATCGGCAGATGGGGGAACTTTGTAAATGCGGAGGTGTACGGCAGAGAAACATCACTGCCGTGGAGAATGTCGATAAACGGGAAAGCAGGTGTGCACCCGCTTTTCCTTTACGAATCGCTTTGGAATCTTTTGGGGTTTGTCCTGATACTTATTTTCCGCAAAAGAAAAAAAACGGACGGACAGATTTTCTTTTTCTATTCGCTGTGGTATGGTGTCGGGCGCCTTTTCATGGAGGGCATGCGCCAAACGCAGTATATATTGTATCTGATTCCGAACAAGCTCGGAATTTCGCAGGTTGTGGCATTTGCTGTCATAATAATTTCGACAGCAGCTTTGATATTTCTGCATAAAAAGCGGGGGAACAATAAAGACGTAAAATACAATATTATGTCGGAAAAAGACGAATAAAATTGTGTTTATGGATTATTTGATTTGATTTTGCAAAAAACGCTCTCATACTGTCGATTTATAGCATGCGATTTATTGAGAAAAATGGCGCCGCTTATTGACATATCTTAAAATTAATTGTAGAATAATAGAACAAAATGATATGTATAAAACGGTATGAAAGGGTGGTTTTTTTATGAATGTAAAAACAGAAAAATTGAAAAAAGAGCTTGAAAGGTTAATCTCGGGCGGAATGCTTCTTTCCTCCCCGGAGGTTGTCAGGAAAGCGCTGGAACTGGAGTCTTGCATAGACGCCCAATAACAAAAACGCGCCCCGCGGCCGAGAGGCCCGCGGGGCGTGTTTTGTTATTTGTTTGTTTTCACATATTTCAGGTATGGACAGGCGCGGCTGCTGTCCCAGCCCCATATTTCTTCACTCCAGCCCAGTCTGCCGCCTTGTGCAATTGGCAGGAAAAACAGTTCCTGTGTCATGTCGGCTTTTGCCGCGCCGCTGTTATGTTCGTTTTCTTCGGCATCAAAGGCTGTGCCGGCGCAATAATAATTGTTTGCACAAAATACCGCTTCGCCGTCAATGTTTGCGACTTTGTCGGTGACGGCATTTGTTATTATTGCGCGGTTTGCGGCAATGTTTTCGCTGATTACTCCGCCTTCGGAATATCCGCATATGCCGCCGACATAGCCTTGTGCCAAATCAAAAATTCCGCTTTTTGCGTCAATCCTCACAAGGGTATAGGTGTTTTGCAAAGCTGTATTTTGGTTGTATCCCGTGATGCCGCCCAAATACAGCTTGTTTGACTCGGCAAATATGTCCCCCTGTGATGTGCTGTTTGTGAGGACACCCTCGGGGGTCAGCCCGGCAATGCCGCCGGCATATACTGCCGAATCATTTGCCGGGTCGGGTTTTATATACATTTTGACGGAAGCGCTGTCCTCCGATATTTTGCCGCCGTTCATGATTCCGGCGATGCCGCCGATATAACTCATCGATGCCTTTGAGGTTATTTCGGGATTTGACGAACAGCTGAAAATCATTCCGGAGGTGTTGATTCCGCAGATTCCGCCGGCAACGGCGTTGGAATTTGCACTTTTTTGCTCTGCCCTTATGTTCCCCTTATATACACACCGATTGATAAAGCCCTCGTTGTTTGCCGCGACTCCCCCTGCCGTAAGCACCTGACCGTCTGCGCGTACGGTTACGTTTGACACAGTATCTTCGACGAAGCCGTAGTTGTCTGCACAGATGCCGCCCACAGACAGCAGTGTGTTTTTGCGCAGAAGGTATATTTTGCCGCTGACACTGCAGTTTTCTATATATCCATAGTTTATCCCGGCAATGCCGCCGGCGAGGGAATGACCTTCTATGCTCAGGTTTTTGAGATTAAGATTTCTCACCGTGCCGGCAGATATCACGCCGAACATTCCGTATATCTTTGATTCTCCGGAGTCTATATGCAAACCGGAAATTGTGTGGCCGTTTCCGTCAAATGTTCCGTTAAAGCCCGTTTCGTCGGATTTGTCATCGCCAATCATGGTCCAGGCTGAATTTTCTTCCAGAGAGATGTCGTTCATGAGGATATAATGATAATTGGGGTTCTCATGCACTTTCATCAGCTCTTGTGCGGTATAAAGTTTCACCGGTGCATACATTGTTATCCCTTTTATCATGTCAATGTCTGTGAAACCGCGCGGAAGGAGCAGACGAAAATCTTCGGAAACAGAATCGTTCCAGACCTTTTTTGTGTCCCACCCCATGGTTTCGGAATAAAATTGGGGTGACGTGAGTTTTGCCCATGATGCCTCCAGCCCGTCGTGGCTTTCATAGTCAAAATCCACTGTGGAATCGGACATCATCTTGTCATAGCAATAATTTCCGCTTGTCCTGCCATACTGCTTGTTCGTGGTTATTCTTCCGCTTTTTGTTGTGATAATGTCGTCGGCATAAAGATTTGCCGCGACATTAAAGTTTATCCTTCCGCCTAGGTTCGCCCCAGCAATGCCGCTTGCGTACATGTCGGCGGACACCGTATATACGGCAGAAAGACAGTTGATGATGTCGACCCTGTTTGAGCCGGCAATGCCGCCGGCATATGCCGATGCTTCAACCATATATGCAGCGGACACAGAATCCTTGATTTCCCCGTTGTTTGCACCGACTATTCCGCCACCGTTGTTGCCGTTTGCCTTCACCCGTCCTGTCACGAAACAGCCTGTGATGCTGCCACCCTCAAGAGTGCCGGCAATTATACCCACATTGTCCTGTCCTTTCACTTCGGCGTCGATATACAAATTTTTTATTTTTCCGCCATACACAATCGCAAAGAATCCTGTGTTTTTTGTATATTTCATTATTTTCATGCCCGTTATGCGGTGGTGGTTCCCTTCCAATACCCCTGCAAAGCCGGGGTGGCCGTCGTCTGTTTCTATGGGTTCCCAGTTTTGTGTAAGCACTATGTCGGATTGTAGGCTGTAATGTGCGGCAGGGTAATATTTTATGCCGGCAAGCTGTTCGGCATCGTATATCATATAGGGGTCTTTTTCGGTGCCGCTGCCCTGTGCAAATCTGTGCGCGGTGACATTTTTTATACATTCGACATCGCTGTATTTTCCGTCGTCACCGCGTGCAACGATGTATAAATTGTAGACCCCGGAATCGGGCGGATATATGTTGATATTCAATGCATTGCCGGTGATGCTGATTGACGTCAGAAATTTGTCAATCTCCCCGGGCTTGGGCTTGAAACCGCCCAGATAACTTGAAACCGGCGAAAGCTTGTAAAATACGGTGCATGCCCTTGTGGTTTTCAGGCTGACAGTGATTGCCTTATATTCTTGGCTTTTTGCCTTTTTGGGGTACCCAAAAGAAAAGTTCAGGACACTGTCGGCATATTCTTTAAATTTTTTGCAAAGTTCTGTCATTTCGTCCGGTGTGATTTTCGCTTTCGGCTCAAAGTTCTTGCCCGGCTCATACTTTATGATGCCGTTTCTCGCCGCAGCGGAAACATAGCCGGCGGCATAATTGCTTATTTCGGAAAAATCGGCATATGAAGATATGTATACACCGGAGGCAGACGGCATCTTGTATGCGCGACAAAGCATAACCACGGCGTCCTGGCGCGTTATATCGGCATATGGGCGCAGAGTATTATCTTCATAGCCGCCGGCAATCCCGTATTCTTTTGCCGCGGCGGCATAGTTATAGTATCTGCTGTCAGAATTCAAATCGCTGAACCCGGGGTCTTTTTCGGAATTTATTTCGCCGATGCTGCTCATCAGATAGGCTATAAATTCAATGCGTGTGATATTGTCTGTTTCCCGGGCAGACGCAGAAATACACAGAAATATAAGAAATGCAAAAAAGCATGATAAAATTTTCTTCATTTTCCGTACCTCCGCAAAAAAATGCCTGTTGTTTTAAAAGTTGCGTTTTAATCCCACAACTTTTCCGAAGACCCTTATCCTTGCAGTGTCCGCCCCTTTGAAAATTCTCGGCGGATACATGGGGTTGACAGACAGAAGCTCAATATAATCGTCACCGTACATCAATCTTTTTACCACTCCGTTTTCGTTGTCCACGATGACGACGGCAAAGCTTCCCGATTCGACACTTGGCGTACATTCAACCAAAACCAAATCCCCTTCGTGAAATTCCGGGTACATGCTGTCGCCTGTCACTTTCAGATATATCAAATCTTTGTCTTTTTCTTTTGCCGCAGCGCTCTCAACTATGTAATCGTCAACCCTGTTGTCTGCCCAGGCACCCATGCCTGCCGCGACTTCGCCCAAAAGGGGAATGTATGCATAATCTTCCCCGGTTGTGTCGTTATCGCCCAAAAGCCATTGCGACGATACGCCGAGAGCCTTTGCAATTTCTCTCACAACGGGGATTTTCGGGGTTTCGATTTTCCCTGTTTCATATCTTTGTATAGTGGACTTTGCAACCTTGACTGTGTCCGCAACCTCGTCCAATGTCATAGACAGTTCTTTCCTCTTTTCTCTCATTCGCTTTCCGATTTCTTTTATATCATTCACGCCGACTCCTCCTTCAAATTTTGACGGCAACATTTCCGTTTCATATATTTATAGGTTTATTGTAACATATTTTTTCTCTTTATGCAATACTTTTTTGCATTATGCTATTGACAATTTAAGGGAGATGTGATATAATACGAACAAATGTTTGTTGTGTGTAAAATTTAAGGAGGTAACAATGAGATATAAAAATTATACAAATGAGGCAATATATGAGCTGGAAAGACAGCGTACAATGAATTATGGCATCTGTGATGATGAGGGGAGGTGCTGTGAAAACGGCTGCGGAAATAACACCCTTTATGACGTCGGGGGGAGAACCTTGTGCGAAGACTGCCTGATTGACGAGGTGCGCAGCGAATTTGAAAAGCTTTTGAGAAGTGAGGACGAAAATGACAATTTTTCGGTTGATATTATAAAGGATATAATTTCGGACTTTTCCGATTCTGAGATATTGACATATATAGAAAACCGTTATGACAAAATATCGTAAGTATTTTCTATTCACATTTTAAATATTCTTTCATATCATATTACTAAGGGATTTCCCCTTTAAAAAATATGAAAGGATGTATATTATGGCAGATAAATGTAATACTGAAGGCGGCTTCAAAGAGGCGGTCTGCATACATACAGATAAGGTGTATGATTCCTGCCGTGACAAAGATTGTCTCGAGAATATAAGAGTATATCTGACAGCGGCAGGTCAGGACATTGTTGACAGGGCAATCAATGTAAAATGCACAAAGGCAGAAATAATTTGGGTATTCTCGGATATCGAAGCGGTTCCGTTCAATCGCGGATTCTATTCTGTTGACTTGAAATATTTCTTCCGTATAACATTGGCAGTATTCACAGGGTTGGGAAGACCGACAGAGGTTGAAGGCCTTGCAACCTTTGACAAGAAGGTAATACTCTTTGGCTCTGAGGGAACGGCAAAGATATTTGCTTCCAAATATAAGGAAGATGCTTTTGACCCCCAGCTGTGGAAAAAGACCAATATGCCAAATGCTATTGTAGAGGTTGTTGACCCGATTGCACTGGGTGCAAAGGTTGTTGACATTACAGACAAGTGCTGTCAGTGCTGTGACGACGACTTTGACCTGGCAAGTGTGCCCGAGTCGGTATGCCGTGTGTTTGATGACAGCCTGATTCTTGGCGGAGAGCAAAAACGTGTATTTGTTTCAATCGGTATTTTCTCGATAATCAAGCTTGAACGCAAGGTTCAGCTGTTGATACCGGCTTATGATTTCTGTGTTCCGCAGAAAGAGTGCGTAGGTGCAACTGACGACAATCCGTGTGATTTGTTTGAACGTATAAGTTTCCCTGTGGACGAATTTTTCCCGCCTGAAAAATGCGCGTTTACAGAGGATAACTGCAAAAAGAATGACCGCTGCGGATGCTGACATTCGTCTGAAATCATTGCAGCAAATAAATATCCACCCGTTATGTGGGTGGATATTTATTATATACTTGCTTTTATTCCGTACTTTCCTCTGAAGACTGTGTGGCAGGTTCGGGTTCTTGTGCGGGTTTCTCGGGTTCTGCCGATGGGGCAGGGGGTGTCTGCGGCTGTGCAGACGTCGGGGCGCTCGGCACCGCGCCTGTGCCCACTGCAACTTCGCCCGGGGTTGCTTTGTAGGTGCTTTTTGATTTTGATTCCGAAACAAGGGCGCCGTTTGCGGCATATACGCGTTTGTATGTCATGTATACACTTCCGGGTTTTCCTTTTGTTATCACTTTTGTCTGCCCTGTGGGGAGTGACGGGTCTTTTATTTGTGTCATTGTTGGTTCTGTTGAAGAAATTTTCTCGCTTGTAACCTCAACCTTTTTCTTTGCAGACGCACTCCCGACGATGGAAATTGTGACATTTCTGTTTGAATGTGTCGCCACTATCTTAATCGGCGCGCCGGTGTTGTTTTTGAATTTGAAATCAAGCGAACCGTAAGAAACGGTTGCGTCCTGTCCTCCGGGGACATAGCCTATCGGGAGAGAGTGGTTGTGGCGTTCTGTGACCTGCAAATCTGCACGAAGAACCGCACAATAAAGTGTGCTGGAAATCTGGCAGACTCCGCCGCCAATACCCTCTGTGACTTTGCCGTTTGAGAAAACCGTCGCCATCTTGAAGCCGTTTGCGGCATTTGCATTCCCGACAACAGCATTGTAAGAAAATTCCGCGCCATTGGCAAGCACAATCCCGTTTATTTTGCTTGCCGCAAGCTCAACATTGTATGCCCTGTTTGCGGACGAGCTTGAATAATTTGAAGAGAACGAGGCAAGTGTTGTGCCGAAAAGCGATTGCTGAAGCTGTTCTTTTGTGACTTCGGGCATGATTTGCTCAACTTCTATAGAGCCCGTTATGCCGTCGTTTATTTGGTCAACCAGTGCGGCAAGCTTTGCTTTGTCGATTTTCACGCCGACCACATGGTCTGTTATGGTCACTTCATTCCCGCTTATGATATATTCCGCATTCTTCGGCTCTGCCGAAAGTTTTTCATACAGGTCGTCTGCCGAAAGCTTGTCGGTTTTGTTGTCTTTGAGTGTAATGGGGATATTTTGGAATATTCCCTTTTTTACACTTTCGTTAAATTCCGCCACTGCACCGGATACATTGTGGCTTTGCCCGGCTGTCGGGGGCGTTATTGTCAGGGTGTTGTTTTGGATTAAACATTCTGCGTCCTTGCTGTAGCCGTATACTTTGGCACCGAGGTTGTAGAAGATATCCGAAAGCGCTTCTTCATTATAGGAAGGAATCATGCCGATGTCGCGGTCGCGGAAGAAGGCGCAAAGGATATCCCACGAATTTTTGAATATATTGTCCGACCGCCCGAAATCATAGGCTTCTGAGGCAGTTTTGTCCGGGTCTATGCTGAAATCTATGTCGGAAGATGTGAATGAAGCGGTTTCCGTTTGCTCATCATGATTAAAGCCGACAGAAAAATGAATGTTTTTCTGTGAATATGAGTTTTTCAGTTTATCCGCGGCTTCTGTCACGGTCAGACCGCCAAGGTCAATGTCCTGTGAGCATACATTTGAGGCTATAGCGTCCTTGGAAAGCGTAAAGGGCAGGCATAAAAATAAGCCGAGCAAGACAGCCGCTGCTGCCGCCGGTATAATAACAAAAGAAGGTCTGAAACCTTTTTTTTGTGTTCTGCGCTGACCTTTTCTGCCCACTTTGCCTCTCTCCTTGCGTGATGTGTATGTATATTCGGCATCGGGGAGGGGTTCGTCTTGGGGTGCGTCCTGTGATGCTGTCGGTACTTCTGCGGTGATTTCCGCAAAATCGTTGTCATTTGAGAAATCTTCATTATAAGTCGAAGCGTTTTCTTCGCTTGTATTGTTAACTTTGTCTTTTTCTGACATAATTTTACCTTCCTTTTATATAAATTTCCGGGTAATTGCAAAATTTGCATTTTACAGTTGCCTATATAAATTTTTGAAAATCTCTTAAATAATCTGAATATGCTTGCATAAATGCACGGAATTCCTGGTTTTTCAAAAGCAATGTAAATGTCTTTTTTACATTCTTCACAAACTGCGGTTCAAAATCCCGGAGTTCAAAGGCTCTTCCAATGGGACAGACAGATTTTGAGCGCGGGTCAATGATAATTTCGAGTGTGCCGTCCGGCGAAAGTATCGGGGTGAGCGGAAATATCCTGCATGCAAGCGGACGTTGATACCTGTCGCAATGTTCGTCGCAGAACGCGATGCTGACATGCTTTTTTGCACCGCCAAAGCTGTATTGAAAATCGGATTTCTCTATTTTTATCCATTTCGGTTTCAAAAGCTCGTATACCCGTTTTTCCCCCGGGAAAAGATACATGCCGCAGTCTGTCCCGCGGCAGCATGCAGAGCCGCAGATTTCGCCGCAATCCGCTTTGACGGGGGTGCACTTGTCAAACAGCCTGTAAAGCTGAAGATAGACATATGCAGAATTCATATATATCACCTGTTTAACACAAAAAAATTTAAAATTTATATACCGTGGCACGGTTATAAATATTATATTCTTAGTATATCATAAAAGATAAATAAAAACAATAGAAATTTATGCATGAAAGTATAAATTATCCTAATTTCAGCAAAAAAACATCAAAAGAAAAGAAAATTTGACAAAAATGTACAGATATAGTATAATATAATAAGGAAACTTTGGTTTGATGCCAATATGTTGGCAAATAAAACCTGATATAAATTGTTGGAGAGGTAAAAAATATGGCAAAGAAAAAGGAAGAATACGGACAAGACAGCATATCGCTTTTGAAGGGTGCGGACAGGGTGAGAAAACGTCCTGCCGTTATCTTTGGGTCTGACGGGCTGGAGGGCTGCTGCCATTCGTTTTTTGAAATTTTGTCAAACTCGATTGACGAGGCACGCGAAGGATACGGAAATGTCATTGAAATAACAAGATTTGCCGATGGCTCTGTTGAAGTGGCGGACCACGGCAGGGGGATACCGCTGGACTATAACGAAACGGAAAAACGCTTCAACTGGGAGCTGGTGTTTTGTGAGCTTTATGCCGGGGGAAAATACAACAACAACGACGGCGGTGCATATGAGTACAGCCTTGGGCTGAACGGGCTGGGCGCCTGTGCAACGCAGTACAGCTCGGAATATATGGACGTCACGGTGGTGAGCGCAAAGACAAAATATACACTTCACTTTGAAAAAGGGCAGAATATCGGGGGGCTGAAAAAAGAACCGACAAGAAGTGCGCAGACAGGCTCTACGATACGGTGGAAACCGGACAGAGAGGTTTTCACCGACATAAACATACCTGTGGAATTTTTTAAGGATACCCTGGAAAAACAGGCGATGACCAATGCCGGGCTCAAGTTTGTTTTCTACAACGAAACGGACGAAGGCATGGAGATGTACGAATATTATTATGCCGACGGCATTGTGGATTATCTCAGGGACAAGGTGGGAGAAAACAGTTTCACCACGGTGGAGGTATGGAACGCCGAGAGAAAGGGACGTGACAGGGAGGATAAGCCCGAGTATAAAGTCAAGATGCAGATTGCATTTTGTTTTTCACAGACCGTGAATCTGCTTGAATATTATCACAATTCAAGCTGGCTGGAGCACGGCGGTTCGCCCGATAAGGCGGTGAAAAACGCATTTGTCTATGCCATCGACAGATATATAAAGGATAACGGCAAATACAACAAAAACGAATCAAAGATAACCTTTAATGACGTTGCCGACTGTCTTGTGCTTGTGATAAATTCGTTTTCAACCCAGACAAGTTATGAAAATCAGACCAAAAAGGCGATAAACAACAAATTTATCCAAGAGGCAATGACGGAATTTCTGCGCCATCAGCTGGAAGTATATTTTATCGAAAACAAGACCGATGCCGAAAAGATTGCAAACCAGGTGCTTGTAAACAAACGCTCACGCGAGAATGCGGAAAAAATAAGAAGTGATGTCAAGAAAAAGCTCACAGGCTCTATGGACGTGACAAACAGGGTGGAAAAATTTGTGGACTGCCGGAGCAAGGACAAGAGCATACGCGAGATATATATAGTGGAGGGTGACTCGGCTTTGGGCTCGTGCAAGCTTGCGCGCGACCCGTCCTTCCAGGCAATTATGCCCGTCAGGGGCAAAATCCTCAATTGCCTCAAAGCCGATTATGCAAAGATATTTAAAAGCGATATCATTCTTGATTTGGTGCGTGTGCTGGGCTGCGGGATAGAGATAAAGACAAAGCACAACAAAGACCTGGACACCTTCAACATAGACAATCTGCGCTGGGACAAGGTGATAATCTGCACAGATGCCGATGTCGACGGCTTTCAGATAAGGGCGCTTGTGCTTACGATGATTTACAGGCTTATGCCGACATTGATTGATATGGGAAAGGTTTATATCGCCGAATCTCCGCTTTATGAATTAAGCATCACAAAAACAAAGCGAAAGGGCGAAAAGCTTTTTGCCTACACTGACGGAGAAAAAGAGGAAATCCTGAAAAAACTGGCAGAGGACGGGCTTTCCAAGGACAATGACGACTTTGACATCAAGCGCAGCAAGGGGCTGGGCGAAAACCAGCCGGACATGATGAGCCTGACCACCATGCACCCGGCAACGAGAAGACTTATAAGAGTCATGCCCGACAATGTGGAAAAGACGGCACAGCTTTTCGACATTCTGCTGGGGGACAACATCGCAGGCAGAAAAGAGCATATTGCGCAAAACGGCAGTCTTTATATGGAAATGCTTGATTTGAGCTGAGCCGGGTGTTTTTGTCCGGCAAAGATGCGCAAGGTAATTGCAGAATCTGCATTTTACAATTGCCTATATTATATTTTAAGGAGAAAACAAGGATATGGCAAAGAAGAAGAAAGAACCCGAGGTCATTGTGTCGGCGCCGGTTGCGGAACAGCCGATATGCGAAACCCTCGAAACAAATTATATGCCCTATACGATGAGCGTCATTATTTCACGCGCCATTCCCGAGATTGACGGGCTGAAGCCTGCGCACAGAAAGCTTTTGTATACCATGTACAAAATGGGACTTCTCGGGGGAAAACTGACAAAATCGGCAAATGTTGTGGGACAGACAATGAAACTGAACCCCCACGGCGACGCCGCGATTTATGAAACCATGGTGCGTCTGACCCGCGGAAACGAGGCGCTTTTGCACCCTTTGGTTGAATCCCAGGGAAACTTTGGTAAGCAATATTCACGTGACATGGCATATGCGGCGTCGAGATATACCGAGGTGCGGCTGGACCCGATATGCAGCGAGCTTTTTGGGGACATAAACAAAAACACGGTTGAATTTGTGGACAACTATGACGGGGAACTGAAAGAGCCGGTGCTTTTGCCGGTAGCGTTCCCGAATATTCTGGTGAACCCAAACCAGGGGATTGCGGTCGGCATGGCAAGCAACATATGCTCGTTTAACCTGAGGGAGGTGTGCGAGGCGGCAATCGCCGTCATGCACGACGAAGACGCGGACATATCGGAAATCATGCCGGCGCCCGATTTTTCGATGGGCGCACGTCTTTTGTACAAAAAAGAACAGATGGACGAAATTTACAGGACGGGAAAAGGCTCGTTTAAGCTGAGGGCAGTGTACAATTATGACCCCAAGAACAATTGCATCGACGTCACGCAAATCCCGTATACAACAACAAGTGAAGCCATAATCGGCAAGATTATGGAACTTATAAAAGCAAACAAGCTGAAAGAGATTTCCGACGCAAGAGACGAAACGGGGTTGGACGGTTTTAAAATTACCATTGATTTGAAACGCGGAACAGACCCTGATGCGCTTATGCTGAAGCTTTTTAAGCTGACGCCGCTTGAGGACAGTTTCAGCTGCAATTTCAACGTACTCATAAAAAACACGCCGATGGTTTTGGGTGTGCGCCAAATTTTGCTGGAATGGGTAAAGTTCAGAATGGGGTGTATAAAGAACGGGCTGAAATATGACATTGACAAGAAAAGCGAAAAACTGCACCTCCTGACGGGGCTTAAAAAAATATTGATGGACATTGACAAGGCAATATCAATCATCAGACATACAGAACTGGAGGAGGACGTTGTGCCGAATCTTATGTCGGGGTTTGACATAGACAAGGTGCAGGCGGAGTATGTCGCGGAAATAAAGCTGAGATATTTGAACAAACAGTATATATTGAACAGGACTGCGGAAATCGAAAAGCTGATTGAAGAAATCGACGACCTAACCGCAACATTGGAAAGCGACAAAAAAGTCAAAAAGCTTATCGAAAAACAGCTTCTGGCAATTGCAAAAAAATACGGCATAGAGAGGAAAACAGAGCTTATTCCCGATGATGAAATTGAAGTGTATGAGGAAAACAATTATATTGAGGATTATACTCTCACAATCTTTGTGACGGCGGAGGGCTATGTCAAGAAGGTTTCGGCAAACTCGCTGAGGTTTACGACAAATGAGCACAAGCTGAAAGAGGACGACAAAATTGTGCAGGCAATAGAAACGACAAACAAGAGTGATTTGTTGTTCTTCACAAACAAAAATATTGTCTACAAAATGAAAACATATGAAATGAACGACTGCAAAGTGACCGCAATGGGCGAATATATGCCGGGTATACTCGGGCTTGACAACGGCGAGAAAATATTATATACTGTAGTGACAACCGATTATAAGGGTTTTATGCTTTTCTCTTTTGTAAACGGTAAAATTGCAAAGGTGGGACTTGAGGCATATGCCACAAAGACCAACAGGAAAAAGCTCATAGGTGCATATTCCGACAAGGCGGAGGCATGCGGCATAATGTGGCTGGGAGAGGACAGGGGTATAGTGTGCTATGCCGATAACAACAAGGTTCTCTCGGTGGACACCGAAAAGATACCGATAAAGTCCACAAAATCAACACAGGGTGTGCAGGTCATGAAACTTACCAAAAAGGGAGCAAAGATGGTGCGTGTTGTGTCGGCAGAGGAAAGCGGAATCGAAAATCTGAAATACTATACTACGAAAAATATCCCGGCGGTGGGCAGTTTTCTGAAAAAGGAAGATACCGAAAACCGCCAGTTGTCACTCTTTGAAGATTGATGTATGGGAGGAGATTTATGGAAAAGGTAGACATTTTGGGCGTTTTGGTCGACAAGGTGAATGTTTCCGAGGCGGTGGAGCGGATTGTTGCAATGCTGTCGGAGAGCGCACCGCACGCGGTGTATACGCCAAATTCGGAAATAATCATGCTTGCCTATAAGGACGAAGAATTCAGGGATATCCTGAACAGTGCGGATATGCTGACGGCTGACGGAATCGGGGTTGTGTATGCCTCGAAAATACTGAAAAACCCAATTGAAGAGCGTGCCGCAGGGTATGACGTCGCATGCGGAGTTATACGCTATATCGCACAGAGCGGACATGCACTGTACCTCTTGGGCGGAAAGCCGGGTGTCGCGGAGAAGGCAAAGGAAAATCTGGATAAAAAATATCCTTTTATACGCATTGTGGGCACTCATGACGGATATTTCGGTGATGATGAACTGGACGGCGTGATTGAGGACATAAATGAATCGGGCGCGGACATTGTATTTGTATGCCTGGGCGCACCGGCACAGGAAAAGTGGATAAATAAAAATATGTATAAACTAAACGCCCGTGTGCTTATGGGCGTGGGCGGAAGTATCGACGTTTTGGCGGGCGTTGCGGAACGTGCGCCGGAAAAGTGGTGCAATATGGGGCTGGAATGGCTTTACCGCTTGCTGAAACAGCCGTCGCGCTTTGTCAGGATGTTGGCATTGCCAAAATTTGCACTGACTGTGTTCTTTAAGGGAAAGCGCTATAAAAATAAAGAAGATGAGGACTGATTTTTTTGGGCAGACTTATTGCTATAGACGGTGTGGACGCAAGCGGGAAACAGACCCATGCCGAGCTTTTGTATGAAAAATTGAAGAATGAGGGCATATATGTGCGCAAGGTGTCTTTCCCGGCATATGACAAGCCGTCGTCGGCATTGGTCAAGATGTATCTTTCGGGTGAGTTCGGCAAAACCCCCGGGGACGTAAGCGCATATGCCGCGTCGAGCTTTTTTGCCGCAGACAGGTTTGCAACCTTCCGCACCGATTGGGGAAAGGACTATAACGATGGGGCGGTTATAATTGCGGACAGATATGTTTCGTCAAATATGATTCATCAGGCAAGCAAGCTGGAGGGTGTGCAAAAAGCAGAATTTCTTGATTGGCTGGACAGCCTTGAATATGAAATTTACGGCTTGCCGAGGCCTGATGTGACTGTTTTCCTGGACATGCCGCCGGAATACGGGGCAAAGCTGATGAAGGACAGGGACAACAAATTTTCGGGAACCGGCGAAAAGGATATACATGAAAGAGATTATGACTATCTTTTGAAAAGCTATGAAAATGCATGTTTTGTCGCGGAAAAGTATAACTGGCAGAAGATATCATGTGTCCGCAGCGGTGAAGTACGCACGATTGAAGAAATAAATGATGAATTATATAAAATCGTAAAAAATATAACAGGAGATGTACAGTGATGGAGTTAAAGGGTAAGAAAATCAATTTTTTGGGCGACAGCATAACGGAAGGACACGGGACAAGCGGAGAAGAAAAAATTTATCTGAATCTTTTGAAAGAAAGAGAAGGTCTGCTTGAGGCAAGAAATTATGGCATAGGCGGTACAAGGATTGCAAATCAGATGGGTGAGGATAATTTTGCGCCGTCCTTTTGCGTGAGATATGAAGATATGGCAGATGATGCTGACATTATTGTTGTATTCGGCGGTACAAATGATTATGGCCACGGGAATGCGCCGGTCGGCACTTTTGAGGCGAGGAATCCGGATACATTTTATGGTGCATGCCATTATCTGATGAGGGGACTTTTGGAAAAATACCCCGAGGCGCTTATTGTTTTCATGACGCCGCTGCACAGATGTGATGACTTTGTGCCGAACAAGTCAAACGGAAAGACCCTTTCGCAGTATGCGGACATCATAAAAGAAGTGGCAAAGTATTATTCACTGCCGGTGCTTGATCTGTACACAATGGGCGGAATCCAGCCCGATGTGCCTGTCATGAAGGAAAAATATTGCCCCGACGGTCTGCACCCGAATGACGCCGGGCATGAAATTATCTATTCGAGGATTAAAGGTTTTTTGAACAATTTTTGATAGTACAAAAAAGCGGACGTTTGTTCGCTTTTTCTCTTGACTTTTTTTGAGGAATGGTATAAAATTATATAAAAAGATTTTGAAAGATGAGGAATTTTGTCATGCTGATTACAACGGATATAGGCAATTCATATGTGAGCTTTGGCGGATATGAAGGGGAACGGCTGGTTTTTGTTTCGGACATAGTGACCGACAGCAAGAAGTCACAGGATCAGTATGCGGTTGAAATCGGTAATATTATGAGGCTTTACGGCATCGCACCGGAAAGCGTTGACGGGGGTATAATCAGTTCTGTCGTGCCGGAGTTGACCAATGTCATAAAAGGTGCCCTCAAAAAGCTGTGCAATGTAGAGTGTCTTGTCGTTGGGCCCGGTGTCAAGTCGGGAATCAACATAAACATAGATAACCCGGCACAGCTGGGGGCGGACACGGTTGCGGAGGCCGTCGCGGCGGCGGATAAGTTCCCGTGCCCGTGCATTATATGCGACCTGGGCACTGCGACGGTGCTGGGGGTCATTGACAAAAACAAGAGCTTTGGCGGCGTGATTATTGCGGCAGGGGTCGGCACGACGTCAGAGGCTTTTTCCAAAAATACGGCGCTGCTGCCGCATGTGAGTATTGATATTCCAAAGCGTATTATCGGGAAGAATACGGTCAATTCGGTGCAGTCGGGGCTGATATACGGCACAGCCGCCATGATTGACGGGCTGATTGCACGAATAGAAAGAGAGCTGGGGGAAAAAACTACAGTTGTGGCAACGGGGAAAATGACGGACAGGATAATCCCGTATTGCGACCGGGATATAATAGTTTCCGAATATCTTTTGTTTGAGGGGCTAAGACTGATATATATGAAAAATATGCACTAAAACAGCTTTTTGAAAGGAAGTACCGTATGGGAATATTTAAACTTGTTTCGGATTTTAAGCCGCAGGGCGACCAACCGGAGGCAATAAGAAAGCTTTCGGAGGGGGTGGCGCGCGGAGAAAAATTCCAGACGCTTCTGGGGGTGACAGGCTCCGGCAAGACGTTTACCATGGCAAATATTATAGAAAAAACCGAAAAACCAACACTGATTCTTGCCCATAACAAAACTCTTGCGGCACAGCTTTACAGTGAATTTAAGGAATTTTTCCCGGAAAATGCGGTTGAATTTTTTGTGTCATATTATGACTATTATCAGCCCGAGGCATACATTCCGCAGACAGACACATTTATTGAAAAGGACGCATCAATCAATGATGAAATCGACAAACTGCGCCACAGCGCAACATTTGCGCTTTTTGAAAGACGCGACGTTATAATCATTTCCAGTGTATCATGCATATATGGCCTGGGTGACCCGGAGGACTATCAAAAGCTTATGATTTCTCTGCGCGTGGGCATGCAGAAGGACAGGGAAGAACTTTTGAAAAAGCTTGTGGAAATCCAGTATGAGAGAAATGACCTGAACTTTGTCAGAAACAAATTCCGCGTGAGGGGAGATGTGGTTGAAATCTTTCCGTCAAATAATGGGGAAAATGCCATAAGGGTTGAGTTTTTCGGCGATGAAATCGAGCGCATTGCAGAGGTCAATGTGCTGACGGGGAAGATTGTGGGATATAGAAATCATGCGGTTATCTCGCCTGCTTCGCACTATGTCACAACCGGAGAAAAAATGGAGACGGCAATCGGCGCCATTCTGGAGGAAATGGAGGAGCGCGTAAAATACTTTAAGGACAACGGCATGCTGATAGAGGCGCAGAGGATTGAGCAGAGGACGCGTTATGACGTGGAGATGCTGAGAGAAATAGGGTTTTGCCAGGGGATTGAAAATTATTCCAGAATAATAAGCGGACGTGCGCCGGGGAGTGCACCGTATACATTGCTTGATTATTTTCCCGATGATTTTTTGATGATAATAGACGAGTCGCATGTGACGGTTTCGCAAGTGCGCGGAATGTACAACGGCGACAGGGCGCGCAAGGACTCGCTGGTGCGTTACGGATTCCGTCTGCCGTCCGCGTATGACAACCGTCCGCTTAAATTTGACGAATTTGAAGAACGCATGAATCAGGTTATATTCACGAGCGCGACGCCGGCAGAGTATGAGCGTGAGCATTCGGCGGTGGTGGCGGAACAGGTTATACGCCCGACGGGGCTTTTGGACCCGGAGATTGAAGTGCGGCCGATTGAAAATCAGATTGACGACCTGATTGGTGAGATAAACAAGCGGACGGAAAAAGGCTCAAGAGTGCTTGTCACAACGCTCACAAAAAAGATGGCAGAGGATTTGACCGATTATCTTTCAAATGTGGGCATAAAGGTGCGCTATATGCACTCTGAAATCAAAACTATTGAGAGGACAGAAATCATAAGGGATTTGCGCCTTGGTGAATTTGACGTTTTGGTGGGAATAAACCTTTTGAGAGAGGGGCTTGACCTCCCGGAGGTTTCGCTCATCGCGATTTTAGATGCGGACAAGGAAGGCTTTTTGCGCAGTGAAACGTCGCTTATCCAAACCATAGGCAGGGCAGCGAGAAATGCTGAGGGGCTTGTAATCATGTATGCCGACAACATCACCGGCTCGATGCGGCGCGCAATTGACGAAACCGAACGCCGCCGCGGCATACAGCAGCGCTTCAACCAAGAGCACGGCATCGTGCCGAAAACCGTAATCAAAGATGTGCGCGGCGCGATAAGCGTTTTGGTTGACGCAGACGGGGACGAAGAACAAAATGATGAGGATATCGGAGTTGTTGTGGCAAACCTCAGGGACGAGATGCTGCTTGCGGCAGAAAATCTGGAGTTTGAGAAAGCGGCAGAACTGCGTGACAGAATAAAGAAAATTGAAGGCGGAAAATTGAAAGGAAACAAAAAATGAACAATTATATAAAGATTCAGGGCGCGAGGGTGCACAATCTGAAAAACATTTCGGTGAAGATTCCGCGCGAAAAGCTTGTTGTTTTGACGGGGCTTTCGGGTTCGGGCAAATCATCGCTTGCTTTTGACACGATTTATGCGGAGGGACAGCGCAGATATGTGGAATCGCTTTCTTCATATGCGCGTCAGTTTTTGGGGCAGATGGAGAAACCCGATGTGGACAACATTGAAGGATTGTCGCCGGCGATAAGCATTGACCAAAAGACAACCTCCAAAAATCCGCGCTCAACCGTGGGAACAGTGACCGAAATATATGACTATCTGCGTCTTTTGTATGCGAGAATCGGTATACCGCACTGCCCGAAATGCGGAAAAGAAGTGAAGAAACAGACGGTTGACCAGATTGTGGACAGAGTGTGTGCCCTGCCGCAAGGGAGCAGAATACAGGTGCTTGCGCCTGTGGTGCGCGGCAAAAAGGGAGAACACAAAAAAGTGTTTTCCGACGCAAAAAAAAGCGGATATGTACGCGTCAAGGCGGACGGGATACAGTATGACCTGGAAGAGGAAATAACGCTTGAAAAAAACAAAAAGCATAATATAGAAATAGTGATTGACCGTCTGATTATAAAAGAGGGCATGGAAAAGCGGCTTGCCGATTCTGTGGAAACGGCTGTGTCGCTTACGGGTGACACGGTTATGGTGGAAATCATCGGTGAAGATGTGCTGAGTTTCAGCCTGAGCTATGCCTGTGATGACTGTGGGATAAGCCTGCAAGAGCCGGCACCGAGAAATTTTTCATTCAACAACCCTTATGGCGCATGCCCGTGCTGTGACGGGCTGGGTGTGCTATCCAAAATCGACCCGGATTTGATTATATCGGACGAGAATCTGAGCCTTTTGGAAGGGGCGATTTATGCAAACGGCTGGGTTTCGCCGGGTATGGGCGAAACAATGGCAAACATGTATTATAAAGGATTGGCAAACCATTATGGATTTGACCTGAACACCCCGTTTAAGAATTTGAGCGATGAGGTGAAGAATGCAGTTTTGTATGGGACGGGTGATGTGAAGATAAAGTTGGACTATGACAGAAGTTATGGCAAAGGCTCTTATTATGCGCCGTTTGAGGGTATCGTGAACAATCTTGAGCGCAGATACCGCGAAACAACCTCTGACTACGCAAAACATGAACTGGAAAAATTTATAAACACTGTCAAATGCCCGAAGTGCGGCGGTGCAAGGCTGAACGATGAAATCCTGGCTGTCACTGTCGGGGGGGTAAACATATACGAGTTTACCAAAATGTCGATTGCGGAAGAAATGGAGTTTATGGATAAGCTGACGCTCAGCGACCGTGAAATGATGATTGCCGCACAGATTTTGAAGGAGATAAAGGCAAGACTGAAATTTTTGCTTGATGTGGGGCTTAATTATCTTTCCCTTTCGCGTTCTTCGGGGACGCTGTCGGGGGGCGAGGCACAGCGCATAAGGCTTGCCACACAGATAGGCTCTGGTCTGATGGGTGTATTGTATATCCTTGACGAGCCGAGCATCGGCCTGCACCAAAGGGATAACAACAAACTGATTGATACCCTCAAGCATTTGCGTGATTTGGGCAACACGGTTATCGTTGTCGAACATGACGAGGACACAATGCGCGCGGCGGACTATATTGTGGACATCGGCCCCGGCGCCGGGATACACGGCGGAGAAGTCGTGGGAGAGGGCACGGCGCAAGAACTGGGAAAATGCAAAAATTCTGTCACGGGGCAATATCTGAGCGGCAGAAAGAAAATCCCCGTGCCCGAAAAGCGAAGAAAACCGACCGGGTGGATAAACATTTTGGGGGCAAAAGAAAATAACCTGAAAAACATAAATGTTGATGTGCCGACAGGCGTGTTTACATGTGTGACCGGGGTTTCCGGCTCCGGCAAAAGCTCGCTTGTAAACGAAATTCTATATAAAACCCTTGCCGCAAAGCTTAACCGTGCAAAGACGCATCCCGGGACACACAAAGCGATAAAAGGGATAGAACAGCTGGACAAGGTTATAGACATAAACCAGGCGCCGATTGGGAGGACGCCTCGTTCAAACCCGGCGACGTATACCAATGTTTTCAATGACATAAGAGAGGTGTTTGCGGCGACAAATGATGCAAAAATGCGCGGCTATAAGCCGGGGAGATTCAGTTTCAATGTAAAGGGCGGCAGGTGCGAGGCATGCTCCGGTGACGGTATAGTCAAGATTGAAATGCATTTTTTGGCGGATATTTTTGTGCCGTGTGAGGTCTGCAAGGGCAAACGCTACAACAGAGAAACACTTGATATAAAATATAAAGGCAAAAATATATATGAAGTTTTGGAAATGACTGTTGATGAGGGGGTTGTGTTTTTTGAAAATCACCCCAAAATCAGAAGAAAGCTTGAAACATTGCAAGAGGTGGGATTGGGATATATAAAAATCGGTCAGAGCTCCACCACGCTTTCGGGCGGCGAGGCGCAGAGAGTGAAGCTTGCGACAGAGCTTTCCAAAAGAAGCACGGGCAAAACAATATATGTGCTTGACGAGCCGACAACGGGACTGCACACCGCCGATGTGCACAAGCTTATCGAAGTTTTGCAGAAACTTGTGGAGGGCGGAAATTCGGTTGTTGTCATTGAGCATAACCTTGATGTCATAAAAACTGCCGATTATATCATCGACATGGGACCCGAGGGCGGCTCGGGCGGCGGCGAGGTTGTCGCAAAGGGCACGCCCGAAGAGGTGGCAAAGGTGAAAAAATCTTATACCGGGCAATTCCTGAAAAATATGCTTTTGAGGTGAAGAAAATGTGGTATGATGAGTGTGTATTTTATCAGATATATCCGCTGGGATTTTGCGGCGCGCTGGACAGAAACGTAAAGGGCGCAAATATCAGAAAAATTATCGGATGGATACCGCATCTGAAAAAGCTGAATATAGGGGCAGTGTATTTTTCGCCGTTTTTTGAGAGCGATTATCATGGATATGACACAAGGGATTTCAGGAAACTCGACGAAAGACTGGGAAATAACGCGGATTTGAAGGCGGTTGTGGAAGAACTGCACAAAAACGGTATACGCATTGTTTTTGACGGGGTGTTTAATCATGTGGGCAGAAACTTCTTTGCATTTTCCGATGTGCGCCAAAATGGGCATGAATCAAAATACTGCGGCTGGTTCAACATTGATTTTGGCGGTGACAGTTGTTATGGCGACGGGTTTTGGTATGAAGGCTGGGAAGGACATTATGAACTTGTCAAGCTGAATCTGCAAAATGAAGAGGTTGTAAGTTATCTTTTGGACTGTGTGCGGTTTTGGATTGAAGAATTTTCTGCAGACGGCTTGCGGCTGGACGTGGCATATATGCTGAACCGCGATTTTATGAAAAGATTGCGGCGCTTTACAAAAGAGATGAAGACGGATTTCTTTTTGCTGGGCGAGATGATTCACGGCAATTACCGCGAAATCGCAAATGATGAAATGCTTGACAGCGCAACAAATTATGAATGTTATAAGGGGCTTTATTCAAGCTTTAATTCTATGAACATGTTTGAGATTGCGCACAGCCTGAACAGGCAGTTCGGCAATGAGGACTGGGCGCTTTACCGCGGCATGAACCTGGGTTCGTTTGCCGACAACCATGACGTGACAAGGCTTGCGTCGGTTTTGGCAAACAGAAAACATATTCCGCTTGTATATGCTGTTTTGCTGACAATGCCCGGTATACCGTTTTTGTATTATGCAAGCGAATGGGGCGCGGAAGGAAGAAAGGAAGAGGGCGACGAAAGCCTGCGCAGGAGCTATGATGCGCCGGAGGAAAACGGGCTTTGCCGATATATTGCGCAGCTTTGTGAGATACGAAAGAATGAGCGCGCTCTTGCATACGGCTCTTTCCGCAATGTGCTGATAACGAACCGTCAGCTTATATTTGAGCGCAAGACCGAAAATGAAAGAATACTTGTCGCCGTAAACTGTGATGACAGCGACTTTACGGCACATTTCGACGCGGGGTGCGGAAAAGCACGAGAGCTTATAACGGGAGAAGAGCATGACTTTGGAGGCGGAAGCCTTTTGAGGGCATGCACGGCGTATATATGGAAAACAGAGAAATAAAGGTGGATATAAAAAAGCAAAGGGGCTGTAAAAAAAGTCAATTGACTTTTTTTACAGCCCCTTTTTGCACAGGGTGAATCAGTTCATTTTGAATATCATGCGAGTAATACCGGCTAAGAATTTTGGCATTTTCATAACAACGATTTTCATAATATTACCTCCAAAAATAAAATTACCACTTGAACAAACAGAGATATGCCATAAAGACTATAAGGACGGATTCTGCTATGGCGACTATGTATATCGGGAAAATCAGCCCTGCAAGCATACCTATGCAAAATGTCAGTGCCGCCAAACCTATAGCCTTGCAGCCAAATGAACACAACATGCCTAAACCTGCCTTTCCGACCGGTTTTTATGCGGTCTTTGTTTAATATAGTATATGAAACGGGAAAAATAATGTTCATAAAATATATCGGTAAATAAGTTTTACAGATGTTGACTTTTCGGAGGGTGTGTGATAGAATCAGTATATACAGGCGATTGCAGAATTTGCGTTTTACAATTGCCTGACTTAATTAAAATATAGGAGGAAGGAAGTATGGCGTATCTTTGGATGGGGCTTGTCGTGATTTTCTGCGCGGCGGAGGCGGTGACGATGCAGCTGGTGAGCATATGGTTTGCCGGCGGTGCGCTTGTGTCGGCGGTCACAGCCGTATTTGGGCTGAACCGATATTGGCAGATGGCGGTATTTTTGGCGGTTTCTGTGCTGCTCCTTGTACTCACGCGCCCTTTGGCAAAGCGGCTTGTCGGTGAAAACGGCACCGAAAAAACAAATGCCGACAGGATAATCGGAGAAAAAGTGATAATAACCAACGCTGTGGATAACATGGCGCAGACGGGGGAAACTGTGATAAACGGAGTGGCATGGACTGTGCGCAGTGCAGACGGCGAACGTATTGAAAAGGGGAGCGTCGCCAGAGTTGAAAAAATAGAAGGAGTAAAGCTTATTGTTTCAAAAGCCGGTGAAAAGGCTGTGAGCAAGGCTGATTAAGAAAGGGGTTTATAGAATATGGGATTTGCAATTGCAGTGATTATACTGTTTATTTTGGTTGTGGTGATTTCAAACATAAAAATTGTGCCGCAGGCACATGCGTATATTCTGGAAAGGCTGGGCGGATATCATTCGACATGGAGTGTGGGGCTGCATGTGAAGATTCCGTTTATAGACAGAATTGCAAGAAAAGTCAATCTGAAGGAGCAGGTGGTGGATTTTCCGCCGCAGCCTGTAATAACAAAGGATAACGTGACGATGCAGATTGACACGGTGGTATATTTCCAAATCACCGACCCGAAGCTTTTTTCATATGGGGTGGAGCGTCCTATGATGGCGATTGAGAACCTGACCGCGACAACGCTGAGAAATATCATTGGCGACATGGAGCTTGACGCAACACTGACTTCGCGTGATATCGTAAACACAAAGATGAGGGCGATTCTCGACGAGGCAACAGACCCGTGGGGCATCAAGATAAACCGCGTGGAGTTGAAAAATATAATTCCGCCGAAGGAAATACAAAATGCCATGGAAAAGCAGATGAAGGCAGAACGTGAAAGGCGTGAATCAATTTTGCGTGCTGAAGGCGAGAAAAAGTCTTCAATACTGATGGCGGAAGGCGAAAAGGAGTCGGCGATATTGCGCGCAGAGGCGAAAAAGCAGTCTGCGGTTATCGAAGCAGAAGGCGAGGCAGAGGCAATCCTGGCGGTGCAGACAGCCGTGGCAGAAGGCATAAAAAGAATAAACGAAGCAAACCCGTCAGAGGCATACATCGCTATGAAATCACTCGAAAGCTTTGAGAAAGCGGCGGACGGAAAGGCGACAAAGATAATCATACCGTCCGAAATCCAGGGGATTGCCGGTTTGGCGGCGTCTTTGAAGGGTATATTGAGTGATGAAAAGAAATAAAGCCTGACATTTGTCTATATTTCACAAAAAACGCACATTTTAAGGTGCGTTTTTTTGTTTTTGCGCGATGTGGAAATTTTGGCAAAATGCCTTGAAAAAAAAAGCACAATGGAGTAAAATATATAATGAGGTAAAATTGAATTATTTATTCAATTATATACTTATATAGTTTTTAAAACTGGTAGAACCTTCCTTTAAAATCCGAAGGCATACATAGTTAAAATAAAACTTGAAATAAAACGGAGGTAGCAAAATGGGAACAGTTGATAAATTGAATCAATTGCAGAACCGCAGAGCGGCAATTGCCGAAGGCGGCGGCGAGAAAAAAATCAAAAAGCAGCACGATGCCGGAAAATTGACTGCCCGTGAAAGAATCCTTTCTCTTATGGACGAAGGGAGCTTTGTCGAGGTTGACGCATTTGTGGAACACAGGTGCAATGAATTTGGCATGGGCGATGTCAAGGCGCCGGGAGAAGGCGTTGTGACCGGCTACGGCACGGTGGACGGGAGACTTGTGTATGTTTATGCACAGGACTTTACTGTTATCGGCGGCTCTTTGGGCGAAATGCATGCAAAGAAAATCTGCAAGATAATGGACATGGCGCTGAAGATGGGTGCACCTGTCATAGGTATGAACGACTCGGGCGGCGCAAGAATACAGGAGGGCATAAATGCTCTTGCCGGATTTGGCGACATATTTTACAGAAACACAAAGTGCTCGGGTGTAATTCCGCAGATTTCTGTCATCATGGGCCCGTGTGCCGGGGGCGCGGTGTATTCGCCGGCGCTCACAGACTTTGTATTTATGGTTGAAAAGACCAGCCAGATGTTCATAACAGGCCCGCAGGTCATCAAGGCAGTGACCGGCGAGGACGTGACGCTGGAGGAATTGGGCGGTGCAGATGCACAGGCGGAGAAGAGCGGTGTTGCTCACTTCACTTCCGCAACAGATGAAGAATGTTTGGCAAAAATAAGAAAGCTTCTTTCTTATCTGCCGTCAAACAACCTTGAAGAGGCGCCGTTTGACGTGCCGACAGACGAGATTAACAGACTTTCGGAAAAACTGACAACCATAGTGCCCGACGACCCGAACAAGGCGTATGACATGAAAGCTGTCATTGCGGAAATCACTGATAACGGCGAATTTTTTGAGATAATGGAAAAATTTGCGAAGAACATAATAATCGGCTTTGCAAAAATGAACGGTGCGACGGTGGGAATCGTTGCAAATCAGCCATCGCAGAAGGCAGGGGCGCTTGATGTTGACGCTGCCGACAAAGCGGCAAGATTTATCAGATTTTGCGACTGCTTCAACATTCCGCTTATCACATTTACCGATGTGCCGGGATATCTGCCGGGCGTTTCACAGGAACACAGCGGCATAATAAGGCATGGTGCAAAGCTTTTGTATGCATATTCCGAGGCAACTGTGCCCAAGATTAACGTTATCGTAAGAAAAGCATATGGCGGCGCGTATATTGCGATGAGCTCAAAGCACCTCGGCGCAGATGCCGTTATGTCATGGCCGACGGCAGAGATTGCCGTGATGGGGCCCGAGGGCGCGGCAAACATCATTTTTAAGGATGACATAAAGAACAGCGACAACCCTGCCGCAACAAGACAGGAGAAAATTCAGGAATACAGGGAAAGGCTTGCAAATCCGTACGAGGCGGCAAAATACGGCTATGTGGACGACGTGATTGAGCCTGATTCCACAAGACCGAGAATCATCGCGGCACTGGAGATGCTTGCGTCAAAGCGCGAATCTGCACCCTCCAAAAAGCACGGAAATATCCCTGTCTGACGGAATGTCCGTATAAGTTGAATTTATGCCGTTGACAGCCGGCAGAATGGAGGATTGTTATGGGAAAAATGTCTTTGGGTGAAGCGTTGGCGACAGGGCTGGAAACCACTGTCATAGGGCTGACTATAGTTTTCACTGTTTTGATTATACTTATGTTGGTTTTGGTGGCAATGAAGTATATTTTCGACGAGAAAAAAACTGCGGAAAACAAACCCGCACCACAGCCTGTAAAACCTGCGGCACCAGCAAAAACAGAAAAAAGTGAATCGGATATGCCCGAGGAGGAGCTTATCGCTGTGCTGACGGCGGCTGTGGCGGCAAGCCTCAACACCTCGACGTATAACCTGAGAATAAAATCGTACAGAAGAATCGGAAACAACGCCCCGGCATGGAACAAGGCCGGATTGAATGATGTTTTGGAAAGCCGTTATTAAAAACCGGCACTGAAAAATGAAAGGAATGAATTTGAAATGAGAAAGTTTAATATAACCGTGAACGGAAAAACATATGCAGTTGATGTTGAAGAAGTGGGCGGAGCGGTTTCTGCGCCGGTTTCTGCACCCACACCTGCACCTGCACCTGCACCCGCACCCACACCTGCACCTGCACCCGCACCGGCGGCAGCGCCTGCACCGGCTGCAAAGAGTGCACCGGCAGCAGGAGATGCAACAATCAATGCACCGATGCCGGGCACAATTGTGTCTGTCAAGGTGAAGGCCGGCGACAGCGTGAAAAACGGCGACTTGATTGCTGTTTTGGAAGCTATGAAGATGGAAAACGAAATTTTCTCGGGTGTTGACGGGACTGTTTCGAGTGTTTGTGTTGCGGCGGGGGACGCTGTAAACACGGGAGATGTGATTGTTTCGATATCATAAGCTATACCTTGCGTAAAGACGCAATGAATTTGTTTGGAAAGTGGTGACAGGAAAATGTTAAATAGTTTTATTGACTTTTTGGGCGAAACCGGTATAGCAAAAATGATAAACCAAATGAGCAGCGCTTTGGCGGATGGAAACTGGCTTCAGGTTGTCGGGACTCCGCTGATGATTGCGGTGGCGTGTGTGCTTTTGTATCTTGCAATTGTAAAGAAATTTGAGCCGCTGCTGCTTTTGCCGATTGCCTTTGGTATGCTTTTGTCAAATCTGCCTATGGAATTTACACAGAGGCTTATGCATACCGATTTCTTTGTAAACGAAAATTTTATGCTTGACGGGCATCTGGACATACAGCGAATCACCGCCGAGGGCGGATTGCTGGATTTGCTGTATCTGGGGGTTAAGCTGGGGATTTATCCGCCGCTTATCTTCCTCGGAATCGGCGTGATGACCGATTTCGGGCCGCTTATCGCAAACCCCAAAAGCTTGCTTTTGGGTGCGGCGGCGCAGTTTGGTGTGTTTGCGGCATTTGTGATGGCTTTGGTGATGGGCGCGACAATCCCGGGTATTGATTTCGGCGTGTGCGAAGCCGCCGCTATCGGTATCATCGGCGGTGCGGACGGGCCGACAGCCATTTATGTAACAAAGAGCCTTGCACCGGCGCTTTTGCCGGCGATTGCGGTTGCGGCTTATTCGTATATGGCGCTGATTCCTGTGATTCAGCCGCCGATAATGAAGCTGATGACAACAAAGAAGTCAAGAAGCATTGTCATGGAACAGCTGAGACCGGTAAGCAAAACGGAAAAAATAATCTTCCCGATAATTGTTACGATTGTTGTGGCGTTTATTGTGCCCGACGCGGTTTCGCTTGTCGGCATGCTGATGCTTGGTAACCTTGCAAAAGAATCCGGCGTTGTCGAAAGACTCGGCAAAACAATGCAGAACGAACTTATGAATATTGTGACGATATTTTTGGGCATCACCGTCGGCGCGACTGCCACGGCAGAAAGCTTTTTGAATGTGCAGACACTCGGCATTCTGGCTTTGGGTCTGATTGCATTCTGCTTCTCGACCTTTGGCGGATTGTTGCTCGGGAATATCATGTGCAAGCTGACGGGAGGAAAGGTTAATCCTCTGATTGGTTCGGCAGGGGTTTCTGCCGTGCCTATGGCGGCGCGTGTGTCACAGCAGGTGGGGCAGAAGGAAAATCCTTCAAACTTCTTGCTTATGCATGCGATGGGACCGAATGTTGCCGGTGTTATCGGCTCTGCTGTTGCGGCAGGCGTATTTTTGGCAATGTTCAAATGATGAGATTACAGATTGGAGTGAGAGAGTATGGCAGACAAAAAGGTTAAAATTACGGAAACGGTCTTGAGAGATGCCCACCAGTCACTTATTGCGACGAGAATGACCACAGAGGAAATGCTCCCGATTGTCGAAAAGCTTGACAGTGTGGGATATCATTCTCTGGAGGCATGGGGCGGCGCGACTTTTGATGCGTGCCTGAGGTTTTTGAATGAAGACCCGTGGGAAAGACTGAGAAAAATAAAGGATAAGGCAAAGAAAACACCGTTGCAGATGCTGTTCCGCGGACAGAATATTCTGGGGTATCGCCATTATGCGGACGATGTTGTGGAATACTTTGTTCAGAAATCAATTGCAAACGGTATTGATATCATAAGAATTTTTGACGCGCTGAACGATGTGAGAAATTTGCAGACAGCTATCAACGCAACAAAAAAAGAAGGCGGACACGTACAGGCGGCTATATCTTATACAATCAGTCCGGTGCATGACATTGCATATTTTGTGAAGCTTGCAAAGGAATATGAAAACTGCGGTGCGGACTCGATATGCATAAAGGACATGGCGGGTCTTTTGGTGCCGTATGAGGCGGAAAAGCTTGTCAAAGAGCTTAAGAAAACTGTAAAAGTGCCGATTCAGCTGCATACACACTATACAAGCGGTGTTGCATCTATGACATACCTCAAGGCGATAGAAGCGGGCGTGGACATTGTGGATTGTGCGCTTTCGCCGCTGGCGATGGGCACAAGCCAGCCCCCGACGGAGCCGTTGGTGAAAACCCTTGAGGGCACGGAATATGACACAGGTCTGAACCTTGACCTTTTGACCGAAATTGCGGATTATTTCAAACCTCTGCGCGAAAAATATCTTGAGAGCGGATTGATGAATACAAAGGTTTTGGGCGTCGACATAAACACGCTTAAATATCAGGTGCCGGGCGGCATGCTTTCAAACCTTGTGTCACAGCTTAAGCAACAAGGAAAAGAAGACAAATTTGATGAGGTTTTGAAAGAAATCCCGAGAGTGCGTGAAGATTTGGGCTGGCTGCCGCTTGTTACGCCGACAAGCCAGATTGTCGGCACACAGGCAGTGCTCAATGTGCTTATGGGCGAAAGATACAAGATGGTTTCAAAAGAAACCAAGGGTATCGTAAAAGGAGAATACGGCAGGACGCCGGTTGAAATAAGCGAAGAATTCAGAAAGAAGATTATCGGCGACGAAAAACCGATAACATGCAGACCGGCAGATTTGCTCAAACCCGAGCTTTCGGATTTGAAGAAAAAATGCGCACAGTGGATTGAACAGGACGAAGATGTTTTGAGCTATGCTTTGTTTGACCAGGTTGCGGAAAAATACTTCCAGTACCGCCAGGCACAGAAATATAAAATAGACCCTGACATGGTGGACAGAGAAGAAAAAGTGCACCCCATCTGACGGACAATCCGGCAGCCGCGGGGCGTGTATAACACAATTGCCGGAGAAATATGAAAGGAAGAGATTGATGAATGGTAATGTATTTGATGTATTGAAGGAACGCGGACTTATTGCCCAGACAACACATGAGGAAGAAATCCGCGAATTGCTCGGGAAAGAAAAGGTGACTTTTTATATCGGCTTTGACCCGACGGCGGACAGCTTGCATGTGGGGCACTTTTTGCAGATGGTTGTTATGCGCCATATGCAGAACTACGGTCACCGTCCGATTGCCCTTGTGGGCGGCGGCACGGGACATATCGGCGACCCCAGCGGACGTACAGACATGCGCCAGATGATGACAAAGGAAATTATCGACCACAATTGCGAATGTTTCAAAAAGCAACTCTCGAGCGTGGTGGATTTTTCGGAAGGCAAGGCAATAATGGTCAACAATGCAGATTGGTTGCTGGACCTCAACTATATTGAATTTTTGAGGGAAATCGGTTCGTGTTTTTCTGTCAACAAAATGCTTACTGCGGAATGTTTTAAACAAAGACTGGAAAAAGGACTTTCTTTCCTGGAATTTAACTATATGCTGATGCAGAGTTATGACTTTTTGATGCTTAACCGCAAATATGGCTGCAAGATGGAGCTGGGCGGAGACGACCAGTGGAGCAATATTTTGGGCGGTATTGATTTGTGCAGAAGGAAAGACCAGACACAGGTATACGGTATGACGTTTACACTTCTTGCAAACAGTGAGGGCAAGAAGATGGGCAAAACTGCGAAGGGCGCAGTATGGCTTGACCCGGAGAAGACAACGCCGTATGAATTTTATCAGTATTGGGTAAACGTACAGGACGCTGATGTGATAAACTGCCTGAAGTTGCTTACCTTTGTCCCGATGGAAGAAATAAGAGAAATGGAAAAGTGGGAAGGCAAACAGCTTAACGAGGCGAAAAAGCGCCTTGCTTTTGAGGTGACAAAGCTTGTGCACGGAGAAGAAGAGGCGGTAAAATCAAGAGATGCGGCGGCGGCGATTTTCGCCGGGGGCGGTGTGAGCAGTGACATGCCCACAAGCGAAGTCGCAAAAGCAGAGATTGAGGGATTGACTATCCTTGATTTGCTTACCAACATCAAGCTGATACCTTCCAAGGGTGAAGGGAGAAGACTGATTCAACAGAACGGATTGTCGGTAAACGGTGAAAAAGTCACAGATGTCAACATGGCTGTTACAGAAAAATTGTTTGAAGATGACGGAATGATTGTGAAAAAAGGCAAAAAAGTATTTCATAGAGTGATTCTCAAATAAATTATCCGAGAGCCAAGGGGTCGCGGCAAATCTCTTTTGCCGCAACCCCTTTCGGTTTTTTTCATAATATATTGACTGAAATTGGTATTTTGTGTTATAATAAACACGATGAATGAAAATTCAGTCTTGCGCCTGAATTATATTATGTGTTTATTGAAACGGGGAGAAGCAAGGCATCTAAAGCCTTGCACTGATGTTATAATAAACACAGTACAGGAAAATTCAGCCTTGCGCCTGAATTATATTATGTGTTTATTGAAACGGAGAGAAGCAAGGCATCTAAAGCCTTGCACTGATGTTATAATAAACCCAACGAATGAAGAATAACAATATAGATTAAGAATCGGTTTGTCTGAAAATTTTGTGTTTTTAAATGTTTATTTTTTCGTAAAAAGAATGTTTGATTTGAATGTAATCATGAATCGGCATGAGTGATTTATGATAATATATATTGTAAAAATAAAAAAACGGAGGTTATAATTAGTGGCAAAAAAGAATAAATTAAGAATCATACCATTGGGCGGTCTGGACGAAATCGGTAAAAATATGACCGCGTTTGAGTACGATAATGAAATTATCATTGTGGATTGCGGTATGGCATTTCCTGACGACGAAATGCCGGGCGTGGATTTGGTGATAAATGATATATCGTATCTGGAAAAACATGCAAAGAAGATAAAGGGAATATTTTTGACGCACGGGCATGAGGACCATATAGGCGGTCTGCCGTATTTTTTGAAAAGCATAAATGTGCCGGTGTACGGCACACGGCTTACGATTGCCCTTGTGGAACACAAGCTGAAAGAGCATAATCTTCTTTCAAAGGTGAAACTGGTGAATGTGAGGGCGGGGCAGGTCATAAAGGACTGCCAGCATTTTACGGTTGAATTTATAAGGACAAATCACTCGATTGCCGATTCTGTGGCATTGGCGATAACCACAAAGCTGGGAACTGTTATCCACATGGGTGACTTTAAGATTGATACCACGCCGATTGTGGGAGAGATGATTGACCTGACGCGTCTTGGGGAATTGGGAAACAAAGGTGTGCTTGCACTTATGTCGGACAGCACGAACGTTGAGAGAAGCGGATATGCAATGAGCGAAAAAAGTGTAGGCGACAAGTTTGAAGAAATTTTTTCGGGCTGCAAAAAGAGGATAATTGTCGCAACATTTGCTTCAAACGTGCACAGGGTGCAGCAGATTATAAATGCGGCGGCGGCAAACGGGAGAAAGGTTGCCGTTTCGGGCAGAAGCATGGAAAACATTGTGGAAATCTCACTGCTTTTGGGATATATGAAGGTTCCCTCCGGTGTATTGATTAACATAGACAGCATAAACAAATATCCGCCGGAGAAAATCGTGATTATAACAACGGGGAGTCAGGGCGAGCCTATGAGTGCACTTACCAGAATGGCGTTTTCCGACCACAGAAAGGTTGAAATATCAAAGAATGATTTGATTATTATTTCCGCGACTCCTATCCCGGGCAATGAAAAGACGGTTGCTGCCGTGATAAACGAGTTATTCAAAATCGGTGCAGAAGTCATATACAAGTCGCTTGCAGACGTACATGTTTCCGGGCACGCATGCATGGAGGAATTGAAACTTATACTTTCTCTTGTGCGCCCGAAGTATTTTATACCGGTGCATGGCGAGCACAGGCATCTCGTGCTCCACTCTCACCTGGCGCAGAAGATGGGTATAAAGGAAGAAAATATCTTTGTGCTCGGAAATGGTTCTGTGCTGGAGTTTGACCATGAATCGGCAAAGGTTGCCGGCACGGTTCCGTCGGGGAAAATCCTTGTGGACGGGCTGGGTGTCGGCGATGTCGGCAATATTGTCTTGCGTGACAGAAAGCTGCTTGCGCAGGACGGGCTGATTATTGTTGTCATTGCGATATCCAAAGACAATCACAACGAGATTGTATCGGGACCCGATGTTGTGTCAAGGGGATTTGTATACATGCGTGAGGCGGAAGGACTTATCGACACCATAAAGGGAATCGCACGCGAAAGCATTGAGAAAAACAAAAAAGGATACGGAAGCGACTGGACAGCGATGAAAAACGGCGTCAAGAACAATATTTCAAAATATATATACGAAACAACCAACCGCAACCCGATGATTATGCCTATTATCATGGAGGTCTGAAAAGGTCAGTCATTCCCCGTCATTGAAAATTTTGCATGATTTCTGCGGAAAATTTAATGATATGCGGGAGGAAAATATGAAAAAAGCCAGAAGTACAAAATGCATGGGAGGGGGAATTGTCCTCCTCTCGGCAGTAATACTCCTCACCTTGGCGTTTTCACAAAAGTTAGTTGTAAGGGAGTTTACCGAAGAAACGGACAAAATCACAGGTGATGTCAGAGTGATGGTGCTAAGCGATTTGCACGACACGTATCACGGTGAAAATCAAAAGAATATTATTGAGATAATTGAGGCAAAAAAGCCCGACATTATACTTTTTACGGGGGACATATTGGACGACAGCCGGCACACGGGCGCGGCGATTGAATTGTTAAAGACGGCAGGGGAAAGTTATCCGTGCTATTACGTTTCGGGAAATCATGAGTTCTGGACAGGGAAGATTGACAGCATAAAGAAAGAAATAAGCGAGTGTGGTGTCAGCGTACTTTCGGGTACGAGCGATGTCATCATGGTGAACAATCAATACATAAGGATATGCGGAATTGACGACCCGGAGGTGGGCGAGGAAGAATGGAACGGACAAATTGCAAAATGTGAAGAATGTGCAGACGACAATATTTATACCATATTGATGACGCACCGCCCGGAGAAAATTCTGCGCTATCACGGCTATGACCTGATTGTTTCTGGGCATGCACATGGCGGAATTTTGCGCATACCACATGTGCTGAACGGAATCTACGCGCCGAATCAGGGGTTTTTTCCCAGGTATGCCGGCGGCAGATATGCGTTTGACGGCAAGGTTATGATTGTCAGCCGCGGTTTGTCAAAATCCGGAGTGTCGCGGATAGGCACACCGCCGGAGGTGGTAGTGATAGACATAAAGGGAAATGAATGACATGGGAAAATATCGGCTGAATCAACAAAAAATATTTTATTGTGACGAAAAAACAGTAAGTTTTGCTTGTTGACATTTGAGAAAATGTATTTTATAATACATAATACAATACTGTTCTGCACGAAGGGGAATGTAAAAAAATTGCGGAATGAAAGAAGCGGTTTGTTGATTCCAAAGTTTTTCATATCCCTTGATTATCGGCTTTGTTGTGCGCGGATTTTATGGTTTGTGACAAAAATATGAGTTGTGTTAGGAGTTGAAGTGAAATGGGAATGATAATCATTTTGGCAAGCATTGCTATTGTGATATTGATTGCGGTCATTTTCTTCGGCATCATGGGAAACGGAGCAAGGGATAACGGATATGTTGAGCTGACAAACTTGCAGGGTGTTGAAAAACACTATAAAAAATGCATTGACGCAGGCTGTGCATATGTTTTGTATATTGGCGTACTGCATAAAGACGCCGATATTAAGGTGAGTTATACCCAAGTTTCGGCAGAAACGGAGAGCGTTGAAAAATATATTATGCAATTTTGTGCCGTATATGAGGCAAAGGCGGCAAAGGTGGACGGCAAAAATTATGTGTTTGCGGTGCGGACGGACAGGGATACAATAGAAAAGATGTGCCGCGAATTGCTGAATCGGAGCGCAAAATATATGGAAATAAGCATCGGGATATACATTGCGGATTCTGATGAGCAGAGCTTTAAGAAAGCAGCCGGATATGCAAAGAAAATTGCGCGCAGGGCGGTCAGCTCAAAAGACAGATGCCTGACGTATGACAAAGAGAGCATAGGCAATGTCCTGGAAACGGACGAGATTGAAAAAAATATTGAAGCATCTATAGACAAAGACGAATTTTATTTGCTTTTTCAGCCATTTGTGGACGCAAAGAGCGGCGGGATTGTCGGATGTGAGGCTCTTGCAAGGCTCAGAAGCAAAGGGAAAAACGAAGTTTTGCCGCGCGGTTTTTTACATGCGATAAAAAATGAAAAACTAAATGCAAAATTCGATTTGTATGTATATCGGAAATGTTGTGAGTGGACAAAAAAGAGAGAAAACAGCGGTTTGATTGTGACATGCAATTTTTCACGGCAGACCCTGTCGGAAAAGAACTTTTCGGAAAAGATATCGGAGATAGACCGTGAATTGGGGACAGACCCCGGTGCGGTTGCGATTGAGGTTATTGAAGATTACGTTGTGACGGAAAGTGTGAACCTTATGGAAAACATCGCAAGGCTGAGAGAAAACGGACACAAGATATGCCTTGACGATTTTGGCAAAGCATATACGTCGATAGGCGATATCCTGGAATTTTCCCCCGATGTGATAAAGATTGACAAGAGCATGCTGTACTCGTCTGAAGAAACGAAGGGTAAGACGGTTTTTGACAGCATTGTACGCCTGGCAAAAGAAATGCATTTTACGGTTCTGTGCGAAGGCGTGGAAACAGAGGAGCAGATGAATATTGCAAAAAGTGCAGGGTGCGATGTTTTGCAGGGATTTTACTTCTTTAAGCCCCTGAAAGAGAGCCAATTTGACAACGTGTTGAAAAATGATGAAAAATTTGCAAAATAAAATGTGCAAAAGTGACAAAAGGTGTTTGTTTGCTGAAATTATTGTTGACAAACCATGTTGATTATGGTATAATCATACCATAAATATAAAACTCAATAAAAAGAACATTATGAAGCGATGTGTGTAGATGGGCGCTTGTGCATCGTGGAGTGAGTAGCGCAACCGGTCTGTTACGTCAGGGAAATCCTGAAGATTAACGGGCTTTTTTATTTGTTTGTTTTTTTTGGAGAGAGGGGTTTGATGAAGCTTAAAAATACAGTTGCGGTTCTGGTCGCTGTCATGTGCCTGGCGATTGCGTCGCTTGAAGGTTTCGCGGCGGAAATGACATGGGACTATGACGAAACTAATGCCACCGTTTCCGTAAAAGGTTACGGCATGATAAATGATGCGACAGGATTGATGCCTTATCTGAAAACTGCAAAGAAGATTGAAGTCATGGGAGGCGTCACGAAGATTGACAAGAATGTATTTGCAGACTGCGGAATTGTCGAGGAAGTGGTTTTGCCGGAAGGAATGATATCCATTGGTGATAATTCCTTCAGCCTGAGCAAAATGTTAAAGAAAATCAACTTCCCGGATACGCTGGAAAGCATCGGAAATGAAGCGTTTATGGGGTGCAGCGATTTAGAAAGTGTGACGATTCCAAAAAGCTTGTCGTCAATCGGAAAAAATGCTTTCAGCAGTTGCGAAAAAATAAAGGAATTTAAGGTTGACGAAGAAAATCAAAATTTTAAGGAAATCGACGGAGTGCTTTTCAGCAAGGACGGGACAGAACTTGTGATGTATCCGCCGGGAAAGACAGACGAAAGTTATACACTGCCGCAAGGGACGGAAAAAATACATCAAAATGCGTTTTCTTACAACAATTTTATTGAAACGGCGGTTTTGCCGGACACGGTGTCGGAAATAGGAGATTATGCGTTTTTCTTCTGTGAAAAACTGAACACTATAGACTTCGGCACAGGCATAAAAAAAGTGGGAGATTACGCTTTTTACGCCTCAAAGCTCAAAAGGGCAGTGTTGCCGTATGGTACGCAAAGCATTGGCAAATATGCATTTAAGAACTGTGACTTGCTGGCACGGGCAGAAGTGCCGGGGACAGTCACCCAAATCGGTGAAAATGCATTTTTCAGGACGCACAGCGCTATGAAAATCTGGGGTTATGGCGAGGCGGCGGAAAGCTGTGCACGCACGGAAGGAAAAGAATTTGTGAAATCGGTGAGAGTGATGATTGACGGAGCCGAAACGGAATTTGATCAGCCGGCGGTTATCATGAACAATTCCACAATGGTGCCGATGAGGAAAATATTTGAGGCTTTGGATGCAGAGGTCACATGGGACGCCCAAACGAGGACAGCGACCGCTGCAAAGGACGGTGTTGTGTGTTCTTTTGCCATAGGCGGCAACATACTTTATAAAAACGGAGAAAGCATTGAGCTTGCGGCGTCTGCTGTGATTGCAGGGGGCAGGACACTGGTGCATGCCAGGGCAGTTGCGGAAGCCTTTGGCGCTGATGTGGCATGGGACGCAGGCACGGGGCTTGTGACAATAAATAATTAAGGATTATCTTAGGAGGTAAAAAAAATGAAAAAGGTATTATTTTTGATAACACTGATTATGGCGGCTCTTTTCACAAGCGTGTCGGCTTTTGCATATGGCGGAAACGACGGCATAGACTGGGGCGACTGGAATCTGGACGGAAACGCAAATAATGGCGCAAAGGTGGGCTTTTATATCCAGATTGGCGGAGAGCAGATGGACACAGAGGGCAATATAAGCGGCCGTGACAAGGAGTTCTTTACAGAACAGCTGGCAACAACAACGCTGACAAAGAGCCTCTCTTCGGATTACACGATTGCTTATGGCGATAGCGTGACAGAAGAAGACATAACAAAGAATTTGTCATCGGTTCCGAATCAGAAAGATATTTTGGCACAGGTTGTTGCAAAGTATCAGGAAATGGACGCGTACATCAAGTCAAGCAACGGAAAGGTTATCCCGTGGTCAAAGATGACGACAAACTATTACAAAGTACGCTGGTATGTTCTCAAAAAGGAATCTGATTGCTGGCATGTAGACGGGGTTATAATCGATCTTGAAACCGACAAGGAGATTTCGATTGTTGTCCCGGAGAAGGACACAAAGAGAGCGGCATGTGTGGAATATAACGTCGCAAGCGGAGAATTTACCCCGGGCTTTATGAAGGTGAAAGCAAACAGACCTCATGCCATATGGGAAGGGGACAATGACAATGTTATCATTGAAGGATTCCATGATGTGTGGTATACAGTTCTGGACGAGGACACCTTTGAGAAGGTTGAGGCGGTGGTTCCGTCAAAGCTTATAGACGCGGCAACCGCGGTTGAAACCCTTGCCGGTGCAAGATTGTCACAGTTGAACGAACAGCTTCAGAGAGAATACGGAAGAATCGATTCTCAGGCGTATAAGCAGGAATATATCGAAAGAACAGGCGCAGGCAGAACGCTGTATGTGACACCGTACATCACAGAACTGCTTTCACAGCGATATGGCGTTGACAGTGACAAATATATTTGGCTTGCCATGGGTGATTCACACGGCAATATTTTAAAGGTTTATGTCATGGACAGAGATATGGCTGATGTGAAGAATTTGTTTGACAATGAGTAATTTTTGCACTGTGTCAATGTGCCGGCGATAACAAGTAACATATTACGGGTCTTGTATGTGCAAAACTTACATGACCCGTTTTTTGCGGGTTTGCGGTGAAAGACGTGTAAAAGGAGGCTTCTGTGGAAAGGATAAACATAAGGAAAACGGGGAAGTGGCTTGAGGTTTTGAATGATGCGGCGGCAATTACGCTTGGCTTTGCTTTCATAAAAACTTTGTTCAATCTGCCAAAAACGACGGCGGTCATATATGCCGTCTTTTTGCCTGTTGCGATGGGGACGCTGTTTGTGCTTGATGCTTATGGCGGACGGTCTTCTTATACAACACAGAAAAAGAGGGTTTTCATAACGATTGGCGTCGGTGTAGTGATTTCCGCTTTTGTGTCGCTTTTTATCAGCTTGTTTATGGGAAACATAAACAAGCTTTTGGTGCACCAATACGCTGTTTTTTACGGCGCGTGTTATGTCTTGATGACGGCAGGGCGCAGTGCGATTTTTGCGTGGATAATATATCTGAGGAAAAAACAGTCGATTTTGATTATATATTCCGACGGGTGCCCGGTGTCGTTTTTGAAAAAACTGGGGAGGAACGCTGTTGATTTCGGGAAGGTCAGCTTTCTCAAGCTGTCGGAGGGCGATTTTGAGGAAAAGGTTGCCGACACGATAAATGAAAATGACAATTTGCTGATTGTGGGTAATGTTTCGGAGAAAATCAGAGATAAGTATATCATCTATGCTTTTAAACGAGGAAAAAACATTGAACTTGTGCCGACTGTGGAAAATCTGGCATTTTTGGGCGGAAAAGTTATCCATATGGGAGATACTCCGCTTATAGAATTGCGCAACGACCACGGACATTCTCTCGAAAATTTTGTAAAACGCGTGTTTGATTTGTTTGCGGCAATTATTGGACTTATATTGCTGTCGCCGATATTTTTGCTGTGTGCGGTTTTGATAAAGCTGGACTCGGAAGGCCCTGTTTTTTATACACAGGAGAGGTATACACTGCACAAAAAGCGCTTTAAAATCATAAAATTTCGCACAATGGTTGCCGATGCGGAAAAGCGCGGAGCAAGGCTGACGACAGAAAATGACGACAGAATAACGCGGTTTGGAAAAATATTGCGCGCATGCCGGCTGGACGAGCTGCCGCAGCTTGTGAACATTATAAAAGGCGAGATGTCTTTTGTCGGGCCACGGCCGGAACGCCCCGTATATGCGGACAGATACAGCAAAATGGTCAAGAATTATGATGTACGCTATGTCGCAAAAGCCGGACTCACCGGGTATGCGCAGATTTACGGGCAATACAACACAAAGGTGTCGGACAAGGTTTTGTTTGACAGCATATATATAAACAATTTTTCTGTGTGGCTTGACTTGAAACTGATTGTACAGACGGTGATGATTATGTTTGTAAAAGAGTCGACAGAGGGTGTCGCGGAAGAAATGGCGGACGTGCCCGGAGAAAAACAGGCTGATGATATCAAGGCGGAAAAAGTATGAAAAATATAACAGTGATTGTGGCGGCATATAATGCGGAAAAGTATATCGAAAGATGCCTTGCCTCAATTGTCTGCAAGAATGCAGAAGTTGACATTGTGGTGGTGAATGACGCCTCGACCGACGGGACGGCAGAGAAAATCGGGAAGTTTGGAGGAAAGCTGAAGCTTGTAAACCTTGAAAAAAACAGCGGTTGTGTCGCGAGGGTGAGGAATATCGGCCTTGAAAATGCTGAGGGTGAGTATATAACATATCTTGACGCGGACGATTGGTACGAAAACGGCGCACTGGACAGAATTGCCGATTGTCTGCAAAGGTATAACCCGGATATTTTGAAATACGGCTATACGGCAGTTTATCCCGACGGGACGCGGAGGGCTGTGCCTGCCTGTGAGGGGTGGGCGGAAAAGAAAGATTTCCCGCAAAAGGTTTATCCGTTGTTTTTGGACGGAATAGAACTAAACAGTGTATGCTGTGCTGTTTTCAGAAAGAGCATTTTGGGTGGCACAATATTTCCGGAGGAGTATTGCACGGCAGAGGATGCCGCGTTTTGTGCCGAGGCATACACAAAGGCACAAAGCATAATGTTTTTGCCCGATTGCCTGTACTGCTATTATCAAAGCGGAGCGGGGCTGACAGGGAAGGGAATGAAGATACTGAGAAAATATAAGTATAATTTTATGTTGTCCGGGCGGCTTTTGCGGCTTCTCCCGGCGTGGGGCATGGATACGCCGCGCAATAGGGTGAGGGCTGTTCTGCGCCCGGTAAAAATTACGCTTGACAAGCTGAAAAGAATCTGATTATATGAGGTTACGCTATGATTGATGCAAATAGGGCAAAAGAACCGATAAGCATGGATTGCCTTTTGGCATGCCTTTATTTTGTGTGCCTTCCGTTCACCATAGTGACAACACCTTTCGGTTCCTTGCTCAAGGTGGTGACGATGCCTGTCATCGCAATCCTGGGCATACGTATCCTTATGGGGAAGAGCGAGCTGGCGTTCAACTATATTCAGTTTTTCTATGCAATATATATATTGTATACTGTGATGCTGCTCTTTGTTTTCAGCGACGAAATGGCAACGGTGACAACAAAGGACATGGTGCTGGGGCTTTTGATGATGTTTTTGATAACCATAAGGATATACAACAGCAGGGAAAGGGAGCTGATGGAAACCGCGTGGGTTATAATGGGCGTGTTCTGCATTTTTGTATGCCTCGGTTCGACTGAGGTTGTGAGCAATGTTGAAAGCAGGGCGGTCATAAGGGTTTTTGGCTTTGAAGAAGACCAAAATCAGTTTTGCGCATATTTTATCATGCCCGTGTTGATTTCCCTTAAGCGTTTCATAGAGCGGCGGAGGGGATACCTCATATATTTGCTTATCATTATACTTGCGTTTTATGCTATTTTAAAAACAGGCTCGCGCGGGGGGCTCATAGGTGTTTTTGCCGGTGCCGTGACATATATCGTAATAGGAATCAGAGACTTCAAGATAAAGCTTTTGGTCATGGCGGCCGCGGCCGCGGGGGCGGTCTTGTTTTGGACGGTTGTGATGCCGATGCTTCCCGAGGACGTGGCGATGCGCTATTCCGTGGAGGCTGTCACAAAAGACGGCGGAACGGGACGGTTTGATATATGGAAATTCCTTATAGAATATACCATGCAAAGACCGGAGAGGCTGATACGCGGTTCGGGGATTTTTTCCACATATGGCATAATGCAGGCAGAGGGATTTAAAAACGGTGTTGCACACAATGCGTTTGTGCAGCTGCTTAACGACCAGGGGACAATCGGAATCGTGCTGTTTTCGGCGGTGGGTGTGATGTGCATTTTGCGCAACATTAAGAAAGCGCCGGTGTATGCATGTGCGTTTATATCGCTTATGGCGTTTTCAATGTCGCTTTCGTTTTATGTTTTTAAGCCTTATCTGAACATCATGATGATGTGTGCGATGTCTTTTTTGGGAGAACTGCCGGAGGACAGACTTAAGAGTAAAAGCAAAATTCACAGCAGTGCAGAAATTTGATGATAACAGGAGGAGAAAAATCAATGCTTAGAATAATTAACCGTATTTTCAGAAAAAAATACCTTATGTTTTTGCTGATTGTGCTGATTGTATTTTCCGTATTAGGCGAGATGTATCATTATTTTATTCTGTCCAATGTGAAGATGATGAAGATTACGCTGAACTATCCCGGTGCGGAACAGGGGCTGAACCCAGATGGGAGCAGGTTCAACATTTCGGAAATGGCGACTGCCGAGATTATAGACGAGGCAAAATCCGGGCTGGAGATGAAGGACATTCCTTATGAGGACATCAAAAAAAGGCTCTTTATCACGACAAAGTTTTCGCAAAACGCGATGGACGAGGTGGTGTCCGACATCAGGAGCGGCATGCAGGGGACATATGTGCCGACGACATTTTATGTATATTATTCTCAGGAAAACAAGTTTAGAAAAAACGAAACTTATGAATTTCTGGAGGAGCTTGCCCTGACATACCGCGAGAATTTTAACAGAAACCATGCCGAAAACAATTCGGTGCTTGCATACAAGCCGGAAAACTATGATTTTGAAAACTATGATTATTCGGAAATATACAAGATTTTATATGACAAATCGGACGAAATGCTTTCTCTTTTGAGGACGCACCAGGGGGAAAACAGGAGCTTCAGGGCGGAGAACAACCTGAACTTTGGGACTGTCCTGGACGAGCTTACAAATTTTAAACAAGTGAAGCTTGAGAAGTTTAACGCATATATTGTACAAAACAACATTTCAAAAAGCCGTCCGACTTTCATCAACAAACTTGCCTACCTGACAGACAAAAACAGTATAAATTTCAAAAAACTGTCACAGGCGTCTGCAATCACAAAGGGTGCGCTTGACAAGTATGACGCGCAGATTACAGCGGTAGCATTTGTGCCGTCGGTTGACAGTACGTCAAGTTATTATATGAGCAGAACCAAGACAGGAATCGACGACCTTGCAAAAAAATCGTACAGCGACGGCATGGATGCGGCGCGTGTTTCAAAAAAACTTGACGAATACGACAACAGATTCCAAAAGCTGTCGAAGGCAAAGGACACTACAGAGGCAGTGAAGGAAAGCACAGAGCAGTATCTTTCGGACTTGCTTTCAAACATGAAGGAGCTGTCCGAAAAGGTGAGTGCGCTTGATGATGAATATCTGGAATATAAGGCAGAAAACTATATTTCTTATGACCTTGGGGAAAAAAACCCCGTTGTCGGGGTTGGCGTGATTGTCAAATTTGCGGCGCTGGGGTTTGTGATGGCGGCTTTGATTGTGGCATATATGGAATTTGCACATGACACTGTCCACAAAAAGACGAAATATATAAAAAAGGCAATCAGGGTTATGGCAAAAAACAAAAGATAAGGAGGCAAAGACATGAAGCTGACGGTGTGGGATTTAATAAAATATCTGTATAAGCACAAAATTCTGATTGCAGCGGCAGTCATTTGCTCTCTGCTTTTGTCAAAGCTGTATGTGGACAGGGCACAGACATATTCTGCCGAAGTGGTGATAAGCTATAAAGACGCGTGTGTCGCAAACGGGTATTCTCTGGACGGCACCAAGTTTGATGCAAGCGAGATTGTGTCCCCGAAGGTTATATCAAACGCAAACAAAGAACTGCCGTTTAACATAACGGAGGACGGGATAAAATCAAACACAAAAATCATACCGATTGTGTCGGACAGCGAGAAAAACATAAGGGAAGCAAAAGAAAAGCTGGGGGAAGAATATGAGTATCACGCAAGCGTTTTCAAGGTGAGATACCGCGGAAATTCGTCATATTATGAAACTCGTGACACTCTCGACAAGCTTATAGACAACTATTTTAAATATTATAACGAAAAATATCTGTATCTGGCGACGGTAAGCGAAATTGATTATAACCTGGACAAAAACGGATATGACTATATCGAGCAGGCAGAAATTTTGCAGAATAACATTGACAATGCAATAGATGTGCTTCAGGGCTATGTGGGGAACAATGAGTATCGCTCCCCAAGCGCGGGTGTAACCTTTAAAGATTTGATAAACGAATTTGAATATCTTTCGGAATTTAAGGTTCCGCTGATATTCTCCAAGATATATGAGGCGCGCCTTTCTCAGGACAAGGGACTTCTGATAAACAAATACACGGAGAGAAAGGAAACAAACCGGCTCAACAGCAAAAATCTGTCCGAGAAAGCGGCATTGGCGGAGGACAGAATGAATGCATATGTGAATGCCAACATTGATGTGCCGAACTCTTACAATTCCAACAAAAATGAGGGACAGGACGACGTAAAGATAATCGAAGACATTGACCGCGATTATGACAGAAACATACAGGAGCAGACGACATATGACACATTAATAAAAAACTACGTCACAGACAGCGTGGCGGCAAATGACAGTGTGATTGATGCAAAACACTGCGAAGAAATCATAAAGATTTTTTCGACGCCTGTCGGGAAGGGTGTTGATTATCAGCAGAATGAAGCGGAGGTAAAAAAAGGAATATCAGAGGTTCTTTCGACGCTCAGGGAGCTTTACCGCACGGCATTCATGCTTATAGACGACTACAATTCTTATATCCCGTCGCAGCATATTGAGTGCCTTACGGGTATCAGACATTATGAAAATGTTTACGGTTCATTTTATTATCTGATTGCACTCATACTCGGCTTTTCCGCCTCTTGCATACTTGCCGTGGTGATTGAAGTGATGAAACGATATGCAGAGCTGGGCAAGGTTGAAGAAGAGGAAGAAGAACCGGAGGACACGCCGATTGTCACCGACACGGCGCATGAAAGCATTGAGGATTGAGAGGAAAGCATGGTTGGTATAATACTTTACGGACCGTTTGAGCTGGCGCCTTATGCGAAGGCATATATGCAGATGCTTGACGGCATGGACATAAAATATGACCTTATCGGGTGGCGGCGCGGCGATGCGGCGGAGTATGAGGGCGAAAATGTCTATATTTATTGCGGAAAAACCGCAAAGCGGTTTTCTACTCCGATTCACAAGCTTTTGCCGACTGTGAAATACCGCAGGTTTGTCAAACGGCTTATCAGAAAGAAAAAATATGACATGCTGATCATTCTCACCACTCAGACAGCAATGATATTGCCCGACGTGCTTTTGGGCAGATACAGCGGAAGATATATATTTGACTACCGCGACAAATCGTATGAATATATAAAGCTATACAGGGCGCTTGTGAATGCATTTGCCAGACATTCAAAAGAAACCGCGGTGTCCTCGCCGTGGTTTGCAGAGAACCTGACAGACAAGAAAAAATACGTGACGGTGCATAATTTCAGAGATGAGCTTCTGCACCTTTCAAAACCGCAGTGCAAAAAAAAGTCCGCAGAAGAAAAGATTGTTGTGGGTTATATCGGGGTGCTGAGGCAGTATGAATATCACAGATGGCTTTGTGACATATTCGGCGACGACGGAAGATTTGAATTTCACACATATGGCTGCGGCGACGACGAAGAGAAGCTGGAGGAATATGCAAAAAAATACAAAAACGTATTTGTGCACGGGGCATACCGCGAAGATGAGAAGTATGAGATAACCGACACCTTTGACATGATGTGCTACAATTATCCGTACAGTTTTGTAAATGACGGCGCGGTGGCAAACAAGTATTATGATTCGCTTATCCTGAAAAAACCCATGCTTGTAAATCCAAAGACGCTTGTGGGCAGATTTATCGCAGACGAGGGCATGGGCGTGGGCATAACGGAGGAAGAACAAAACATTGCGGACAGGATATACTCCTGGTACAGGGGGTTCGACCCGGCAGAATTTTCCGCAGTGTGCGACAAATATATGGAAAAATACGCACAGGACAACAGGAGGTTTGTGAAGGTGATGAGCAAGGCATTGGAAAACGGGGAAAACAAGCCCGCTGCGGAGAGGTGAAAATTTGCGGTTGACGGTATTTTTTTTTAGAGGAGAAAGCTATGAAAAAAATTCTGATAGTAAATAACAACCTCCATATCGGAGGGATACAAAAGGCGCTGGTGAACCTTTTGGCGGAAATATCGGGGAAATTCCGGGTTGACTTGATGCTTTTTTGCAACATTGGTGAATTGCAGAAGGAAATACCGGAAGATGTGAGAGTTTTTGAGGGCGGCGCGCGAATACTTGGGCTGACCCAGGCAGAGGCAAAACAAAGGGGGCTTGTAACATATTTTCGGCGCTCATTCTGGGCTTTGGCAACGCGGCTTTTCACGACAAAATTTACTTTTGGGGTGCTTTCAAAAAGATATAAGCTTAAAAAAGAATACGACTGCGCAATTTCTTTTATGCAGAACTGTGAGGAGCACATGCTCTATGGCGGTTGTGCGGAATTTGTGCTCAACTCGGTGAAAAGCCCCAAAAAGATTTGCTTTGTTCACTGTGATTTTTTGAACTATGGCGGAAACTGCGAATACAACAGGAAAATCTTGAGTAAGTTTGACAAAGTGGCGGCAGTTTCGAGGTCGGTTACGAGTAAGCTGGCTGCGGCAGTGCCGGAGATATGCGAAAGACTATATTGCGTGTACAATTGTTTCAATTTTGAAAAGATAAAGAGCATGGCAGAGGAGTACACGGCAGAATATACAAAAGGGGCGATAAACCTTTTCACTGCAGCACGGATATCGCACGAAAAAGGAATTTTGAGAATGATTCCTATTTTTAAACAATTAAAGGACAAGGGTTTGCGCTTTGTGTGGCGCATCGCGGGCGACGGCCCCGAGCGCGCTGAAGCGGAAAAGCTTATAGAAGAATACGGACTGAGTGACGAGATTGTTCTTTTGGGACAGCTGGAAAACCCGTATCCTTTTTTTGAAAGGTCGGACATTGTGCTGGTCCCGTCCTATAACGAGGCGGCGCCGATGGTATTTACAGAGGCGCGTGTCTTTGGCACGCCGGTGTTTACGACAGACACACTTTCCGCACGGGAGCTTGTGGAAAGTGAGGGAAACGGCTGGGTGTGCGCAAATGACGACGAAGAAATTGCCGTGTGCCTGGAAAAAGTGATGCGGAGTTTTTCGCCGCACAAAAACAAGATTGAAAAACTTGATAACGCGGACGCTGTTTGGCTGTTTAACTCTTTGGTAAATTCATAAATTTTTGAGGTGATGGAAGATGTCTTTGTATGACAAGATTGTAAACGGTAAAGAAAAAATATCTGTGGTCGGACTGGGATATGTCGGACTTCCGCTGGCTGTGGCTTTTGCAAAGAAGGCGGAGGTAATCGGCTTTGACACAAACAGGGAAAAAATTGAACTCTATAAAAGCGGAATCGACCCGACGGGTGAGGCAGGGGACGAAGAAGTGAAAAATACGTCCTTATATTTCACCGCCGATGCGGCAAAGCTCCGCGAGGCAAAATTCCACATCGTGGCGGTGCCGACGCCGACAAATATCGACAACACCCCAAACCTTGACGCGGTTGAAACGGCAAGCCGCATTGTGGGGGAAAATCTCACAAAAGGCTCTGTGGTTGTGTTTGAATCCACGGTTTATCCGGGCGTGACCGAAGAGGTCTGCGTGCCTGTCATGGAGGCGGCGTCGGGCATGGTGTGCGGCAGGGATTTCAAGGTTGGGTATTCCCCCGAGCGCATAAACCCCGGGGACAAGGTGCACAGACCGGACAACATTGTCAAGGTTGTTTCGGGAATGGACGAAGAAACCCTGGATATTGTGAGCCGTGTGTATGACATGGTTGTAACTGCCGGGACTTTCCGCGTTTCGTCCATAAAGACCGCGGAAGCCGTGAAGATCGCGGAAAATTCGCAAAGAGATGTGAATATTGCTTTTATGAACGAGCTGGCGATGGCTTTTGACAAAATGGGGATTGACACGGCGGAGGTTATCGCCGGTATGAACACAAAATGGAATGCACTCGGGTTTTATCCGGGGCTGGTTGGCGGACACTGCATTGGCGTGGACCCGTATTATTTTATATACAGGGCGGAAAGATTGGGATATCATTCACGCATTATACAAGCCGGCAGAAGCATCAATGACTCTATGGGAGAGTATATAGCGGACGCCGCTGTGAAGGAAATGATTCTGGCAGAGAAAGCGCCGGCAAAGGCGACTGCCGTGATTCTCGGCGTCACCTTCAAGGAAAATTGCCGTGACATAAGAAACAGCAAGGTCAGGAACATTATTGCGCGTCTGCACGAATACGGCGTAAAAACGATTGTCGCGGACTCGGCGGCAGACCCGGAGGAGGTCAGGAGGGTGTACAATACCGAATTGACAGAGCTTGACGGCATACATGACGCAGACTGCATCATCGCGGCTGTTTCGCATGACGAATACAAAGGGCTTGGCATTGAGGACTTTGAGAAAATGTACAAAAAAACGGGGACAAGAGTTTTTGTAGATGTGAAAAGCATGTATGACAAAAAGATGTTTGCAAGGGCGGATTATAGGTATTGGCGGCTCTGAGTGCATGGGTGATGATTCTGAAGGGAGGACGGCAGATGAGGAAACTGTACAGTAGATTTGTGTATATATGGTATGCGGTGTATTATTGCTTTGCATACATTGTCGGCTTGCTCCTGCGTCATTTCCCGAAGTATAAGGGACTTTGGCTTGTATGTGAGAGAAAAACAGACGCAAGAGATAACGGAATCTGTTTTTTTGAATTTTTGCGGACATACCACCCGGAGGTGAACGCGGCATACATCATAGATGAAAAATCGGCAGATTTTGACAGGGCGGCAAAACAGGGACGCGTGATAAAGCCGGGCACATTTTCGCATATGCTGGCATTTGCGTGTGCAAAGGTGTGCATAAGCACGCATGTCATGGGATATGCACCGGATACGTACCGATTTGCGGTTCTGGACGGGCGGTTTGGGCTGGTGCGGGGCAAAAAAGTTTTTTTGCAGCATGGCATTATCATGAATGACTTGCCCGAACTGCATTATCCAAAAAGCAGGCTTGACCTTTTTGTGTGCACTGCCATACCGGAATTTGAATTTATAAAAAACCGGTTCTGCCACCCGGAGGGGGTTGTCAGAAGATTGGGGCTTTGCAGATACGACGCTCTTTTGGAACCGCATGTCATAAAAAGGCAGATACTCATTATGCCGACATGGAGAATCTACCACAGAGGACTGAGTGACGAGGAATTTATGCATACAAAATATTACAAAAATTTTTGTGATATAATAGAAAGCAGAAAGATGCAGCAGATGCTGGAGGAGTACGATTTCGAAATCGTGCTTTATCTGCATTATGAATTTCAGTGTTATACAAAGCTTTTTGAAAGCGAAAACAAAAGGGTAAGAGTATGCGGCTTTGACAGCGCCGATGTCGGCAAACTGCTTATGGAATCGGCATTTTTGGTGACAGATTATTCCAGTGTATACTGTGATTTTGCATATATGAGAAAGCCGCTTTTGTATCTTTGGTTTGACGAAGAACGTTTTTTTGACGAGCATTATAAACGCGGATATATGGATTGCCGGCGCGGCGGTTTCGGCCCGGTGTTTGACAATGCCGAAGACGCGGTTTGTTATATAAAAGAAAGAATGTCCCAAGGTCTTGTGCCGGAGGAGATATACAAAAAGAGAATTGACAAATTCTTTTACGGCGTGGACGGAGGAAATTGCCGCAGGACATATGACGCGGTTTTGAAAATTTTGGAGAGATGAAAAAAAATGAAGCCTTTGATTACAATAGCTGTTGCGGTCTACAATATTGAAGAAAAATTTTTGAGAAAATGTCTGGAAAGCGTAGTGAAAAATCCGTGTGAAGAGATAGAAATACTCATAGTGGACGATTGTTCGCAAAACGGGGCATATGAGATTTGCGCGGAATATGCAGAAAAAGACCCGAGGATTGTGCTTGTCCGAAACGGCAGAAACGGCGGAATAGGGTATGTGCGCAACGTGATGATTGAAAAAGCAAGAGGGGAATGGATATATTTTGTTGACGGAGATGACGCCATAGACATGTCCTTTGCGGAATATGCAGGACGGTTTTGTGAGTCGGATTTTGACGTTTTGATATATGATTACAAGACCTTTGAGCACGAAGTGGTTTTTGACAAAAATGACTATGACGGCGGATATGTTGAATTGAGCCGTGAAACTGTGGAAGATTATGCGATAAATTGCCTGACCGAGGCGCCGTGCACGATATGCCAAAAAGGCGTGTCCATAGGCTGTACCGCAAAAGGATTCAGGCGCAGCATGCTTTTGGAGCATGGGATAAAATTTATAGAAGACCTGAAAATCTCTGAGGACGCATTGTTTGTGACCGATGTGCTGCAAGCTTGCAAAAAAGCGGCATATTGTCCTTTTATGATGTATTATTACCGTGTCGGCAACCGCCGCTCGGTCACAAATGCATACAACAGCGGTATGGAGCAGATAAGGAACAGATACCTTGCCTATTCCGGTGAAAAGCTGGAGAAATATTTTGCCGGAAGGGAAGATGTCGGGAGAAAATACATGACTTATAAAATCCCGTCATTGGTTTTTCGGGAATTTAAGCTTAACATTTTCCACAAGGATAACCCCCGGGGGTATGCGCACAGGAAAAGAGAATTTGTGATATTTTTGGGGCAGGAGCCGTATCGGACGGCGATGGACAACATTGATTTGTCGAAATATAAATGGCGCGAAAGGGCGCTGATTTTGAAACTTGCAAAGAAAAGGTGCTTCTTTTTGCTGAATTTTATGTTCCGCCACAGGCTGAGCTTTGCGATTTACGGGGGCATGTCAAACAGGCTGGACAAACTGAAGAAAGGGTTGAAAATATGGAAAAGACATTAAGCATATGCGTTGCGGTATACAACATAAAAGAAAAATTTTTGAGAGAATGTATCGAAAGCATAACGGCTGACCAATCGCCCGATATAGAAATTATCCTCGGCGACGACTGCTCAGAGAACAACAGCGGAAGGATATGCATGGAATATGAAAAAAAGGACAGCCGTATAAAATATATATGTCCGCAGAAAAACGGCGGTGTGAGCGCTATGAGAAACCTTATGATACAGGCGGCGCAAGGGAAGTGGATTGTCTTTGCGGACGGCGATGACGCGGTTGTCGCCTCGTATGTGAAGACCCTGAAAGAACAGGCATCTTCTGCGTGTGACATTATTTGCTTTCAGTGGCAAAGGTTTTCGGGCGAACTCCCGAAAATATCGGATAAAGATGAAAAACTGACCCTTATAGACCCTGACGCATGTATGGGATTTTCAAAGGCATGCCTCACCGGCGCGCCGCCGCAGCTGGAGAAATATGGCATGGAAAATTCCACGCCGTCCTCTGTGTGCAACAAGGCTTACAGACGTGAATTTTTGACGGACAGCGGCTTGTATTTCCGCGAGGGAATGAAGAAAGCGCAGGACGTTGAGTTCAACACAAGAGCATTCTTTTGCTGTAAAAAATTGGGATATATCCCGAAAATAATGTACTTATACCGCACAAATCCCGATTCCATATGCAACAGATACAGCCGTGATTATGAAAAAATTGCGGAGGACATCATGAAGTATGACATGGAGAATCTTGAAACGCTTTTTGGCGGTGATGAAGAGTTGAGAAAACAATGGGGAAATTATAAGCTTCTGCATCTTATAATAGATAATTTCGGCTTGAATATTTTCCACCAAAAAAACCCAAAGCCGTCAAAGCAAAGAAGGCGTGATTTTTTTGATTTTGCGGGGAGAGAGCCGTACAAAAGCTTTTTTGCGGAGTTTGACTTTTACGCATACCGCTGGAACGAGAGAAAACTTATTTTAAAGCTTGCGGCAAGAAAGCAATACGGGATTTTGAATTTTATGTATACATTCCCGATAAGCTTCAGGATATACGGCGGTTTGAAAAACAGATTGAAGATAAAGGCAAGGAACGAAAATGCGAAGTGAAGCGACACTGAAAAATTCAATATGGGGCATTGCACAGCAAGTGATTGTGTGCGTGCTGAGCCTGTTTTCGAGAAGGGTTATGATTGACACCATAGGCATCGAAGGGGTCGGGCTGAATGCGTTTTTAAACAGTGTAATCTCAATGATGTCGCTGGCGGAGTTGGGGATAGGCAGTGCCATAATATACCACATGTACGCGCCGATTGCAAAGGGCGACAGGGAACGCGTGGCAAAGCTTATGCATGCATATAAGATAATGTACAGGCTGATTGCGGCGGTGATTTTGCTTGTGGGCATCTGTCTGCTTCCTTTGCTGGACAGGATTGTGGATGATGTAAGCTATTCAAGAGGGTATGTTTCGCTGATTTTTATATTATTCCTGATACAGACGACATCGTCATATCTTTTTACCTACAAGCGCTCGATGCTCTCGGCAGACCAAAAGCAGTACATCATCACTATGTGCGATTTGGTGTATAAAACAGTTACCGTTTTTCTGGGGATTGCCGTTTTGAAAATCACGGGAGAACTGGCGTATTATATCATAATGCTGACGGTATGCACCGTGGCGGAGAATATATTCATCTCGGCGAAGGTCAACAAAATGTATCCGTACCTCGGGCAGATGAAGGGCAAATTGCCGCGGACGGAAGTGCGCGGCATTGCGCACGATGTGAAAAATATATTTATCGGGAAGCTTTCGGGGGTCATCACAACTTCAACCGACAGCGTGCTGATAAACATACTTGTGGGCACTGTGCAAAACGGTCTTTATTCCAATTATAACATTATCTTGGGGACGCTTTCCGCTACGCTCAGGCAATTTTCGGACGCTATGCGCGGCAGTGTGGGCAATCTGATTGCGGTTGAAGAGCCGGGGCATATAAATAAGGTTTTTTCAAGGCTTATGTTTATAATGTTCTTTATTGCAAGCTTTTGTGCGTGCTGTCTGACGGGGCTTGTCGACCCGTTTGTGACCCTGGCGTTTGGCAAAGGTTTGCTGCTTGAGAGATACACGGTATATGTCTGCATACTAAACCTGTACATGTCGGCGGTGACAATCCCGATATACAGCATGGTGGCGGCGGCAGGGCTTTTCAAGACGGACAAATATATTTCGGTTGCCGGGTCGCTGACAAATCTTATATTGTCGTTTTTCCTGGGCAGAAAAATCGGTATGACGGGCATACTCATCGGCACCGCGGCGACATATATCGTGCAGTTTGTCTTGAAAATCATTCTCTTCTATGGCAGATTCCTCAAATTAAGCAGCCGTGCGGTGTTTTTGAAAAATATTGTTTATGCCGGCGCGGTGTTTCTGGAATGTATGGCGGTGGAGTTTATCACCGGGAAAATAAGCATCAAAAACCCTTATGCGGAGTTTGCGGTTTTTGGCGTTATTTCCTGTGCCGTGCCCGTTGCGGTGAATACGGTGCTGTTTTTTAAAACAGAGGAATTTTCTTACAGTGCGGAGATGGTTTTGGCAAACATGCGGAGGATTCTGCACAAATAATTGTTGATTTTTGCGGCATTTCATACTATAATTATTGTGATGATTATGCAAAAAGAACGGAGGAACGGCGTGGAAAAAGAAGAGAAAAAGAAGGACACACAGAAGAAATGTTTTGATACCGTCTGGCGGTATGACCGTGAGAAGGATATGTTTTTTGTGCTCAGTGACGATATGTTCCCGGAATTGGAGCACAAGTGGCATGATGTTGGCGGGCTGGCGGAATTTTTTAAATCCAACTGCTTGTTTGACGCAGACCATGAGATATGGGAAAACTATCTGTGGAGCGAAGGCTTGAAAAGGATTTGTGCATCAAAGGTGGAAACTCTTGAGTTTTCCTTGCGTTTTTATGACGTAAACGGCAGAGGACCGCAATGGCACGAGGTGATAGTCGAGCACACAGCCCCGGGGACACTTATGGTGTCAAGCAAAAATATATATGACAAAATCAAAGAATGTGCTCTTCTGAAAACAACGGAAAGAGTGTTTGACAACATTTTCTATATAGATGCCGAAAGCAGAAACTATATGATTCATTATCCCAGGAACAACAGCATTCTGCCCAGAACCAGGAATAACTATGAAACCTCGCTGGAAAAGATTGCGAGGGGATATGTGATGGAGGACGAAATCGAACCCTTTATACATGACATGAAGCTGGACAATGTTTGCAGAAAACTGGAAAAAAAGGACTCATACATTCTTTATGCAACGGTGTGCGGCAGAGACGGCAGAATGAAATATAAAAAGGCAGTGTTTTCTTATCTTGACGACACAAAGAAAATTATTGTGCTTATCATTGTTGATGTGACCGATATTGTGAGGGAGTATGAGCATAAAATAAACAAATACAGAAAGGAATCCTACAGAGATGCACTGACGGGGGCATACAACAGGAGATATTTTGAAGACAAAATAAAAAAGCTTGAGTTACAGTCGGGTGTGGCAATCATAGACATGGACGATTTTAAGCTGTGTAACGACACCTTTGGGCATGCCGCGGGCGACGCGGCGCTTGTGACGCTGGTGAACACCATCAAGCAGTGTATAAACGAAAATGATGTTGTGGTGCGCTATGGCGGTGATGAATTTATTTTGATTCTGCCCGGCACGGACGAAGAAATGCTGGAGCATAAACTGCAAAAAATCCAGAACAAAATCTACAAAACCCCGGCGGAGGGATATCCGGGCATGAAGATTTCGGTGAGCATAGGCGGCGTCGTGCAGAGGGACGAAACAATTGAGGACGCCGCAGGCAGGGCGGACAAGCTTATGTACAGGGCAAAGAACCACAAAAACATGGTTGTGACAGAGAACAGCGCTTTGCGCGGAGAAGGGGAGTCGGGGCTGCTTTTTGACAGTGAGGAGATAAAACAGCAGATTCTCATTGTGGACGATTCGGAAATGAACCGCGCCATTTTGACACAGATGCTGGAGAGTGACTTCAGAATCCTGGAGGCATCAAACGGGGAGGAATGTCTGGAGATGCTGAGGCAGTACGGCACAGGCATATCGCTGATACTGCTGGACATTGTGATGCCCGTCATGGACGGATTTGACGTGCTGACGTTTATGAATAAAAACAACATGATTGAGGATATACCCGTAATCATGATTTCCGGCGAAGATTCCGACACTTTTATAAGGCGCGCATATGGGCTGGGGGTTTCGGATTATATCAGCAGACCGTTTGACGCCAAGGTTGTGTATCGGCGCGTGTTTAATATGATAAAGCTTTATTCAAAACAGCGCAAGCTGATTTCGATTGTCACGGGACAGGCACACGAGAGGGAGAAAAACAACCGCATGATGGTTGATATCCTGAGCAGAATTGTGGAATTCCGAAACGGCGAAAGCGGATTGCACGTCCTGCACATGAACATGCTTACGGGTATGATTCTGGAAAGCCTGCTGAAGAAAACCGACAAATATAATCTTTCGTGGAACGACCGTTCCATGATTATCACGGCGGCGGCTTTGCATGACATTGGCAAAATCGGGATTGACGAAAAAATACTGAACAAACCGGGAAAACTGACCGATGAAGAATTTGAAATCATGAAAAAGCATACCGTTTTGGGCGCAGAGATGCTTGAAGGACTGACAGAATATAAGAATGAAAAACTGGTAAAGACGGCGATTGAGATTTGCCGCTGGCACCACGAAAGATATGACGGGACGGGATATCCCGACGGGCTTTCGGGGGACAAAATCCCGATTTCGGCACAGGTGGTTGCGCTTGCGGACGTGTATGACGCGCTGACAAGCAAGCGTGTATATAAAAAGGCATTTGCGCCGAAAGAGGCTGTGCAGATGATTTTAAACGGAGAATGCGGAAAATTTAATCCTTTGCTTCTTGACTGTCTGACGGACATAAGCGGCGAGATAGAACGAGAAATGAAAAATAATTGATTTATCGGGGTGATGGGACAAATGTCTGCAAAAAAACACGTTGCGGTATTTTGTGTATTTCTTTATACAGCCGCGCTTTTGTGCGGCTGCGGCACAGGCGCGAAAAAAGATGAAACAGGAGAAAAACCAAAGCTTGTGATAGGCAGCGATGAATATGAACCGTATATATATGTCAATGACGAGGGGGGATATTCCGGCATAGACGCAGACCTTGCCAAGGAAGCTTGCAGGAGAATGGGCTATGATGCGGAATTTCGGATAATCAAATGGGACGACAAGGACAATTATCTTCAAGGCGGAGCGGTGGACTGCCTGTGGGGAAGCTTTTCAATGAACGGAAGAGAAGACAACTACACATGGGTGGGGCCGTACATGTACAGCAAGCAAGGCGTTATGGTTTTGGCAGACAGTGATATTTATGCGCTGAGGGACCTGGAAGGGAAGAACATTGCCGTCCAGGCAAGCACAAAGCCGGAGGAGATTTTTCTGAACCGCACGTGTGACAACATACCAAATGTAAACAATCTCTATTGTTTTACCGAGATGGACGAGCTTTTCGCGGCCATGCAGAAAGGATATGTCGACGCTTGTGCGGGGCATGAAACAGCTCTCAGGATTTTTATGACCAATGCGCCGGACAGATATCGTATATTGGAGGAAAGCCTTTTCACCTCATCGATTGGTGTTGCTTTTGCAAAAAATGCCGATGGCAAACTGCCGTCATTGCTGGAAATGACACTGGAGGAAATGAAAAGGGACGGGACACTGGAAAACATCATAGAAACATACGGAATAAGCTCCAAAATTTCGGGGGGTAATAACTCTTGGACGTTATAAGGAATACAAGGGAGAATACAACGGGTTGCAGGTTCGCTGTCGGGGCTGTTGTGTGCGGTGTGGTTTTGCTGGGCATTGTTGCCCTGGCGGGCAGTCTGGCAGACAGGAAAAACTTGAACAGAAAGCTGGACAGCACCATGGAATATCTGAGACAGCAGTGCCGGAGTTACGACCAGATTCTTTCTTCTGACAGGACAAAGAGTCTTATCCGCCTTACGGCACAGGCCGTCGACGTGAGCAATGACATAAAAAGAGCGCCGCATATGTTGCAGGACGATTATCTCAGCGGATATGTGAAGGATCAGCGCCTGGCAGGGATTGCGGTGCTGGACGAAAATATGAATCCGGATTATGAATACAGCAATTGTGACATCAGCTTTAAGGACTGGAAAAAGGAATGTCAAAGTGATTCTGTAAGCAATATAAAGGATTATCCTCAAAAAATTTTTTGTGAGCGCGTCATAAAAATGGGGAAATATTATGACATTGCCGCGGTGTCAAGGAGAGATGCACCGGGGGTGGTTTTTGTTTATTGCTACAAGGATTCGGAAATTATGGTTATAAATCAGGCGGCAATAGAAAATCTCATGACGGGATATGATATTGAAATGGGCGGTGTTGTTTATATCACCAAAGAGAATGTGATACACCGCACAAATGACAAGAGCATCACAAGCAAAAATGTGTTTGACGCACCTATATTGAAGAAAATGGAGTCTGCAAAAAACGGCAAAAGTATATTGCGGATAAAAAGCCGCGGAAATGTATATTTCGGCAGAAATGCAAGATATAAGGAATACAGGCTTTTTGTATACTATCCGCGTGATGAGATTTTTGAAAAATACAGTAATTGGAGTTTGTTTTTTGTCTGCATTTATACAATGCTGTGCCTTTGCTGGTATATCGTGCGAAACCGCGCCGAGAAGCGCCATGTCATTGCGCTGAACAATCAGCTGAGTATAGTCAAGGCGATAAGCACCATATATACAGTCACGGTTCTTATTGATTTGCAAAACGATTCTTTTGAAATAATCAATGCGCCCGAAGACCTGAAACACCTGACTTATGAAGGTATGAGTCTGGAAAAGTTTTTTGAAAGCATCAATATCCGTTATGTTGATGAAGAGTTTAAAGAATCCTACAGCAAATTTATAAAGCTGTCGGAGATAAACGAACGTCTGAGGAAAAAGGATTATGTGGAATATGTCTACAAAAATGTCAGCGGAAGATGGTTTAGGAACATATTGATTCCAAAGGAGAGAAATGCAAACGGAGATACGCTTTCTGCCGTGCTGGTGACAAGAAACATTGATGAACAAAAGAAAACAGAGATAGAATATCAGGAAAAATTGAAGAAAACCACGGAAGAGGCAGTGCGTGCAAATGCGGCAAAGACAGATTTTCTGCGGAGAATGAGCCATGACATACGCACGCCTATCAACGTAATCATGGGCATGGTTGAGATTGGGGACAGATTCCCGGAGGATATGCAAAAGCAAATCTATTGTCGTGAAAAGGTGCATGCCGCGTCTGCGCTGCTGCTGGATTTGGTGAACGATGTGCTGTCGGTAAACAAGCTTGACTCGGGTGTTTTAAATATTGAGGAAAACCCGTTTGACCTGCGCACGGTTTTGGGTGAAATATGTGCGCTTGTCAATGTGCAGGCAAAGGACAAAGGAGTGGGATTTGAGATAGTGCCGCTTGCGGCAGAAAATTATCATTTGATAGGCAGTCCGCTGCACCTGAGGCAGGTTGTGATGAACATTGCGGGCAATGCAATAAAGTATACCCCAAAGGGCGGAACTGTCACGCTCTCGTGCCGCGAGGTGTCGCACGAGGCGGAGAAATGCCTGATAGAAATTGTGTGTACCGACACAGGAATCGGAATGACAGAGGAATTTCAGAAGCATATGTTTGAGCCTTTTGCACAGGAAGAGGATTCTGCAAGGTCGTCCTTTGGCGGAATCGGGCTGGGGCTTGCCATTGTGGAAAAGCTTGTGGAGAAAATGGGCGGCAGTATTTCCGTTTCAAGCAAGAAAGGTGAAGGGAGTACATTTACGATTCGGCTCCCGTTTAAAATCGACCAAGAAAACAGACAGGCGCCGCTTGTGCCGGAAAAACATGAGCATGCGTCAATTTCGGGGCTGAAGGTTTTGCTTGCGGAGGACAATGAGCTCAACATGGAAATAGCAGAGTTTCTGCTCTGTGACGAGGGCGCGCTGGTGACAAAGGCATGGAACGGACGGGAAGTGCTGAACATCTGGAACGGCTCTGAACCGGGCAGTTTTGACGTGATTCTGATAGACCTCATGATGCCGGAAAAAGACGGCATACAGGCAACAAAAGAAATCCGCGCATCGGCGCGCCCCGACGCAAAGACCATTCCGATAATTGCCATGTCCGCAAATGTGTTTGAAGAAGATGTAAAACGGTGTACCGATGCCGGCATGAACGAGCACATTTCCAAACCGCTTGATATAAACAGATTGATTGAAGTGATTGCAAAATTTGTGAAACGTTAATTTTATAATTAGCCACCGCATCTTTGCGGGGGTATCGGGGGTGTAACCCCTGATTGGTAATCAAAAATGACGACATGTGCGTCATTTTTGGCTGAAATAAAAAGTTTCAACCTGCCGTAAAATTAAAATGGGATGGAACTTTTTATTTCTACCCAAGAAGTTTAATTGGAAAACGTTAGTTTTACAATTATCTATATATAACAAACCGTAAGGAGGTATCCTTGTGACAGTGGAAGAATTTTATGAGCAAATCGGCGGAAACGGCCAAGATGTTTTGAAAAGATTTGGGAGTATGACAACGGCAAAGCGCTTTGTTGTCAAGTTTTTGCAGGACAAAAGCTTCCCGAATCTGGAGAGTGCCATGGCTCAAAGACGTTTTGATGACGCATTCCGTGCGGCGCATACGCTTAAGGGTGTGAGCATAAACCTCGGTTTTGGGGATTTGTACAGGATAAGCAGCGAAGTGACGGAATTGCTGAGGGATAAAAAAGCGGAAGAGGCGGAGGCTTTGCTTGGTGTTCTTCGGGCAGAATATGAAAAAGTAACGGCACTTGTACCGAGTGTGGAATAAAAAAAGAAAATGTAAAAAAAGCTTTGTCAATTCCAACCGCTTAAAAATGCGGCAAAATGTTTTCATTTTGCCGCATTTTTTATTTTATGTATCGAAAGATTGGGATAGTTTCTTTTTAAGATTTTAAAAATTTTTTCGGTATCTTTGTTTTTTTCGCCATATTTTATTATCAGCTTTGACGCCGGGTATTTTTTTACAAGACAGCGGAGCTTGTATTCTATGTCGTCGGAATTTTCCGGGAGATAGAGTATGACTGTTTCGGGGTTCAGTTTTTCGCGAAGTATGACACGCATAAGTGCGTCGGCAATGGTGATTATGCCTATTACACTCAGCACCGAAACTATAAAAAGCACTGCCGAAAGCGGCATATGAAAAACCTCCTTTTGGTGTTGATTTTCGGGCAAATGTAAAGATTATATTTTATAATTGCCCGATGTTAATTTCCTTTGCACTGTTATATAATATGGCAAAAGGACGGTTTTTGTGCATTTTTACTATTTGTTTCCATATAAGCAGAATTAAATTTCTGCTCACAAGGGGCGCGGTGTGTATTGACAAAAAGGCTTTTTTTATGTAAAATATATAATGTATAAAAATATATTCTGAAAGGATTGATTCATATGGGTATGACATTGACCGAAAAGATACTGGCTGCGCATATCGTAGACGGAGAACCGGTTAAGGGTACGGAAATCGGAATAAAAATAGATCAGACGCTTACACAGGACGCCACGGGGACCATGGCGTATCTGGAATTTGAGGCAATGGGGGTGCCGCGTGTAAAGACAGAGCGTTCTGTGGCGTATATCGACCACAATACTTTGCAAAACGGATTTGAAAATGCGGACGACCACAGGTTTATAGGCAGTGTGTGCAAAAAGCACGGCATATATTTCTCGAGACCGGGAAACGGGATATGCCACCAGGTTCATCTGGAAAGGTTCGGCGCGCCGGGAAAAACACTCATCGGCTCGGACAGCCACACACCGACAGGCGGCGGAATCGGCATGCTTGCCATCGGCGCCGGCGGCATGGACGTTGCTGTCGCAATGGGCGGCGGTGCGTACTATATCACTTATCCCAAGGTTGTCAAGGTGGAACTGACAGGAAAACTTAGCCCGTGGGTGGCGGCAAAGGACGTCATTTTGGAAGTTTTGAAAAGGCTTTCTGTCAAAGGCGGAGTGGGCAAGGTTATAGAATACACCGGAGAAGGCGTGAAGACTTTGTCTGTGCCGGAGCGCGCGACAATCACAAACATGGGCGCGGAGCTTGGCGCAACGACGTCGATTTTCCCGTCGGACGAGGTGACGCGCGAATTTTTGCGTGCACAGGGCAGGGAAGACGTTTATAAACCGCTGTCTGCGGACGGCGACGCGGTGTATGACGAAGTTGTAGAGATAGACCTTTCTGAACTTTCGCCGCTTGCCGCATGTCCTCATTCGCCGGACAATGTAAAATCGATTGAAGAAATCGGCAATATGAAGATAGACCAGGTATGTATCGGTTCGTGCACAAATTCTTCACTTTTGGACATGCTGAAGGTTGCGCATATATTAAAAGGTAAAACGGTGCACCCCGATGTGTCGCTTTCGATTGCACCGGGTTCAAAACAGGTGCTCAACATGCTTGCCAAAAACGGCGCGCTGTCTGTCATGATAGACGCGGGCGCAAGAATCTTGGAAAGTGCGTGCGGCCCTTGCATAGGCATGGGACAGTCGCCGAATTCAAAGGGCATATCGCTCAGGACATTCAACAGAAACTTTGAAGGGCGTTCCGGCACGAAGGACGGGCAAATATACCTTGTGTCACCGGAAACGGCGGCAGCGTCTGCGATTGCGGGTGTCCTGACAGACCCGAGGACTCTGGGAGAAATGCCCGAGTTTAAACTGCCCGAATATTTTGACATAAATGACAACATGATTGTCGCGCCGGCAGACGAGAAGGACATGGACAGCGTTGAAATCCTGAGAGGGCCGAATATCAAGCCTTTCCCGGTTTCGGAACCAATGAAGAACGACATATCCGCCGGGTGCAGCCTGAAGGTGGGCGACAACATAACGACAGACCACATCATGCCTGCCGGGGCAAAGATTTTGCCGCTGCGTTCAAATATACCGGAAATATCAAAGCATTGCTTTGCTGTGTGCGACGAGGGCTTTTATAAGAGAGCGCTTGACATGGGCAAGTCGATTATTGTCGGCGGTTCAAATTATGGTCAGGGTTCTTCGAGAGAGCATGCAGCACTTGCGCCGCTTTATCTGGGCGTGAAGGCGGTTATCACAAAATCTTTTGCGAGAATCCACATGGCGAACCTTATAAACGCAGGGATTTTGCCGCTGACCTTTGCAAATGAGGCAGACTATGACAGGGTTGAACAGGGTGATGAACTGGAAATTGCAGATGTGATGTTGCAGATAAAATCCGGGGATAAAATCACCGTCAAAAACAAAACCAAGGGTTTTGATTTTGTCACGGTGCTCTCTGTGTCGCAAAGACAGAGAGATATGCTTTATGCCGGCGGATTGCTGAATTATACAAAGCAGAAATCCGAAAAATAAGAACGGGAGGAATGAGATTATGGCAAAAATTCAGATGAAGACCCCGCTGGTTGAGATGGACGGGGACGAGATGACAAGAATCATATGGAAGATGATAAAGGATATACTTATCCTTCCTTATGTCGACCTGAAAAGCGAATATTATGATTTGGGGCTTGAACACAGAAATGAAACGGATGACCGTGTGACCTTTGAGTCGGCAGAGGCGACAAAGAAATACGGCGTTGCTGTAAAATGTGCCACCATCACGCCGAATGCCGATAGAATGACCGAATATAACCTGAAGGAAATGTGGAAATCGCCAAACGGTACAATAAGGGCAATTCTGGACGGGACGGTGTTCAGGACACCGATTATCGTAAAAGGCATAACGCCGTTTATCCCGACATGGACAAAACCGATTACCATTGCAAGGCATGCTTATGGCGATGTATACAAAAACACGGAGATGCAGGTGCCGAAGGGGAGCACATGTGAGCTTGTCTGCACTGACGAAAACGGGAATGAAACAAGACAGCTTATCCATAAGTTTGACAAATCATCAGGCATAATCCAGGGTCTGCACAATGTTGACAAATCCATAGAAAGCTTTGCAAGGAGCTGTTTCAACTTTGCATTGGACACAAATCAGGATCTGTGGTTTGCGACAAAAGACACAATTTCCAAAAAGTACGACCATAGATTTAAGGATATATTCAGCGAAATATTTGAAAAAGAATATGCCGGCAGATTTAAAGATGCCGGAATCGAGTATTTTTATACCCTGATAGATGATGCCGTTGCGCGTGTTATACGTTCTGATGGCGGATATATCTGGGCATGCAAAAACTATGACGGCGATGTCATGAGCGACATGGTTGCAACAGCATACGGCAGCCTTGCGATGATGACCTCTGTGCTTGTTTCGCCCGACGGGGTGTACGAATATGAGGCGGCACACGGCACGGTTCAGCGCCATTATTATAAGCACCTGAAGGGTGAAAAGACTTCGACAAACAGTGTGGCTACGCTCTTTGCGTGGACAGGCGCGATGAGAAAAAGAGGGGAACTGGACGAAACACCGGAGCTTTGCCGATTTGCAGACATGCTGGAAAAGGCAACAATCGACACAATTGAGGACGGCACAATGACAGGTGACCTGGCTCTCCTTTCCACATTGCCTAACAAGAAGAAAGTGGACACGGAAGAATTTTTGCTGGCTGTAAACGAAAGATTGAAACAGCTTATATAAAAGAAAGGAAGCATAACTTATGATAATAACTGATTCGGTATATTATGTGGGTGTAGACGACAAAACACTGGATTTGTTTGAGAGCCAGTATATCGTGCCAAACGGCATTTCGTACAATTCATATGTAATCATGGACGAAAAGATTGCCGTGATGGACACTGTTGACAAGCGCGGAACTCAAACATGGGCGAAAAATCTTGCAGAAGTGCTGGAGGAAAGGGAGCCGGATTATCTTGTGATATCGCACATGGAGCCGGACCACAGCGCAAACATTGAGTATCTTGCAAAGAAATATCCCAAAATGCAGTTGGTGATGACCGACAAGGCGCTGAAGATGATGCCGCAGTTTTTTGAAACCGACCTGAGCGGCAGGGCGCGTGTCGTGAAGGAAGGGGACGAACTTGCGCTAGGTGCACATACGCTGACCTTCATCATGGCGCCGATGGTTCATTGGCCGGAGGTTATGGTTTCGTATGACAAGAAAGATAAAATTCTTTTCTCGGCAGACGGATTCGGAAAATTCGGTGCGTTGGACGCAGACGAGGACTGGACATGCGAGGCAAGGAGATATTATTTTAACATCGTGGGCAAATATGGCGCACAGGTACAGGCTTTGCTGAAAAAGGCGGCGGCACTGGATATCGAAAAAATCTGCCCTCTGCACGGCCCGATACTCACAGAAAACCTTGGGTTTTATATTGACAAATATAACACATGGAGCAGTTATGCGCCGGAGGACGACGGCGTATTGATTGCGTGTGCATCGATTCACGGCAACACCATGGAGGCGGCAAAAAAGCTTGCCGATATCCTGACGGCGAAGGGCGCGAAGAAGGTTGTTTTGACAGACCTTTCGCGTGATGACATTGCCGAGGCTGTGGAGGACGCATTCAGGTATGACAAACTGGTTGTTGCCGCGCCGACATATGATGCGGGGCTTTTCCCGTGCATGGAGGATTTTCTTCTGCACCTGAAGGCAAAGGCATATCAAAACCGCCGCGCGGCAATCGTGGAAAACGGGAGCTGGGCGCCGATGTCGGGCAAGCTTATGAGCGCATATCTGGAAGGAATGAAAAACATAACTCTGTGTGAAAACAAGGTTACGCTGCGTTCTGCCATGAAACAGAACAACATTGAGGAAATGGAAAAGCTGGCGGAAGAATTGCTGAAATAAAAAAAGAATAATGAGAAAAATCACCGCATAACATCATAGTAAGTATGTTGTGCAGGTGATTTTTTTATGTTTGTTGTAAAGAGCAAAAAACAGGTTATAACTTTTGCGCTTATAGTTTTTCTGGGAATATCGGCAGGGGCGGTGCTGCGGTTTTCGCGCCTTGCACACACGTTTTCCGCAAACCGCAAAAGCATAATGGTTGTGCTTGACGCGGGGCACGGCTTGCCAGACGGCGGCGCGGTGGGCTCAGACGGAACGGTGGAGCATGAGATAAACCTGAGCATTGCAAAAAAAACACAGGAGGTTTTGCAGGGGAAAGGGTTTTTGACCCTTATGACGCGCGAAGGCGCGGACAGCCTGGCGGTAGATGAGGAAAGCACCATACGGCAGATGAAGAAAAACGATATGAGAAAGAGAAAACAGATTATAAAAGAAAGCGGAGCAGAGCTTTTTATATCGATTCATATGAATTCTTATCCCGACAAGTCCGCGCGCGGACTGCATTTTTTCTATTCTGCAAATCACCCGGAAATCTCGGAGCTTGCCGAACTTATCCAAAAAAAGGCGGCGGACGTGACAGGCGCAAAAACTCATGCCGTGAAAACCGCCGACACCGGGTTGTTTTTGATGAAAAATCCGCCCGTGCCCGCAATTTTGGCAGAGTGTGGTTTTCTTTCCAACCCGGAAGAGGAAGAAAAACTTAAAAGTGAAGAATATCAAGCGCGGATTGCCTGGGCGATAGGCGACGCGGTGGAGGAATATTATAAAAACAACAAATAAAGGGGTTGGTGAAAGTGTTCCGAAATATTATTCCCATACCGCAAAAATAACTATCCACTCAATGTGTGGGTGGATAGTTATTTTATTTCCAAAATTTTCTTAAATCTTTGAACAGAGGGAGATTATACAAAATTAAAAAATCAGATTTTTTCAATTTTGTCCGCCATGGCATCAAGCCATGTGCCTTCAAAAAGTTCAATCATTCCTTTGTCGCATGCCGCGGCAAGCTTGGGGTCAATCGGCAGCTTTGCAACGGTGTCAATGCTGTGCTTTGCCGCAATTTCCTCAATGTTGCTTTTGCCGAAGAGATAGTGTACGGCAGAGCAATCGGGACATTTGAAATATGACATGTTTTCAACAATGCCGAGTATCGGCACATTCATCATTTCCGCCATTTTCACAGCCTTTTCCACAATCATGGAAACAAGCTCCTGCGGAGATGTCACAACGATGAGCCCGTCCACGGGCAATGACTGGAAAACAGTCAGCGGCACATCACCGGTGCCCGGGGGCATGTCCACAAACATATAGTCAACATCGTTCCATATCACGTCTGTCCAGAATTGTTTGACCGTGCCGGCAATCACAGGACCGCGCCATATGACAGGGTCGGTTTCGTTTTCCAACAGGACGTTTACCGACATTATCTGCGTGCCGAGCTTTGACGTCACAGGGTAAAGCCCCGTGTCTGTGCCCTCTGCCTTTTCGGTTATGCCGAAAGCCTTCGGCACCGAGGGACCGGTGATGTCGGCGTCCAGTATGGCGGAATTGTATCCGCGGCGCTGCATGATGACAGACATAAGCGAGGTCACTATGGATTTGCCGACACCGCCTTTTCCGCTGACAACGGCGATGACCTTCTTCACCTCAGCCAGGGGGTGAAGGGGGTCTTTTTGTATTGCATCTGCGCATTTTGAAGAGCAGCTTCCGCAATCATGGCTACATTCATTACTCAAATTACTCACTCCAAACATTTTTGTATACCCCTATTATACCTCTTAAAGAATTTTGTGTCAAGCGCTGGATTTTAAATGATTTTACAAAAAATTAACCATTTTGAGATTGAAAAAAGAAAAAAACGGTTAATTTTATACAATTTGTCTATTTTTAACTATAAATTTCGTTTGGTATGGTTATTTACTGTACACATTGAATATGGTATAATATATAAAATAACATTTATACATATATGCATCTGTGCGTCCGGCGTGACCGGTGGCAGAAGATTTATAAATATTTCGTAAAAATTTTAGCATTGAGTAATAATAATGTGTTTGGCAAAATATAATAGTATATACAGAATATTTTACTTGCAGATTAAAAGGAGGAAGAAATGACGGCGGAAAACAACAGAGAGTGGGCAGGTATAAGTGAATTTCAGCTGTATTTGTTCAATGAGGGGACAAATTTCAGGACATATGAGATGCTGGGGGCACATAAGATAAAGGGAGGATACAGATTTGCGGTTTGGGCGCCGAATGCGGAAAAGGTGTGCCTTTGCGGCAGTTTCAATAATTGGAATGACGAGGACATGCCGCTGGAAAAAATAAGTAAAACCGGGGTGTGGTACGGCGTTTTTGGAAATGTGTCGGAAGGGGATTTGTACAAGTATGCCGTCTATGACAAAAACGGCAACATAGTCCTGAAGTCAGACCCATATGCCTTTTATTCCGAACTCAGACCAAACACTGCCTCTGTCGTGCGCGACATCGGCGGATACAAATGGCAGGATTCAAAATGGGTGGCGGCACGGGCCAAAAACGCGCCGTATGACAAGCCGATGCTTATATACGAAGTACACCTTGGGAGCTGGAAACAGCACGAGGACGGCAGTTTTTACACATACCGCGAGCTTGCGGCGGAATTGATACCATATGTCAGGGACATGGGTTATACCCACATCGAGATGATGCCGGTGACGGAATATCCGTTTGACGGCTCCTGGGGATATCAGGTGACGGGCTATTTTTCTGCCACAAGCAGATACGGCACACCGGAGGATTTGAAGTATTTTATAGACGAATGCCACAAAAACGGATTATTTGTGATTATGGACTGGGTGCCGGCACATTTCCCCAGGGACAGGCACGGCTTGTTTATGTTTGACGGCACAGCGACATACGAATATGCCGACCCGAGAATCGGCGAGCACAAAGACTGGGGGACAATGGTGTTTGACTACAGCCGGAACGAGGTTGTGTCTTTTCTGATGTCGTCGGCATATTTTTGGTGCCGTGAATTCCACATGGACGGGCTCAGGGTTGACGCGGTTTCGTCAATGCTTTATCGTGATTATAGCCGCAATGACGGAGAATGGGTGCCGAATATATACGGCGGAAACCAAAATATAGAGGCGATAGATTTCCTGAGAAATCTGAACAAAATGATGTTTTCGGAGTTCCCCAACATACTGATGATTGCCGAAGAATCCACGGCATGGGGAATGGTCACGGGGTCTGTGGACAAAGGCGGCCTGGGGTTCAATTATAAATGGAACATGGGCTGGATGAATGACACATTGAGATATATGTCCATGGATCCGCTTTTCAGAAAAGGAAACCATAATCTTTTGACATTCCTTATGTTTTATGCATATTCGGAAAATTTTATTCTCCCCTTGTCGCATGACGAGGTGGTGCATGGCAAATGCTCGCTGCTGAACAAGATGTCAGGGGACTACGATGCAAAATTTGCGTCATACAGGACGCTTATAGCATATTTTTTGGCATTGCCGGGTAAAAAGCTTATGTTTATGGGCGGAGATTTGGGCGAATTTATAGAATGGCGCTATGATGAAGGTTTGGAATGGAAGCTTTTAGAATATGAAAAGCATTATAAGCTCAACAGATATCTAAAGACCATAAACCATTATTATCTGGACAGCAAGCCTTTTTGGCAAAACGAAGAAAACTGGGACGGGTTTGCCTGGATAAATGACCATGATTGTGAAAACTCTGTGCTTTCTTTTATGCGCAAAGGGAAACGCAGGGGCGACAATGTCATAGTTGTGTGTAATTTTACGCCGGTGTGCAGGAAGCATTATGTGATTGGTGTGCCGTCGGCGGGGGAATATGTTGTTGAAATAGACAGCTCTTGGGAGGAATTTGGGGGCTGTGCAAAAAAGAAAAAGGCAAAATATAAGGCAGAGAAAATGAGCTTTGGGGAGTATCCATATTCCTTGAAAATAGATATAAACGGATTGTCCGCATTATATATCCGAAAGGAAAAAAAGAAAAAATAGTTTAGTTGGAGGATGATTTTAAATGGCTTCAAAAGAGTGTGTTGCAATGATTCTTGCGGGAGGACAGGGCACAAGGCTGGGGGCACTGACAAAGAATGTCGCAAAGCCTGCCGTTGCATTTGGCGGAAAATACAGGATTATAGATTTCCCGCTTTCAAACTGTGTACATTCCGGCATCGATACGGTGGGTGTGCTGACCCAGTATCAGCCGTTGGTTCTCAATACTTATATAGGCAACGGAAACCCGTGGGATTTGGACAGAAACAACGGCGGTGTTTATGTCCTGCCGCCGTATCAAAGCGCAAAGGCAGGGGAATGGTACAAAGGAACTGCAAATGCGATATATCAGAACCTTGGATTTCTTGAGAAATTTCACCCGGAAAATGTACTTATACTTTCCGGCGACCATATATACAAAATGCATTATGGCGAAATGCTGAAAAAGCACCGTGAAAGCGGCGCAGCAATCACGATTGCCGTCATGCCTGTGCCGTGGGAAGAGGCAAGCCGTTTCGGGATTATGAACGTTGACGGAGAAGGAAACATTGTTGAATTTGAGGAAAAGCCGAAGAATCCGAAAAGCAACCTTGCGTCAATGGGGATATATATATTTGACTATGAAAAACTGAAAAAATATCTCACCGAGGATGAGCAGGATTCGGAATCATCAAACGATTTCGGGAAAAATATTATACCCAAAATGCTTGCAAATCATGAAAAGCTTTCGGCATGGGAATTTGAAGGATATTGGAAAGATGTCGGCACAGTGTACAGCCTTTGGGAGGCGAATATGGATTTAATCGGGAAAAATCCGAAATTTGACCTGTCGGAGCGCAAGTGGAGGATATATTCCAGAAACATGGCGTATGAACCGCACTATGTCGGGAAGGACGCAAGCATCAGAAACAGCAGCATCACGGAGGGTTGCTATATAAACGGCACTGTGGAAAATTCTGTTATATCAAGCGATACAACCATAGAAAAAGGCAGTCTGATAAAGGAATCGGTGATAATGTCTGGCGCGGTTATCGGGCACAATGTGCGGATAGAAAGAGCGATTATCGGCGAGGGCGCGGTTGTCAAAGACGGCGCGGAAATCGGCGTGAGAGAAGATGAAAACAATGCTTATGCCTCCCCCATGTGCACGGGCGGAATCGTGCTGGTCGAGGGCGGGGCAACGGTTTCCGAAAATGCAGTGATTGCAAAGGGTTCAATGGTTGAAAGCGAATAAAATATGCGATTGTAAAATTTGCATTTTATAATTGCGCGGTGCGAATAAAACAGAAGGAGATAATGAAATGATTGATACAATGGGTATAATTGTCACAAATGATGAAAGGATTCCGCCGATAAGCGATAAGCGTGCTGTGGCGGCGCTTCCGATTGCCGGCAGATACAGGATAATAGATTTTGTGCTTTCGGGCATGAGCAATGCCGGCATAACAAATGTCGGTGTTGTCACAAAGGCAAATTATCTTTCGCTTATGGATCACATAAAGTCGGGCAAGCCGTGGGATTTGGACAGAAAAAAACAGGGCTTGAATGTCCTTCCGCCAAATGTGGTGAACGAAACACACAGGGGCTTTGCGGGGAACATTGACATGCTGGAGGGCGTGAGAGATTATATAAGGCGCAGTGACCAGACTTATGTAATTTTGTCTATGGGAGATTACATTTACAATATAGATTTTGAAAAAATATGTGAAGCCCATGTGCAGAGCCAGGCAGACGTGACCGTTGTCTATAAGGATTTGACGGGATATGACGAAAAAGAGCTTTCGCGTTTTACCCTGTTTGACATGGCAGAGGACGGCAGAATCACGGATATTGAGGTCAAGCCGTATTATCCCAAGACTGCATATGCCGGCATGGATTTGTATATAATGGAAAAGGCGCTTTTGGAAAGCATCATAGACGAATGCAGCGCACGGGGCGACCATGACTTTGTGAAAGACGCACTGGCAAAGAAGCTGGGCGGACTGCGGATATACGGATACAAATTTGACGGTTTTTGTGATAAAATCGATTCGCTTAAGGCATACTATAAGAGCAACATGGATTTTTTGGACAATGACGTGAGAACGGAAATATTCCATTCCGAAAGACCTGTGTTTACCAAGACCAAGGACCAGTCACCCACAAAATACGGTGAAAATGCAGTGATAAAAAACAGCTTTATTTCGGACGGTTGTCTTATTGAGGGAAGGGTGGAAAATTCTGTATTGTCGCGCGGCGTGAAAATCGCAAAGGGCGCTGTTGTGAGAAACTGCATAATAATGCAGGATTCTGTGATAGATCCGGACGTCACGCTTGACCATGTGGTTTTTGACAAAGAGGTACACATCACAGAGGGCAGACGGCTTATCGGACAGAAGAGCTATCCGCTTGCAATTGCAAAGGGAACCGTGATTTGACGGTGACGGTATATTCTGTTTAAAGAGGGGTTGTATAAGACAGCCCCTTATTGTTTGTAAGAACAAGGTAATCCCGGGATTTGCACTGTCTATGATACATAAATAATAAAAACAATATTTGCCCGTTATTGTTTAAAAAGGCATAATCGCTTTGCCGTGTTTGACAAATTTTCTGTTTTGGGGTATTATATAAACAGGGGGCAGAAGCTTTGGCATTTGGAGATTACCTAAGAGTTGTTGAATTGAAAGGATTTGATTGAAATGAAGGTATTATATGCAGCCTCGGAGGCAGTCCCTTTTGTAAAAACAGGAGGGTTGGGAGATGTGGCAGGCTCGCTGCCGTCGGCGCTGAACGAAAAAGGCGCGGATGTGAGGGTGATTTTGCCTCTTTATAAATGTATCGCAAAAGAGTATAAAGACAAAATGCGCTACAAAAACCATATTTATATAGACATGGGCTGGCGCAAGCAATACTGCGGCATTTTTGAATTAACCCATGACGGTACGATTTTTTATTTTATTGACAACGAGTTTTACTTTAACGGCGACAAGCCATACGATTATATTCATTTGGACTGTGAAAAGTTTATCTTCTTTTCCAAGGCGGTTTTGTCGGTTTTGCCGACTGTCGGGTTCAGACCCGATGTCATAAACTGCAATGACTGGCAGACAGGTGCTGTGCCGGTTTTTCTGGACACATTTTTAGACAATCCGTTTTACCGCGGCATCAAGACGGTCATGACCATTCATAACCTTAAGTTCCAGGGAAGATGGGACATCAATAAAATAAAAGATTTTATGGGGATATCCGATTATTATTTTACCGATGACAAGCTGGAATACTATAAAGATGGGAATTTATTGAAAGGCGGCTTGGTTTATGCCGACAAGATATCCACGGTGTCGGAAAGCTATGCCGAAGAAATCAAAACGCCCGGATTTGGCGAAGGCATGGACGGACTGCTGTCGGCACGCGGCGCAGATGTTTTGGGGATTGTCAACGGCATTTCTTACAAGGAGTGGGACCCAAAGCATGACAGTATGATTTTTGAAAACTATGGCGTACGCAATGTTTTTGCCGGAAAACGGGCAAACAAAACCGCATTGCAGAAAATGCTGAATCTGCCGGTGGACGAAAATGTGATGATGATAGGCATTGTGTCCAGGCTTACGCCGCAAAAGGGATTCAATCTCATCGCAGAGGCAATGGAGCAACTTTGCGAAGGAGGGGTTCAGCTGGTTGTGCTTGGCACGGGAGATGAGGAATATGAAAATCTTTTCCGCCATTATGCATGGAAATACCCCGACAAGGTTTCTGCAAATATATATTTTTCAAATGATTTGTCGCACAAGATTTACGCGGCATGCGATGCTTTTCTGATGCCGTCGGCTTTTGAACCGTGCGGATTGTCACAGCTAATCAGCATGCGCTACGGCACTGTGCCGATTGTGCGCGAAACAGGCGGACTGAAGGACACCGTCACGCCGTACAACGAGTACACCGGCGAGGGGACGGGGTTTTCCTTCCAAAGCTTCAACTCTTGGGATATGATGCATGTTATAAATTATGCAAAAGAGATATACTATAATAAACGTCAGGCATGGAAGGGGCTTATAAAAGCCGACATGGCAAAGGATTATTCATGGCAAATCTCGGCGGATAAGTATATGCAGATGTACAAATTGCTTGCGGGTGAAAAGACAGAGAATAAATAATAGCGTAAAACTATGAAAGGCAGTGTGTGGTTGATGGAAAAAGTAAAACTGAATCATAAGGAAGAAGAATTGAGAAAAGAAATTGTCGGAAAGATTGCACGTCATTTTGGAAAAACAATGGAGGACGCAACGCCGAAGATGGTTTATGTTGCCTCTGCGCTTACGGCGCGTGACCAAATCATGGCAAAATGGGCAGTTTCGCACAAAAAGGTGAAGGAGGAAGGCTCCAAAAAGCTTTATTATCTTTCTTTTGAATTTTTGATGGGCAGGCTTCTTGCGACGAATATACTTAATCTTATGCAGACAAAGACATATGTCAATGCACTGAGGTCGCTGGGATATGAACTTTCCGATGTTGTGGAACTGGAAAACGACGCAGGGCTTGGCAACGGCGGGCTGGGGCGTCTGGCGGCATGTTTTATAGACTCGCTTACTACTCTGGATTTGCCGGCATATGGCTGTACAATAAGATATGAATACGGTCTTTTTAAGCAAAAGATTGTGGACGGATATCAGACAGAGCTCCCGGACCCGTGGCTTGAGGACGGCAATGCATGGGAAATTGCACGCCCGGAAGAAACCGTGGAGGTGAAGTTTGGCGGAAGAGTGGACAGCTATTGGGACGAAAACGGGAGGTTTGTGTGCAACTATGAAAATTCACACACAATCCTTGCAATGCCGTATGATGTGCCGCTTGTGGGGTATGATTCCAACATAGTAAACAAGCTGAGGCTTTGGTCTGCAAAGTCGCCGGATATAATGAACATGAAGGAGTTCAACAGCGGAAATTATGCAAGGGCGCTGGAGGAAAAACAGCTTGCCGAGGTTATTTCAAAGGTGCTTTATCCGGAAGATAACCATGAAGAAGGAAAGGAACTGCGCCTGAAACAGCAGTATTTCCTTGTTTCGGCGACATTGCAGTGGATTTTGAGGGAATTTGAGAACAGATACGGAAGGAACTGGTCAATGCTGCCGGAAAAGGCGGCAATACACATAAACGACACGCATCCGACTCTGGCAATCCCGGAGATGATGAGATTGCTGCTTGATGAAAAGGGGCTTGGCTGGGACGAAGCGTGGGAAATCACCACAAAGGTTTTTGCATATACAAACCACACCGTGATGAGTGAGGCTTTGGAAAAATGGTCGCTTGATATGTTTAAAACAATCCTGCCGAGAATTGCGATGATTGTGGATGAAATAAACAGAAGGCTTATGGAATATCTGAATGTTGTTTATCCGAATGACCCGGCAAAGCATCACTATATGGCGATAATTTCGGACAACACGGTATATATGGCAAACCTTTGTCTCGCGACATGCTTTGCCATAAACGGTGTTTCAACTTTGCATACACATATCCTTACAAGCGATATTTTTGCGGATTATTACAGACTGAATCCGCAAAGGTTTTATGCAATCACAAACGGCATAACTTTCAGAAGATGGATTTGCAACTGCAACCCGAAGCTTGCGGAGCTTATCACAAAGAATATCGGCAAGGGCTGGGAAAAGGATTATACCAAGCTGGAAAAGCTGAAGAAATTTGCAGATGATGCGGAATTCAAAAAAGAATTTGCCGCAATCAAGAGAGAAAACAAGGTGCACCTTGCAGAATATATAAAAGAGCACAACGGCATTGACGTAGACCCGGATTCGATATATGACGTACAGGCAAAAAGACTGCATGAATACAAGCGTCAATTGCTTAATGTTCTGCACATAATGTATGAATATAACGCATTGTGTGAGAATCCGGATATGGACTATGTGCCGAAAACTTATATATTTGCTGCGAAGGCGGCGCCGGGATATGCAAGGGCAAAGCTTATCATAAAGCTTATCAACACCGTTGCGGACAAAGTGAATAACGATGAGCGCATAAAGGGAAAGATAAAGGTTGTATTCCTGGAGAATTATGGTGTTTCGATTGCGGAGAAGCTTGTCGTTGCAGCGGATATTTCGGAGCAGATTTCCACTGCCGGGAAGGAAGCCTCGGGGACAGGAAATATGAAATTTATGCTGAACGGCGCAGTGACAATCGGCACGCTTGACGGCGCAAATGTTGAGATGCTTGAGCAGGTGGGGAAAGAAAACATCTTTATATTCGGCCTCAAGGCGGACGAAGTTGCGGCAAGACTGAAATATAACAACGGCGACGAGGTCAAGAACATCTATTCTTCACACCACGGTCTGCGCAAAGTGCTCGACCAACTGATTGACGGGGAGCTGAACCCCGAAAATCCGCAGATGTTCAGGGATTTGTACCAGACGCTTTTGTTTGGGGATTACGGCAATCCCGATGTTTATATGGTGCTACGTGATTTTGAGGAATACTGCGGAATGCACAACAGGCTGTCGGCGCTTTATAAGGACAGGGAACAATGGGTGAAGAAAGCGATAATGAACACAGCGTCATCGGGATATTTCTCGAGTGACAGGACAATCAAAGAATATAACGAAAAAATATGGCATCTGAAGCCACTGGTATAAAAAAATACGGAACTGCAAAAATTCAGTGAAACGGAGAGCGGATTTACTGTCCCCAAAGAGTGGCGCAAAGGCAGCGGCACTCTTTGGGAATTTTGCGGTTCCTTTTGTTGAAATTGGTGATAAAATGATTATAGAACATAATTCGCGCATGGATTTTTACAGAAGTCCTTTTGGCGCTGTGAAATGCGGAGAAAGCATACACCTGAGGGTTGCCTTGAAGGACGCAGGGATACCTCAGGTGATAAACGTGGTATTTATATTTGACGAAACAAGACGTGAACAGCATTTGAAATATGTGATGAATGTCGGCGAATACTGCGTTTATGAAACAAAAACGGAAGTGCCGCGAAAAACGGGGCTTTTGTGGTATTATTTTGAAATGATTCTCGGCGGAAAAAAGGTATATTACGGAAACAATGAGGAAATGCTGGGGGGAATCGGTAAAATTTATGAAGATTCTCCAAAAGCCTATCAGGTGACTGTGTACAGCCGTGATTATCATACACCGCAATGGTTTGCCGGCAGTGTGATGTATCAGATTTTCCCAGACAGATTTTTCAATCCCGAGCCGGACGGCAGTTTCTTGGACGAAAGACCGGACATTATAAAGCGCCGCTGGGGCGACGTGCCATATTATAAGGCGGAGCAATTTGGCGGAAAATATCTTGCCAATGATTTTTTTGGCGGCAATCTGAAGGGGATTGCCCAAAAAATGTCATATATTGCAGAGCTTGGCGTTGATGTGATTTATTTGAATCCGATTTTTAAGGCATATTCAAACCATCGCTATGACACGGGAAATTATATGCAAATAGATGAAATACTGGGGACACAAAAAGATTTTGAAAATTTGTGTAAAACGGCGGAGGAATACGGCATAAGGATAATTCTGGACGGAGTGTTTAACCATACCGGTAGCAATAGCCTGTATTTTAACAAGAATGGCGAATATGACAGTGTCGGCGCGTATCAGTCGAAAGAGTCGGAATTTTTTGATTGGTACAATTTTGAAGAATGGCCGGACAAATATGAGTCGTGGTGGGGGATTGACACCCTGCCGGGTGTGAGGGAAGATTCGCAAAGTTACAGAGATTATATTCTGAGAAACCCGGATTCTGTTGTCAAACATTGGCTGAAAGCCGGGGCAAGCGGCTGGCGGCTTGACGTTGTGGACGAGCTGCCGGATGACTTTGTGAAGCTTTTGAGAAAGGAAGTAAAAAAAACAAAGGAGGATGCAGTCATCATCGGGGAAGTGTGGGAGGACGCATCAAACAAGGAAAGCTATGGAAAAAGGCGCGAATACCTTTTGGGTGACGAGCTTGACTCAGTGATGAATTATCCCCTGAGGAATGCGCTTATAGATATAGCTTTGGGGAGGATTGATGCGGAAAAGTTTGATGAGCGCATCATGTCCATAAAAGAAAATTATCCGCCTTGTGCGTACAATTCCCTCATGAATTTTTTGTCTTCCCACGATGTGGAGAGGATTTTGACCGTTGCCGGCGGAGCCCCCGACAGCGGGGACAAGGATTTTCGGGCGGTGTTCCGCCTGGAAGGGGAGGACTATGCAATTGCCGTGGAAAAGGTCAAACAACTTGTCATGTTCCAGATGCTTATGCCGGGTGTGCCGTGCATATATTATGGCGACGAAATCGGTATGCAGGGATATGCGGATCCGTTTTGCCGCGGGACGTTTGACTGGGAACAGCAGGACGGTGACCTGAGGCTGTGGTATAAGATGGCGGCGGCTTTGAGAAAGAGCAGCAAAGCGTATACATCGGGTGAATTTGAAACGGTGTATAAGTATGAACAGGGGTATGGTTTTATACGTCTTTTCGGGGACGACAAGCATGTTGTGATAGGGAACTTTGCCAAAGAGGAAAAGGTGTTCAGGGTTGACCTTGCACGGTTTGATATATTTTATCTTTCCAATGAGATTTATGACGAATTTTACGGCTCTGAAGACGGAATATATTATATTTCGATGCCGCCGTTTTCTGTCAAGGTTTTTTGCGGAACAGTATACTAAAAAACGCGCTTGACAAAAAATCCTGCTGATGATATACTGGATAAAACAGGGAAAATTGGATTGAAAAAACAGAAACGGAGTTTTTATGAGTAAATTTTTTGTGCCGAAAGGGAACATTGGGGACAGTAAAATAACAATTGAGGGCGAAGATGTATTGCACATAAGGCGCGTTTTGCGCATGAAACCGGGGGATAGGCTGAGGCTTTGTGACAGTGCCGGATTTGACTATACGGCAGTGATTGAAGAAATCGGCGAAAAAATTACATGCCGGATTGAGGACAAAGAAAAATCGCAGACAGAGCCGCCGGTGAAGGTTACGCTGTTTCAGGGGATTCCCAAGGCGGCAAAAATGGATTATATTATACAAAAAACAGTGGAATTGGGGATATATGAAATTGTGCCGTGCATGTTGAACAGATGTGTTTCAAAGATTGAAGGGGACAGGAAAATAATGCGCTGGCAAAAAATTGCGGAAGAGGCGGCAAAGCAGTCCGGAAGGGGAATTATCCCGAAGGTTCATGCGCCTGTTGCCCTGAGTGATGCGGCAGAAATGATGAAAAAATGCGACATTGTCTTTGTGCCGTATGAATGTGAGGAGCAAAACAGCCTGAAAACTGCTTTGACCCAAAAAGAAAATGTTAGGACTGCGGCTTTTATGGTTGGACCGGAGGGCGGCTTTGACCAAGCTGAAATTGCAGAACTTTCACAAAAGGGGATAATGCCGGTTTCTTTGGGCAAGCGCATTTTGCGCACCGAAACTGCCGGAGAGGCTGTTTTGGCAATGTTGATGTACGAAATCGGCGATATAAATTTATTATAGAGAACGGAATTTGAAAGAATGGGAATTTTGAAAGGGTTTTATCCCGATTACATGTATAAATCCGTAGAGGACATTGAAGAAAATTTTTTTAAAAAAAGGGACATAAAATATGCACTTTTGGATATAGACAACACTCTTGTGCCGTATACGGTGGCAAAACCGACGGCGTCGGCAAAGGCTTTTTTGCATCGCCTTGAACAGGAGGGAGTTACATATTGTTTTCTGTCAAACAACAATGCAAAAAGAGTGGAACTTTTCAATGAAGAAATAAAAGCGGAGTGTGTTTCCAATGCAAAAAAGCCGCTTTTGTACGGCTTGAAAAAAGCAATGGCACGGCTCGGCGCACAGCCGCAAAACACGGTGCTCATCGGAGATCAGATTTTTACAGATGTCCGCACGGGAAAACGCGCGGGGATAAAAACAGTGCTTGTAGAGCCGATTGAGGACAAGGAAACGGCATTTTTTAAATTTAAGCGTGCCATGGAAAGTATTGTTTTGAAAGATTACAGAAGGGGACACTAAAATGTTTGAGATAGACGGAAAAACAAAGCATTTGGGCATAATTGGCTGTCCGGTGGAACACAGTTTTTCGCCGCAGATGCACAACTATATATCGCAAAAAGCAGGAAATAATTATGTATACAGTGCATATTGCGTTCAAAAGGGACACTTAAAAGAAGCGATAGACGGAATAAAAGCGTTGGGTTTTTCGGGAGTGAATGTCACAGCTCCTTATAAAGTTGAGGTGATAAAATATCTGGACGTACTCTCAAAAAAAGCAAAGCTTTTTCAGTCGGTGAATACGGTTGTCAACAAAGATGGTGTGCTTTATGGCTATACCACCGACGCGGACGGATTTTATCAATCACTCAAGCGGACGGGCACCTCGGTGAAGGGCAAAAATATTCTTTTTGTGGGCGCCGGCGGCGCAGCAAAGCCTGTGGCGGCGCTTTTTGCAACAGAGGGCGCGCGCAGCATAACCATAAAAAACCGTACAAAAGAGCATGCCGAGTACTTTGCAGAATATCTTCAAAATGCCGTTGGATTTTCGGCGGAGTGCGAGATTGGGGCGGCACACTATGATGTAGTGATAAACACCACACCCGTGGGCATGTACCCGAATATCGACGCGATGCCCGAGTTTGACATGTCGCTGGTTGACGAAAACAGTTGTGTGGCCGATATGATTTATAACCCCGAAGAAACGGTTTTTTTGAAAGAAGCCAAAAAGAGGGGCGCAAAGACGCTGAACGGCTTGGGCATGCTTATATATCAAGGCATACTTTCGTATGAGCTTTTTACGGGGATAAAATTTGAACACGATATATTTGATGACGTGCTGAAAAATGTGTTCAACAAATGATAAGAAGGTGGAGATTATAAAAAACATTGTGCTCACAGGTTTTATGATGGCGGGAAAAACACAGATTGGCAGGGCGCTTGCAGAGCTTGCCGGGCTGGGGTTTGCCGACACGGATGAGATGGTTGAGGAGTCAGAGCAAAGGACAATAAATGATATATTTGAAAAGGACGGAGAAGAATATTTCAGGAAAGCGGAAACAGAGGCGGCAAAAAGGGCGGCAGACTTGAAAAATACTGTGATATCAACGGGCGGCGGTATGGTTCTTGACCCGAAAAATATAGAAATTCTGCGCAGCACAGGGGTGGTCGTCAACCTGAGGATAACACCCGGGGTGATTTCGGCACGGATTGAAAAAGAAAAACAGAGCAGACCGCTGATAAAAAATTTGGATTGCGGCGAAGTTGTGCAGAAACTGAATGGCCGGGAAAGATTTTACCGGAACTGTGATTTTTCGATAACGGTTTCGGAAGAAAAGACACCCGAAGAGCATGCAAAGGAAATACTTGAGATTTTGAAAAAGAATGGAGAAATATAATGGGAGCAAAATTCGGAGTTGCCGGAAACGGAGATCTTTTTTATGCCGAGGGGCATAAGGCATCGGAGGAGATGCCGCAATGGCTGAAGGAATTTGGACTTGACGCGTATGAATATCAGTGCGGAAACGGCGTCAGAGTGAAGGAAGAAACCGCGCGGAGAATCGGCAAAAATGCAGAGGAAAACGGCATAATCATGAGTGTGCATTCGCCGTATTATATCAATCTTGCAACGCCGGACGAGGAGAAAAGAGAAAAGAGCATAGATTATATTGTTCAGAGCCTGAGGGCGGCAGACTTCATGGGCGCCGGGAGAGTTGTGGTGCACAGCGGCGCACTGGGGAAAATGACCCGCCGGGAGGCTATGGAATATGCAAAAGTCACCGTCAGGCGTGCCGTTGCGACAGCGGACGAAATGGGCTTTGGCGCGATAAGGCTGTGCATTGAAACAATGGGGAAGATAAACCAACTGGGAAATCTTGACGAAGTTATGGAGCTTTGCAGCATGGACGACAGGCTCTTGCCGACAATTGATTTCGGGCATCTCAATGCAAGAACCCTGGGCGGACTGAAAACCTATGAGGATTTTCTGGAAATATTTGACACTATAGAAAATCGGCTGGGGAGAGAAAGGCTGGATATTTTCCACAGTCATTTCAGCAAAATCGAATACACAAAAGGCGGAGAAAAACGTCATCTGACCTTTGAAGATACTTTGTATGGCCCTGAATTTGAATATGTTTCCGAGATTTGTGCAAAGAAAAATCTTTCACCGATATTTATCTGCGAATCTGCCGGGACACAGCCGGAAGATGCGCTTGCGATGAAGAAAATGTATCTTGACGCAAAATAAGAAAAGACCGGTGTGAGGAGGGTAGAAATATGAATACAATGTTTTTTAAATATGCTATTGAGGTAGACAGGACACATTCTATAACACAGGCGGCAGAAAATCTTTTTATATCACAGCCGAGCCTCAGCAAGGCAATAAGGGAAAATGAAGAGGTACTGGGATACAACATATTTGAGAGGACTTCAAAAGGGGTGATTCCCACCAAACAAGGTGAAGAATTTTTGAAATATGCAAGAAATATTGTGTCACAGCTTGATAATATGGAAAAAATCGGAAACCCCGGCGGAAAAGATGTACAGCGCCTGAGTGTGTCCATTCCGCGCGGAAGCTATATTGCACAGGGCGTGTGTGATTTTGTAGCGTCGTTGGACCGTGGGCACGGAATCGACGTGGACGTAAAAGAAACAAACTCTGTGGACACCGTCAACAATGTTTTTGAGGAAAGAAACAATTTGGGAATAATACGGTGCAAATCTTCTTATGAACAGTATTTTTTGGACTATCTTGACAGAAAACAGCTTAAACACGAGCAAATATGGGAGTTTGAATATCTTGCGCTGATGTCTGAGAAACACGGGCTTGCCGCATGTGAAGAAGTGAAATATGAAGAATTAAAAAAATATATTGAAATTGTGCACGGTGACATGTCCGTTCCGTTTTTGCGCGGAACAGAGCACGAAAGGGCGGAGGAGCACAACAGCCGGAAGATATATCTTTATGAGCGCTGCAACCAGTTTGAGCTTCTTTCGGGTATCCCCGAAACATATATGTGGGTTTCCCCTGTGCCGGAGAAGATGCTTTCGCGCTATGGGCTTGTGCAGAGAAGGTGCAGTGTCCCCGACCACAAGTATAAGGATTTGCTGATTTATCCGCAGAACTACAAGTTTACCGAAACGGACAGAATTTTTATCGACAAGCTTTATGCGGCGAAAACATCGGTTGCATTTAAGCAATACAATTGATGCATTATGCATGTTTCGGCATGACGTCATGCCGAAAAGCTGTGATAATTTTAAACCATATTTTCCATGAATTGTCTTAAAGGCGACAGAACATAAAGGTAATTTGTGCGTTGTGAAAAAAATTAACATGAAAATTTTAGAAAAACAGTATAGCCTCAGATGAATATGGCTATGCTGTTTTTGTATTTGACTTTTTGTATAAAAGTTGTTAAAATTATGTCAAAGGCAGGGGAGATACAGGCAAAGGATAAGGAGGAGATTTCAAATGGCAAGATTTACATTACCGAGAGATTTGTATCATGGAAAGGGCGCACTGGAAGCACTCAAAACCTTTGAAGGAAAAAAGGCTATGATTTGTGTGGGCGGCGGCTCGATGAAGAAGTTTGGTTTTTTGGACAAGGCAGAACAATATCTGAAGGAAGCCGGAATGGAAGTTGAAATTTTCAGCGGAATTGAACCGGACCCATCGGTTGAAACTGTCATGAAAGGCGCACAAGCCATGCAAAAGTTTGGCCCTGACTGGATTATTGCAATAGGCGGCGGCTCGCCGATTGACGCGGCAAAGGCAATGTGGATTAAGTATGAATATCCTGACATAACCTTTGAGGATATGTGCAAAGTGTTCGGCTTGCCGAAGCTCCGCAAAAAGGCACACTTCTGTGCAATTTCTTCAACTTCGGGCACAGCAACCGAGGTCACGGCTTTCTCGATTATAACAGATTATGCAAAGGGTATCAAATATCCGATTGCGGATTTTGAGATTACACCGGATGTGGCGATAGTAGACCCTGATTTGGCAGAAACAATGCCGAAAAAGCTTGTTGCACACACGGGCATGGACGCAATGACACATTCTATCGAGGCATATGTTTCGACGGCAAACTGTGATTATACAGACCCGCTTGCTATTTTTGCCATCAAGATGATACAGAATGACTTGGTTGACTCATACAACGGAAATATGTCCAAGAGGGACAGTATGCACAATGCACAGTGTCTTGCCGGAATGGCATTCTCAAACGCATTGCTGGGGATTGTTCATTCTATGGCACACAAAACCGGTGCGGCATTTGCGGACTACGGCGCACACATTATACACGGCGCGGCAAATGCAATGTATCTGCCAAAGGTAATTGCTTTCAACGCAAAGAATGAAACAGCGGCAAAGCGTTATGCCGAGATTGCGGACTATATGAAGCTTGGCGGAGAAAGCACAGACGAAAAAATCAAGCTTTTGATTGCTTATCTCAGGAAGATGAATGACGAACTGAACATTCCGCATTGCATAAAAAATTACGGCGCGGACAGCTATCCGACAGAGAATGGTTTTGTGCCGGAAGAAGTATTTCTTGAAAGACTGCCGGAAATTGCAAAGAATGCAATCGCTGACGCGTGCACGGGTTCAAATCCGCGTATTCCGACCCAAGAGGAAATGGAAAAACTGCTCAAGTGTTGTTATTATGACACTGAGGTTGATTTCTGATAAAGAAAAATTTGGTTTGTATCGGGGGATACAAATAAGAAAAGACGGCTTTTAAAAGCCGTCTTTTCTTATTTATTCATTTCGTAAAGCATTTTCAGCCCTTTGAGCATAATCATGTCATCGTGTATGATTTTATGCTTGCAAAATCCCGACACACATTCTGCCAATCCGCCCGTCGCGATAACTGTTGCAGAAGCGCCCAGCTCTTCTTCGATTCTTTCAATCATTCCGTCCATCATGGAAGCGTTTCCAAACACCAGCCCGCTTTTCATGGCGTCAACCGTGTTTGTGCCGATGACGTGCGGGGGCGCTTCATAGCTGATTGCCGGGAGCTGAGAGGTGCTGAGCGTCAGGGTGTCCTGGGAAATTTTTATGCCGGGCATAATCACAGCGCCTTTGAAAACTGCGTTTTTGTCTATCACGGCGATGGTTGTGGCTGTGCCCAGGTCAAAGATGACAGCCGGCAGAGGATATTCCCTGACGGCGGCGACAAGTGACACAAGGATATCATTGCCGACCTGCTCCGGATTGTCAGAATCCATCTTGATGCCGTGGTTCAATTTGATGCTGACCTCTATGGGTTTGTGCCCCGTAACTATATGAATTGCCTCGCGCAGAAGCTTGTCTATTGGCGGAACAACCGATGACATCACTGCGCCGTCTATCATGTTTAAATCAATGCCGTATATGTCAAAAACATTTTTGAAAATCACGGCATACTCTGCTGTGGTTTTGTTCCTGTCCGTCGACAGTCTGCATTCAAAATATATCTCATTGTCGTCCATACATCCCAAAACTATGTTGGTATTGCCCACATCTACTGCCAAAATCACAAAAATTCACCTCTTACTCTTGTCCTTTGCGGATTTTGATAAGCCGCACAATAACAGGACTTATAAGCATGTTAAGCCCCAGCTCAAAGAGGAAGTTCCCCCCAACCAAACTAAAGACAATATATTGTACAGCGCTTTCAAAGCCGCCGCCCTGTGCCCCGGAAAGAATTGTGTCCCAGAAAAACAGTCTGCACCCCAGCAGAAAAACACCCGTATTCACCACAGGGCACACTACCGCCGCCGCAATCACGGCGAGATAACGGTTGTATTTTGCCGTCAGCTTATAAACCAGCCCGGCAAAGAATCCGCATGCGATTCCTTTCAGGAGAACCGTCAGGATTGTGCCCGGAATGTTGATTGCCAAAAATGCCGCAGCATCGCCCGAGAGCAACACAATCACACCAAACACAAACCCAAGCCAAATCCCTGCATATGTGCCGCAGAGCGCCGCGCCCAGGACAATCGGAATCAGCACAAATGACACCGAAAAGAGGCCAAAATGCACAAAAGCGCCCATGAACTGCAAAATAACGACCAGAGCCGTCAGGACAGAGCATAGCGCAATAACCTTAGTAGACATTCTTTTGTTTTCCATAATAAAAACCTCCTGCTGCTGTTTCCTTTTTGGAATACAACGCATATTTTCTCCATTATACTAATAAATATGTTCTCTGTCAATATTTATAATTCATAAAAAGACCAAGAAATTTTATCCAAATATTTGTAAAATTTCCGAATAACGTCCTTTAGGCTTTCCTTTTTTGACAAATTGTGATATTATTATATTATCTGCTTTATGTGGCGCGGCAAAACAAAAACCACATTTGGCAAAACATCACATAGGTAATTGTAAAATGCAGATTTTGCAATTATTCTCCGCATTTGTGCAAAGGCACTATGATTGTAAACGTTGGCTTTGCAATTACCTGAGAACATCATATTAAAGGAGGGCTTTTATATGAATGAAAATCTGATAGGTGAAAGAATAAGGAAATTCCGCAAGGCAGGCAATTATTCGCAGGAACAGTTTGCAAAGGCTTTGGGAATCTCGACAGCAACGCTTTCTGCATACGAAACCGGAAAGACGCAGCCGAGCATGAATGTAATTATAAAGATTGCACTCATGTTTAACACCTCTACAGACCATATTCTGAATCTTGTTTCTCCGGAATAGACAAGCGGTTACAAAGGCGGTTATCGTGCCCGCCAAAACAAGGGTATGATAACCGCTGTATTTATAATTAAGGCAAGCGGCACGCATATTTTAAATTTTAATTTTTTTGTTTTGTGGCGGAATATGTACATGCCCAAAAGCGCACCTGTGCCTCCGCCGAAAAATGCAAGCAGCAGCAGGCATTTTTCCGACACTCTGTACATGCCCTTTGCGGCAAACAGCTTGTCCGCGCCATAGATGAAAAATACAATAATATTCCACAGCACTAAAAATATTCCCAAGAGCTTCACTTTTTCTTCTCCTCTATAAGTATAAGTTTTTGGCGGCGCGTCAGTTTTTTTATTGCTGCTTCGCGTCTGAGCGCTTGTGCGCGCTCTGCATATTCCTCAAAGTATACAAGCCTCACCGGTCGGCGCGGCCTTGTGTATTTTGCGCCTTCGCCTTTGTTGTGTGCATTGATGCGGTGTTCAAGGTTGGTTGTATAACCGCAGTATAGCGTTTTGTCGCTGCATTCAACTATATATGTGTAAAACAAAACAGCTTTTCCCTCCTTGCGGCAGATGATTTTCTTTTATTATATAATACCTTTTCACCAAAATCAATATGTCTTTTCGTATGTTTTATAATATTTTTTTTAAAAATATAATTTTTTTTTCAAAAACACTTGCAAAACTGCTGTGTTTGTGTTAAAATACATTCGTTATGTTAATTGATTTTGTAATAGGAGGTGTTTTGACATGGCAAAATGCGATATCTGCGGCAAGGGCGTTTCTTTCGGAATCAAAGTCAGCCACTCGCACAGAAGATCAAACAGGACATGGAAGCCTAATGTGAGAAAGGTAAGAGCAGTTGTTAACGGTGCTACAAAATCAGTAAATGTTTGTACACGTTGTCTGCGTTCAGGAAAGGTTACCCGTGCGGTTTGATTCCTTTCAAAAAAAGATTTACGGCAGAGGACATTTGTTCTCTGTTCTTTTTTTGAAAATTTTAATTGATTTTTGTAACATAATGTGGTAAAATAAGCATGGAGTTTTAAACTTATCAGAATATTTGATATTGTTGTGTATAACGGAGGAATTATTTCTGCGGTTATACAATGTTTGTTATATATGAAAAAGGAGCACTTAACAGTGGAAAAAATTGTTATAAAAGGCGGCATCCCGCTCAGAGGTGAGGTTGTCATAAGCGGCGCAAAAAATGCCGCTGTTGCCATAATACCGGCATGTCTTCTGATAAACGGCATATGCCGTCTGGAAAATCTGCCCGATATTAAAGATGTCAAATTGTTTTTGAAAATATTATCCAGCATGGGCGCTTCGGTAAAATACCACGGGAAAAACACTGTAGATATAGATTGCACAAATGTGGATACTTTTGAGCCTAATTATGAGCTTACGCGCATGATGAGAGGGTCTTCATACCTCATGGGGGCGCTGCTGGGACGGTTCAACAAATGTATATCATCGCCGCCCGGGGGGTGCGACTTCGGCACAAGACCCATAGACCAGCACATAAAGGGCTTTGAAACGCTGGGGGCGGAGGTAAAGCTTGAGTATGGCAAAATTCATGCTTCGGCGGCGAAACTCACCGGCGGAAATGTGTATTTTGATGTTGTCAGCGTTGGGGCGACGGTCAATGTGATGCTTGCCGCAGTCCGCGCCGAGGGCAACACTGTGATTGAAAATGCCGCGAAGGAGCCGCATATTGTTGACCTTGCCAATTTCCTGAACGCAATGGGCGCAAATATCCGCGGGGCAGGCACTGATACGATTAAAATAAAGGGTGTGCAGAAGCTTCACGGGGGCTGTTATTCCATAATACCCGACCAGATTGAGGCAGGGACATTTATGATTGCTGCGGCGGCGACGCGCGGAGATGTCACCCTCACCAATGTCATACCAAGGCATCTGGAGTCGATTTCGGCAAAGCTGGAGGAAACGGGTGTGAAGATTGAAGAATCCGACGACCGTGTAAGGGTATATGTCCCCGAGAATACAAAATTTAAAAGAATAAGCTTTATCGCGCTCCCGTATCCAGGTTTCCCGACCGATATGCAGCCGCAGCTTGTGACATTCCTGTCCACCGTTTCGGGGACAAGCACGGCAAGAGAGGGCGTGTGGGACGACAGGTTCCGTTATGTCGGCGAGCTTTCCCGAATGGGGGCAAATATTGATGTGGAAGGCAAGCTTGCCATGATACACGGGGTAGAGCACCTGATGGGCGCCTCTGTCAGGGCGACCGATTTGCGCGCAGGCGCGGCGATGATTATTGCCGGGCTTATGGCAGACGGGATAACAGAGATAAATGAAATATACCACATAGACCGCGGATACGAAAACTTTGAAGAAAAATTTGCCGCTCTCGGCGCTGATATCCAAAGGGTTCAGGTTGTTTCCGAATTTTGAGGGGCGGTTGCATGATTTTTTCTTTAGTAAGCGGTTCTTCGGGGAACTCAACTTTGATTGTACAGGACAACACCGTTATACTGCTTGATTGCGGCGCGTCGGGCAAAAAGCTTTCACTTGCGATAGAAAGTCTTGGGATTGCGTGCAGCAGTATAAACGCAATATTGCTGACGCATGAACATTCTGACCACGTGATGGGGGCAGGAGTCATGTCGCGCAGATTTGACATACCGATATATGCAACCGCAGAAACTTTTGGTGCGATGAAAACGGGCCCCATAAAAGATGAAAATATAAACATAATTTCACCCGGCGAGGGGATATGTATAGGCGATGTTGAGGCAGTTCCTTTTGCCGTTTCGCACGATGCCGCAAACCCTGTGGGATTTTTCTTTGATTTGAAGGAAGGAAAATTTTCAGTGCTTACCGACACGGGCGTGATAACAAATGATATATATAACCATGTCAAGGACAGTAAATTTATGATTCTTGAATCGAATCATGATGTGGAAATGCTTCAGTTTGGGGGATATCCGTTCCCTTTGAAGAAGAGAATTTTGGGGAGAACGGGGCATCTGTCAAACAATACTGCCGCGGCGATGTCGGCAAAGATGCTTGAAAACGGCGTTGAACGCATTATGCTGGGACATCTGAGTACCGAGAACAACACGCCGGAAATTGCATATAAAACGACAGAAAATGCACTGAGCCAAAAAGGCGGAATTGTCGGCAGGGACATTTCTCTTTCTGTGGCAAAGAGATACGAAATCACGAGGTTTGTATGAACATAACAGTCATATGTATTGGAAAATTGAAAGAAAAATACTTAAAAGAAGCCGTTTCGGAATATTCCAAACGGCTTTCGCGTTTTGTGAAGCTTGATATAGCAGAGCTCCCCGATTGCAAGATTCCGGAAAATGCCTCACCGGCACAGGAGCGTGCAGTGTTGGACAAAGAGGGGGAAAAGATACTTTCCAGGATAAAACCAGATTCTTACACTGTTGCCATGTGCATAGAAGGAAAGCAGCTTTCCAGCACGGAAATTGCCGGGGAACTGAATCAAATATCAATGGTGTCCGGGAATATAACTTTCATAATCGGCGGCTCGCTGGGGCTGTCCGATGACGTGAAAAAACGTGCGGATATGCATTTGAGCTTTGGCAGAATCACCCTTCCGCATCAGCTTATGCGTGTTATTCTTTTGGAACAGGTTTACAGAGGGTATAAAATAAATAATCATGAGGCATACCATAAATAATTTATTATATTCTAAAAAACGCTTGGCAAAGACGTATGTCAAGCGGTTTTACGTCCTTTACTTTGATAAAACTATATAGATTCTGCAAGGATTGTTTAAGTGTGATAAGACCGTTTTGAGTCTTATCACATTTTTTATTTATACAAAGGCGCCACAGGAGGATTGCAGTCTGAGGCCGGAGTAAACCTGCGGTAATTCAGTCACAAAAAAACGGTGGTTTCACAACTGTCATATACAATTGAATAATCTAAAGAAATACGTATCAAATGCGTAATTACTGTTGTTGAATTTCATAAATTTGTATGATATAATTTATTTGAAATACTTAGGAAAGGATGATATGTGAATTGAAGATATTGATAAGCGAAGGGCTGGTGGGGAAAGGTGAATAAAAGTTTTTGCCGGAATTATAAAAGGGCTTTAAGTTTTGTTCTGATTGTGGGAATGAATGGGAAAGGAAATGTTGCAAAAGGCGGTTGTACAAAGGAGGAATATGAGCTTCATTTTGCTATGTGGGCTTTCCTGGGTTCGCCTTTGATTATCGGCGGCGACATCAGAAACCTTGATGAGGATAGTAAAGCTCTTTTGCAGAACAAAGATATAATTGCGATAAATCAGGACAAAGAGAACAGACCACCTTTTAGAATCACAAATTATTGGGAGCATGGATATGTATTCTGCAAATTGCTTTCCGGCGATGAAATAGCAATTTTTGCGGTTGATTTGCACCCTGAAAATGAACATGAAATACCTATATCTTTTGACGATTGCGGAATACCGTCAAACAGGGGATTGGGTGTGAAATTAAAAGATGTCATGACCGGTGAAGATTTGGGGATCGCCGAAGGCGGAATCTCACCCAAGTTATCATATAAAAAATTCAAATTATACAGAGGAAAAATTGTTGACAAATAATTGCCGTATTATACGGGAAACGGAGATATAATATGCCAATATACTATATAGACACTGAAAATGGAAACGATATAAATGATGGATTAAGTGCTGTGACACCGATTGGGGATATAAGTAAAATAAATATAAAACCGGGTGACACAGTATTGTTTAAGAGAGGAAACTTTGTAAGGGGCAGACTTCACAATGTATGCGGAGAAAACGGGAAACCGATAACATACGGAGCTTATGGCGAGGGTGAAAAACCGACTTTTTGCGGTTCCGTAAGCCTGAATGAAGAAAAAATGTGGTATGAAACAGAAAAGAATATATGGGTCTGCGAAGCTGTCGGAAATGACGAGGTCGGGAATTTTGTTTTTGATAATAATTCGTACGGGACATTGCGGTGGACAAAGAATGATTTAAAAGAGCAGGGCGATTTTTATGATGAGTGTTTTGGGCTTTCTGAAAGCCACAGAAAAAAAGACTCAAAAAATTATAAAATATATTTATATTCATTTGGGAATCCAAAAGTATAGAATGTGTTACATATGGGGACAGAGCGCTGGCAGGCAACGGACATGATATGGTGTTTAAAGATTTGAAATTTATCAACAGCGGTGTTCATGCGATAGCAGGGTGTGCGGAAAGTAAAAATATAAAGATTGAAAATTGTGAATTTGAAAACATCGGCGGCTGTGTGTGGGATTATGAATCGAAAATTCGATTCGGAAATGCTGTGGAATTTTGGGATATTGCGGAAAATATTGAAATATCGCATTGCATATTTAACAATATCTATGATTCCGCCGTCACTCATCAGGGAATGCAGAATTGCAAGCCGGCGAATGGTTTTTCGATATGTGATAATGTGTTTATAAAGTGCGGAATGGCGGCATATGAGCAGAGGGACAAGATGCCGATTGACTCGAAATTTAATGATAATGTTTGTCTTGATGCCGGAGAAGGATTTTCAAAACAGGGAGAGATAATGCCGAGATATTCCGAAATATGGCCGCAGCCGATGGGACATCATGTGTTTTTGTGGAGGATTGAGGAACCGACAGACGGCGGAGGACTTGAAATTAAAAATAACGTATTTTATAATGCACCGTATGGTGCATCGATATATTCCATTATATCGCAAGATGCCGAAAAACAGATTGAATTGGCGGGGAACACATATTATACCGATAACAGAGATTTAATAAATCGATGGGGCGGTGAAAATTACAAAACTTTTGAGGGATATCACAAAACAGAAAACAGTGCCAAATATGAAAAGGTTGACATAAAAGATATTTTGGAAAAATGGAACAAAGAGCGTTTGTGATGTAAAAAAGGAAAGGGGAGCTCTTGATGCGAAAAGCATTTAAAATGAAACTTTATGAAGGCAAAAAGGAAGAATATAAAAAGAGCCATGATGCATTTTGGCAAGAGATGAAGGATATGATACATAATTATGGCGGACACAATTATTCGATCTTTTTTGATGAAGAAACAAATACATTGTTTGAATATATTGAATTTGATGACGAAAACCTGTGGAACAAGCGCGCAGAGGCCGAAATATGCAAAAAATGGTGGGATTATATGGCGGATATCATGCAGACAAATGAGGACAACAGCCCGGTGTCGTCAGAACCGGAATGTGTGTTTCATCTGGAATAAAATATTGGTGCAACAGCAAAGACGGCAATTATAATGGTGATTTGAGAAGTGTCAAAAGGCAAACAGCGTTGCGGACGGGTTTAAGCGACGCTGTTTGCTGTTTTTTTGCCGGAGGGGGCGAGTTATGCTTTGTTATTTATTTAAAAACTGCCTGTTTTTATCAAATCGGTTAGTTTTAGAAGTGCCGCCCGAAAGTCGGTGTGGTCTATACCGGAATAATTTATTATGATTGTGTGGCTGTCCGCGGGGTGAGGGTCGGTGCAATAATCGGAAAGCATAAGTGCACGTATTCCGGCAGTGTCCAGGAGTGCCTTAAACTGCGCATCGGTCAGTTCTGTGTCGACATGCAGGAGAAAGTGCAGACCGGAATCCTTTTCGAATATTTTTATGTTGTCAAGTCCCGAGTTTTTTATGCTGTCAATGATATAATCCCTTTGTGTTTTGTAGTAGTTTTTCATTCTGTTGATATGTTTTTCAAAAAAACCGAGAGAGATAAATTTTGCAAGCGTAAACTGCTCAAAGGCAGAAACGCTGCACGAATAAAAACCAAGCTTTTCTTTGTATTTTTCCATCAGACTGCGCGGAAGAATCATATAGCTGATTCTTATTGCCGGGGTGAGAGTTTTTGAAAATGTGTTTATATATATCACTTTGTCATCGGGAGAGATGCTTTGCATTGACGGGACGGGCATGCCTGTGAAACGAAACTCGCTGTCATAGTCGTCTTCTATAATATACCGATTGCTGTCAAGATTTGCCCAAGAAAGCAGTTCGTGACGCCTTGCAATCGGCATTGTGATGCCTGTGGGGTAGTGATGCGACGGTGAAATGTGCACAATCTGCGAATCACTTTGTTTGAGTGCGTCTGCCGACATGCCGTTGTTGTCCAGTTCTATGCAGTTGTATTTTATGCCGTTGCTGTTGTATATATGAGATATGTTTTTGTGCCCGGGGTTTTCGATGGCATATATTTTGTCTTTGCCGAAAAGCTGAATCAGGATATTATACAGATAATCAGTCCCGGCACCTATGATTATGTTGTCCTCAGACACGTCCATGCCCTTGAAGTGATAAAGATGTTCGGCAATGGCGAGGCGCAGCTCATATATGCCTGTGTTTGGAATTTTTTGCAGAAGGCGGTCCTCATATTCCGGCAATACGCTTCTCATGAGCTTTGCCCACACCGAAAACGGGAATTTTTCGGGGGTGACGGAATTTGTGGAAATGTCCAGCAATCTGCGTCCGTCTGCCGGGCGCGGAACGGGTTTGTGCATTTTTGAGGGAGGAGGGGGTGCAAGCTTTTTGATTTTGCAGACAAAGTATCCGCGCTTTTGCACGGGGTGTATATACCCTTCCAGGGAAAGCTGGGCATAGGCGCTTTCGACTGTTATGACGCTGACCCTCAGGTTTTGCGCGAGGGCACGCTTGGAAGGGAGTTTTTCGCCGGGCTTTATCCTCCCGGACAGAATGTCATCTTTGATTTTTATATATATATATTCATAGAGCGGAACATTGCCGTGGTTTTCAATGTCGTATGTAAGCATATCCTTTCCTCCAAACTGGTCTTATTAAATTTATTCAAAATGGTTATTTAAATATTATCAATTTTATTATAATATATTATCATAAAAAAATCAATATAAAAGGGTGGATTTAATATGAATACGAAAAAATTTATTTTGACGGCAATGTTTGCGGCGCTGGCATGTGTTGCGACAATGGTGATACATATTCCGTCGCCGATGAACGGGTATGTAAATATGGGTGATGCGGTTGTGCTTTTGGGGGCGTTTTTGCTTGGGCCGGTTTCGGGCATGATTGCGGCGGGGCTTGGCTCCATGCTTGCCGATTTGTTTTTGGGCTATTCTTCATACATGTTTGCAACTTTGATTATAAAAGGGCTTATGGGTCTGGCGGCAGGACTTATGGTGAAAAAGTCGGGCTCGGTTTTGTTTGCGGCTGTGGCAGCAGTTTTAGCGGAAGCCATAATGGTTTTGGGATATTTCCTGTTTGAGTCGCTTATCCTCAGCAATGGTCTTGCGGCATTGTCAAGTGTGCCGGGGAATCTGATACAGGGTGCGGCAGGCATGGTTGCGTCGCTGGTGCTGTATGCTGTCCTGAAGAAAAACAAATATATAATGTCCTTTGCAAAAGATATGTAATGCGGCATATAAACAATAAAATGCCCCCTTTTTTGGGGGCATTTTATTGTTTATATTATTTTTTAATTTTTCCGAGTCCGCTCATCTCTACAATTGTATCACCAAATTCTCCTGTCATCAAATCGACAAATTTGTCAATCTTGGGGTTTTCTTCGTCACGGATTACCGCATAATAATATGTGGTATAAGGATAACTTCCTTCCGAGATTGTATCTTCTGTCGGCTCGACGCCGTCTATGGAGAGAAGTTTCAGATTTACAGGGCCGATGATTGTCTGCGCGGCATTATAGTAATAGTATAAGCTGTAGCCTATGGCATAACTGCCCGGATTTTCGGCGTTAAAGCTGTCGACATCTGTCAAAATGCTTGACATAATCCATGATGTGTGTTCTTTGCTTATGGAATCGTTTATGTCCTTGCCGTCAAGTATAAATTTTTCCATCTGTGCGTGGCTTCCGCTGTCGTTGTTGCGGCAGTATGCTGTCAGCCCTTTGTCCTCTCCGCCCAGCTCTTTCCAGTTTGTCACGGCGTTGTTTATATAGATATTTCTCACTTGCTCGGTTGTGATGCCCTTTGAGGTGTTTTTGTCAGAGGTGAAGAATACCAGCGCTTCGTTTGCAATCGGGATATATTTGAGCGTGACACCCTTTTCCTCCGCATATTTCTTTACTTCTTCGCTTGGGTCGGGGACAAATATCATTTCCACCTCGCCGTCTATAAGGCGTTTGTAAGAATTTGAGGTTTTTGAGTGTGCTTTTGGCATGTCCGGGTTATTTTCGCTGTTGAAATAATATTCGGCATAGATATTTCTTGTGATGTCATATGTCGAGGTGGAACCGTCAAGCACGGGTATTTCCGCATCGGGTGCTGTGTCGCGTTTGATGGGCGGTGCGTGCTTTGACGTGAAGTCGCGGATTATGTAGTACAAAAAGCTTGCGCAGTCATATCTCGTGACGCTCTTTTGCGGATAAAGAAAATATTCATCGTCGTCAGAATCCATGACATTGTGCTCGTCGACGTCCTGTATAATCATATATCCGTTCCCTAAGAGGGATTTGTATGCCCCGAGCGCATATTCTGACACCTTGTCCGTGTCGGAATAGTTTGCAAATGCATAATCCGCATCGTTCAGAAGCCCTGTGTGCTTAATCATGCGATATGCCATGGCGGTCAATTCCTCACGTGTGACAAGGTTTTGCGGATTGAATCTCTCGGCATTGTCGATTACGCCGATGTCGTTCAGCGCATAGACATATCCCGCATACCAGCTGTCGGCGGAAATGTCAGAAAATCCGTCACCGGCGGCTTTGAGTTTAACAGAAAACATTCTTGCAAGGATTGCCGCCATCTGTGCACGCGTCAGTTCGATATCGGGGCGGAAAGAATTGTCCTCAAAACCGTTCAGCACTCCGCGTGCCGACAATTCCCGTATATACAAATCCCATTTGTATTTCTCGCCGAGGTCAGTAAACTCCGGCGGAATAACTTTTTTTAGCTCAATCTCATCGGCATCTGTGTATGCATAGAGATAATCGTCATAGTGCGCCTCCGACAGCGGAATGATTTTGTCGGAGCCTTTCTCGGCGGCAACCCATACATAATCACTGCCGTAGTCAAATTTTTCTCCGGTTCTTGCATATTTTATCCCGGCGTCCGCATGTGCAAGCGTGCCCGACAAAGTCATAACCGCAAGCGTGATTGACAATAGTTTCTTTTTCATAAATATCACCCTCCTCATAAATCTTAAAAAGATACAACAAGCATCATTTTGAACTTTTCTTCCCCGAAAACGGCGTGCGGAATCCCTTGCGGCATGACAAGACTTTCCCCTTCTTTCAGGATAAATTCCTCTCCGCCCACGGTGAATTTCCCGACACCGTCAAGCACTGTGACAAGGGCGTCGCCGCCCGAGGCATGTGTGGAGATTTCCTCGTGCTTGTCAAAGGAAAAAAGCGTGACGCTTACTGCCTCATTCTGCACAAGTGTTTTGCTGACAACCTGACCGTCGTGGTATTCAACCAAGTCCTCCAGTTTAAGCTTTGTTTTCTTTTCGATGTTTTTGTACATAACACCTTCTCCTTTCTTTTTTACAATCACCTATTTTTGCGATAGTGTAAAAATTTTTTTGCCGCCCCTTGCGGCAATTTCAGTATACCATTTTTTTGTCTTTCAATCAATAGTTTTACAAATTTTTTATACTTTATTCGGGGAAGAAAAAAGTACATGCCGCATGCGATAAATTGCCGGCATGTAAAATAAAATGTAGATAGGCATGGCGGACAATTCTGCAAAAAGGGGGAATGATGTGTGATAAAGCTGTTTTCCGGGATATATGTGCATTTTCTCACCGTTTTGCTGTTTTCGGTGTGCTATATAACAGGAAAGTTGGAAACGTTTTTTATAACCTATCTTATCATGTTTATACACGAAACGGCGCATCTGGCGGCCGCCATGGCAATCGGGCTTAAGCCGTCACACATGGTTTTCTATCCTTTTGGAGTCAATCTGCGCCTGAAAAACAAGATTGTGGGGTCTGTCGCGGACGAGATTATTCTTTATGCGGCGGGCCCGCTGGCAAATATCTTGATGGCGGTTTTGGCAAAGGCTTTTTTTCGGGGATTTTTTTGGTATCAGGATTTTTATTTTAAGAATATAATTTTATGCATACTGAATATTTTGCCGATACTTCCGCTTGACGGCGGAATCATCGCAAGGAAGATTTTTGCGTGGAGTTTTGGGTACAAAAAGAGCGTTGTCTTTATGCGCGCCGTGTCGGCTTTGATGATTATGATGTTTGCCGCTGTGCTTGTTTACAAAAGCGGACTGAAATATAATTTTTCCGCATGGTTTTTCCTCGTTTTCCTTGTCGGGAATCTGTTTACAGCAAAAGAAAAATACAACACAGATATACTCAAAGAACTGCTCTGCGCGGACAGAAAGAAAAACATGCGGAGGTGCCGTGTACTGGTTATGCACAAAGGGGAAAATATGAGAAATTTATTGAAAGATTTTACAAACAACCGATACAATATCCTTTGTATTATTGGTGAAAACGGAGAAATAGAAAAAATTATGTCGGAAAGAGAGGTAATAGACACTTTGTTGGCGAATTATTAAAATAAGAGTAATTTTATGCCGCTTTTGCGGCGGATTGGAGAGGATTATGTATATTGTTGCATTAAACGGCAGTCACAATGATGAAGGAAACACGGCATATCTCTTGAATGCGGTTTTGGAAAAATGCAAAAAGCGCGGTGCTGAAACAGAAATGATAAATGTGTACAAGGCGGTGAGCGATGCAAAATATCCGTTTTGCGTAAATTGCTCAAATCCGTGCAGCAAACATTGTTATGCCGGGACCTTGCTTGAAGAAGCGTATGGAAAGGTCACAAAAGCTGATTTTGTTATAATCGGCTCACCGGTATATTTTGGTTCCATGACGGCACAGCTGAAGGCTTTTTTTGATAAAACAAGGGCAATCCGCGGCGAGAAGAAATGGCTTGCAAAGCCAATGGCGGCGGTGACTGTCGGCGCGTCAAAATATGGCGGACAGGAAAGAACACTGGAGGCAATACATTCTTGTGCACTGGTGCTGGGAATGACTGTTGTCGGCAGCAGCGGCATAAATGCGATGGGGCACTTCGGGGTGTCGGCACAGCGCCCGGCATGCGAGGACGAATATGCCAAGGGTGCGGTTGAAAACCTGGCAGAGCGGATTTATTCTGAGTGCTGCAAATAAAAATTGTATAATTTTTGAAAAATAAGGAAAAATTATCTGTTGCGGAGGCAAATCCGCAAATAAAGGGATTTGCGCAGATTTCGGGGAAACAATAAATATAAAACGCTTATATAATTGTAAAACTAACGTTTTCCAATTATATAGATACTGATGTGGCTAATTGTAAAATTTACATTTTACAATTACCTATAGATACTGATAAAAAGGAGGGATTTTTTTTGCCGCGGTATTCTGAGGAAATTATAAACGAGGTTTTTGCACAGAACGACATTGTGGATTATGTGTCGCAATATGTGAAGCTTAAGCGTTCCGGGAAAGATTATAGCGGACTTTGTCCCTTCCACGGCGAAAAAACCCCGTCCTTTCACGTAAGCCGTGAAAAACAGCTTTATCACTGTTTTGGCTGCGGCGCAAGCGGTAATCTTGTACAGTTTGTCATGCGCATGGAGGGGCTTGATTTTGTAGAAGCTCTGAAGGTTATGGCAGACCGCGCCGGCATCATACTCCCCGAGGACGGCGGCGTGATTGATGATGTCCTGCACCAAAAGAAACAGCGGATATATCAGATGAACAAATTTGCGGCGAGGTTTTTCTATAACAATTTGGTCAAAAATGAAAAGGGAAGGGTTGCCCTTGCATATTTCAAGGACAGAAGAATCACCCCAAAAACGATAACATCTTATGGGTTGGGGTATTCCACAGATGACCGCCGTATGCTGACCGACGCATTGGTCCAAAACGGGTACAGTGAAGAAGAAATACTGGAAGCAGGTCTTGCAGTGACGCGCAAGGACGGCATTGCGGACAAGTTCCGCAACAGGGTGATTTTCCCGATAATAGACCTGCGGGGCAACGTAATCGGCTTTGGCGGCAGAATAATGGGACAGGCAAAGGAGATAAACGGATTTAAGATACCGAAATATCTGAATTCCCCCGAAACACCGGTGTTCAGCAAGGGGAAGAATCTGTTTTCGCTCAATTTTGCAAAAAATGACGAATCGGACAAAATCATACTTGTGGAAGGGTATATGGACGTCATATCGGTGTATCAATCGGGTGTGAGGAACATAACAGCGACACTGGGGACGGCAATCACCCCGGATCAGGCAAAGCTTTTGCTTAGGTATTGTTCCGAAATTCTGCTGTGTTATGACAGTGATGAGGCAGGCGAAAAGGCGACAATCCGCGCGATAGACGTGATAAACGGAGTGGGCGGAAAGGCGCGCATTATCCGTCTGAAGGGGGCGAAGGACCCGGACGAGTACATAAACAAAAACGGCATAGGCGCCTTCCGGCAAGCTTTGAAAGATGCGGTGCCTTCGACAGAATACAGACTTTCCAAAGTGAAATCACAGTATAATCTGGACGCAACAGAGGGAAAAATAGAGTTTATAACCCAAGCGGCGGACACCCTGCTGACTTTGCAAAATGATGTTGAAGTAGATGCATATATAAAAAAGATATCCGAAGAAACGGGCATAAGCCGTGATGCGGTGTATAGTGAATATAAGAAAAAGAAAGGTTCAAAAACATGGACAAACAGGGAAAACCCGATACCAAGGCCGGACGTTGTCAGGCGCGCAGAACCGGACGCACCGCCGATGATATTCCCCGACAAGGCGGAATCACTGCTTTTGAACCTGATGACGAAAAATAAAAAGTATGTGGAAAAGGTGAAGGAATATTTGTCGGAGAATGATTTTTCGGCACCGGTTTCAAGGAAACTTTGGGGAATGATTTTGAAAAATCATGAAGAAGGCAAAATTCCGGAGCCGGCGGTTATGGTTTCGGGCTTTGCGGGGGAAGATGCCCGTGTTGCATCGGGGATATTCTACAACAACGAGGTATATGCCGACGACGAAAAGGCTTTGAGAGATTTGATATCGGACATAAAGGTGAACAAAATACGAAAAGAGATAAGCGAAACTGCTGACAGTGTCAGGCTGAAAAGCTTGTTTGAGGAAGAAAAGGCTTGGAGGGAGTTCAAAAATGGCAGATTTGGAGAGTAAAAAGAATATAATAAAGGGACTGATTGAACAGGGAAAAAAGAATGGGATTCTTCAGCGCAACGACATTGCCGCGGCTTTGGAAGAAATTGAAATGACCCCCGAAGAAATGGACACAATATATGAAGTGTTTGAAAAAGAGGGCATTGAAGTTATCAACGACCTGAACAAAGAACTGGAAGGGATCGAGGTCACAAAGGCGGAGCTTGAGGACTTGTCAATCCCGGAAGGGATAAGTATTGATGACCATGTAAAAATGTATCTGAAAGAAATAGGCAAGGTCAGCCTTTTGGACCCGGCACAGGAAACAGAACTTGCAAAGAAAATGGCGGCAGGGGACGAAAATGCAAAAAAACGCCTGGCAGAGGCAAACCTGAGATTGGTTGTCAGCATTGCAAAGCGATATGTGGGCAGAGGAATGTTGTTTCTGGATTTGATTCAAGAAGGCAATCTGGGGCTTATAAAAGCTGTGGACAAGTTTGATTATTCAAAAGGATACAAGTTCAGCACATATGCGACATGGTGGATTCGCCAGGCAATCACACGTGCCATTGCAGACCAGGCAAGGACTATAAGGATACCTGTGCATATGGTGGAAACCATAAACAAGCTTGTGAGAGTTTCAAGACAGCTTGTGCAGGAATTGGGGAGAGAGCCAACCCCCGAAGAACTTGCAAAGGAGCTGAACATGTCTATTGAAAAGGTGAGAGAAATCTCAAAGATATCACAGGAACCTGTTTCACTTGAAACCCCCATAGGGGAAGAGGAGGACAGCCACCTGGGTGACTTTATACCCGATGACGACGCGCCGGCGCCCTCGGATGCGGCAAGCTTTGTTTTGCTGAAAGAACAGCTTGTCGATGTGCTGAAAACCCTTACGCCGCGCGAGGAAAAGGTTTTGCGTCTGCGCTTTGGGCTGGACGATGGCAGACAGCGCACATTGGAAGAGGTCGGAAAAGAATTTAATGTGACAAGAGAGAGAATCAGGCAGATTGAGGCAAAGGCGTTGAGAAAACTGCGCCACCCCAGCCGAAGCAAAAAATTGAAGGACTATCTTGATTAAAGGGGAATAGATATGGAATGGATAAAAATTACGATTTATACAAGCACAGAAGGGATTGAGCCGCTTACGGGAGTGCTGTACCAGATTGGCGTGACCGGTTTTGAAATTGAGGACGAAGCTGATTTTTATGAGTTTTTGGAGAATAATCACCAATATTGGGATTATGTCGATGATGAACTGAAGAATGAAAAACACAAGGAAACATGTGTAAATGTGTATGTCAGCGACAACGCATCGGGGCGCGAAACACTGGTGGACATAAGAAACGAAGTGGCGCTTTTGAAAAAGCGTGACGAAAATAATGAGTTTGGCCGTCTTGAAATTTCTCTTAATAATGTTTCCGAAGAGGATTGGGCAAACAATTGGAAAAGATTTTTCCACCCGATTGAGATTGGCGAAAAGGTGCTTATAAAGCCGGAATGGGAAGAGCTTTCTTCCCCGACAGACAGGGTGGTGTTTAATGTAAATCCGGGAATGAGTTTTGGCTCGGGCACGCACCACACTACACAGCTTTGCATTGAACAATTGGAAAAATACGTAGATTCCGATACATATATGCTGGACTTGGGCTGTGGGAGCGGGATTTTGTCTGTCATAGGACTTATGCTTGGCGCAAAAGCCGCGTATGCGGTGGATATTGACCCAAATGCGGTTGACATCGCTTATGAAAATGCCGAAAGAAACGGAATCGGAAAAGAACGTTATCATGTGATAACCGGAGATGTGACAAGTGACGAGGCGCTTTTGGGCACACTGGCAGAGAGAAAATATAATGTCATAGCGGCAAACATTGTTGCCGATGTCATCATTGCCATAGCGCCGACTGCGGCAAAATTGATTGATGAAAACGGAGTTTTCATAGCTTCGGGGATAATTGAAGAACGCATACCTGACGTTGCGGAGGCGATTGAACACTGCGGCTTTGAAATTTTGACGACGCAACGGCGCGCCGACTGGGCGTGTATTGTGTCAAAATTGAAAAAATAATATAAATATGTATAATATACGCAAACAGAGGGTATGATATATATGACCTCACAAAATACATTTACCCCCTTAAAGGGAAATGGTTTCCCTTTATACAGACTGCAAAAATATTTTTTGCAGTCTGTATTTTTGTGCACAGTATTTTTAGAAACCATACTTATCATTTGCAAAAATCCCTTGACAAACCATAAATTTTGTGGTAAACTGTAACAGTTATTTAAATTTAATATGCGGGCGTGGCGGAATTGGCAGACGCGCTAGACTTTGTTTCCACCACCTCGGTGAATTTATTGTTGATTACGGGTTTCCCGTTTTCATAGATGAGGGTTAAGCGATATGCTCCTCCTCGGTGTACCTCTGCCGTGTAAAAATCAAGAGGTAAAATTTAATATGCGGCTGTGGCGGAATTGGCAGACGCGCCAGACTTAGGATCTGGTGTCAATGACGTGGGGGTTCAAGTCCCTTCAGCCGCACCATACCGAGTGTTCTTACAGAACTTGAAAGGTTTTGTATGACACTCGGTTTTTTATTGCCTTTTTAACTTGCACAAGCGGCAAAATGAACATCTACGCCCTGTCTTGTGTGTACCGAAACATTGTTTTCAGGTAGCTTTTCAAGGTCGGGTATTTCAATATTGCCTATGCAATTATAATGAATTGTGAGCTGCTGAACGGTTTTACCGTCAATCTTTTCGGACTGGTGCACTTCTATTTTCTCAATCAATTCGTTTAACATTCTCGGAGTAAGTTTTCTTGCTCTGGTATATTTACGGACAGAAGCCGTAAACATATCCGATTTTTCTTTTGCCGGCTCCGGCTTTTTTTGATATGATTTGATAGGATAAGTACTTGATATATCCGTATTTAATTCTTTTTTATTTAATCTATTCGTATTTAATTGTACGGTGTTTTCCTGTATAGGCTCAACCTCAATATTTTTCTGCCCCGAATTCTTCAATCAAGAACGCTTTTATTTGTTTTTGTTGTTTGTTCATTGATAACATCATCTCCATAAATTCCGGAGGTTTATAATTTTTCGATTTTATAATTCAGTTTTAACACCAGCTTTATCGATTCCATGGCGGTGTTCCTGTCGTACTGCTTTTCTTTTTCAGAAAGTTCTTCATACGGCACAAGGCAAGGGGTTTGTTTTTTTTCGTCATTGCGCTGTTTCCCATAAGACCAGCCCTGTGATATTCTGCTGACTGCCCAGACCTCATGGCAATTCTTTGCAATCAATTCCGTAAGTGCTTCCAGCTCTTTTGGCAATACAACATCGCTTGTGTTGATGGGTTTTGGTGTATACATTTTTCATTCCTCCGTTTTAATATACTTAATTAGTAGGTAATTGTATGTGAATTTTACAATTACCTAAATATACTTATTTTAATCTCATAATCATGTCAATCTCTGACGTTTCGCCGTCTTTTCTGTTTTCAAAGTCAAAATCAAACATTATTTCTTTGTCAAAAAGCCAGAAGGAAACCTGCTCCTGAAGATTTGTCAAATCCTCCAGCAATGTTTCTGTGCCGAGTCTTATGTTGATGCAGCCCGACTCTGTCTTTGAAAGATCAAAGAGCCTCAGATATTGTGCAAATTCCGTGCAATTCATTATGCCGGAAATGTGCAGCCACCTGCCGTCTTTGTGCGTCCCCAAGATTTCTCCCGCCTGTTTAGCGGTACTCCTCAGGTTGGAATCCGAAACGCTTGGATATTTTTCGCGCACAAGTTTTATTACCTCCCATTTCCCGGGCAAATCTACACTAATCATTAACTCACCTTCCTTGCAATATTATTTTTTCTGTTTTTACCGCGTCATCGGTGTTTGTAATTATCGTTTTTCTGCAACGGCTGCCGAATTGTTTTGCAAAGCTATGCATACCCTCCGCACAGCCCCACTTTATAAGAAATATATCAAATCCTGTGCAGCCGATGAAGTCCAAAGACAGCGGTTTTCCGCCCTCTGCCGGGGTCAGCTCGGCGGCAAAAACCACATCGTCAAAGCAATCGTTTAATTTATAATAAAGATAAATCTTAGCAATATTTTCTGTGTTGTGCATAAGTTTTTTTATCCTGTTTGAAGCATACACAAAGCTGACCATGCCGCCATGCTCTTTCAGACAGTTTATATACCCGTATTCCTCCATTTTTTGCAAAAGCGGCAAAACATATGTGTCGATGCAGAGATTTTCCACAACCGGACTGTCAAGCTCTATTGTCAGTTTGGTGTCGGAAAAGCTGACCTTGACCGACTCTTTGTTTAACATATGCGGATATTGCATAAGGAAGTGCATCACGCCGTTTATGTCAAAGTTTTCCAAAATTTCCGCTTTGCACGAGTCCGAGGCTACAAAAGTTATGTACGACTCCGCTTTTACGGCATTATATTTTTTTAACTGTGCCAAAACCTCGTTCAGCGCCGCAAAGCAAAATCCGGGGAAATAACAGCTGTATTGTCTGTCGCTTTTGTCAGCCGGATTTGCACACACGGTTTTTGAGGGGTGGTTTGCCAAGGCTTTGCAAAGGCTTTCCCAGTTTTTTGCCCCTTGTGTTATTTTATTTTCGGGGAGGTAGCATCCTTTATAGATTTCCCACAATTTTTCGTAATCATCAGCGTACTCGGGGTAGGCAGACCTTTCACAGGAAACTTCTGCAAATGCAGTTACGTCGCTCACCCTGAGGTAAGAACGGTCATTTATATATTTAAGATAATCACATCTTGCCGTGTTTTTAAAGAGCAGTGTCTGTTCGCAAAATTCGCAATATGCCATTTTGCCGAATTTTTGAAGAAAGGTGTCTTTGTCAAAAAAGCCGTTTTCATTGTTGAAAATGGTATATGCTTTTGATTCTTCTTCGGCAAGGAAACCCGTTGCAGCGTCAAATTCAGCTTTTTCGTCGCGGCAAAAAACTGCGGTGCATTTCAGTCCGCTGGCGGAAAATGTCTTTTCCGTTGTTTTTGCGCTTTCTTTGCCGAGTCTGTTCAGGACAAAAAGTCTGACGTCGCAATTCATGTGTCTTGCCGCAAAATACTTTTGGACTTTTCTTATGTTTTGTGCAAGGGTATCAATGTCCTTTTCCTGCTCAATTCTGCATATATATGTCAAAGCCCCGGGTTTGATTACGGACGCCGCGGTCACATTGTCAAAAGGACAATTCCCGTTTTCAAAAAACATTATCATGTTTGGCGCCGCTTTGTATGTGCATATAAAAGGAACATTTTTGACGAGATTCTCGTCATATTTTTTATAGTCGCGGTACAGACTGCTTTCAATCACGGGGAAGAGTTCTTTTTCTATGTTTTTTGCCGAGCCGTTGATGATGTTTTGGGCAAAGCTCCCCTTGGGGACAAGGTTCTTCAATTCTTCTGCGATGGATTTCAAATCACTGCTTCCGCAATGTTCTCTTGAGAGAATCTTTTTTATGCAGATTTTGTATCGGTCAATCAATATTCTTGCCTCGGGCACTTCGGAGAGTGTATTTTCAATTTTTCGCAAATCGTCAAATTCCTCTGGGTTTCTTTTGAGTCCTGTCAGCTTTATGGCCTCGCTGTAAAAACGCCTGTGCAGCTTTACGGAAAGCCTGTTAAGCCCGAGTTTATATGAAAGCTTGGCGCTATAGTTGTCCCATGCCTCTTTTTTTACCTGTTCGTTTTCATAAAACAAATTATCAAATTCCGTGTCGGGAATAATGGGCACAATGCAGTGATGGATTTTTCTTTTTCTGTCCTTCACTTCGGCGCGCTTCAGGACATTTTCAAAAAAGGTGTCAAATTCGCCGTCTTCCACGCCGCGCCAGCCCCGGCACACCTTTTCCACAATCCAGCGCCTGTGTTCTGCCTCCGCCAGCCCGTTGTACAAAACCCTGTCTTTGCCGATTATCCCGGCAAACATTTCTGCCGCGTGCTCTGTGCTGTCCATATCTGCCCCGGCGTTTTTCAACTTGTACCTGACCGAGAGGGCATTGGAAACCGATGAGTTGTAATAATACGGGTCTTTGAATTTTTTCTTTTGTTCCGCAATGTCGGGGTTTCTTTCCCCGGCCCACGTCAGGTGTACATTGAATGCCATTTTTTCAAGCTGTGCACAAACAGAGGAGCCCGAGATGCAGACGGGTGTGCCCTTTTTGTAATTCCCCGGTGACTGCACCGCAAAATTCACTGCACCGCAAATTCCGTATTTCTCATAAATATCCGCAAAATCCGCGGCGGCGACGGCGTTCAGCTCGTCGTCACCCAGGGCTATAAAAACATATGTCGGCATGTTTTGGGATTCCAGCAGTTTTTGCACGGTTTTTTTGTTGTCCTCTTTGGCGCAAAACGCCTCGCCGGCCTCGGAGATGTCCGAAAAAGTCAGACTGCCGTAGTCAAGCCCGGTTTTTCTGCCGTCTATGCTGACATAACGCCCGAGCCACGGTCTTGTGGAAAGGTATATTTTTTTGTCCATTGCCGCATTGTCGGAATATGCGCTGATTCTGAGATTGTATCCGTACATTTGTCCTGCTTGCAGGCACAAGTCCAAAAATGTCTGCCCATAGTTTCCGATTCCGATGACAAGCACATTCAGCTCTTTGTCTTTGCAAAAGCTGTATATCGGTCTTTCAAAGAGCAGATTGCTTATGGCATTTTTCACATTTTCGGATTTTTCTTCTTTCTCGACAATTGCCAGTTCTTTTCCGGCGTCCAGGTTTTCGGATTTGACATACACTGCCGCCTCAACAATCAGCTTTTTCAAATCATTCTGCAAATACTTTGCGCTTATATATCTTTTTCTTGGGTTTTTATGCAGACATTTTTGAAGAATGTTTTCCAAACCACTCTCGATATACGGCTTTCTGCTGCTTTTCAGCGATTGGATAAGATATGAATTTTTGATAAATCCGGCAATGTTTTGGAAGTCTCCTGTGTATTTGAGATTTGCCATGCCGTCGGAGGAGGGCACAAGGCATATCCCGTAAAACAGGCTTGCGCCGATGGAATATATGTCCGACAAGTCGTTTCCCTGTCCTCTTTCGCACTCGGGCGCGGAAAAACCGCGCGTCCCCGAAAATTCCTGCGGAAGGCGGCAGTCAATGTGGCGGAGGGAATTGATGTCAAATGCGGATATTGCATTTTCGTTTATATCCCTGTCGCCGTTGTACGGCAGAAGGAAGTTTGATGGCTTTATGTCAAGATGGACAAATCCGCCGTAATGCAGAGCCTTCACAAAATCCGTCAGCGAGGACATGATGCATAGAATCCTATAAAGCTCCGAATCTGCGTTCTGCCTGAAGGAGCGGCTGACATTTTTAAAATATTCATCAATTGTGATTCCGGCTTTGTCGTCTTGGGTCCATATGTATACAGAGCCGCCCCCGTTTTGGGGTTTTCCGTATAAAATTTCACTCACGGGCATATAGTTGTTCAGCACGGTGTTGTCATAATCTTCCAGCTTTATTTGCTGCAAGGTAAGATAATTCCTGATGAAATCTTTCTTCATTTCATTGAATTTTATTTTGCCTTCCACACTCTTCGCCACAAGCTGATTATCCGCATCTCTTGAAAATTCCATCAAATCGTCATCAAAAGGACAAAATTCTTTGAGTCTGCCCTGTATGCCGCAGTGCACAGCTGAATAACATACGGAAGAGCCGCCTTCCTTCGGTTCTTCCGCATCGGTAATCTGCCACTTGCCGATTTTTGTGCCTTCTTGTCCCGAAAGTTCAATTATATCTCCGCCTCTGAGGATTTTTCTTGCCAAAATCATCTCTCCTTTTTGGTTATTTTAAAACATGTCAAACACTTGCATGCATGTGGTATAAACGGCATACATGTCAAAAAGGTTTTTTTCGCTCAGCTTGCGGTAGCCCGCTCTTCCCAGAATGCTGTCAAGCCCGTCATCGCAGTACACCCCGCGAAGGTTTTCCAGGACATCACCGAAATCATCATAACGATCTATGTTTATTATTACTGCCCGGAAAGCAAAATAACAGCAATAAAGCGCTATAAGTCTTGTTCTTGTGACATTTTTGCAGTTTTTATAGTCTTGCGTGAAGATGTTCATTCTCTTTTTCATTTTGTCAATGGTTTTGACAAAATCGTTGTCGGATTCCTTATATGTTTTTTTAATATATTTGTATAGGTTATCACAACGCAGAAAGTTGTTGTATTCTGTCATTTCTTTCCGAAACATTACTTCTTGCCGATTTTTGTCCGTGCCGACTTCGCCATTATTGTCATATTCGGAGATTTCTTCCAGTTTTTCAAGCAAGGCTTTATATTCCTTTTCGGCGCTCACCGTGTTTGCCGCATATGACATTATTCCAAGACCCGGTGTGTCCTTTCGCGGCATGGCAAAGTTCTTCGACAGATATGTGATAAACTCATCTTCGGACAATTTTAACAGTTTGCCGATAAAATCGGTTTTATACTTAGCTGTTATGTCATCATCTTTATAAACGCTTTTTACATCACATTGTTTCTCTTCTTTGCTTTTTTTGATACATTCTGTGCTGATTCTTTCCGCCGCGTCAAGCTTTTGCTGAGGTGTTTCAAGCGTGTCATCACAGAGGACGCGCAGATATATGAGCTGTGAAAAATTTTTGTAATTTATGCGTTCCGGCCCCGGTGTGTCGCCAATGCCGAAATAGCCGACAAGATTTTCACTGTAATAATCGCTGAAAAGTTTTTCTATGTCCCTTGGGTCATTTTCCTGCAAGCCCGTCTGTGTACTGCCCGCAAAATATTTCATGCCGAAAACAATCGCATAACGAAAAAAGAAATCAACCCCAATGACCTGTTCCCACAAGACTCCGCGCGCAAAAGCGTCACAGTCCGACAGCAGACTGCAAGGTTTGTATTCACGGAGTTGGTCGTTTAGATAATCCTTACCGGTTTTGGAATTGACGGTATACTTTTCCGTATTCAGAGAGGCATACAAATGTGTCAACACCTTTGTGCATGAGTTGAAAAGCTGTGATTCTGCAATGCTTACGACATTCTTTCCCTTTTGTGTTTTCATTCTGCTCTTAAATTCTTTTGTGCCGTCGCTGTATTCACATTCACCCGGGTTGTTGTCTGTTATTTTTTTATAAATCTTTATCAGCTCGCCGCAATAATCCTTTATCAGCCGGGTGCCTTCGGAAAGGGGAGTTGTATTTTCTCGATTTTTTCTGAATTTTTCATATTTTTCACTCACAAATGCTGTACACTCACTGTCGGGCACAAAGCCGATGCCGCACAAGGCTTCAAGATTATCAATCTCTGACAGCGTTATAACCAAAGCCCCAAGCGGCGATTTTCCCATTGTCTTTTTATGTATATATTGATACCAGCTTATTTTTTTTGTGCCCTCAAGCGGAATCTCCTGTGCTGCCCTTCTCACCGCCGCCTTGATGTCGGAAAGAAACTCTTCGCCGTCCTCGCCCTCTGTCGCCGCGGGGCAGTCTGTTATTTTTTTCAGTACATCTGCCACGCTGTGACCGTCGGCTATGAACTGTGCAGCTTCGCTGCATTGTTTTTTCAGATTTTTATTTTCTGCCAAATTTTTTCGGTCGGTTTCGGAAAACTGCAAGCCGGGCATCTTTTTGGAAACTGCATTCAGGATTTTTTTCAGCGTGTCAGGGGCGGTTGCCCCGACTCCGTTTTGTGAGAAAATGTCATCTGACAGTCTGCTGATAATCAGTTCTGTTTTTGCGTCATAATCCTTTTTGAGTTCGGCACAGTTCAAGAGGCATCTTTCAAAAAAATCCCGGTCAATGTCGGTGTATCGCACAAATTGTTTCAAAATCGTGAGCCGCAGAGAAATGGTTTTCAAATCATCATCTGCCAGCGTATCTGTAGCACGCCCAAGAAAATCGGCAGAACTGTAGGCATTTTTGTACAGCTCATACAACTGACTCACAAGTTTTATTTTTTGTTCCTTGGGCGACGGAAATTCAGAAATCACCGTTTTGTCCTCAAGAAATTTTTCGGTGTCAACACCCCATTCTTTACACAAGTTTTTCAGTTCCTTCAGACGCTGTTTATAGGACGAATCGCCTTTCAGCAAAAGAACCTGTTCTCTCAGCTCCCGTGCTTGGTTTCTTATGCTTAAGTTCAACTCCCATGCCGAGTGTGTATCGACAAGATTTTGCATTTTTTCTGTATAGCCCGGATTCATGAACAACACTTCCTTTTTTGGGGTGAAATTTCTTTTTTTTAGTATATCACATACCGCAAAAAATTTCAACAGCGTATTTTATGCTGTTTCAAAGGTCAAAGACTCAATTTTTGTGTCCTTGTACTTGGCAAATTCCGAGATGTATTCCTTGTTGTTTTTCTTTTTGAAGGTGAAGTCAATCATGCACAGTGCATCGTTGTTTTCCTTCTTGACGATGCCATAAACCACGCGCAGTTGTTTGTTGTCTGCCGAATGTGCCTTGCAGATAAATATTGAATCATTAATCCGGTCGTATGTAATGCTGTCGGCATTAAAGATTCTGTTTATGTCGCAGTTGTACGACTCGATTTTTGCCGCAAGCTTGCTGAGATTTGTTATTACGGATTTTTTGTCTCTTTTGTCCAGCTTTTTCCAGGGTTTGCATTTTGTGTATATCATTATTTCCATAGTTTTTCTCCCTCCTGCCGTCCGGTCTTCGGTATAAATATTTTTTCACCGGATTGTTTCTATGGTTATATCATAGCACACATGAATTTTTTCGGATTTTTATATGTAAAATTTTTTTGCCCTCTTGACAAACATATGTTTGAGTGATATAATGTAATAAACAGTTGCAAAAAGAGGAGATGAACGGATATGGAACTCATGGAGAAGCTAAAGATACTTGCCGACAGCGCAAAATATGACGCGTCTTGCTCGTCAAGCGGTTCAAAAAGAAAAAATGTGCCCGGAGGAATTGGAAACGGCGCGGTTGCGGGGATATGTCACAGCTTTGCCGGGGACGGAAGATGCATTTCGCTTTTGAAGGTTCTGCTTACAAACCGATGTATGTACGACTGCCAGTATTGCATAAACCGTTCATCAAATGATGTGCCGCGTGCCGCATTTGCGCCGAGAGAGGTGGCAGAACTGACAATTAACTTTTATAAAAGAAATTACATCGAAGGATTATTTTTGAGCTCGGCGGTTGTCGTTTCTCCTGACCATACAATGGAAATGCTTATTGAATGTCTGCGCATACTGCGCGAAGAATACAGGTTCAACGGGTATATCCATGCGAAAACCATACCGGGTGCCTCGGCGGAACTTGTGGAAAGGCTGGGGCTTTTGGCGGACAGAATGAGCGTTAACATTGAACTGCCAAGCAACGATTCTTTGCAGAAATTTGCACCGCAAAAGAACAAAAAGGCAATCCTTGCGCCTATGGGGAGGATTGCGGGGGCAATTGCACAGAACAAAGAAGAATTGACACTTTATCGGCATGCACCGGAATTTTCGCCCGCGGGGCAAAGTACGCAAATGATTATCGGTGCGACCCCGGAAACGGACAAAAAAATCATAACCTTGTCGGAGAATTTGTATAAGCGCTATTCACTGAAGAGGGTGTACTATTCGGCATATGTGCCGATAGGCACAAATCCGCATTTGCCGGTGAGTGCGCCGCCGCTTTTGAGGGAGCACAGGCTTTATCAGGCAGACTGGCTGCTAAGATATTATGGATTTTGCGCAGAAGAACTTTTGGGTGATGACGCGCCGAACTTTAACAGCATGGTTGACCCGAAGTGTGATTGGGCACTGCGCCACAAAGAGCTGTTCCCTGTCGAGATAAACCGTGCGCCGTATGAGATGCTTTTGCGCGTGCCGGGGCTGGGGCTGCGCAGTGTAAGAAAAATCGTGCGTGCGAGGCGCGTCACGCGTCTGAGGTTTGAGGATTTGAAAAAGATGAGGGTATCGCTGAAACGGGCAAGATATTTTATCACCTGCGGAGGAAAAACATACGACAATTTGTGGATAAGAGAAGAACTGATAACACCGCTTTTGCTATGCGACAACAATGCACTTTATGGACAGATGTCATTTGAGGATATGTGCCCGACAAGGGAGGACAGCATAAAATGTTTGACGGGAGAGATGTGATTTATCTATATGACGGAAGCTTTGAGGGGCTGATGAGCGTGGTTTTCGATTGCTATTATAATCATGAAAACCCGATGAAAATAGAGGAGGAAAACAATGTCCAGGAGGAATTGTTTTGCCGCTATGTAAAGGTGAGCACAGACAGCAAAAAGGCAGAACGGGTTTCGTCTGCAATATGCAGAAAGATATCTTATGCGGCGTGGAGGAATGTTTATTGTACGTATCTTTCCGACTGTAAAGGAAAAGAAAAAATGTGTCTGGAATATATAAGAGCAGGCTTTCGGGCGGGGAAAAATGTGGATTTGTACCTGGCGGAAGAGTGTGTTTCATCTGTGCACAACGCCGTGCGGAGGACAAAAAATGAGGCACACATGTTTATAGAATTTGTAAGATTTTCGCAACTGGAGGGCGGTGTGTATTTCAGTGAGATTGAGCCTGAGTGCAATGTGCTCCCCCTGATTGGGGAGCATTTTGCGCGGCGGTTCCAGGCTATGCCGTGGATAATCCACGACACAAGGCGGAAAATTGCACTGGTATATAATGGCGAATGTTATATGGCAGACACCGACACCTTGCCGGTTTTAAAATATTCCGAAGAGGAGCAGCAGTATCGCGGACTGTGGAAACAGTTTTATGATTCCATAGAAATCAAGGAACGGCACAACGAAAAATGCCGCTGCTCCCACATGCCGAAAAGATTCTGGAAAAATCTCACCGAGATGCAGCTATAGGCTATCGGGGCTGTTTTTGGCGGACAGAACAAAATGATTGCGTTTGGTGGTAAGCAGACCGTCTTTTTGAAGCTTTGAGAGTTCGAAAGACATGGCAGAGCGTTCCACTGCCAAAAAATCCGCCAGCTGTTGACGGTTGTACGGTATGTCGAAGGATAAGCTTCCTTGGCGCACGGACTCTGCGGAAAGGTAAGAAAGAAGTTTTTCTCGCGTGGTTCTTTTGCTCATGTGCGTTATTTTGTCATTGAAAAACAAAATTTTTTGCGACAGAATCTGTATGAGATTGTTTATGATTTGGCTGTGATGCGGACAGGTGTTGGGGCACAGGGACATGATTTTTGACATGTCGGGAAACAAGAATTCGGTGTTCTTTTCGGCAAGGACGCCAATGTTCATCACAGCGCCCGGCAGAACCGCAAAAGGTTCTGCAAAAAGTCCTCCTGGGGTGATTTTTGAAATTATGTTTCTGTGTCCCCAGATATCCTCCTGCATGACAAGAAGCGAACCGGAAAGGACTATCCCCATGGATTTTGCCGTGTCGCCGGGGCAGAATATATATTCTCCGCCTTGCTTTTTATATAATTTTGCATTTATGCAGCTTAATGCCGACAGTATGTCATCGTCCGCAAGGTGATGAAACAACGGGCATTTTTTTAAAATTGGTAAATATTTTTTCATATTTTCTCCTGTTTTGTTGGAATTACAACAGACTTTGTATGGAAAGTATACTATAATAATGCCATAAAGTCAAGAAATATTTGAGAGGTAAGCATTGAAGGAGGAACAATATATGAAAAGAAGAATAATAAAGATTGATGAAGAAAAATGCAACGGCTGCGGAGCATGCGCGGCGGCGTGCCACGAGTCGGCAATCGGCATGGTGGGCGGAAAAGCAAAGCTTTTGCGCGACGATTTTTGTGATGGATTGGGGGACTGTCTGCCGACATGTCCGACAGGGGCAATCACTTTTGAAGAAAGGGAAGCGGCGGCATATGACGAAAAGGCAGTGATGGAAAACATGCGGAAAAAACAGGCAGCATTTGCGGGAGGCTGTCCCGGTTCAAGAATGCGAACCATACACAGAGAGGCGAAAAAAGAAACGGAGGACAGAAGGAAAACAGTGAGCGAATCGGAGCTTATGCAGTGGCCGGTGCAAATCAAGCTTGTGCCGGCAAATGCGCCTTATTTTGACGGGGCAAAGCTTTTGATTGCGGCAGACTGCACGGCATATGCGTATGCAGGATTCCATGAGGAGTTTATCAAAGACCACATTACGCTTATCGGCTGTCCGAAACTGGACGCAGTGGATTATTCTGAAAAATTGACCGAAATCATAAAAAACAACAATATAAAAAGCGTGCATGTGGTGAGAATGGAGGTGCCGTGCTGCGGCGGAATCGAACAGGCAGTCGTGAAGGCGCTATCGGACAGCGGAAAGATGCTGCCGTGGAATGTGACGGTCGTGTCGACTGACGGGAGGATAACAGAAAGCTAAGATGCAATAAAAGAGGTTGTAAAAAATGTATTTTTTCAGCTCCTTTTGAGAGGATTGAAAAAAAATATTTTAGAACATGCAGACCGAATCCAACGGCGTACGTGTGTACTCCGATGGGTTCGGTTTGTTTGCAGTCCGTTTCTATTAGGTAATTGTAAAACTAACGTTTTCCAATTAAAATTCTTGGGTAGAAATAAAAAGTTCCATCCCATTTTAATTTTACGGCAGGTTGAAACTTTTTATTTCAGCCAAAAATGACGCACATGTCGTCATTTTTGATTACCGGTCAGGGGTTGGCACCCCCAATCTCCCATAAAAATGGTGGCTAATTGTAAAATTTACATTTTACAATTACCTATCTGTTTTTATTATTCGGAGAACATTGGTGTGGAGAGATATCTGTCGCCCGTGTCGGGGAGGAGGGCAACAATGATTTTCCCCTTGTTTTCGGGGCGCTTTGCAAGCTCTGTCGCCGCATATACTGCCGCGCCGGAAGAAATGCCGACCAAAACGCCTTCTTTTCTTGCAATCGCTCTGCCGGTTTTAAAGGCATCTTCGTTTTCGACAGCTATGATTTCGTCATATATTTTTGTATTCAGGGTTTCGGGCACAAAACCTGCACCAATGCCCTGGATTTTGTGCGGCCCGGGTGTGCCTTTTGACAAAACGGGCGAGCCGGCGGGTTCAACCGCAACCACCTTGATGTCGGGGTTTTGGGACTTCAAGTATTCGCCGACCCCGGAAACAGTGCCGCCCGTGCCGACGCCTGCGACGAAAATGTCTACCTTGCCGTCGGTGTCCTTCCATATTTCCGGACCTGTGGTTTTTTTGTGCGCTGCCGGGTTTGCGGCGTTTGTGAACTGGCTGGGGATGAAGCTGTTGGGTGTGTCTTTGGCAAGCTCTTCGGCTTTTGCGATTGCGCCCTTCATGCCTTTTGCACCTTCTGTGAGGACAAGTTCTGCCCCGTATGCCTTGAGGAGATTTCTGCGCTCCACGCTCATTGTGTCGGGCATTGTGAGGATAATTTTGTATCCTCTTGACGCCGCAACCGCGGCAAGACCGATGCCGGTGTTGCCGCTTGTGGGTTCGATTATTACCGCGCCCGGCTTCAATATACCTTTTTCCTCCGCTTCGTCAATCATCGCTTTGGCAATTCTGTCTTTTACACTGCCTGCCGGGTTAAAATATTCCAGCTTCGCAAGGATTGTTGCCTCAAGATTGTTTTCCTTTTCATAATTTTTCAGTTCTAAAAGCGGTGTGCCGCCGATTAAATCAGTGATTTTGTCATAAATTTTCATAATAAATTCCTTTACCTTTCTGCCCATAAAATATAAAATTCTGCCTTATCACGGGCTGATAAGAACATCTTTTTCTTATTTTGCGTCAACATCGCATGGTTTTATGTAACGTCATTTCAAACCGCCTCCATAATTCCTACAATTCCTACTGCTTTTATAGGTTATATTATAGCACTGTTGTTTTCGTCTGTCAATAGTTTTTTTGCAAAAATTTGAAAAAATATTTTTGAGAAAGAATCGATATTCTCTTTTATGCCAAAAAAACTTATGGACGTGCCAAAAATTCTCTGAGCTGTGTTTCGATGTCGGGGAAGCTTTTTCTGTATTCCGAAGGAGAGAGATTGGTGTGTTTTTTGAATATATAATTGAAATATTCCACCGACTGGAACCCCGATGTCAGCGCGATTTTTCTGATGCTGCTGTTTGTCGCGGCAAGCATGGATTGGGCATATGAAATTTTGAGAGAGTTCAGATAATTGTTGAAACTGCAGTTAAAGTTCTTTTTGAACAGCTTGCCGAGGTATGACGCTGTGACGTTGAGCGTGGCGGCAACGTCGGCAAGGGAAAGGTTTTCTTTGAAGTTGTTGTGGATGATGAACAGGCATTGCTGTGCAAGAGAGGCGCTGTTTTCGGAATCGTCCGGGGCAAGGCGCAGCAGCATGATTATTATGTTTTGTACAACATTTGATATCACGGTTTTGTACATCGGCAAGTGTGTGGAAAATTCGGTCAGTGTTTGCTCAAACATGTCGGATATGGCGCCAAAATCATCTTGGCCGAAAGCCGCGAGCAAGGGTTTGGAGCGTTCTTTCAGAATATCGGATATTCTGTCCGGCAGGAGGTTGCCGGCAAAGCTGACGTTAAAAAGGACTGTGTTTTTTTCGAAAGAAACGGCATGTGCGTGCACGGGGGAGGTGAAATAAACCGAGCCGGGCAGAAGGACAATGCCGTCACTGCCCGGCAGGGAGAATATTGCCTTCCCGGAAAGAATAAGCTCCATTTCAAAATAGTCGTGGAACATCATGGGAAAATTGATATCGTATTTTATTTGGCTTTTGCGCACATAAACGTCGTTGAGATAATCAATTGCATTTTTTCTGATTCCGGCAAAGGGCTGAAAAGTGATTGTGTCCATAAAAAAGCCTCCATTCTGCCGCGGCGATGCGATGTCACAGGTTGCCGGGCGGATTTTTGCGTGACATGTGCATTTTGCGACATATCTAATTTTCTTAAGTATATTCCTTTTTTTTGGAATTGACAAGATGATGGGGGTATATTATAATATATTTGTAGGATATAAACAAAAATAGAAGAAAAATACTAAAAATATGGTAAATTTTGCGCTATGTTATGGAGGTATTCGGAGAATGAAACACAAAATTGTATTGAGAAAATTTTTTGCGGCGAATATGGCAATGTCAATTTTACTGAATTTATCAATGGCGGTGAGTGCGTCGGCGGACAGCGGTTTTGGCAGAGTGATTGAGAGGATTGATTTTGAAAACTATTCTGAAAACGAGGAGCTGGCAAACAAACAGGAAACCGCCGCCGGTATACTGAGATTTGAGGGGATGAATACCGATAACAAAGCACAGATTGAAACGGACGGTGTGACAGGTTCAAAAGCCCTGAAGCTGACGAAAAACATAGGTGACACGTCATCTTTTCGCGCGGTTTATGAGCTGAACGCATCGGAAGGGGACGGGGTTTACAAGGTGTCATTTGACATAAGGCTCAGCGTTGCAAGCGGGGCATATGGGACGCTCGGCGGACTTCAGGGAAAAACAAATGCAATATATGCGCCTTTACTTTTTAGTGACGGTGGAATGTTTGATATCAATTTCGGAACATATATAAATCATTATAAAAATCTTATAGGCAATGATTATGCACACTTTGAATATACCGTCGATTTTGGAAATCATACGGCGCAGATGGAGGTATACAAAGACGGAAAAAGAGTAATGCAGCACAAAAAGAAAGATATCGCTGCAAGCGACATATACAGACTTGTATGGGGAATTGACAATCCTGTGAAAAACAATGCAAATACAGGCTGGGATTATGACACCGATAATCTGCGCGATGCGGTCACATATATTGACAACATACTGATAGAAAAAGCGGAGTTTGCCGTGAAAAGCACAGAGCCGAAGGACAAAAGCACCAATGTAGACGACATGAGTGATATACGGATTGAGTTCAACACAGAACCGGGAGAAAATATCGCGGATTACATCGGGATATACAAAAACGGTGAAAAACAGGACAGCGGATTTGCCGTCGGGACAGAGGGGAATCATGCCGTTGTCAGAATCGACGGAGGAATGGACTTTGGTGCGGAATACCGCGTGGAGGTGACAAAAGGCGCAAAAGCAAAAGACAGCGGGTATGCACAGATGGGCGGAGATTATGAATTTGGTTTTGGAACAATCAGCATAATGCCGCAGATTTCCGGGGTTTCGGACGGCGCAAGCTATAACAAAAGTGCTGCGGCTGTGTTTTCCGCACTTGAGGGGACATCGGTTTCGGCGGAATTGTCGGAGAACGGGGAAGTTTTTGCGGAATACATATCGGGAACGGTGATTGACCGCGAAGGGCAATATATTCTGCGTATAAAGGCAAGCAAAAACGGAAAAGAAGAGGTAAAAAGCATTGGTTTTGCTGTCGTTGGGGAAAAGGCGCCGCTGGCAAAGAATCTGAATGTTGTGAAAGACGGGCTGAGCCTGACGGCAGAATATGAATTTGTCGACCACAACGGCGACAGCGAAAGAGATTCCGTGATTGAATGGTATTTCTCGAAAAAAGAGGACGGGGACTTTGTGGTGATTTCCGACCAAAAAACCATCACTGTCACAGAGGACATGGAGGGTGGATATGTAAAATTCACCGTTGTACCGAGGGCAGACAAAGAGCCTTTTGATGGCAAAAAAGAAGAGAGCGCGGTTTTTGCCCTCCCGGCAAAACCGTATATCGACGGGGAGGTAGCCATAAGCGGTTCTGTAAAGCACGGGCAAACACTCACGGCAGAATATACATATAAAGACAAAAACGGCGACGAAGAGGACGGAACCCTAATCGAATGGTACAGAACAGACGGGGAGGGGAATATAAAAGAAAAAATTGACAACGACGGAAAAAAAGAATATGTGATGACGGAAAGTGACGCGGATTGTTACATAATGGCAGAGGTGACTCCGAAAAACAGGGGAGAGTTTGGGGTCGGACAAAAGTATGTTTCAAAACCGCTGATGTCCTTTTTCAGACCGGAAGCAAAAGACATAGAAATAACAAATGCAAAGCAGGGGAGCAGTGCAGCGGTTTTGTATACCTTCTTTGACGCAAACGGCGACAAAGAAGGCGCCACAAAGGTGGAATGGTTCCTGAACGGAAAACCGGCAGGCGAAGGCTTGGGGATTCCGCTTGCGGACAGCGCCTGGGGCACCCTCATTGTGAGGGTCACCCCTGTGTCGGCAGAATTCCCGTATGAAGGAATGCCGGCGGAGGCGACCGCGGAGATTAAGAAAAAGAGCAATTCCGGCGGCGGTTCCGGCGGAGGAGGGTCAAAAAATTCCGGCGGTGCGTCGATATCCGCGCCCATCGGATTCACCAAAGAAAATGAGGAAAAACAGGAGGAAGAACCCGAGATAGTAAGCTTGAACGACATAGCGGGGCATTGGGCGCAGAAGAGCATCGAAAAGCTTTTCGAAACAGGAACGGTGAAGGGCGATGGCAGAAAATTCTATCCGGACAAGAATATAACCCGTGCGGAATTTGCCGCGCTGATAAACAGAATGTTGGGACTCAAAACACAGTATGCCGATTTGTTTATCGATGTCGACGGGAGCGAATGGTATGCTGATGATGTGTGCAGTGTAAAAAATGCCGGAATAATGAACGGCGACGGCGCGTCTTTCCGTCCGACAGCTTTCATCACAAGAGAAGAAATGTGTGTGGTTTTTGCAAACATAGCGAAATACAAAAAGATTGCGGCAAAAAGCGCAGACATCACGTTTTCGGACAAAAACAGCATATCGCCGTGGGCAAAAGAAGCTGTGGGAATTTGCACAGGGCTGAACCTTGTAAACGGAATGGGGGACGGCACGATGATGCCAAAAGCGAATGCGACAAAGGCACAGGCGGCTGTATTGATTGATAAAATGATTACTATGGCGGAGGAAACAGACAGATGAAGAAAATTATATCTATAATATTGAGCATGGCGCTGAGCGTGGGTTTGCTGACCGGACACGCCGCCGCAGACAATGACCGGTATAGGGATACCCTTGCGATGCTGGGGGTTTTGGAGGACGCAAAAGAGGAGGAAACCGTCACCAGGGGAGAGTTCACCAAAATGGCACTGCGTCTGCTGGGGATTGAGGTCATGGATTATACCGGCAGCGGTGAAATGTATTTTGTGGACGTTGATGCCGATTATGAATATTATAATGATGTCATAACTGCGTATAAAAAAGGAATCATAAACGGCTATTCGAAAGAATATTTTGCGCCGGAGGAGGCGATAAGCGCCGAGCAGTGTGTAAAAGTGCTTTTGTCGGCGATGAACTATACCGACATGGCAAACGTCAGGGGCGGTTATCCGACGGGATATATGACTATTGCGGAGGAAACAGGCATGCTTGACGGAGTAAGCAATACGGCAGGATTTGTGAGAGATGATATTTTAAGAATCCTTTATAATGCATTGTCTGTGCCGATGGCAGATGTAAAAATCAACGGTGACGGCGTTTCGTACGGATATGACGGCGACAACACATTGCTGTCAGCGCAGAATATACGGACGGAAGAGGGGATTGTCACTGCCGCAGGGCAGTTTTCGGCATACATAACAAGCACAAATTACAGGAAGAATCAGTTGGCAATCAACCATGTCAGCTATGACTGTGATTTGGAATATGACGCCGACGAAATTTTGGGAATGTGTGTGAAGGCATATATCGATAAGGACGGCGAGAAAATTGTCGCAGTGGAGCTTTCGAAGAAAAACAGTATCACACAGGTGAAGTTTGACGACTATGAAAAAATTGATGAGAAGAGTTTTTTCTACTATGACGGTACGCGTGAAAAAAAGGTGAAAATCAGTGACCGTGCGTGTGTACTTTTAAACAGCTCGTACCTGGGGAATGTGGAGTATTGTCAAAAAAACGGGGTGTTTGACGATTTTGACAATGCGGTTCTGATTGACAACGACAGCGACGCAAATGCAGACATAATAAAGCTTGTCAGATATCAATATGAGCTTGTCGAAACTGTTTATCCCAATGACAATACCATTGCTTTTGCGAACGGCAAGGGAAGCCTGAAATTTGAAGATGATGACATAGCGGAATTTTATAAGGACGGCATGGGCTTTGCACTTGCAATGCTTTTGGAAAACGACACGGTGATGATAAAGAAATCCGACTTGGTGTCGGGGGGGAAATATTATTCCGTCACAGTGGCAAGAAACGAAATCAAGGGCACACTGGAAGGAATACGGGAGGAAAACGGGAAACGATATTTTTCGATTGGCGGCACGGAATACGAGTTGGCAAAAGAGTATCAGCGTGATTGCGAAAACGAAGATTTTGAGTATCGCCTGACGACAGGAAATTATATAACGGCATATATCGCCGGGGACAATAAAATTGTTTTTGCAAAAACAGAAGGCGAATTCACGTACGGATATCTCATGAAAATTGTCGGCGACAGCACGGAGGAAGATTATTTTGCAAAAATATTTACATTGGATAAGGAAGAGAAAAGGCTTGACTTTGCAGAAAAGGTCAGGGTTTATTCTGACGACAGTGAATTTTTGTATGGCAAAAAAATGGAAAGAGAAGCTGCATATCGGTATGTGGCGCAGACGAAAAATTACAGGTATGGCATGGTTATGTTTGCGGAGAATGAGGCAGGGGAACTGACTACGCTGATTCTGCCGAAGAACATTGCGGACAAAGAGCCGGGAAACGACCCGTATCCTTTGTGCGAAAATCTTTCTGACGTGAGCGGAGGGGAATGGAGCATAGGTTACAGCTATTTTGGGGTGCTGGCATTTAAATATCTTGTGAACAACAACGCCGTAAATATCTTTTATGCACCGCAAAAAGAGGAAAACAAAGCGGACAAAACGCAGTATGACGTAAAAAGCGGCAGGTCAATGGGGTTGTCTTTTGCCTTTACAAAAGGTGCGACAGTGAAGCTTTACAATGTTGACAAGCTGTATAAGCCGGAGGTGATTTTGACAGAAAGCAATGACGGTGTGGAGGCGACTGTGGAAAACACCGACTTTGCGGCTGTGGTGAAAAAGCTTTCATATGAGGCTGACTCAGACGGAATGGAAAAGCTGAAGCTTACATATATGCAAAAAGGGACAGAAAAAGAGGCGTTTTTTGCCGAAGATGCAAAAGCCGTGGATCCGCAGGGCTGGCACGGCTGCGGCGGAAAGACGGCGGCAGACGCAAAGCCGGGGGACGTATTGCTGTTGGGTATTGACAACAGTGACAATATCAGGAGCTACAGATATCTGTTTAAACAGGACGACAGAGGAAATGCGAGAAATGAGGGCGGTGACACAAATGCATTTGGGCATCTGACGATATCTTACGGCACCTGTGCCGAAAAGGGGAGCACGGCTGTGCTTGTGAATGTCCAGGGAAAGATGTTCCCGGCGCATCTGACAACGGCGTATGAGGGGACAAAATATTATTATCTGATAGAAAAGAAAGGTGCAAAGAAAGTGAATGTTTCTGCCATCACGATGAATGATGTGAGAAAAGGCGATGAGATTGTGGCGAGAAAAAGATACAATGAAGCGGTTGAGTTCTTTGTATACAGATAAGGAGGCGAGAAATTTTGAGAAAAAATTGCAGAACAATATGCACTGTGCTTTTGGTGTCGCTGCTTTGGAACATCGGTACGGTTTTTGCAAGAGGGACATATAATGAATGGTATTCGCTTTTCCCGAAAAGCACGATATCAATTGCATACCTGGGGGACAGCAAAATATTTACGCCTTCTCTGACGGGAAAGGCGGCAAAAAGCATTGGCGAAAAGTATGACAAGCTTGTCAGCAATATCGATTTGACAAAGAATAATGCCGTTTCTGCTGACATATCCGCGGCCGCGGCTTCTGCCGCCGGGCGTAAACCCGATTTGGTTTTTGTCGCGGCAAGCGGAGCCGATGAGGACGGCGCGGTGTTTAAAGAAAATATTGAATCCGCAGTCAGAATACTCATGGAGGCGAACAGGGACACAAAAATTGTCTTTGTTGCGATGCCGCAAGATGCAAAAACCGACAGCTTGACAGAAGTGGGGAAATACTACAATATTGGCACAATACGCTTTGACGAATATGTGGAAAGGCGCACAAAAGCAGAAGTTTTTGCGGAATCGGAGATAATAAGCGGAGGATTGACCGAAAAGGGAGCGGAAGTTTTAGCGGAATGTATTGTTTATTTTGCGGATTCTGTGTTCCTTGTGCCGACATATGTCGCCGAAAGCATGAGCGGAAAACAAAGCCCCGGTGTGCCGGACACAGCGCCCGACCAAAACAAAGATGAACAAAAAAATGAGCTGACCGGGGAAGAGGCGGACGCGATTTTGGCAGAATCCACAATTGTCAGCATATACAGGAATTATGCAGTACAAAACGGAGAACGTGTTGCACTGAGAGGGGGCGAAGTTCTGCCCGGGCGCCTGGACGGAAAGCTTTGCTATCCGGTGGGGACGGCAAAGCAATTGTTTGGGATTGGCGTCAGATATCTGCCGAAGGAAAAGGCGGTTGTGCTGACAAAAGGCACAAAGACAATGGAGATGAACTTCCAAAACAGCAGTGTACTGCTGGACGGTGAAACAGTGGACATTGAATACCCGATGATTTTGTATAAGAGTACAACTTATCTGCCGGAAAAAGCAATATCATTGCTGAACGGCACAAATGTATGCAGTGACGGAAAAATCGGAGTGATTTATCCCGAAAGCTATAACCTGAGCGCGGCGGAACAAAATATCCTGACCGAGAGGGCAAAGGTTTTGTATGCGGAAGTTGAATAAGGGGGTGAAAGTTATGAAGAAATTATCTGTTTTATTCGGTGTTATGCTTTTGAGCGTTTTGTCAAACATAACGCCCGTATCCGCCGCGGGAACGTCAATTTTTGTGTCCCCGACAGGCGATGATGCAAATGACGGTTCGATTGGCGCGCCTTTTCGGACATTGGAGGCGGCGCGCGATAGTATCCGCGACATGAAAAACGGCGCAGGACTGCCAAAGGGCGGCGTGACGGTTTATCTGCGCGGCGGCGACTATGACATGGAAAAGGTGTTTCGGCTTGATTCGAGAGATTCCGGGACAGAAAGCGCGCCGATAAAGTACACAGCATACAACAACGAAAAGGTGCGCCTTTTGGGCGGTGTGAATGTCACAAACTTTGAGAAGGTCAGCGACTCTGAGGTGCTTTCACGCCTGAGAGAAGGCGTCAGGGACAAGGCATACTGTGCCGACTTGACAGGATATCTTGAGGAATATCACCTTGAGGAGGTGCCGAATTTGCAGCCGTGCGGAGTCGGGAACTGGTGGGACATGACGGAATCGTCACCGATGCTGTTTAAAAACGAAGAAATGATGAGCTATGCAAGATATCCCAACGACGGTTTCCTGACGATTAAGAGTGTCATAAATGAAGGCTATTTTGACCAAGAGTATGAAGATGATTTGACAAACGAACACCACAAAATGGCTGAATTTTCTTATGGATACGAAGATTCCAAGAAATGGAAAAACCCGGACGATGTATGGATATTTGCTTATTTTAAATACAGATGGTCCGACTGGTTTGCACCGGCAAATGTTAACACCTCGGCGCAGACAGTCAGAATGAAAATCGCAAACAGAGCTTCTGGCCCGACCGAAGGAAAAGAGTTTTATTTTTCAAATGTCTTTGAAGAGCTTGACACCGACAGGGAGTTTTATATTGACAGGGACACAAAAAAACTTTATGTAATTTCTGACGATATCGGAAAGGACCATTATGAACTGGCGATGATGAACGGCGGCATTGTGAGCATACGCGACTGCGCGTACATAACCTTTGAAAATATTGCCATGTCACTTTCGAGAAGCAATATTTTCACTGCCTATAACGGGAATCATCTGAACCTGGTAAACTGTGAAATTTCAAAAGGCGGAACGGCAGGCGTCATATACAATTATGTAAAGGACAGCAAAATAAACAACAACCTGGTGTGTCAGCTGGGGTCGCGCGGAATATCGGCGCAGAATGCGGGCGGAATTGCAGAACTGGACGTGGGAAATGTCAGCATTGAAAACAACATAGTGCATGATTTTGCAAAGCTTGAAACTACATATAAGTCTGCAATAACAATTACGGGCTACAAAAACTATGTCGGGCACAATGAAATGTACAACACAACCCACATGGCATTCACCATACAGGGACAGGACACGGTGTTTGAGTATAACGATGTGCACGACTGCCTGCTGACATCGGAGGACGCCGGGTCGGTATATCTGGGCAGAAAGTGGGAAGAAGTGGGAAACATATTCCGTTACAATTATATTCATGATTTGCCGAAAGGACCGGGCGGCTCCTGGCGGAACAGCGCAATCTATTTTGACGACGGTTTTCTGGGCGGAGAAGTGACGGGGAACTTCTTTGAAAACGTGCAATGCGGCGTGTTCTCGCACGGAGGCAAGGACGCTGTGGTAAAAAATAATGTATTTATCAATTGTGACGAGCCGGTAAACATTGTGGACTGGAATTTTGTAGAGAATTCTATGGCATATATACTTGACAGACTGCAAACCTATTTCTTTTCAAAATCGCCGCACTGGCTGTATTACAGGCCGGAAGTGAAGGCGATGATGGAAAACCCCGACAACACAAAGCCCATAAATAATACGGTGACAAACAATATTCTGTTCAGCTCCGGTCAGCTTGTACTTTCCGAAGACGCAAAGAACTATGGGACAATTGAGAAAAATATTGTGGCGGCGGACAAGAATATTTTTGAAAACTTTGACGGCGGAATTTATACAATAAAGAAAAATTCGCCGATTCTGAAACAGCTTGACAATTTTGAAGTGGTGGACTTTGAAAAAATCGGTCCTGTCGGACAGGTGGGGACGATAACCAAGTAAGTATATAACGGAGGATTTGGTTCACAAATTTCCGGTTATTTTATAAAAAAGAGAGGAATGATTTTCATGAAGAAAAACAGGATTACGGCACTTTTGATGTCTTTTGCGATGTGCGCATCATTTGTGCCGAATGCGGCAAATGCGGCAACAGCGGAGAGTGACGATTATGTGACAAAGGTGAACTTTGAAGAATTTGAGGTTGGCACGGCTTTTACACAACCGAGTTATCTTAAAAGTTATCCGTCATCAAACGGGAAATTGTACTTTGAGGGCGCAGATGCCGAGGGAAATTCCGCAAGCATTGCGACAGACCCCGAAACAGGCTCAAAAGCGCTGAAGCTGGAGCGCGGCACAGGCAACCTGAATGTGTGGTATGTATTGAATGATTCCAAAACAACGGGCAGATACAGGGTGTCCATGGACGTGCGGTTTGCGGTGGCAAGCGGAGCGTACAAGAAATTCGCCGCGGTGTGTGACAAAGACCACAGTGAAATCATTTCGCCCGCAATGCAGACCGACAGGGCATTGACAAATGCCGGGAAGGCAGAATGGTGGGGCGTGAGCTATAACGATATAGGAAACAACCGCGCAAGATATGAATATATCATAGACCTTGACGCCGACACTGTCAACTGGCAAGTGGTCAGCGGTTCAACTGTCATGGGGAGAGGAATGTATCCGGCGCGCAATGCGGAGAAAAACCTTGAGGAAATCTTTATGGGGATACAGAACCCGGCAAATGATGCGGCTTATAAAGGATGGCAATATTCGGCAGATGCTAACCCCACGGCGGTGACATATATAGATAATATTGAAATCACAGAGTGTGAAAACACAATTTCTGTGCTGGACTTTGACGGCATGGACGAAGGCACGGTCACCGACACGGCGATAAATTCCAAATCAGGGTTTTATCTGGAAAGAAAAGAGGGCGACTCTGCAAGCATCGCCACAGACCCCAAAACCGGCTCGAAGGCTTTGAAACTGACAAAGGCAATAAATAATGTTGATGGTGACAAGCTGTATTTCCGTTATAAATTCCCGGAGGATATAACAGAAAAAACTGCCGTTTCTTTTGACGTCAGGGTTGCAAAGGCGACAAGATATATCGAAACAATCGGTTCTTTGGCGACGGCAAACTGGAAAAAAGCAATCAACCCCAGGCTGAAGGGGGGGACTTTGTGCAGCGGAGATAAGTCCTATGAATTTGACTATAAGGCTGCACTCGGCAATGACTATGCAACATTCTATTATGTTGCAGACCCTCAGAATAAAAATGTGATGCTTTCAATATACAACAGCGACGGAAAATGTGTGTTCAATACATCTGAGGGATATACCTTTGATGACAATTTTTCGACGATTGAGTTTACGATGACTGCAAACTATCCTGCACTGGGGTGGGAGTATAATGCCGACGCAGACGAGGACGGCGAAATATATGTAGATAATATCAAATGTGAAACATATCAGTTCAACCCCACGGCGTTTTCAATCAAAAACGGTGCGCAGAATGTTTCCAAAACAGAAGAGCTTTATGTAAGCTTTAACGGTGTGCCCGATGCGTCTGCTTTGACGGCGGATAATTTTAAGCTTTATAAAAACGGTGCCCTGATGAATGAGGCGGAATATGAGATTTCCGCACATGGCGGAAATTCTGTTGCCGTTATGCCAAAAAAGGGATTTGTGTACGGTGAGAATTATACACTCACGGCGGAGGCAGGAATCACATCGGGGGCTGAAACCACAGCCAAGGCGGCAACGACAAGCTTCAGCATAGAAAAATATAATGACGAAACTGTGCTTGAAAACATCACTTTTGAAAATTATGAAGAAGGTACACAGTTTACGGAAAACTATACAAATAAAAGACAGACAAACGGTGCAATACAGTTTGGCGGATTGAGCGCAGCCAATACCGCGAAGATAGTCACCGACGAAGCCACCGGCTCAAAAGCACTGAGAATGGAAAAAGGCAGCACGGGCAATATTTTTGAAATGTGGTATCAGCTTGATGACGAAAAAACGAGTGGCGTTTATGACCTGTCATATGACCTGAGAATTGCCAAAGCGGCGGTGTCGTTCAGAAACATGGGTATGATTACCAACAGTAATTGGTCAAACATTTTCTCATCAAATCTGCATGGCACAGACAGTGCAATGTGGTACAAAAATTTTGACCATTGGATTGGTATAAAGTATAAAGATGTCGGGTATGCGGTTGTCCACTATGATTACAAGGTGGATTTGGACAACAGAAAAGTGACATATAAGATAACAACTCCCGAAAGTACAAAAACAGATACGGTTGATTTCCTGAGCGGCACAGACACCTTTGGGAGATTCCATTTTGGCATGCAGCTGCCGACAGTGCAGAATGCATGGGCGGCGTGGGAATACACAGAAGGCGAAGAGGTCAATGGCGTGGCATACCTTGACAACATCAAGATTATAAAGAAAAACGCACCCGAAATCGTGTGGACAACGCCGACAGACGGCGCAGAAAACGTGGCGGTAAACAGCGATATCACCATTTCAACTTCTGTGGCGCTGGACGAGGACAGAGTGACAAAGGAAAACGTTGTCCTGAAGGACACAGCGGGGAATGTGCCCGAATACAATGTTGAGGTTGTGGGGGACAAAAATATCAGGATTTCCCCGGTTTCGGCTTTGGAAGAAAACACGAGATATACTGTTGAAATTTCAGGAATAAAGACGATTGGAAACGGCGGACTGACAATGACCGGGAAAGAGTCTTTCAGCTTTGTGACATCGGGCAAATACGACCTGAACATTGTCGGCATAACGGACAATGCGGCAGATTCCGCAAAAGCGGACATCACCTTTGAGGCGGACAATTACAATGTTTCAGGCGGAATTGATGTTATATTTGCGTCATACGCTGCCGACGGTACATTGGAAGATGTACATAAATGCGAAACAATAGCTGTAAACAAGAAATATTACGCAACGGTAACCCTGAAGAAAAATGCTGACATAAGGGCTTTTGCGTGGACAGCGGACGGGAAAAACACACCGCTTGGCACGGCAGTTCCGATTGATGCAACGGGTGTGCGTACCTATGGGATTGACAATCTGAAGGACGGTGAGGGTGACATAACAATTGCATTTCTGGGTGGTTCGATTACACAGCAGCAACAATGGATAACACCGCTCAGGAAATATTTTAACGATAAATATCAGGGAAGAACGGTGAATTATGTCGTGGCAGGCGTGGGCGGCACAGGCAGCAACCTGCAACAATACAGAGTGTATAATGATATAATTTCAAAAAATCCGGATTTGGTTTTTGTTGATTCCACAATCAATGATTCCCAAACAAGCAATTCGGAGCTGACATATGAAAATGTGATGAGGAAGCTTTTGTCGGCAAATCATCAGCCGGCAGTGATATCGGTTGCGTTTGGGTCAAAAACGCTCACGACTACAGAGGAAAACTGGAAGGCAAAATTTGAAAGCTATTCCGCAATCAACGCATACTACGGTGTGCCGTATATCAATGTCCAGAAATATGCCGAGGACAAGATTGCGGACGGAACCGTGAGCGGCTGGGATGCCATCACGGCTGACGGGACGCACCCGAATGCCGCAGGAGGCAACCTTTATGCCGAATGTATAACAACCCTTTTGGACGGGGATTATGATGCTTATGTCAAAAAGGCTGTTTTGCCGGCGGCGGCTATGTATACGGGGCTTGCACAGTATGAAAACGCAAGGGAACTGGCATGGCAAGACGGCTTGTATCAGGGCACATGGCAAAAAGGAAGCACAGGCAGCTTTGCCGGCGGAACTGCCGAAACAAGCACAGACGGCGACTCTGTGACGGTGACATTCTACGGCAAAGCGATAGCGCTTTATACAAACTGCGGTGTAAACGGAATGAACATAGATTATGACATGGACGGCGGTGCAAAAACAGGGAAAATATCTTCATTTGTAAATTCCTGGGACTTCAACCAGGCAGGCTCGACAATGGCCGTCGCAGCAGATGAGATTGGGACGCACACTGTGACCTTTACGGCAAGAGGCACAGGAAAGACCGACGCAAAGCTTGTCATAGGATATTTTCTTGTATATTAAATCGAAAAAGGGCTGAAAATGCATAGAATGGGGCTGTTTAAAGAGCTAACCGGCTTTTTGAACAGCCCCTTACCTAAAATTATCGGAAAGAAGGGTCGAAATGAAGAAAAACAGGATTACGGCATTTTTGATGTCTTTTGCGATGTGCGCATCATTTGTGCCGAATGCGGCAAATGCGGCGACGGCGGAGAGTGACGATTATGTGACAAAGGTCAACTTTGAAGAATTTGAGGTTGGCACGGCTTTTACACAACCGAGTTATCTTAAAAGTTATCCGTCATCAAACGGGAAATTGTACTTTGAGGGCGCAGATGTCGAGGGGAATTCCGCAAGCATTGCGACAGACCCCGAAACAGGCTCAAAAGCGCTGAAGCTTGAGCGCGGCACAGGCAACCTGAATGTGTGGTATGTATTGAATGATTCCAAAACAACAGGCAGATACAGGGTGTCCATGGACGTGCGGTTTGCGGTGGCAAGCGGAGCGTACAAGAAATTCGCCGCGGTGTGCGACAAAGACCACAGTGAAATCATTTCGCCCGCAATGCAGACCGACAGGGCATTGGCAAATGCCGGGAAGGCAGAATGGTGGGGCGTGAGCTATAACGATATAGGAAACAACCGTGCGAGGTATGAATATATCATAGACCTTGACGCCGACACTGTCAACTGGCAAGTGGTCAGCGGTTCAACTGTCATGGGGAGAGGAATGTATCCGGCGCGCAATGCGGAGAAAAACCTTGAGGAAATCTATATGGGGATACAGAACCCGGCAAATGATGCGGCTTATAAAGGCTGGCAATATTCGGCAGATGATAACCCCGCGGCGGTGACCTATATAGATAATATTGAAATCACAGAGTGTGAAAACACAATTTCTGTGCTGGACTTTGACGGAATGGACGAAGGCACGGTCACCGACACTGCGATAAATTCCAAATCAGGTTTTTATCTGGAAAAACAGCAAAACGATTCTTTGACAATAGAAACAGACCCGGAAACAGGCTCAAAAGCACTGAAAATCACAAAGGCGACAAACGCGCTTGACGACGACAGACTGTACTTTCGCTACAAGCTTCCGCAGGCGGTGGCAGAAAAGACAACACTTTCTTTTGATGTAAGAATCAAGACGGCAAGCAAATATTTTGAAAACTTTGCCTCTGTCGCCGCGCCGGACTGGTACACGGCATTCATGCCGAGGATAAGAAAAAATGGGTTGTACAAAGATGATTCTCCGTTGGATTTTGACTATCAAAAGGAAATCGGGAACGACTATGCGACATATAAGTATGTCATAGACCCAAAAGCCAAAACGGTTGAACTGTACATATATAAAGAGGGGGAATGTCGGCTGAGCCTTTGCGGCGAATATGATTTTGAAAGCCTGTTGCAGACGGTTGCATTTTCAATGCGCACAAGAGCATATGAGGCAGGCTGGGATTATGACGCAGAAAACGACTTGCCGGCAGAAATATATATCGACAACATAAAATGTGAAAAAACGGCGGCTGACGGTGTTTTGGGGTATGTGGATTTTGCAGAATGTGAAGAAGACGCACAGCTTGAGGCACAACAGGAGTTTTTGGGTGGAAAATTGATTTTTACAAATATATCAAATGCCGACGTGAGCGTGCGGACTGACACGCAAACCGGCAAAAAAGCGCTGAGGATTGAGCAGACAAACCAGAACGGACGCACAGGAGTGACATACAAGCTTGACACACCGCTGAAAACGGGGAAATATGTCGTGAAAGCCGAGATGAGAATCGGCACTGCAAGCGGATTTTTTGAGGCCCTGGGCAGACTGCAAAATTCCGGCGCGTCCTCCTTGGTGAACCCTAAGCTGTTTAACAAAACGGGAATGTGGCTGGATGACAATTATCTTTATGAGTACAAGGATAAGATCGGCAACGGCAAAGTGATTTTGAAATATGAGATTGACATGGACAAGAGGCAGGCGGATTTTTCGACATATACGGCTGACGGACGGGCAATATCAAAAAGCAAGAAAAGCTTTGCACAAACGGATTTTCAAAGCATATATTTTGGAATGAACTCGATTGTTTACGAAATAAACAACGGCTGGGAATCTGTTTTTGAGGACGGGAAGGTGTCGGGGGACAACCCGAACCCCGTGATGTGGATTGAAAACATAAGCATATCTGAAAAGAACAGCAGTGAAAGCTTCAACAGATTATATGATTTTGCGGACGGCAGTCTGCCAAAGACAATTGCGGTGACGGCGGCAGACGGCGACGCGGTGACTGTGGAAAAGGGCACCGACGGAAACCGTGCGCTTAAGATTGTGAACAAAATAAACAACAGCAACATGAGGGCAGAGCTGTGCCTGCCGTCGGTTGTCAACAACGGAAAAGTGAAGGCGGAATTTGACTTTAAATTTGAAAACAACAGCACTTATGCAGCAAGCATTGGGAAAATGCGGGGGCTTAATTGGAGGAGCCCGGCAAATATTTGCCAAAAAACCAATTCGTTTTGGAAAGATACCAACACATATGGGTTTGTTTTGGAAAATGACGGCGGATATTATCATGTGTCACATGTGATGAATTTTGACACGCGCGAGTATACACTGGATATCTTTAAAAACGGGAAGAATGTGTATCATTTTTATGACGTGAACAGTGATTCTGATTTTGAAGAGTTTTCGGGACTGCTGTTTGAATTGCAGGACACGGGGGTGTGCGGCCCGGACGAGGGGGACACTGTCCTTTGGGTGGACAACATAAGAATCGGCGCCCAAACGGCGGAGGTGAGCGAGTGTTCGGCCGGAGAAGTTATGTCTGTATATGACAACACGCTTTATGTCAGCTATGATCAGCCCCTGGACGGGAAAACTGTGGAAAAGAGCATCAGTGTGCTGAAGGATGGCGAAGTGCTTGACAAAGACATGTATACGGTTTCATACGGCGACTCCGAAAGTGAGGAGGACGGCATAAAAACCGTGCACGGAAGAATAGGCATATGTTTTGTGAAGGACAGCGGTTTTTATGATTCCGGCTATACGGTTGTCATAAATGACGGACTGCGGACGGTGTATGGCACAAGGTGCCAAGAATTCCAAAAGGAATTTTATGTGCCGAAGGCAAATTGTATATATTCTGTCAGAATGTATGATAAATTCGGGAGAGAACTGCGGCACCTGAGCGACGGCAGGGGAAGAGAAGTGACCTTCCGCCTGGACATAAACGACCCGAAGGAGCTGGGGAGCGCGTGTACCGCAGCGATAAAGGACGGCGAAGGAAAGATTGTGAGTGTATTTGCCTCGCAGAACAGCAGATGCTTTGAAGAAACAGTTCTTTTGCCGGAAAATATGGGGAATGACTGGTATATGGAGTTGTTTTTGTTTGACAGCTTTTCGGGCATGAAACCTTATCAGAAAAAAGAGGTTTGTTTCCGCGACAGAGTGGTAAAAGTACCTGGGGGAGCGGAGGAATTGAAAAACGCTGTGCATGACCTTGCCGCAGAAAAAAATGACGGATATACGGGGATTGTCATAGAAATGGACGGCGAAACGTATGAAATGAAAGAACCGCTGGTGATAGACAAAGAGTTGCTGAACGGCTGTGACTTGCCTGTCAAAATCAGCGGCAACGGCACGGTGTTCAGCGGAAAAACAAGGCTTGACGGGTTTTCGCCGGTTTCGGACATACAGGTGTCACAATGCCTGAGGGAAGATGTGCGCGGCAGGATTTTGGAATGTAACTTGGGAGAAAACGGCATAAATACTGTTGATGCGCTGAAGCCGTACGGACAGGAATATGTGCTTGACATTATGCCTGTGGGTGTCTTTGACGGGGAAGTGCCGCTTACCCTTGCAAGATTCCCCAATGACGGGTATTTGTCAATCGGCAAGACAATTGAGCGCGGAAATTTTTCAAGCACAGACGAGAATGACAAGAACAACAAGGGGGCAATTTTTGAGTATAGCGGCGGCAATGGCGCAAAGTGGCAGAACAAAGATGATATATGGTTTTTTGGATATCCTTACTATGGCTGGTCATACTGGTTTGCAAGGCTTTCTGATGTGACGGAAAATACGGTGACAACATATCATGCAAGCAGTCAGGACTTCCTTTTCGGACAAGGGTTCTATCTGGTGAACATATTGGAGGAGCTTGACAGAGAGGGCGAATATTATATTGACAGGCAGAATATGAAACTGTATCTTTATCTGATGAGTGAGGAAAAAACGGATATTTCGCTTTGCACGTACGGTCAAAATATTATCTCTGTAAAGGGGGTAAGTGATATAACATTTGAGAACATAACATTCTCCGGCTCAAGGGGGGAAATTGCATGTGTAGAGGACAGCCGCGGCATTGTTTTTGACAATTGCAGAATTTATGACGGATTGTCGGCGATGAGCATGACAGACACAAAAAACTGCGCTTTTGTAAACGGAGAAATTGCATATATGGGAGGATTCGGCATCAGCGTCAAGGGCGGAACGCTGAAAACTATGGAGAACTGTGACAATAAAATTGTCAACAACAGCATACATGACTTCGGTTATTATATGACGACATATCAGCCGGGAATAAAAGTGGAAAGTATAGGAAATCTGATTGCTCACAATGAGATTTTCAACACGGGCCACATGGCGGTAAGCTCGTATGGAAACAACAATATTTATGAGTACAACGATATCCATGACTGCCTGCGGTATGCAAGCGACTCGGGTGCCATTTATACGGGGAGAAGCTGGATAAGCGGCGGCAATGTGATGCGGTACAATTATATCCACGACATGGGCTGTGCGGTGAACAGGCAAAGCAACAATGCGATTTATCTTGATGACAACATGTTTGGCGGCATTATTTATGCAAACGTCTTTAAAAATGTCGAAACAGGGGTGTTTGGGCACGGCGGAAGATGCCATGATATATATTCAAATATCTTTGTGGATTGCAAAAGGTCTGTTGAGATTATACATGTGACAACATCTGCAAACCAATCAAACATGAGCACGGTTGCATACGGGGCTTTGGCAGAAAAGCCTTTTAAGGATTGCTTCCCGGAACTGGCAAAGACAATTGCCGACGAACCGCTGGAACCGAAATATAATGAGGTGTACAAAAATGCACTGGTAGATTCCGGCGATGTTTTGCTGGACGAAAGTGCATTGCCGACAGCGCGGTGCGAAGATAATGTGTCTGTGCCGGCAGATATGTTTGGCGGCGGCGGATACGGCGTCGGGGAGGATTCGCCGCTGCATGCGGAAATACCGGGATTTATGAATATTGAATTTGACAAAATCGGGCTACAAAAACCCTGAAAAATGAATGAAAAGGAATATGAGAAAATGAAAAGCATAAAAGATATGACACTTGAAGAAAAAATTTTGCAGACCGTGATATATCCGATAACAAAAGATTTTTTTGAAGGGAAGGCCACAAAAGAAATCCTGAAAAAAAATATCGGCGGATATTTTGTAGGAAAGGAAATCATCAAAGACGACATACACGACAAAGAAAAAATCGCCGCATTGACAGAGAAAATGAAAAGAGATGCGGAGATTGTGCCGATTGTCTGCGGTGATTTTGAAAACGGCTGCGGCGGCGCGGTGGCGTCTTTGACGAGCCTGCCGAAACACATGGCACTGGGGGCGGCCGGCTCTTTGGGGCTTGCATATGATTACGGAAAAACGACAGCAGTGCAGGGGAGGCTCTTCGGGGCAAACACGGCGCTTGCGCCGGTGGTTGACCTGAACATAAATCCGCGCAACGACCTGGTTTCGACTCGCTCTGCGGGGGACGACCCGGACAGGGTTATACCGATTTTGACACAGGAAATAAATGGGATGCAGGAAAACGGACTTTTTGCGTGCCTGAAGCATTATCCCGGTGACGGCGTTGACTGGAGAAACCAGCATATGGTGACCACAAAAAACAGCCTTGACCGGCAAACATGGGAAAATACATATGGCAGAGTGTACAGAGAACTGATAAAAGCGGGGGCGGATATGATAATGATAGGGCACATTTCGTGCCCGGCTTTGCAAAAAGAGCGTTTTGGCGGACTTCCATTGCCGGGCTCGCTTTCAAGTGAGCTTATCGGGCATCTGAAAAATGAAATCGGGTTTGACGGGATATGCATGTCAGATGCGCTGAGCATGGGCGGATTTTTGGGGTGGTATGACGACCCCAAAACCGCACAGCTTGAGTGTTTCAAGGCAGGGATTGATATGCTGCTTTTCCCGGATTGGGAATATTGCGCGGTGATGAAGGAAGCGGTAGAAAACGGCGAAATTGCCATGGAAAGACTGGACGATGCGGTTTTGAGAATACTGAGAGTGAAAGAAAAAATATACAAGGCAGAACAAAAGAAGAAAGAATCCGAACATGAGGCGATATTGTTTGGCGAAAACATATCGGCAAGGGTCGCGGAAAAAAGCCTGACACTGATTGCAAAGGACAGCTTTATCCCCTTGAAAGCGGATGACAAGGTTATGGTGGTATATTTGAGGCAGACAGAGGAAGGGGACAATATCAGCGAGAGTCTGGGCGCATTTGGGGCAGAACTGAAGAAAAGGTGCCGTGAGGTCACAGAAGTCAAAAATCTGTGGCTGAAACAAAAAACAGCAAGCGAATTTGACAGGATAATATATCTTGTAAACAGCACCGACATTTGTCTGCCGGATGCCTGGATGTCATTGTGTCACAATGTTGACAAATCTGTCGTGATATCCTTCCGCTCGCCTTATTACAGAGAATATTTTGAAAGGGCAAAATATGTGATAAACGCATATTCCGACACCGAATCGTCGCAAAAAGCCGCGGTAAGGGGGCTTTTCGGGGAAATAAAAATGGATGCCGAACCGCCGGTTGATATTGACAAAACGGTCTGACAAAAATCTTTATATTTTACACTAATGATGTGAAAAAAAGAAATTGACATGAGAAAAGCGGAGTTATATAATGAACAGCATTGAAAATGCAAAGCACTGCAACGCAGGAAAGGAACGAAACTATGAAATACGAACTGAAAAATTCGGGACTTTTTATACATTGGGGGATAAACACAGGGAATCCGAACGATGATGAACCTGTATACGGCTCATTTGAGGAATTTGAAGATGATGCCGTAAAAAACGGCTGGAATGCAAAAAAATGGGTGCAAGCCGCAAAGAAACTGCGTGCAAGCTATATTACATTTGCGGCATTTCACAATTGTCTTGGGTTCTTAAAGTTATGGAAATCCAAAATCCCGGGGACATATACATCAAAACACGATTTTTTGGGAGAATTGATTGAAGAGGCGAAAAAAGAAAATATCCGGGTTTTGGTGTACATCACCCCCGAGCCGAGGAGGAAATGCTTTGCGGACGGGACCGAATTTATCGACACAGACGCATACAAAAAATACAAGAATGACCAGGCGGCGGATTTGCTGGACTGGGATTATTGGCAGACCGTTTATTGCAAAGAAGTGATTGAGGAAATAATTGAAAATTATCCCGATGTGGGTGGATTTTGGTTTGACGGGTGGTCGTGCAAAAAGAATGCGGAAATGATTTTTTCGATGATTGAAGAAAAAAATCCGCGGCTTTTGAAGATAAGAAACAACTTTGGCAGATGGCAGTTTAAAAATGAGGATATGATAAGTGTTGAGCAGTTTGGCAAAGTGTATAACCCGGGGTTTGACCTTGCAAGCAGCTGCTGGCAAGAGGCCGGGAAAAATGAATTTTGTTACACCATGGAACAGACGGGTGACTGGTGGTATTATCCGACGCGTGATTATAAATTTAACGGAGCGGAGCTTTTGCGGCAGTTTGTTTCTGTCTGCGCATATGGGCTGAGGCCGCATGTGGGCCTGGGGGCATATGTTTCGGGGGATTTCAGAGAAAATATTGAAAAATACCTGAATATGATGGACAATTTTCTCTCTTGGGGTGCGGAATCTGTTTTTGACATTGAGCCCGGGATATTGCCGCAGTGCTATGTAAATGACGGCGGATATATATTGACAACAAAGAGGGACAGGGTGCACTATATACATATATTGAAAGCGCCGAAGTGCGGCAGACTTGAAGTGCAGGACGGCGGTTATGAATTTTCCTGTGCAGAGAATCTGAAAACCGGGGAAAAGGTTGATTTTGTGCAGAATGGCGGCAAAGTGTACCTTTCGTGTGATTTTTCTGAATGTGAATGGGAAGGCGACATGGTAATAAAGCTTTGCGAACAAAAAAGAAATATTGCCGGTGAGCGCCGCACGGAAGGAGAGAAACTGCCGTGCGGAGTTATGCTTGAACTGGGAGGTTTAAAGAAAATCCGCGGAATTTTTCTGGAACAAAAAAATAATTCCGCACAGCACAACGGCAGTTGGGGCGGTGTTGACAACAACAGGCTGAAGAATTGCAGAATATGGGGCACAGACAAAGACGGCGCGGAATTTCTGATAAAAGAAATGTGCCTTGGCGCAGCGAGGGGGAACAAACAGATTGACTGTGAATGTGAAATAAAAAGCATAAGGCTGGAAGCGATTGACGCGTATGACACAGACGGAGGCAGGGTGTGTTATATGTCAAATGAAGGCGAAAGAGCGGCTTTTAAAAAGCTCCCTTATAAAAATGTGGTATGTTTTGCAAAAAGAGATGATGTTGACTATGTCTTGACAGACGACGGTAAGCTGTGTGGATATAGCGGCGGCAAAAAAGAAGAGGTTGCAGAAGGTGTAATATATCTTTTCAGCGGAGAAAACGGTGAAGTGTATTATATTGACAGCCATAACCAAATCCTGACCGTAACAGGCGGCGAAACAGGATATTTTGGGGACATTGCCGCAGTGGACAACAATGGCGGAATTTATACCGTCAGGGAGGGTGTGCTGTGCTTTGAGGGGGAAAGAATTGACAGCGGAGTGACAGGGCTTTGCACACATGACGGAGTCTTGGAATATTGCTGCGGAGGTGATATTGTAACAATCCGAAATAATGAAAAAACAGTTTATAAAACCGGCTACAGCTTTGTCGGAATCACATCAAAGACAGTTTTGCTTGAGGACGGGAATTTGCTTTTCAGGAGCGGAAGCGGAAGAGAAGACTGTGTTTATGCAACAGATGTTGCAAGGGCGACAGAGATAAACAATGTGATTTATGTTGTGAAACACCCAAAATGCGGGAAACTGATGATTACCGACATCATGGCAATCGGAGAAAATCAGAAGGAAGGTTAAAATATAATGGAAATCAAAGAAATGTTTAATTCGCATGAAATAACCATTATAAAACCGGAGAAAGCGGCAGAAGGAAACCCGTGGGTTTGGCGTGCGGAATTTTTGGGGGCATATGACTATGCCGACCAAGCTCTGCTGCGGCAGGGGTGGTACATTGCATATTATAGGATATGCGACATGTACGGCTGTCCCGAAGCGGTTGAACTGATGAAAAAGTTTCATGATTATGTTGTGGAAAAGTATAAACTGAACAAGAGGGCGGCGATATTTGGATTTTCGAGAGGAGCCTTGTATGCGGTCAACTACAGCGTAAAATATCCGAAGGATATTTCTTCGTTATATCTGGACGCCCCTGTTTTGGACATCAGGAGCTGGCCGGCCGGAAAGGGAAATGGAAAATACAGCAAAAAGGAATGGGAAGAATGTAAGGCTTTGTACGGACTGGACGAGGAAGGCGCGAAGAACTTTGACGCAAACCCTATTGACAAAGCAGGTGAACTGATTGACACAAAAATACCGGTGATTTTGGTTGCGGGTGACAGTGACAGGGTTGTGCCGTATGAGGAAAACGGTGCACGGTTGGTTGCGGCGTACAAAGACAAGGGAATATCGTTGCCGCATATTGTAAAACAAGGCTGCGACCATCATCCGCACAGCCTTAATCCTCCGACAGAAGTTGTTGATTTTGTGACAGCAAATTTTGCCGCAATTGAATAACGCATGATTTTTGTGTATTGAATAATAATCTTTTTTTATAAAAATTTCATAACATAATATATATTTTTGTACAAAAAATATATATGGCAACAAAAAAAATATATGCCGTATCAGCCCTTGTGCCGGGGCGCGGCAGAATGGAGATTTTTATGAAAACAAAAATAAAAAAAGAGGACATCAAAAACTATTCTTATGATATTCTGGATAAAGAAAACACTGTTGCATCTGCAACAGAGTGCACGGGTCTGATTCAGATTCCGCCCACAAATTCCGCGGAATCCGAATCTTATAGTGATATTTATGTAATTCCGAATCAGGTGAATGATTTTGAGACATGTGAAAACCACGGAAAAACCGGTGAGCACAATGCAAGGAAAAAGAGGATATAAAAAACTCAGGAGTTTTTTATATCCTCTTTGACGGCACGGTGAACCTGCTCACATCAATGCCCTCTGTTTTCAGAAGGTAAATCTTGTTCTTTATTCCTCCGCCATAACCGGTGAGGCTGCCGGCGGCGCCGACGACCCTGTGGCATGGGATAATAATGCATATCGGGTTCCACCCGACTGCGCCGCCGACCGCATGTGCCGACATTTTTGCGATATTTCTGCTTTTTGCGATTTGCTTTGCAATGTCGTTGTATGTTATTGTTTCGCCATAGGGTATTTTTTTCATGATTTCAGAAACCTGTTCTCTGAAAGGTGTCAGCCCGTGAAGCTTGTATTTTGGCATAAAATCCGGTTCTTTCCCCTCAAAATAAACATCAAGCCATGCTGCTGTTTCCTCAAAAACAGGCAGTATTTTTTTCTCGCAGTTTTCGGCAGTTTTGCGCCCGTCCCGTGAATTTTCAAAGCACAGCGCAGTGAGAAATTCCCCGTCACTGTTCATTATCATATTGTCACACCCATCGGGTGTGGTGTAGTTCCATTGATATATAGACATTTTTGCCACCTCCGTTGTTATCAATATATTAGGTAATTGTAAAACTAATGTTTTCCAACTAAACTTCTTGGGTAGAAATAAAAAGTTCCGGCTGATTTTAACTTTACGGCATGTTGAAACTTTTTATTTCAGTCAAAAATGACGCACATGTCGTCATTTTTGATTACCAATCAGGGGTTGGCACCCCCGATACCCCCGCAAAGATGCGGTGGCTAATTGTAAAATTTACATTTTACAATTACCTATATCAATATATCATATATCTAAATAAAAATCAATAAGAAGGTGTTTTTAGACAAAAAAATTTATCCAAACGTTGTTTGAGTTATTGCAATTATCTTTTGCATCGGCATTTGATTGACACATTTTGAGGGGTGTGCTAAAATAATAAAAAAACACATAGGAGGCTTTGCTATGATAAAAGCAGTAATATTTGATTTGGACGGAACTGTCACCGATACTCTCTCCACAATAGCGTATTTTGGAAATTATGCCTTGCAAAAGTATGGGTTTCCCGCTGTCCCCGATGAAAATTACAAATACTTTGCGGGAAACGGGAAAAAGGTTCTTATTCACCGTATGCTTGAACATTGCGGCGCTGACACGGAAGAAAATTTTCTGGCTGTGGAAAAAACATATGATGACGCTTATGAGGCAGATGTTGTGGGGAAAACCACTGTTTTTGACGGAATTATACCGCTTTTGGAAAAGCTTCACGAAAAGGGCATAAAAACTGCCGTCAATTCCAATAAACCCGACAATGTTGCACAGTTGGTTTTAAAAAAGCTGTTTCCGGAAGGGGCGTTTGACGGCGCGTATGGTCAGATTGACAATGTGCCAAACAAGCCCGACCCGTATCTTGCGCTGAAACTTGCAAAGGAGTTTGGCGCAGACCCGTCCGAGTGTCTTTTTGTCGGCGACACATCTGTGGATATGCAGACCGCATGCGGCGCCGGTATGCACCCTGTGGGCGTTTTGTGGGGGTTTCGCAGCTTGGAGGAGCTGAAAGAGGCCGGGGCTGAGTTTATCGTGTCATCTCCGGAAGAAATCCTTGAGATAAAATTAAAATAGAAAGCGAGAAAATAAGAGAAAAACGGAGAAAATGAAAGGAAATCAAAGATTAAAAATAATATTTGATTTTTCTTTGAAAAAGTATTGACAAGTGTAAAAAAAAGTAGTACAATACATTTTGTGAGTTCGGAAAACCAATAATGTTTCCGGACAGTTAATATTATTGTTTTAATAAGGAGGTTCGTTCCATGAGTAGCTATATGGCAAAACCGGAAGAAATCAAAAGAAAATGGTATATCATCGACGCTGAAAACAAGCCGCTCGGAAGAGTTGCGGCACAGGCGGCAAGCATTTTAAGAGGCAAGCATCTCCCGACATTCACCCCGAATGTTGACTGCGGAGATCACGTAATTGTTATCAATGCTGCAAAAGCAGTTTTGACAGGCAACAAGCTGAATCAGAAGATTCGTTATTATCACACAGGCTGGGTCGGCGGAATCAAAGAGATTCACTATGACAAGCTGATGGCGGAAAAGCCGGAACAGGCAGTTATGTATGCCGTAAAGGGCATGCTTCCGAACAACACAATCGGAAGAAAAGCATTGACAAGACTCCGCGTATACAAAAACGAAGAGCACAACAATGCCGCTCAAAAACCGGAAAATTGGCCCGGAGAAATTAAATAAGGAGGATTTTTAATCATGGCAAAGATTCAATACTACGGCACAGGCAGAAGAAAGTCTTCCGTTGCAAGAGTACGTTTGGTTCCGGGCAACGGCAAGATTACAATAAATAACAGAGATATCGACGATTATTTCGGACTTGACACCCTGAAGGTTATCGTTCGTCAGCCGCTCACGCTGACATCAACACTTACACAGTTTGATGTAATTGCAACAGTTGAAGGCGGCGGATTTACAGGCCAGGCAGGCGCAATCCGTCACGGTATCGCAAGAGCCCTTTTGGAGGTTGATACAGACAGCTACAGAGCAACACTGAAGTCTGCCGGTTTCCTCACAAGAGATTCGAGAATGAAGGAAAGAAAGAAGTACGGTTTGAAAGCCGCTCGTCGCGCTCCGCAGTTCTCAAAGAGATAATCTGCGAACTTCTCACAACTATCGAAAACTTTTATTTACGGGGTTTTTGAAGTTGTCAGTTGGACAGGGTTGCGGTCAAAAGTGTGCAACAAGTAACACATAAGCGACAAACAAGCAACAAAGTTATCTAAGTAACAAAGATTTTAAAAGAGATGTTTTTTCCGCAAAAGAAAGGCATCTCTTTCTTTAGTTGTTCTCGGTATCATCACGCGTAATTTTGTAATATACTAAAGCATAAATTATTTCTTTATCATCGCAAACATAGTCGCCATCTTTAAACTTATTTAAAGCATTGATGTTTGTAGCTTTTTCAAATTTTTCCGGAGATATGACAGGGATAAATTCAAATTCCGTAACGTCTGTCCAATCGGCAGCCCATTTGTGGAGCAGTTTGTCTTGCAGATGCTTTCCCAAAGGATTTTCTGTTGAAATCATGATATAAGGTATCATATTGTTTTCAAACATATTGGTAAAATATATTTCACGGCAGGCGTTTTTATATTTTTTTTCATAAAATCCGAATAAAATTGCCGGCAAAAGTGCAAAATATATAGCGTAAGAAAGGAAGTGTTTATTTATGGAAAAAAACAATCAGAAACAACAACAGCAGAACCAACAGCAAAATCAGCAGCAACAGCAGAATAAACAACAGCAGAAAAATAAGCAGAAGAACGACAGAGAAGAACAACAGTATTAAAAGAACGGCCGCAGCAAAATGATTTCATTTTGCTGCGGCTGCTTTATTGTTATCTCAAGATAATATCTTCTCTTTTCGGACCGTTTGAAACAATCTTAATCGGATAGCCCAGTTCTTTTTCTATAAATTCAATATATTTTCTGCAATTTTCGGGCAAATCTTCATATTTTTTGATGCCTCTTATATCCTGTTTCCAGCCGGGCAAAACTTCAAAAACCGGCTTTGCACGGTTAAGCTTGTCTGTGGTCGGGAATTCCTTTACAACCTTGCCGTCGATTTCATAGCCTGTGCATACGGGGATTTCGTCGAGATATCCCAAAACGTCCAAAACAGTGAATGCTACACGGGTGGTGCCCTGAACCATACAGCCGTAACGTGACGCAACACAGTCAAACCAACCCATACGCCTCGGACGTCCGGTTGTTGCGCCAAATTCGCCGCCGTCACCGCCGCGGCGCCTCAGCTCGTCTGCTTCGTCGCCAAAAATTTCAGAAACAAATGCACCGGCACCGACTGCTGAAGAATACGCCTTGACAACAGTCACGATATCCTTTATTTCATAAGGCGGTATGCCGGCACCGACTGCGCCATAGCCTGCAACCGTCGGTGAAGAAGTGGTGAACGGGTATATGCCGAAATCCGGGTCTTTGAGGGAACCGAGCTGTCCTTCAAGAAGGATTTCCTTGCCGTCCTTAAGCGCATTATGTATAAATTCAACAGAGTTAACAACATACGGTTTTACCATTTCGCGGTATTCTTTTAAAGTTTCAAGCAAATCTTCCGGATTTATCGTCGGCTTGTGGTACACGTGCTCGAGAATCAGATTTTTTACTTCAAGTACATTTTTGATTTTTTCCAAAAGCGTGTCGTCATCTTGCAAAAGTTCCCACACCTGGAATCCTATTTTTGCATACTTGTCCGAATAGAACGGTGCAATCCCGGATTTTGTAGAGCCGAATTTGCGGTCTGAAAGACGCTCTTCTTCATATTGGTCAAACAAAATATGATATGGCATCAAAACCTGTGCGCGTTCCGACACAACAATTTTCGGGGCGGGCACGCCGCGGCGTATAATGTCATTCATCTCTTTAAAAAGTTTTGGAATGTCCAAGGCTACACCATTGCCAATCATATTGACAACATTGTCATTGAATGAACCGGAGGGCAGAAGATGCAGTGCAAATTTGCCGTATTTGTTGATGATGGTATGTCCCGCATTTGCTCCGCCCTGAAATCTTATCACGATATCAGCTTTTTCGGCAAGCATGTCGGTAATTTTCCCTTTACCTTCATCGCCCCAGTTGGCGCCTACGATTGCTCGTACCATAAAAATCACAACCTTTATTTTAATTTAAAAAACCACTTTATATTGTACAACGTATAAGCGGATTAGTCAAGTGTTTTTATATATTTAGTGGATATTTTTTTAAAAATAAAGCCTCAAAACAGGTTGTCATGACACATGGCGGCTTTTGCGGGGCTGTGCTGATAAAGAGCGCGGGGAGGGTAGAATAAAAAAACGACAAGCACTTTGTGCTTGTCGTTTTTGGCTGCGGAAGAAGGATTCGAACCCTCACAGAGTGAGTCAGAGTCACTAGTGCTACCCTTACACTATTCCGCAATGTGGTGCGAGGAACGAGACTTGAACTCGTAAGGTAAAAACCACACGCCCCTCAAACGTGCGCGTCTGCCGATTCCGCCACCCTCGCGTCAACAACGAATATTATTATAACAGAATTTGTCTTGATTGTCAAGATATTTTTTTAAAAATTTTTGTTTTATTTTGGACAGGCAAAAAAGACGCCGCATTTTGTCATTTGTGCTTTTCGCGCAGGGACTGTGTGCGCTTTTTCTCCACGGGGGAATTTATGCCGAACTGAGAAAGCTCAATAATAATCCCGTCTTCCCCGGGAATCGGCTCGGGCTTCTCTCCGTTTCTGAAATGCAGTGCCGAAACCCCGGTTATTTTCTTGAATATTTCACAGAAATACTGAACATTGTTGAACCCGACCGATTCGGCAATATGCTCCACCTGCTGAGATGTGCCCAAAAGAATTTCGCATGCGCGGCGTATGCGCAGCTGATTTTTATATTCTGTGGGGGAAACACCCATTTGCTTTTTGAAAAGAGTGCGGAAATAAGATTCGCTGAGATTGCACATGTCGGCGAGGTCTTTTGTTGTAAACTCAAGCATATAGTTGCTCTGCATAAAAATAAATGCGTTGGAAATGGCGGTCATTCCGGTACGCATGTTTGTGTCCTCAAGCGTCTTTGCGATTGTGTGCAGAAGTGAAAAAATCATGGAGCGGAACCGCAGTGATGAGGCAGAGTCATTTATGGAATAGAACGCAGTAAATTCAGTTATCATGCTTACTATTTCTTTCGGCGTGTTTTTGAAAAACAGTGTAGGTTCTCTGGCGAGTGATATATATTCATGTGTGTCGGTGTCAAGAATGTTGAAATAGATTTTGTAATATTCATATTCTATGTCTTCTTCAAACTTTACTCTGCATCCGGTGGGGATATATGCAAGTACGCCGGGGCGGATATCTATGTTTAAATTTTCCTTGAAATAGCGCGCCGTGCCGTGCGTGCCATATACAAAATGACCTGCCGGGGTACTCCTATAAGTATAGTTTTTCACCTCAAGCTTTGGCGTTATGTGGCAGAAATTGATATTTGTCAGATAAAATTCAAATCTGTACAATTGTGAAATATCTATGATTTTCATATGAGATTCCTCGCATCAAAAAGAGTTTATGTTTATATGATATAATCTTTTTTTAAGTTCGTCAACAGTTTTTTTTAGAAAATAGTCGTTTTGTTTAAAAATTTACACTTTTTCTTGATTTACATGTGTGGATTTGTATGCTATAATAATAGCGTGATTTATGATAAATGTCCAATAAATCAAACGATTTTATGGAAAAATTAAACAAAATGACATTCAAATTCCAAAAAATCAGCAAATAATAAAATACTATACATTTTGTTACATTTTTGGCAAAAATCATTGTCGGGAGGAATAATGATGAAAAAGTTTTACAGACAGGTCGGCACATTGACCTTGGCGGCGCTTTTTGCCGGAATCGTGCCCGAAGGGGTGTCGGCAAAGGCGGTATATGCGTCGGTGACGCTTGCGCCGGACAGTTATGCAAATGCAACAAGGAATTATTATGAAGGAAGCGGCGGATTTACCTCAAGCGGCAAATTTATTTCTGCGGCGGATTTTATGGCAATGAGCGGTTGGAAAAACATTTGGCAAAACATTGCGGACTGGCAGGACAGCAGTGCGGAGAATATTCTGACGTTTAAAGATGTGGACTATTGCATAAGGCTGGCAGACCCCAAGACGTCTGCTGTCAAGTCGGGGTTTGCAACGCCGAATTCCAAAACCGACATATCTGTGAACATTGATGTGCCGGACGGGGAGTATTACGGCATCAGCCTTTTGGGCGGCGCGGACAGTTCTGCGTCTTCGACGAAGGGTGTGCTGAGGTTCAATTATTCTGACGGGACGGACAGCGGCTGGATAGAATACGACCAGGCAAAAGTTTCTGTGGAAAATGACGAGGCGCTGGCTGTGCCGGCAAAAAAATATTCCTCCAATACTGTAAATGATGACGGTTACATTTACCTCCATCAAATAAATGTACCGGGAGATGTGACCAAAACAACCGAGAGTGTGGATTTCCTGGTGAGGAACGCTCTTTTGAAAGACGACGGAAGTGTGGAGCTGAAAGCAACAACGGGCCAGGTGGGATACAGATATTATAGCAGATATGCCGCGATGACCATGCTTGCCGACCTTGCGGCGGTGGAAAAGGCAAAAATCATGCAGATAGACGCCATAATCAAGACTTTGCCTTCTGTTGACAATTTTGAATTTACCGATGAGAATATGCAAAAGCTTGCAGAAATACGCGACATAAGAAACACCGTTGACGACACGGGGATAACAGACCAAAGTTATCTTGATATTTTGGACTCGGCAGACAAATATATCAGGCTTTTGGAAGAGGCCGATATCCGCAAAAACAACGAAAAGATAAAACAGCTCGGTGCAAAGCTGGACGAATTGCCGCCGGTTGCGGAGCTTGTTCTTTCGCAAGAGGTTTTGGAAAAGCTGGACGAGGCGGAAGAAATTTATAAAACAATTGATTTGACGCTCACGATTGATGAAGAGCATATGAAGGTTCTGGACAAATTGTCGGAATATAAGGCAAAGAAGAAGGAACTGCAAAAAGGGGAAAATGACAAAAAGGCGGGACAGTTGGCAGAAATCACAAAAGCCTTGCCGCCGCTGGAAGAATTTGAAAAGACCGAAACTTATACCGATGAAGTTTTGGAAAAGCTCAAGGAGATAAAGCAAATTCTTGATGCTATGGACGACACGGCAGGGGTGAGCGCAGAATATGAGGAAACAGTGAAGCTTGCAAAGCAGTATGCCGAAAAAAGCGACTATGTCTATGTTTTGGAAAACAACACTATTTCTGCGGAGATTGAGAAGTATATGTCAGAACTGCCACCGGCAGAGAAGTTTGAGTATACACGCGCAAATGAAAGCAAAATTGAAAAGATAAGCAGACTGCGTGAGAGTCTGCACACCGCATATATGACGGAGGAACACAAGAAAACAGCGGAAAAGGCAGAGCAATATATTGCTTTGCTAAAGAACTTCCCGCCTGTTTCACAGGTTATCTCTCCGGATAGCTTTGTGAATTTTGAGCGTACTTTCTACGAATCATCATCGGCTGTTTTTGACAGCTATGGTGTTGACTGGCAGAAATATATGCAGATGGACATATGGAACAATCCGTGGGACATCGCTTCAAATGTGGGCGACAACACACTCACTTTTGGGGACGTTACATACCGTGTGCGCCTTGTCACAGAGCAGAAGGCAATCAAATCAATATACTCAAGCACGGCAGGGACAACTGTGGGATATGAAACAATCCCGGTACCCGAAGGAAAGTATACCGGCATAAGCCTTCTGGGCGGTGCGGCGCATGCCGGCGGACAGGCAGGCGTGGCGTTCAACTATTCTGACGGGACATCAAGTGCATTTATCGCCAGAAGCATCGCAAAAATGAATGTGCAAAGCAAGGATGCACTGGAGATACCGGCGATAAAATATGACAATGCAACGGGGAAAACGACAGCGGCAAGTTTGTATCTTTATCAGCACAATTTTGACAACCCGAATCCCGAAAAGACTGTTGTGTCGGTTTCAATTCCGTACAGAAACGTGACAATCGAAAACGGGGAACTGAAAATCCAGCCGACCTCGGGCGCGTATGCATATGCATATTGGACAAGATGGTTTGGCATGTCGATGCTGCAAAGCACAAAGGATTACAAGGATTGCATCAGCCGTGAATTTAAGGCGCTGGAAGGCATCGACGAAATCACCGAGGCAGTGCTTGCGCCTGTGGACAGCCTTGTCAGCAATGCGGAAAGCCTGGGGATAGACGTTTCGGAAATTGACGGCTATGACATTTATTGCAAAAAGGGTGCGTCAATCGTCAGAATACTGGGTTATGACGAGAGCGCAGATTTGAAAACGGCAGAAGTGAACGTGAGATTTGCGGCAAATGTGGCTGTTTCGGAAAATGACATAACCCTGCTTGATTTACAGGGAAAAGCAGTCGGATTTGAACTGATTGCCGAAGGCAAAGCGGTGCGCATAAGGTTTAAAAATATCTTTGATTATACAGGAAAATATACATTGACGATAAGCAAAAACATAACGGCAAACGGAAATGCAATGGGGCGTGATGTCCAATATTCGTTTGCGGTTCCAAAGGTTGTTGCGTTCTCTGCTTTCTCTGCAGAGAAAAACGGGGACAAACTGGACGTAAGCTTTGTGCTGGACAATGACGGCAAAGAGCTTACAGACGCAATGGTCACATTGTGTGTGATAACCGCCGACGGCAGGCTGTGCGACAGCGCAATCGTGAGGGCGAGGGACATAAAGCAAGGGGAAAACCTTGCGGCATCAAACATTTCACTCACTGCGCCGGAGGGGGCAAAGCTTAAGGTTTTTGTCCTTGACAATATAGAAAAAATGAACACTATATATAAGTACGAATATTAATCGCTATTTGCGGCGAGGCAAAGGCAGTGCACAAGAGAAATGCGCGCGAAGCCCCTGTGCGTATGCCGATTGCCGCCGTTATGATAAACCGATAGGTGAAAAATAAGGAGGAAAAGAAATGAAAACAACAAAACTTTTATCCTTGCTGTTGTCGGCAAGTCTGGCGGGGACGCTTTTGCCGTCTGCGGCACATGCCGAGGAAACGGGGTACACTTCCGTCACGATAAATCCGGCGGATTTTGCGAACTATGGCAGAACATATTATATAGGAAATAACAATTCCGGAATGTTCGGTTCGGGCAATGCAAAAGTACGTTCTATAATAAGAGATGACTTTATGAACATGGAAGGAATCTGGAAAAACAACTGGGACGGTATAGAATGGGTTTCGGTCAGCGGACAAAGCGGAAGCAAGAAGGACAACACACTTATGCTGAACGGCATAGATTATGAAGTGAGAGTTTCAAAATTCTGGAATGACGAAACTGACCCAGGAACGGATGTGCTGAGCGTCCTGAGGACATTCGGCATCTCGGGCTCCGACACAACGCCGTATTATAAGAATTTTGATGTGAAAGACGGATTTTACCGTGGGATATCCTTCCTGGGCGGCGGCGACATGTGGGGCAGTATGCCGTACATACGCTATCACTATACCGATGACACAATGTCAAACTGGGTTCCGCTTTCGGCAAAAAAAGTGAACACAGCGCCGGCAGAAGGTGACGTTTGTCTGGCAGTGCCGGGCGTCGGATGGGACAATGCCAAGCAGGAAAAAATCTATAAGGACGGGAATGACGACATCAAGGTTTATCTTTATCAGATAAACGAAATGAGCGTGGACAGCACAAAGAAGCTGGCAAGCTATGACATATTGGCGAGAAACGGCGCGGTTGAGGAAAATTCGAGTGCAGAGCCGATAGCAAACAATTCCCTCTATGCATATTCGGCGCTGATTTTGGGTGCGACACTGTTGACCGACGCGGCTTGTGAGAACAACGCAAAGATTGAAGATTTGAAGGCAGTGCTGAGTCAGCTCCCGCCGATTGACGAATTTGTGGCGACAGATGAGAATGTGGCGCTTTTGAAACAGCTTATCAAAATTTTTCAGTCGATTGATTCTGGGTTGATTGACGAAAATGACCAAGCCGCACAAGATGCATATTATGCCGCAATGGACTATGTGAATTATGAAGAGGACATAAAAGATGTCTACAAGGCCGTGCCTTATACATCTTTTGTAAACAGTTTCAGAGCATACTATGACCCTGAAGGCGGAAGCGGAAACGGAAATGCATACAGTGGCGGAGGTATCGTAGCTGAAAAGTTTAAGACCGCGCAGAATGCGGGATATGCATGGAAAAACGCATGGAATGATGGCGATATACAAAACACACTTGTTTTCAACGGTTGGGAATACAATGTTGCGGTTGTGCCCAAAACAGACTACACCACAAATGTTACCTTCCAGGCAGGAAACGGCACAGAAGCAGACACGGCATATCACACAATTGACATCGAGGACGGATATTATAACGGCATAAGCTTCCTGGGCGGATTGGAATATAACGCAAGCGCCGCTGCCGTACGCCTGAATTATGCGGACGGTACAGACAGCGGATTTGTGACACTGAAAGACTCTGCCGGGGAAGATGTAAAGAAAATCGGAACAGCGGGGCTTGACGGAGAATGTTTTGCAGTGACAGGGTTCAGATATGATAAGGTCGAAAACCAGAATCAATACGTAGAAAACACACTGTATTTGCATCAGTACAACATAGCGGTGGATTCGACAAAGCTTTTGACATCGATTGATTTGCCGTCGAGGAATGCAGTGATAGAAAACGGGAAAATCACAGGTATCGGAGGATCAACATATAATGTGCGTTGGTTCGGCATAGGCCTCAAGGCAAACGGATTCCTGATAAAGGACGCAGAACCAATCAGCGTAAAGATAAGCCCGGACGCTTTCGCAAACAATGAAAGAACATATGACAGCAATGTTTATTCGGGAAATCAGATAGGTATTTCAAAAGCGGCGATGCTGGGGCTTTCAAACTGGACAACAAAGCCTGACCTGACAACAGAAAAATACGGCGACGGTGTTTTCAACGTCAACGGAACAGACTATACATTGAGAGTCGACAAAGATTTCGGCCCCAAGACAAGCTATACCGGGAGCTACACACAAGGCGTACTCTACGACACAGTGGACATAACAGACGGGTATTATACCGCGATAAGCTTAATCGGCGGCGGAAGAAACTATAAGGACGACGGTACGAATTATATCAGATTTAATTATAAAGGCGGCAAAACAAGCGGCTGGATAAAATTTGAACAAAAATCAGTGCAGGACGCAACAGGTGCGGCAGTTGCTGTCGACGGATACAAACCAAATGCTGCATCACCTGTAGGAAAGGTGTATATACATCAGGTTACGATACCTTGCGACAGCAACCATATCATAACAAGTGTGGATTTCCTGGCAAGAAAGGCAGATGTCGTGAACGGTGAGGCTGTCGAAGTGGACGCTCAGGTGCACGGCTCGACATGGCTGGGCATGACGATGATTACAAACCGCAAGATTCAGAAACAGAACCTGACAGACGACTCAAAAGAGCCGATAACCGTTTTTGTATCGCCCGACGGCGAGGACACGGCAGAAGGCACGGCACAGGCTCCGCTGAAAACAGTGGGCGCGGCTTTAGAAAAAGCGAAGGACACAGACCTGAACTCTACATATGCAAGGGACGTTGTAATCACTCTTGCCGGCGGAGAATATGAAGTTTTGGAAACAGCAGACATCTCCGGATTGCGCGGAAAAGTAACACTCTGTGCAAAAGAAGGCGAAACACCTGTCATAAAGGGTTCCAAAACTGTGAAGATTGCGGAGATGGCGGATTATAATGACGGCGCAACTCTTGCAAAGAAGATAAATGTGGAAAGCATGGGACTTACGGTTCCGGCATCTATACTTACCTCTGAGGAATCTTTGAACTCGACATACACATTCGGCGTGTTCTCCGGCGGGACAATCAACCCGATTGCGGAATATCCGAACAATGACGCATTGGTTGACGCAGTCCCAATCAATACAACAGCAGGGGAAACCATATCAATCACTGATCAACAATTTACATGGTATCCCGACGGCGACTTTGCGCTTGAAGGCTATTTTGTAGAACCGTACAGGACATACAAAACAACCAAGTTTACCGTAGAGAACGACACTGTTACACTGACAGACCTCACGGCAAGCAATATATCAAGCCTTAAGAGAAAATGGAGAATGTTTGACAATCTGGGACTTTTGGACAATGCGGGAGAATGGTATCTCGACAGAACCCAAAAGATACTCTATTATATACCGAGGGATGGAGAAACAGAAATCGAAATCTCCAATATGACCGACACACTCATAAACATCGGCATGGACAATGTGACGATTGTCGGAATCACATTTAAGGACACATGCGGAGATGCTGTGACAATGAACAATGTTTCCGGGACGGTCATCAACAATTGTGCCTTTGAGGAAATCGGCAGAACGGCAATTTCGGGAAAAGACGTTACAAATGCAAAAATTTCCGCAAACATTGTCAGCAATATCGGATATAAGGGTATAGTGATTGGCGGCGGAAACATCAATACACTGGAGGAATCCGGGAATGTCATTGAAAACAACAGCGTTGAAAGACCGGGGAGCATCGTCAGATGTTATGCAAATGCAATCGGCATAAGCGGCGTCGGCAATGTTGTCAAAAACAATTACGTTGCAGAATCAAAGTCGATTCTTATCGGTTTCTCGGGTTCGCTCAACAAAATCATAAACAACAAGATTGTAAGAGCAGGGCGCGAGGCTGACGATTTGGGCGCTGTATACGGCGGCAGAAACCTGACATATCTGGGGAACGAAATTGCATACAACCACATAATCAATGCTGACAGAGATGACGGAAGATTGATTGCCGGGATTTATCTTGACGACGGACTGAGCGGAACAAATGTACACCACAATGTCATCGAAAAGTCGGGACGCGGCGTGTTTACAAACGGCGGTGCACTCAACACCGTGGACAACAACGTGCTGATAGATTGTTCCGAAGGCGGTGTGGTGCTCGGCAGCAACCCGATTTCCGCGTTCACAATTGCAGGAAAGACCATGACGGAACATGCAAAGGATTTCTTTGCGGCAAACCCGGCATATGCAGAAAAATTCACAAGTGAATATTTGGCAAACCTCACAGTAAACGTTTCGGACTTCAAGCCTGTCGGTGTGACGGCAATAAACAACAGATTCTCTGGCTGTGCCAAAGCGGTGACGAACACTGCCGATGCAACAGAGGAAGGCACTGAAATTGTTTCGGGGCTTATGGAAGGCATCGCAAAAGCCGACATCGACACAAACAGAATAGGCATTGAAAAGAACGAACTTGACGACACAATAGCATATGTTGCGATAAACGGCACAAGCGCTGTTGCAAACTTTGTTTCGGCATACAGCCAAAAGACTGTTGCCGCGGCGGCAAAGGACAGCGAAGGCAGACTGCTGAAGGTTGTGACAATCCAAAACGGCGTGGCATTTGACGTGCCGGAGAATACGGCAAGCATCAGCCTGTATGTGTGGGACGGATTGGACACAATGGTGCCGGTGACAAAATAAGATTACAAAATAATTGTAGGATAACGGTGAAATAAAAGATGAAAAAATTTATTGCAATTCTTTTATCGGCGTTGATGATGGCGCAGACGGTTTTTGCCGTCTGCGCCGCAGACGCAGAAAATCAAGACGGCGCTGTGCAGATTCACGTTTCCCCGAAAGGGAGCGATGCAAACGCCGGAACTGTTGATAAACCTGTTGCGACTTTTGACAAAGCGAGAAGGCTTGTCAAAAGTATACGTGCCGATGTGCAGAAACCTGTTGAAGTAATATTCCACGAAGGCACATATCGCATAAGCGAAACCATTAACTTTGACGAAAAGGACAGCGGCACGCAAAATGCACCAATCCGCTATAAGGCGGCAGAGGGGGAGAAGGTGGTGTTTAAAGGCTCGAAGCTTTTGGACACAAAGGCTTTCCGCGAGGTGACCGACCCGGCGGTTTTGAAAAGACTCCCCGACAGCGCAAAAGGGCACATCGGTGTGATGGACCTGAGAGAACAGGGGATAAATACAATCGGCGAAGTGCCGTATTACCGAAGCGGCGCAAAGGCGGCTGTGGGATATCACCAGCTCTTCTTTGACGACGCGGCGCAGACGCTGGCAAGATTCCCGAATTCGGGCTATACAACAATCAAAGAAATAACAAACGCGGCGTCAAAAACCTTCCGCATGGCAGAATATAACATAATGCGCTGGGGAGAGGCGAAGGACGTCAGAGTGGCGGGATATTTTATAAATGATTACAACATCATGCCACAGGTGGCAACTGAGATAAACCCAAAGGAACGCACAATCAAAATCAACCTTGACGGTTCTATAAGCGGCGCAAACAGGCGTTATTATGTGTACAACCTTCTGGAAGAGCTTGACATGCCGGGGGAATGGTATATAGACCCGGAGAATCTGCTTCTTTATTATTATCCGCAGACGCGGATATCAAATGAAACCCTGGAGCTTTCAGTGCTTTCAGCGCCGATGGCGGTGCTCAGCAATGTGCATTATGTAAGCTTTGAGGGGCTGGAATTTGCGCAGATGAGAATGGATGCCTTTCAATTGCCGTCATGTACGGATATAACCTTTGACGGATGCGTCTTTGAAGATATCGGGAGAATGGCAATAAGGGATTTTTCGGATTTGTACAGGCAGTATCAGAAAACTCCGAATTCCTACAATATAGTTGTAAGAAATTCTATATTTAAAAATATAGGTTATACGACAATTGCACTTCAGGGCGGGAGCGAAGAAAACCTTGAAGAATCGGGAGATTTGGTTGAAAATTGTTATTTCAGCGGAATCGGGACGGAAATCATAAGTTATGCACCGGCGGTTTCTGTCGCCGGGGTCGGGATTACTGTGAAAAACTGTACAATGCACAATGCCGGCGCCCACATTATTTCGGGCGGCGGGACACTGCACAAGATTCAGAACAACGAGATTTTTGATTCGTGCAAAGAGGTGCACGACGCCGGTGCGATTTATGCGGGAAGAAACCTTTATCAGAGGGGCGTCGATGTTTCGTACAACTATCTGCACCATGTGAAGTCGCTTGACAAAAGCATAGGCGAAATCGCCTGTGGTGTATATATGGACGACCGTCTGAGCGAGTGGTATATACATCACAACATATTTGACAGTATATCGCGCGGTGTTTTTATGAACACGGGAAACGACACCGAAATCCATGACAATATCTTTATAAACAATGATGTCGGCGTGAGGATTTCGGGCGCAAAGGGACAATGGCAGGAACTTTATGACAATACGGACGAATGGGTTGCACTGCACCCGATTTATCTGGAGAAGTTCCCAAAGATTGCCAATTTGAGAGAGCCTGTCAGTATGGCGCACGACAACACGGTGGCAGACAACCTGTTTGTCAATTCAGTAAAGGAAATCCCCCAATATGAGGGCGATGCCTCACTTGCAAACAGGGACGTAAACAATTATATGACAGAGGATTTTGCGGACTTTAAGGACGCAGAAAACGGAAATTATGAAATAAAAGAAAACGCCGAAATCCTGAAAACCCACTCGGGACTGGGGGAAATAAAGCTTGAGAATATCGGCGTTTCAAAGGATATGCTGAAAAAAGCACAAGAGGTTTTGGGGAAAGATATTGTAAGAATGTATCCGCAAAATGGCGCGGAAAACATCAACTCCGCGCTGACGGAGTTCAAGTGGTCGAAGAGTGATATTTATGACAAATACAGAATCGTGATTGCGACCGATTCAAAAATGAAGAATGTGGTTGCCGATGAACTGGTGAGCTATAATTATTATTCTACAGATAAGCTTGATGCAGGAATCAAGACATACTATTGGACTGTCACAGGTGTGGACATTTCAAAGGAGCGTTTGCCCGATTTGCCGTCGGTCGGAGAACCGTACAAGCTTATGACGGCAAAATATGAGGTAGGAAACCAGACGGATTTGACAGAAAAACTGAAAAAAGCAAATGAAGTGATATCGGGATTGTCCGAGGGCGACGGAGTCGGTCAGTGCCCCAAGGGGACATTGGCAGATTTTCGCAGTGTGATTGACAAGGCGACAAAAGTGAACAACACTAAATATGCTTCACAGGCGGAAATAGATTCCGCGGCGGAAGAGCTTTCACAAAAAGAGAAACAGGTGACGGTGCTGAGAAAGCCGGGATACCTTTCCATCGCAGAATACCTGGAGGATCAGGACGGCTGGGTTGCAGGGGAACCGACATACCAAAACGGTATCATGCATGTCGAAGGTACCGAATGGGGTTATTATGAAGGAAAAGAACTGCCGGGATATCAGCTGTTGAAGTTTAAGATGAAGGCGAATTTTGCCGGGGAATGGACCGGTTTCGGACTCAGACAGCAGGCACCGGGAATGGCTTACGGCGTCGGCGGTGTGGGATATATGATTATCATAAAAGAAGACACCATTGAATTCCAGCGCTACAACAGCGGCGGCGGATTGCTGAAGGAAATCAAGAACGATTGCATAAAAGTGGGAGAGTGGCACGAATATGAAGTCGGCGCGATTGACGTTGAGGGCGGAATACGTGTGATTATGAGGGTTGACGGAAAGACAATCCTAAACGAGCTGGACACTGACGGGGTCATAACAAAACAAGGGCACTTCCAGGTTTACAACAGGATTTCCGATGCAGCAAACTTCACAAACGGTTTTGACCTGGCAGTGAGTGATGACACGCAGACAGAGCTTGACAGCAGTATAATCACCGGCAAGCTTGCCGCGCAGAAACCGGAATATGCCGACGGATTTGAAAAACTGTTTGCAGATACGTCAAAAATACAAACACAAAACGGCGATTATACATATGAAAACGGTGTTTTGATCTTTAAAAAGAACTCCGGCGCAGAATTTGGCGAGATACACGGCGGAGAACTGAACGGGGGAGAAGTGCTGCATACAAAGGTTAAGTTCAATGTTTCGGAAGGTACACAGGGCTTTGCTGTGCGTGTATCCGAAAACCGCACCTCACCCGAGGAAACGGAGAGTTATCTGTTTAAGATAAGCAAAGATTATGTGACGCTTACGCGAATTGCCGAGAACGGCAGGGCGGTTTTGGCTGTTTTGCCAAACACATATATTGCTTCGGGAGAATTTGCAGACCTCACCTTTGGCGCATATCCGACAGCAAAGGGCATGAGAATCATGCTTTATTCGGGCGGAAATAAAATTGTTGATTATACAGATGCTTATTCCAAGCACGCATCGAGCGGTATAAGCTTTTATGACATCAACGGCAGGGGAATAGAATTTAAGAAATAAAGAAATTGACGGAGGAAAAGTTTGAAATGAAAAAAATACTTCTTGTTTTATCAATATTAAGTTTATTTCTTCCTGCCGCCCTTGCCGAAGGTGTCCCGGAGGAAAGCAACAGCACGGTTGTGGAGGACACAGGTCTGATTTTTGACACACAAATGAGTGAATATTCCGAAACGGCGGAGTGGACAAAAAGCGGATTTGGGTTTATGGAGCACGACCTGAAAATAACGTCCGCCGCCGGGGCACAAGCCGCGTGGAAAGGTGTGCGCCCGGGGGACAACGGATATTACCGTGTGTATATATGGAAGAACGCGCTGGAAAACGGCGACAAAAATGTGCAGATTGAATGGTTTGCAACCGGTTCGTCAAGCGGGAAGGCGGTTATGGACTGCTCTATTGGCGAATCGGGGTGGCAATACCTCGGGGTCTGCAATACGTCGGATCTGACCTTTGATATGAGCGTGACCGCAAGCGGCACGGGTGTCGCGGCGGTGAGCTGTTTCAGACTGGTGAAAACAACAAAAGATGAGTTTTTGAGCTATATAAAAGGAAACGCGCGTGAACTTATCATAAAAATCGGCAGCGGCAGCGCTTTGCTTGGCGATTCAAAGATAGACATGACAATGGGGAGGGCTGTCATAAAAGATTCGAGGACTATGCTCCCGCTGAGATTTGTCATGGAAAACATGGGCGCAGAGGTGACATGGGAAGAAAGTGAAAAGAAAATTTGCATAACCTATGGCGAAACTGCAGCTGTGTTTTATGTGGGCAAGACTGAGTATAGCGTAAACAACGAAACAAAAACGCTGGATTCTCCGCCATACATAGAGTCAAACAGAACCATGCTCCCGATACGAGCATTTGCGGAGGCAATCGGCAAGAGTGTATATTGGGACGAACGCGGAGTGGCAGTTATAGCAGAAAAGGATTTTTCGGCATATGAGGACGCTGTAAAGAAAGGACTGGAATTATGAGAACAAAATTGATAAGTACGGCGCTGTGCTGTGCCGCGGTGATGGCCTTCGGAATCGGCGCCGATGCGGCGGAAGAAATAAAATTTTATGAAAGTATTCTCTCGGGCGGTGAATATGTCTTTGTTGTTGAGGGGTATGTCCCCTCGGGCAAGCCGGAAGAAAATGTAAATATCATGATTTTCAACCCCGGCTATGACCTGAACGGAAGCATGGGAATGTTCACAAAAGAGGTTTTGCAGTATCAGGACTCTGTGGAAACGGCGCAAAACGGATATTTTAAGATTGAAATACCAATATATCTTGACGGCATAAACGATTCGGGAGAATATTCCTGTTATGTCGGCGGAGAGGGCTTTGACAAAGCACAAGTGCTTGCACCGGTGTATTTTGCAAGCATTGATGACCGCAAACAGACAATAAAAAAATTGAAAAATGCAGCAGATGTTTCGGAAATATCTGCGCTTTTGGGAGAAGCGGAAAAGAATCTGTCGCTTGATGACGAACTGTACCGCGCTATAGACAAGGACAAGTTTGCCGCGCTTTTGTTTGAAAACAAGGACAGACTTGACGAAGAAAAAACGGCAGAATCGGCAAAGCTGATAAAGACAATCACTTTGGTTGAGGCGTACAATGAGGGACAGGAAAATTTTGTATACAAGAACGGTGAATTTTTGTATACAAACCTGCTGGATTTTTCGGCAGAGGACAAGGCCGGCATTGATTTGTACAAAACAGGATATAAGCAGATTTTGAATGACAACGGCAAAAAATATGTCATAGGCGCACTGCTGGAGAACAAGAACTTCAGGTCAGAGAAAGATTTGGTGAAGGCATTTCATGAAAATGTTATGCTGTATGCGATAAAAAATCATGCGCAAAACGGAAACGGACATGTAGAAAAGCTTTTGACAGCAGAAAACGCGGCGGCATGCGGAATGAATATCCCGACATATCTTGCCTTGGGAAGTGACAGCATGCGTTCAAAAGCGGCAGATATAATCATGTCAAAGAGCTTTGCCGGGATAAGTGAGCTGCAAGCTGTTGTGGAAGCGGCGGCAAAAAAGGCAAAGACACCTTCGACAAACGGAGGCGGCAGCACAGGCGGCAGTTATGGTTCTTCAAAGAGTGACAGCTCCACCATTGTCATCGGCAACGAAAACATCACAGCCGATGACATGAAAGGAGAAAGCAAAGAGGTTTTTGCTGATTTGGAAAATGTTTCGTGGGCAAAAGAAGCGATTTATTATCTTTACGAAAAAAACATCGTATCCGGAGTGGCAGAAGACAGATTTGCACCGCAGTCAAATGTGACAAGAGAACAGTTTGCCGTTATGCTGATAAGGGCGTTTTCGATTGAAACAACGCAAGACGGCGGCACATTTGAAGATGTTGTCCCCGGGAGTTATTATGAAAAATATGTGAATACCGCAAAAAAACTCGGCATTGTAAACGGGATTTCGGAAAGTATGTTTGGCGTCGGCAAAAAGCTTTCGCGCCAGGACATGACAGTCATGATAAAAAATGCCGCTGACTATTCCAAGAGAGCTTTGGCAGAAAAAAATGAAATGATTGAATTTTCGGACACAGAGCAAATTGCGGAATATGCAAGGACATCTGTGACAGCTCTCGTGAAAGCAGGGGTCATAAACGAATTTTCCGACAACACCTTCCGCCCGTCTGACAGCTGTACACGCGCACAGGCGGCAAAGATGATATATGAACTGATGAAGGGAGCAGATGTGTGATGAAAAAAAGAATAATGGGTCTGCTGCTTTCGGTATGCATGGTGATGCCGACATGGGTGCTTGCAGACAAGGGGGCAGAACAATCAAGCGAAGCATATAATGTGCTGAAGCTGATGGGACTTGCGGAAAAGGACGCGGACGAACCGATTACAAGGGCAGAATTTGCGCAGATTATTTTTGATGCCAAAACTTTTGCCGACGAAAAGAGTGAAGAATCGTCATGGGGCGAGGATTTCTTCGGCGATGCAATTGAAGACATGGATTTGATTGAAGACACAAAAAGGAGTTATTCTTTTGATGATGTTGACCCGTATGATGAGCGTGCGGCGGCAATAACCGCACTTGCCGCGGCAGGAATTATGAAAGGCATCGGAGAAAACAATTTTGCACCTGAGAGAAGGGTTAAGAACCTTGAAGCGGTAAAAACACTTCTTGACAGCATGGGTTATGCGGCATTGTGCAATCTCAGGGGCGGATATCCGTCGGGATATATAAGCATGGCGGCAGAACTTGGTGTGAGTGACGGGGTTGACATGTCATCTTCGGCAGAGGCGACCGCAGAGAGTGTGGCAAAGGTGGTTTACAACTCCTTTGATGTCAAACTGATGAAGTTGGGATATGGCGACGATGGAAAAGAACTGTCGGAAAGTACAAAGGATACCTTCCTGACCGGTGTTATGAAGGTGGATTATGTAAAAGGCGTAATGACCGACAACGGGATTACCTCCCTTTACGGGGCGACTGAGGTCGGGAAAAATCTGATTGTGTGCGGCGGAAAAACAATTACAAACAACGCTGACAATGCAGTGGAAATACGTGATTATATAGGCTATAATGTAAAAGCATTTTATTATATCGATGGGGACCGCGAGGACAGCGTTGTCTGCGTTGTACCTGCAAGAAAGAATGAAGTCCTGACGATTGACGCAGATGACATAAATTATTTTAAAAACGGGAAACTGAATTATTCTGTTGGCAACAGGGACAAGTCTGTGAATATCCCGTCTGACATGAAGGTGATTTATAACGGTGCGGCAAAGAAAAGCTTTTCAAACGATGACTTTATATTTTCCGATGGCTATGTGACGCTGATTGCGCCGGAGGGCAGCACATACAGTACGGCTGTTGTGACGGAATATAAGTCTATGCTTGTCGGTTTTGCGGACAAAGAAGAAAAGATAATCTACAACAAATCATACAGCCGTGACGGAAGCTTTGCGCAGAGCATCAGCCTGAAGGACAGCTATGAGGAAGGCACTCTTGGGATTTATGACGCGGACGGAAACAAGCTTGATTTTGCCGACATCGGTGCAGGGACTGTTGTTGATGTGTGCCAAAGCGAGCTGTGCGCAAAGGTTATTGTTTCGGGAGAAAAGATTTCTGATTTCAATATCCGCCAAATGGGGGAAGACGACAGAGGTCTGCAAACTGTTTCTGATGAAGAAAAAACGCTTTATATTGATGATGCATGCTTAAAATCCGCAGACAGTGCGGTGATGGCAGTGAATCAGACATTGACGCTTTATCTGAACAGCTTTGGGAAAGTTGTGTTTGCGGAAAAGGAAAACGGGTACAGCCTCAAGGTGGGGTATCTGCTGAGAGCGGTGCCCGACGATGAGAACGGCGATGAAAATTTGATATGGCTGAAGCTTGTGAACACGGAGGGCAGCACGGCAAAGTATAAAACCGCAGAAAAAATCAAGTTCGGCGACAGCGAAACAACCGATTCTTCAAAGTATGAAAAACTAAAAGGTGTTGATTTTTACCGCAGAATAAAGCAGTATGAAGGCAGCGTAATCGGTTATAAAATCAATGCTGACGGTTTGATTGATATGGTTGAAATTCCGCTTGACAAAAAGCGTGACGGCGAAAACAGGCTCCAGCTGATTTATGATTCAAACGGCGAAAAGGTTATGTATAAGCCCGACGGATTCGGGTTTTTCAAGGATTATACATGGACCAATGAAAGCACAAGAATATTCACAACACCGACCGACGGCACAACAGATGAAACAAAGTACAGCTGTACAAACAGAGAGTTTTTGCAATCCCAGGCATCATATGCTTTCAAAAGCTATGGGACAACGAAAAATGCCAATCTGGCAGAATATATGGTTATACAAAGGGATATCGTAAAGACCATGAACTTCGGTCAGAAATATCACAGTTTCTTTATCGTTTCCGATGTGTGCGGCGAACTTTCGCCTGATGAAGAACCGGCAATAAAACTTTCGGGATACAAGACAAACGGCTACAAGGTTGCGGCGAGCGTCAGCGAGATGACCCTTTATGCAAAGGACGACGCGGGCGAGGACAGACAGGGGAACAAGGTCAACCCGGCGCTGATGGCGACAGATACGCTGAGCATGGATGTTACCGAAAACCCGAACCCGAAATATTATCAGATAAAGGCCGGAGATATAATAAGATATACTTATGACTCGGAGGAAATATACCCAACAAGCATTGAACTCCTGTACAGGGCAGACATGGAAAATCCGTATTTTGGCGCAAAGGGTCAAAAAGGCGGTATTGCAGGCTCTGTGGGGGTTATAGATGATACATTGACGGACAGCTATCGCTACAATCCGTTTGTATTTTCTTCCGCAGAGGGTGTTTTGGCATCAAATGTGTCGGACGCATACACAGGATATCGCGTGACATACGGTTTTGTATATTCTGTGGACAACGGCATTTCGACGGTTACGACACAGGATTTGACCGCAGAAAGCTATGACCCGAATTTCGGCGGAGGAAAATATTTCAGGAATTATGTGCCGATGAGAGGTTCGAGCACAAAAGTTGCGGTGACCTTCAACAAGAAAAACGTTTCGGCAAAGGTGGGGAGCCTTGCCGACATAAAACCGTACACAGAGGCATACGGGGAATGCTCCAAAATGCTTACCGTGACGGACGGAGGATACTTTACAACCGTTTTTGTTATAAACGGAGAATTTGGAAAATAGAATATAATGTAAAGAGTATGTAAAAATATTTTACATACTCTTTACAAATTGCGGTGAATGTGGTAATATATGATTTGTTATAAATTCAGTTTAGGTAATTGTAAAACTAACGTTTTCCAATTAAAATTTTTGGGCAGAAATAAAAAGTTCCGGCTGATTTTAACTTTACGGCAGGTTGAAACTTTTTATTTCAGCCAAAAATGACGCACATGTCGTCATTTTTGATTACCAATCAGGGGTTGTCACCCCCGATACCCACGCAAAGATGCGGTGGCTAATTGTAAAATTTACATTTTATAATTACCTGATAAATTTGTTTTAAAAGGAGGAGAGAAACGGTGAAACTGAAAAATATAACCGTTCAGGTCGGGGGATTTCATGACCATTGGCTGAGAAACGGCAGTGACACGTCTGCCGTGCTTATTGCGGCTGTCACGAAATATCATTATGATTTTATCTGCCTGATGGACGGAGAGTTTCCCAAAAGGAGCAAGGACATAAAAGAACAGGTGGAAAAATGGATTCCGGGATTTAAGGTTCACCTGGGGATTGAAAGAATGTACGGTTGGGGGCATGTGATTTCGGTGATGAACGACTGCCCCGACATTGATTTGGAAAATGCGGATTATAAAGAGGAATTTTTGAAGATGAAAAGTGCCGGCGGCATTGCGGCGCTTGCACACATAGGATATCCGCTGACGAAAGAAAAAATAATAAAAACGGGGAAGCTGGACGAATTGATTGACGGCGGCTATACCGATGCCGTGCAGATACAGGACGAAAAAGACTGGAAAATTATTGAAAAAAGATTGCAAAAAGAAAAAAAACCGGCTGTTATTTCGGGCTGGGATTCTCATATGCTTTTCAATGTGCCGGGGCTGCCGAATTGTATTTATGACAAGGATTTTGGCGTGCCGCAGCATTTTGACCATTCTTCGTTTATGCGCACAATTGTATTTTCTGAGGACAATTCTCTGGAATCCATAAAAAAGGCGCTGGCAGAAGGAAAGAGCGTTGTTGAAGAAATTGATACGGGGAAAATTTACGGCGCACCGTACCTTGTGGAACTGCTGGAGGAAAACGGCTATAGAGAAACGATGGAAAAAATGGATTGTGAATATAACAAATATAATCTTGAAAGCGAGCCGCTTGTTGCAAACAGCAGTATGAAAATCAAATTTCCGCAAAAGGGCGTTGTGTCCTATGCTGTAAACAAGGAACTTGACATAAAAACGGTTCCGACCGATGCAGAGGGCTGCATGGAATATCCCGACATACCGATGCCGGCAGAGCGGGACGAAAGCTATCTGCCGATTCTTTTTGACGATGGGCATATAAAGCGCTATTGGGGTATAAAGGTCCTGAACGACATCAAGCTCAGGGTTGACTTGTCGGTGAGAAACGGGAAGAGAATTTTTTCTGTTTATACATATGCCGATTTTGACGGGCAGATTGTTTTTACGCTTCCGCACAGAGAAGCACACAGGGTGTCGGCAAAGAGCGGCAATGTGCTGTTTGAAACAGAGCTTGGCGCCGATGTGGCAAAGATATTTGAATATGACTTTGTTGCAATAAAAGACGGCACAGCCGGCAGACGCTATTCGGCACGCGCGGCGCTCACGATTGCACACAGATACAAAGGCAACTGGGACAATGCAGAGGAATTGGTGATTGACAGCGAGAAATTCTGCGGCGGTTTCGGGTCTTTCAGACCATACCCGGGGAAGGACGTATTTTCCGCCAAGATGAATATTTTGTGGGATGACGAATTTTTGTACTTGCGTTATGATATCGTGGACAAAATATATGTCACACCGCAAAGCGGCAGATTTATGTTTTTGTCAGACTGCACAACATTCAATATTGACTCGCTTTTTGAGAGAACTCATTCAAGAGATTCGGGATGTGAAATGATAATAGGTTTCCCGGACGAAAAAGGGGAGGTCTTTTGCACGCATACGCCGCGCAGACAGGACGGAACAGGTTATTTTGACCGTGATGACAATTGCGTGCTGGAAAGTGAGATGAAGATGGAAAAAACCGATTATGGAAGGATTGTGACGGTGAAAATCCCGTGGAAAGAATTATGTCCCAAAAGCGTCAGCAAAGGGGATTGTATGGGGATTACAATCGGCGCGCTGAACGATGAGGGCGGCGGCCTTGTGGATAACATGCAGTGGCCATGGACGGCACGTCCGGGCGGTTGGCTTTTCCCCGACGACTGGGGAGTCATGGCGTTGGCAGAGTGAGGCACGAAAAAGAAAAGGAAAAAAACGGAACATAAAAAATGGGCTGTAAAAAACCAATTGTTTTTTTACAGCCCATTTTGTCAGCTTATATCTTTGAATGTAACGGTAAATACCGAGCCTTTTCCGGGAGCGCTTTGTACGTCAATCAGTGCATTGTTGCTTATGGCGACATGCTTGACAATCGAAAGCCCAAGCCCGGTGCCGCCGATGTTTTTGGAATGGCTTTTGTCTGCACGGAAAAATCTTTCAAAGATTCTGTCTTTATATTCTTCGGGGATACCTATGCCCGTGTCTGCAACGGCAAAGCCGCCTTTTGTGACGGTGATGTCAACACTGCCGTTTTCGACATTGTATTTGATTGCATTGTCGCACAGGTTGTAAATCATTTCCGAAATTTGTATCTTGTTTGCATATATTGATGATTCAACGCCGGAAACAGTGATTGTTATGCCGCGTTTTTCGGCTTTTGACCTGAGTTTTGAAACCACTTCGTCGCACAGCCCGAGAAGGTTAAGATTTTCTTTTTCGGGTGCCTCTGCCTGCTCGTCAAGGCGCGAAAGCTTTATGATGTCGTCAATCAAGTTTATCATGCGAAAGCTTTCTTTTTCGATTTTTTCCGCAAATCCCATTATGTCTTGCTCTTTTGCCAGTCCGCCGGTTATTATCTGAGAATAGCCGTGGATTGCGGTCAGCGGAGTTTTCAGCTCGTGCGATACATTTGCGGAAAATTCGCGGCGTATCTGTTCGGTTTTCATGCGCTCGCTGACGTCGATGACGAGTATCACGGCACCGTCTATTTCTGATTTTTCGTATACGGGGCTGTAGAAAAACTGGTACGTTTTTCCGTACTTTTCTATAGAGGTGTACACCTTTTCGCCCGTGAGGGCTTTGCTCAGATATTCCGAGAGCTTTTTGTCGGCGGTGAGGACGGAAAACGGCTTGTGTTTGACATTGATGTCCTCGGGAGAGAAAAGCTCCACAACGCTTTTGTTGACAGAAAGGATATTTTTTGATTTGTCGACAACAATCAGCCCTTCGCTCATGTTTTCGGAAATGGCGTGAAGCCGAAGCTTTTGTTCTTTCACCTTGTTTTCCTGGCGTTTTATTTCCTTGCCTTGGGTGGTGATGCGTGTTATAAAGGGTTCAAGCTCGTCATAAACCGCGTCCTGTTCGTAAGAATATATATTTTCAAGCGGTTCTACAATACTTCTTGTCAAGGCGGAGGATATCCAGGAACAGAGAAAATATATAAAGACACATATCACAACTGCTGTGCAGGCAACAAGCAGCAGGATATCCGCCAGGCGCCCATATTCACTTTCAATATACAGTGTGCCGTCCGAGAGGGGGACGGCATAGCCTTTGTTGCCGATATAAGATGGTTTTGTGACAGATGTGATTTTGCTGTCCGCGTGTTTTCCGTCCTCCGAAACGCCGTTTTCGTCATATATATGTATGCGCGGATATAAAAAAGAGAGATAGTCCCCGTCCGGGGCAGAACTATCTCTTGATTCTTCTATAAGTTCGGCGGTAATGACCGCTTCTTCCTCCAATTTGTCGCGCATGTATGCATTGATAAGCGAATATGAAACAAGTATGACAAAAAGCGAGGACACGATAAGCGCAAAAAGAACAACGAAACACATACTTTTATAGATTTTTTTGTACATGCGACTCCCTCCGCTTTAATCAATTTTATAGCCGACATTTCTGACGGTTTCGATATATTCTCCGGCAATGCCGAGCTTTTGGCGCAGTGTCCGTATGTGTACGTCAACCGTACGCGATTCGCCTTCAAAATCCGTGCCCCAAACCTCACTCATAAGCTTGTCGCGGGAGAGAACCATGCCGCGGTGCGCAAGAAGAATGTGCAAAAGCTCGTATTCCTTAAAGGTCAGCGTCACCTCTTTGCCGTCCACAGTGACCTGGCGCGCGGCATGATTCAGCACAAGGGACTTGCAGGTGATGAGCTTTGACGTGTTTTCGTGCGAGGAACGGCGAAGCACCGCCTTTACACGCGAAACAAGTTCCATAATGTCAAAAGGCTTTGTTATGTAGTCGTCAGCGCCGCCGTCAAGCCCCTTGATTTTGTCAATCTGTCCCGATTTTGCAGTGACCATGATGACCGGAAGTCCGTTGTGTTCCGATTTGAGAATTTTCAAGACCTCCATGCCGTCCATGCCGGGGAGCATTATATCAAGGAGAATGAGGTCGGGGATTTCTTTTTTCAGAGCGTCAAAAAAGGTGTCGGCAGAGTCAAAACCCTTCGCCTCAAACCCGGTTGCTGTCAAGGTGTACAGAAGCAGTTCTCTTATGTTTGCGTCGTCTTCCACGCAGAACACTTTGTTCATATGATTCCCTTTGCCTTTCTGCCCACAAATATCCTGCACTTTCTTACCGTGGGCGGACAAGAAGCTTTTGACGAATGTTTATATGCGGTATTTGTTTTTGTATGCCTCATAGCGTTCGACAAAGTCGTTTTCGCCGTCCCCTTTGACATGGCTCAGATATTCGTGTGTGTCAAAGCTGTCATTTGCGACCTGTATAAGGCACACGGCTATGTTGGAGCAATGGTCTGCGACTCTTTCGTAGTTTGTGATTAAGTCAGAAAAAACAAAACCCGTTTCTATTGTACATTCGTCTTTTTGCAGGCGTACGATGTGGTGCGATTTCATTTTCTTTTTGAGCGAGTCTATAATCTGCTCAAGGGGTTCCACGCATTTTGCAAGTTCTATATCTTCGTTGATAAATGCTTTTGAGGTCATGTCAAGGATTTCTGTCAGCGCATCGGAGATGACATGTATTTCTTCTGTTGCGTCGGGGGAAAATGTCAACCCTTTGTCATGTATTTCCTGTGCAACTTCGCATATATTTATGGCATGGTCGCCCATTCTTTCAAAATCACCTATGCTGTGAAGAAGATTTGAAATTTCGTGAGAATCGTCCATTGTCAGACTTTCACGGCTGAGTTTGACAAGATATGTCCCGAGCTTGTCCTCATACATGTCTATTTCCGTTTCTGTTTCCTTTATATTGTCCACAATTTTTGTGTCAAATTTGTCAAGAAGTGACATGGCTTTTTTCAGACTTGTGCATGCCTCTTCCGCCATGCGGTTTGTCAGGCGTTTTGCCTGTGCAACGGCAACCGAAGGCGTGGCAAGCAGACGTTCGTCCAGGAGCTGCGGTTTTTTGTCGCTGCCTTTGTCGGGGACAATGATATACGCCAGCTTTTCAAGCTGTTTGCCGAATGGGAAAAGTATCATTGTGGCAAAGACATTGAATATGGTGTGAATGATTGCAATATTAAATGCCGAAACCGAGTCGTTTATAAACGGGAAACGTATAATCGCGTGCAAAACATAGAACACAACAAGGAAAATTGCGGCGCCGATGATGTTGAAACACAAGTGAATCACAGCGGCACGCTTTGCGTTTTTGTTTGCTCCGATTGAGGAAATCATGGCGGTGATGCAAGTGCCGATGTTCTGTCCCAATATTATGGGGACGGCATTGGCATATGTGACGCCGCCTGTGACCGAAAGCGCCTGGAGTATGCCGACAGACGCCGACGAACTCTGTATTATTGCCGTAAGCAGGGCGCCTGTCAGAACGCCGAATACGGGGTTTGAAAAGAGCAGAAGAATATTGCGGAAACCTTCACTTTCCGCAAGGGGTTCGACAGAGGAGGACATTATTTCCATGCCCGTCATCAAAACGGCAAAACCAAGGAAAATGCCGCCAATGTCACGGTTTTTCTGCTTTTTTGTAAACATATATAAGATGATACCGATGAAGGCAAGAATGGGAGAAAAAGAAGAAGGCTTTAAAAATTGAAGAATAAAGCTCCCCTCCGCATTAATGCTTGAAAGACTCAAAAGCCACGAAGTCACGGTTGTGCCCACATTTGCGCCCATGATTATGCCGACAGACTGTGAAAGCTTCATGATTCCGGAATTGACAAAACCGACAACCATGACGGTGGTTGCCGACGAACTTTGGATTATGGCAGTGACGCCAAGCCCCAGAAGGAGCCCTTTAAATCTGTTTGAAGTCAGGTTTTCAAGTATTGATTTGAGCTTTCCTCCCGAAGTTTTTTCCAGGCTTTCGCCCATGACCTGCATGCCGAAGAGAAAGAGCGCCAAACCGCCCACAAGGGTAATAACGTTAAAAATATCCATGTTTATCCTCCGTATAAAGTATGTATTATTAGGTAATTGTAAAACTAACGTTTTTCAGTTAAAATTCTTGGGTAGAAATAAAAAGTTCCATACGATTTTAATTTTACGGCAGGTTGAAACTTTTTATTTCGGCCAAAAATGACGCACATGTCGTCATTTTTGATTGCAAATCAGGGGCTGCCGCCCCCGATACCCCCATAAGAATAATGGCTAACTGCAAAATTTGCATTTTACAATTACCTAAAATATGTATTATATAAAGTATATCATACAAATGTAAAATTTAACAGGGGAGTTATGTTAAATCTGTGTAAAATTTATTTTTTGAACAAAATGTGCTGAAAAAAACTATTGAAGTTGACAAAGCCGGGGAAAGTATGATACAATCGGTATAGAAATATGCACTGCCCAAAATGCCCTTGGCAAAGCGGCTGTGCAAAAGAATCTCCTTTATTATACTGCGCGGGGGGAGATATGTTTTCATTATTATATATGCCGGTGCGCGGCGGCAGAATGGGGGTTTTTATGAAAAAGTTATTGGCAGGAGTGCTTGCAGGGGGAATGTTGTTTCAGACAGCGGCATTTGCCGACACTGCGGACGATTTGACGGAGATTTTGTCACAGCAGTACAAGTCTGCGACGATAGGCTATTCCGCAAGGATGAAACTGGAGAAACCGTTGGCATTTTTGGAAGAGATGCAGAATGCAGAGGAGGAAGAGTACAAGTCGCAAGAGTGGTATTCATACTATCCCGGGGAAGATATTGCGGATTATCGCATGCTTGCCGAGGGGCTGTTTGACTCGACGGCGGACTTGACGGTGAAGGTTGACGCGTCGGAGGATTATAAGAAGATAAATTCGGAAATCGCCGGCAACATAACATTCCCGGCAAAGGTGAACGAAAGCCTGAAGCTGACAGGAGATGCCTCATTCGGAATGTGGCTTGCGATGGACTTTACAGACGCGGAAAATCTGAAATATGATATGACCGTGAAAATGCCGCTTTCACGCAAATACATATACATTGACTATACAAAAATGATGCAAGAAGCCGATTTGGCGGAGATGGGAAAGGTGCTTGACGAAGAGGTGCTGAAGGACTTGAACGAAAAGTCCAAAAAACTTTTGGAACAGAGCCTGAGGAAAAGTGCCGATATAAAAAAAGAAGGTTCAAAGTACATCATTTCGTTTGACAATAATGGATTTATCGAATTTATGGAAAATTATATGAACGGTGTATTTTCTCTAGTAAAGGAAATCTCCGCGAAGTATTCCGCAAATGCCGATGACTTGGACTTTTCCTTGCCGTTCAACGTAAAAGAAGCAATTGAAAGTCTTAAAAAAATGAAAATTCTGGGCGAAAACGGCGTCACTGTTGAAGTGAGCACGGAGGGCAATACGCTGTCCGGCATGAAGGTTTTGTGTGACATAGACCTGAACCTTTATGACATTATGACAACACTCGGCATGTATGCGCCGGAGTATATAACAAGGGATAACTCTTATATTTCATTTGATGCGGAACTGGATTATAGGTATTCCGAAATCGGCAGCACAAAGATTGATTTTCCGGAGCTGAACGACAAAAACTGCAATTATATAGAGCCTGATGAGCCGAGCGAAGATGACGGGAATTATCCGTGGTATCACGAAGAAGAAATTTTGGGAAATGAAATAAACGGCTATGCCTTGAGGGGACTGAATTCTGTGCCGTATCTGTATTGCAAAAACATGCTGGCGGATTATGCCAGATGGGTTGGAAACTACAACATGTATGATTCGTACGAAATGATTTCCTGGAATGACGGGAAGGTGATTTTTGAGGACAAAAACGGGAATCTGCCATTTGGGAAGATTGTGCTTGACACCCGTGCCGACGAGGCATATGTTGACGGGGTGAAGCTGAACCTGACACCACAGCCGTATAAGCATATAATTGTGACCTATGGCAACACGTATATTTCGCCGGAACTGGCAAAAGCTTTGATTGGGGCAGAGGTGCAGGATTACAACGTTTCGTTTGACGCACTGGGGAATGCAACAAAGGCATCTGTATACTATGAGTATCCAAATCCGAATTGTAAAGCGAAAACCGCTGACTTCTGACATAAAAAACTACGGCAAAATGATTTCATTTTGCCGTAGTTTTTTTATGTTTACATTCCCATGAAATAGCTGACCTCGTGGCTTGTCAGATAGCGCCATCTGCCCAAGGGGAGATTGCCGAGGCTGACCGTACCGATGCTTATGCGCTGAAGTGTGACGACTTTGCATCCCACAGCCTCAAACATTTTTCTCACTTGTCGGTTTTTTCCTTCGTGGATTGTAATTTTGATGCGCGAAAATCCGTCCTTGCTGTCCAACAGTTCCACTTCGGCAGGGGAGGTGGTGTAATCCTCTATTTTTACACCGCTTCTCAGACGCTTAAGTGCAGAAACGGTCAATCCGCCCTTGACGCTTGCCACATAAGTTTTGTCTATGTGGAATTTGGGGTGTGTCACCCTGTAGGAAAAATCGCCGTCATTTGTGAGAAGCAACAGCCCCGAAGTGTCATAGTCAAGTCTGCCGACGGGGAAAAGGCGTGTGTTTATCTCGCTCTCTGTCAGCTCTGTGACCGTGGGGCGGTCAAATTGGTCATGGACTGTGGAAACATAGCCCTCGGGCTTGTTCAGCATTATATAATATTTTTTCTGTACGGCTTTTATCTCTTTGCCGCCGACCGACACCTTGTCGGCGCCTATTTCCACCTTTGTCCCCAGCTGTGTGACTGTTTTGCCGTTTACCTTCACAAGCCCTTGGAGAATCATTTCCTCCGCCTTTCTGCGCGAAGCAACGGCACACATTGCCATATATTTTTGCAGTCTTACAATTTCTCCCATGAAATGCACCATATCCTTTAAAAAATTTATCTGCGGTGTCTGCCGGTTTTTGTATATGGCACACCGCCATGTTATTATGCCTATTATAACATGACGGGGGTATTATTGCAAATAAATTTTTTGAAAAGCCAGAAAAACACCGGAAAAAGTATCTAAAAAAATACTTTTTTTTGTTTTTTCGATGTTGTTTCGGCAAAGAATATCAATGGTTGACACTGTTTTGCCGCCCACGGCAATTTCGGCTTCGCCGATTTTTTCGCCGGCTGTTATGGGTGCTTTCAAGGGGGCGGAAAAATGTGTTATGATTTCCGCATCGGGGCGGTTGTTTCCAAACACGGAGATGTCGGCATCGGATTTCAAGACACATTCTATTGCACGGTTGTCCTTTGTGTACACGGTTTTGAAAACATCGCCGCCCTTTATCAATGTCATTTTTTTTGCGCCGGCAAAGCCATAGTCAAACATTGCGCTGTGGTCTTCCCAGTCGTTTGGGTCATTCAGGGTCACGCCGATAAGGCATGTGCCGTCCTTTTCGGCGGCGGAAACCAGGCAGCGTCCGCATTTTTTTGTATATCCTGTTTTGATGCCGCATGCGCCGTCGTACATTTTCAAGAGCTTGTTGTGGTTGGTAAAATACATGACATCTCCGCTGTTTGTGGTGACAGCCTTGCTTTTTGTGGAAACAATTTTGCGGAATGTCGGGTTTGACATGGCATGGCGCGCTATAAGTGCAAGGTCGTATGCGGTGGTGTAGTGCCCGTCTTCATAAAGTCCGCTGGGGTTTTTAAAGACAGTGTTTTTTGCGCCTATTTTTTGCGCAAGCAGGGTCATTTCATCGGCAAAAGCGGCAGTGTTACCCGAAATATATTCGGCAATCGCCACCGCGGCGTCATTGCCGGAATTAAGCATCAGTCCGTAAAGCAAATCCTCCATACGGATTTTGTCGCCGCGGGCAAGGTATATTGATGAACCCTCCTGTGATTCGGCATTTGCGCTGACCGTGACTATGTCATCGGGGGAGGATTTTTGGAGTGCAACAAGTGCGGTCATGATTTTCGTCGTGCTTGCCATCGGCAATTTTTCGCGGGCATTTTTTTCATAGACAACCTCGGCGCTGTCGGCAATCATGAGGCATGCCGCCTCGGCAGAAGTGTCAGGGGAATATGCAATCGCGCTGTGCGGGAGCAATGCGGCAGTAAAAAAGAGTACAGTTGCAAAAATAGAAGTTTTCATACAATCACCCGGAATTTTATTAGTGTTTTTATATTAATGATATTAAAATAAAAACGCAGATATGCCGCAATCGGCGGCGAAACTCCGGGCAAATTCAGGAATCTTCATATTATATAGTTGTTTGAATAGTTTTCTTTTTCTTTGTCCAAAATGTCTTGCAGGGTTATGCCGTCCAGATAATTGTTTATCAAATCGTTCAGCCCCTGCCACACAAAAAGCGTGGGGCATGACGCACTTCTGCTGCATTGGTTTGGGGTTTGTTCAAGACATGCAACGGGCGCAAGTCCGCCTTCGGTGAGCCGCAGAATCTGCCCGACGGTGTATTTTGACGGCGGCTTTGCAAGACAGTATCCGCCCTGGTATCCCCTGTTTGTCTGCAAAATATCGGAGCGGTTCAAAACCGTCACGATTTGTTCGAGATATTTTTTGGAAATTTCCTGTCTTTCGGCGATTTCTTTCAGAGAAACATATCTGTCACTGCCGTGTTCTGCAAGGTCAAGAAGCATCCGCAGTGCATAGCGCCCTTTTGTTGAAATTTTCATTATTCTTCAAAACTCCTTTCCGTCCGTCTTTCGGACATAAAGCATCAATAACACTATAATAACATATATTTAGTAGGTTTTCAAGGGGAACGCGAAAAATAAGCATCGCGTTTCATCATGAAAATAAACACTTGAAGTATAAACATACGTCGGCGGTTTGTTTTCAAGCGAACTGCTTACTTCTTTTTCGCGTTGATTTTATTGATAAGCATTGCATTTTCTATAAAAATAAAAAACTTTACTTTATCAAAAAAGCGTGGTATAATAGACATAGTAGCATAATTTTTATATTTTGCGGACTAAAAACAGTATATAAGGGTGATGTAATGTTTAGATATAATTTTGTTGAGATTTTGTTGAACGTGCCGATAACCTTGATTGCGCTGACTTTTCATGAATTGGCGCATGGGTGGGTTTCAACCAAGCTTGGCGACCCGACGCCGCGCATCAGGGGCAGATTGACACTGAACCCCCTGGCGCACCTCGATGTGATTGGCACAATCCTGATGATAGTGACCGGATTTGGCTGGGCGAAACCGGTGGAAGTCAACCCGATGTACTATAAGGACAGGAAAAAGGGAATGGCACTTGTCGGGATTGCCGGGCCTTTGGCAAATCTGATTCTGGCGGTTTTGGGGACGGTGCTGTGGGTGTTTCCTTATGCCGTGCTGAATCTTTTCGGCATCGGTATGCCTGCGTGGGTACACACGGTGTTCGGGACATTTATGTATACTTTTATAATAAGAAATCTGTGCTTTATGGTATTTAATCTGATACCGATTCCGCCCCTGGACGGCTCCAGAATCATAGGCATGTTTTTGAGCGACCGTGCATATTACACGCTGATGAGCTATGAAAGATATTCCATGATTATAATTATGCTGTTGTCGCTTACGGGCATGTTTGGCGGCATCATCGGCACGGGAGTGCGGTTTTTCTTCAATATAATTTTCGGCGGTGTCACGGCATTGTTTGGAATGTGACGGTATAGGTGAAGAAAAATATGGATAAAATATGTTATAAACTGGAAGGTTTTGAAGGGCCGCTTGACTTGCTTCTTCATCTTATTTCCAAAAACAAGGTGAGCATTTATGACATTCCGATATCGGAAATCACCGACCAGTATCTGGAGGCAATAGACGGCATTGAGGACGCGGACATTGACAACGCAAGTGAATTTATCGTGATGGCGGCACAGCTTTTGTATATCAAGTCGCGCATGCTTCTCCCGAGAGAGGAAGAAGAGGAAGAGGAAGACCCGAGAGAAGAGCTTGCACAAAGACTCCTTGAATATCAGCGCTACAAGGAAGCCTCGCAGGAACTCAGAAAGCATGAGTTTTGGTCAAAATATATGGTTTTCAAGGAGACGGAAAAAATTGATTTTCCGATTCCGGAATACAATGTTCATCATGATGTGCATGACTTGATTGACGCTTTTGACGCGATAATGCAACGGAAAATCAGAAAAAAGAAGCCGGAGAAAAAAGCCTTTTTGGGCATTGTCGGCAGAGAAAAGGTGTCTGTTGAGGACATGGCAAAAAAAGTTGAGGGGCTTTTGAAGAGAAGCAGAAGGCTCAATTTCTCAAGCCTTTTCAGGGAAGAAGATTCAAAGCCGGAAATGATAGCAACATTTTTGGCGGTGCTTGAGATGATAAAGCTCAGCAAAATATCTGCCGAATATGATGACGAGGCAGGGGAATTTATAATAACCGGCAAATAGGAGCGAGAAATCAAATGGAGAATGTGAATATTCGGTATGCCATCGAGGGCATACTGTTTGCGGCAGGGGAGCCTGTCAAGGCTTCAAAGCTTGCTGCGGTGCTTGATGTGCCTCTTGAAACGGTGAAGGACGCGGCAAAGCTTTTACGCCATGAATATGACACGGCACAGCGCGGACTGAAGCTTATAGAGATAGACGAGGGTTATCAGCTCTGTTCACGCCCGGAATATTATGCATACATACAGGATATCCTGGGAGAACAGAGAAGACAAGCACTTTCAAATGCCGCCATGGAGGCTTTGGCGATTGTGGCATACAAACAGCCGATAACGCGCAGCCAGGTGGAGTATATAAGAGGCGTGAACAGTGACGGCGCGATGAACAGGCTTGTGGAGCGGAACCTGATTGAAGAATCGGGGAGGCTTGACGCGCCGGGACGCCCGATTCTTTATAAAACAACACAGAATTTTTTGCGCTGTTTCGGGCTGAAAACCCCTGAGGATTTGCCGGCGGTGGATTTGACGGGGATAGCGCCGGAATACGAACAGCTGGAGATAACGGAGGAATCTTAGAAAAAAACAGGAGGTATCGGAAGTGAAAACAGTATTGATTACACTTTTGGCAATCTTTCTGATTCCTGTGATTTTGCTTTTTATCCCTACATACCTGGTTTTTGAACTTTCAAAAGAAGGGGACGCACACAGCGCGGTGGTGAGGATAAAATATCTGTTTTTCTCGATAAAGCTAATCCCGAAAGACGCGCCGAAAAAGAAGAAAAGAAACAAAAAAGAAAAGAAGAACCCCGAAAAAGCGGGAACCGAAAAAAAAGAGGACAAGCCGCTGAAGGAACGGATTGAACATGGGATTGAGGTCTATAAACAAGTCGAGGACGACATTGCGGAAATTATCATGTATGCAAAATGCCATGCCGTGACCGTCGGGGAAATTTCATTTTTGATGAATTTCGGGCTGAGCGATGCAATGGAAACGGGGATTGCGACGGGTGCGCTGTATGGCGTGATATACAATATCATTTCGCTTATTCATCACCAGCTTTCGGTGCAAAAGTGCAATGTCAGCATAAACCCGGACTTTGAGAAACAGCACATTGACATACATGCAAAGTGTATATTGAAAGTGAAAAATGTGCATATTATGGTTATAGTTTTCAAGGTACTTAAATTGTATTTTAAAATATCAAAAATTTAAAAATGTACGAAAAAGGAAAGGAAGTAATAAAAATGGCAGAACATCCGATTCAGGGACTTATGGACACAGCGATGAGCAATATCAAATCAATGATTGACGTGAACACTATTGTGGGGGACCCGGTCACAACCCCGGACGGGACGGTCATAATCCCAATTTCTACTGTCGGTTTTGGATTCGGGGCAGGCGGCAGCCAGTTTTGCGGGGCAAAGAAAACAGCAGTGACAGAGGGACAGGACCCAATGTTTGGCGGCGGCTGCGGCGGCGGCGCAAGCGTCAAGCCGGTGGCGTTTTTGGTTGTCGGAAACGGCACAATCAAGCTTTTGCCGATAAGCACAGAGGCAACCTCGGCAGACAAGCTGACAAGCCTTATCCCGGAGGTGTTTGAGAAGATAAACGGTCTGGTGCTTTCCATGGCGGACAAGCTATCCAAAAAGAAGAAGGATAAGGAACAGCCGCAGGAGGACATGACTGTTGAGGTTTCGGAAAAAGGCGAATAAGACAGCGCTCTCAGGCAATTGCAAAACAATTTGCAATTGCCTGAAAACTGACAATAAGGGAGAATATAATGCATTTTTCTAAAAAAGACAAAATCCTCATGAATGTGCAAAAACCGACAAGATACACCGGCGGTGAGTTGAACTCATGTATAAAAGATCCCAAAACAGTCAAGGTGAGATTTGGGTTCTGCTTTCCCGATGTGTACGAAATTGCAATGTCGCACCTGGGACTGAAAATACTTTATCATGTCTTGAACAAGCGTGAGGATACATATTGCGAGAGAGTTTTTGCCCCGTGGCCGGATATGGAAGAATTTATGAAGCGTGAAAACATAAAGCTTTTTGCGCTGGAAAGCGGCGATGAAATCACCGGCTTTGACATGATTGGTTTCACACTGCAATACGAGCTTAGCTATACAAATGTTGTGAACATGCTTAAGCTTGCCGATGTGCCGATATGGACAAAGGACCGTACAGAGGGACACCCGTTTGTCTGTGCCGGCGGACCGTGCGCCTACAACGGAGAGCCGATTGCCGATTTTATTGATTTCTTCATGATGGGCGAAGGCGAAGAAATGATAAACGAAGTGGTGGACGTATATGCCGATTGGAAGGAAAAAGGCGGTACGCGGAGAGAATATCTTGAGAGAATTGCCGATATAGAGGGCATATATGTCCCGTCTTTTTATGATGTGGAGTATAATGACGACGGCACAGTAAAGAGCATCACCCCAAACAATCCGCATGCAAAAGCGGTTATACGCAAGCGAATCATGGCTGACTTTGACAAAACAGAGGCGCCCGAAAGCATCATTGTCCCGTATGGAGAGGTTGTGCATGACAGAGTTATGCTTGAGGTGTTTCGCGGCTGTATAAGAGGGTGCAGATTCTGCCAGGCGGGATACATATACAGACCGGTGCGCGAGAGAAAGCCGGAAACGCTGACCTGTCTTGCCGACAAATTGCTCAAAAGCAGCGGCTATGATGAGATTTCGCTCTCATCGTTGAGTACAAGCGATTATACGGGACTGAAAGAGCTGACAGACAATCTTCTGAAGATAACGGAAGAAAAGAAGATTGGTTTGTCACTGCCGTCTTTGAGGATTGACAACTTCTCGCTGGAACTGATGAACAAGGTGCAGAAGGTGAGAAAAACAGGCATAACATTTGCGCCGGAGGCAGGGACACAGCGCCTGAGAGATGTCATAAACAAGAACATAACGGAAGAAAACATTTTGTTGTCGACATCGAGGCTGTTCCGGGGCGGCTGGACAAATGTAAAGCTTTATTTTATGATTGGACTGCCGACAGAAACCGAGAGAGACCTGGAGGGGATTGCAGAGCTTGCCGCAAAGGTGCTTGACGAATACTATAAGATCCCAAAAGAGGAACGCGCAAAAAACATAAACATAAATGTCAGCACATCAAGCTTTGTGCCAAAGCCTTTCACGGCTTTTCAGTGGTGTGCACAGGACGGGCGCGAGCCGATTATAGAAAAGCAGAACTATCTGAAGGGGCACATAAAATCAAAAAAGATAAGATATATGTGGCATGACAACAAGACAAGCTTTTTGGAGGGCGTTTTTGCACGCGGTGACCGAAGGCTTTCCACGGCTGTCGCAAAGGCTGTCGAAAATGGCTGTAAGTTTGACGGCTGGGACGAATATTTCAAGTTTGACGAATGGCTGAAGAGTTTTGAAGAATGCGGGATTGACCCGGAATTTTATCTGAGGGAAAGAAAAGCGGACGAGGTTTTTCCGTGGGATCATATTGATGTGGGTGTGAATAAAGCCTTCTTCAAGAGGGAATATGAAAAGGCAATGCGCGCGAAAACAACGCCGAACTGCCGCGAAAAATGTGCCGGCTGCGGCGCAGGCTCGTTTGGAACGGGGGTGTGCTATGAGTAACTATGTTTTGAAGTACAGCCGCGGCGCAGAGGTGCGGTATATCTCACATCTGGACTTTGTGCGTTTTATCCACAGGGTTATAAGGCGCGCCGGGCTTTCGATGGAATTTTCACATGGGTTCAATCCGCACCCTGTGATGACAGTGGCGATGCCGCTTTCGGTGGGCGTCACGTCTTCGGGAGAATACATGAAAATCGGCTTTGCAGAGAATTTGGGGGAAGAATATATAAAAGATTCCCTGAACCGTGCCATGCCATCGGGGTTTGAGATTCTCGCGGTGAAAAAAGACGACGGGTATGATTTCAGAAAGCTTGACCGTGCCGAGTATATCGTGGATACGGAAGGGGACATGCTTCCCGACACCGGGAGGTTCCTTTCAGAAAAGGAACTTTTGGTTATGAAAAAGAGCAAAAGCGGCACAAAGGAGGCTGACATAAGGCCTTATATATACTCTCTGGAGGCGGAAAAAAAGGACTGGGGCGTGCAGCTGAAAATGTGCCTTGCCGCCGGGAACATTTATAACCTGAAACCTGAAACGGTTTTGGCGGCAATGGAAAAATATATTGGTTTCAAGGCAGGGTTCTTTCTTGTTCACCGGGAAAGGATTCTTGCAGGAAATAAAGATTTAATCATTCAATAAGGAGGAGTTTCAGATGGACATTTTGAAAAATTTCAGTTTGGAAGGTAAGGTTGCACTCATCACGGGCGCATCTTACGGCATAGGATATGCCATTGCAAAAGCATATGCTTCTGCGGGGGCAAAGATTGTATTCTGTGACATAAAACAGGAGTTTGTCGACAAGGGCTTGGCGTCATATGCACAGGACAAGATTGACGCAAAAGGCTATGTGTGTGACGTCACGAAAGAAGACATGGTAAAGGACATGGTGGCGAAGATTGAAGCCGAGGTGGGCGTGATAGACATCTTGGTCAACAATGCCGGCATAATAAAGAGAATACCGATGTGTGAGATGACGGCTGAGGAGTTCAGACAGGTTATTGATGTTGACCTGAATGCACCGTTTATTGTTGCAAAGGCAGTTATTCCTTCGATGATAAAGAAAGGTCACGGAAAAATCATAAACATCTGCTCTATGATGAGTGAACTTGGGCGTGAAACCGTTTCTGCATATGCGGCGGCAAAGGGCGGACTGAAAATGCTGACAAGGAACATCTGCTCTGAATACGGCGAGCACAACATACAGTGCAACGGCATAGGTCCGGGCTATATTGCAACGCCGCAGACGGCGCCTTTGAGAGAAAAACAGCCGGACGGCTCACGTCACCCGTTTGACCAGTTTATCATAGCAAAGACCCCGGCGGCAAGATGGGGAACGCCGGAAGATTTGATGGGACCGGCGGTGTTCTTGGCGTCTGACGCATCAGACTTTGTAAACGGACATGTCCTTTATGTGGACGGCGGAATTTTGGCGTACATAGGCAAACAGCCGTGACTTTGAATCGTTAATTATCAAAAATCAGAAAAAAATCAATCGTATTGATTTTTTTCTGATTTTTTTTGTTGACAATTGCGGTTTTGTGTGATAGAATAGGCTTGCTCACACGGAGGGCAAGTGATTCACAGGAAATGATGAGCCGGATAAGGTGATAAGCTGAAATGCTTATTTATCTTATTCTTTTTTTGTTTAAGGAGGTAAATTATGGACTTATTGAATGACAAACTCAGCAAGGTTTATATAAAATTTCTTCTGTCGGCTTTCGGGAGCTCTTTTATTGCGAGCATTTATGGCTTTGTGGACATGATTGTCGTGGGGAAATACCACGGGCCGCAAGGCGCGGCGGCGATGGCTGTCATAGCGCCGGTGTGGAACATTATCTATAGCATGGGGCTTTTGGTCGGAATGGGAGGCTCGGTGCTTTATGCCTTTGAAAAGGGCAAAACAAGCGAAAGCAGTGAGCACAATGTGTACTTCACGGCATCTGTTGTCCTGGGTGTGATTGTGTCGCTTGTGCTGTGGATTTGTCTGTATTGCTTTGAAACACCGCTTTTGAGGCTGTTCGGGGCAAGCGAGGACTTGCTGCCGCTTTGCCGCGAATATCTGGTTGCCCCAAAGATGGCGGTGCCGGTATTTGTTTTTACACAGATTCTGTCAATGTTTTTGAGAAACGACTCTGCCCCGGCGCTGGCGACAAAGGCGGTTTTGGCAGGCGGAGTGTTTAATATCTTTGGGGACATATTCTGCGTTTTCACCCTTGACATGGGAATAAAGGGCGCCGGCATCGCCACAGCGGCAGGCGCTGCGGTTTCGGTGCTTGCGGCAATGACGCATTTTTTTACAAAGGAGAATACGCTGAAATTTCGGATGCCGCGAAAATGTTTCGGCAGGTTTCCGCGCATAATTTTTGCGGGCTTCTCTTCTTTTGTCATTGACGTTGCGATGGGTGTTTTGACAATGCTTTTCAACCGTCAGATTATGAAATATTCAAACAGCGAAGCCCTGGCGGTATATGGGGTCATTGTTTCGGTAAGCACTTTTGTGCAATGTTGTTCTTATGGCGTGGGACAGGCGTCACAGCCGATTATTTCACAGAATTACGGTGCGCGGAAGTTTGACAGAATCATAAAAATGATAAGATATAATGTGATAACGACTGTAATTATAAGCATAATCTGGACTGCGGCGGCAATGATTTTCCCAAACGGGTTCATAAGACTCTTTATGGCGCCGACAAAAGAAGTGCTTGACATTGCGCCGGCAATCATGCGCATGTATGCAGTGTCATATCTGCTTTTGCCGTTCAATATATATTCCACATATTATTTCCAGTCGACAATGAAGTCGGGCGTATCTATGGCGATTTCGGTGACGCGCGGCATACTCTTGAGCGGAGCACTGATTATGGTTTTGCCGAGGATTGCCGGTGCGGCGGCGATGTGGTGGGCTATGCCTATAACAGAGGCGGCGGTGTTTATTTTTATTGTATACCAAATGAGAAAACAGGTGCGCCTGATGAAAAGCATCTGAAAAAGCGAGCCTTTTTGAGGAACAGAATATAATGTATAAAAAAGCAAGAATTTCTTGCTTTCAGCGTGTCGATAAACCTATCGGCACGCTGGTAGGCTTCGAAAAAGGAAGGTAAATTTGTCGAACATGGATTCGTCGGCGTATGTGTATACGGTAGAGTCCATGTTCGGTGAAAGCAAGCAAAACACCTTGAAATCATCGAGATTTCAAGGTGTTTCTGATGCGATTATATTATTTTTGCCAAGAGTTGTCAGCCAAACGACACAATTGAATTTTACTTAAAATGTATTTATGGTTTGTTTGCTTGCGGTTGACCAACTTTTTCGACAGTCTGAAAGCAAGAAATTTTTTGCTTTTTTTATATGCAAGTTATGACGTTTTTTTGCAAGTTATGACATTTATGTTGTGTTATCGGCAGAGATGATATACAATATGTTGTGTAAAAAAAACACTGCATGGGAGGGGTGCCCTTGGAGGTTTTGAATTTTGTGACGGTGACATTGTACGGCAATGTCATAATGTATCTTTTTACAGAGGAAGAAAAAGACAGAGTGCGGCTTTTGGGGCTTGCGGCGCTGTATTTGTTCTGCGGAGCGCTGAACCTGTTTTTGCACAGACACTTCAGTGAGGAACTCCTTTATATGCTTTATCCGTTTACGGTGCATTTGCCGCTTTTGGTATATTATGTGACGGCGGTCGGTACACCATTGTATCGTGCGATTTTTTCACTCACCGCGGCGTATATGCTGACGACACCGCGCAAATGGATTTCTGTTGCCGCGGCATATCTTTGCGGCGGCGGGTTTGCGGCGTCTGCGGCGTCGGAGATAGTTGTTTCGGCAGTTTTGCTTTGGCTGATTGCGAAATTCATGGCGCCGGCGGTGATTGGGATTTTCAAATCAAATGCAAATGAAGCAGACTGGCTTTGCCTTCCGACGGCGACGGCATATTTGGTTACATATGCGGTGACGGTGTACAGTGATGCCCTGGTGCGTTTCCCGTCGGTTACGATACCCGTGCTGACGACATTGCTTTCGGTATTTTTTATTGTGTTTGAGATATATTTTTTTGAATATTTGTCAAAAAAGACTCAACTGCGTTACCGAAGGGATTTGTTTGATGTGCAGCTGCATTCTGTCAAGAAACTTGCGGAATACATAGGCGGCGGAGAAGAATTTTTCTGCAAAAACAAAATGGCAAATGCTTTTTTGTCAATGTACAAAAAAGCGGCGGAAAAAAAGGGTGTGCTGTTTGTCTGCAACTGCAACCTGCCCGAGGAAACGACGGACTTTGACATGCTTGTTGTTTTGACAACTCTGCTGGACGATGCCCTGTACGGCGCGGGAAAATTTGTAAAGGCGGAAATTTTGCAGAATAATCTGCAAATATGTATAAACATAAGCACCGACGCGCCAGGTGTGTACGGGAATGCCGCATTGGACACGGTTGAGGCGATTGTGAGTGCAAATAATGGTATGTTATATACAGATATGAATAAATATCAAATTAAAATATCAATAAGAAAAGGGGTAATAATATCATGAAAAAGCTTTTGACGGCGGTTGTCACAGCGGCGGTTGTCACAATGTCGGCGGCAGTGCCGGTGGCAAATGTGTCTGCGGGCTTTGTGATTGAACAGGACGCACAGACCGCGATGGAAAAAAACCGGGACGCAATTTTGGAAGCTCTGGAAAACACCGAAATTACCAATGATTTTACACGCGAAGATTTGGAAAATATCATTTTTGAAAACTGTGACTATTCGGCAGACAAATATGCCGGTGCGGCGTATGAAATATATGAATATAAGCTTATGAAAGCAACGGGCGCAAAAGAAGGCTCGCTGAGCGCTGAGGTTCTGCTCAGCCAGGACGGCGGAGAGGTGATATTTTCTGTCAGAAAAACCATCGCAAAGCTTGAAGGAGTGACGGAAGAGCCGGAAGAAGAGGAAATGCCCGAGGACACCGAGAAAAGAGATGCTTCAAATCTGAGTGCGGCGGACATAAAAAAGCAAATCGAGGCGGCAAAAAAAGCCATAAGTGATGCAATATGGGACTTTGAGGTGTCAAACGACACGACAAGAAAGGACATTTTGCAAATGGCAAGAGATGCATTGCCCGAAGGGAGCGCAGTGAGCGTGACGCTTGAAAGTGATGACTTTTCAATGGTAAAAGCAAGCACCACGGTCAACGGCACTGTTTATGCAACCCTTACGCTCACATGCGGCGACAGCGCTGCAAGATGCTCTGTGGCAAAGACGCTGCAGCCGATTGTGACCGGGGAATCGGTGAAGATTGATGAGGACAGGAGTCTGATAAGCAAGGCTGTAGACGCTATTGATTACACAAACAGAATCACAAAGGAAGAAATGCTGCAGGTTGCAAAAGCGGCTGTGAAAAACGGCTCTAAGGTGGAGTGGAAGGGAAATTTTGTGAAAAAAGAGTCAACGCTGGAAGCGGAAGGAGAGGTTTCCGGGAGCATGGTGATGACCCTTGGGAGTGAAACGAGAGAAACATGGTTTCAGATAAAGATTCCGCAGCTTTTGGGGAAAAGGCCTTCAATTTCTGTTGACAAAGAAGAATGGGAAATTTTGGCAAGAACCAATATCGAACGTGCAAAAACGGGCGCCCAACTGCTGGGCATGGTTTCTTCGCTTCAAGACGCCTGCAATATACGTGAAAAAGAAATGCACGAGAAATTTTCTCACACGCGCCCGGACGGGACCAATTTTTCAACGGCGATTTCTGCCGGTTTCAAGGCGGCGGGATTTGGTGAAAACCTTGCATCATGTACACCGGGACATCAAAATCCGGAACGTGCGATAACGACATGGATGGACAGTCCGGGGCACAGAGCCAATATTTTAAATCAGAATTACACTTATATGGGCGTCGGGGAAGACGGCACTTATGCCATACAGATTTTTGCAATAGGCAAGAACCCGATTGTTTCTTTCACAACCAGTGCGGGGACAACACATTTTGCTGATAAATATGAGATGATGAAGGAATATGCTATATGCAAGACAGCTGACGGGACTGAGTCATATCTGCCGCTCAATGTTAAATATATGACAGAGGTTGACGGCGGATACCAAATGAAACTCAATTCATCGGTGCCGGTTATATTCACAATCGGGGACGGCACAGCGGAAACGGGCACACAACAGACAGTGTCTGCACCTTCGTTCTCTGACGTGGCGGCAGGGGCATATTATGAGGCGGCTGTGAAGTGGGCAGTGGAAAAGCAGATTACCACGGGGACATCGGCAACAAAATTTTCACCGGACAACACGTGTACGCGTGCACAAATTCTGACCTTCTTGTGGCGTGCGGTCGGTTCGCCGAAGGCAACGGCAGGGAATCCGTTTGCTGATGTGAAGGAAAGCGACTATTATTATGACGCGGCAGTATGGGCAAACGAAAAGGGAATGGTTTCCGGCACAACATTCGGGGCGGACACGCCGTGCACACGTGCATCGACAGTTACATATCTGTGGTTGAACGCAGGCGCGCCGTGGACAGATTCCGAAATTGAGTTTGCTGATGTTGACATGGATGCGGAATATGCGGAAGCAGTTGCGTGGGCAGTTGAAGAAGGTGTGACAAGCGGAACATCTGCAACAACATTCTCGCCGGAGAATATTTGCAGCCGCGGTCAGATTGTGACCTTCTTGAACAGGGCTTTGGATTAAATGAGTTTGGAAGTAATTTTTTAATTACCCAAAATATAAAACAAAATATAAAAAGAAGAGAGGAAAAGAAAAATGTGTAAAAAAATTGTAAGTGTGTTTTTTGCTTTGTGCATGGTGATGTCACTGGCGGCAGGGGCTTTTGCAGCCAAAGACGGAGGTATGCAAATCGAAGATTTGAAGAAAGTAATCAACAAGGAAAAAGATAAAATGGCAACATGGAACGACATGACAATGGATGAGTTTTTGAGGGAGCTCAAAAGAGTTCTCCCCGAAAACGATGAAATTGAATTGTCTTTCAGCAAGGAATCGGATTTCAGAGTTTATAATGCAACAGCGGAAAAGGATGGAAGTATATTTGCAAATATACAGTTCAAATGTGATGTATATACAAGACATGAAATGTATACCGTGAAGATTCCGATGCTGGATGACCTTTCGACACCGGTTGTCGATGACACCAAGAAGCAGGAGGAAAACAAAAACGACCAGCCGAGTGTAACCAAGCCGGAAGAAAAAAAGGATATTGCAACAGTGCCGGTGTCTTTCAATGATGTAAAGGCGGGGGCATATTATGAGGCGGCTGTGAAGTGGGCAGTGGAAAAAGGAATTACCGCCGGGACATCTGATACAACTTTTTCGCCGGACAACACATGCACACGTGCACAAATCCTGACCTTCTTGTGGCGTGCGGTCGGTTCGCCGAAGGCAACGGCAGGGAATCCGTTTGCTGATGTGAAGGAAAGCGACTATTATTATGACGCGGCAGTATGGGCAAACGAAAAGGGAATGGTTTCCGGCACAACATTCGGGGCGGACACGCCGTGCACACGTGCATCGACAGTTACATATCTGTGGTTGAACGCAGGCGCGCCGTGGACAGATTCCGAAATTGAGTTTGCTGATGTTGACATGGATGCGGAATATGCGGAAGCAGTTGCGTGGGCAGTTGAAGAAGGTGTGACAAGCGGCACATCTGCAACAACGTTTGCGCCAGACACTGTTTGCAGCCGCGGACAGATTGTAACATTTTTGAACAGAGCGATAAAATAAAGTATTTATAAAATATAAGAGGCAAAATAAATTTATTTTGCCTCTTATATTTTTTTGGAGTTGGATATATGAAAAATACGCAAAACAAAAGGAACTGCCTGATATGCAGTTCCTTTTTTGGAGGAGAGGAAGAGATTCGAACTCTCGGATGCGTGAACATCACAGCATTTCCAATGCTGCGCCTTCGACCACTCGGCCACCTCTCCGTTGATGACCATGATATTATATCACGGATGAAGATGAATGTCAAGGGTTAAAATATATTTTAAGGAATTTTTTGAAACAATCCGAAAAGCGAAAAAAAAGCTTGCGGTAATGTGAAAAAAAGCTTGCAATTTACGCGGTTTTAGGGTATTATAGCTTTGTGAAAAAGTACATTTGTCAGTATATGGATTTTTTGTGGAATGGAGAAATTTTTATGAGAAAAGATATTTTGCTCAACGGCGACTGGGATTTTATGCCGATTTATGAAACCGGAGTCCTGGAACTGCCGGAAAACGTGACCTATGAGAAAGAAAAACTGTCTGTGCCGTCATCGTGGAGAAACGGAACTTCAAGCATGTCTGTGGAGAAATACGGATTTGACCCGTTTAATACGTTTGATTATCCAAAAGAATGGGACCGGGCAAGGTCGGGCGTGATTGCGCGCACCGTAGAAATAACGCCCGAAATGAAGAAAAACACCGTCATACTGAAATTTGACGCAATTATGCACCGCTCGGCTGTGTATCTGAACGGCAAAAAACTGGCGGACTGGAACGAATTTTATCTGCCGCTGTATGTGGACATAACCGACGAGGCAAAGACGGGGGAGAACCTTTTGCAGGTTGTCTGCACAGAATGTGAAAAACATGAGATACCGTCGGGCGACATGAGGACAAATGAATTGGCAGGATCGTGGCTCCGCAGTGTATATATGGGCATATGGCAGGACGTACATATGATTGTTTTGCCAAAGGTGCACATCACGGATGCGGAAATTGTGACATCTGTGAGAAAAAAGAAAATAGATGTATATGCGGAAACGGCAAACTGCGCGGACAAGACTGTGGTGACGGCGGATATTTATGACGGCGGCACGCTTGTGAAAACAATGTCGGCAGAAGTGGCGGACAACCGGGCAAAGCTTTCTGTTTTGTGGGAAAATCCGATTTTGTGGGACACGGAAAATCCGCATCTTTATAACATGAAGATACGCATAGAGGGAAGCACGGACGAAATGAATGTGCGGTTTGGGTTCCGCGAATTTTGGGCAGAGGGGAGCAGCTTTGTCCTGAATGGCACAAGAGTAAATCTGCGCGGAGACTCATGGCATTTCCAGGGCGCTGTGCAGATGACAGAGGAATATGTGAGAAACTGGTGCAGACTCTGCAAAGAACGCGGAGTCAACAGCATAAGATATCATGCGGAGCCGCACCCGGAGTTTTATCTTGACATTGCCGATGAAGAGGGAATGTTGATTGTGGACGAAACGGCAATTTACGGCTCGGGCAAGAGCATGGACGCGGCAAGCCCGGAATTTATAGAAAACTGCCGCAACCACATAAAGAGATTTGTGGCAAGGGACAAGAATCATGCGTCTGTTGTGATATGGAGCCTTGAAAACGAAATGAGATGGGTAGACGGGCGTGACGAGTATAAAAAATATGTGCCCGAATTTATGGAAATTTTTCATGCGGCAGACCGCTCGGAGAGGCTTATATCCCTGGACGGCGACAACAGAATGATTGACAAAGAAATAACCGAGGTGGCAAGCCTCCACTATAACATAGACGGCACGATAGACCAATGGGACAGAAATGTTCCGCTGACAATTGGAGAGCACGGGGGATTGTGGTATATCTGTCCGCAAAACAGCAGCATGTACATCGGACTCGACGCATATAAAAACCACGAGGTGTGTGCCGAAGGAATATCGGTAAAAGAACAGTTATTTATGGAATATGCAAGAAGAAAAGATGTTTCGGGTATTTCAAGTTTTAATTTTGCACACTATTTTGCCGAGAGCATGCCAAATGAGGATATTGTTCTGGAAAGAGGGGATAATACGGGAAAACCGTATCCTCAGATAAGACAGATAAAAAAATATTCTCTGACTATAAACAACGGTATGCTGAAAGACTATCCGGCATATATCCCGAATGTGACATGCAAGTATGCCGAGGCAGGCATGAAGCCCGTCACTGTCATACCGCGTGAGTATAACACTTCTTTTTATGATGACAAGCCCATAGAAAGGCTGTTTGACGTATACAATGACACCTTGCATGACCAAAATGTGACGCTTGAAACAGAAGCTGTGCAATGCGGCAAAACAGTATATAAAGAGAAAAGTGAGTTTGTCCAAAAGGCAGGGGTGAGGAAGGAATACAGCATAAAAATCGTGCCGGAAAAGGCAGAAAAACCCGAGTGTATGAGCCTTGTCATCAGACAATACCACGGCGGAAAGCTCATGAATGTCACAGAACGGGAATATAAAATATACCCGTCGGGAATAAAGAGCGAGCCTGTCACAAATGTGAGAACGGCGTATTTTGGGAATGACGATGACTTTGAAAAAATCAAGGGGCTTGTGCCGGGGTGTGAAAAACTTGCAAGGATTGAGGATTTGTACGAGGACACGATTCTTTTGATTATCGGCAGTGACATTGACGAAAAGGAAAAGAATATGCAGCCGGCGCTGCACAGATTTATAAAATCGGGCGGCAGAGTGATTATTACGGAACAGTTTGGATTTTCGTTGGGGACAATGGTTATAAATAAGAAGAAATTTTTGCGTGCGCATGCAAGTGAATATTCTCATCCGGTATTTTGCGGACTGGAGAACGGCGACTTTATCTTTTGGGAAAAAGGCGCCGGGGAGGACGGCCCGGATTCGTTTATAAACAGTGCTTTTGAAAAGCCGGTAAAGGGCAATTATAAAATGCTTTTGGAGTGCTCCTTCGGTGATTTCAATGACGGCGGAGATTTGTGGAGTCCGATGCTTGAATACAACGACAACGGAACGGTTATCGCAACACAGCTTGAAATCATGAAGCATTATGAAACTGTGCCGCAGGCTTGTGTATTGTTGAGAAACATGATAAAATACCTGTCACAAAAGAAAACAGAGCACAAAAAGACAGGGGTTTTGGCATCGGCAAAGACAAAAGAATTTTTAGATGCAATTGCATTGGAATATGATTCATGCAAAGAATTTTCCGGATACGACATCATAATTGCCGATGAGGACGGCCTGAGAGGGCATGAGGAGGAAGCGAAGGCTTTTGGCGGAAAGCTCCTGATTATGCCATGTGAAAATGCGGAACTTTTGTCGGATATTTTCGGGAAAAAAGTAAATATTAAAAAAAGACCGTCTTATCACCTGAGCGCCGATTATTCTCTTGATGAGGCAAAGGGCATATCTGTGGTTGACCTTTTTGGATATGACAAGGTCGGCATGTCGCCAAGAGAGGTCATAAACCGTTTCCTTGCATACAACACGGCAGAGTGCAGCGATGCAACGACACTTTTTGAAAGTGTTGAAGGGACTTCGTGGGAGGATTTGTTTATAGGGGACCACAGGGCGGAATACTGCAAGCGCGCAATTGTGGCTTACAACAGAGAACTGGCGGAAAAACCGGTAAGTTATGCCATAAAAGACGGCGCAAAGGTGTTCTCACAGTTTATTGCCGACAAATCTGACGAAAAATCGGTGAGGATGTACACGGCAATGCTGGCAAACATGGGCGCGGAATTTGCTTTTGATGCCATGGATATGATTAAAGGGGAGGCGGAAAATTCCATGGAAATGGTGATGTCGCTGCCATATAAGCCGTATCAGGACTATGCAAGGGCAATTGAATATTATACCGACCCGGAATTTTCGCTGAACAACCTGGGTGAAGGGCTTTATGGCTGGATGAGAAAGTTTGAGCGCAGAAAAGACGGGTATCTGAGGCTTACCGGCAGTGCGGGGAATACAATGTTTATAACATGCTTTGTACATGCACTGCGCACACCGCAAAAGGAGTATTTGCTTGACATTGACGCAAACGGCGAATACGAACTTTATATAAACGGCAGAAAGGAAAAACCGGGAAAGGTGACTTTGAAAAGCGGAATTAACAGATTCTTTATGCTTGCAAAGGTCGGCGCGGAGGACTTCAGATTCAGACCGATATTCAGGAACACGGACGGTTCTTTTGCTGTCAATCTGCAATATAGACTGACTGTTGATGAAATTGACCCCAAATAAAATAAAAATTCTATGCATAATAAACAAAACGGGGTTGAAAAGTATTGACAAATCGCGAAATAGATAGTATTATGTCTTTTATAAATTGTTTTATTTATAAGACGATAAAGATGGAGGTAATTACAATGAAAAAAGCAGTATCACTTACATTGGCTGCTGTTTTGGCAGCAGGTTGTTTCGCAGGATGCGGAGCCAAAGACACAAATGAAGGCGGCAATGGCACACAGGGCGACGCCAACACTTTGGTTTTGGGCGGAATCGGCCCCCTCACAGGTGCGGCGGCTACTTACGGAACTGCTGTAAGAAACGGTGCGCAGCTGGCTGTTGACGAAATCAACGCGGCAGGCGGTGTCAATGGGATAAAGTTTGAGCTTAAGTTCCAGGACGATGAACATGATGCCGAAAAAGCTGTAAATGCATATAACACATTGAAGGATCAGATTAAGGTTTTGATTGGTACGGTTACAAGCAATCCGTGTGTTGCGGTTTCTTCAAAGACTGCGGCAGACAATATGTTTATGATTACACCGTCGGGTTCTTCTGCTGAATGTATAAAGAATGACAATGCTTTCAGAATTTGTTTCAGCGACCCGGAACAGGGTGCAAAATCTGCACAGTATATAAGCGAAAACAACATCGCGTCAAAGGTTGCTGTTATTTACAACAGTTCTGACGTTTATTCACAGGGAATATATGAAACATTCTCCGCAGAAGCACAAAAGAGAAATCTTGAAATTGTAGACGCGGAAGCATTTACAAAGGATTCTGCCACAGATTTTACGGTACAGCTCCAGAAGATTAAGGACAGCGGCGCAGAATTGATATTCCTGCCGATATATTATCAGGAAGCTGCACTGATTCTGACACAGGCAAACAAGGCGGGAATAAATGCGAAGTTCTTCGGCTGTGACGGACTTGACGGCGTTATCGACCAGCTTGGTGCCGATGTTGCTTTGGCAAACGGCGTTATGCTTTTGACACCTTTTGCGGCTGACGCAAAGGATCAGAAGACTGTTGACTTCACAGCAGCATATAAAGCAGCATACAACGGTGAAATCCCGAATCAGTTTGCGGCAGACGGATATGACGCTGTATATGCAGTAAAGGCTGCTATGGAAAAGGCAGGAATCACAGACGCAAGCATAAGCGTTTCTGATTTGTGCGAAGCTTTGAAGAAAGCAATGACAGAAATAACCGTTGAAGGTGTAACAGGGACAATGACCTGGGACGAAACCGGTGCTCCGACAAAGGATCCGAAAGCAATGGTTATTGAAGACGGCGCTTACAAAGCAATGTAATTCAAAAATAAACATTTATTTACGGCAATTAGGCTATTAATTTTAATAGCCTAATTGTTGTTATTATAACGAAGGGGGAACCGGTCAAACGGTTGGTATTCACTATTTGGAGAGGGAGCACAAAATATGAACAGTTTTTTATCATTTTTTGTAACCGGGATTAGCCTGGGCAGTATATATGCACTTATCGCTCTTGGTTATACAATGGTTTACGGCATTGCAAAAATGCTTAACTTTGCCCATGGAGATATTATTATGATAGGCGGATATGTAGTGCTGACAACAATGACAGGCTTATCGTCTGCACTGGCAGGTACAGGAATGGAGACGGCGACGGTTACGCTTATTTCTGTCATCACGGCGATGGCTGCCGGTATTTTGGCATGCATTATTTTGGGCGTGGTGATAGAGAAGGTGGCATACAAGCCGCTCAGAAACACATCCCCGCTTACGGTTCTTATAACGGCTATAGGTGTGAGTTATTTTCTGCAGAATCTTGCGCTTTTGATTTTCGGCTCGGCTGCGAAAAGCTTTAAATCGGTGGTGCCGAGTTTCAGTGTCGGTGGTGCGCTAAACATTTCGGGGGAAACAATCGTCACGGTGGTGGTGACTGTGATTATAATGGCGGCTCTCACATGGTTTGTAAACAAAACAAAAACAGGAAAATCTATGCAGGCAGTGTCGGAGGACAAGGGCGCGGCACAACTGATGGGGATAAATGTCAACAAGACAATTTCGATAACCTTTGCGATAGGCTCCGGCTTGGCGGCAGTGGCAAGCATTTTGCTTTGCTCCACATATCCGCAGATAAGCCCGTACACAGGCGCAATGCCCGGTATAAAGGCATTTACCGCGGCGGTTTTCGGCGGAATCGGCAGTATCCCGGGCGCCATGATTGGCGGAGTTGTTTTGGGCATAATTGAAAGTCTGAGCAAGGCATATATTTCTTCTCAGATGTCGGACGCAATTGTGTTTGGTGTTTTGATTGTGGTTCTTCTGGTGAAGCCGACAGGATTGCTGGGCAGAAAGATTAACGAGAAAGTGTAGGTGGCGGCTGTGAAAAATATTAGTTCAAAAACAATTGATAAGTTCATCACTTTCGGATTGGTAATCATTGCCTATGTGGTAATACAGGTTCTCCTCACAACGGGGATTGTGACTTCCTCGGCATTTTCGGGGTTGCTTGTGCCGGTTTCCATTTATATACTTTTGGCGGTTTCGCTTAACCTGGTTGTCGGTATATCGGGTGAACTCAGCCTGGGACATGCGGGCTTTATGTGTATTGGTGCTTTTGTCGGGAGTGTATTTTCGCTTGCTTTAATCGACGTTATTCCGTCGGTGTGGATTCGTTTTCCGCTTGCGATAATCATGGGCGGCGCTTCGGCGGCGATTATGGGATTCCTCATTGGTATACCTGTTTTGAGACTGCAGGGTGACTATCTTGCAATCGTGACGCTTGCCTTTGGTGAGATTATCAAAAATATTTTCAACAACATTTATTTGTCATATGATGCAAACGGGGTTTATTTTGCCCTAAGCCCGGAGAGATTTAGTCAATATCAGATGGACTTTGCGACAAAACATGACCTTATAAAAGGCGCAATGGGGATAAACGGTACGCCGGAGGATACGACTTTTACCGTTTGTTTTGTTGTAATTTTGATTGCACTTTTTGTTATGCTGAATCTTATAGATTCCAAGACGGGAAGAAGCATAAAAGCCGCAAGGGACAACAGGATTGCGGCAGAGGCAATGGGAATAAACATCACAAAAGCAAAAATGACTGCATTTGTTGTTTCTGCGTTCTTTGCCGGTGTTGCAGGGGTTTTGTATTCCCACAACCTTAATCAGCTTAATGCTACAAAATTCGACTATAACACATCAATATTGATTTTGGTATTTGTTGTGCTGGGCGGCATGGGCAAGATGAGAGGCTCAATTATTGCGGCGACATTGCTTTATGCATTGCCGGAGGCTTTGAGAGGTCTTGCCGATTACAGAATGTTGCTTTATGCCATAGTGCTTATCGTCATGATGCTGTTGAACAATAACGAAAAATTTAAGATAATAAAATCAAAATTTTCGGTTAAGGCGATGATTGCAAAGAAAAAGGCAAAAGGGGGTAAGTCATAATGGCACTGCTGGAGATAAAAGATTTGGGCATACGTTTTGGCGGTCTGAAGGCTGTTGACGGGCTGAATCTTAACATTGAAAAGGGTCAGCTCTATGGACTTATCGGGCCGAACGGAGCGGGCAAAACAACAGTATTCAACATGCTTACGGGCGTTTATCAGCCTACCTCGGGGACTTTTTTGCTGGACGGAGAGAATCTTATCGGGCACAAGCCTGCCGACATAAACAAAAAAGGAATAGCAAGAACATTCCAAAACATACGTCTTTTTGGGAACCTGAGTGTTTTGGACAACGTAAAAGTGGGTTTTCACAACAGCATTCACTATTCGATGTTTGAGGGAATTTTCAGAGTGGGCAGATATTACCGTGAAGAAAAGGAAACAAGGAAGAAAGCTATGGCGCTTTTGGACGTGTTTGGTCTGGCAGGTGAATATAAGGTGCATGCGTGCAATTTGCCGTATGGCAAGCAGAGAAAGCTTGAGATTGCAAGGGCGATGGCAACAGAGCCGAAATTGCTTTTGCTTGACGAGCCGGCGGCGGGCATGAACCCCAACGAAACCGCGGAACTTATGGAAACAATCAGATTTGTGCGTGACAATTTCAATATGACGGTTCTTCTGATTGAGCATGACATGAAGCTGGTTTCGGGGATATGTGAGGAAATAACGGTGCTTAATTTTGGGCAGGTTTTGGCACAGGGAAAGACTTCCGAAGTGCTCAATAACCCCGAAGTTATAAAAGCATATATCGGAGAAGACGACTGAGAAAGGAGGCAGGCAGATTGCTTAAGGTTGAAGATTTACAAGTATATTATGGCGTTATCAATGCCATTAAGGGTGTTTCCTTTGAGGTTAATGAAGGGGAAGTAATCGCGCTTATCGGTGCCAACGGCGCCGGAAAGACAACGATTTTGCATACAATCACAGGGTTGATTTCTCCAAAATCCGGAAGGGTTATATTTGAAGGCAAAGACATCACGAAAATTCCGGCACACAAAATTGTGTACATGGGCATGGCACATGTCCCCGAGGGAAGGCGGATTTTCCAGCAGCTTTCAGTAAGCGAAAATTTGAAACTGGGCGCTTTTATACTCAACGACAAGGCTCAGATTGGAAAAAATCTGGAATATGTGTATGAACATTTTCCGCGCCTGAAAGAAAGAGAAAACCAGGTTGCGGGGACACTGTCGGGGGGAGAACAGCAGATGCTTGCCATGGGCAGGGCACTGATGTCCAACCCGAGGATAATACTTATGGACGAGCCGTCCATGGGGCTTTCTCCGCTTTTGGTGTCGGAGATTTTTGAGATAATCAAGGAAGTTTCAAAAGACGGAAAAACGGTATTGCTTGTGGAGCAAAATGCGAAAAAGGCACTCTCCATTGCTGACAGGGCATATGTTTTGGAAACAGGAAAGATAGCACTTTCGGGAAAAGCAAGCGAACTGATGAATAATGACAGAATAAAAAAAGCATATTTGGGCGAATAAAATACAGACTGCAAAGTCTATTTTCGGGACAAATCACGAATTTGTGACGGAATATGGATTTTGCAGTTTTTTTGTGTTGACAATTATATATAAATGTGCTATAGTACATTTTGGAAAACATGACAGCGGACAATGATGTTCGTTGTTTTTTTTTGTTTTGGGAAGAAATTTTTGAAATCATGGAAAAGACAAAAGGAATAACAATGACAAGCGGTTCGCTGTGCATAAATACTTTTTTGTTCAGTATTCCGCTGATGCTTTCAAATGTGCTGCAAGTGATGTTCAACATGTCTGATATTGCAGTTGTGGGGAGATTTGTAGGCTCGGGGCTGGGGAAAACCGTGGTCCCGACGGTTGTCGTGGTTGCCGGGTCGTGCATTTTCCGCATAGCATGGGTTTATACGGTTTTTGCACACTTCAGGCGCTTGCCTCGCTATATTTGCTGTATCCTTTTTCGTGGGCGATAACGGCGGTGTTTGAGATCGGATATTTTGTGTTTGTGTACAGAAAAACTTTTGCAAAAGACAGAAAAAATATTGCCGGAAAAACAATTGAGATGACTTGATGTCTGTGGGGGTTATTTTGTTAAAGTTATATAAAAATATGCAAAATCAGAAAAAAGACTTGATTTTGAGAGAGATATATAGTATAATTGGGATTAGTTGTTAATACCTGGTGATAAGAATAGGCGATATGAAGAGGTGATAGTGTGGTAAGGACAGAGCTGAAAAAAGAACGTCACAAAAGACTTTCGGATATTGTGAAAAGGAATCCTTTTGTCAAGGATTCAGAACTTGCAAAGCTGCTTAACGTCAGTGTTGCCACGATACGCATAGACCGCGGAGAATTGGGCATCGGAGAGTATAGGGAGCGCGTAAAAAACGTTGCCAAGAGTGCCTCGTCAAAAATTCCCTTGGATATTGTTGATATGAAACTGTATCATGACGGTATTTCGGTTATCCCCACAGATGATGTCATAACTTATGAGGGAACGGACATAATAAAAGGTCAGGCGATGTTTGGGATTGCCGAGGATTTGGCGCTCGATATCATAGATGCAAAAAAAGCACTCATAAGAGTGGCAAATGTGAAGTATATAAAAGAAGTGCAAAAGGGCGAGCGTCTTGTCGCAAAATTTGAAGTGATAAGAGTAAAAGACAGAGAATATATAATCTGGGTCAAGATACGTTCAAACCAGACAGAGGTTTTCAGATGCAAATTCAGCTTGGCTTTGAAAGATGAAAAATAACGGCATAATTTGGAAAGGGATGACCCGACAGTGAAAATCGTAGTAGACGCGATGGGCGGCGACAACGCACCGCAGGTGCCTGTTGAGGCAAGTGTGAAGGCAGTAAACAGCAAGGACATAAATATTATACTGACAGGGAAAAAAGAGCTTTTGGAGGCGGAACTGGCAAAGTATGATTATGAAAAAGGACGCATTGAGATTGTGGATTGCCGTGAAGTGATAACAAACCATGACGAGCCTGTCAAGGCAGTCAGGACCAAGCGCGATTCTTCCATGGTGGCGGCGGCAAAATTGCTTTCGGAGGGGAAGGCAGATGCAATGCTTTCGCAAGGGAATACGGGAGCGTTGCTGAGTGCGGGGCTTTTAATCGTGGGGAGAATAAAAGGTATTTTGCGCCCTGCCATAGGAACGCTTATTCCCACCGACAAGGGCCCGAGACTTTTGATTGACGCAGGCGCAAACACAAATTGCCGCGGTGTGAATCTTTTGCAGTTTGCCATGATGGGAAGTATCTATATGAACAAAGCCGAGGGAATCGACAACCCAAAGGTTGGACTGGTGAACAACGGCGAAGAGGAAGAAAAGGGGACAGAACTGACAAAAGAGGCTTATGGACTTTTGGAGGAAAATAAATACGGGCTGAACTTTATCGGAAATCTTGAAGGAAGAGAAATGATGGAGGGGGCGGCAGACGTGATTGTGTGTGACGGTTTCTCCGGCAATATAATTCTGAAAACGCTTGAGGGAATGGGCAAGGTTGTGAGCAGAAATCTGAAAAATATTTTCTCGGGCGGAGTTTTAAAGACTTTGGGCGGACTTTTTGTATATGGCGGTCTGAAGGACTTTAAGAAAAAGATGGATTACAGAGAATACGGCGGTGCACCTTTGATTGGTTTGAAAAAGCCGATTGTGAAGGGGCATGGCGCGTCTGACGTCAAGGCGGCGTATGCGGCGATTGTTCAGATTGAAAAATTTGTAAGAAACGACATAAACAAAGAAATAGAAAAAATGGCTGACATGTCAAAAACACAAGGAAAGGACGGTAATGTGATATGAAATATGCCGAGATATGCGGTATGGGTTATTATGTGCCCGAAAAGGTGTATGATAATGACTATATGGAAAGTATTGTGGAAACAAATGATGAGTGGATTGTCCAGCGCACCGGTATAAAAGAACGTCATATATGTGAGGACGGGCAGTATACGACCGACATTGCGACTATTGCCGCAAAAAATGCGCTCAAAGACGCAAAAATGAGTGCGGAGGAAGTGGAACTGATAATCCTTGCAACTGTGACGCCGGATTATTTTACGCCGTCGTGCGCATGTGTTGTTCAGAAAAACATAGGCGCGGAAAATGCGGCGGCGTTTGACATAAATGCGGCTTGCTCGGGTTTTGTCACTGCGCTGACCATTGCAAAGCAGTTTATAGAAAGCGGACAGTATAAGAATATTCTTGTGATAGGCTCTGACGCGCTGAGTAAGGCGACAGACTATAAAGACCGCGGAACATGTATACTTTTCGGCGACGCGGCAGGCGCGGCGGTTGTGAAGGCGTCGGACAAGAACGGCATACTTGCCACGGAAATCGGCGCAAAGGGCGCGGACGGTGACAAGCTGACAAGCCTTGCATACAGAGAAGACGAGGAAGAAACAGAAAAGAGAGTAAGTAAAAACAAAAGCACAATATGGATGGCAGGCGCGGAGGTCATGAAGTTTGCGGTAAAAACCATGGAAAAAGCCGCCAGAAAGGTTGTTGAGGGCGCAGGATTGACATTTGACGACATCGATTTGGTTGTGCCGCACCAGGCAAATAAGCGCATCATTGACGGGGCGCTCAAAAGACTGGACATCGGCGAGAAAAAGGTGTTTATAAATCTTGAAAAATACGGCAATACTTCATCGGCATCAATCCCTGTGGCGCTTTGCGAAGCGATTGAGCAAAAGCGCGCAAAAAAAGGCGACAAGATTGTCATTGTCGGTTTTGGCGGCGGTCTGACATGGGGCGCGGCACTTTTGGAACTGTAAAGACGAGAAAGGCGGAGTAGTGATTATGCACACAAGATTATGTGAACTTTTGGGAATTGAATATCCTGTTATACAGGGCGGTATGGCATGGGTTGCGACGGCAGAGCTGGCGGCGGCCGTTTCGGAAGCCGGCGGTTTGGGGCTGATTGCGGCAGGCGGTGCGCCTGAGGATGTTGTCAGAGAGCAAATCAAAAAGGCGAGAACGCTCACCAAAAAGCCGTTTGGCGTGAATGTAATGCTTATGTCGCCGTATGCAGACAAGGTTATGGAAATGATTCTGGAGGAAAAACCGGCTGTTGTGGTGACGGGGGCAGGAAACCCGGGGAAATATATCCCGAAACTGAAAGAAGCAGGAATAAAAATCATGCCGGTTGTGGCGAGTGTGGCTTTGGCAAAACGTCTGGAAAAGAGCGGAGTGGACGCCATCATCGCGGAAGGCACAGAGGCCGGGGGACACATCGGAGAACTGACAACGATGGTTTTGGTTCCGCAGGTGTGCGACACGGTTGACGTACCGGTTGTTGCAGCGGGCGGAATTGCCGACGCGAGGGGCACGGCGGCGGCTTTTGCGCTGGGAGCTGACGGCATTCAGGTGGGGACGAGGTTTATATGTTCTGAAGAATGCGTTGCCCACGAAAACTATAAAAATGCTGTTTTGAAGGCGAAGGACAGGGACGCTGTTGTGACAGGGAGAAGTGTCGGCGCGCCGGTGAGAGCCTTGAAAAACAAACTTACAAGAGAATATGACCGTCTTGAAAAAGAGGGGGCATCTTTTGAAGAAATCGAGTCGCTGGGCGTCGGCGGACTGAGGCGCGCCTTTGCGGACGGGGATATCGAAACGGGTTCGCTCATGGCAGGACAGTCGGCGGCGATGGTGAATGACATAAAACCATGCCGTGAGATAATTGCCGATTTGCTGAACACAGACGGTGTTGTTGAGAATATGGCGAAAAAATTAAAATAATTTTTTGGAAAGGTACGGATTTTGTTATGGGAAAAATTGCTTTTGTATTTGCCGGGCAGGGGGCGCAGAAGATAGGAATGGGCAAGGAACTGACAGAAAATTTTGCCTGTGCGGCCGATATATTTAAAAGAGCGTCGGATGCCCTGGGGTTTGACATTGAGAAAATGATTTTTGACGGCGACGAGCAGACACTGATGCTTACGGAAAATACCCAGCCGGCCGTTGTGACGATGAGCATTGCGGCGTATGAAGTGCTGAAAGAAAAAGGAATCCGCCCCGACATCGTTGCCGGGCTGAGCCTTGGCGAATATTCGGCGCACATCGCGTCGGGCACGATGACCTTTGAGGACGGTGTGCGGCTTGTGAAAAAAAGAGGGCGTTATATGCAGGAAGAGGTGCCCGAGGGTGTGGGCGCCATGGCGGCGATTCTGGGCATGGACAAAGAGGGCATCGCGGAGTGTTGCCGTGCGGCATCTGAGATTGGCGTGTGTGAGCCGGCAAACTTCAACTGCCCGGGGCAGATTGTTGTTTCGGGAGAAGCGGCGGCTGTGGAAAAGGCTTGTGAAAAAGCAAAAGAGCTTGGCGCAAAAAGGGCAGTTCTTTTGCCGGTTTCGGCGCCGTTCCACTGCTCTATGCTGAGGGGCGCGGGTGAAAAGCTTGCAAAGGAACTGGAAAATGTCCAAATGCACGAAATGAATATACCTGTGATAACCAATGTCACGGCAGATTATATCGCCGATTCGGGCGAAGTCAAGGGGCTTTTGGAAAAACAGGTTTCAAATTCTGTCAAGTGGGAAGAAAGCGTAAGACGCATGATTGCAGACGGTGTCGACACCTTTGTGGAGGTCGGACCGGGCAAGGCTTTGTCGGGTTTTATCAAAAAGATTGACAGGGCGTTGAATGTGCATAATGTTGAGGACATGGCGTCTTTGGAAAAAACCTTAGCGGAAATTAAACAAAAATAAAAAAAACTCTTTACAAACCGACAAATAATGTATAAAATATATAGGTAATTGCATGATGCGGATTTTTGAGTGTGTTGCGGAAAGGAATGATTTGATGTTAAAAGGCAAAACGGCAGTCGTGACGGGAGCCGGCAGGGGAATAGGAAAAGCCATTGCGCTGAAGCTTGCCGAAAACGGAGCCGATATTGTTATAAATGATATCCCCGGGTCGGACTATGCTGAAGACACAAAGAAAGAAATAGAGGCGCTGGGTGTCAAGGCAATTGTCGTGAGAGGCGATGTGAGGAACACCGAAGATGTGGAAAACCTCATGAAGACCGCGGCAGACACCTTTGGGAAAATTGACATACTGGTGAATAATGCAGGGATAACCAGAGACGGGCTGATGCTGAGAATGTCTGAAGAGGACTGGGACTCAGTGCTTGATATAAACCTGAAGGGCGCTTTTAACTGCATAAAAGCCGCGGCACGATATATGATGAAAAAAAGGAGCGGTTCTATAATAAACATTGCGTCTGTGGTGGGCGTCATGGGAAATGCCGGGCAGGCAAACTATTCGGCTTCAAAGGCGGGGCTGATAGGGCTGACAAAAACCGCGGCAAAGGAGTTTTCTTCCAGAAATATCAGGACAAATGCGGTTGCGCCGGGATTTATAGAATCTCATATGACCGATGTCCTCTCTGAAGATGTGAAAAACAAATATTTTGAGGCGATACCGCTGTCGCGCTTTGGGACGGCAGAAGATGTCGCAAAAGCGGTGCTGTTTTTGGCATCGGATTTGTCAAGCTATATTACGGGTCAGACGATTAACATTGACGGCGGCCTGGTAATGTAATATAAAACGAACGGCGGTTTGCTGTTGTGTTGTTTTAAAACTTGAAAGGAGGTGACTGTGATGGAATTTGATAGAGTAAAGCAGGTTATTGTTGAACAGCTGGGCGTTGATGAGTCAGCAGTTACTATGGACGCTTCATTTGTGGAAGATTTGGGAGCGGATTCATTGGATATAGTTGAGCTTATTATGGGTCTTGAAACTGAGTTCGATATTGAAATTCCTGACGAAGAAGCAGAAAAAATTTCTACTGTCGGAGATGCGGTTAATTACCTCAAGGAAAGAGAGTAGAAATGTTTGGGCGTGCCGGCACTTTCCGGCGCGCCCGCAGAGTGAAAATAATTGAATTTATATATAAAAATACAGACCGGGGGTGACCTTTATGAAGAGAGTGGTTGTTACAGGCATGGGAGCGATTACTCCTATAGGCAAGGACAACATGGCTTTTTGGAAGGCGATAAAAGAAGGAAAGTGCGGTGTGGACAAAGTCAGCGCCTTTGACGCGTCGGAGTTTAAGTGCCGGGTGGCGGCGGAGGTCAGGGATTTTGACCCGACGGAGTATATAGACAAAAAAGAAGCAAGGAAAATGGACAGATATACGCAGTTCGGCGTGATTGCGGCGGAAGAGGCATTCCGTCAGTCCGGGATTGACATGGAGAAAGAAGATGCGTGGAGAGTCGGGGTTATGACAGGTTCCGGCGTGGGGGGCATAGAAACACTTGCCTCACAGCATCAGACCTTGATGGAAAAAGGCCCGGGAAGGGTAAGCCCGTTTTTTGTGCCGATGATGATTTCAAACATGGCGGCGGCACAGATTGCCATAAAGCTGGGCGCGAGAGGGGCAAATGAAAATGTTGTTGCGGCGTGTGCCTCGGGTACAAATGCAATCGGCAATGCCTACAACATCATAAGACGCGGAGAATGCGATGTCATGCTGGCAGGCGGAGCAGAGGCGGCGATAACGCCATTGGCATTTGCCGGTTTTTGCAGCATGAAGGCGATGTCTGTCAACAATGACGACCCGATGCATGCGTCAAGACCGTTTGATCTGGAGCGTGACGGATTTGTCATGGGCGAAGGCGCGGGATTTTTGGTGCTTGAAGAGCTTGAGCATGCAAAAAAAAGAGGGGCCAAAATCATATGTGAAATGGTGGGATATGGCATAACAAATGATGCATACCACATCACAAGCCCGATACCGGGCGGAGAAGGCGGCGCAAAGGCAATGGAATTTGCCATAAAGGACGCAGGGATAGAGCCGGAGAAAATAGACTATATCAATGCACACGGCACATCGACAAAATATAATGACAGCTTTGAAACACAGGCAATAAAATCAGTTTTTGGCGAACATGCCAAAAAGCTTATGGTGAGTTCGACAAAGTCCATGACAGGGCATCTTTTGGGTGCCGCCGGCGGGATTGAAGCCATAGTTTGTGCAATGGCTGTGAACGAGGATTTTGTGCCTGCAACGATAAACTATCAGACGCCCGACTCGGAATGTGACTTAGACATAGTGCCGAATGAGGGCAGAAATGCAAAGGTTGAATATGCAATGTCAAATTCTTTGGGATTTGGCGGACACAATTCATCAATTGTCATGAAAAAATATAAAGACTGATGCCGAAAAACCCTGACGCTTTTGCCGTTCAGGGTTTTGGCGGTTGATATGCAGGGTTTGCACTCTGGCGGAAAGGAAGTATATATGAAAGATTTTCAGGATGCGGCAGGGTATGAATTTAAGAAAGAAGCACTGCTTGCCAATGCATTGACCCACAGCTCATATGCAAATGAAAAGCGTTGCCGCAGCAACGAAAGACTGGAATTTTTGGGTGATTCGGTGCTGGGGCTTATTGTGAGCAATTATCTTTATAAAAATCTGAGAAATGTGAATGAAGGAGACCTTTCCAAGATAAGGGCTTCTTTGGTGTGTGAAGAATCTTTGGCAAAGATTGCAAAAAGGCTGGGGCTGGGGAATTTCCTGAGGCTGGGGCATGGCGAAGAACTGTCGGGAGGAAGGGAAAGAAACTCCATACTTTCCGATGCATTTGAGGCGGTGCTTGCGGCCATATATCTTGACAGTGACTTTAAGACTGCGGAGAAGTGGGTGATTCGCCATATGGAAAAGGATCTGGAAATGGGTATGCAGGGTGTTTTTTATCATGATTATAAGACCATGCTCCAGGAAAAGATGCAAAAGCAAAATCATGGCAGAGTGACCTATAACACTGTCAGCGAAGACGGGCCGGACCATGACAAGCATTTTGTCGTGGAGGTTTTGGCAAATGACCGCGTGCTGAACAGAGGCGTGGGCTCAAACAAAAAGGAGGCGGAGCAGAACGCCGCCAAAATTGCTTTGGAAAATCTTGGTGAACCAAAATGAAACATTATAATATACCGATTTTTGTACCCCACAGGGGGTGCCCGTTTGACTGCGTTTTTTGCAATCAAAAGCACATAACCGGGGTGGTTGAGGAAACGACAGACGAAGAAATAAAACAAATCATAGAAAGCCACTTGCGGACAATTCCGCACGGGGCAGAGTGTGAAATTGCATTTTTCGGAGGAAGCTTTACGGGGATTGAACGTGAAGAAATGGACAGGTATCTGGGCATTGCGTACCCTTATGTGGAGCGCGGGGCGGTTTCGGGGATAAGGATTTCCACAAGACCGGATTATATTGATGAAAAGATTTTGACACATCTGGCGAAATTTGGCGTGAAGGTTATAGAGCTGGGGGTGCAAAGCATGGACGAAGAAGTCCTTTTTGCATCAAACAGAGGGCACACCCCCGGTGATGTGAGAAAAGCCGCCGCACTCATAAAACAGTACGGCTTTGGGCTGGGCTTGCAGATGATGACGGGATTGCCGGGGGATACGCCCGAGCGTTCTGTGCACACTGCGGACGAGATTATAGCCTTGTCACCTGATTGCGTCAGAATATATCCGACACTTGTGATACGCGACACGAGGCTGGAAGAGATGTACAGAAACGGAGAGTACACTCCGCAAAGTGTTGAGGAAGCCGTGGCGCTTTGTGCGGTGCTTCTCAAAAAATTCCGCAAGGCCGGCATAACGGTGATACGTGTGGCTTTGGCGACGACGGACGAAATCTCGCCCGGCGGCATGCTTGTGGCGGGGCCGTTTCACAGTGCGTTCCGCGAACTGGCAGAGAGTCGGATTTATTATGAAGAAATAAAAGAGAGCCTTGACAACAGGAAAGAAATCACTGTTGCCGTAAACCCGAAAGAGATATCAAAAGCTGTGGGCAACAAAAGAGAAAACATAAAAAAACTGGAAGAAGAATACGGTGTGCAGATGAAGGTCAGGGGCGATGCGCGTATAAAGAAAGGAAATTTTAAGATAAGATAAATGTATCGGAATAATACAGATTATGAAAGGGGGTCGGCATTTTGTACCTGAAACGATTGGAACTGCAGGGATTTAAGTCCTTTGCCGACAAGACTGTTCTTGATTTTGGACAGGGCGTCACATCTGTTGTCGGGCCGAACGGCAGCGGAAAAAGCAACATCTCGGACGCTATACGCTGGGTTATGGGAGAAATGAGCGCAAAAAGCCTCAGAGGTTCCAACATGCAAGATGTAATTTTTGCCGGCACGGAAACACGCAAACAGGTGAATTTTGCAGAGGTCAGCCTTGTTTTGGACAACTCATCTCGGCTTTTTCCCATAGAATTTGACGAGGTTGTTGTGACAAGGCGTGTTTTTCGCTCGGGAGAGAGTGTTTATCAGATAAACAAAGCCAATTGCAGACTGAAGGATATTGTTGAGCTGTTTATGGACACAGGTCTGGGGCGTGACGGATATTCAATTATCGGTCAGGGGAATGTTTCCAAGATTCTTTCCACAAAGGCCGAGGACAGGCGCAGTTTTTTTGAGGAGGCGGCAGGCGTTTCGAAGTATAAGCACCGCAAGGACGAGGCAGAGAGGAAGCTTTTGGGCGTGACCGAAAACCTTGTGAGGATAAGCGACATAACACAGGAACTGGAAAGACAGCTGGGGCCTTTGGAGAATCAGTCCCAAAAGGCAAGAAAATACATGGAGCTCTATGAAGAATATAAAGGTCTTGACGTAAGCATGTGTCTGGTGAACCTTGACAAGAATGCGGCGGACAAAAAGAAGGCGGAAGAATTGTCCGGCGGAATCGCCGCTGAGATTGAAGAACTGAAGGGGCAGGAAACCGAAATAGAGCGAAAACGTGACGGTCTGTATGAAAAAAGCAAGCAAAAAGACCAAGAACAGGCAGAAAAAAACAATGCTCTGATGGAAAATGAGTCACGGATATCAAATGAGGAAAACAGCATTTCTATTGCAGAAAACAACATAAAGAATAATGTTTCGATTCTGGAAAGAATAAAAGGCGAAATTGTCGCTGTTGAAAAAAAGAATGAAGAATATGAAAAAGAAATAGAGGCACACAAGGAAAGCATTAAAGAAAAAGAAGAAGAATCCAAGATGCTTATGCAGGGATTTGAAAAAATCCGCGACGATAACACGGAAATCTTTGAAAAGCTGACCGAGTGCCGCAAAAAAGCAGATGAGATAAAAAATTCCATAATGGAAAAAATGAACGATTTGTCTGCAAAGAAGGCTGAAATCTCGGGCAAGGAGGCAATGCGAAAAGGGCTTATCGAACGCCGCGAAAGTGTGGAAAACGAACAGAAAAACCACGGAAAAAACCTCAGCGGAATAAAACAGGAGCTTGAAGAAGGCAAGCTCAAAATTGCGCAAAAGCAAGAAAAGTATGTTTCTATGCAAGAGCGGGTCGCAAGACAGGAAACCAGGAAAAAACAACTGGAAACAGAAATTGCCGAGAACGAGGGCAAGCTTGCCGATGCAAAGGTACAGCTGAGTTCCCGACAATCCAAAAGGCGCATGCTGGAGGACATGGAGAACGAGTATGAGGGCTATGCAAGGAGCGTAAAGGCAGTCTTGAAGGCGCCGGAACTGAAAAAGCGCTTGATATACGGTACTGTTTCGGGTCTTGTCGAGGTGCCGGACAAATATGTCACTGCCATAGAAATGGCGCTGGGCGGTGCTTTGCAGAACATTGTTGTGGAAACGGAAGACGACGCAAAGGCGGCAATTTTGTACCTGAGGAGCACAAGGGGCGGAAGGGCAACGTTCCTGCCGGTGTCTGCCGTTTCCGGGAGAACGCTTGAAAATGCAAAAGAGATTTCCGAAGCCGAGGGATATGTCGGCATTGCATCAGACCTTATAAGATATGACAAAAAATATGACGGCATAATGAAAAATCTGCTGGCGAGGGTTGTTGTTGCCGACAACATCGACAATGCGGTTTTGATGAGCAAGAAATTTGGGTATCGGTTTAAGATTGTGACGCTTTTAGGAGATATTTTAAACCCGGGCGGCTCCATGAGCGGCGGAAGTGTCAACAAATCCGGCGGAATTTTGTCCAGAGGCAATGAAATAAAGAACCTTGAAAAAGAAATTGTATCTCTGACCAACGCTGTACGTGATGTGACCGCGCTGATTTCCGAAAAAAGAGCGGACCTGAACAGTGTGGATACGCAGCTTTCTTCGTATACACCGCTTTTGAGAGAATATGAGAACGAAATCCTGATATTGAAGAACACACAGGAGCACCTGACGCAGACTTTGGAAAACAGCGGTCAGTCGGAAAGGGCGCTGGAGGACGAACTGAAAAGGATTGAGGAACAGCTTTCTGCCTCGGGAGAAGACATTGCGCGCATGATTAACGATATGCGGCGTGATGAAAACACAATTTCCAAATTGAACGGGGAAACGGAAGAGGCAGAGGCGGAATATGAGGAAATGTCGAGGAAAAAGGACGAAAAGGCAAGTGAATTGATGGACGAAACCCTGAGATTACGCTCGCTTGAAAAAGATATCCAGACAGAACGGGAAACAGCCGACGCGCTGAGAATGAGGATTGAAGAAAACAAAGAAGGTATCGGTGCAAAACAGGGCGACATCAGAGAATATACCGCGAGGAATGAAAGCCTGAAAGACCAGATTGAAGAAAAGAGACTTCTGTGCGAAAAATTGCGCGAGGTGTCGGTAAAAATAAAAGAGGAAATAGAAAAACTGGAGAAGGAAAAGGCAGGAATTGTTGAAGGTCTGAAGAGTATACAAAACTCAAACAAAGATCTCACCGACAGAATGATGATTTTGCAACAGGAATATGCCAAGGCAGAAAACAAGCTCACAAAGCTGGCCATGGAGGCGGAAAGCATAATCAACAAACTGTGGGACGACTATGAACTCTCTCCCACATCGGCAAAAGAGATTGCCATGGAAATCGAGGAGCCAAAGCTTGCCGTCGCGAGGGTGAGTGAGTTGCGCTCAAAAATCAAGGCTTTGGGAAGCGTCAATGTCGATGCCATAGAAGAATATAAAGAGGCAAAGGAGCGTTTTGATTTCCTGTCAAATCAAAAGAGCGATTTGGAAAAGTCACAGGAGGATTTAAACAAGGTCATTGCTTCTGTACAGGAATTGATGGAAGAGCATTTTCAAAAGCAATTTGACGAGATAAACAAAAGCTTCAGCCATGTTTTCCGCGAGCTTTTCGGCGGTGGAAACGGCAGACTGTATCTGTCCGACCCGCAGGACGTCATGGAAAGCGGAATAGAGATTGAGGTGCAACTACCGGGGAAAGGTCTGCAAAACATAAACCTTTATTCGGGCGGCGAAAAATCGTTTATCGCGATTGCACTGCTTTTTGCGATTCTCGAGGTTAAGCCGACGCCGTTTTGTATTTTGGACGAGATTGACGCCGCGTTGGATGACGTGAATGTATCCAGATTTGCCACTTATCTGAAAAATTATCTTGCCAAGACACAATTTATTGTAATCACCCACAGGCGCGGAACAATGGAGGCGTCAAACATAATGTACGGTGTCACCATGCAGGAGAAGGGTGTTTCAAAATTGCTTTCACTGCACATTGATGATGTCACCGATGACTTGGTGGGCTAAAGGGGTGTGTGTGCGGCAAAAAGGAGGAAATGATGGGATTTTTTGAAAAGCTGAAAGGCGGACTGGCAAAAACAAGGGACGCTATATCAGAACAGGTAAATAATGTTTTTAAGGTGTTTATCAGAATAGATGAAGAATTTTTTGAAGAACTGGAGGATGCGCTTATCCTGTCGGATTTGGGCATGGAAACCACGGAGTATATCATTGCCCAACTGCGTGAGAGGACAAAAACAAAGCATCTGACCGACGGGAACGATGTGAAAGAGGAATTGAAGAACATCATTTCGGAGATTCTCACAGAAAATGACAATGAAATGCATATCGGCACAAGTCCTTCGGTTGTTTTGGTGATAGGAGTAAATGGTGTGGGGAAGACAACGACAATTGGCAAGCTTGCATCGCATTATATGGCAAATGGCAAAAGGGTTATGCTTGCGGCGGCGGACACTTTCCGCGCGGCGGCGATTGACCAGCTTGACATATGGGCAAAGCGGAGCGGCTGTGACATCATTAAACACAAGGAAAACGGTGACCCGGCGGCGGTGATTTTTGACGCGTGCAATGCCGCAAAAGCAAGGGGGGCTGACCTTTTGATATGCGACACTGCCGGAAGGCTGCACAACAAAAAGAACCTCATGGCAGAACTCAACAAGATTGCAAGGGTCATAGAAAAAGAACTGCCTGGGGCAGATAAAGAAGTTTTGCTTGTTCTGGACGCGACAACGGGACAGAACGCCTTGTCACAGGCAAAGCTTTTTGCCGAAACCGCCGACATCACGGGCATTGTGCTGACAAAGCTTGACGGGACGGCAAAGGGCGGGGTTGTTGTGGCAATTTCCAAAGAACAGCAGATACCGGTGAAGTTTATCGGCGTGGGTGAAGGCATTGACGATTTGCAGGAATTTGAGCCGGAAGAATTTGCGAGAGCGCTTTTTGAAGAATAAAGAAAGGATTGTGATTGATATGCTGAAGCATGTTGTGGCATGGAAAATTAGTGATGAAAACAAGGAAGAAAACCTGAAAAATATGAAAGCGATGCTGGAGTCTTTGGTGGGGAAAATTGACGTGATAAAAAGTCTGCAAATGGGCATAAACGAAAACGACGGCGAGTATGACGCAGTGCTGATTTGTGATTTTGAGAACAGCGAAGCACTGAAAATATATGACCAACACCCGGAGCATATGCAGGTGAGGAAGTTTATAAGGAGCATTGCAAAGGACAGAATGGCAGTGGACTACAATTATTAAAAAAACCGGGAAAAATGATTTTGCCAGCATGTGAAGAAAAAAAACCGAACCCATGTGGGTTCGGTTTTTTTGATTTCCGGGTGTTTATCACAACATCCGGAAATGTTTTATTTATTCTTTCGGTTTTCAAGCGAAGCGCCGACAAAGCCAAGGAATAACGGGTGTGGTTTGTTTGGACGGCTCTTGAATTCCGGGTGGAACTGAACCCCGACAAAGAAGGGGCTGTCCGCAATTTCCACTGTTTCCACAAGACGGCCGTCGGGCGATGTGCCGCTGATGATGAGCCCGGCATTGACAAGCTCGTCACGGTAATCGTTGTTAAACTCGTAGCGATGTCTGTGGCGTTCGTTTATTATTGTGGATTTATAGCATTTGTCCATGAATGTATTTATCGCTATGTGGCAGGGATAGCTGCCAAGGCGCAGAGTGCCGCCTTTGTCGATTTCATCGTTTTGGTCCGGCATAAAGTCGATGACTTTGTTTGTGCTTATTTCATTAAATTCTCTTGAATTTGCGTCGGAAAGCCCGAGTACATTTCTTGCATATTCAATCACGGCAATCTGCATGCCGAGGCATATGCCGAGATATGGTACATGGTTTTCTCTTGCATATTTTACCGCAAGGATTTTTCCCTCGATTCCGCGGTTGCCAAAACCGCCGGGTACGAGGATACCGTCTGCCGATGAAAGCAATTCTTTATAGTTTTCCTCTGTGATTGTTTCGGAATCAATCCAGTCTATATCGATTGATGTGCCGAGTTCGTATCCGGCATGACGCAGAGCTTCCGCAACCGAGAGGTATGCGTCATGGAGCTGTACGTATTTGCCGACCAGTGCGATTTTTGTGCGGAATTTTCTGCTGCGGATTTTTTCAATCATTTCAATCCAGCCGCTCAGGTCCGGCGCCGGGGCGTCGATGTTCAGTTCGCGCAAAACAATGTCGGAAAAGTTTGCTTTTTCAAGCATAAGCGGAGCTTCGTACAGCACCGGGATGGTTACGTTTTCAATTACGCAGTCGGGTTTTACATTGCAGAAATTTGCAATTTTTTCAAATATGCTTGAATCCTCTATAGGTTCGTCACATCTTAAAACTATAATGTTGGGAGTCACGCCCATGCCCTGCAATTCCTTCACGGAGTGCTGGGTGGGCTTTGATTTGTGTTCGCCGGAGGCTTTGAGGTATGGCACGAGGGTCACATGTACATACAAGGCATTGTTTTGACCGACTTCATGCCCAACCTGGCGGATTGCTTCTATAAAAGGCTGGCTTTCGATGTCGCCTGTTGTGCCGCCTATTTCGGTGATTACGATGTCGGCGTTGCTTTTTCTGCCGACGCTGTATATAAACTCTTTTATTTCGTTTGTGATGTTGGGGATCACCTGTACGGTGCTCCCCAGGTATTCGCCGCGTCTTTCCTTGCTGATGACATTTGCGTATACCTTACCTGTTGTGAGGTTTGAAAACTTGTTCAAGTCCTCATCTATAAAACGTTCATAATGTCCGAGGTCAAGATCCGTTTCCGCCCCGTCTTCCGTGACATAAACTTCGCCATGCTGATATGGGCTCATTGTGCCGGGGTCGACATTTATGTACGGGTCAAGCTTTTGTGCCGCAACCTTCAGTCCTCTTGCCTTCAAGAGGCGGCCCAGCGACGCCGCCGTAATACCTTTGCCCAAACCTGAAACCACACCGCCGGTTACAAAAATATATTTTGCAGCCATTTTAAAAATCCTCCCAATTCTTTTGTATATATTTTCAGTTGATTTTACAATTAACTGTTTTTTTATGTTTTAACTAAAAACCTTTTGATTTACAAAATCACAAATTCTTTTTATTTTATATATTTTTTCACAAATTTTTCTATACGTTTCAGCGCCGTTTGCAGATTTTCAATAGAATATGCATATGAACAGCGTATAAAGCCCTCTCCGCTTTCGCCGAAGGCTGTCCCGGGAATCACTGCGACATGCTCTTCTTCAAGCAGGCGCTCACAAAATTCTTCGCTTGTCAGCCCTGTTGCCTTGATACTGGGGAAGACATAAAACGCTCCCAAGGGTTCAAAGCAACTGAGACCCATTTTGCGGAAACCGTCAACGACATAGCGCCTTCTGTAGTTGTACTCATGCACCATTTCCCTCACATCGTCATCACAGTTCTGCAACGCCTCGATTGCGGCAAACTGGCTTGTTGTCGGCGCGGACATTATGCCGTATTGGTGAACCTTGCGCATTTCTTTGATTATCGGCGCAGGACCAAAGGCATATCCCAGGCGCCAGCCGGTCATGGCAAATGCTTTTGAAAAACCGTTTACGACCACCGTGCGTTCTTTCATTCCGTCTATTGCCGAGAAAGTTGTGTGACCTTCGTCATCATAGCGCAGTTCGGCATAAATCTCATCTGACAGAACCATGATGTCTGTTCCGCGCAGAACTTCTGCAATTTCCTCCAAATCCTTTTGGGACATGACAGCACCTGTCGGATTGTTTGGGAAAGGGAGAATCAACAGCTTTGTTTTGTCTGTTATTTTGCTTTTCAGCTGTTCTGCCGTGAGCCGGAAGTTGTCCTCCTCCTTTGTTTCTATCGACACGGGGACGCCGCGTGACAGTTCTGTGCACGGCTTGTAGCACACAAAACACGGCTCGGGAATCAACACTTCGTCGCCGTCTTCAATGATGCAGCGTATCATGAGGTCTATGGCCTCACTGCCGCCGACCGTCACAAGCACTTCGGAGCTATAGTCATAAGAAACTTTGTATTTTCTTTCAAAATATTTGCACAGCTCACGCCTAAGTTCCAAAAGCCCGGAATTTGCCGTGTAAAATGTGCGCCCTTTTTCAAGGGAATATATGCCGGCTTCTCTTATGGACCACGGCGTGCAGAAATCCGGCTCGCCGACGCCCAGGGAAATAACATCGTCCATTGTCGCCGCAAGGTCAAAGAATTTCCTTATGCCGGACGGCGGGATTTTGCTGACCCTTTTGTTGAGAATATCGTTATAGTTCATAATGTTATCACCTGCCTGGAATCTTTTTCGTCTTTGTAGAATATAAGACCATCGTCTTTATATTTTTTCAATATAAAATGCGTGGCGGTGCTTATCACCGTTTCCATCGGCGCAAGCTTCTGCGCAACAAAAAGTGCGACATCTTTCATGCTTTTGCCTTCAATGGTGACCGCGAGGTCATACGCCCCCGACATAAGATATAATGACTTCACCTGGGGGTATTTGTATATCCTTTCGGCAACCTTGTCATATCCTTCTCCGCGCTGGGGGGTTATGCGGAGCTCAATCAAAGCGGTGACATGATCCTCGTCCGTTTCGTCCCAGTTTATCATTGTTTTGTATCCGACTATGATGTTGTCCTTTTCAAGCCCGGCGATGATGGCGGCGACCTCCTCCTCCGTCTTGCCGAGCATCTGTGCAATTTGGGCATTGCTGAGCTTCGGGCCGTTTTTTTCCAGAATTTCCAAAATGTCATTCACTTAAATCAACCTCCTTTAAAATTTATAAAATTTCAGGCATATATGGGGATAATCCTGCACGAACTGCCCCACTGTAACCTTATCTTTCTATTATACAACATATTGTTTGAAATTTCCATAGCTTTTTGAAAAAAAATAAAAAAATTTATTAAACGGTCATTATTTGTGCTTTGAAAGTGAAATTTATATTGAAAATACCCATAAAAAACATTTTATATACAAAATAACGAAAAAAACACCCATATGTTTTTAAATGATTGCGGCAAAATCTGCTTTTTTCAACAAAATATAAATTTTTTGAAAATCCGTATTTACAAGAAGTGTTTTTTGGATTATAATATATAGGTAAAGATATGCCGCGGCAAAAAAATGTGCGGCAGTGAAAGGAATGGTAAATATGGAAATATCAATCACAAAGACAACAGCACCGAAGCAAAAGCCGACAGACCAGTCAAAGCTTGGTTTCGGGAACTATTACACCGACCACATGTTTATTATGAACTATGACGAAGGTGAAGGCTGGCACAACCCGAGAATTGTTCCTTATGCGCCGATTCCGCTTGACCCGGCGGCAATGTGTCTGCATTACGGTCAGGAGGTTTTTGAGGGCATGAAGGCATACAAAACCCTTGACGGAGAAATTCAGCTTTTCAGACCGGACAGAAACATGGCAAGACTGAATGTTTCAAACGAAAGACTGTGTATTCCGCAGATTGATGAAGAATTCTGTACGGAAGCAATCAAAAAGCTTGTGGACATAGACCGTGACTGGATACCGACTGAACCGGGGACGTCACTGTACATAAGACCGTTTATCTTTGCGGTGGACGCACACATAGGGGTGCACCCGGCACATCATCTGATGTTTGTGGTTATCCTTTCGCCGGTGGGTGCATATTATCCAAAGGGACTCGACCCGGTTGACATATATGTCGAGGACAAGTATGTGCGCGCGGTAAAAGGCGGAATGGGATTCACCAAAACCGGCGGAAACTATGCGGCTTCTCTGAAGGCACAGGACGAGGCGGAAATCAAGGGCTATACTCAGGTTCTTTGGCTGGACGGTGTTGAAAGAAAATATATAGAAGAAGTCGGGACAATGAATGTCTTCTTTGTAATCGGTGATGAAGTGATTACACCGGAGCTTTCGGGAAGCATACTTTCGGGTGTGACAAGAATGTCTGTCATAGAGCTTTTGAGAAACAAGGGCTATAAAGTGACAGAGAGAAAGCTTTCGATTCAAGAATTGTATGAGGCACATGACAAGGGCGAGCTTAAGGAAGCCTTCGGGACAGGCACAGCGGCTGTCATTTCGCCAATCGGTTCTTTTGAGTGGGAAGGAAGGAAGATAACGGTGGCTGACGGCGGAATCGGCAAAATTTCGCAAATGCTTTATGACACCATAACAGGCATCCAAAGCGGAAGAATTAAGGACGAATACGGCTGGACCGTAAAAATATAAGAGAGTGTATACTCGGAACAGGAGAAAGTGTAATGAAAAAAATCTTGACTGCCGCCGTTGCGGCTGTGATGGGGTTTTCATCTTTGTGTGTGCATGCAGAGGTCACGGGAGAAACTGTGAACCCAAGAGTTTTTGTTGATGACAGAGAGGTTTACTTTGCCGACCAAAAGCCGATTATTGACGCTTCGGTAAACCGCACGATGGTTCCGCTGAGGGGTGTCTTTGAGGCAATGGGCGCCGGGGTGAACTGGGACGGGGAAAAGAGGAGCATAAGAATCGACTCCAAAGACAACCTGACCAGACTTATGCTGGAAATCGACAACAAAGTCATGGACGTGTGGACGGCTGTGAGCCTGATGAAATATGACATTGCAAATTATGAACTGGAAACGGCACCGGTGATTATGAACAACCGCACCATGATACCATTGAGGGCGATAAGCGAAAACATGGCGGCAGACGTGGACTGGGACGGAGAAAATCACATTGTCACCATACACACCAAGGAATACAAAAAGTATATGGCAAAAAAGACGGAAGAAAACAAGGGTGACAAAGAAGATTATACATACAGTCTCAAGGACAATGTGCTGAATGCATATATTTCTGCCGACAAGGAAGCCGTTTCGGCGGGCGAACAGGTAACGGTGAGCGTAAATATAAGCAACACCGCAGTCCTGGACGGCGCGGAATTCAACGGTATTTCCGCCACAGTATATTATGACTCTTCAAAATTTTCGTATGACAAGGCAGAGCTGATTGTAAACGGCGAAGTTTATGAAAACATGATTGGCGCAACAAACGAAAAGTTTATGAATGATTCGGTGAAATCTGCAATGGTCATTATGCCGAAGGCGGACGGCGAAGAGGGCATAAAGCTGACAGATGCGGCATATCTGCGTTATACGTTCACTTCTTTGAAGGGTGAAGAAGGCGAATTTATTCTTTCTGACCGCAAAACCGACAGAGGGTATGACACAGGTCTTTTGCTGACCGTTGGAGAAAAGAGAAAAATGTATGAGGATTATCAATCCCTGTATATTGACACTACACCGCTGGTTATCGCGGCAAAATAAACGCACAGATTGCAAATGAGCGGAAAGACTGCCGCTAAGCGCTGTTTTTCAGCAAAAACAAAAATGGGCTGCATCAAAGATGCAGCCCATTTTTGTTCATAATGGCACGTAGAAGAGATATATTTTTACCGGCAGATTATTTTATTATTACAACTTCCTGAACAATATCCTTATAAATCTTTACGAATACTCTGTTGTTTTCGTCTTCATCATAAGCCTGAATGTCGCCGCGTGTTGCTACTGTGATATTGTTCTTTGATTTTGTGGTATCAACGCTGTATACCTTGATATCGTTTGGAAGCTGGAGATTCTGGACATTTGAGTCGCCTACGGTTACGTTTATAGAATTGTTGAACTTCTTGACAACCTTGCCGTAGATGATTTCGAGGTTTTCAACCGGCTTTTCCTGCTTCTCGTTTGCTTTTGTCTTGATGTCCATGAGGACTCTTATTGACGCAATTTCGCCGTTTGCGTTTACTTTGTACTGAATAATATCGCCTGTTTCAAGGGCTTTGCCGCCGTCTTTTACAAGTATTCCTTGTTCTTCACTGTCAAGGGCAATTGCCTTGCCGTCCTGGTATGCGTGCAGTCTGTCAACGATTTCTTCGTCCTTGTTTGTTGCCTGTGAAATTTTGTCAACAACCGCGATTGAAGATTCTGCGTTGGTCATGAATTCAGCACCTGTCACAACTATTGCTTTTGCCATGAAGTTTTCACCCATGTCATAAACCATTACGTTGTACTTCTGTTCGTCTTCAAACATATCTGTCGTTGCAAGGCTGTAGTCGTTTACGTTGCTCTGAATGTCAAAGATAACAGTGTCGGAGTCGATTCTTACATTGCCGAGCTTTTTCAGTGAAGCATTGTATTTTGCATCGCTGAGGTTATAGTTCAGTGTAAACTTATTTTCATTGACTTTGCCGTTTGAAGAATTGTCAAGCGCTGTGTTGATTTCTGTTATTTTTCCGTCAGAATTTGTGGAATAAGTGATGAGCTGCTTTGTTGTGTTTCCTTCACTTTGCAGGCTCTTCACAGCTTCGTCTGCCTTCTGTCCGGATTTTCCGTTGAATCTTATTTTTTCGGTAGTGCTGAAGTTCTTGTCTTTTCCTTCGTCAGTAAACAGTCTTATTGTTGTTTCTTCGGAATTTACATCGGTATATGCCTTTATAAGGTATGCATAGTTGTTGTTTGCGGCTGTTTTTGTGTCAACGCCCGCGATTTTTCCGAATACGTCAAGATAGAACTTGCCTTCCATGTTGAGGTTGATTGTTCCGTCATAATTTGAGGCCACTTTGTAGAGTTCGCCGTTGATATAATATCCGTCCTCATCTGTACCTGTAACCTTGCCGCTGACAGTCTTTTTTGAAACCTGGATTTCATATATTTCCTTGTCAAGGCTTGCCGCAACCGAAAGAACATCATATTCTTCAAGGTCGGACAGCGCGATTTCCTGCACACCGTTTATGATTCTGTAGGACAGGTTTTCGTCCTCGTCATCAAGTTTCAGTGTGGGGGCGCTGTATTTGTCCACAATCTTGTTGGTTGAAGTCACTTCGTCCACAACCATGTTGAAATAGTCAGAAACAAATACAACATCATACTTGCCGTCACGGTCTGTGTCGAGAAGTGTTATTTTGCCGGACTTGTCCTTCATGTTCATGAGGTCATCGCTCATTGTTTCGCTTTTGCCGTTGTAGATAAGCTTTGCGTCTTTTGCAAGCGATGCTGTTGTTGTCTTTGAAGCACCTTCCGTTTTGTAATACTCAATTGCCTTGAATGAATCCTTTTGAGTGATTTTCTCAAAAAGGTCGGCTGAGATTTCTTCGGTTGTGTTGCTGTTTTTCTTCGGCAATGCAAGGATTATTTCGTCTTTGCCTGCGTCATTTTCTTTTACATAATAATCTACATTGTAACCAAGCAGATTGTTTATATTATAGGCTGTTTCATATACCTTGTCGTCAACCTTTGCCTGGTCTTTTTTCAGGCTGGAAGAGCCGTCAAGGCTTGAAGTGCCGACAGCCGAAAGCTGTCCCGAAAGCTTGTCAACTTCCATTTTGTCTTTAAGCAGGGTTTTGTCTGTCGTTTCATAGGTTTCGTTCTGACCAAAGCCCTTGCGCTCCATCATTTTTGCTGTGAGGGAGTTGTTTGCCAGCACGGCAACATTTCCCCTTGTGATGCCTTCTCTTATCGCTCCGCCAACATTGTCGGCAATTCCGCTTTCTCCGGCTGCAGCGACATAGCCGTTGGGATATCCGCCCTTTGAAAGTGCAACCGGCTCGTAGCCTATTGCTCTTACGAATATTGTCACAGCTTCAGCATAAGTGATTCTTGCGTCGGGTCTGAACTTTCCTGTGTCGTCACCCACGACAAGCCCGTGTGTGTGTGCAACATTGATATATCCGTTTGCCCAGTGGTCTGCCGGCACATCGGGGAATACCGAAGTCCCTTTTGAAGCTTCTGCAAGACTGTCAAGTCCCATTGCATGAACCACCATTTTTGCAACTTCCGAACGTTTGATGGTGTCGTTGAGTCTTAATGACCCGTTGTCATCACCCACCATTATTTTCAAAGCTGCAAGAACCTGTACCGGTTCTTCATACTTTGTCCCCACAATTTCTTCGGGCAGCACTGCCGCAAAAGCGGAAGCCTGTGCAGCTATTGCCGCCATCGCAATTGTCGAGGCCATAACTTTTTTGAAACCCTTCATATCAGTTCCTCCTTTTACCTTTTCTGCGGATACCTTTTGGGTATCCTTTACCCATACATATCAGTTTACATAATCCAAAAGCATGCTTTGCTTGTATCTCTGTTCCAAAGCTTGCCTCTCGGTGTTATGTCAACCACGGTTATCATGATACACTATTTTTTCTGAAATTGCAAGCTGTAAATTATGGCAAATAAAATGGAGAATATATTTTTTTCGGAAACGGTATTTTAACAATTGTTATATAATTTGTGAACAATCAGCGAGGATTGTTGACACTGTAAAAAAAGAATGGTAAAATATAGTCAGTTAATTGTAAAACATTAGTTTTGCGATTGCTTTGTTAAAATATTTGTGAAAGAATATTTTTTACGATTTGTGTTTTTGAATTGCCAAAAAAAGTTATGAAAAAAAGAAAAAACGGCATAATAGAGAATGAACGGATTCTTGGAGGAGGAATGTATATGAAAAACAGCACAAAAAAAATCCTGACTGTGACGGCAATCGCCTCGGCAGCCGCTGCTGCCGCCGCTGCCGCCGGCACATCATACCTTACCACAAGACTTTTGGTGAAAACTGCGCTTGACCGCAAACAGCCAAAAATAATGAAAAGAACACGCAGGTTGATTTCGGGAAAGACCAAGGACGAAGAGTTTGCCGCCGCGTGCATTGCCGCCTCTGAGGCTTTGGAAACACAGCCGCATGAGAGAGTGGAGATTGTCGGGCATGACGGAGTCAGCCTTATAGGACATTTTTTCCCTTGTGAAAACCCTGAAAGGGTGATTGTTGCATTCCACGGCTGGCGTTCTTCATGGCATTATGATTATGGAATGATTTCGTCCTTTTGGCACGACAACAATTGCAGTGTAGTGTATGTGGAACAGCGCGGACAAAATGCCAGCGGCGGAGAACACATGGGCTTTGGTCTTACCGAAAGATATGACTGTGTCGAATGGGTGAATTGGGCAATCTGCCGATGCGGAAAAAATCTGCCGATATATCTGGCAGGGATTTCTATGGGCGCAGCAACGGTGCTTATGGCATCGGATTTGGAATTTCCGCAAAATCTGCACGGCATTATGGCAGACTGCGGTTTTACCTCTCCAAAGGCAATCTGGAAGCATGTGGCAGAGAAGAATCTGCACATTTCTTATGGGATAAGAAGTGCAATTGCGGACGCAATATGCAAGAGGAAAATTCTGATGCATTCGGACGAATATTCTGCCGTGACAGCACTTAAAAATACCAATATACCGGTTTTGTTTATTCATGGTACTGATGACAGATTTGTGCCGGTGGAAATGACATATGAAAATTATAAAGCATGTGCTTCGCCAAAAAGGCTTTTTGTTGTACCGGGGGCAGACCACGCGATGAGTTATTATAAAGACCGTGTAGGATATGAGAAAGCTGTTTTGGAATTTTGGCGTGATTTTGACAAAAAAGAGGAAAATAAATAACATCAAGAGTGTGGTGTTTGAAACTTCCGCAAAAGGGAATGTAAAAAAAGTTTAATCTGAAACATTTTTCCTATCCTCTCAAAAAGGAGCTGAAAAAATACGTTTTTTTCAGCTCCTTTTTATTGCAGAAGGCTTATTTTGCATCAATATTCAATTTGTATGGTACGGCGTGTCTGTCTTTGTAAAAATAAGCGGTGTCAAACCCAAGTTCTTTCAGCATTGTACAAAGTACATCAAAGGAACTTGCGGCGTTTTGCGCAATGTGCGCATCGGAAGCCGCGGTTATGAGATATCCGCCCATGGATTTATATTTTTCGATGATATGTTTTTCGGGCATAAATTCAGAATAACGGCTCCCGGGGTACACACACGAAGTGTTCACTTCAAGCGCAATGTTCTTTTTTATAATCTTTTCAAGAATCATTTCAATTTTTTGGGAATATTCATGCACGCTGACTCCCATGTCGTATTTGCCGTTTATATAGCGCAGTGGGCAGGTGAGATGTGCGAGAATGTCAAAGTCGAGGTTGTCGGTCATAAAAAGCATATCATCAAAATATTGGTCAAGATATGCATATATCGTTTTTTTGTCCATTTTTCCAAAATCAATTTGCGAATACGGCATTTCGTATCCGTTAAATTTGACAGCATGTACAGAGCCGATTATGACATCAAAGCTGAAACTTTGCAGTATCTTTTTGCTTGTTTCGGGGAACCAAAAGGATTCTCCGATTTCTATGCCTTTGAGCACAGTCAAATCGGTTTCTTTTGCGGCTTCGAGCGCTTCGTTGTAAGAATTTTTCGCCGATTGGAAAACATCAATTTCCTGAGAATAGCCTATATCGCAGTGGTCTGTTACCGCAAAGCCCGAAAGTCCTTTTGCCTTCATCTGCTTTGCCATGTCCAAGACGGGGCATTGCGAGTCGTGTGAGTTTTGAGAATGTGTATGCATATCATAGCGTATGCCTGTTGCAGTGTTCATAATTATCCTCCCTGTTAATCATGTCTTACTTGAGCAAAAATATTGACATTTATTTGAATCAGTTATATAATAGATTAAAACGGTCAACAAGTCAATATTTTTCACAAAAAACGGTAATATAATCATATTTTTGAATGTTTTGAGGGTTAAATGGAGGATATATGAACAAAGAACGCGAAAAAGAAATATTAAAAATTTTGCTTGCAAAAAAACGCGTGACGGTGAAGGAATTGTCTGCCGTATTGTTTTCAAGTGAGTCGTCTGTGCGGCGCGATTTGCTGAGCCTTGAAAAACAACAGCTGATAAGGCGGATTCATGGCGGCGCAATGATTGAACAGAACAGCATTTCCGCAATGAAAATTCCGTTTGTGATACGCGAACTTGAACAAAGCAACGCAAAAGTTGAAATGGCAAAGATTGCAATAAATTGCATACACGATTACGACGTAATTTTTTTGGACGCTTCTTCAAGCGCGTATGCACTTGTGCCGTATTTGGCGGTCAAAAATCATCTCACAGTGATAACCAGCGGCATCAAGACCCTTGCAAAGCTGGGCGAATATGGCATAAAGGCAATATGCACGGGAGGCGAGCTTTTGCCGGAGTGCCGTTCTTTGGTAGGGGAAGAATGTTATAAGACCGTGGGGGCGTTTAATGCCGATGCTGCCTTTTTTTCATGCCGCGGACTGTCTTATGACGGGGAATTGACGGATATCTCGGACAGCGAAAATTATGTGCGCCGCAGAATGATTCGGCAGTCAAAAAAGTCATATCTTATGTGCGCAAACGACAAGGTGGGGAAAAAATATTTTCATAATTTGTGTAATGTTGAAGATATAACGGGTGTGATTTGCGAGGAACCTTTGCCGCAGCAGCTGCGCGCACGGCAGGTGGGTACGGCACAGGACGATGCAAATATTTTATAAATTTTTTTAGTAATTGTATAAATTTTGTATAATTTTTGAAGAAAAGTTCTTGACAAGCAGTGGGTGTTTGTGGTAAAATATATTTTGTTGTTAAAGAATATGCGCCCGTAGCTCAGCTGGATAGAGTGAATGGCTACGAACCATTAGGCCGGGGGTTCGAATCCCTCCGGGCGCGCCAACGCCGAAACAGAACAGTGTGTTTCGGCGTTTGATATTTGGGGGTATGGCTCAGTTGGGAGAGCGGTTGCTTCGCATGTAACAGGTCTGGGGTTCGAATCCCCATATCTCCACCAAATAAGAGTGACTATTTTGATAGAATGGTTACTCTTTTTCTTTTACCTTGAACTCTCGCAAATGTTGCAGTGATGCAGTGTTTGCGAGAGTTTGCGTATATATAAACATAAAATGAGCAGTGCCATCAATGAACCGGCTTCTTGACGGCACTGCTCGTTTTTGTAGTAATCGTTAAATTTATGGGTAATCGTTAAATTTATAGGTCTGGTATATATATCACTCTTAATTAGGCAAAAGCCAAGCGTTTTATGATAATATTGAAAAAAATAATTAATAACTTCTCAAATTCGATTTAAAATCATTAATGTATAAATTTAGGCACTAAAATAGAGCCTTTCGGCATTTTCATACCAACAGGATTATATAATTTTAAACTTGATATATTATCAATACTTACAATTTTAGATTAAATCCGTTAGTAAAATAGAATTTAGGGCGGATTTTTATTGTTGGGTATTGTATGTTAAATGATAATTTACAGCAGCAACTCAAGCTGATGTATGACTATTGGTTTACACAGTTTGATTTTCCAAACAAAGACGGCAGTCCATACCGTTCATCTGGTGGCCAGATGGCATCTGCAAATGGTCTATCTTATCCAATTCCTGTTGATTGGCAGATAAAAACAGTTTTCAAGAACAGGCTATCTTCATTTATCAAGCCTGGAGTAATGCCATTTACAACGAAAACCTATTTAGCCACAGCAGAGGTCAATGGCACAAGTATTTCAACCGGAAATACAGTTGATTTTGAAACTCGTGAAAGTCGTGCCAATATGCAGCCTACAGAAAATAGCGTGTGGTTTGCCAAAATGAAAAAGAGTATAAAGCATCTTTATCTTAACCCTGCTATGAAACCGCTGATAGAAGAATCTATCCTTTCAACAGGTTTCTGTGGTTTGCAATGTTCTGAATACTCCTTTGAATACATTGCATTCTTTATTGAACACTCATACTTTGAAACTCTAAAGGATACACTTGCCCACGGAGCTACACAAGAAGCGGTAAACAATGATGACCTCGCAGGTATTGCACTTGTAATTCCACCGGATGAGGTTCTGAGACTTTATCACGAAAGAGCCAATGGCATTTATACGCAAATAAGCAAAAACATCTGTGAAAATCAAGAACTCATTCGTTTGAGAGATTGGCTCTTGCCGATGCTGATGAACGGTCAAGCTACTGTCAGCGACTAAGCCGCTAAATTATCATTTATTTTCTTATTAATACTGATTTTTCTTTCTATATTGTAGAGCATATCTCCTATTTTTACCTGTTCCTCATAATCAGGAAGATACAAGGTAAGGAAAGAGAATATATCTTCATTGAAGCTCGCTCGGAGAGTCATAATGGTATTGCTGTTGATGACCTTACGAAAATATTTGCTTCTAAGAAAGAATGCCATATACTTATCATAGACAATACCTGTTGTCTTTGGGCGAAGCCTTTTTACAAAACCACTATGTGTTGCCCTTGGATAGTCCTTTAGGGCAACACAGCTCATAGCAAGCTCATCCACGGTTTCACTTGTTCGGGTGATAAGAATATCGCCTTTCTTTATAGAATAGGTTTCTTGCTCACGTTCCGAAGTATCCATCAAATCCGATAATTCATCGGGCAAGAAGTAGTTGTTAAACACGGTGCTAAATGAAACAAAGGGTGCTCCGTGTCCTACCTGTTCTTTCGTGGATGAAATACCGGAAGCTATATCATAGAGGTCTGCAAAGGCATACTTGTGTAGTTTACTCATACTTCACCTTATTCAACTGCTCCATAATCTCGACTTGGAGTGCGTTGCCTTCGGCAAAGAATTTTTGCAGATTCTCGGTGTATTCTGCCATCTTTGCGTTGAACTCGTCCTGCGTCAGTTCCACATAGTCGATTTTTACATCGAAATACTGACCTGCAGCAAGAGAGTATTTTTTTGCTTTGATTTCATCGTATGTAACAGCAACGGAGAAATCATCAACAGCCTCTTTATTCTGGAAGGTGGAGACAATCTGCTCAATCTCGAAATCACGCAGACGACGTTTCTGATTGTTTCCGTCTTTGTATTCCTCGCCCATTTTGGAAGCATCAATAAGCACGACCTTTTCTGTCGTTCTGGAATTGTCAAAAAACAGAACTGATACATTAGTGCCGGTTGTAGCAAAAACATTGGACGGCATACTTACACAGCCGTAAACAATTTTCTCATCAACGATATGCTTAAGAATCTTGTTCTCAACTCCGCTCTTGGAAGTGATAAAGCCGGTCGGGATAACGATTGCACCTTTTCCGTTTTTCTTCAAAGAGTTGATAACATGCTGAATGAAACAGGTGTAAATCGCCATACTTTCTTTTTTCTTCGCAGGAACCTTTGGAACACCGGCCCAAAAGCGAGCAGGCATAGCAGCAATTTTTTCTCTTGTATCCGAGAAATCCATCTTGAACGGAGGGTTGGAAACAACGAAATCAAAGGTTCTCAATTCTTGCCCATTGTCACTTTTGTGGTATGGAGCTACCAAGGTGTCGCCCTGGATAGCATGGTCAAGAGATGAAACCAATCCGTTCAAAATCAAGTTGAGCTTCAACATCTTATTGCTTCGCTGTGAAATGTCCTGTGCAAATATAGTACAACGTTCCTCGCCGATTTGATGGCTGAGTGCCATAAGCAGAGTTCCCGTACCTGCAGATGGGTCATAACACTCGATGCTATGCAAATCGGAGCTGTCGCCTACGAGCAGTCGAGCCATAATAGTGGCGATAGAATGAGGGGTATAATACTCCGCATATTTGCCACCGCCTGCGGTGTTGTAATCTTTGATAAGGTACTCAAAGATAGCCGCAAAGAAGTCGTAGTGTTCGTGAAATGCTTCTTCAAAAGAGAAGTTTACAAGCTTATCGACCAAAGCACGAGCGAACAGAGCACGCTGAGCCTCGTCTGTAACATATTGGGTTAGCTTTTCAAAAAGCGGTATTTTGGTGTTCTGCGTAGTTTGAGTAGCAAAGATAGCCATGTTCTTGTCGGCAATATCCGTCATGGTGCTATCAAAGATAAGGTCAAAATCGCCCTTGCTCTGCTGATTCCAAAGGTTTGAAATCAGATGTTCAGGGTAGAGCTGTGGCACGTCGGCTGACAGTTCATCTAAAATATCAAGTCGTTCGTCCTCGCTCATTTCAGCATACGCAATTTCCCACTTAGGGGCATTGGCAAGCTTTGAGTTGATTTTCTTGACCTCGTACCCAAATTTATCGTTTATGAACTTGTACAGGAAAACCTGCGTGATGATTTTGTACTCGTTGCCGTCATTGCCCATACCGTAGGTCTGGCAAGTGGACTTTAGAGCATCAATTAGCTCGATAGTTTTCTCCTTTATTGTTTTATTGTTTGCTATAATCATAACTGTGTCTCCTTTTATGCCGCAGGATAAGTGGCATTATACTGATTGAGGTACTGATGTGTGATTCGGCTCTGAATGAACAGGCGGTCAGCTCTGTCACTCGTAAGGTTTAGTTTGTCCATGCCTTCCTTAGCTTGCCGTAACGCTTGCCGATGCAGTTGTACCGTAGTATGTAAGATTTGCCGTCAAAAGTTCGCTGTCATTCTCATCTGCTGTGATGTTCACATTTTCCAGCGCCATATACTCCGCACGTGACGCGTCGTCAAAATATGCACAGCTGCCCTCTGTCGCACCTGCATAACCAAGAATAATGTATTTTGTGTTTTCAGTACTTGTCTTAGATGTTACTTCTTTTCCGTCCAGATATACCGTGTAGCCTGTCGATTTCGAATCGCCTCCGTCATCACTTAAAACGTCACCCGAAAGATTCTTCTGCACAATTGCTACCTGATGCCAGCCCGGTGTTCTTAAAATCCCCGTATCCGCCGCATTCGTCATATGATTGGGATACTCTATCTGATCCCATCGTCCGTTAACGCTTGATATTTTATATGTTGTGTCAGCAGCGTTGATAATTCCAATCGCTCCGGTATTGCAGTAATTTTCATGCCTTTTAAAACTTATTCCCGCCTCGGAATTTTCGGTTTGTCCGTTATCGTAGAACCATGCCTGCAACACATTGTTGCTCTTTTTATCATTTGCACCCCATATAAGCGACTCTTGTTTTGCCGCTTGCGTCTCCTTTGCAGGAGAATAATTGTGATCATAATAGGTGATTATCTCGCCGGCAATCTTTAATGATTTTTCGCCGTTTCTCGGATTGTCGGTCGAACACGAATCGGTTTCAAAATCCGCTTTTGTATACTCGTTCGGCGTGACCGTGACAAGCATGCTTGTGCTTATTTCGCCGGATGCCGCCGTCACCACCGCAACGCCGTAGTCGACAAAGCTCATCTGACCGTCTGCGTTTACCTTGACAACATTTTCGTTACTCGATGCATAACTAAGTGCCGTAGGATCGTTAATCTGCATCTCCACGCCTTGCACATCATACGCCACCGGTTCTATATATACCGGCTGAGCGCCTTTTTCAAATACTGACTGCATACTCCCCATACTCAAACTTTGGTATTCTTCATCAGCCGAAACATTAAATGCAAATGTTTGGCACATAACAAAAGCAGTCAATACGCTCAATACTCTTTTTGTGTGTTGTTTCATTTTTTTCACATTCCTTTCTTTTATAAATTAAAATTACTTGCCGCCAAAAAAAATATTTTCCCCCCTTTTTCTTTTATTTTGATGTCCTGATTTTTTATAAAAGACAGTTTTTTTTATATTACCTTAACTGCCGGACTTCCTTTAAACTCAAATTCTCCGTAAACACCTTTTACGAAATTTCTCAGAGATATTTCATCTATGTAGCCGTTTACATATGTTTTTGCCGTTTCACAGAACTGCTTTAGAATAAACGGCGATGTAAAGCTTGCAATTATCGTCTTGTCGCGGTCGAAAATAAGTGATGTATGCGTTGTTACGGCAGGCGCGCCTATCGGGTTCGGCACCTGATTGTCAAGCATATATGCAAATATCAGCAAATCATAATCTTTATTCACATCCGAAAAGTCCGCATGATAATTGCACCATTCGGTGTAAACCTCAACGCTTGCTCCATGCTTTTCAAATTCGTCTTTTAAAATGTTCAGCTCTTTTCTTTTATCATCGGTGCTTATGCCGACAAGCCTTATTCTCTTAATCTTTTCTCCGTTGATCGGGATTATATTATTTTTAATTAAACAAGTGCCTTTTTTTGAAAGCGCATCTACTGTCCGTTGCGCAAATTCATGTGCCTCATCACACTTTTCGGTCTTTTTTATCTTTTCTTTCATCTTCATAATTCTCGAAACCGCGTCCTCAACGCGCGACATCGGGATTTCGCCGCTCTCAACCTTTTCCAAAATATGTTCCACGACTCTCAATTGCGGCCACAAAAGCATATCGCACCCTGCTTTAAAACACTCAACTTCGGCTTCATCCTGTTCATATATCCAGCGCAAAAATCCGCCCATATCCAAAGCGTCGGAAACAACTACTCCCGAAAATCCCATCTCCTCTTTTAAAACTTTCGTCATCAGATCGTATGAAAGCGTTGCCGGCGGATAAATTCCGTCCACCGCATCATTTTGCAGCGACGGACAGGATATATGCCCGACCATTATGGAATCAACTCCCGCATCAATCGCGGTTTTAAACATTCTCCCCGATTTTTCAAGCCATTCTTTTTTTGAGAGTGAATTTTCAGATTTTACAATGTGCTGATTTCTGTAATCCACTCCGTCACCCGGGAAATGCTTTGCGGTACACAAAAGCCCGTTTTCTTGGTAGCCGCGTATCAACTCGGGCAAAAGCACGGACGCTTTTTCAACATCGTCTCCGAGCGTTCTTTGCGATACAGCCAAGTTCAGCGGATTGAGAATTAAATCACACACCGGCGCAAATGTCCAGTTTATCCCTATTCCTGCCGTTTCTTTTGCGATTGCCGCCGCATAGTCATATGCGGATTTTTTATCGTTTGCCGCGCCCACCGCCGAGAGTCCCGGCATCTGCATTGCGCCGTCAATACTTATATTTACTCCGTCTTCACCGTCCATGCAGACCAAAAGGGGTATTTTTGAATATTTACGATATTCCGCAATCACATTATCTCTCGCTTTTTTGTCCTCATTGTACGGGCATATTTCACCGCTGACAAATAAGCCGCCGATTGGGTACTTTTTCATAAAGTTTTCGATGCTCCCGAATTGCTTTATATGCGCCTCCGGTTCGGCTTTTATTATTACCGACTGGCATATTTTTTCTCTTAAGGTTAATTCCATTATGATTCCTCCATTTCATTTTTCAAGATAATCATAATATAATTTACAACTTTTGCATAGTAGGTATTTTTTCCATTTTGATAGGTTTTTTTACACTGCACTATCTACGTTTTTTTATATTTTTACCAAATTGTAAAGTGCATTTTTATGCAAAATATAAGAATTAAATGTAAAAAAAATAAGAGGCTATAATAATGAACCTCCTATTTTTATATCAGAACTGACTTATATCTTTTTGAGCCTTTAAATCTTTCAAATCTATAAACCATTGCTTTGCCTCGCGCATATTTAATCTGTATGCACTCGGGCTCATTCCGACATATTTTTCAAAGCACTTCACAAAATGTGCGGTATCGTTAAAACCGACCAGCTTTGCAATCTCTTTAACTTTAAAATTTTCTCTGCTAATCAAGCCGCACGCAGCATATATTCGCTTTTGCCTCAAGTACTCTGCATATGTCATTCCAAGCTCTTTTTTAAACACTTTTGTTATGTACGAGCCGCTGTAATTAAACATATATGCCAGTGCTTCAATTGTAAGATTTTCCCGATAATGCAGTTCTGTGTAATCCACAATTCTCTGCACCAGATTAACCTTTATATTGGCGTTTGCAAAGCAACCAAGATTCCTTGCCACTTCGGTTAAAATCGCGTATATATTGCCTTTTATTATATCCGCATAATTAAGCTTTCTTTCATGATATTCCTCTTCGGAATTTTCAAACAGATATTTGATTCTTCCGCTTTTATCCTTAAGGTAATACCCTTTTGGTATATCCACCTTAACATTTTCAAAGCTCCCGACCACGTTTTTTAATGTTTCGTTAAAATCCTTTTCCTTTTTGCCGCATCTTCCGAAAAGCTCGGGTTTAAAATCAACCGCAATTCGCGTTGCCATGCGTGCCCCGTATTTTTTAAACGCGATAACCTCGTACTTATCCGCAATAACAAGCGAATTTTCCGGTACTTTAAACTCATAACCGTCAATAATCGCTATTACGTCTCCGTTTTCAATATAACAGAGCGAATAAAAATTCGACAGAGTTTCTTGCAAATTGTGTATTTCTCTTTTCGTAAAGGAAATCTCACTGTCCTTAACCTTTTCCTTGCTTATCCTTATCTTATCATGATTATACAAAAATTCGCCGCTCACACCGCCATCTATCATAAAATCACCTCGCCTTACAAACTTTTTTCAACAAATTCATTCTATCATATGCAAGATAAAAAATCAAGTTTATTAAAAAAAGAAAAAACGCCTTATTTCTGCATAGGTAAATAAGGCGGAAATCTTTTTTTGATTTTATTGTTTACGAAAATGCGAAAATAATCCGTTTTTTTCATACGGTTCGCTTACAATCTCACCAAGTGTATATCCGGTAGATTTTATCGCTTCTTTTATTTTAAGCCTACATCTATAATGAACGCGAAAGCCGAATCAGAACGGACTTTGATTTATTCCGATTTTTATTTGCAGAGTTACATAAAAATGTTGTCAAAATTTCGGCATGCAAAAAAACAGCGAGCACTTTTGTGCTTGCTGTTTTTTGCCTTTATCCGTACATGATTTTGTAAAATTTAATAAGAGTAAGAAATCTCGCTTGCTGAAACCAGGATTTTGCCGTCATTTTCTGAAAAGGTTATTTTTTCAGCAGCCGAATAGCGCTCTTTTGTGCTGTCGGCTTGGTGGTATGTGATATAAGCCTCGGCTCCGGATATTGATATATCATATGAAATTACCCACGGGCTGGACCAGCCTATGACATAGTACCAGTTGTCATCATCGCTTACGAGTGCTTTTTGGTCTTCTATAAATTTCTGCTGCATTTCTTCTGTCATGATGTCATAGCGCGGTTTTCCGTCGCGCGTCTTCAGGGCATTTGCCCATGTGAGCGCCGCCCGGAGCTTTTGTGCGGAAGTGTCGTCCGCAGGGGCGACTGCTTCAAACCCGGCGGTCAATGATATTTGGTTATCCAAAAGCACCATTAAATTGTAAGGAATATAAGTTTTGCTGTCGTTGAGGAACGGTTTTTCCGTCAGTGTGTGAGTGGTGGTTTTGCCGGACTTTGTTATTTCACACAATGGACTGCCTATGCCGAATTTTGCAGTAAAATCAAGCTTTTCGCCGGCAATTTCTGTGTATTGTCCCTTCAGAAGTATGGTTTTGTTCTCATTCCATATCAGTTCTGTTTGCGGAGAAGTCTTGGACAGAAATTCCCTTATAGGGAGGTAGAGCATGTTGTCTTTTTGCAGCGGAAAATTTTCCAATTCCAGTTGTTCTCCGTTTTGATAAAGTAAGGTTTTGACGGGATTCTGCAAGGTGTCGGCAAAGACCGCTGTGAAGAACGAAAACATCAGAACCGCGGCAGAAACTGCGGATAAGAACTTTGTTTTTGAGTGTTTTTGTTTGGTCATAATAAATCTCCCCCTTTTTATAATTTGTAGAAACAAAATAGCGTTCCTACACATATAATACATGGAAAAAAATGTATTGTCAATATGTTGTAAAAAAATATTTTTACGAATTTGATTGGTTTAGATTGCGGTATTTCCTGGGGGACATTCCGGTCTGTTTTTTGAAGAAAGCAGAGAACTGCAATGAGTCGCTGTAGCCCACTCTCTCTGCGATGTCGCCTATTGTCATTTCGGAATTAAGAAGAAGGTCGCACGAATATGAAATTTTGATGTTGCTGAGATATTGCTTGGGCGATGTGCCCGAATATTTTTTAAAAAGCTTATAGAGATACCGACGGTCAATTGAGAGATATTCCGAGGTGTCTTCTATGGTGATGCCTCTTGAAAAATTGTTGCGCATATATTCCTCCGCATTGACGAGGAGTTTTCTTTTTGCGGTTTCAAGGCGTGTTTGCGAAACATTTTCCAAACAGTGCAGTGCACGGTAAAAATAATTTTTTGCAGTTATTTGTGATATAATTTCGGGTGTTTTCAGGTCGGCATCATCAGGGTACATTTCCAAAAGCTCATCGTATATCTTTTTTATCCCATCAAAATCATATATATTTATCATGTCGCCCCTTTTGTCTATATCAAGCCCCACATCACTCATGAGCTTGCGGCAGTGTATGCCGTCAAATGCAATTGTGAATATGGGTACGCTGTCAGAGAGGACATTTCCGTTTAAGTATGCCTGTCCCTTTTTATAGGTTTTTCCTTTTATTGTGATGTCGTCCATAACAAAATTCAGCGCCTCAAACCTTGCATCGCCGAATGAAGCAGGGGACGGATCCTGTGATATCCCGTGGATTGCTGACTGGAGAAAACGCACCCTCACGGAACCGTCGCCGTCGGACAGAGAAACAAAGTAAAATTTATATGTATTCACTATAATCACACTCGCTCAAACCGAACTTATTATTATGGCGTCATTATAACATATTTTGAAGACATTTTGCAATGGTGTTTTTTGATTATTTATAATATAATATAATTAAATCAGAAAAGTGCATAAAAAAACGGGATTTTACTGTGAAAAAATGATGTGTTTTGATTAAATAAACATCAAAATGGGAAGAAATTCAAAAACACATATTAGGTAATTGTAAAATGTAAATTTTACAATTAGCCACCATGGAATTTTAATTGGAAAACATTAGTTTTACAATTACCTAAAAAACATATATTATAAAGACTATACTTAAAAAGGTGAAAGGAAGATATGTATGAGAAAGTTTTTGATATTCGCCGCGGTGATGATGATTGCCGTGCAGGCTGCCGCCGCGCAGTTTTATGACATTTCGGAGGACGAGTCGAAAGAAAAGATTGAATATCTCTTTGAAAAAGGCATCATAAAGGGAACGGCGGAAAATTTGTATACGCCGGAGCGGCTTGTCACAAGGGCAGAATTTGCGGCGATGGCTGTGCGTGCAATGGGCGCGGAGCTGACGGGGAACAATAAATTTTCCGACATATCGGAATCGGACTGGTTTTACCAAGATGTTTTAAAGGCGGAAAATGCGGGTGTGATTTCGGGATTTCCCGACGGAACATTCAGGCCGTACGGGATTATAACACATGAGCAGGCTGTCAAAATGCTTGTGAATATTTATGAAAAAAGCTATGCTCTTGACCCGTCGGGGGACATGGCAACGATGTATGACGATTATTATGAAATTTCCGACTGGGCAAGGGACAGCGTTTCAAAAGGGACCATGCTGAGCATTGCAAGGGGATATGACAAAATGACGTTGAGAGACCAAGACGGAAGCACGCTTTTCGGCGTCAGCACAGGCAACGGAAACGGGGCAAATTATTTTTCGCCGAGGCTGCAGGTCAACCGCTCTCAGGCGGCGGACATGCTTTATGCACTTATCAATGCAATGGATATTTCCGGAAAAATAAATGTTGAACGCTAAATAAGGAGGATAAAGATGAAGAAGATAAGATTTGCGGCAGTGATGCTTGCTGTGACGATTTTTTCGGGGATAATGCCGACATTTGCGAAAGGTTTGGACGAGGTGGTTGTCGCTGTTGATTCGGGTCAGTTTTCAAACACCGGTTCTTTCGGCGGTTCGTCATTGAAGGGCTATAACGGGACGGAAACAATGTATGACGGAAATGACGACGCTGCACAGGCGATATTTAAGCCCATGCTCCTAAACGGGGGCAAGTACAAAATAGAATTTTATAATGTTGCGCACACAACGAATTCGACGCTTGCGGCGGTGGACATATATATCAACGGAACACAGGAAAACACAGTGGAGTTTGACCACAGAAATACGCCGGAGGGCATGGTGGACCTGGGTGAATATTATATTTCACCCGGTGATGACTCTTATGTGGTGATGAGAAAGGTCAACTCTGACGGCTTTATCAGACCGAATGCTGTGAAGTTCACTTTGGTGGAAAAAGACGAAAACTCGCAGAGTGTGGTTGAAATAAATGAAGAGCCGTATGGAGAATACGTAAAGAGGACTCTGGGGACGAAGGACGTGCAGCTCCCGGCGGTGAGCGAAAACAAAATATATGTAGAAAACGGCGCGACCGGGGGGGACGGCACGCTTTTGGCACCGTTTGGGACTCTTGGCGAAGCCCGGGAAAAGCTTGCCGAGATTAGCGCCGCAGAAGAGATAAAAGGCGGTGTGACCGTAGTCTTGAGAGGCGGAACATATTCTTTGGACAGTACTCTGGAAATCGGCGATTTAAACGGCACGCAGATTACATACATGTCATATGAGGGGGAAGATGTGACCCTGACCGCCGGGAAAAACATACCGGCAAATTATTTTGAAAAGGTGACAGACAAGAATATATTGCAAAAAATCCCGCAACAGGGAAAAAATAGGGTATATGTCACAGAGCTTTCGAGAGTGGGGCTTTCGGACATTCCCCAAATGAATCTGCGCAGCGGCACTCCGTATACCCTGGTGCTGGGTGATGAGAAGGGCACATTGGCGCGGTGGCCGAATGAGGGCTATGGCGAAACGGGAGAAGTGATTGACACCGGGGCAAGAAGCGATTCCGGACCGAGGAAAAAAGGGTTTACGTATGAAATCTCTGACGCAAGACTGCTGAGGTGGAAAGACGCGAAGAACGGCTGGCTGAACGGATATTGGATGACACCGTATACAATTGACTATGCAAGCATTGCAAAGATTGACGCGGACAAAATGAGGATTGTCGGGAAAGACTGGAACGGCTTGGGGAACTATGGATATGCAAGGTATTTTGCAGAAAATCTGCTGGAGGAAATTGACAAGCCGGGCGAATGGTATCTTGACAACGAAAGCAACAAGCTTTATGTTTATCCGTATACTGAAACAATGGACTGCGACGTGAAGTTTGCGGCATCGGATTATCCTATTGTGAAATTCAGCGGTGCAAAAAATGCGGTTGTACGCGGAATAAATGTCGAAGTCGGCGGAACCGACGGTGTGGTTTTTGATGAGGCAAGCTCCGGCTGTATGTTTGCCGACGGAAAAATACGATATGTTTCGGGAAGCGGCGCTGTGATAAACGGTACAAACAATACCGTGAGGGATTGTGACATTTCTTTTGTCGGCTCGCGCGGGATTGTGGTGAATGGCGGAAACGACAAGGAGCTTGTGCCGGGAGGAAATGCGGCAGAGAACAACGAAATCCACAACACCGGTACAGGAGGCGGAAGCAAACAGGGAATAGCCATGTCAGGCTGTGCAAACAGAGTTTCCAACAACCATGTCTATGACATACCGACGCACGGCATTATCGGCAGCGGAATGGAACAGACCATCGAGAACAACATCATCGAAAGAACAAACCTGGAAATGGGAGATACCGGCGGACTTTATTTCCTCACTTATGGTTTGGGTTATGGCACAAAAATCAGGTATAACATTGTAAAAGATTCTGTCGGACTTATGCCGATTGCAGGGTTTTCGGGCGAAGGCGCTTTGGGGATATATATAGACGACGTTACCTCAGGGCTGGAGATCTATGGAAATGTGGTTTATAATGCAAAAGAGCCGGGGACATTTATACACGGCGGAAGATATAACAAGATTTATAACAATATGTACATAAATTGCGATACACCAATCAGGATTACAAAGACAGGGATTGCAAAATCAATCGCAATCGGCGGAACCATATGGAACAACCTGATTGCATACAACGTGGAAAACGGGCCGATTGGGCAGAAGTATCCGCATGCAAAGGAAACTTTTACAGACAATTTCGGCGACCCGATATACAACACGGTCACAAACAATGTGAGCTTCAACGGCGGCAGTTATGAATATGCAAATGCTTTGGACACATATGTGGGAGGCATGTATTCCGGCAATGTGATGATTGACGGGCTGCCACAGTGCAACATGACGGATTTTTATGATTTGGATTATACAGAAATCAATAAGCAATGCCCGGGGTTTGAACCGATTCCGTTTAAGGAAATCGGTACATATACAGGCGGCTTGAGGACGGCAACGGAGTCTGTGGTTTTTGATAACCGCGCCGACGATTTTGATGCAACTTATCCGGAAAACGGGGCAGAGGACGTCAGCCCTGATGTCACACTGAAGTGGGAAAAAGGGCGCGGCGGTGTGCGTTCTTATGACGTGTATGTGGCAAGTGACCCGGAATTTAAGAATATTATAGCTTTTTCGGGAACAACTGACGGAGAGGCAAATATGAAGCTTGAATACGGAACGACGTATTATTGGAGAGTTTCCGCATCACCCATGCTGAACTATGACAAGCGCTGGAACTCAAACGGCGTCATGAGCTTTACGACAGTCGCGGCGGAGGATATGCTTTATGGCGAATATCTGTCCGCAAAAGCGCTTATGAATATTTCTGACGAAGGCAGCGAGGGCGGAAAATACAAAAAGGGCGCAAAGGAAGAACTGAGCGCGGTCATGAGTGAAACGCTGGAGGCAATAAACTCAAAAGACACCGAAAAAATGAGTGAGATGCGTGACAAGCTTGCAGAGGCAAGGCATAGCTTTATCGCAAAGCGAATTGCAAAGACAGATAAGCTTGATGTGCTTGTATATGACGACTTTGAAAATGACACTGTTGGGGAACGCCCGGCAGGACTGTTTTTCAGAAGTTATTCGCCCCTTAATGTAAAAGTAGCAAAGGATCCGAAGAATGCCATGAACAAGGCGTTTCTGGTGAGAGATGAAGAAACCACGCATCAGTACGGCAACAGATTCTTTGACCCTCAGGAGGGTTATGCCGAACTCTGTACCTCGGTGATGGCGGCGCAGACGACGGGGTCATTGTCGATTGGGCTGTACAAAACAGGGTATTATACAACGCAGCAGGGGACAACGGGAAGCTGTGCCGCGAGAATTGTTTTTGCGGCGGACAGCTATATATATGACGGCACGGCAAAGAAAACAAAACTTATGAAATATTCGCCGGACGAATGGTATGACATCAAGGTGGAACTGCATTTGCAGGAAAAGTATTATGATATATTTATAAACGGAAAACTTGTGAAAGAGAAGGCGGATTTGGATTCCTCCAATGTGGCAAGCGTGAACCAGTTTATATTTGACACAACTGAGGGGACGACTTCGACAAGCGCAAACCGCGGAGGTTTTTATCTGGACAACATCATTGTCCGCGCACCGCAGAATGAAGGCGCAAATTCATATCTCATGAATCTGAAAATCAACGGCGAAGATGTCGAGGGCTTTGAACCGTCAAAGAGTGTCTACAACAGCGGACTTTCAAAAAGAGAACTGAAAAGCGCAAATGTGGAATATGAAAACGGCGAAAATGCTGATGTGAAGGTATGGAAGGGCGAAAACGGCTTGTATATAACAGTGATTTCCGGGGACAGGAAATCCGCACATACATATTATGTGAGAGCGGCGGAAAAGAATGCGGAATAACTGTATAATTGATGAAAGGAAAGAGGTTTTTATGAAAAGATTTTCTGCATGGATTTTGGCTTTGTGCATGTTTTTTTCTGTAGTGCAGACGGCAGTCGCAGAAATCGGCGACGAAGTTGTTGCGGACAGGGATAATTTTGAAAAAATCAGCGGGCAATGGTACACTTCTGAGAATGCAAGCGGAATACATTATCAAAACAAGGGAATATATTGCACAGGGAACGATGCGTCGGCAAAAATTTCATATACCCTGACCGACCCGGGAATATACGAAGTGTTTTGGTTTTTCAGCGGACTGAAGGCAGACTCCGGAGAATGTGAGCTTTCTGTCCCGACTGCGGAGGGAAAGCAGACAGTGCAATTTGTGGCAAACACCGCAAGCGGGTGGAAAAGCATGGGGAGATACAACATGGAGGCAGGGCAAAACAGTGTTTTGCTGACCTGCAAGAACCAATCGAGATTCTCGGGACTGAAGCTGGTGTACAGGGGGAAGAATGTTTCGATTTCTTCCGATATATATTCTGTAGACAATGTATCGAGATGCATTTTTAACATTCCGTACGGAACAACGGCAGATGAATTTTTGGGAAATATCAATTCTGAAAATATGCAGAATATAAGAGTGTGCAGCATTGAGGGGACACAAAAAACGGGAGTGCTTGAGGACGGCGACAGACTGTGCGCCGATGCGGATGGCGAAAAGTTTGAATATTATCTGAAAACATACATTGACGGGGTAAAGTATGGCGATGATTTTAATTATAAAAATTATGAAGAGTACATGGCTGTGCAGACCGCGCTGAACAAGTCGAAAAACAAGAACTTGTATTCCGCAGAAGATGTGGTGACCTCGCAGGTGGCGGAATACAACGGCGAGAAGGTGCTTGCGATGGCGCCGAACAAGAACAAGAAACCGGGTATGCAATATTACAGGTTCAACACAATCGGATTTGACGATGTTTCGGGCAAAATTGTTATAGAATATGATATCATGCAGAAGAACCTGGACCAAAGAGGCGTCTGGGCATATGTTGTCGGGGATTATTCTGACGGAAACCCGACTTTTGAGGACAAATATGCGCTTTGGGGGTCAAACCTGGCAGGAAGAGGGACGCTTATGCGTGATTCCGCACACAGCGCAAGATGGTTGTCTTTTGAGGGGAAACAGCTCATAATGACTTCCGACAGAATCTACAGCGTGAAGCAAATTATTGATTTTGACGGCGACATAGAAATATATATAAATGGGCAGAAGGCCATGGTGACAGATGAAAACCTGGAAAATGAAAAATCAAAGAGCATGCAGGGGTTTGGCGGAATAAAGGGCATCGGCCTGGGACTTTATCTGGAGAATGCGTCGGACTGGAGCGCACAGGACGGAGATTTTGCCGTTATGTGGGATCATGTCAGGGTGTACGAGCCTTCAAAATATGCCGGGCATTTTATAAAGCTTCTCCCGGGCGAAAATGACAATCCGCCGGCTGATTTGGCAGAAAAAATAGAGAAAGCAAGGAATATTGTTGAAGAAGTAAAGCAATACGGTGTCACAGAAGAAGAAATCCCGAGCATGGATTTACTGAATTATTGGGAAGAGCAGACGCAGAATGTAAGCATTGGTTCGGAAATTTTTGCTATTGACAACGAAAAAAAGACCGTGACGGGGATACTGAAGGGTATGACCGTTGCGGAATTTACCGAAAAACTGCAGATGCCGAAAAATTATTCGGCAGAAGTTGTCGGGAAGGCTGACGGTGACGTTGTGGAAAGCGGAGATGTGCTGAGGGTGGCAAACATTTTCGGCAAGCAGGCAGAATATACGCTTGCTGCGGACAGGAATATTATTGTTTTGGACTATGATTTTGCCGCAGATGTCATATCAAATGTGCCGTATGCAACAAGTGTTGATGACTTTGTGAAACACATTGTTTATCCGAAACATGTCACAGTGGCAGTTTACAGCGGAGAAACGCTGAACAGCGGCACTGTGAAGGATGGAGATGTTTTAAGGATAACGCTTAATGGGGAAGAAAGCAGTTTTTCAATTTCGGTTGTTGCGGCATCGGCGGAAAATTATGTTGTTGACGCCGGGGAATACACCGTTTTGGGAAATGTGATTTCCGGGATAGCGTACAACACCGCTTTTGGATATTTTAAGAAGCAGATAAAGGTTTCGGCTTTGGCAGAGATAATTTATCCTTATGCCGATGATTATAAGGGAAGTGTATATGACGGGGACATGATAAAGGTTGTTGCGCAAAACGGAGAAGAACGCATATATACTCTGGAGGTTTCCGGCGGAAGAAGTACAGCAGAGCTTTCGGGGACGGGAAAAATAACGGTTGATCCTGAGGGACATATAATCTATGGAGTTCAAAAGGGAACAAGCGTTGCAGAATTTTTGGATATGCTGGAGGTAAGCAATGGCGGAAGCCTTAAGTTCTATGCCGAAAACGGCGAAGAAATAAAAGACGGAAACATAAGCGGAACCGAAACCGTGCGTGTATTCCCGGAATATCCGGAGCCGGGCAGGGAATATGAGATATATACAATTTCCTGCGACAAAGAGCTCGTGCAGGAAAATGACATCATTGTCACGGCAGAAGACGAAGGGTTTAGCTTTGACGGTGACAAGAATGTCAGCGGCTCGGCAGTGGAGCCGGGATATAACGGCATGACAACAATATACATAAACGAAGGCACAGGAAGGTTTACGCCCGAACTGCCGGAGTCGGGAGAGTATAACGTATACGTTTATACTTCATACCACAGCTCCAATAAGCCATATCCGGCAACAATATGCCATGATGGCGGAAAAGAGGAAGTGACCGTTGCCCAGAATGAAAAAAGCGGCTGGAAGTATCTGGGGACATATAAATTTGCAAAAGGAAAAGAAGGATATCTGGAATGTGCAAACACGACGGGCGGAGGTTTTGCAAGGCTTTCTGCGGCGAAGTTTGAAAGCAAGGGAAGCTACAAAGAAATATCGGAGGTTCAGCTTGCGGACGCGGACGGCACAGAGCAGATTTCTGAGGGATTAAACAAAATCCGTTTACGCAATGACCTGAACATCAAGATAAAATCAGATGTTGAACTGTCAAAAGGGGACATAAAAATCATAAGTAAAAATGCAAATACGATTGACTTTGAAATTTCACAGGAGGAAGGCGTATTTGTGATAAGGCCGAAGTACAATTTCAGAAAAGAGGTAACGTATTATTTGAGCATTAATTCTGAAAAACTTTCCAAGGCGTATACATATGTTTTGGAGGGGGAAGAGGATTTTGCAGCGGCGGCAAGCGTGAGATTGCCGGCAGACAGCACCGGAGGAGAAATAAAAGTGAACCTGGAGCTGGTGAACCAAAGCGGCGCGGACAAAAATGTGAAAATACTGATTTGCTGTTATTCTGACGCATTTTCACTGCAAGCCTTAAAAATGACCGATGCGGTGGCAAAAAACGGTGAAAATACAAAAATTGCGGAAACTTTGGAAACATCGGCAGCAGTGAAAAAGGAAAATGTCAGAGTCTTTGTGTGGGACGGGGAACTGAAGCCGGTGACGGAAGTGTACTATAGATAAGGAGGGAGAATGAAAATGAAGAAATTAGCATTACTGATTGCCGTGAGTGTGGCGTTTTCGTGCATGGTGCCCGCGTCATATGCGGCAAAGCTGAATATAGAACAGGATTTTGAAAATTTTACTCCCGACAAGACATTTGCGGCAAAGCAGGGCGGATATACCCTGGGGACAGACAATACCACTTATATAATGGTGTCGGCAAATGCGCCGAAGGACAGCGCGCCTGTGATAAATGTAAACTGCGGAACTGATTTCACACTGGAATTTGACACCAAATCAACGGGGGGGCAGCAAGCGATAATAGAGGCAAAATTTGAGGGCGAAAGTTATTATACACTTTTTCAGTATTTATCTGATGGGCGCGGACCGATTTTGAGAACCAATGACAATTCGCCGTACTTTATGTACGGCACGGCAGACGAAAAACCCGACGTAAAACAATGGCATAGCTTTAAAATTGTGTTTGGCTATACGGACAAGAGCCTGTCTGTAAGTATAGACGGAAATCAGATTGAGAAGTTCTATGACAGAAGTTATTCTGAGGCGCTGCCGACATTTTCGGGCGCAAAGCTTGAGTCATTGCGCTTGTACGTGGACCCGACCAAGAGCGGGGACGCGTGCTATGACAATATCCGCATCTATACGGGTGCGGCGTCGCAAAAAGAATTTGGCGACGACCTGTATAAACAGGCGTATCTGAAGGCAGAAAAACTGGGGGGAGTGCCGGACAGCATTGCGGAATACCCCATAGAGCAAAACCTGACGAGGGGCGAATTTACAGAGCTTATAATGCAGACCCTCGGGCTGAACATCGAAACAAAGGGCGGCAGTGTTTTTGAAGATGTCAGCGACGATATGAGCTGTGCCGCGGCGGTCAACATGGCAGAAAAGATGGGCTTTATCAAAAAAGCGTCACGTTTCAGACCGGACGACAGCATAAAGCTTTGCGAGGCGGTTACGATAATCTGCAACATAAACGGATATGACGGAGTAGCGGACATTTCGGGCGGCTGGCCTTCGGGATATATGAACATGGCATATGATTATAAACTTTTGGAAAACATCAGGGTTGTGAACGAAAACCAGCTGATGAATATGAAGGATTCTTTCTTGCTGACCGAGAACATGCTGACGGTGCCGATGCTGGTGAAGAAGGTTTCGTCGAGAGATGACGTAAAAATCGAAGAGGACAAAGAAATGACGGCGCTTTATAAATATCACGGTCTGAAGGAAATAAAGTGCACAATTGACAGATATGATGACAAAAACAAGACGCTTTACTTTGCGGAACAGAACGGCGGAACGTATGCCGCGGACTATGATGCAGAAAGCGCCGATATTGACGATACAATGCAGTATGCATGGGTCACAAAGGATTACGACAAGGTGGAATATCTGTATCCCATAAAGGACAGTGCGGTTGTCTATGGGTATATAAGTGCGGTGAACAGGACCGACAGCCAAAAGGCATATGAAGCAAAGGACATTAAGCGCATTGAGGCGACAAACTGTGTAAGCACACATCTGGGCGACGGTGCGGAAATCACCGTAAACGGAAATGCCGTTGCAGGAACGATAACCCCTGTCGGCATGTATGCAAGGATTGTTGTCACCAAGGGTGAGATTACGAAAATTGATTTTTATGACCTGTCAAAGGGCGGCATGATTGAGAGCGCCGGGGCAGAGCGCATTGTGTACGTAAACGGAGCAAACGGTTATTCGGTTTTGGAAAACATTGATGACGCCGAGTATCTGAATGTGATTGCGGATGATGTGCCGGGGACTATGAAAAACCTGAAGCTGAACACGTATTTTGATTATGCATGGGTCGGCGAAGGTTTGGTTGTGGTTGCATCTTCAAACAAAGCGGAAGGCACCCTAAGGGCGGCGGCATATGACGGAGTGACCATGGAAACAGAAAAAGGCGAAGTGTATTTTGACATAAACCCGAGTGATTTTTATATCGCATCGGGCGAGGAGGACTATGGCGCAGAATACACAGCGGCGGAATTTCTTAACTCTCAGGTGACAGTTTATGCCGACACAAACGGGTATGCACACTATATGAAAGCCGGCGAAAAGAACGAATTTTATGGTGTTGTGGTGAGGTATGACGATGAGTGTGCAGAGAGCGACAAGCCAACACTGACCCTTGCAAAAGTTGAGGACGGCGCGGTGAGAGAATATATATATGAAGTTGATTTGAAGAGCAAAACGATTTTTTATCCGGAGGTAAGCTATTATGACGCCGCTTTAAACAGCAGAAAAACCGACGGCAGCGGCGTGTACAAATTCAGCCTGAAAAACAATGTGATAACAAAAATCGAAGCGGTGCAGTGGTATAAAGACGCCGCGGTCACGCTGGGCGACAAGTTTGACTATCGAGCGGTGAGAGTGAATTTTGACGGGAAATGGAAAGGGATAAACCAAAACCGTATTTTACTTTTAAAAAACGGCAGAGGCGAATTTGAGGTGCAGACCGTGAAGTGGGCTGACCTTGTAAACAAATGGGCAAGCGGCGCAAAGGCGCTGGTAGAAAATTCCGAGCCTATTTCCAAAATAATGATTCTGACAGATTATGACGGCGCGGTGTACAAAGACGAAACGCAATTTGGGTTTGTGGAGAATATAAACCCTTATTATGGCGATGACGATGAGGTGCACATGAACTACAAGATATCAAAACGCGGAGTAGTTCAGGACGTTGATGCATATGAAGAAGATTTGCTGAAGTTCAACGCACGGGCTTTGCAAAAATATGACTACATAGCATATGCGCCGGGTTCGCTTAACAAGCTGTCGGCAGGATTTGTGATTAAAAATGCGGTGAGTCTTTCGGGAGAATGGAAGGAATCATCTTCTTCGACGCTTGTATTTACGCACATGGGCGCATATTGCGGCATAACAAACGGATATCTGAAAACCACCCTTGACGGGGAGAATAAATATATGCTGTTGGACAGCGCAGGGTATACTATCTATTCGGCAGATTCCGGGCACTCCAAGTTTAAGACCGCGACATTGGGCGAGCTGGTCGGCAAAGACTTGTGGGTGATATCAATAGGCGACATTGCAAGAAGTATATACTTTGAAAAATAAGCTTTTGGGTATGCTGTGCAGAAAGGAATGGTTGTAAATATGAAAAAGGCTGTAAGCGTTGTTTTGTCATTGTGGCTGGCACTGGGGGCAATCACGGCAAACGCGGCAGAAATGAAGATAAAAAGCATTGTTGACCCGATTGAAAAGAAGGTCATGATAAACGGCAGCTTAAGCTCCGGCCCCGACGCGAGGGTGTCGGTCACGGTTTTTGATGCGGACGGGAACACAGTGTTTGCAGACGAACTTCTGACGGGGGCGGAAGGCACTTTCAAGACTTCGTTTGATGCGGAAAACTTTGCACAGGGGAATTACCGTGCTTTGCTAAAATCAAATGACGGCGGCGAAAGCGAGTATGAATTTGCGGTTCCCATAAAGGCGGAAGATGCGCAAAAGCTTTCTTTGACAGCTGAAAATGACATTCTCCTCATAAAGGACGGCGCACCGGACAAAGATTATTGCGAATTTGTCCTGAGGGCGGAAAATGCAGAACTGGCAAAGGGAAAGCTTTCCGACAATGATTTTTCGGCAGAAGGACTTCCGGAAGGGTACAGACTTGAGGCGGAATCGGTTGACGGAAAAAGAATTGTATTTGTACTTAAAGGCTCCGGTAATGTTGACAAAACCTGCAATGTTTTGCTGACTGTGAAAAGCAGTATCATATCGGGCGGAAAGGCAAACACGGGCGCAGACCCTGTTGCCGTGACAATATACCCGGAGGCGGTCGGAAGAAAGGTGAGCCTTGATAAATACGAACTGACGGCGTGTATGAAGGACGCGAAAAATGTTGATTCCGCAAGGAGTACTTTTGAAGTGGGGCTGACACTTCGTGATTTGAACAAAGACGGACTTTTGACAGAGGGGACGGATTATGATTTTTCAGTGCCGTCAGCGCTTGTGGGGCTCAAATGTGAGGCGGCGGCAAACAAGTCTGAGAACAAAATCAGAATAATACTGAGCGGCACTCTCAGAAATCCGCTTGCCAATGACGAAACGGCGGAATTTGTGCTGAAAAGCACCTGCGTTGACGGGGCGAGCGAGGACAGCGAAAAGGTTTTGATTACACTCAAAAAAGCAAACACAGGTTCTTCATCGTCGGGCGGAGGCGGCAGCACGGGAGGCAGCGGAGGAGGCGGCTACACCGGCGGCGGACAGACCGCGGCGGACATAACGCCGACAGTACCCGAGAAAACAGTGTCATTTGACGACATTTCCGGCCATTGGGCGGAAAATGAGATATTGAAGCTTGCCGGGGCCGGCTATATATCGGGCGTGGGGAACAACCTTTTTGTGCCGGACAGAAATATAAGCCGTGCGGAATTTGTGGCGATGACAGTGAAATCCTTTGGGATAACGCAAGGGAGCTATAACAATGATTTTGCAGATGTGGCACAGGACGAATGGTATGCCGGATATATTGCAAAAGCGCTTAATGCCGGGATAATTTCCGAGGATTCTCTCTTCAGACCAAACGACCCGATAAAGCGCGAGGAAATGGTGAAGGTCATCATTGGGGCATGGCTGATGAACAACGGACGCCCCGAATGGGTGAACATGGCACAGTTTGCCGACAAGGAAAATATAAGCGCATGGGCGGCGGATTATCTGGATTTGGCAGTGACACTGGGACTGGTGAAAGGGGATAATCTGAACAACTTTAACCCCAAAAAGAGCGCGACAAGAGCAGAGGCGGCGGCAATATTCTACAGATTGCTGTTTTTGAACTAAGATTATGAAAAAACTATTAGTAATATTTTTGGCGGCAGCGTTTCCCGCCGTCACCGCACATGCGGAGGATTTGAAAAAGAAGGATTTGGCGGAGCTTATCTTCCCGATGATTGAAAACTGCAATTGGGAGAATGTGCAAATAAAGGATGTCAAAAACCCGTCCAGGGCGGTTTTGGCGGCGGTTTCGTGCGGACTGGAGAGCATTGCGGAAACGGGAGAATTTGCACCCGAGAGCGCTGTCACAAATTTTGAATTTACCGAATGTCTGGTGAAAACTTGGGAAATGCGTTTCGGCGGACTTTCGGGCGCGGCGCTTGGGGGCGACTTTTCCGATTATTCCGATTTGGGAAAATATGAGAAAAGCATATTGGACAAAGGGACAATGCTTGGGATTGTCAAAAACGGTGACAAATTTTTGAAGGACAACGTTATGCAAAAAGCAGACGCAGAGGAGCTTTGCAACAGGCTGTTTAACAATGCCGCTGTGATGAAACGGTACAAAATGGACCGCGAGGTGACGGCATTCAGAGATGACAGAGGCATAACAGGCGAGGCAAAATGCGGAAAAATATATTTTTACAAGACATTCAACACCCCTTGCAGTCATGACACAGCGGCGCTTGTCGCGGCAGTTTATGACGGCGGTGTGCTGAAGGACGTGGCGTACAAAAGCTATTCGGGACTTTGCAAAAATGATTTTACCATCATGCATGTCAGCGTCAGCGTGCCGGAGGAAAGCGGAGATTACAGCGTCAAGACATTTGTATTTGACGGCATTGACACAATGAAGCCGATATATGACTATAGACTGATAGATTAGATGATTGCAAATCGAGGGTTCGGCACCTGCGATGCCACAGAAAAATGCGGAGGGTAATTGCAAAATTTATACAGACTGATAAAACGGAAGGAGGATGCAGATGTGAGAAGAGCGTTTTGTATAATATGGGTATGTGCGTTTTTGTTCTCCTTTTGTGTGCCGGCGGTGTCGGCAGAAGAAAATGATATAATATATACGACAAAAAGCGATTGTTATTCTGAAACGGGGAAATGGTATGAAAGTCCCGGACTGAAAGGCTATACATCTGAAAAGTCCAGATATGCCTCGGGGACGGACACGTGTGCAAAGTGGAACATTGAGATAGAAAAAGGCGGTTATTACAGAATTTCGTTTTACAACATTTTGCATTCTTCAAACATGAGCACCGTGGCTGTCAGGCTGACAGTCAGCGGAGATCAGAAGAGCATGTCCTTTGTGCACAAGGGCGATAATTCACAAAGTAGGTTTGCAGAACTCGGGTTTTATGAATTGCTTGCCGGTGATTGCATTGAGATAGCGCTGTGCCCGGGGAGCGGAAGCGGCTTTTTGAGAGCAGATTCGGTCAAGCTGGAATATTTCCCGTATACGCAGGAACGTGTTTATCAAAAAGACGATTTCAGACAGACCGCCGGGACTTGGAATGCATCGGCATTGCTCGGATATAAAGGGAGCCAGTCAAAATATGGCTTGGAAAGTCCATGCGGACGGTGGATTCCCGACATCGGCGGAGAAGGAATTGCGGAAATCTATATTTATAATCTGATTGACACGGGCAATTGCAATGAAATAAACGTGACCTACTGTGACTCTGACGGCGTCGGACACGATTTTGTGTTTGCGCACAAGGGGGAAAGGTCAGAGAGCAAGCTTGTATTTTTGGGACGATATGATTATGCCGGCACGGGGAAAGAATATGTGGAGGTCAGCGGGCCGAAATACGGATATATGAGAATAAATGCGCTTGTTGTGAAAATGTACAGCAAGAACTTTATCGAAAACAAAAACACAAAATATGAAACAAGAAAACTGACCGAAAAAACGGCAGAGATTTTTGAACCTTCGAAAAATGCACAAATGCTCTATGTAAAGCCCGGGAGCACATCGGGCAACGGGAGCAGGGAACAGCCGTATGCCACAATAAAAGAGGCAAAAGAGGCAGTGAGAAGAATAAAAAAACAGGGATATCCCGATGGGGGAATATGCGTAAATCTTTTGTCGGGAACGCATGTGACCGAAACCCTCACATTTACGGCAGAGGACTCCGGCACGGAGAGTGCGCCTGTGCTGTGGCAGGCAGAGGACGGCGCCGAGGTGACCACGGCGGCAACGATTGCACGTGAGGACTTTGAGAAAGTGACGGGGCAGGAGATTCTGAACAGGATTCCCTGTGCGGCAAGGGCAAAGGTTTACAAGGCGGCAGTGCCGGGGAACCTCACAGGCAATATGAGTATTTCATCGCCATATGTGGTGAGTTTTGACGACATGCCGGGAGATTTGGCACACTGGCCGAATTCCGGCTTTGAAAGAAGCGGTGATTTGGCAGACATTGGCACGAGGTCTGACGGGGGAGTGAGGAGCAGAGGGTTTGTCTACAGGATAAACAACGACCATGCATTTTTGTGGGAAAATGAGCCGAACGGTTATCTGGGCGGATACTGGATGACCCCGTATACGCTGGATTTTACAAAGATTGCGGACATCGACACAAAAAACATGACCATAAGCGGAGCAAACGGAACGGGACTCGGGGCATATGAAAATGCACGTTATCGTGCTTTGAACATGCTGTGCGAACTGGACAGCGAGGGGGAGTGGTATATAGAGGACGGCATATTCTATGCGTATTTGCCCGAAAACTGTGAAAAAGTGTATCTTTCCTTTAAAGGAAACGGGATTTTCAGGACAGACGGGGCGAGTGACATTATTTTTAAAAATATTGCGTTTAAAAACTGTATGGGAACAGCGGTTGCCTTTTCAGGAAATTCCGCGAGATGTGCCGTGATTGGGGGGAGCATAAAAAACACCTCCGGGTATGGCGCGGCCATCGGCGGAGAAGAGTGTTTTGTGCGCGATGCCGATATTTCTTATACCGGCGGAATCGGCATTGTGGTGACGGGCGGAAACGAATATATATTAAAGCACGGCGGAAATTATGCCGAGAACAACACTGTCACGAAAACGGGAAGGAGCATGAGCATAAAAACGGCGATTTCTGTGGCAGGCTGCGGAAACAGAATTTCCAACAATCACATATATGACGTCCCGACGCAGGGAATCACCGCAAGCGGAATGGAAAACATAATTGAAAAAAACATAATTGAACGCACAAACCTTGAAATGGGCGACACCGGCGGGATATATTTTCTGAATTACGGCATGGGATATGGCTCAAAGATACGGTATAACATCGTAAAGGATTCTGTCGGGATTGCGGAACAGCCGGGATTCAGCACCGAGGGTGCGCTGGGGATATACCTTGATGACCTGACAAGCGGTGTGGAGGTTACGGGGAACATCATATACAATGTCCGCGAGCCGGCGCTGTTTGGACACGGGGGCAGAAACCTGACATTTAACAACAACGTTATCATAAACTGTGACGAGTCGATACGGGTGACCAAAACCGCCATAAAGAAAAACCTTGACGCAGACACCGGGGTGAGTGCGGTAAACATAAGAAAATATGACAACGACATCATAAACGGGAAATATCCCGAGGCGGTGGGGGCGCTGAGTGACGATTTTGGCGAGCCGAAGTATAACACAGTGACAAACAATGTTATCTATAGCGCCGACCCGCCGGAGGTGGAGGACGTGAAAAAAAATTCCGGTACGGTGGCGGGAAATGTTGAATACAACAACATGCCGGCTTCTGCGTGCACAGATTTTTATGATTTGGATTTTTCGGAAATAATCGCCGACAACCCCGATTTTGTGCCGATAGATGTTTCTGAAATCGGTACCTATTGCGGCGGAATGAGGAAAAACGGGGAAGAAATAATTTTTGACAACAGATGCGAACCGTTTTATATCACTTATCCCCAAAATGGGGAAAAAGATGTCCCGGAGGACGTGACACTGAAATGGGAAAACCACGGAGGAATAAGAAAGAGCATGGTTTATATCTCAGAATATCCCGACATGGGATTTGCAAAGAGATATGAAACAAGCGAAAATTCGATGAAACTCAGCCTTGAGAGCGGCAAAACATATTATTGGCGTGTGGCAAACGAGCCGTTTTTGGACTATACCTCGAGAATGAATGAAGGCGAAACATTTTCTTTCAGCACCGTCGGGTGCAGAGAAAGATGTGAAATGCTGGGAAAGAGTATGGAGTTTTTGGCATATGGGTTTGACGAAAGCGAGTTTGCACGGGAGGACACAGAAACCCTGAGAGGGCAAATTGCGGAATTTGAGAGCATGACTGATTATGTCGCGGCGGCGGAATTTGCCCGGGGTGCAATTGATGCATTTTTGGAAAAAAGGAAAAAACAAGGAGACACCGACACGGTGATATTTGATGATTATTCCGCGGACACTGTCGGGGAAAAGCCGTTTGGACTTTTCCAGAGAAGTACGGGAAATCTTGACATAAAGGCGGCGTATTTGCCGGGGGAAGAAAACATCGGTGTGAAGTTTAATGATGACGGCGAGTTCTGCCATTATGCAACACGGTATTTTTATCCCGAAAAAGATTTTGTCGGATTCGCAACAAGGGTTGTGCCCGAGGCATCGGGCGGAGTGTTCTCGATGAGCATTGTGAAATCCAAGTGTCACGGCACGCGCGACGGTGTTTCGGCAGGGAATGCCGCGAGGGTCATATTTGACTCGGACGGTGTGATTTATGGCGACATGGTAAAAAAATATCCGCTTATGGAATATTTGCCGCAGCAGAGTTATGATGTAAAAATTGCACTTGATGTGAAGAACAAGCTTTATGATGTTTATGTAAACGGCGAGCTGAAAGCAAGCGGCATTGCGGTGTCTTGCAATGATTTGGAAGAAGCCGGCGCAATTCTTTTTGACACAAGTGACGGGACACAAAAAAGCTTTGCAAAAAGCGGAGTGTTTTATATTGACGACACTGTTGTGCAGACACCGAGAAAATACGGAAAAAACGCAAGCTTGACAGAACTGTTGATTGACGGGGAAAAAGTTGCGGCGGAACATGAAGTGCTTGACGAAGGCATCGGAGAAGAATCGCAGATTGAATTTGCCGTTGCGCAAAACGCCAAGGCGCGGATTGTGCGCGAAGGCAAAAAGGCATACATAACAGTTGTTTCGGGAGATTTGGACAAGGTGAAAACATATATAATCAAATAAGTATACCGCTCTTTTGAAAAAAAGAGCGTATATAAAGAAAGAATATTATAATAAAAGGAGGAAAATTTTATGAAAAAAGCAATCAGCGTAATTGCGGCAATGGCCTTGTGCTCTGCACAGCTGCCCGTGCTTGCGGCGGAAGAAAGTGACTATTCCGCCTATTTTTCGGGCAGAGATACAATTAACTGCGTTGCAATCGGAGGTTCAATCACGGCAACGGGAGGCACAACAAATTCCTGGGGAAGTCAGGTTTCAAAATGGCTTGGCGACAAAACAGGGAAAACAGTGAATTTTTATAACGTCGGAATCGGCGGGACGGGGTCGGACTTCGGCATTGCAAGGCTTTATGACGAAGTGGCGGTGCATGAGCCGGACATTGTTTTTGTTGAATTTTCGGTGAATGACCGTGCGATATACAACGAAACAGAAACCGATGCCGCAGGTGTGGCAAACACAGAGATAACATTTGACACAGAAAGCGGAAAATACAGCTTGCCGAAAGATGATGACGGGAATGAGTATCTGGTTTATAACGGCAAAAAGTATACTTATACCCTTGACGAAGGCAAGAAGAACACGGTGAAACGTGACATGGAGGCGATAACAAGACAACTTTTGAAATTGCCCAAAAAGCCTGTCATAATCTACAATTATGTGGGATTCGGCGAAAAGCACATCGCAAACACGGCAACCGACACAAACAGAATCGGCAGACTTGTGATGCCGAGGGCATGCGTTGATGTGCACGAGGAAGTCGCACAGAAATATGGTATTGCGTCAATCAACATTGACAGCTATCTGCAAAATGTCATGGTGAACAATGCGGAGGCTACGGACGGGAACCACTATACGCAAAACGAAATATATTCCGAAACGGACTGTATCCACCCGAATACAACGGTAGGCACAAAGCTTTATGCGGAATATATGGAAAATGTGATTGAGGCAAATCCTGCAAAATACCTTACGGTTTCAGATGCTGATGTGGCACAAATTGAAAAATATTCCAACAACATATATGATGACACATTCCATACCGTTCCGTTTACAGAGGCAACATTCACGGGGACGGACTGGAAAGAAGCGTCTTATAATTCAAGACAGCATTTGTGCACTTCACAGACCGGGGATTCCATAAGCTTTAAATTCTCGGGAAATGTTGTGATGCTGAGAGGGGCAAAGATAGGCTGCAAGTTTAATGTAAAAATCACAGACGCCGGCGGCGCCGAGGAGTACACGGAAGATGTCTGCGTAAGCAAAGCTGCCGACACAAGATATGACATCATGTGGACAAAGACCGACCTGGCGGACGGCGAACATACGATTACGGTGACGCGCCTTGACTATCCGAATCAAGACGCCGGAAACCTGGCGGTTTATGGGATTGCGGTAAACGGCGAAATACCCGAGGGCGGCTTTAAGTCACTCACGGATTTCAGAAGTGAACATCCGGAATTTGCAAAAACAATAGGCGGATTTGAAAGCACATTTGACGGCGACCTGAAATCATCATTTGTAGATGCCGATTGGAGCAAAAAGGGAGATATAAAGGTTGACGTCAAGGACGGCAGACTTGCCGTATACGGGGCAAAAGAAAGCGCGATATATCACCCGGTTGAAGAAAACCAGAATGACATTGTTATACTGAGCTTCGAAGCAACCAATACAGTCAGCGCCGGATTCAGAGTGGCGGACGGTGCTCTGTCGGCAAATGAAAGAATGGGTATGCTAAAGGGTAATGCTGCCGGACTTTTTGTACGTGACGCCCAATATAAAGCAACGAGATTTGTCGCAGCAGACGGGTATTGGCCAAATCTCGAAAAAATGCATAAATATGAAATTATATTCAACTTTGCGCAAAATGAACAGAAGTTCTTTGTAGACGGTGTCGAGGCGGCTTATGCAGGCGGGCAAACTTCAAAAAACGGCAAGACAACTGTGAAGGGGACATCTTTGGGTAATATTTATTTCTACTTGGGTCAGGCAGTGGCACAAGATGCCCCGATTTATCTGGACAATGTTTTTGTAAAGAGCTATGCAGAGTATATTTCCGGGAAGATTATGAACCTGAATCTCTATGCCGATGACGCGGCGAACCAATTGGCAAGCCTTCAGGCAGAGGCAAAATATATAAAGGACAGCGGAAAGAGCGTGTCTGCGGCCGCATTGCAAAAGCTGGAAACCGCAGAAAGCGAAATTGAAAGAATAAACAGCATGACACCTGCTTTTGAAGGGTCGCAGAACAATTCGTATCTGCTGGGCGCACGCGAGCTTTTCAGTCTGAAAGACGGAATCACGGTGCAGACGATGACACTGGACGGAAAAGCCCTTGAAGAGGACAAGGATTATCAGGTGAACGGCGGAAAATATATTTTCTCGGGCGACTTGTTTGCAGAAGAGAAAACAATGGCGCTTGAAGTGACGGCAGAGGACGGCAAAGAGTACCTGAACAAGGTAACAATAAAAGCCCCTGTGGCAACGGTTTTGTGGCAGGACGACAACACGGAAAAACTGACAGATGAAGCCGGAAACTCTTTGGGACAGCAAACAAATGCAGCGATAACAGGATATGGCGGCAACAACCTGAAAATATACCAGGTGTATGCGGACGGTTATGAACCGTATGTGAAATGGACGGGGAGAGAAGCTTTTGCCGGGACATACAAGGTTGAATGGTTTGACCTTGATGCAACTATTCCATCGACAGGGCTTCAATATCAGCAGCCGACCATGAAGTGGGAGGTTCAATCCAAAGACGGCACAAAGGCATATACCTTCAACACAACGCGCGATGACAGCTGGCACGACATGGGGACATATACCTTCCTCGGCGGCACAGATGAGTATATAAAAATCCAGAGCGGTGCGCCGACAGCCGGGACAGGGACAAAAGAAACAAGATTCTTTACCGAGTGTATACGCATGACAGAGTGGTATGACGACAATGCGCTCCTTTCGGAATTTGCGACGCTCCCCGAGAGCCTGACGGCGGAAACCGCAGCTGACGGGGTGACAGGGGTTGCAAAAATCATCACCCTTTCGGACACCGTAGACCCGAAATATATCGCCGGAGTATATGTGGACGGCGTTTCCGTGGAATATGAGATGAAGGACAACAGAATACTTGTATCGGGAGATGTATTGCAAAACGGCGGGGAACACAGCGTTTTGGTAAAACTGATAAACGGTGTTGAGGCAAATGCTTCGTTTGCATTGACGGCGCCGGAGAGCATAGACTATTCCTTGTCACAGGCGACACTTTCGGAAAAAGCAAAGGAAGACAAAGCAGGAGCAAGCCACAGCCGTTATGGGACAGAAGCACCAGTAAAGGTTGAAACCGCAAATCTTACCGTGCCAGAGGGGACAACACTTGACGATTATGTTTATGTACAATGGAACATCGGAGAAATTGCTGAAGGCGACTACCTTGCCGACACATGGCTTGCTTCCGGCTGGCTTGCGGCAGAATGTAAAGTGCTGGTTGTGTCAGAAGGCGGAGAAAAGGAAACTGTATATCACAGCTTGCAGGCGGGGAATTTGCCCGACACCAACGGCATGCATACAGAATTCTATTTCGGCAACGGCACAAAAATCCATTTCACCGGCAACGGCAAAGAATATATAAAGATTATGCTTGACGATGACTATGCATTGCACGGCGGACGTTGTTTCCTTGTGGATTCGGTACGCCTGACACCATGGTATGACATGGACGGTGTGTATGACGATTTCTATGGAGAAGATGTGCTGGAAAGAGGCAGTACAGTAAAATCCGGCGGTATACTTTATCAGACAATCAAGTCGAACTATGCTATGCACAAATATGGATATACCGCAATCCTGGCAGTATATGACGCAGAAGGCAGACTGACAAACTGCGTGAAAAAAGACAGCATTATGATTTATGACGGCGACACAACGATGGACGTAAGATTCAACCTTGGCGACGCAATTGACCTGAACGGAAAGACCTATAAGGTATTCCTGTGGGGCGGAGATGCAGAGCCGGGCAATGACACATCAATGAAGCCTTATCTGAAATAAGAACTCCAAAGAAAAAGAAAGGATTGCTTGTGCAATCCTTTCTTTTTGTATTTTCCGGGATTGACAAAAAGGGTTTTGAGTGATAATATTATAAAAAGATGCTTTTGCGGAAAGGACGGATTTTTATGGACAATGCAATTGAAATTTTTAAGACAAGGCGCTCGTGCAAAAAGTTTGACGAGCGAAAAATATCGGAAAAAGATTTGGATTTAATCCTGGAGGCAGGCACATATGCGCCGACAGGCATGGGGAGGCAGTCGCCGATTATGATTGCAATTCGTGACGAAAAACTGATAAAAAAGCTTTCAAAGCTGAATGCGCAAATCCTGGGCATGGACATTGACCCGTTTTATGGCGCAAATACCGTGGTTGTGGTGCTTGCCGACAAGACAATGCCGACGTATATATATGACGGTTCTCTGGTTATGGGCAATCTCATGAATGCCGCCGAGGCGCTGGGGATTCAGTCGTGCTGGATACACCGTGCAAAGGAAGAGTTTGAAACCGAAGAGGGAAAGGCAATCCTGAAGGAACTGGGAATAGAGGGCGAATATGAAGGAATCGGGCATTGCCTTTTGGGCTATGGCAAGAAAGTGCCCGAAAAACCGCGCAAAGAGAATTATATATATAAGATTTGAACAAAGAAACCGCATCAAAACAGATTCATGTTTGATGCGGTTTTTTGCATTTTATCGGTTTGCCGCGAATATATGAATTATATTAAAATAAGAAAAAATATATTGCCAAATAAATATAAATATGTTATAATTTACTTATCAATCAGTAATTGAGGGGTGATGCTTTTGAGAAAGTCTGATTATAAGGAAGAGAAGAAAAGAGAAATCATGGAAAAATGCTATGAATGTTATTGTGACAATGGACTCAGGGACACGGGAATAAAAGAACTGGGGAAATATTGCGGCATGACATCGGCAAATCTGTACGGATATTTTGAAAATGTTGACGATTTGATTGTGCAGTCGACAGAATATTGTATGTCAAAGGTTGAGGACGGGTTTATGGAACTTGCACCCAAAAATCCGCAGGATATCTTAAGATTTATTGACGAAGTGCCGTATTGGACGGCAAAGGAGCACGGAAAGAAATACCGTCTGATGTATCAGGTGTACACGCACCCGAAATATCTTGAGCACGGTAAAAAATTTTTTGACGGAGTGAGCATGCGTTATACCAAATATGCAAAAGAGCTTTCGCCAAAGCTGGGGATTCCTGTTGAAATACTAACGGGGTTTATTTTTATATTTGTGCGTGCGGCGGTGCATTATGCCATGTTTGGGGACGAATATTATATGAAAACACAGATGGAGGCGCTGAAGGTGTCGGTGCTTTCAATTTCGGGAAGTTATAATGAATCGAGGAAGGCGGGGAGTTTATGCGTAAAATGAGAAAATGGCTGTCGGCTTTGGTGTTGATATGTGTGAGCATGTCACTGTTTGGGGTTTTGCCGACAAAGGTCATGGCGGCGGAAGAATGGACTTATGTGCTGAAGATATACATAAGCCACAAAAAGGACTCAAGCTGCGGAAACGGGAATGTGCGTGCATATTTGCAGTTTGACGATTTTGACAGTTCTTTTACTGTGAACAACACAAACCAAAAGGGGGCAGTCTGCGAAACCGAGTATACCACGGGCATGGCGCCGTGGACTTTGCGGCGACTGAAGATTGAAAACAACACAAAAGACGGGTTTAAGATGCGCTATATAAGCCTGGACGTGAAGAAGAAGGGCGCAAGCAAAACATATGCGCTTATCTCGGAGCATTACCCAAAGGGGACGGGCAAAGACGACGGGCTTTGGATACAGACCGACGACGGTGACGACCCGACATATACCATGGATATTTATACGAGAAGGTCTGTCAAGAGTGTGGGGAATTTTGGCGTGTTCGGCGATTTTTCTAAAACCCTTTATATTGATGCGTTTTCTGACGACAGAAAGCTTTCTTATGAATATAACGGCATGATTAAGGACCAATACAGCGATATTGTAAACGGCGGCGACGAATATTATTGTATGGACATGAGCACACCGCCGACGCTGTCCTATGAGGTTTCGGGGCAGAAGCCGGACAAAAGTCACGTGAGCAAAACGGAACTTGCGGCAAACGGCCTGACGGAAAAGGAAAACAAACGCGGGTTTGACATCGACACGGCAAAGCTGCGCGAATATATGAACAAAAACAATATCAATATGATTAAGGTTGATTCTAAGCTTGATGTGCCGTGTTTTGGGTCAATATCGAATGCGCACCAAAACGCCACGATGAATATTTACCGCAACACATTTTCGATAAAGGATTTGAGTCTGAGCAGCAATTATTATGTTGCCTCAACGGACAACTATTTTTATAACAACGTAAAAAAAGACAGCAACGGAAAGAAAACCATAACACTGACGGGAAAGGTGAAAACGGGCGACAATAATCAGAACATGGACTGGATTACCTGGAGTTTCTTTGGCTCGGCAAATTATGAGATGAAATTTTCCGAGGCAAATTTGATTTTGGGGAATACCGGGAAAAAAATAACTTCTTCGCAGAAATCGGTGTGGATATCAAATGGCAGTTTTTCTTTGACGTTCCCCTATGAAGAAGGAATGGACTCGAAAAACGGCGGTCTGAGGCTGGAACTGAAAAATGCCAAAATAGAAAGATACGGCCCGGGTGAGTACAAATTGTGGGACGAAACCGCAAAGAAAGAGGGCGTTGATTTTTATGCGTCTTCGTACAAAGTGGACACGGTGAACCCTGACATAAAATATTCGGCATCAAAAGGGCAGAAGCTTGACGAATGGAATAAGACGGTATCGCTTTCTCTTGTCCCGACAGAAAATATATATGCGTCTTTGGACGGGAAAACACTCTCGGACAACGTCTGCATTATGGAACTTTATAACGAAAAAAACAAGACGGCGATATATGACTACAGAGGAAGTGAGAATCCGGGGACATCACAATCGGTGCCGGCGGCAGAGGGTTCCGAACGGGAGGTCACCGTTGCCCTGCGCGACAAGATTGAGGGTAAGTTTGACCTGAAGCTGACGGGACAGGACAGGGCGGGGAATCCGCTTGACGTGACGGTGAAGGGGCTTATGCTTGACAACAAAGCCCCGGAGATTAATGTGACGGAAACGGGCGGAAAACCGGACAACACAGGAATAAAGGAAAAAAGATATAAAGTATCAATTTCTGACGCATCGGGCACGGGAAGGCTTTATTATTGCTTTGCGGAAGGCTTGACGAATACGCCGGTTTTTGACAGGGATTCGGCACAAAAACAGACAAGCGGAACACTCGACACGCTGATTAACAAATGGGCATATATAGACCAAAGCGATGTAAGCGGCGGAAAAGAAGCAGAGGTATACCTGAAGGTTGAAAAAGGAAAGAATTTTTCGGGAAGAATGATTTATTTCGGCGAAGATGCGTTTGGCAACAAAACCGATATGTCATACAGAACGATAGACATAGTCAATGAGGACACACAGTGCAGTATTGACGCAGAAAATGACAGCGCAGTGCCGCACTCAAGCTATAAAATTTTCCTGACAACAAATCCTGAGAGCAAAGTGTGGTACAGATGGAAAAATCGTGGGTGGATTGGCGGAAATGACAGTGATGATGACAAGTTTAACCTTACGGAATACAAGCTGTATGACGGGAAGGGAATAAACACGGCAGACAGCGACGTGACGAAGGACCTGGACGGGACATATATATTGCAGTGCAAGGTTGTGCCGCCGTCGGGCGAAAAGAGTGCCGTCAAAGTGGAAAAGGCATTTGCCTTTGATAACTCCGGTCCGAGGGTCCGCGTGAGCACGGCTGTCCCGGGGGCATACAGGGAAACACATACAATCTCCGTTTCGGGCACAGATGCATCGGGAATAAGAGAGGCATATGCGGCACTGGTGCGCCCGGACGGGACAAAGATTGACGGGGAAGATGAGTTTGCAGTAAACATTTCCGGCGGTACGGTGTCGGAAAACATAAATATAAGCGGCGTTGCAAGCGGAGCATATGCGCTGTTGGTCAGGGCGGTTGACCAAAACGGCATTGAAAGCACCGAAAAATCTGACACATTCTTCATAAGAAATGCAGAGCCGGAAAGTGAAATACATGTCGTAAGCGACAGGAAATTTGACGGAAAACCGCTGGTTTCCGATGCAAAGTATAAACTGAGCTTTGAAGTGAGCGAGGCTTTTGCGAACGCCAAGGACACAGGTGCACAGAACATATATTATAGAGTCAGCACCGACGGGAGCATATTTGGAGCATGGATAAAGGCGGCAAAAGTGACAGCCGCGGGAGAAACCCTGAGGGCAGCATTCACGGCGGACGCGCCGTATGCGGCGGCTATGGACGGGAAAAACACCGTATATGTGCAGACCGCAGTTGCGGCGGAAAATGCGGACACGGGGAAGATTAACCTGAACACGGTGAGAACAGACGAAGTGACGTTCTTCTATGACGAAACACCGCCGCAGTCAAGGCTCATAATTGAGGATATACATACATCGGAAAGCATTGAAGGTAAGCTTTATCTGACAGACAACCTAAGCGCGCAGATGAAAGTAGAATGTGCGGATAAAAATGTCAGCATCAAGATGTCGGAATCCGAGGAAGAGAGCGGATTGTTTGGCATAACAGTTGCGGAAAACACCAACACTGTCTTAAAAGCCTGTGACGAAGCCGGGAATGTGACAGAAATCCCCCTGATAATAAAGGGAATCGACCGCGAGCCGCCGACGGCGGAGGCAGAGGTTTGGCAAAAGACAGTCGGGGCAAGAACAGACGGCAAGGCAACTGTCACCGTTGCGGACGTTTTGGAAGAAAGTGTAAAATTTGCCTTTATACCGAAAACCGAACGCGAAAATGCCATGACCGACGGAAAAATCAGGGACGCTTATTTTGATAATTTTGCCGGTGAAGCGATAAGAGCGTCAAAGACCGTGCTGGGAGAAGGGGCATGGGACGACGAGAAGGAACTTTGTTATGATATAAGTGTCGCGGGGGTTGACGCGGATTATTATATCGGTATCCGCATGGCGGACAGTCTGGGAAACAGCAGAGATATGATTTTTGCGGACGTGATTTCGGCGAAAAATGCGGAGGTCACCTTTGATTATTCCGCATCGCCCGAAAAGACGGCGGACAGGGCAATTGTAAAGGCAAAATTCAATATGCCCGTGTATGTTCTTCCGCAGGACAAAATTGTTTCCGACATACCGGCCGGGAGTGATGCAGACGACATCGACGAGGCAAACCTTGAGATTGCAAAGCAAAACACATCATATTTTGGTGATGAATATTCCTTTGGTATATCGGCAAACGGGGAATATAAGCTGTATGTTGTGGATGACATCGGCAGAATATATACCTTTGCCGCCTCTGTCGGAGAGGACATGGTGCAGTTTGGCGCTTTGGGCGGAACAAAGGCTGTCACATATGCCGGGGGCGAGGAAGTAGCAAAAGGAAATATGGCAGGAGTAAATGCCCGTGACAGCGAAACCGGTCAGCAAATCGAAACGACGGTAAAGGTTGTGCCGACAGAGGCAGGCATGCTTTTGATGCCGATTGAGGACAGATTCAGAGTTGACGGGCTGGAATTCAGCGAATACAAGTCTGAAAGCTATAAATCCGAGGACGGAAACGGATATTCCGCACTTGTGTATGATGTATATACAAAGACGGAGGAAAAAGACGGATATTATGTCGGTTCACGTTCCAATGAAAGAATGATTGAAACGTATATATTCCAGCCGGGAAACACACAGACCGATACATGGGGGAAAACCTTTGCGACGGTGAGCAACATTGACAATACGGAGCCTGATGTGGAGCTTTTGATGACGCCCGATATAGTAAAATATGACAAAAACGGAAATGTCGAAAAAATCATATATACACCCGGAAATGTAAGCATCATCGTAAATGCTCAGGACCCGGATTCCGGGATAGGCGAGATTATACTGGGAGAGTTCACAAAGGACAATGAAAACTATGAAAGATTGAGGATACCGCTGAATGATGCCGGCGAATGGATTGACTACAGCAAAAATCCATGGACATGGTCGGGAGAAGAATATGGATTGCCTGTCAATATCGAGTTCTTTGGTGACAAAGACCCGAAAGGCATAAAAACAATCAAGTATACATTCACCGACAACTGCGATTTACAGGCGCCGATATTCTATAACGGTGCGGGTGACATGGCAATGGGTATGGTTTTGCAGCTGGAGCGTTTCGGCACATTGGACAGCATACGCAAGACGGAAATTGAAGAAGGGGAGGACTATACCCTTGAATACCGTTATGAAGCGGAGGACGGCACATGGGTTGACATGACGGACGACGTGAAAAACGGGAACACGGACAGATTTTACAGACGTGCAAAGGCAGTGATTGTGCCGCAGAGCCGTGCCGGAGAACGCGGACTTTTTGTGGCAAACAATGGCGGTTTGTACGAAAAACTGCTGGACAGCTATGAGCCTTCGTTTACATTTAAGCTTAAGGACAAATACGGCTATACAAAATCGGTTGCGGCAGGGCTTGTGAACTTTGACGCTGACCCCGGTGTGATTGAATATACACTTTCCGAAACGGGAAAGACAAACAAGCCTGTGAGCGTGAAAATCAGCGCAACAGATGAAAGGAGCGGTGTGGGCTCTGTGACCCTGTACAGCAAAAACGGCACTGTGGACCTCACCGAAGAGAACGGCGAATATATCGGGATTTTGAGCGAAAACGGCGCATACAGCATTGTGATGTATGACAGAGTTGGAAACAAAACGACGAAGAACTTTAACATCAAAAATATAGACATGACGGCGCCGAAGGTGGAATCTGTGGAGTTGAGTACAGACAAGGTGACATCAAAGAGCGTGAGCGCAACGCTGAACTTTTCAAAGCCAAATGTGAGAATCACATATGCGGAACCGACCGGAACACTGAACGAAACCGCATACAGCGTGAACTATTCCACATCTGTGATAACCTTCACCGAGTCGGGTACGCTCAGCGTATTCTTTGCTGACGACTACGGCAACGAGGGCAGCGAAGTTATAAAAATTGACAACATTGACAAAACACCGCCGTCGCTGAGCGCTGTCACGAGGGTGATTGACAGGACAGAGGTAAAGGTGTCTTTTGAAAAAGCAAAAAAACAGAACGGCGATGTTATTGACAAACGGCGCGAGCTTTCCGACATTACGGTCAACTATGGCGGAATTGTGCAGAAGGCGGACACGGCAGAGTATGTTTTCTGCAAAAACGGTATATATACCTTCAGCGTATATGATGAGGAGGGCGTGTCCTCTTATCTGACCCTGGAAATCACAAACATCGACACGGCGGCACCGAAGATTGTCGAAGTGCGCTGGAGCTATGAATATGATGAATTCACCGACGGCGGCTGGGTGAAGAAGAATTTTTCGGACAAAAAGACACCGAACGGAGAAGCTGGCTATGTCATCGCCTCGGACATATATCCAACGACGAACCGGGACGTGGAGGTGACGGTGGTGACCGATTCCGAAACGCACATGAGCGGAAGCGGAGATGAGTATAAAACCGAGAACTCAAAAACATATACCGACAACGGGCTTTTCATATTCAATATGGAAAAGGAAAACAAGCTGACCGACATATACGGCGTGGACATTGAAGTGATTGACAAGACGCCGCCGGTGATTGATTTGCTGGGCAAAAACGAACTGGTGTTTTATGAAAACACTGCAATGGGAGAGGTCTACAGCAAAGATTATCTTGCCAAACCGGGAGAAGCCTTCAAGGCGTATGATGTTTTTGGGAAAGGCACAGACCTGAATGACAAGGTGGAAATTGACTGGGGCGGATTTGACGCGGACAACATACAAAACAACACCTTTGATTCAAACTCACCGTATACGATTACCTATACGGTTTCGGACAAAGCACATAATGAAACAAAGGTAAGGCGCACAGTGCGCCTGGTGGGAATGTATGACACCGTGGCAACGGTGAATGGCGCGCTGCCGGATTATGCGGGGCGCATAGAAACTGATGGGAAGGACATCACAGTGGCGCTCAAAAACTTCCCGGCAAGCGGCACTGCATATGTGCGCTATCAGAGCGGAGTGAAAACAATGGGGCAGATGAAGAAGGGCGGAACAGCCGTGGCAAAGAACAAAAACGGAGAGTTTACTGTTTCGGGACTGGAGCGCGGCTGGTATACCTTCTATGTACAGACCGACAAACGCGATTACTTTACATTGCAGGTTTATCTGTATAATTGAGGCAAAGGGGGAATAAAAGAGAATGAAGGCATTTAAGAAATTTATAACATATCTTCTGGTTTTGGCGGCGATGGCGTCTGTTTTGCCGGCAAATGTGTCGGCAGAAGAGAATATATACAGCATAAAAAACGGATATCTGAATTTTATGTTCAACGCAGACACGGGCGGCTTTTCTGTGGAAACCGAGGAGGGAAACCCGAAAAAGCTTTTGGACAACAATATTCCTCTTTTGTATTCGGAGGACAGGGAACGAAGCAACGGCACATCATTCCTCACGGTGAGAATCGGCGACAAGGATTATGTCTTTGGGCAGGATTATGGATTTTTTGGAATGAGTTCCAAATTGGGGACTGTGCAGATTGCGGAAGAAGGCAGACTGATTTCTATCCCGTGGACGATAAAGGACATCACGGTGACCATGAAGGTGGCGCTGGCGACGGACGAAAACAGCGACATAACCGGGAATGCCGGGATTTCTGTTGAGGTTTTGAACAACAGCAAAAAAAGCGAACAGGTGAGTGTGCGTCTTTTGCTTGACACTGCGCTCGGGAACGACATTGACGCACCGTATTTTGTCGTGGATGACGCAGTGCGCCCAACAATGACAGAAACCGAATTTGCGGGGAAAGAACTTCCCTCGCAGATACGGTGCGTGGACTCGCTTGCAAATCCGTCAAAGCTTTCTTATATCCTGACAAAAGGCTGGAACGGCGGAACAGTGGCAAGCCGTGTCATTATGGGACACTGGGCAAATCTTGCAAACACAAGATATGAATATAAGGCAGACAATTATTGCGATTTTACAAATTATTCCAACGACTACAGAGAGCCGGACAGCGCGGCGGCGATATATTGGGAAAACAAAACGCTTGGCGCCGGGGAAAGCTTTTGCGGAGAAATGCTTTACGGCATCGGGAACCTTTCCAACCCCACGCATGACACAACGGGGATAAACATAACAGCGGGGCGTGTCGAATTGTCCGATGACGGAAAGTCATATAAAAACAACGGTGAATTTGAGGTGACGGTGGAGATTGACAACACTGCCGATGATTCCGTAAAGCTTGGCGCGGCACTTTTGAATATCACTTATGATGACAAAAAGCTGGCGCCGGTGTCGGGAAATCCACAGGTAACCTATAATGAAATCGGCAAAGAGGTGCTTGTACAAAAGTACACAATGAGGGCGCTTCCGCAGGCGGATTTGGGTGCCGCAACCATATATGTTTCGCTGACGGCAACGGCGAACCTCGCCGACGGGACGCAGAAAACCGTGGAAACGGCAGGGGAGAGAAGCGTCATTCTGCCGTCTGTCACGGGGAGCGTGCCGGACATACAGATGAACAAGCTTAACCCTGAAATCGTCTGGACCGGAGGCGAAAAAGCGGTCACGATTACGGGGGACATGAAGGCATTTGAAGTTTTGGCAAATGTGAACCAGGGGTGGGACTTGAGGCTTAAACACACCACAAGCAGCCACAGTGTTCTGATTGAAAAGAAAAACATTGCCTTTTTGGACGAAGAATATGAGAATATGAGTTTCTCGACAGATGAGGAATTGTCTGTGGGATATTATCAGCTTGTGTTTGAGTTTACCGACCCGGCGCTTGTACAGGCGTTTGGCAAGTCAATCACATGTGCACACAAACTTCAGGTGTCGGCAGATGAAAAATATCGCCTGAAATCATATGGTATAATTGCGCTTGTGCGTTCAACGGGGACGACGACGGACTATGACTTCTTTACCTTTGGGGACGAAGGCGAATATCTGAAGTTTTATCACGGAGAACAGGAAAAAACCGGGGAAATACACAAAGAAAAGCTGAGATATGACTTTGGCACCAAGGAGGCTATCGGCGAGCATGAGATTTTGCTGACAGTGCGTGCGAATCTGCGTGAAATGGAACGCGGAGAGGGGAAAAACAAAGAACGTTATTGGCAGGCAAATCCGGCAGACGGCGATGTGATTATAAACAACATGCTTTCTTATGAAGGCGATTCGCCGATTGAAATTTTTGAAAAGAACGGCAGGTATACCGTCAATGGTGACGGACTGCTGAAGGTTGTCAATTCCATAAATGTCTGGAGAAGCAAGTGGAGCTTTTCGGCACAGAGGGGTATCGTTTATACACTGGACGGGGAAAGGCTGGGCGATTGCTATATCAACGAAGGGAACCCCTTCAGACTTTCACTGGACGGCGCGGCAACGATGATTCAATCTGTAGGCGGATTTTTGGTGGATTTGAAATACGGCGAAATGAGCTCGCAGTGGTATGAAAATTCTGACGGCATGGTGACCTATGGCATAGGTTTTGGCGGAAGCATAAGCATACCGATAAGCGCAAAGAAGAAAAAAGATGAAAAAAGCAAACAGGAAACTGACTTGACGTCCGACCAGGAGGATATTTCGGACGCTATGAACAGTTTGTTTGACGAAAGTCTTTCGGCAGATCAGGAAGACATCTCGGGCGATATGAACAGCCTGTTTGACGAAACACCGCCAAAGACGACATCGACGGGCGACAAGATAAAAAAGGACACAAAGCTCTCAGAAGGACAGCTTTCGGCTGAGGTAAACAATGTAATGTTCGGCGAAAACGGAGATGTCAAAGCCGGCGTTGTGACTGTTGATGACACCGGCTTTATCGGCATAGACGCCACGATGTCACTGGCATTGCCGTCCGACGTTTTGGGCTCTTTGGTGTCAAATGCACCGGGGATTTATGCAAGCATGACGATAAACACGATAGAAAACATTTATGAGCTGAATGTCGGGCTGAATATAAAGATTATTGAATGTGAAGGAATACTTGCATTTAAAGAAGTAAAGGTGAAAAACAAGGAAACAATACTGCCGGATAAGATTGAATTTTATATCCGTGACGGGCTGAAAATACCCTTGGTTCCGCCGGTGCTTTATATGACAGGCCTGGGCGGAGGCGTAAACGAGCTTGCCGACACAATCGGGGGGCAGTTTGACTCGCTTCCGCCGATAACGCTTTTGCTTTTCACAAGGCTTGAGGCGATAAGCACGCTTGTAGGAGATTTTGACGCAAAAATCAACCTGGAGGGGCTTTCGCTGAAGGGGGATATGCAGCTGAAGTTCAGCGACAAGCTTCTGGACATGGATGCCGGGATTTCGGCGCGTTGGATAGAACCGTGGGAACTGGAGCTTTATGGGAATGTGAGCATCATTGACGGACTCATAAAGGGCGGAATCACGGTGACGATTGCGGACGATTATTTTTACGGATACATCTTTGCAAGCATATGCATACCCGACAGTATTCCGCTTGTGGGCGGAAAGGAACTTGCCGGGGTTGAGGCGGCAGTGTCACACGAGTTTATCGGCGCAAACATAAAGATTATCGGGATAAAGTTTGGCGTCATATATTATTGGGGCGACAAAGTATCGTTTGGGAAAAATATTGACCTGAGTCCGCCAAGCAAGGGTGATGGCACGAAGTCTTTGAGCGCAGAAGGATATTATGGAACAAATGTGCATGCGTTGCCGATTGAAATGCTTTATGCACCGCAAAACGGGGAAGCATACAAAGAGGCAAAAGCGGATATCAAGAACGCGGGAAACCAGGACGCACTGCTGTTTGAAATACCGTATACCGGAACAGGAATACCGCAGGCCGGGGAAATCACGCTGTTCAACAAAGACGGAAAGGAAATCAGGACATATTCCGACGACGGCAGCGGCGGAGGAAATATGCTAGTGCAAAACCGCGAGGACGGCAGATTTATCTATGTCACTGTGACAGATAAAGGCAGTATCCTGGACGGTACATGGACAGTGCGCTACACCACACCCGACATAGAAATAACTTCTTTCTCGGTAAACGGTGTGGACGACATAACAGAGATAAAATCATGTTCTCTGGCGTATGACCCGTCAGATGTATTTTCGCCGTCTGTTTCGTGGACAATCGAGGGCGGCAGAGAACAGAAGGGGAATGTGGACGTATATCTCACAGAGGACAAAGATATCCTTGAAAAAATAAAAACCGCGGACAACAAGGGTGATACACTGGGGATAAATGTTTTGCATAAAAATGACATACTGCTGAAATCGGGAAACGAAAAGATTACACTCCCCGATACCTTCCAAAGCGGAAAGTATTATGCTGTGACAACGGTTTCGACAACAGAGGGAATAAGCCTTGCGATAAGCGGCGAGGCGATGGATTTTGTGAATCCGAAATTGCCGAAACCGGTGGAAAGTGTGCACATAAACTATGGCGGAAACGGCAATCTGTTTGTGAGCGTAAAGGACGCACAAAACCCTGATTATACGCATTATCTTGCGGAAATCACGGCGTCGGACGGGACTGTTTTAAACAACAATTTCGGTCAGTTTGAAAAGGGAGAAAACTTTGTTTTCGGCAAAGAGGCGTATCTCGAGCCGGGCAAGGAATATTATGTAAAGATAAAGACCCTGCGCGAGGAATACGGTACACAGAGCGCAGACGGAGAGTACAAAAAGATTTATTATTACGGCGACGGGGTTGTTGCCTCGGATAAGCTTGTCATGCCGGAGCCGGATATGCCGGAGCTTTTGGAGGTAAAGACGAATTTTGATACCTCTAAGGAGTATATAAATCAAAACAGCATCATAATCGAATATACATTTGAAAATGACGTATTTGTACAGCTTTCCGTAAACGGGCAAAAGGCGTACAGCGACAACAAGATGAAGAAGGAGTGGAAATTTGTCCTTGATGATTTGGAGGACGGTGACTATGTCATTGACTTTACCGCATACACCAAGACAAAGGACCACATAAGCGGAAAAGACACCGACATAAAAGACGCACAACTGGGATTTTCCATAGACACTTCCGCGCCGGTGCTATCGCTTGCAAGGCGTTATGCCGACAGTGCGGCAAGCGGTGATGACGAAAAGGTAGTGGCCGTTTTCGGCACAAACACTGTTTTTGCTGAGAATGACGGCAGTTATAGGATTGAAGGTTTGACCGAGAGAACGGCAGAACTGAGCATTGACGGCAAAAAGGACGGGATAACAATTGCTGAGAACGGAGGATTTGAATTTGGCGCCGTATTGGCGGACGGCGAAAACTACAAGAAGCATATTTTGCATGCAGAGGACGCCGCCGGGAATGTTTCCGAGCTGACGGTGTATGTTGTGCGCCGGGGAAGTTTTGCCTTTTCGGGGCTGGCGCTGAGAAGTGACAGCACAATCACAACCGAAAACGGCATAAAGAAAATAAAAATGAAAAACGGCGCGGATATCAGCCTTTGGGCTGTGCTTTCAGCGCAAAGCGGAACAACTTTTGAGCCGGACGCGGAGCTGATTGACTGGAGCGTGCTTTATGAGAAAAACAGGATTGCGTTTGACAGCGGCAGGGTGACAGCCCTTTCGCCGGGCGAAACGGCTGTGAAAGCAAAGCTGAATACGCTGAGCATGCAGACGGAGGACGGCACAAATGTTTCGGGAGGATTTGCAGACCTGGTTGTGCTGGAAATTGCAAACAATTCCCGGTCTGATTTGACAGACAAAATTGAAGAGGCAATGAGATTGCTGGAAAACGACATAAAAGCGTCGCAAAGCAAGAGAGATGCTTTGCAGGCGGCGATTGACAGGGCAAAAGATGTGCTTGCGGACAGCGCATGCGGTGAGGAGGAGTACACCAAAGAGGTGACAAATCTCACACAGGCAATCGCGGCGTTTAGGCGCACAGAGTCACAGAGCGGCCAGACAAAGCGGGGCAGCTCGGCGGTGAGTGTGTACAACATAAAAGTGGCCGAAACGGAGCACGGCGCGGTTACACTCTCAAACACAAAGGCATATCACGGCACAAGCGTCACGGTGACGGCGGTGCCCGACGAAGGGTATGCCGTGCGCGATATTCTGATAAACGGCGTTTCGGTGGGAAGAAGTGAGGTATACACGATAAAATCAATCACACAGGACACCGAGGTGAAGGTTATCTTCGGAGAAAAAGATGAACTGCCGTTTGATGACGTCACAAAGAGCGACTGGTATTGGGAAACAGTGAAGGAAGCATATGAAAACAACTATATGAACGGCGTGTCGGCGACTAAGTTTGCGCCGAGAGGAAAGCTTTCCAGAGCAATGTTTGTGACTGTGCTTTACAGAATGGAAGGTTCTCCGTATGCGGAAAAATCCGATTTTGCGGATTTGGAGCCGGGGGCATACTATGAAGACGCGGTGGCATGGGCGAGTGCAAACGGAATTGTCAACGGCATCACGGAAGAGCTTTTTGCCCCGGCAAACGAGATTACCAGAGAGCAAATGGCGGCGATGCTTTACAGATACGCAAAATACAAGGATATGGATATGTCACAAAGCACAAATATTCTTTCTTATTCCGACTATGAGAAAATTGCGGAATATGCCATGGAGCCGATGCAATGGGCGGCAGACAGGGGAATATTGAAGGGCAGGACAGACACCACGCTTGACCCGAAGGATACCGCAACAAGGGCGGAAGCGGCGACTGTTTTTGTGAGATTTGCAAGGCTGATGAATGAATAAAAAGGGATAAAAAACTACAGGGCTATAGAAAAGCCAATTGACTTTTCTATAGCCTTGTTTTTATTTGTCGGTTCGCTATTATTACAATTTGACTACATTTATTGAATTTGCGGACAAAACGGTATATAATATATAAAGTATAAATTGGACTTGTGCCGCCGCGGCGGCAGAACGGAGGATTATGATGAAGAAAATTATTGCGGCATTTGCGCTGATATGTGCATTTTCGGCAGGCGTACTGGCGGATTATGTGGTGCCGGCGGAATTTGAGTGGGCGAAGGACGCCGTTACATACTGCACGGACAAAGAAATAATGAACGGAGTGGGAGGAGGAGATTTGTCCTTGGGTTCAAACCTTACAAGAGAGCAGATGGCAAAGCTTTTGGTTGAGGCTTTTGGAAAGAAAAAGGAAGTCCCGGAGGGCACAAAAACTTTTAACGACATTTCTGCCCAAGACTGGGCATATCAGTATGCCGAAAGCTTTGCGGATTATATGAAAATAAAGAAGGACAATTTTGTGCCGAAGGAAAATGTGACAAGAGAAGAATTTGCGGCATCGCTTGTGCTGATTTCGGGATACAAAGAAGGAAATGTCCTGAACAGGGATATCCTGGACGAGAACTTTGACGACTGCAAAGATATTTCCGATGAATATAAAAATCTTTTGTGCATCGCTGTGGAAAGAGGATATATGAAAGGAAAAGGCAATGTCATTGCACCGAAGGATTTGCTGAACAGGGCAGAGGCATGCACTTTTATTTACCGTGTTTTGGAAAGTAAGGCAGGGAGACTGAAACTGGAGCTGGGCGTGAAAAAAACATATACGCCGATTGTGGGTGAATCCACGGTGAGCCTTGAACAGGCAAAGGCATGGGCAAAGGCAAGAAATGCGGAACAGAGGTTTATCGACATTGCCGACATATACTGGAAATACGGAGAGCTGACGGGGATACGCCCCGAGATACTCTATGCACAGGCGGCAAAGGAAACGGGCTTTGGCAAGTATGGCGGAAATGTACTCCCCGAGCAGAACAACTGGGCGGGGATAAAGACCGCGAAGGCAACCGGGGACACCACATATGACCACGAAAGCTTTGCAACACCGGACGACGGCGTGAGGGCGCATTTTAACCATATTTCGGCATATGTCGGGAAAGAGCCGGTCGGCGAACCGCACGGGAGATATTATAACGTCAAGTCCATCGCATGGGCAGGAAGTGTGCAGTATCTGGAAGAGCTTGGCGGAAAATGGTGCCCGGATTTATATTATGGTTACAGCATAAATTATAAATATCTGAAGCCTATGGAAGAAACAAAAATTTGAAAAGGATAATTAAAGATGATATTAGTCAATGCAAGCAACCTGAAGAAAACCTTTGGCGAAGATGTTTTGTTTTCGGATATCGGCTTTTCTGTGGATTCGAGGGACAAAATCGGCTTTGTGGGCATAAACGGAGCAGGAAAGTCTACACTGTTTAAGATTATCACAGGGGAAATGAAACCCGACGGCGGCGAGGTGTTTATAAACAAAAACACAAAAATCGGATATCTGACCCAGCATGCGTGCAGTGATTCCAGAAAGAATATTTTTGACGAAGTGCTGGAGGCTTTTTCGGAGCAGATTTCCATGGAAGAGGAACTGGAGGAAATACAGAAAAAAATAAACATGGGAGATACCTCCGACACATTGTTAAAGCGTCAGCAGACGCTTACGGAGCGTTTTTCTGCCGCGGACGGTTACTTTTATAAAAACAAGGCAAGGTCTGCACTCATGGGGCTGGGATTTTCGGAGGAGGACTTGTCTATGCGCGTGGACAAGCTTTCGGGTGGGCAGAAAACCAGGGTTGAGCTTTGCAAAATTCTGCTTTCGGGGGCGGATTTGCTGCTTTTGGACGAGCCGACAAACCATCTTGACATAGATTCTGTTGAGTGGCTTGAGGATTTTTTGATATCTTTCAAAGGGGCTGTGATTGTTATTTCCCATGACAGATATTTTCTGGACAAGGTGACAAACAGGACATTTGGCTTTGAGGCAGGAAAGCTGTATGTGCAAAACGGAAACTATTCTTTCTTTATGAAACAAAGAGAAGTGGAAAAGCTGACGGAGCAGCGCGCCTATGACAACACGATGAGGGAAATCGAACGGCTTGAGGGCGTGGTTGAACAGCAGCGCAGATGGAACAGGGAAAAGAACATAAAGACGGCGGAAAGCAAACTGAAGGTTATAGAAAAGCTTGAGGCAGGACTGAAGAAACCGGAGGAAACCCCGGACAGCATCAACTTCCGTTTCCGCGCAAGAGCAGGGGGCGGCGATGATGCACTTATACTGCGCGGAATTGCTGAAAGCTTTGGGGAAAAGCAGCTGTTTTCGGGGGTGGACGCGGACATAAAACGCGGAGAACGCGTGTTCCTTTTGGGACCGAACGGATGCGGAAAGACCACACTCATAAAAATTATCATGGGAGAGCTGGAGCAAACCAAAGGGGAAGTAAAAATCGGCGCAAACACATATTTGGGTTACTATGACCAGATTCAGTCAAATTTATCTATGGAAAAGACGGTGATTGACGAGTTGTGGGACGAATATCCCAAATTGACCCAAACTGAAGTGCGGAATGCGCTGGCGGTGTTCCTTTTCCGCGGGGAGGACGTCTTTAAGGAAATAAAAACTCTCTCGGGAGGGGAACGGGCGCGTGTGGAACTGGCAAAGCTGATATTGCGCGACGTTAACTTCCTGATTATGGACGAACCGACAAACCATTTGGACATACAATCCAAAGAGGCGCTTGAGGACGCTTTGTCGGGATATGACGGGACGATGCTTATGGTTTCGCATGACCGATATTTTATAAACAAAATGGCTGACAGGATTTTGTATCTGGACAGTGACGGACTGAAAAATTTTGACGGGAACTATGATTATTTTTTGGAGAAGTTCAAGAAAGAAAAACCCGAAGAGAAGAAGAAAAACACGGGAATGAATGACTATAAGCGTCAAAAAGCGGCAGACGCGGAAAAAAGAAAAATAAAGGCTGCCATAGCGCGGCTTGAAAACGAAATATCCGAAATTGAGGCGGAAATTGAGGGAGAAAACGAAAAGCTGAACGACCCGGAGGTTGCGTCCGACTATGAAAAGGCTTTCGGGATAACGGAGAACATTGCCGCTCTCAGCAAAAAGCTGGACGAGGATTATATTTTGTGGGAAGAATTGCAGAGGAAGTCTGACGAAGGAGGCGGAGCATGAGAAGCGTTGTGCAGAGAGTGACGAAAGCCTCGGTGTCCGTCGGGGGCGAAGTCATCGGGAAAATCGGCAGTGGATTGCTGATACTTTTGGGAGTGTGCGACAGCGACACCGAAAAAGATGTGCAGTATATGGCGGATAAGATTGCCGGGCTGAGGATTTTTGAGGACAAGGACGGAAAAATGAATCTGAGCGTCGCGGACGTGGGGGGAGAACTCCTGGCGGTGTCGCAGTTCACCCTGTACGGCGATTGCCGAAAAGGGAAAAGACCAAATTTTTCGGCGGCGGGCAAGGCGGAACATGCAAACGAATTGTATGAGAAATTTGCAGAAGCACTGAGAGAAAGAGGGTTCAGAACCCAAACCGGAAAATTCGGCGCGGACATGCAGGTGGAACTTGTCAATGACGGACCTGTCACAATATTGATTGACAGCCAAAAAATATTTTAATAAACGGGAAAACGAAGATACTTGTATTTAAAGCGGACGCATAAGCGAAGGCCTGCTGAGAGAAAGTGCCGAACCGATGATTCCGGAAGAGGTGTATGCAAAGATTGTAAGCGTCGGAGCAAAACAGGGGTAAGGAGAAACGGTTATGGAATACATAAGATTAACAAAGGAAAATATTGAGAAAGAACATATATGCTGTGCGATTTCGAGCAACAAGGATATACAGGTGATGTCGAAAAAGGCGTGGCTGTCGGAAAGGTTTGATGACGGGCTGGTGTTCTACAGAAGTGTGGAACGTGGCAAATGCTTTATCGAATATATCCCGGCGGAAAACGCGTGGGTGCCGATTTGTGCAGACGGGTATATGTATATAGACTGCATGTGGGTATCAGGCTCTTTTAAGGGGCACGGATATTCGACGGATTTGCTGGACTATGCGGTTGCGGACAGCAAAGAAAAGGGAAAACGGGGGCTGTGTATTCTTTCGTCGGCGAAAAAAACAGCTTTTTTGGCAGACCCGAAGTTTTTGCACGCAAAGGGCTTTTCGGTATGCGACAAATCGGACTGCGGCGTGGAACTGTGGTATCTGCCTTTTGAGGAGGGCGCGGAGGCGCCTCATTTTAAGGAGTGTGCAAAGCATCCGCATGCCGACGAAGACGGATATGTGCTTTATTATACCAATCAATGTCCGTTTACCGCAAAGTATGTGGGTGTTATAGAAAACATTGCAAAAGAGCGCGGAAAGGCGCTTCACTCTGTCCGCATCGAAACGAAAGAACAGGCACAAAGCACGGCATCGCCCGTGACCACATATGCACTGTTTTATAACGGAAAATATCTGACGAATGAGATTTTGTCGGACAAGAAGTTTTTGAAAATATTGGAAAGCAACGGGTGAAGTTTATGATGCACACGGGTTTTGAAGGCGATTTGCCGTACCATCTGTTGGCGCTTATTGTGTTGGCGATTTTTTATGCAATTTATTTTGCCAAAATTTTGCTACAAAAAAGAAAGGGCATACGCACAAACCAAATCGGCAAAAACAAAGGAAAGAGTCTGAAAAAGGTGGAAATGTTTATGTCTGCTGCGACCTGTTCCGTTGTGGCGGCACAGCTTATGTCGGTTGCCTGTGACTTGAATTATATGCCCCCGCCGGCAAGGTTTACGGGGTTTTTGCTTGGGATGACGGGGGACGGGATTTTTCTTGCCGCCGTGATTTGCATGAAGGACAGCTGGCGCGTCGGTATACCGAAAGATGAAAAAACCGCAATGGTGACGGACGGCATCTATAAATTCAGCCGGAATCCGGCGTTTTTGGGGTTTGACCTCATGTACATTGGTGTATTTCTGATGTATTGCAATGTTTTGACGGGCATTTTCAGCGCTTTTGCGGCCGTTATGCTGCATATGCAGATTTTGCAGGAGGAAAAGCATATGGAGGCTGAATTTGGGGCGGAATATACGGCGTATAAGAGAAAAGTGCACCGTTATCTTGGAAGACAAAAGGAAAAATAAAACACACATTCCTAAAAAATAAATTTTTTTTACAAAAATGCTTGATTTTTTTTGACAAGTGTGATATACTTAGCAAGTATGGCATTACACACATTTCCTGATTTTTTCGGGGTTGCCTTATATTGGGTGCCGGGAAAATGTGACGGGAATGGAGGAAAAAACAAGGAGGAATAAAAAAATGTCAAATGTAATTTCAATGAAACAGCTTTTGGAGGCCGGCGTACACTTCGGTCACCAGACAAGAAGATGGAACCCTAAGATGGCGGAATACATCTTCACGGAAAGAAACGGTATCTACATTATTGATTTGCAGAAGACCGTAAAAAAGGTTGAAGAGGCATATTATTTCATCAGAGATATCGCCGCTGCCGGAGAGGACATTCTGTTTGTCGGCACAAAGAAGCAGGCACAGGATTCTATCAAAGAAGAGGCAGAAAGAGTCGGCATGTACTATGTAAATGCAAGATGGCTCGGCGGAATGATGACAAACTTCAAGACAATCCAGAAGAGAATCGAAAGACTTGCACAAATCAACAAGATGGAAGAAGAAGGTACTTTTGACCTGCTTCCGAAAAAAGAAGTAATAAATCTGAAAGCTCAGAGAGATAAACTTGAAAAATATCTGGGCGGAATCAAGGATATGAAAAAGCTCCCGGGTGCATTGTTTGTTGTTGACCCGAGAAAAGAAAAGATTGCGATTGCAGAAGCAAAGAAACTGGGTATACCCGTTGTTGCCATCGTGGACACAAACTGTGACCCTGAAGAAGTTGACTACGTAATCCCGGGAAATGACGACGCTATAAGAGCTGTCAAGCTTATTGCATCTACAATGGCAGACGCTATTCTTGAAGGTCGCCAGGGAGAAGACGCTGCTGCACAAACAGAAGATGCACCGGCAGAAGAAGCAGCTGCAACTGAGGAATAAAAGATAAATCTTAAAGACGGTCTTCGGTCTTTTTTTGAGGACTGGCGGCTGTCTTTATTTTAATAATGTTTGGAGGATTAAACTATGGCATTTACAGCACAAAATGTAAAAGAACTGAGAGAAATGACAGGCTGCGGAATGATGGACTGCAAAAAGGCTTTGACAGAAACCGACGGCGACATGGACAAGGCTGTTGAGTTTTTGAGAGAAAAAGGTCTGGCAACCGCGGCGAAGAAGGCAGGCAGAATTGCATCGGAAGGTATTGTTACCGTTTACATGTCGGACGACAAGAAGATTGCCGCTTTGATTGAAGTAAACTCTGAAACGGACTTTGTCGCAAAGAATGACGAATTTCTTACTTTTGTAAACAATGTTGCAAGGATTGTTGCTGACAGCAATCCGGCTGATGTTGATGCACTGAAGGCTCTTCCTTATGAAGGGGCTGAAACTGTTGGCGACAAGCTGACAGCTTTGATTGCAAAAATCGGCGAAAACATGAACATCAGACGTTTTGCACGCATTGAGGGCAATGTATGCTCTTATATCCACGGCGGCGGCAGAATCGGCGTTTTGGTTGAGGCTGAGGGTGCATTGGATACAGACGAGAAATATGAAGCTGCAAGAGATGTGGCTATGCAGGTGGCGGCTATAAATCCGCTTTATCTCTCAAAGGACGTTGTCCCGGCAGAAGATGTTGAAAAAGAAAAGCACATCATCATCGCTCAAATCAAAGAGGACCCGAAGAACGCAAGCAAGCCGGACAACATTATCGAAAAGATGGTTGGTGGAAAAATCAACAAGTTCTATGAACAGAATTGCTTGCTTCAGCAGGAATTTGTAAAGAACGGCGACTTTAAGGTTGAAAAATATCTTGAAACAAAGGGCGTTAAGCTTGTTAATTATGTAAGATTTGAAAAAGGCGAAGGTTTGGAAAAGAAAGAAGAAAACTTTGCTGACGAAGTTGCAAGCATGATTAAATAATGATTATGATTTAAAAAGGGGCATTGCGGAAAAATGGGTTCATTTTTCCGCAATGCTTTTTTTTAAACATCTGTGAATTCTGTATATTTTTATGAGAAGTCAAAAAAAATTTGTAAAATCGTAAAAAAAGACTTGTATTTTGTGTGATTTCGGTGTATAATACATATAGAACAAATGTTTTGATAACGGAAAGGACATGGAAAATGGCAGAGATGGATAAAAAGCAGGAAAGAACAATCGGCTCGGAAGAAAAGAAAAAAGCACTGGGTGCGGTTTTTGATATCATAGAAAAGCAGTATGGCAAGGGCAGTATAATGAAACTGGGACAGGCAACTGCTGTGAACGTGGATGTTATCCCGACAGGGTCGATGACTCTAGACATGGCGCTGGGCGTGGGCGGAATCCCCAGAGGAAGAGTTGTGGAAATATACGGGCCGGAGTCTTCGGGGAAAACGACGGTTGCATTACATATCGTGGCAGAGGCTCAAAAGCGCGGCGGAGAAGCGGCGTTTATCGACGCGGAGCATGCACTTGACCCGGAATATGCAAAAAGGCTGGGCGTTGATATTGACGATTTGATTGTTGCACAGCCCGACACGGGTGAACAGGCCCTGGAAATTGTCGAGGCACTGGTGAGGAGCGGAGCACTGGACGTTATTGTAATAGACTCTGTGGCGGCGCTTGTGCCGAAGGCGGAAATCGACGGCGAAATGGGTGACGCACACGTGGGTCTTTTGGCAAGGCTTATGTCACAGGCTTTGAGAAAGCTGACAGCAATAACAAGCAAAGCGGGAACTACGGTTATATTTATAAACCAGCTCAGAGAAAAGGTGGGTGTGGTTTATGGAAACCCGGAGGTGACCCCGGGCGGAAAGGCTTTGAAATATTTTTCTTCGGTACGTCTTGACGTGAGAAGGCTTGAGGCTATCAAAAACGGAACGGAAATTGTGGGCAACAAGACACGTGTAAAGGTGGTAAAAAACAAGGTTGCACCTCCTTTTAAGGAAGCGGAATTTGACATATTGTACGGACAGGGCATATCAAAAGAGGGCAATATACTTGATGTCGCAGTGAACTATAATATTATCCAAAAGAGTGGAGCATGGTTCTCGTACAATGGCGAAAGACTGGGACAGGGGAGAGATAATGTCAGAAAATATATGATTGAAAACAAGGAATTCTGCAAGGAGATTGAAGATTTGATAAGGGAGAGAATATCAGGCAAGAAAGATAAAATAGTTGAAATGACCGAAAATAATGAATAAATTTTCTGGATATCGGGTATTCTTACTAAAAATAAAAAAAATGGAAGCATATATTGCAAAAACTATTGACGTTGAATGAAAAAATGTGTATTATATCTATAATATATGGATTTATGCGTGTGCATATTTTTAGTTGCCCTTTATTCTGAAGTTGTTTATGGAAGAGTAGGGGGTGTTACATTTTATTAATAGTTTTACGAGCTGAAACAGGGGGATTACTATCATGTTTTCAAAGGAAGTAGTAGTGCAGAATCAGGTAGGTTTACATGCAAGACCCGCTACGTTTTTTATCCAGAAAGCAAATGAATTTAAATCAAGCATCTGGGTGGAGAAAGATGAGAGGAAGGTAAATGCAAAGAGTTTGTTGGGTGTTCTTTCGCTGGGGATAACAAAAGGGACGACAATAAACATAATTGCAGACGGAGTTGATGAGGAAGAGGCGGTTGCTTCTTTGGTGGCGCTTATTGCATCGAATTTTACCGAGTAATATTTTGCCCCGGATTGGTCGTATGTTCGGCAGAGCTTCGGAAAAATATAATTGCTTTGTTAAAATAACCCTACATAGTTATGTAGGGTTATTTTTATAACAAGGCGCTTTGACATGAAAACGACAGGTTGATTTTGAATGACATGCGAGGTGGATTATGTTTGATTTGGAAGAAGAACTGAAGAATCTCCCCGAACAGCCGGGTGTGTATATAATGCATGACGCTGACGGCACTGTCATATATGTGGGGAAGGCAAAAATTTTGAAAAACAGAGTCAGGCAATATTTCCGCGCCGTGGACAGGCATACGCCAAAGGTTCGGGCAATGGTTTCGAGAGTAAGCTATTTTGAATATATTGTCACCGGGAGCGAGATTGAGGCACTTGTGCTGGAGTGCAACCTGATAAAGAAGTACCGCCCAAAATATAACATTCTGCTGAAAGACGACAAGGGGTATCCTTATATAAAGATTAACATGCAAAAGGAATACCCGAACATTGAAGTGGTGCGGGTTTTGAAAAATGACGGCGCAAAATATTTCGGACCGTATGTCGGGAAAGGAACCATAAAGAATAATCTTGACATTGTGCAGAAGATTTTTAAGCCGCCGGTATGCACGCGGAAGTTCCCGCAGGATATAGGCAAAGGCAGGCCGTGTTTGAACTATCACATACAAAAATGCTTTGCGCCCTGTACGGGGAAAGTGACAAAAGAGGAATACAGGAGAACATATGAGGAAATCTGCGGATTTTTGGAGGACGGGCATGACGCGCTGATTAAGGACATGACGAAAAACATGAACGATGCCTCTGAAAAAATGGAGTATGAAACCGCGGCGGCTTTGCGTGACAAGATAAAGGCAATAAAGGCATTGGACGAGAAACAGCGTATCATTAATTCGGACAAGCAGAATGACATGGATATGGCTGACATCGGTATATATGATAATAAGGCATTTGTGGAAATGTTCTTTGTGAGAAGCGGTAAAATTGTGGGGAGAGAGAGTTATCGGCTTGACGACGCAGAGAGCGAAGGCGGCGCGCTTTTGGATTTTGTGAAGCAATTTTATAACGGTGCGATGTATATCCCGAAACTGATTTTGCTTGGGACGGCGATTGAAGACATGGAATTGATTGAGGAGTGGCTGAGCGGACTGGCAGGGAAAAAGGTGAAAATCAGTGTGCCGCAGAGAGGCGAAAAAGCCGACCTCATGAGGCTTGCGGCGAAGAATGTCGAGCAGTCGATTACGAATTACAGAGCATTTAAGCTGCGCGAAGAACAGAAATATCAGAATGCAGACCAATTGGCGGAAATGCTGGGTCTGGGGCGGCCTGTCAGGAGGATTGAGGCATATGACATATCCAATATCTCGGGCACGAACAATGTCGCCGGCATGGTCGTTTTTGTCAACGGAAAAGCATACAAGGCAGGATACAGAAAGTTCAGAATAAAATCTTTTGAGGGGGCGGACGATTATGGAGCGATGCGCGAAGTGATTTATCGCAGATTCCGCAACGCAATGGAGGAGGAAGAACTTATACAAAGGCATGAACTGAAGCCGGAAGAGGCAAAATTTTTGCCTTTTCCCGATGTTATATTTGTCGATGGCGCGCTGGGGCAAATCAATGCGGCGAAGAGCATGCTGGAAGAAATCGAAATAGACATACCGGTGTACGGCATGGTGAAAAATGACAAACACAAAACACGCGGACTTATAGGTGACGACGGTGCCGCGGAAATCCCGATGACGTCGGGAATGTTTAATTTTATAACCAGAATCCAGGACGAAGTGCACCGTTATGCTATAACATATCACAGGACACTGAGGACTGTGTCGGCAATACGTTCGGAACTGGATAACATTGTCGGTGTCGGGGAGAAAAAAAGAACTGTTTTGCTGGAGAAATTTGGGAGCATAGAAAACATTGCGGCGGCGGACAAGGATATGCTGACGGACGCCGGGATTGATTCCAAAACGGCAGAAAATATTGTTGAATATTTTGGGGGAAAGAGATAAGACCGGCGGTTGGTCTGTGATGCATTTTGTGAGAAAATAAGGGGTTGATACATGTGTTTTTGAAAGACACGGAGCCGGGACGGGAGTACACCGTCGCCGGGATTTGGCTGGGGAAAAAGGTTACGCACAGGCTGGAAGCACTCGGCATGACAAGGGGGACAAAAGTGACTATTGTCAGCAAGAAAAGCTCGGGGACAATGGTGGTTAAAGTGCGGGGGACAAGATTTGCCCTGGGGGCAGGATTTGCACAGGGGATAACTGTAGGAGGAGAAAAAGATGACTGACAGTGTAAATGTAGCCTTTATAGGCAATCCGAATTGCGGAAAGACCACACTTTTTAATGCATATACCGGTGCAAAGCTCAAGGTGGCAAACTGGCCCGGGGTGACGGTGGAGAAAAAGGAAGGAATGATGAAATATCATGATTCCGAATATAAATTGGTGGATTTGCCGGGGATTTATTCTCTTACGTCCTATACAATGGAAGAAAAGCTGTCGCGCGAATATATATTAAACGGAGATGTTGACGTGATAATCGACGTTGCAGATGCGTCTTCGCTGGAGAGAAATTTATATTTGACTATTCAGCTTATTGAACTGCAAAAGCCTGTGGTGCTGGCACTGAACATGATGGATATTGTGCAGGAGCGCGGAATGGAGATTGACTTGCACCGCCTGCCCGAAATGCTGGGGATACCGGTTGTGCCGGTTTCGGCAAGAAAAAGGACGGGGCTTGAAGTACTTATACATGCGGCGGCGCACCACAAGGACACGCCTGCCGGAGGGTTTGAACATCATCATTCTCCGGGCAAGCACATACATAACCATCATGAGGACTGTGTGATGGTGTATTCCGATGAAATTGAAGAGAAAATAGACCTGTTGGGGAAACGATTGAGGGAAAAGTACCCGAATCTGAAAAATTACAGATGGTATTCTATAAAAATTCTTGAAAATGACGAAGAGATATTGTCAAAATACCCCGTGGAAACGGGGGACATTGCTGACAAAAACTATGAATCAGAAATCATCAACCAGCGATATGACTTTATAAGCGAAATAATCGCGGAAGTGCTGGTGAACAAGGACAAACAAAGCAGAATGACGGACAAAGCCGACAAGCTGCTGATACACAGGTTTTGGGGAGTGCCGGTGTTTTTCCTTATAATGGCGTGTGTGTTTTTTCTGACCTTCAGTGTGGGGGATTTTCTCAAACTGTTTTTTGAGGCACAGATTGAAAGGTTTTCTTCCATGGTGGAAACCTTTTTGACGGCGGCCAATGTGGCGGATATGGTGAAATCCCTGGTGATTGACGGGATAATCGCCGGAGTGGGCGGAATACTGACATTTTTACCGAATATTTTTATACTGTTTATTGCACTTGCCTTTTTGGAGGACAGCGGATATATGTCGAGGGTTGCATATGTGATGGACGGAATCATGGGAAGAATCGGGCTTTCTGGAAGGGCGTTTATCCCTATGCTTTTGGGGTTTGGGTGCAGTGTGCCGGCGGTGATGGCGTCCAGAGCCCTGGAGGACAAAAAGGACAGGCTGAGGGTGATTTTGGTAACACCATTCATGTCATGCAGTGCAAGGCTGCCGATATATGTCATGCTTTCGCAGATGTTTTTTGGGAAATACGCCATTGCGGCGGCTTATTCGATGTATGTAATAGGCGCTTTGGTGGCGATTGGGATAGAGTTTGTCATAAGCAGGACGGACAAAGCAGAAGAAGAGAACGAATTGCTGATTGAACTGCCCGAGTACAAGGTGCCGAATCTGCGCACGGTGGCGGTTTATGTATGGGAAAAAATAAAGGACTATTTGACAAAAGCGGGGACGACTATTTTTGTGGCTTCTGTGCTTTTGTGGGTTTTGATGAATTTTGGCAGAACGGGATTTGTGCACAATATGTCTGAGAGCTTTGCTGCCGGAATCGGGCACGTGTTTGCACCGCTTCTTGCGCCGGCGGGGCTGGGGCAGTGGCAAACGGCTGTTTCGCTTATATCGGGGATTGCGGCAAAAGAGGTTGTCGTTTCGTCGACGGGGATTTTGTATGGTATTCAGAACATTGCCTCTGCAAGCGGATTGGCGGAATTGAAAGAAATCCTGACGGCATCGGGATTCGGGGCGGCGAATGCATACTCTATGATGCTGTTCTGCTTATTATATGTGCCGTGTGCGGCGACGATTGCGACAATAAAAAAAGAAACAGAGTCGTGGGCGTGGACAGTGGGAGCGGTATGCTTACAGATTTGCACGGCGTGGATTGTTTCAACTGTATTTTTTCAGATATCAAGGTTGTTTTAGGAAAGGTGAGGAAAGATGTCGGCGGTGATTGCGGCAGTAACGGCAGCGTATGTTGTCGGGGTGATTGTTTATAAACTGAAGAAGAGAAAGAAACATTGCGGCAGATGTGAAAATTGTTCTGCCGCATGCGGATTTAAACAAAAAGGGGAGCAGAGGTTTTGAGATGACGGAATTGATAAAGAAAAAAGCAAAATCGGCATGGAATTATATAAGGACATTTTTTAAGTGGCTTGTTATATCACTTTTTATCGGGAGTGTGGGCGGCTTTGTGGGGGCGCTGTTTCACCTGAGCATTGATTATGTCACAAAAGTGCGTATGGGAAATCCGTGGGTGATTTTTCTTTTGCCGCTTGGCGGTGTTGTGATTGTTTTCTTATATAAAGTGAGCGGAATGTGGGAAAACGGGGGCACAAACAACGTGATAAATTCTGTGAAGGAAAAGGAAAAGGTGCCGGCAAAGCTTGCACCGCTTATCTTTGTAAGCACGGTGATTACGCATTTTTTGGGCGGCTCGAGCGGAAGAGAGGGCGCCGCTTTGCAGTTGGGCGGAAGCATCGGCGCACAGACGGCAAGGATTTTCAGGCAGGAGCACATGAACGAAAACATCGTCATAATGTGCGGCATGAGCAGTGTATTTTCGGCGCTGTTTGGGACACCGATAACCGCGGCGGTGTTTGCGATTGAAGTGATAAGCGTGGGGATTATGTATTATGCCGGTCTGGTGCCATGCATTTTGTCGGCACTGGTGGCATATGGCGTGGCAGGTATGTTTGGAATTAAGCCTGTGCATTTTGATATTTCAGGAATCCCTGTGCCGGGCGTTTTGAGCGTGAGCAAGGTCATGGCAGTGGCGGCTTTGTGTGCTGTGGTGAGCATCATTTTTTGTGTGTCGATGAAAGGCACGGCAAAGCTCATGGAGCGTGTGGTGAAAAACGATTATTTGAAAGCCGTTTTGGGCGGTGTTGTTATAATTATACTCACTATGCTGATAGGACACGGAAGATATAACGGTGCAGGAATGGAAACGGTGAACGAAGCCATGAAGGGAAACGCGCTGTGGTATGATTTTATTTTTAAAATTATATTTACGGCGATAACACTTGCCGCCGGGTTTAAGGGGGGAGAAATTGTGCCCACCTTTTTTGTCGGGGCGACATTTGGGTGCGCAATTGGCGGATTGCTGGGGCTGGACAGCGGATTTGCCGCCTCCCTGGGGTTGACAGCACTGTTTTGCGGTGTTGTCAATTGTCCTTTTGCCGCATTTTTGCTGGCTGTGGAATTGTTTGGCGGTGAAGGAATAATATATTATGCCGTGACCGCCGGGATAAGCTATATGCTGTCCGGGTATTATGGGCTGTATTCAAGCCAGAAGATTGTATATTCAAAGCTGAGGGCTGAGTATATCAATATAGATGCAAAATAGAAACAGCCGTCTGCAATAAGGCAGAATTGCATTGAATTCCGGAAAAATGATTTCGTTCGGTTTGACCGTTCTGAAATGTATTTGCGAAAAAAACACAAAAAGAGCTGCAGCAAAACGGTATCATTTTGCTGCAGCTCTTTTTGTGTTTTTTGTATTTATTCGCTTTTTTCTTCTGTGGTGTCGGTTTTGTCTGTATTCTCAGCAGAAAGCTCATTGTCGGAGGCGGTTTCTTTTTCCTCTTTGTCTTTTTCGGCGGATACGTCTTTTGATTGTTCCTGGGTCACATTTTCCTGTGCCGTGTCGGGTGCGGAGGTGTCGGTGCCGCATGAGCACAACGATACCGAAAGCAATGCCGCCATAAGTAATGTAATAATCTTTTTCATTTAACAGTTACCTCTTTCTTTTTTATTGTTCACCTCAATGGTCGGTGTACACAGAAATTATATGATGGCGAAAGGCAAAAAATGACTGAATTTAAAAATATTTTTTGAAATATCACCGAAAGTTTGTGTATTTGTGAATTTTTGGTTAACTTTCGGCGTATTTCTATTGATTTAATAATGCGTTTGTGTTATGATATAGAATAAGTTGCAGTATATGTTTATAAACCGTTAAAAATTTTTAAACGGAGTTTTATTCTTAGAATAAAAGCCTTTGAAATAAATACTAATATTTTAAGGCTTTGAAAGAAAGGATTGAAGAACAATGGCGGTTACTTTCAGGGGCGGACTCCATATACCCGACCACAAAACAGCCACAAACAATATCCCTATAAAGACGATAGACGGAAGCGAGGTACATGTATATCCCGTTATTCAGCACATAGGTGCACCGGCGGAGCCGGTTGTGGCGCCGGGCGACAAGGTGTATGTGGGAGATGTGCTTGCGGACAGCAGCGCCGCGGTGTCTGTGCCGGTGCACAGTTCTGTTTCGGGTGTTGTCAAAGAAATAAAAAAATGTCTGCATCCTTCGGGGAACATGGTTAATGCAATCTGGGTGGAAAATGACGGGGAATATACCGTGTCGGACAAGATTGTCCCCAAAGACCCGGACAAAATGACACCTGAGGAAATGCTTGGAGTGATACGCAATGCCGGGATTATGGGAATGGGCGGCGCAGGCTTCCCCACGCACATAAAGCTGAATCCGCCGAAGGACAAAAAGATTACGCACATCATTGTAAACGGCGCGGAATGTGAGCCGTATCTGACATCGGACGACAGGCGCATGACCGAAACGCCGGAAACCGTCATAGACGGACTGAAAATCTGCACGAAGCTTTTGGGGCTTGACAAGGGATATATCGGGGTGGAAAGCAACAAACCCGAGGCGATAAAGGCTTTGAAGAGGGTCAAGGACAGCAGCATTGAGGTGATGACCCTTGTGACAAAGTATCCGCAGGGGGCGGAGAAACAACTGATAAATGCAATAACGAAGCGACAGGTGCCGTCGGGCGGATTGCCGGCTGACGCAGGTGCGATTGTGCTGAACATTGACACAGTGACCAACATATCACGCGCATTCCGCACGGGCATGCCGGTGACAAACAGAATAGTCACGATGTCGGGCGACTGCATTGCAAAACCGCAGAACTTTGAGGCGCGCACCGGCATGAACATCGGCGATTTGATTGCGGCCGCCGGGGGATTTGTGAAGGAGCCGGAAAAGGTGATAATAGGCGGCCCTATGATGGGGGTTGCACAGTACAGCCTTGATGTGCCCGTCATAAAGACCACATCTGCCGTCATTGCTTTGTCAAAGGCAGAGAAAGTTTATGACCCCGACACGGCATGCATCAGGTGCGGAAAATGTGTGGATTGCTGCCCGATGAGGCTTATGCCTTTGTATCTCAACAAGTATATAAGAGAAGGAAAGCTTGACATGGCAGAAAAATATAATGTTCTTGACTGCATTGAATGCGGCGTCTGTTCTTATCTGTGCCCGGGACTCCAGAGTCCGCTTAACAACATAAGAGTGGCGAAGCAGAAAATACTGGAAAACAGGAGGAAGAACAATGGAAAATAAGCTTACGGTATCGATGTCGCCGCATATTCATGAACAAGAGGGAATATCGGGGATAATGCTTGACGTTATTATTGCGCTGATGCCGGCTGTGTTTGCCGGGATATATTATTTTGGATATCGCGCGGCTTTGGTTATACTCACGGCGGTGGCGGCATGCGTGTGCTTTGAATACATTTATTGCCGTCTGATGAAGAAAAAAAACGCGGTAAGGGATTTGTCCGCCATTGTCACCGGGATTTTGATTGGGTTAAACATGCCGTCGACAATTCCGCTTTGGATGGTGATTGTCGGTTCCGGTTTTGCAATAGTTGTTGTAAAGCAGCTTTATGGCGGAATCGGCAAGAACTTTATGAACCCAGCACTTGCGGCGCGATGCTTTATGTTGATTGGCTGGGCAGGGGCAATGACAAAGTTTGCCGTTCCTTTTGAAGGTGTGGACGCACTTTCTTCGGCAACGCCGCTGTCTGTGCTGAAGGGCACATCGGAGGGAACAATCCCGTCGCTGCGCGATGCATTTTGGGGAGCGATTCCCGGTTCGATTGGCGAAACGTCTGTTTTTGCGATTTTGATTGGCTTTGTATATCTGCTTGCAAGGCGTGTAATCAGCTGGAAAATACCTGTCACTTTTGTGGCTGTATTTGCGGTTCTTACATATTTTTTCGGGAAAAACACAACAACCATGAACAATTGGGAGTTTACCCTGATGCAGGTGTGCACGGGCGGTCTTATGCTTGGGGCGGTCTTTATGGCGACGGATTATACGACGACGCCCACGACACCTTGGGGTATGTACATATTTGCGGCAGGCTGCGGCGCCATAACTTTTGTGCTGAGAAAATTCGGCGGATATCCGGAAGGCGTGTCCTTCTCGATTCTGCTTATGAATATACTTGTGCCTCAGATTGACAAATTTACCGTGCCGAGAAAATTCGGGGCAGTGAAAAAGGCATAGTACGCATTGCGGAAAACATAGATTAAGCTTTGTGCCTTCGGCATAGAAAGGAAGATTATCAGGATGCTTAAAAAATCTGACATCTTAAACATAATAAAGACAGGACTGATACTGTTTTTGATAACGGGAATTGCCGCTTTTGTGCTTTCTGCCGTGAACAATGTCACAGAACCAATAATAACAAAGAACAATGCAAAAAAGCAGGAGGTGGCGATGAAAAAGGTTATGCCTGAGGCAGAAACCTTTGAAAATGACGGACTTGACGGATTTTGCGATGACGTTGTGAGCGAAATATATGAGGCAAAGAAGGCGGACGAAACGGTGGGCTATGTGGCTGTGGCAGAGCCGAACGGATATAACGGGGCTGTGACCGTGGTTGTCGGAGTGGACAGGACGGGAAAAGTCACCGGGGTGGACATAACCTCACAGAGCGAAACAGCGGGGCTTGGCGCAAATTGCACCAAAGACGAATTTAAGGACAGCTTTAAGGGCAAAACCGCGGGGATTACCGTTGTGAAGAACAATGCGAAAAACAACCAGATAGACGCGCTTACCTCTGCGACAATCACGTCAAAGGCAGTGACAAAGGGCGTGAACGCCGCAATTGACGCGGCGGCAAAGGCTGAGGAGGCGAAGAAATAATGAAAGAAAAGGGAAATTTAAAAATATTTTTAAACGGTATTATTGACGAGAACCCCACATTTGTCCAACTCCTCGGCATGTGTTCGACACTGGCTGTCACGACGAGCGTAAAAAACGGGCTTGGCATGGGGCTTTCGACAGCGGCGGTGCTGACTGCGTCAAATGTGCTGATATCGCTTTTGAGAAAGGTAATCCCGGAAAAGGTGAGGATTGCGGCATATGTTGTTATCATTGCCACATTTGTCACAATGGTGCAGATGTGTTTGAACGCATACCTGCCGGATTTGTCAAACCAACTTGGTATATTCATTCCGCTTATTGTTGTAAACTGTATAATCCTGGCACGTGCGGAAGCTTTTGCGTCGAAAAACAGCGTGGGGAAATCCGCGCTTGACGGACTTGGCATGGGGCTGGGCTTTACCGGCGCGTTGTGCATTGTTTCTGCCGTGAGAGAGTTTTTCGGGGCAGGCACGCTTTGGGGGATAAAGATTTACGGCGAAAGGCTTACGCCGCCGGCGATAATCGGCATGCCTCCGGGAGGGTTTATAGTTTTGGGACTTTTGATTGCGCTTATCAACTATATTCTGATGAAAAAGCGCAAGGCAGAATAATTCCGGACAAGGAGGATTAAGATGAAAATACTGTCACTTTTGATTGCGGCGCTTTTTACGCAGAATTTTGTCATGGTAAAATTCTATGGGATATGTCCGTTTTTGGGGGTTTCCAAAAAGTCGGACACCGCGCTCGGTATGGGCATGGCGGTTACCTTTGTAATGGCTGTGGCGTCGGCAATAACATATCTTGCAAATACATATTTTCTTGTGCCGTTTAAGATTGAATTTTTGCAGACAATCCTGTTTATCCTGATAATTGCCGGGTTGGTGCAATTTGTGGAGATGTTTGTGAAAAAGACCATGCCGGCACTCTACAATGCTTTGGGAATATATCTGCCGCTTATCACCACAAACTGTGCGGTTTTGGGTGTGGCGCTTGTAAATGTGCAGGAGGGGTATAATTTTATATACTCGCTTCTTTACGGGACTTTTGCGGCATTGGGCTTTACCCTTGCGATTGTTCTTTTTGCCGGGGTGCGTGAATTTATAAACGAAAAGAATATCCCTGAGCCGTTCCGCGGTTTCCCGATTGCTCTCATAACTGCGGGGCTTATGGCGATTGCCTTTATGGGCTTTTCGGGGTTCAGCATACAATAAGTATTTATATTTTACAGTCACTTAGTTTTATAAAAGAAATGGAGTAAAGACTATGAATCAGATTATTTCGGCTGTTTTGCTGGTCGGCATTACAGGGTTGATTTTCGGTTGTCTTTTGGCTTTTGCCTCTGTCATTTTTGCGGTGAAAAAGGACGAACGCATCGACAGAATTGTAGAGGTTCTGCCGGGGGCAAATTGCGGCGGCTGCGGCTTTGCCGGGTGTTCGGCATATGCCTCGGCCGTGGTGGAAAACGGCGCGGCGGTAAATCTTTGCAGTGTCGGCAAGGCGCCTGTTGCGGAAAAAATAGGCAGCATCATGGGGTGCAGTGCCGGGGAAACAAAGGAAATGACTGCAAGGGTGATGTGCGGCGGAAACTGCGAAAATGCAAAAGAAAAATATAATTATATGGGCATACCCGACTGCAATGCCGCGGCAAAGCTTGGCGGCGGTGCAAAGGTCTGCCGGTTTGGCTGTCTTGGGCTGGGGAGCTGTGCGGCGGTGTGTGCGTTTGGCGCGATATCGCTCAGGGACGGAATTGCTGTTGTGGACAGCGAAAAATGTACCGCATGCGGAAAATGTGCCGAGGTCTGTCCGAAAAAGGTGATAAAGCTTGTGCCAAAAGATGCCGGAGTGCATGTTTTGTGCCGCAATGAGGACAAAGGAGCGGCAGTGAACAAGTATTGTTCGTCGGGGTGCATCGGATGCAGAATTTGTGAAAAGAACTGTCCAAACGCCGCTGTGAGTGTAAAGGACAACTGCGCGGTCATAGATTATGAAAAATGCACGGCATGTGGAATATGTGCAGAAAAATGCCCGAAAAAGGTTATACAAATTTTATAGTTTTATTTTTAGATAATTGTAAAACTGATGTTTTACAATTAAAAGGCTAAGGCAGAAATAAAAGTTCAGGTTGATTTATACTCAGGCGAAGGTTGAAACTTTTTATCTCAGCCAAATACCAATCAGGGGTTGACACCCCCGATACCCTGCAAAGATGCAGAGGATAATTTCAAAATATGCATTTTACAATTACCCGGTTTTATTTTGAAAGGGAGGGTGTACTTATGAAAAAGAAAATATCAATTGCCGGGATAATTCCGGCGGCGGCACTGCTTTTCGTTTTGCCGTGGTTTTTTAGGGGACAGACAAAGCCGGCGGTGACCCCGGAGGATATCCCACTGTCAGAGCAAAAGCTTACGGTGCACTTTATTGACGTGGGGCAGGGCGACTGTGAGCTTGCGCAGCTGCCGCAAGGTCGCACCATGCTTATAGATGCGGGTGATAACGGCCATGAACAGGACATTATAGACTATATTGACGGTCTTAATATCCGAAAAATCGACTATCTGATTGCGACCCACCCGCATGCGGATCATATCGGCGGCATGGAAGAAATTATTGAAAAATATGACATAGGCGAGGTTTATATGCCGCGTGCAGAGGCGACAAGCAAGACTTTTGAAAAAATGCTTGACGCGATTGAAAGCAAGAAGCTGCCGGTGCATTCCGCCGCGGCAGGCAGGAATATATTTGATTTTGACGGTGTGAAGGCGGATTTTATATATCCTTATGAGGGTGAAGAACATGATAATTTAAACAATTATTCCGCCGTTGTCAGGCTGGAATGTGACAAGACAAGCTTTCTCTTTATGGGCGACGCAGAGGCGGAGGCAGAAGGAGAAATCATGGAAAAGGGAGGAAATGTCCAATGTGATGTTTTGAAAGTCGGGCATCATGGCAGCAAAACGTCGTCGGAGCTGTCATTTTTGCAGAGTGCCAATCCCAAATATGCCATAATCAGCTGTGGCGAAAACAACAAATACGGGCATCCGCACAAAGAAACACTTGAAAAGCTAAATAATATCAAAACAGAGGTTTTGCGTACCGATATTTTGGGAACAATTAAAATAACAACCAACGGTAACGTTATATCGGTTCAGCAATAAAGGAACGGGAGAATTCTTAATGAACAACAAAAACAATAATCCAAAATTCAGAAAAAGTCCGCTGATATCTTTTATAATATTTTCGGTGATTGCGACAATTTTGCTTAATTATATTTTGTCAGACCTAACATCAATGCCGGAGGAAGAGATATATTACAGTGAATTTATGAACATGATTGAAGAGGATAAGGTGCAGGAGGTGCGCATATACTCTGACAAAATAAAAATATATCCCAAAAAGGAAAAGAAAGACGACAAAAGTCAAGACGCACTTTTCCCAATGGGCTCGCTGTTTTCAAAAACAGAACCCATATACTACACGGGAAACATCAATGACAGTGAGCTGAAGAGTGTGCTTGAGTCGCACAATATTAAGTATACAAGACCCGTGGTTGAACACAATTATCTGATGGATATTCTGGTGACATGGGTGCTTCCGTTTGGCATGCTGGCGCTGTTTTATGTGCTTATAATGAAATATATGTCAAAGCGCATGGGCGGCGGAGTCATGTCTGTGGGGCAGAGCAATGCAAAGGTTTATATGGAAAACAAAACAGGTGTGACCTTTGCCGATGTCGCCGGTCAGGAGGAGGCAAAGGAATCACTCAATGAAATTGTGGATTTTTTGCACAATCCGGGAAAATACACGGCAATCGGCGCAAAGCAGCCCAAGGGTGCATTGCTTGTCGGCCCGCCGGGGACAGGAAAAACCCTGCTTGCAAAGGCTGTCGCCGGGGAGGCGAGTGTTCCGTTCTTCTCTTTGTCGGGGTCGGATTTTGTGGAGATGTTTGTCGGCGTCGGTGCATCAAGGGTGCGTGACCTTTTCAAACAAGCGGCGGCAAAGGCACCATGTATCATATTTATTGATGAGATTGACGCAATCGGCAAAAGCCGTGACAGCCAAATCGGGGGCAATGACGAGCGTGAGCAGACCCTGAATCAGCTTTTGGCAGAGATGGACGGATTTGATTCTTCGAAGGGTGTGGTTATCCTTGCGGCGACGAACCGCCCCGAAATTCTGGACAAGGCGCTTTTGCGTCCGGGGAGATTTGACAGACGTATAATTGTGGAAAAGCCGGATTTGATTGGACGTGAAGCAATCCTGAAGGTGCACATAAAAAATGTGAAGATGGCAGACGATGTTGATTTGCACGAAATGGCACTGGCGACAAGCGGCGCTGTGGGGGCAGACCTTGCAAACATGGTGAACGAAGCGGCGCTGAGGGCTGTGCGCATGAACAGAACCGCAGTGACACAGGAGGACCTCATGGAGGCAGTAGAGGTAATCATTGCCGGCAAGGAAAAGAAGGACAGGATTCTCTCGGAAAGCGAGAAGAAGATTGTTGCATATCATGAAGTGGGACATGCCTTGGCGACGGCATTGCAGAAACACACACACCCTGTGCAGAAGATTACGATTGTGCCGCGTACAATGGGGGCGCTGGGGTATACAATGCAAGTGCCCGAGGAAGAGAAGTACCTTATGTCAAAGGACGAAATTGTGAACCAGATAACAGTGCTTTTGGCAGGGCGTGTGGCGGAAGAAATTGTGTTTAACACAAAGACAACCGGCGCGGCAAACGATATAGAAAGAGCAAACAGCCTGGCAAGAGCGATGATTGCGCAATACGGAATGTCCGACAGATTTGGCATGATGTCACTGGAAAGCATAGAAAACAGATACCTTGACGGGCGCGCGGTGTCAAATTGTTCTGACGAAACAAAGACACAGCTTGATGACGAAATTGTAAAGCTCTTGAACTCGTGCCATGACAAAGCTGTACAGATGCTGACAGAAAACCGCAAAGCACTTGATGAAATATCTGAATATCTGATTGAGAAGGAAACAATAACGGGAGATCAGTTTATGGATATTCTCGAGAGGGTAAATAACAACAATAATGAATTGAGTGGAGAGCAAAAAGATGATTAATTATAATGTTTTTAAGGACGGAAAAAAGAATATTCTGACAATGAGTTATGATGACTCAAATGAAAGTGACAAACGCCTGGTGGCTTTGTTTGATAAATATGGCATAAGAGGTACATTTAATGTCCATAACGGCGGTGATGGGCATGTGCAGGCAGACGAATACCCGAGGGTGTATAAAAACCATGAGGTTGCCGTGCACACGGTGGCGCATCCGTATCTGGAGATGCTGCCGGCGGCTTCTCAAATCGCACAAATAATGGAAAACCGCAGATTTATTGAAAAAGCAACCGGATATGTGGTGAGAGGGATGGCATATCCTTTTGGGACATACAATGACGAAGTCATAAACTCCGCGAAGGCATGCGGAATTGTGTACAGCAGGACGGTTGAAAATACGTTTTCTTTTAAACTGCCGCAAGACTTCATGAAATGGCACCCGACATGTCACCACAGGGACGCGGAAAAATATGCGGAACGTTTTCTGGAGCAAATGGAGTGGGGCTGGTCGACAAGTTTGTTGTACATATGGGGGCACAGCTTTGAACTGAGAACCGAACAGGATTGGGAAAGGATGGAAAAGCTTTGTGTAATGCTTTCACACAACGACCAGGTTTGGTATGCGACAAATATAGAAATATATGACTATATCAGAGCGCAGAGAAGGCTGCAAATATCTGCGGACGAAAGTATAATACATAATCCGTCGGCAATTGAAGTCTGCTTCCAGAAAGACGGAAAGACATACAGCATAAAGGGTGGAGAAACACTGTTTATGTGATTGATTATGGCGAAACGGCATAGAAAATACTATGCCGTTTCGCTGTTTTAAGAGCGGCAGAGCCACATTCAGCAAATATAATGTTAATTTTTGGGGTAGTTTATCTGCAATTTGAAGATTATTTTATAAAATCTCTTGAAATATGAAAAATAAAGTGGTATAATAATTATGCTAAATAGATTTAATAATTTCATATTGGGTTTTTGTCTTTATTTTGGGGAGAAATATATCCTTTTTTTGTTGACTCAGTCAATTATTATAAACTTTTGTAAAAAATGCAAATTCCATTTGATTGATTGAGTTAGTATAAACCCTTTCTATTAAATCTGTTTAGCGACTATCGGAGTTTGCGTTTTTGTGCGTCTGCTTCGGTAGGCGCACTTTTTTTTATTTGCAAATTTACAACGGGAAAGAGAGGAATATTTAAAGGTTAGTGTAAATGGAGAAGGTGTTGCAAAAGATAAATCAGAATTTGAAAGGAAGGAAACTGTATGTTAAAAAAGTTGGGAATAGCGTCTGTTGTTGTTGGGCTTGCGCTGTCCTGTTTTGGGGGTTGGATGGTAGAATCAAGCAGTCCCTTTGATTATTGGGGGCATAGTTCCGGGATGAGGTCCGTTATGGAGTTTGCACCCTGGTTTATGGTGATGTTAGGCGTTTTGGGGATACTTGCAGGGATATTTTACTTAGTTCAGGGATTTAAACCTATAATTAGAAAAAATGCAAAAGTTATAGAAAAAAATGGGGCAGTTGTAACCTTTGAATTTGAAGACGGTTCAAGAAAAAATCTGACTTTAATGAAAACATCTGTAATTGTCGGAGATGAAGGAACGATAGGATATCAGGGGAATTTTGCTGTTGAATTTACAAAAAGACAATTTTAACGTTCAATATAAAATAAATATCCACCCGCTGTGTGGGTGGATATTTATTCAAAAAGTGAATCCTTTTTTATCAATCCAATTTAAGCACTGACATAAATGCCTCTTGCGGAACCTCCACAGAGCCGACTTGGCGCATGCGCTTTTTGCCTTCCTTTTGTTTTTCCAGAAGCTTTTTCTTTCTTGTTATGTCGCCGCCATAGCATTTTGCCAAAACATCTTTCCTCAGAGCTTTCACGGTTTCGCGTGCTATGATTTTGTTGCCGATTGCCGCCTGTATGGGGACTTCAAATAATTGGCGCGGGATAGATTCTTTCAGCTTTTCTGCCATTCTTCTGCCGCGCGAATATGCGTTGTCCTTGTGCACGATAAACGAAAGTGCGTCTACATTTTCGCCGTTTAACAGCATATCAAGCTTGACAAGGTCGGAACGGCGGTATTCACAGAGTTCATAGTCAAAAGAAGCATAGCCCTTTGTGCGTGACTTGAGCGCATCAAAGAAATCATAAATTATTTCATTGAGCGGCAGTTCATAGAATATCTGTGCGCGAGTTTCTTCCATATACTTCATGTCTTTGTATATTCCGCGGCGTTCCTGGCACAGCTCCATCACATTGCCGACATAATCAACAGGCACCATGATGTCTGCATTGACCATAGGTTCCTCCATATATTCAATTTCGACTGCCGGCGGAAGGTTTGTGGGGTTGTCCACCCATATCATTTCCCCGTTTGTTTTGTGAACCTTGTATATAACGCTGGGTGCGGTGGTCACAAGGTCAAGGTTGTATTCACGTTCCAGACGTTCCTGGATTATCTCCATGTGGAGCAGACCGAGGAATCCGCACCTGAAGCCAAAGCCGAGCGCCACGGAGGTTTCTGCCTCAAACATGAGTGCGGCATCGTTTAGCTGCAATTTTAAAAGGGCATCTCTAAGGTCATCGTATTGTGCGCCGTCAGCAGGGTATATTCCGCAATAAACCATGGGGTTGACCTTTTTGTAACCGGGAAGAGGTTCTTTTGCCGGATTTGCAGCGAGAGTGACAGTGTCGCCGACTTGTGTGTCCTGAATATTTTTTATGCTTGCCGCGATATATCCGACTTCGCCGGCTGTGAGGATATCTTTTGGCATCATGCGCGTGGCATGCAGTGTCCCGACCTCCACGACATCAAACTCTGCACCGGTCTGCATAAGGCGTATCCTGTCGCCCGGGCTCAGAGAGCCTTCTTTGAGGCGGACATAGACAATTACACCTTTGTAGCTGTCATAATATGAATCGAAAATGAGCGCTTTGAGCGGACTGTTTTCGTCCCCGACGGGGGCAGGTATTTTTGAAACGATTTCTTCAAGCACGCTTTCCACATTCTGTCCCGTCTTTGCCGATATGCGCGGCGCATCTTCGGCCGGGATACCGATTACATCTTCGATTTCCTTTATGACATGCTCCGGCCGGGCGGAGGGCAAGTCAATTTTGTTGATGACGGGCACAATTTCCAGGTCATGATCCAGGGCAAGGTATGTATTTGCAAGGGTCTGTGCCTCTATGCCCTGCGACGCGTCGACGACAAGGATTGCGCCTTCGCATGCGGCAAGACTGCGCGAAACTTCATAGTTGAAGTCGACGTGCCCCGGTGTGTCTATAAGGTTCAGGGTATAGCTTTCGCCGTCATTTGCGGTATATTTCAGACACACGGCATGGGCTTTTATGGTGATTCCGCGTTCGCGCTCAAGGTCCATGTTGTCCAAAAGCTGGTCTTCCATGTCGCGGGATTCGACCTCGCCTGTCAATTCCAGCAATCTGTCGGCAAGTGTGGATTTGCCGTGGTCTATATGTGCAATTATGCAAAAGTTCCTTATTTTTTCTTTTTTTGTCATACATACTCTCCTTGGTATAATTTGAAATTCTATAATTAAAATTGCTCTGTGCGGCTTTAATCAAGTCATTTTTCTTTTTCGAGAATGACGACACCGAATATTATTACAATACAGCCGACAATATTTAAGATACTCATGTGCTCGCCGAAAATAAGGGCTGACAGGACAACGCCCGTGATTGGCTCTACAGTGGATATTATCCCGGCAGTGCCGGCACCCTCATGCCGCAGCCCTGCCTGAAACATCGGCAAGCCCACAAAGGTCACAAGGAATGAAATAAGCAGAGAATTAACCCATGCCATAGGTGTCATGTCAAAGTCCAGCCGGCCGGAAAACACCCCGAACAGGAAAACGGAAACGGCGGTGAACAGGGACACCAAAAATGTCAATGTCATATAGTCCAGCTTGTCAAGCCCCGACTGTTCCATATAAACCACATAGAAGGCATAAAATATGCCTGAAAGTGCGGCAAGGATAACGCCCCAAAAATCACCGCGCCTTTCAAAGTCCAGAAACATGACAATGCCTGCCGAAACGAGCAGGGCGGCGGTGAGTTTTGTGCCTGTTATCGGTTCGCGGTAAATCGCGGCACAGGCAAGTACAATCGCCAGCGGATATATATAATGGAGCACTGTCGCAAGCCCGACAGAGATTTTGTCATATGCCGCATACAGGCATATCATTGCGGCGGCATTGCCCAAAACAGAAAGGAGAACTATTTTCCCCCAAGTTTTTTTGCCGCGCACAAATCGCTTTTTTTTGACCGAAAGATAGCCCAACAGGACAGGCAATGCCAATGCTGCACGCAAAAAAGTAAGCGTTATGCCGTTTGTACCGCCTGCATAGACAAATTTGGCAAGAATCGGCGTGAAACCGAAAATAAACGCGGATATGACGAGATACAGCTTTTTCACGGGACATGCCACCTTTTTAATATAGGTTTTCCTTATATTATATACATATCCCTAATTTTTATTCATTTCCCGAAAGCAGTAAATACCCGATGTTAATCAGACAATTATAAAACCTGCATTTTACGATTACCTATATTATACATAAAAAACACATTTTTTTCAAGTATTCATGAAATATTTTTTTGTCAAAGCAATATATAGTGGGGAATAATATCCTCATATTTGCCGGCTTTTGTGAGAAAGCCGCCCGGGATTGTGCCAAGCTGAATAAACCCGAGTTTTTTGTAAAGCTTCAATGCCGGAATGTTGGTTTTCACAACGGCGTTGAACTGCAATATTTTAAAGCCGAGTTCTTTGCCCTTTTTTATGCAGTCTGTCACGAGGATTTCACCGATATGTTTTCCTCTTTGGGAAAATTCTACGGCATAGCTTGCATTGGAAATATGTCCGCATCTGCCGATATTGTTGGGGTGGAGAATGTACAAGCCGACAATTTCTTCTGTGTCGCTGTCATATGCAAGCCCTGTGAAGGACTGCGAGGTGAAGAATTTGTCGCCGCTTTCTTCTGTCAGACATTCCTCCTGCGGGAAAGCGACACCGTCGGAAACGACTCTGTTCCATATTTCAACAGCGTCTTTAATATACTTTTTTTCGTAAGGTTTTACCAAAATGCTCATATAAATAATTTCCTTTTGTAGTATGCAGTATATGTATTGATAAATAATTTTTGCAAACGTTTTTGGGGGCGGACTTATATATCCATGATATTTCCCTTGCCGTCCAGAACGGTTTTCCCCGAGAGTATGGAGATTCCGTCGAAGATTCCCCACAAAAAACCGCCTATCCCAAAGGTCACAAAGCTGAGGACAAGCTGAAGAATACCGATTTTGTAGGACTTCATATAAAATCTGCCAATCCCAAAGGCGCCGGTGAAAATCTGCAAAATACCGGCAATCAGGCGCGAAGTTCCGCCCCGGGGAGGAATGTCCGGCGGTGACGGCTTTTCGGAGTATGCGCTGAAGGCATATTCCGGCATTGCACCGTGACCGCAATAGGGGCAGACAGTTCTGTTTTCAATGTTTTTGCCGCATTCGGGACAGAACATGGGTCAGTCCTCCTTTTTGATTGCCGCCCAGTAATCACGCGCGGCACGCTCTGTTTTGTTTTCGCCGTATGTATAATAGGTTTTATTTTTTATTTTGTTCGGAAGATAGGTTTGTTTTACATAATTGTTTGGGAAACTGTGCGGATATTTATACTCCGTGCCGTGACCGAGTTTTTTTGCACCGCTGTAGTGAGAGTCCTTCAGGTGTTCGGGCACTTCTCCCACATCAATACTTTCTATGTCGGAAAGCGCGTTGTCTATTGCCATGATGGCGCTGTTTGACTTTGGCGCAGTGGCAAGCAGCAAGACAGCCTGTGCCAGGGGTATGCGTGCCTCCGGGAACCCCAGCTGCAGGGCGCTGTCGACACAGGATTTGACAATCGACACCGCCTGCGGGTATGCAAGACCGATGTCCTCCGACGCAACAACCAAAAGTCTGCGGCAGATTATCTGCAAATCGCCGCCGGCAATCAGCCTTGCAAGGTAGTGTATTGCGGCGTCGGGGTCGCTGCCTCTCAGCGATTTTTGGAAAGCACTCAAAAGGTCATAGTGTGTGTCGCCCGATTTGTCATATTTTATGCTTTTTTTCTGTGACGCCTGTTCTGCCAAATCCAAATCCACCGTGATATTGAAGTCCTTGTCGGGAGAAGCCGCCAATGCGGCAATTTCGAGTGAATTTATCGCTTTGCGAACATCACCGCCGCACATTTGCGCCATGTGTTCCAGGGCATCATCGGTGACGGTGAAATTGCAGCCTTTAAATTCATCATCGGCGAGGATTTTTGCACCACGCACAAGCGCCTTTTTGATTTCTTCGGGCGAGATTGGCTTAAATTCAAAAACCACAGAACGCGACAGCACGGCATTGTATATGTAAAAATACGGATTTTCCGTTGTGCTTGCAATCAGGGTTATTTTCCCGTTTTCCATAAACTCAAGAAGGGATTGCTGCTGCTTTTTGTTAAAATGCTGAATTTCGTCCAGATAAAGGAGCACTCCGTTCATAGTGAGAAAGCTGTCAAGGGAAGAAATTATATCTTTTATGTCCGAAACAGACGCAGTGGTGGCATTCAGGCGGTAGAGCTTTTTGCCGGTGTTTTTTGCGATGATGTTTGCAACGGTGGTTTTACCCACGCCGCTGGGACCGTAAAAAATCATATTTGGTATTTCGCCTTTTTTGATGATATTCCCCAAAAGCTTCCCTTTGCCGAGAAGATGGGATTGCCCGACTACTTCATCGATATTCTGCGGACGTATTCTATCAGCAAGGGGAGCACTCATTTGTTTTCACCTCCGCAGCCGCGGCACGGACGCACTTTTGTCAAATCTTTTGTCATGCTGTCGTCACCGGCATAACCCTCGTGCAGGAAAAACTCTCTTGATTCTGTGGTGGGGAAAACAGTGATGAATGAGTGCATAAGCTGTACGGCTTTGTCCTCAAGTGCGCGAAGAATTGTGTCGCCGACATATTGCATGCGGTTTTCGGGGGTCACCAACACATTGTCTATGATGAACCTCATGGAATCGGCGGCGTACATTCTGCCACAGCACATGACACTGCCGTTTTCAAACCCGGCTATATGTATCGCAGAAGAGTCGTGTGAATCCTGTGCACCGCTTGAAAGATAAATTTGCCGGAAGTCTTTTGTCATATTGTATCCCTCAAGACCGTTTTTCAATTTAAATGTTATCATTATCCTTCAAGCTCCTTTTTCAGGTTTTTTATTTCTTCTTCACTCACGGTTGTCAGCGCGGTGCGCAGACAATTATCGATGTTTCCCAAAAATTCTTTTGCCTTGTCGGTTTTGCCGAGGGCCTTTGCAATTAATGCGGAATGGTAATATGCCTCGACAAATGCCGGGCTCATTTCGACAAGCTCTGCGGCAAGGCTTTCGGCTTTGTCAAGTTCGCCGTTTTTGTAATATGCCAGAACAAGGTTGTCTGTTATGTCACGGTCATCACTGTTGTAATCATATGCTTCAAGGCAGAAACCGAGTGTTTTTTCGCGCGGCTCGTCCAAAGCAAGCATGAGATAGCCCAAAAGACCGTAGACTGTTGTGTTTTTATAATTTTCAAATATTTTTTTTGCATCGGCAAGTCCTTCTGCGCCTTCGCCTGTTTTGTAGTATATCAGGCAACGGTAGCATTTGAGCATGTATTTTTGCGCCGCGGCAATCCTTTTGCTTGCAATTGCGGCATTGCAAACCGCCAGCGCCTTCTTCAGCTTGCCCGTACGCATAAGGATAAGCACATATGTGGTGTATATTTTGGCGTCCGCTCTGCCGGTGTCGATGGATTTTTCGTAATAGTGCAGAGTTTTTTCGTCATTGCCGCTGTTGTATGCCCTCGCCCCCAGCAATGCGTAGAAAGCCGGCAGATTTTTGTATACGGCAAAGCCGAGGGAAAGCACTGTCACGATAATACCTGTAGAAAGGTTCATTCTGAAACCGAAATAAATCAAAAATATAAGAACAACGTATATCATTTTTTTCTCCTTTTACGGTTGTTTATTAGGTAATTGGAAAAAGATAGTTTTACAATTACCTACAATTGTCTATTGCTTTGCGTTATCGGTAAATTCTATGCTGTCAAGCGTCTGTGTGAAGTTTTTGCGGATATCTCTCAGATATTCTTCTCTGAGTGCCTTTTGTTCTGCTTTTTCCGCATCGGTCAGACCTTCGGCGCATGATTTTTTGTACAGTTCGCTGATTCTGTTCATTTTTTCACGGGTCATAAAAATTCCTCCCAAATCAATATATCCTTTTAGGTAATTGTAAAATGTAAATTTTACAATCAGCCACCGCATATTTGCGGGGGTATCGGGGGCGCCAACCCCTGATTGGTCATCAAAAATAACCACATGAGCATCATTTTTGGCTGAAATAAAGAGTTTCAACTTTCAGAAAAGTACAAATCAACCGGAACTTTTTATTTCTACCCAAGAATTTTAATTGGAAAACGTTAGTTTTACAATTACCTACAATATGTCCTTTATTATAACTCATTTTAAATAATTTTGCAAGACAAGCTGCAAAACTTATTGTACTTTCATAATATATTATTACAACAGACATTAAGGAAAAGGGTGAAGAGAGGCAAATTGCAACAAAAGCAACCCCTTATTGCTGTTGGTGACAAAAAGGCTCTTATATTTAGTGAAGGGAGGCATATTCCATGGGTGATTGCGGTTGCCAGAAAAATGGTTGCGGATTCGATCTTGACATGATTTTGTGGGTACTTATTATAATCGTAATCGTTACATGCATGTGTGACTGATTAAGAATAAAAAGAATAAAAGCGTGCCGGAGTACCGGCACGCTTTTATTCTATTCGCGGGAGGATAATTTTTTTTGCAGCTCCACAATGATGAGCGGCATGAGCGAAAGCAGTGCGCATATAAGCCATTGTGTGCCCGAGAGCGGTACGGTTTTGAATACCGCCGAGAGGAGCGGATGTGAAACAATAATTATCTGGAGCGCGACGCCGAGGAGGAGCGCAAGGACAAGGAATTTGTTTTTGAATATCCCTGCCCTGAAAACCGATTTTTTGCTGCGCATATTGAAGGCATGCACAAGCTGAGAAATCCCAAGGACGGAAAATGCCATTGTGCGCCCGACGGCGCTTTTTCCGATTGGGTCAAAAAAGACCATGCCGAGGGTGTACGCAAAAATTGCAAGTGCGCCTATCATGATTCCCTCCGAGAAGATGTCCTTCCACATGCCCTTGTCAAATATGTCCGAGGAACTGCCGGACGGACGGCGCTGCATTATGTCGTCGCTTACGGGGTCAAGCCCGAGGGCAACGGCAGGGAGAGAATCGGTCACAAGGTTTATCCAAAGCAGCTGTATGGGGTAAAGCGGCGTCTGCCAGCCAAACAACAAGCCGATAAACACGGTGGCTATTTCGCCGATATTGCTGGACAAGAGGAATTTTACCGCTTTTTTCAGGTTTTCATAAATTTCACGTCCTTTTTTTACTGCCGACACGATTGTGGCAAAGTTGTCATCGGTGAGTATTATGTCGGAAGCGCTTTTTGCGACGTCTGTGCCGGAAATCCCCATGCTGCATCCGATGTCTGCCTTTTTCAGCGCCGGTGCATCATTGACGCCGTCGCCTGTCATGGCGACAATTTTGTTTTGTTTTTGCCATGCTTCCACGATTCTCACCTTGTGTGCCGGGGTGACACGGGCAAAAACACTGTAGTCAGAGATTGTTTTTTCGAGAGCCGGCTGCGGAATCAGGTCAAGCTCGCTGCCTGTGATTGCTTTTTCGCCCTTTTTCAGTATGCCTGTTTTGCGTGCCACCGCGCAGGCTGTGTTGAGGTGGTCGCCCGTTATCATGACAGGGCGTATTCCGGCTTTTATGCATGACTTTACGGCATCGGGCACCTCGGGGCGCGGCGGGTCATGCAGACCTATGAGCCCGATAAAGATGAGGTTTGACTCGGTGATTTTTTCTGTGTGGCTTTCTTTGTACGCAACGGCAATTACACGCAGTGCATTGTCTGCCATTTGGGCATTTTTCTTCAGAATTTCATTTTTTTCGCCTTCGGAAATTGTGTGTACAGAACCGTCACGATATATCTTTGGGCACAACTTTATCAGAACATCGGGCGCGCCCTTTGTGATGACGCGTGTGCCGGAGGACGGACTCTTTACGGAAACGCTCATGAGCTTTCTGGAAGAATCAAACGGAATTTCATCTGTTCTGGGGTGGGTCTTGTCAAGGCGCGTTTTGTCATGGGAATATTTTTTTGCATAGTTTATTATTGCATTCTCTGTAGGGTTGCTCCCCTCAGGGTCACAGCAGAGCAGGGCGCATGACATCAAAAAAGAGGTGTCGGAGGAAAAAGTTTCGGTGACCTCCATTTTGTTCATGGTGAGGGTGCCTGTTTTGTCGGAACATATGACACCGGCGCCGCCCAATGCTTCGACAGCCGGGAGATTGCGGACAATTGCGTTTTTCTTTGCCATTGCCTGCACGCCTATGGCAAGCATTATTGTGACAATTGCCGGCAGACCCTCCGGGATTGCGGCAACGGCAAGGCTGACGGACATCATAAACATGTCAAACGGTGCAAAGGACTTCAGAATCCCTATAAGAAATATGGCGGCACATATGCACAGCGCCATGATGCCGAGTGTTTTGCCGACGCGTGCAAGTTTTTTTTGCAGCGGCGTCTGTTCTTCGCCGCTGTCAATGATAAGCCCGGCGATTTTTCCGAGCTCTGTGTCCATGCCTGTGGCAACGGCAACGCCTTCGCCTTTGCCGGAAATGACCGATGTGCCGGAATATATAAGATTTGTACGGTCGGCAAGAGGGGTAAATTCGTCAAACGTTTGCCCCGAATCCTTCAGGACGGGCGTGGATTCGCCGGTGAGCGAGGATTCGTCCGTGTGCAGAGAATGAGCAAAAACCAGGCGGCAGTCGGCGGCGGCACGCGTGCCGGGGCGGAATATGAGAATATCGCCGGGGACGATTTCGCTTGCCGGGATATTTATGGTTTTTCCACTGCGCCTGACAAGTGCGCCGGGGGCGGACATTTCTTTGAGCGCCTGTATGGCTTTTTCGGCCTTTGCCTCCTGGATTGTGCCGAGGAGCGCATTCAGGACAACGATTGACAATATGACGGCGGGGTCGATGAAGTCTGCGTCGCCGCTTATATATGACATAAAAAATGATATTGCTGCGGCGGCAATGAGAATGATAATCATAAAGTCATTGAACTGTGAGAAAAACTTTTTCAAAAATCCCTGCCGTTTTTTTGAGGCAATGACATTTTTGCCGTGCTGCAAAAGGCGTTTTTGCGCCTCTTTTTCAGAGATGCCTTTTTCTTTGTCTGTGCCGAGCTTTGTCAAAACTTCGTTTATATTCATGCTGTGCCATTGCATTGTATATTCAGTCCTCCTTGTGATTAAGTGATATATAGGTAATTGTAAAATGTAAATTTTACAATTACCACCGCATCTTTGCGGGGGTATCGGGGGTGCCAACCCCTGATTGGTAATCAAAAATGACGACATGTGCGTCATTTTTGGCTGAAATAAAAAGTTTCAACCTGTCGTGAAGTTAAAACCGGATGGAACTTTTTATTTCTACCCAAGAATTTTAATTGGAAACGTTAGTTTTACAATTACCTTAATTAAGTGATAACGGGTTGTGCGGTTTATTATAACATTATGTTTTTTTTGTGCCTGATATTATACTATTTGGAATCGGATAATATATGTTAAAAAATTTTATGTCCCTATTGATTTTTTTTTGAGGTTGTGATATAATGAAAAGTATAATTGGGCGGAGTGTAAGAAAAAAACGGGAACGGAGGATAATTATGGCAAGAGAAAAAAGGCGTGTGAGCCCCACCGGAATATATCATGTTTTGCTTCGCGGAATAGATGAATTGTTTTCGGAAGAAAAGGATTTTGAAGAATTTACGGCGTTGACGGAAAAATATTTTGAAAATTCCGAGGCAAAGCTTTTGGGCTATGCCCTGATGAAAAACAGGGTGCATCTCATAATAGATGAAGGAAAAAAAGGGCTGTCGGCGGTCATGAAGCCGATATGCACGAGTTATGCCAGATATTATAACCGTGTGCACGACATGCAGGGCAAGCTGTTTTATGACAGATATAAAAGCGAGCCTGTTGCAGATGAAGCAGGTCTGGAAGAGGTCAGGGCATTTTTGTGTGCGATTCCTTCTGCATATAAAAACGGTGAAGGAAAAAAGAGCGAAAATATTTCACTCTCCTGTATTGACGACTATTGCCGTATGACCGACGAAGAACTTTTGCAATACATAGAAAATATTTTTGCGTGCACCGTTTCGGCACTCTCAAAAGATGAAAAGAAGGCGCTGGCGGAGAAAATCATTGCCGGAAAACGGGTGAGCGCCGGGAGAATATATAAGCTGATGGGGCTGGGAAGAAGAAACCCGGAACCGAAGCCCGGGCGCGGAAAAGACATGCCTCCGCGTAAAAAGAAGAAGGAAGAAAGGGAACCGGAGAGAAAGAGCGGTTTGAGCGTATGGCTTTTGTAAGCCTTTTGGGAGGACAGAATGGGAAAATATATGAAGTTATCACAAATTTTTGACATTGTGAAAATGCATTTTTATGTTTCGGCTGTATCGGTTTTTATGGGAACAATTCTCCCGTTTGTCTTGGACGGCTCCCTGAAATATATTTTCAGCGGTGTATTTATATTGATATATGCGCTTGTGCTTTACAGCAAAAGCGGAGAGGCGGCAGCGCATGACAAAAAAGAATATACGCCGGAAAAGGCATATGCGTGGAAAGGACTTTTGCTCCCCGCCGGGATATTTGCTGTGTGGGTTGTCCTTTTTGCACTCTACAGCTTTTCCTGGAAATATGACATTGTGGGGTATAGCTCGGGATTTATAAACAATCTGCTTTTTGCAGTATGGAATTTTATATACAGCGGTTTTTTGGACATGAACAACGGGAGCTTTAATTGGTATGCCGTTGTCATTGCGGCGGTTGTGCCGGTTGCGGCGTGCGGCATCGGGTATTATGCCGGATTCAGGCATTTTGACCTGAGCGAGAAAGTCGCAAAGATTGTATATGAGCAGAAGGACGAAGAGAATAATTAAGAGAGGGGAATATTTGTATGTTTAGGAGCATGACCGGATACGGACGGCATGAAATATGCGATGGCGGCAAAAAAATCATGGTTGAGATAAAATCCGTCAATCATCGATACTCTGACTATTCAATCAAAGTTCCGCGGTTTTATGGGTATCTGGAGGATAAAATAAGAGAATATGTTTCAAAATACGTTTCGAGAGGAAAAATTGACATATATGTTTCTATAGAAAACTACGGAGAATCGGATAAGCAGATTGTGCTGAACGAGGAACTTGCCGAAAATTACATCGCGGTTTTGCGCGAAATGGTGCAGAAATTTGACCTGAGGGACGACATCACCGTTTCGGCTGTCGCGAGGTATACCGATATATTTAAGAATGAACGAAAAGAAGAGGACGACGAGCAGATTTGGGTTTTGGTGAAGAATGTACTTGAACCCGCCGTTGACGCATTTGTCGCGATGAGAGAGAGGGAAGGAAAACGGCTTTATGACGATATGTCGGCGAGGATTGAGTATATGAGAGAACTCGCGGCAAAAATTGATGAGCGTTCGCCGAAAACCGTGGAAGAATACAGGAAAAAGCTTTATCAGAAAATCAAGGAGCTTGTGGATGAAAAGGACATTGATGAGTCGCGTATATTGACAGAAGTTGCGATTTTTGCAGACAAGGTTGCGGTCAATGAGGAAACTGTGCGGCTTGAGAGTCACTTTAAAGAATTTTATGATATTGCTGAAAGCGATGAACCTTCCGGAAGAAAGCTGGACTTTTTGGTGCAGGAAATAAACAGGGAGGTAAACACCACCGGCTCAAAGGCAAGCGACATTGAAATCGCAAAGTTGGTTGTGGATTTGAAAGCGGAGATTGAGAAACTCAGAGAACAGATACAGAATATAGAGTAGCATCGGAAAGGGTTGATACATTTATGAAACTGATAAACATTGGTTTTGGGAACATGATTTCGGCGAACCGCCTTGTGGCGATTGTAAGCCCGGAGTCCGCGCCGATTAAGCGTGTGATAAGAGAGGCGGAGGACAAAGGGACGCTGATAAACGCTACATATGGGAGAAGGACAAGGGCGGTCATAGTTATGGACAGCGGACATATTGTGCTTTCATCTATACAGCCGGAAACTGTTGCAAACCGTATAAGCGAGAAAGACGAGGAGGAGGTATTTGATGAATAAAGGAGCTCTGTTTGTTATGTCGGGCCCCTCCGGTACGGGAAAAGGAACCATATGTAAGGTCCTGGAGGAGGCAGGGGAAATATTTCTTTCGATTTCTTCCACAACAAGAGAAAAAAGGGCAGGAGAAACCGACGGCGTGACATATAACTACACAACGCGCGAGGCGTTTAGGGAAATGATCGACAGCGGTTTGATGCTTGAGTGGGCAACATATGACGGGAATTATTACGGTACGCCGAAAACCACTGTTGAGGAAATGCTTGCCGAGGGAAAAAACGTTATCTTGGAAATTGACGTCCAGGGCGGATTTAAGGTGAAGGAACTTTTCCCCGAAACCGTGATGATATTTGTTTTGCCGCCCTCGATGGAAGAACTGAAAAAAAGGCTTGTGGAGCGCGGCAGAGAAGGCGAAACATGCATAAAAAACCGCATGGAGGCGGCACGTGCAGAGCTGGAGCTTGCGGCAAGATATAATTATGTTATTGTAAACGACAGTCTTTCGCGTTGTGTGGAGGAAGTCAGAGATATCATAAAACAGACAGAGGAAAAGAGAAACCACATAAAAAGGCTTCTTGATGAAATATATTGATATAAATAAAATGTCAGCATATAATTGTAAAACGGTTGTTTTTCAATATATTAATAATATAAAGCTGTACAGACAATTGTAAAATTTGATTTTTACAATTATCTGATGAAAAAAAGGAGATAATTATTATGATGATTAAACCGGGAATCAGTACACTTTCTACATGTGTGGACAGCAGGTATACATTGGTTGTTATGGCGGCGAAAAGGGCACGAATGATTGGCGAAGGCGGAGAAGGACTTGTCACATGTGATGTCAACAAGCCGGTGTCCATCGCGGTGGCGGAAATAGCCGCCGGCAAAGTGGGATATATAAGACATGACATAAAGCCGATGATGCCGGAAAGTGTAATGTAATATAAAGGCAGAATCATGGTTTTTGAAAACGGAAAGGATTGATTTTAAAATTGATTGCAAAAGTGATTGTAAATCATGATTCAAAAATGCTGGATAAGTTTTTTGACTATGATGTGCCGGAGGATTTGGCGCCGCAGGTCGGTGTCGGGAGCCGTGTGATTGTCCCTTTTGGGGTGTCGGACAGGCAGGCGGAGGCATATGTCATGGAAATGGCAGAGTTTTCGCATGCAAAAAAACTGAAAAGCATCATAAAATATGAGGACAATGTTTTTGACGAAAAAATGTGTGCATTGATAAAATGGATGCGTGAAAAATACATGTGTTCCTTTTTGGACATCATAAAAACGGTCATACCGAGCGGCATAAGCATAAAGCCACGGGAGTGGATAACGCTTGTGCACACAGACGGGAAAGACGAAATAAGCAAAGTCATCGCGGAAAACGGCGGTAGCGTGGAAATAAACAGGCTTCTCGCGTCATTTGACAGAGATGTGTCGAGAAGTGTGAAAAAGCTTGTCGACAGCGGCGCCGCAAAAAAAGAATACCGCGAGCCGGGGCGCATCGGTGACAAGCTGATACGTGTGGCGGCGGTGAATATACCGCCGGAGGAAACGGCACAGACGCTGGGTCTGCTGAAGAGTCAGCGCGCCGCGGCGCAATACAGGATACTTGACATTCTTTGCATGAATGAACACATCGCGGTGGCAGACCTTGTGCAGTTTGCAAACACCGGATATAACACGGTGAGAACCCTTGAGAAAAAGGGGTATATAAAAACATATGATATAACAGTGGACAGAACACCGGAGCGCGGCAAAGCTTGCGGCGCGGCTGTACCGGAGCTTACGGCAGAACAGGCGGCAGCAGTAAGCGCCATTGAAGGATATATGGGAAATGGGTTTGAAAATGTCCTGATACACGGCGTGACGGGCAGCGGAAAGACAGAAGTGTATATGAGGGCAATTGAGCATGCTTTGAAAAAAGGGAAAAGCGCCATAATGCTTGTGCCGGAAATATCGCTGACACCGCAGATGGTGTCGAGATTTGTCGGACGTTTCGGCGATAATGTCGCGGTGTTTCACAGCGGACTTTCACTGGGGGAACGATATGACGAATGGAAAAAAATGCGCCATGGGCGTGCCCGAGTGGTTATCGGGGCGAGGTCGGCGGTTTTTGCACCGCTTAAAGACATCGGGATAATAATTATAGACGAAGAACACGAGGGGACATATAAGTCTGATATGTCGCCGAGATATAATACAAAGGAAGTGGCACAGTTCCGTGCAAAGCAGAATGATGCGGTATTGATTCTTGCATCGGCGACACCGGAGGTGGGCGACTATTATGGCGCGGAATGCGGAAAATACAGACTGATTGAACTGAAAAACCGTGTGAATAACCGCAGGTTGCCGAAAGTGGAAATTGTGGACATGCGTGAAGAACTGGCGGCAGGAAACCGCATGGTATTCAGCCGCAGACTGACGGAAGAATTGGGAAAAAACCTTGAAAACGGTGAACAAAGCATACTGTTTTTGAACAGGCGCGGATATTCGACATTTGTTTCGTGCCGAAACTGCGGTTTTGTGCCGCAGTGTCCAAATTGCAGCATTTCGCTTACGTACCACAAATATTCGGGCTTGCTCAGATGCCATTATTGTGGCTATGCACAAAAAAATTATACAATCTGCCCGAAATGCGGAAGTAAATATATAAGATATTTCGGCGGCGGAACACAGAAAATTGAAGAGGAACTGAAGAATATTTTCCCGGGAATCAGCACAATCCGCATGGACGTGGATACGACGGCGAGAATAAATTCGCACGAGAAGATTCTGGAACAGTTTGAAAAAGAAAAAATTGACGTGCTTGTGGGCACGCAGATGGTGACAAAAGGATTGGATTTTGACAATGTGACATTGGTGGGGGTTGTTTCGGCAGATGTCATGCTGAATGTGCAGGATTACCGCGCCGGAGAACGTACCTTTGATTTGATAGAACAAGTGACGGGGAGGGCCGGACGTGCCCAAAAAGCCGGGCGCGCAGTTATCCAAACATACAGCCCGGAAAATTATGCCGTTGTCATGGCGAAGGAACATGATTATAAGCGTTTTTATGAATATGAGATACTGACAAGAAAGGCAATGTGGTATCCGCCGTTTTGCGAAATGGTGAGTGTTCTGTTTTCGGGGCCGAATGAAAACCAGGTGGCGGGCTGTGCAAAGCTTTATGCAAAGCTTTTGCACGGACTGAAGGACATGCAGCAGAAAATGCAGGTTTTGGGACCGATTCCGGCAGCGGTGTCGAGGATAAACAACAAATACAGATGGAAAATTCTGATAAAATGCATAAATTCGGACAGGATTTCCGGCGTGATTGCCGAGGCGAGAGATGCGTGCAGAAAAAACATGAACTACAGAGATATTTCGATTGTTATAGATAAAAATCCGAACAATGTTTATTGACAGATGATTACCGGTCAGGGGTGGGCACCCCCGATACCCCCGCAAAGATGCGGTGGGTAATTGTAAAATTTACATTTTACAATTACCTAATCGGATACTGATAAAAAAGGAGGAAAATTCGGTGGCTATAAGGCAGATACGTGAGAAGGACGATGAGGTTTTGCACAAGGTGTGCAAAGAAGTAAAAAAGTTTGACGAAAAGCTTGCTATTTTGCTGGACGATATGTATGAAACAATGCAGAGCCGTGACGGAGTTGGACTTGCCGCACCCCAGGTGGGGATTTTGAAGAGAGCGGTGGTCATAGACATCGGCGAAGGGAAGATTGAGTTGATAAATCCGGAAATAATTGAGGAAGAAGGTTCTCAAATCGGCAGTGAAGGTTGTCTGAGCGTGCCGGGGGTCTGGGGCGAAGTGGAACGGCCAAACAAGGTCACAGTCAGGGCGCAGGACAGGACGGGCAAAGAAATCACGGTGACTGGGGAAGAACTTCTGGCGCGTGCGATTTGCCACGAATGTGAGCATCTTGAGGGAAAATTGTTTTTGGACAGAGTGATACGTTATATTGAAAACTGACGAGAGTGTATATTAAGGAGAATAAGATTGAAAGTTTTATTTATGGGTACGCCGGACATCGCGGCGGTTGCTTTGAAAAAACTGATAGATGACGGGTTTGAAATTGTCGGAGCCGTCAGCCAGCCGGACAAGCCGAAAGGGCGCGGACACAAGCTTATGCCGACACCGGTGAAGGAAACGGCGCAGAGCTGCGGCATCGCGGTATATCAGCCGGAAAAACTGAAAAACGGGGAAATGCTTCCGATTTTGGAAGAACTGAAACCTGACGTGATTGCGGTTGTCGCGTATGGGAAAATTTTGCCGGAGTATGTGCTGAATTATCCGAAATATGGCTGTGTAAACATGCATGCGTCACTTTTGCCGAAATACCGCGGCGCGGCGCCCGTGCAATGGGCGGTGATAAACGGCGAAAAGACAACCGGTGTGACGACGATGCTGATGGACAAAGGGCTCGACACCGGCGACATGCTTGTTTCAAAAGAGCTTGAGATTGGGCTTTATGAAACGGCGGAGGAGCTTTTTGTGCGCATTGCAGAGCTGGGCGCGGACACGCTTTCTTATACACTGAAAAATATAGAAAACATAACCCCGACGCCGCAGAATGACGCAGAACATACTTATGCGCCGATGCTTGCCAAAGAAATGGGAAACATTGACTGGACCGAGCGTGCAGAAAAAATATCCAAACTTATCTGCGGAATGAACAGCTGGCCTTTGGCATATACTTATTACAAGGGACAGGTGATGAAGGTGATTTCGGCGGTTTTGGGAAAGAAAGAAAAACTTGGGAAACCGGGGGAAATTCTTTCCTGCGGAAAAGACAAGGGAATCAGGGTGCAGTGCGGTGACGGTACGCTGTATATCACGCACATACAGTTTGCGGGCGGAAAAAAGCTTGCTGTTTCGGAGTATATAAAAGGGCACAGCATCGAGGTCGGGGAAATATTGACAAAAGGTTTATAGGTAATTGTAAAACTAACGTTTTCCAATTAAAATTCTTGGGTAGAAATTAAAAGTTCCATACGATTTTAGCTTTACGACAGGTTGAAACTTTTTATTTTAAACAAAAATGACACACATGCCGTCATTTTTGATTACCAATCAGGGGTTGGCACCCCCGATACCCCCGCAAAGATGCGGCGGCTGATTGTAAAATTTACATTTTACAATTACCTAACAAAAGGTGTTTGAAAGGAGAATAGATATGCCGTATTTTTACTGGTATGACAGCACATATGTGCTGGTGATAATAGCTTTTTTGCTGTCGCTTTTCGCCTCGTTCGGCGTGAAGGCAACATTTTCGAAATATGCTAAGGTGACAAACCACAGCGGACTGACAGGGAGCATGGCGGCGAGAAAGATTTTGGACATGAACGGACTTTATCACATAAAGGTGGAGCGTGTTTCAGGTGACCTGACCGACCACTATGACCCAAAGGCAGATGTGATAAGATTGTCGGAGTCGGTTTTTGACTCGGCATCTGTCGCGGCAGTGGGGGTTGCGGCACATGAGGCGGGACATGCAGTGCAACACGCGAAGAACTATGCACCGATTAAAGTGAGGAATGCGCTTGTGCCGATTGTGAACATAAGCACATCGCTTTCGATGCCGCTTTTTGTGATTGGTCTGATTCTGAGCATGACAGGACTGGCGCTTTTGGGTGTGATTTTGTTTTCAACCGCATTGTTGTTTCAGATTGTGACATTGCCGGTGGAATTTGACGCAAGCAGAAGAGCTATAAAAATTCTGTCGAGCGGAAACCTCATGTATGAAGATGAAGTGAGGGGTGCAAGGAAGGTTTTGAGTGCGGCGGCGATGACATATGTCGCAGGGGCCGCGGCGACAGCTTTGCAGCTTTTGAGATTGCTTTTGATACTCAGGAGAGATGATTGATGGACAAAGTGAGGGAGCAAGCGATGCTTGCTTTGTATGAGGTGGAAAAAAGGGGCGCGTATTCCAATATGGCGCTTAAGGAAATATTTGGAAAAAATAAAGATTTGGCGGCGAGGGACAAGGCTTTTATAACGACCTTGGTTTACGGGACACTGAAAAGGCAGATTACGATTGACTATATCATAGGGTGTTATTCAAAAGTGAAGCTGAAGAAAATATCGCCGTACATAATTGTCATTTTGCGCATGGGGATATACCAGCTGGGGTTTATGGACAAGGTGCCCGAATCCGCCGCGGTAAACGAAAGCGTGGCGCTTGCGAAACGATACGGTCACAAGGCGTCGGCAGGTTTTATAAACGGTGTGCTGAGAAATTTTGTGCGCAATGGGTATGAATATCCGAAGGACAAGGACATGTATATGTCGGTGAAATATTCGTTTCCGCAATGGATTTGCAAAATGTGGTGCGAGGATTATGGCGAGGACTTTGCAAAAGAACTCATGGAAAGCATGAACGGCGAACCGATGATGTCACTGCGGATAAACACTTTAAAGACCGATGCGGAAAAGGTGTCGGGGGAGCTTGGCAATGCGAGGATAAGCGATGTTTATGACTATGCCTTGCTGAGCGGCGGTTTTGATATATCAAATTCAAAATTATATAAAGCCGGATATATAACGGCACAGGATATATCCGCAATGACGGCTTCTGCCGTGCTTGCGCCGAAACCCGGCGAGAGAGTGCTGGACCTTTGTGCCGCACCGGGCGGAAAAACCACACATATGGCACAGCTTATGGAAAACAAGGGAAGCATAACGGCGTGTGACATACATGCCCACAAGCTGGATTTGATTGACGGCAACGCAATGCGCATGGGCATCGACATCATACAGACGGTCTGTATAGACGCATCAAAGCCGATTGCGCAATGGCGCGGGCGGTTTGACAAGGTGCTTGCGGACGTGCCGTGTTCGGGGCTGGGCATAATAAGAAAAAAGCCGGACATAAAACTAAAAGAAAAAGAGAACCTCTGCGGACTGCAATATGCAATATTGCAGCGCGCGGCAGAATATCTCCGCCCGGGCGGAGAACTGGTGTACAGCACATGCACCCTGAACCGACGGGAAAATGAGGAAATTGTAGAAAAATTTCTGAAAGAAAACAAAGGATTTGCCGCCGTTGACATGACAGACATCCTCCCCAAAAGGTTTTGCCGGGAGGAGGCCGGGAGGGGGCACATCACGTTGTTCCCGAATATCGACGGGACGGACGGATTTTTTATAGCAAAGATAAAAAGGTGTACTGATGATTGATTTAAAAGATTTAAGCTATAGTGAACTGGAGGGATTCCTGAAAGAGCTTGGCGAGCCGAAATTCAGGGCAGGGCAGATTTTTTCGTGGCTGCACAAGGGCGTTGTTTCGTTTGACGAAATGACGGATATTTCAAAGAAAACAGCGCAAAAGCTTTCTGAAAAATGTTTTATATCAAAGCTTGAAGTGAGAGAAAAATATGTGTCGAAAATCGACGGCACTATAAAGTATCTTTTTTCTCTTGAGGACGGGAATTGCATAGAAAGCGTTGTGATGAGGTATAAACACGGGTTGTCACTTTGCATTTCTTCACAAGTGGGCTGCCGCATGGGGTGCGGATTCTGCGCCTCGACAATAGGCGGACTGTATCGGAACCTCACAGCCGGAGAAATTTTGAACCAGGTTGTGTTTGCGCAGAAGGACACGGGGAAAAGGATAAGCAACATTGTTATGATGGGGATAGGCGAACCTTTGGACAACTATGACAATGTGATAAAGTTTTTGCATAACATCAACAATCCCAAGGGGCTGAACATCGGATATCGGCACATATCGCTGTCCACTTGCGGCAGAGTGGACGGAATATATAAGCTTGCAGAAGAAGAGATGCCGATAACGCTGTCAGTGTCACTGCATGCGCCAAACAACAAAATCCGCGACACAATAATGCCGATAAACAAAAAGTATCCTGTCGAGGTACTTATGAAGGCGTGCCGCGACTATATAAAAAAGACATCACGAAGGATAAGCTTTGAATATTCACTGATACACGGAGTGAACGACAGTATGAAGGAGGCAGAAGAGCTTGCCGCCTTGCTGAAGGGTATGCTTGCACATGTAAATCTGATTCCGGTCAACCATGTTGAGGAACGCGATTTTCACAAGGGAAGCAGAGAAGAAATAATGAAATTTTGTAACAAACTGAATGATTTGGGCATAAACGCAACTGTGCGCAGAGAACTGGGAAGTGACATCAGCGCTTCTTGCGGACAGCTGAGAAAAAAGGTTTTATAAAAAAGAATATAACCGTATGCAATTCGGGAGGTGATGACAGTGAAAGTGGTTGCAATTACGGAGCAGGGACGCCGCAAAAGCAATGAGGACAGCTATTTCAGATACAGCAATGACAAGCTTTATGGCGGATTGATAGCCGACGGAATGGGCGGACACAACAAGGGCGACATGGCAAGCAAGCTTGCCGCCGACATAATAAAAGATTACATAATGTCACATTTTACGGACGACATGGATTCGTTTGATGTTTCGGAGCTTATGAGGACAGCGATTGTGAAGGCAAATGACAAAATCTACAGCATGGCGCTGAAAAACCCCATATGCATGGGAATGGGGACAACGGTGACCATGGCGTTGGTATTTGGAAAATGGCTTATAACAGCGCATGTGGGCGACAGCCGTGCATATCTGATAAGCAATGACGGAATCGAGAAGATAACAAGGGATCATTCTTATGTGCGGGAGCTTGTGGAGCGCGGCTCTATAAGCGAGGAAGAAGCAAAAAGACACCCAAAGCGCAATTGTATCACGCGTGCTGTCGGCACCGAGCGGAGCATCATGGTTGACATAAATGTAAGGAATTATGGCGGAGAAACTGTGCTTTTGTGCAGTGACGGGCTGTGGGCGTTTTTGGAGGACGACAGGATATACAGCATCGTAAAAAACAGCACAAGCCTGGACGAAGCGGCAGAACAGCTTGTCGAAATGGCACTTTTAAACGAAAGCAGCGACAACATAACTGCTGTGATATTCAGATGATTTTTTGGTGATTGACCTAAATGGTTTTATAAAAGAAAGGATGGTTAGACTTTTATGTATGAGGAAAACAGTTTGGTGGGGAAAGTATTAAACGACAGATATGAAATTCTGGAGATTGTGGGAAGCGGCGGAATGGCGACTGTGTACAAAGCCGAGTGCAAGCTTTTGAACCGTTATGTAGCGGTTAAGGTCTTGAAGGATTCACTGAGATATGACCTCGACCTGAAGGAAAAGTTCAACAAAGAGGCACAGGCCGCCGCAAAGCTTTCGCACAACAACATTGTTTCGATATTTGATGTCGGTGAAATCGATGGCTTGAATTACATCGTGATGGAATACATAGACGGCATAACTCTGAAGGAATACATCAGCAAAAACAAACCGATACACTGGAAAATCGCCAGGAATATTGCGATACAGATTGGTTTGGCACTGGAGCATGCACACGCAAACGGAATTATCCACCGCGACATAAAGCCGCATAATATCCTGATAACCAAAGATAATGTAATCAAAGTGGCGGACTTTGGCATAGCAAGCGCGGTGTCTTCCGAAACGGTTGTGGCAGGCAAGTCCGACGGGGCAATGGGGTCTGTGCACTATATATCGCCGGAACAGGCGCGCGGCGGATATGTCACCGAAACCACCGACATATATTCGCTTGGCGTTATAATGTACGAGATGGTGACGGGGCAGCTGCCCTTTGACGGGGACAACGCCGTTTCGATTGCTATGAAAAAGCTGGAACACGAGCCGATAAACTGTAAAGTTATAAACCTTGACATACCGCAGGATATGGCGGAGATTATCATGAGGGCGATTGCGAGAGAGCCTGCCGCACGTTTCCAGAGTGTGCAGGAAATGCTTGTTGCGCTCAAGAAATTGGGCACGCAGCCGGCACAGGGCGGAGCTGTTATACACGACCGTGAAGAACGCCAGGAAATGATAAAAAAGAAAAAGGAAAAGAGCGAAAAAACTGCAAACAACAGAATGATAAGGAATATCATAATCAGCATGATTGCGGTGATTGCCCTTTTTGCTGTCGGGACATATGCTTTTTTGAACTGGAATGCACCGGAGGTGCAAGTGCCGGAGCTTTTGGACAAAACCCTTGAAGAGGCGATTGCAATGGCAGACGAACATGGGCTGAAAATTGATGAAAAGCATATAAAATATGAGCTTTCCGATGAATTTGAGGAAGGCAAGATTATGGAACAAAAGCCGGGCGCAAACCAGTATGTCAAGAAAAACAAGAAGATAACGCTGGTGATAAGCAAGGGCGCGACAGAAGGCGACATCGAGGTGATAAGCGTCCTGGGAGAACAGTATACCGACGCGGTGAAAAAGCTGGAGGCGCTGGGACTGAAAGTGAAGAAGCTTGACAGGGAGGACGCTGACGCGGAAATCGGCGAAGTCGTTGCACAATCACCGAAGAAGGGCGTAAAAGTGACAGAGAACACTGTGGTTGAACTTTATGTATGCACTTCCCACCCGGAGGATTCGCATGAGCAGGTGCCGGGCGTAATCGGAATGACAAAATCACAGGCAGAGAGTGCGCTGAAAAAACAGGGCTTTGCACTGGGCAATGTCAAGAAAGAAAGCTCTGACAAGCCGGAAGGCGAGATTATACGCCAAGAGCCGACGGCAGGCAGCGAATCACCGAAGGGAACGTATGTAAACATTGTCATAAGCAGCGGCAAGAGCGACACGCAGACAGAAACCCCGACAACAAGCAAGGAACCGACAACAAACAACAGCACAACACAGCCAAGCACAAATACGCAGACACCGTCATCAAACAGCAATTCTGAAAACAGCGGTGATGATGTACAGCCGCAGACAAAGACGATAACCATACCGCTGCCGGAGGACGGCGACGACACAATCCAGGTGAGAGTGCTGGCAAACGGCAAGGAAATATACAATAAAAAACACCAAAAGAGTGACGGCAAGGTGGATATCCCTGTCAAGTCCAAAAAGGATGCGAATATACAGGTTTACTTTGGCGACAAGCTTGTTGTTGAAAAGGTAGTGGAGTTCAATTAAAAATATGGTTTTGACCGGAATAATAGTAAAAGGAATCGGCGGATTTTATTATGTCAGGTGTGAGGACGGCGAGGTCAGAGAATGCAAGGCGCGTGGGATTTTCAGAAAGAATAATATAAAGCCGATGATTGGTGACCGTGTGGAGATTGAAGTATCGCACGGCACGGGGAATATATTAAAAATCGGGGAGCGGCGCAATTGTCTGGTGCGCCCCCCCGTTTCCAATGTGGACTGCATTATGATTGTGGCGGCGGCAAAAAATCCCGACCCGGATTTTTTGCTGATAGACAAGATGCTTGTCACTTCCGAAAAAAAGGGAATAAAACCGATTATATGCATAAACAAGACGGACCTGGACAGTGCGCAAGAGTTTGTTTCAATATATGAAAAAACGGGATATACGACTATCACCGCAAGCACATATGATGATGTGGGCATAGACGAAGTGAAGGCCTGCCTGAAGGGCAGGGTGACGGCTTTTGCCGGGCTTTCGGGCGTGGGAAAGTCGAGTATACTGAACAAGCTTGTGGAGTTTGGCGCAGAGACGGGGGATATAAGCAAAATAAACCGCGGAAAACACACTACGCGCCATGTGGAATTGTTTGAACTGGACGAAGGAGGGTTTGTTTTTGACACACCGGGATTCAGTTCTTTTGAACTTGGCGACATAAAGCCGGCGGAGCTTTGCGGGCTTTTCCCGGAAATGCGGAACTCCGCAGGATGCCGTTTTAAAGGGTGCGCGCACATCAATGAACCGGACTGCGGCGTGAAAGAACTTGTGGAAAACGGCGGAATATCACGGAAAAGATATGAGAACTATGTGGAAATTTATGATATTTTGCGGCAAAGGAAGGAATGGGAGTAAGCAATGGAGATGACACTTGCGCCGTCAATATTGTCGGCAGATTTTGCAAGGCTGGGGGAAGATGTATCAGAGGTGAAAAAAGGCGGAGCGCCCTGGGTGCACATTGATATCATGGACGGAATATTTGTGCCGAATATCAGCTTTGGCGGAGTGGTGATAAAGTCGTTGAGAAAGCAATCTGACTTATTTTTTGATGTTCACCTTATGATTACGGAGCCGGAAAGGTATATAGAAGATTTTGCAAAGTGCGGTGCGGACAGCATCACAATCCATGTCGAGGCGACAACGCGTGTTGCCGAGTGCATAGAGCTGATAAAATCATTTGGGATAAAGGCGGGGCTTGCGCTGAACCCGGAAACGGACATTTCGGCAATAGAACCGTATCTGGGGGACGTCGATATGGCACTTGTGATGAGCGTACACCCGGGGCATGGCGGACAGAAATATATTGAAGAGTCGGACGGGAAAATTGCGTATCTGCGCAAAAAAATGGGAAAAGACTTTGACATAGAGGTCGACGGCGGAATAAAGAAAGACAACATAAAAAGAGTGTATGAGCTTGGCGCAAATGTTATTGTGGCCGGTTCTGCTGTCTTTAATGAAGATATAACCGGCTCTGTGAAAGAATTGATAAAGGAGTGCGGGGAATGATTGCGCTGATTGTGGGCAACGGTGATGTGAGCAGAGAAATAGCGGACAAGCTCCCGAAGGGTGCATATGTGATATGTGCGGACGGCGGATACAGGCATATGAAAACTTTGGGGCTGCGCGCCGATATCCTGATTGGCGATATGGATTCTGTCGGCGAAGAAACAGAGCCGGACACCGTTTTGCGCTATCCTGTCAGGAAGGATTTCACCGACGGCGAAATTGCTGTGAATTATGCTTTGGAAAAGGGTTTTTCGGAAATTGTTATGGTGGGTTTTGTCGGTACACGCATGGACCACACACTGACAAATATTTTTTTGCTGAAAAAGATAAAAGAACAGGGGAAGAACGGCTGTGTGATTGACGCACACAACGAAATATATTGCTCTGCCGACATCACGCTTGGCGGAAAAAAGGGAGATATTGTGTCAATTATCCCCGTGGGGGGAGATGCGGACGGTGTCACGACCGAGGGGCTTGAATACCCATTGTGCGGAGAAACGCTTGAGTTTGGAAAGGGCAGAGGCGTGAGCAATGTCATGACCGGAGAACGTTGCAGAATAACCGTGGAAAACGGCACGGCGCTGATTATAAAGAGCAGAGATTGAAAAAAGAACGGAGATTTTTATGATTTATCTGGATAATGCTTCGACAACAAAGCCGTCGGAGAAGGCGAAAGAGGCGGTTTTTGCCGCCATGGAACACTTTGGGAACCCTTCGAGCATGCACCGATTAGGGATTGACGCGGAAAAGATAATAAAGAAATCCGCAGAAAATGTCGCCGGGGTATTAGGCGTGCGCCCCGAGGATATATATTTCACTTCCGGCGGAACAGAGGCAAACAATACTGCAATTTTGGGCTTTTGCCGAAAAAACAAAAAGCGCGGCAGACATATAATTACCACCCAAATTGAGCACCCGTCGGTTTTGGAGCCATTCAGAAAACTGGAGCATGAGGACTTTGAGGTAACGTATATCGGTGTGGACAAAAACGGTGTGTTGGCGCTTGATGAATTTGAAAAGGCACTGAGAGAAGATACAATTTTTGTCAGTTGTATGTGGGTGAACAATGAAACAGGTAATATCCAGCCTGTGGACAAGCTTAAGGCAATAATGAAAAAGCATGCGCCGAATGCGGCACTTCATGTCGATGCGGTGCAGGCATTCGGGAAGATTGAATGTAAACCAAAAAAGCACGGCATAGATTTGTTGTCGCTAAGCGCGCATAAAATACATGGCATAAAGGGTACAGGTGCACTTTATATCAACAGCGTAAATGCAGAGCCGCTTTTGATTGGCGGAGGGCAGCAGAATAATATGCGTTCCGGGACGGAGAACGTTGCGGGAATTTCTGCGCTGGGCGCGGCATGCATGGAAATTTCTTTGGCAAGCAAATTTGAAAAAAATGCGGCTTTGAGAGAACGGCTGATGAAAGGGATTCTGGATAAAATACCAAAAGTCAAAGTGAATGGTTTTGGGGACATGTCGCCGTATGTTTTGAACATATCCTTTTTGGGAATCAAGGCGGAAATTTTGCTGCATGCGCTTGAGGCACAGGGGATTTTTGTATCTACGGGCTCGGCATGCTCGTCAAACAAGCCGATGCCAAGCCATGTGCTGAGCGCGATGGGGTGCAGCCGTGAGGAAATCATGGGCGCGGTGCGGTTCAGCTTTGGAGCGGACATTGATGAGGGCGACATTGACACTGTTGTTTCGGTTTTGGAAAAAGAAGTCGGCAATATAAGAAAATATATGAGATAAAAACGGGAGATTATAATGAAAGAAATCATACTTGTGAAATATGGGGAAATAATATTGAAAGGGGCAAACAGACCAAGGTTTGAGCATGTATTGGTGAAAAATATACGCGACGCGGTGAAAAACATTGATGATGTAAAGATAACCGTCATGCAGGCGACTGTGTATATAGAACCGCAGAATGAGGAAAATATAGATTTGATTTGCGAAAGACTTTTGAAAGTATTTGGCATTGTATCGGTGACCAGAGCGGGGGTTGTGGAAAAGGATATAGAAAAAATCCGCCGCGCGGCATACGAATATTGCGGTTATGCGCTGAAAGAAGGGGTCAAGTTTAAGGTGGAGGCAAAGCGCTCTGACAAAAGCTTTCCCATGACATCTGTGGAAATTTCCATGGACGTGGGCGGATTTTTGCATGACGCATGCCCGGGGCTGATTGTCGATGTGCACAACCCTGACATTGTTGTCAAAGTGGAGGTGCGCGATTTTGCGGCATATGTATACTCGAGCGACCGAAAACAGCCGGGACAGGGCGGCATGCCGATTGGCACGGGAAGCAAGGCGACGCTGCTTTTGTCGGGCGGCATAGACAGCCCTGTGGCGGGGCACATGATTGCCAAGCGCGGTGTTGAAATTGATGCGGTAAACTTTTTCAGTTTCCCGTATACAAGCGAGCGTGCGAAAGAAAAGGTCATGGAATTGGCGGGGATTTTGGCGCAATATACCTCCAGAATAAATTTGTATATTGTTCCGTTTACGGAAATTCAACTGGAGATAAGGGACAAGACGCCGGAGGAACACATGACACTGCTTATGCGCAGATTTATGATGAAGATTGCAGAAAAAATCGCTGTGAAAAATCATTCTTGCGCATTGATAACGGGAGAAAGCGTGGGGCAGGTGGCAAGTCAGACAATTGCGGCGCTGAACGTCACGAACAGTGTTGTGGACATGCCGGTTTTGCGTCCGCTTATCGGTATGGATAAAAATGAAATTATAGAACGTGCGTACAAAATCGGTACTTTTGAAACTTCGATTTTGCCATATGAGGATTGCTGTACAGTGTTTACACCGGCGCACCCGACAACCAACCCAAAGCTTTCTTCAATTGAAAAATCGGAAAGCAGACTTGCAGTTGACGAGCTGATTGAAAAGGCTTTGTCGGGTGTGGAAAAGGTTGTCATATATCCGCGCGGAATAAAAGAAGAATAAAGGAAGGAATGTATAAATCGTGAATGTAGAATTGTTGTCTGTCGGGACAGAACTGTTGTTGGGTGAAATATTAAACACGAATGCACAATATCTTTCACAGCAGCTTTCGGCAATCGGGGCTGATGTGTATTATCAGACAACGGTGGGGGACAACCCCGAAAGGCTCATGGAGGCTGTGAAAACTGCACTGTCACGCGCAGATGTCCTCATTGCGACAGGGGGACTGGGGCCGACGCAGGACGATATCACAAAAGAAGTTGCGGCGGAGGCTTTGGGATTTGAAATGGAATTCCATGCACCGTCTTATGAAGCAATAAAAAGGTATTTCCAAAAAAGCGGACGGGAAATGTCCGAGTCAAACAGAAAACAGGCAATGATGCCGAAGGGCAGTATTGTGTTGGAAAACACATGCGGCACGGCACCGGGGTGCATCATGGAAAAGGACGGCAAGACGGCGGTTATTCTGCCGGGACCGCCTTCGGAAATGCGTGAAATGTTTGAAAAAAGCGTGAAAAGTTATATCATGGGCAATGAAAAAATTTATGAACGCAACATCAAGGTGTTTGGCATGGGAGAATCAAGGGCGGCAGAGCTTTTGGACGATTTGATTTCAAAGGGCGGAAAAGTGACTGTCGCACCGTATGCCCTGACGGGAGAAGTGAGGCTGAGGATTGCCGTAAAGACCGCCGATGCGGGAGAGGCGGAAAAAATAACGGACAGCGTGACCGAAGAAATAAAACGGCGTCTGGGCGATGTTGTATACAGCTGTGAGGGTGCGACGCTCCCGGAGACGACTGTGGGACTGCTAATCAAAAACGGTTTTACCATATCGGCGGCGGAAAGCTGTACAGGAGGAAGTTTTGCAAAAATGATAACCGATGTTTCGGGTGCATCTGCTGTTTTGGGAGAAAGCTATGTCACATATGCACCGGAGGCGAAAATAAAGCTTGTCGGGGTGAAACCCGAAACAATAAAAAAATACACTGTTGTGAGCGAGGAAACCGCAAGAGAAATGGCAGAGGGCGCGATGAAAGCATCGGGCGCGGACATCGGTGTTTCTTTTACAGGTTTTGCAGGGCCGCAGGGCGATGATGTTGGATTGGTGTATATGGGGATTGCCGCCAAAGAGAAGGTTTTTGTGAAAAAGCTGAGATTGAACGGAAACCGTGACAAGATACGCTATGTGGCATGTCTGCACGGATTTGACGAGGTGAGAAAGCTTTTGATTAACTAAAAATGCCAAAAAGCTAAGGCTGTTTAAAAAGTCAATTGACTTTTTAAACAGCCTTCTAATTTATTGTGAAACATGTTGAATTTTGCTTTTTTCTATCCAGCCCGATTTGCCGGTGCTGCTGTCTTTGACAAAATACCATGTAACAGTGTTGCCGCTGCTGTTTTCTGCATCCTTGGTTTTCCCTGTGAAGATGAGTGCGGTTTCTTCGTTGTCAATTGTGGACACTGTTTCGGAGTTTGCGTCGGCACTCTGATATAATGAAACAGAATCGTATTTTTGCGATTTTACATATGTTTCGTCGCTTGAATTTGACGACGACGAAGATGCAGAGGAAGAAGATGAGGTTTCGGAAAGCATATCGCTCCTTACCCAGCCTTCTTTTTCTTTGGACGGGATATTGACATAATACCATGTATATGTTTTTTTGTCATCATCATCATATATGCTTTCCGATTTGCCGGAATATTCGATTTTTGTGTCGGAGTCGGAAACCTTGGTCACAACTTTGCCGTCATAACCATATGTACTGCGAATGTTTATATAATCCTTGCCTTCTTTTTTTGTGTAAACGGAAACATTGCTTTTTGAATCTTTTGTTGTGGTTGTTTCCTCTGTCGGCGCGGGCTCTGCCGCTTCCCAAATCGGCTCCAGAACAACATCGCTGTCGGGCATGATGAACACTGCGCCGTTTTCCAATGTGCCGGTGTTGTTTGCAATGGCACCGTTGACATCTTTCCAGCCGGCAAAGGTATAATCTTTTCGTGTGAATGAGCCTGCGCGCACAACAACCTCGTCACCGGCTTCAAAATCGCGCTTTTCGGGCAAGGTGCCGACAACATCGCTTTCAGTTGACGAATAGGACACAGAGTGTGCGGACAACCCGAGTGTGCGCCATGCGTAGAGTACGACAACTATGATTGCCGCGAACAGCAATGTGACCAAAACAGTGTATAACGTACCAAACGTTTTCTTGGATCTTCTTTTTTGTTTCATATAATTCCCAAAACCTTTCTGCCCGCAGAATAATAAAAATTGCTGCACCTTATCTGCGGGACTGACAGGGCAGTGTGCGGAATTTCCGCATTTGTTTGCTGATATTTTTCTGTTATAATACACAATTATACAATATTTCGGCAAAAAAGTCAATATTTTGTGCCATATTTACAAAAACTTGAAAACATCTGATATAACGGTACTTTTTTTAGTAATATTTTTTCTGTAAAGGTATATTTTTATTGACATTTTCATATAAATTTGATATATTAGATTTATTACATAATGATAGCGGGGGACACACATGAAGAAGATATTTGTTTTGTTGGTTTCGGCGATGATTGCGGCACAGAGTCTGCCGGTTTGGGCGGAGGAAGGCTCTGCGGCAGAGACCGCGGAAAGTGCGGCACAGGCTGAGAGTCATGCGCTGCATGATTCGGTGAAGATGACGCTTGCCTTGAAAAGCGGATTTTGCCATTCGGCAGACGGACAGGCTGTGTTTGAAATTTCGGACGGAGAGAAGAGCTATACCAAGATTGTTGACATCGGAAACAGCAAGCCGTCACAGGAAGTAACATTTTTTGTGGACGCGTATACGGAAGGAAAAGTTTTTACGATTACGCCTGTTTCCGGGCTTGAGGCGATTTTTGTGAACGGGGAAAGGCAGGACGGCACAACGGTTATGCCGGCGTTTTCTTTGGAAAACGGACAGGAAACGCAGAACCAATTGACTGTTGAATATATCCCGTCATTTCATAATGCCCTGAATGTGGTATTGAACGGAAAAACTGTTGATTTCCCACAGACCGCGAGAAATATCGGTGAGCATGTTATTGTCCCGATGAAGGAAATGGCGGAGGCACTGGAGCTGACATATACATATCAAAATGGGGTATACACGGCATCGTCCCCCGTGGCTGTGGTTTCTTATGACGCAAACAGCAATGCGTTTTTTGTGGAAAAGCGGAACACCGGGAGAGTGCAATATATACCGGACACTGCGGCGCAGAATATTGGGGGTGTACAATTTGTGCCGATTGCGCTGTTCGGCACGGCATATAATTTGACTTTTTTGATGGAGCAGACGGGTGAAAAACCAACACTTTATATAGCCACTGCCGCGCCCGCGGTTGCTGCACCGAACAACGGGTATGTAAACTCAAGCGGTCTTGGGAGTGAAACGGATTATTTGGTATGGATTTCTAAAAGTGAATACAAGGTGCATGTATATATGGGGAGCAAGGGAAATTGGAACGAAATAAAGACTTTTACATGCGGAATCGGAGCGCCGAGAACACCGACATGTGAAGGAACATATAGATATTATCAGGCACAGACAAAATGGGACTACGGCACATATTATGTCGGACCGGTGATGAGATTTAACGGCGGATATGCAATACATTCCACACTGCTTTATCCAAACGGGACGCCGATGGACAACAGGGTGGGCATAAGGCTGTCGCACGGCTGTATCCGTTTAAGACCCGATGACATAGCATGGATGTTCTATTATGTACCGCTGCGTACAACGATACACATAACAGGCTGAGAATAAGAAAGGTGCTGTAAAAAATCAATTGATTTTTTACAGCACCTTTTTGTTTTTGGGGAGAATAAATTCTGTTGGAAAACAATTATTTGTTTGAATAATCTGTAAGGACATAGGAATAATAAGAAAAGGCAATTGGAATTATTTATTTCGCAGTTGTTGATGATTTTTTAGAGAGGGAGAGCATATATGGATTTTTTGAACAGCAAAACAAAGGACAATCTTATGCGTGCATTTGCAGGGGAAAGTCAGGCAAGAAACAGGTATACATTTGCGGCTGAATTTGCAAGAGAGCACGGATTGTATGCATTGGCGGATATGTTTTTGTTTACCGCAGACCAGGAAAGGGCGCATGCACAGGTTTTTTGGGGACACATGAAAGAGATGTCAGGAAAGAACATCAACATCGAGGGAGGGTATCCTGTAGAGGTCTTTGACAACATGGCTGACATATTGAGAGCAGCACAGCATGACGAGTACAGCGAATACGAATCGGTTTATCCGAGCTTTGCAAAGGCCGCTGTGGAGGAAGGCTTTCCGAAAGCGGCGGCATCGTTTACAGACATTGCAAAAATTGAAAAGATTCACGGTGACAGATTTGGAGAACTTTTGAAATGGGTGGAGGAGGACAAACTCTTTAAAGATGAAATGAAGATTGGTTGGTTTTGCACAAATTGCGGTCACATTCACTATGCGGACGAGGCACCGGAGGTTTGCCCTGTATGCAAACATGCACGGGGATATTTTATAAGACAAAGTATGATTCCTTATACAAACGAAAAAATTATTATGCTTTAAAAATAATAAAATCGCTTTATGCAACTTTTACAACAAAAAGCACATAAAGCGATTTTATTTTATATATCAAGTTAAAAGTTGCGCAACGCTATTGACACACGAACATATGTGTGGTATAATGGGGGTGCATTTAGAGATACGGCCGTTACAAATGCAATAAATATTTTATAATATATATTTTTTTAATCATGTATAGCATTGTGCAACATATTGCACTAAAAAGATGTGCATGAGGCAACAAGGGGATGGAAGTATAAAGAACAAAGCTATTATGAAAAAATTGGCAGAATATTATTTTCGGTGCGGAAAAGACAGAAAAGCGGTGGCAAAAGAGCTGGGCGTTTCGGCGGCTGTGCTGAGCAGGCTGATGGGCGGAAAAACCGCTGTAGAGGAGGCGGAACTTTCGCGGCAGATGACCGACTGTGAGGTGGAGAACGCGCTTTTTAAAAAAGCATGCGGCTATACATACACAGAAGTAAAGGAAACGGAAAAGGCAAACGGCACTGAGGTGACAACACTCCGCAAAGAGGCGGCACCTGATGTTTCGGCGGCGAAGGCGTGGCTGGAATATCGTTGTCCCGAAATGTGGGGCGCCAAAGCAGAAAAAAATTCATCGGAAGAAAAGCTGGACGCAATTTTAGATGTTTTGGATAAGGACATGGAAAAATGATGTTCAGTGAAAAACAGCGGGAGTTTTGGAACAATGCCAACCACAGGTGGAATGTGAAGCAAGGCGCAACAAGAAGCGGAAAGACTTTTTTGGATTATTATGTAATACCGAAAAGGATACGTGCATGCCGCGGCGCCGGGCTGATTGTCTTGATTGGAAACACAAAGGGAACGCTGTGCAGAAACATCCTTGACCCCATGAGAAACATATGGGGTGACGAGCTGGTGGGTGTGCCCGGAAGTGAGGGAACAATCAAGCTTTTTGGAAAGAAATGTTATGTGCTTGGCGCGGACAGGGCTTCGCAGGCATCAAAGCTGCAGGGAGCCGGGATTGAGTATTGTTATGGCGACGAAGTGACGACATGGAACGAGCAAGTGTTTGCTATGCTTAAGTCCAGGCTTGACAAGCCGGCGTCAATTTTTGACGGGACATGCAACCCCGACAATCCCGGGCACTGGTTTAAAAAATTTTTGGACAGCCCGGCGGACATATTTCAACAGCACTATAGAATTGATGACAATCCATTCAACAGCCCGGAATTTGTGGAAAACCTGAAGAAGGAGTATGAAGGGAGCGTCTATTATGACAGATATATACTCGGCAAATGGGTCGCGGCGGAAGGGCTTGTCTATCCGATGTTTTCGGAGGAAAGGCATGTGCAGACCTTTTTGGAGGATCCGGAGGGAGAATACTATATATCAATAGATTACGGCACTGTGAATCCAACGTCTATGGGACTGTGGTGCGTTGACGGACAGAAAGCGGTACGTGTGAGAGAATATTATCATGACAGCAGAAAGAAGCTTGTGCAGATGACAGACGAGGAGTATTACACCCGTCTTCTTGATTTGGCGGAAGGACATGTCATTTCGGCTGTTGTGATTGACCCTTCTGCGGCAAGCTTTATCCAGACGATAAAAAGACATGGCAGATTTTCTGTGAAAAAAGCAAACAATTCCGTCATTGACGGCATACGCACAACAAGCACGTATTTGCAGGAAAACAGACTGATTTTTAACAGCTGCTGTCATGACTCCTTGCGTGAATTTGAATTGTACTGCTGGGATATCTCCGCCAACGAGGACAGAGTAATCAAACAAAACGACCATGCCATGGACGACATACGGTATTTCTGTTCCACTGTACTGAAAAAAATTTTCTAAGTTTATGTATTATTTTCGGAAAGGAAAGAATATAAAAATATGAATCCTATTTTACGTTATATGAAAAAAACCGTGAAAAAGCCTGAACCTGTGGGCGAAATGTATGACAAAATTTCCCTGTGGGCGGCGATGTATGAAAACCGTGCGCCATGGCTGAATGAAGAAGTGACAGGGCTGGGAATACCGGCGGCGGTGGCGGCAGAACTTGCACGTCTTGTCACGATTGAAATGAAAACCGCTGTGACGGGAGGAGAACGCGCGGCATTTCTGGACGAAGCGTATCAGAAGGCGGCGGTGTGCGCAAGGCAGTTTACCGAAACTGCGTGCGCAAAAGGCTCTGTCATATTGAAGCCTTATCCGAAGGACGGGCAAATATATATCGACTATATACAACCCGAGGATTTTATGCCTATAGCCTTTGACGGTGACGGAAACGTCACCGCCGCCGCCTTTGCCGACCGTGTTTATCACGGTGACACGGTGTTTACGAGAATCGAGGAGCACAGGCTGGGCGAAACATATGTCATCACAAACAAGGCCTATAAAAGCAGCACTGTTTCTGAGCTTGGGAAAGAGATTCCTTTGTGTGATGTGGAGGAATGGAGCGACCTGAAGGATTATGCCGAAATAAACGGAATCAGAAATCCGCTTTTTGCATACTTTAAGATGCCGGTAAGCAATGTTTTTGATAACGAATCTCCGCTGGGAGTTTCTGTATATGCAAGGGCGGTTGATTTGATTAAAGATGCAGACATACAATATTCCAGGCTTTTGTGGGAATATGAAAGCGGAAAAAGAGCCTTGTTTATCGACGAATCCGCAATCACCAGGGACAGACTGGGACGGAAGATTATACCGGACACCAGACTGTACCGCATGCTGAGCACTGAGGACGACACTCTCTTTAAGGACTGGACACCGACAATCAGGCACACGGAATTGAATGACGGTCTGAACCGGATTCTGAGAGCGGTTGAGTTTAACATCGGGCTTGCATATGGGACAATTTCCGATGTACAGTATACAGACAAAACGGCGGAGGAAATACGGGCATCAAAACAGAGAAGTTATGCAACCGTGACAGACATACAAAGTGCGCTGAAGGAATCCATGCTGAGGCTGGCATATGCGATGGACGTATGGTGCAGTGTGTACGGATTGGCGCCGGAGGGGGACTATGATGTAAGTTTTGATTTTGACGACAGCATTATTGCAGACCGTACACTTGAATTTGAAGAAAAGAAACAACTGGTGGAAATGGGCATAATGAAACCGTGGGAGTTCCGAATGTGGTATTTTGGAGAAGAGGAGGCGGCGGCAAGGGAAATGCTGACCGAAAGGTGAGTACGGACCGGACTGCCGGGAAAAAATGAAAGGAATGATTTTATGATTAACGAGAAATTTTTGAGGGAGCTGGGTCTGGACGAGGAAATAATTGCTGAAATCCTGGAAAAGGCAGACGAGGAAGGACAGAAAGAACAGTTTGACAAGGTTTTGAAAGAGGCGGTACAGGCTTTTGAGCCATATGATGCTGAATTGATTTTGAAGCTTCTTGACACCGAAGGGCTGGAACTTGCAGACGGAAAAATTGAAGGGCTTGAGGAAAAACTGGAGGAAATGAAGGGGCGATATCCGTTTTTGTTTAAAAACGGGCAGGCGCCGCATATTGTATCTTCAACCAAAGCCGGAAACAAGATTACGGCTGAAAAGTTTAAGAAAATGGGATATAAGGAACGTTCCGAACTTTATAAAAAGAATCCCGGTCTTTATAAAAGGCTTTTAAACGCGTAAACAAAAACACATAAGCAATAGAAAGGAAAGATTTTATTATGTTGAACACTACAAAAATAGGTGATTTGGTAAACCCAAACGTTATGGCTGATATGATTTCGGCAAAAATTTCAAAAAAGATTGTTGTTGCTCCTTTTGCAAAGGTTGATGATAGCCTTGTGGGAGTGCCGGGGGACACCGTATTGGTGCCGCAGTATACATATATCGGTGACGCGAACGACGTGAGCGAAGGAGCGGAAGTGGACACAACAAAGCTTGTGACCACAACGACGAAGGCAACAATCAAAAAGGCAATGAAGGCTGTGGAGCTGACAGATGAGGCGGTTTTGTCGGGATATGGCAACCCGATTGGGGAAACAAACAATCAGCTTGCACTTGCGATTGCCTCGAAGGTTGATGCTGACGCAATGGATGCATTGCAGACGGCAAAGCTGAGCTATGACGGTTCTGCACAGAACATAAGCTATGACGGCATCATTGACGCTATTGATGTATTCCAGGAGGAAGCAAACACACAGAAAGTCATGTTTATACACCCCAAGCAGATGACAAAATTAAGACATGACGCGGACTTTATTTCGGCGGAAAAGTATACGGGAAATCTGATGGTTTCCGGGGAAATAGGCATGATTGCAAACACGAGAATTGTGCCGTCTAAGCGTGTGCCGCTGAATGAAGCGGCTGAAGAACACTATGAATTCTGCTCTGCCTCCGAAGAGGGGGCGCTGACCGTGATAGGCAGCGGAACAGCCGCAAGCGGACAGGTGCTTTTGAGCAACGTGACAGGTCTTGACGGAGTCAAGGCAGGCGACACGGTGAAGCTTGTCGCAGCTGTTGCGGCAGGGAAGTATTATATAAACCCGATTGTCAAGCTTGAAGGTGAAGAGCAGACAGAGGACGAAACCCCTGCTTTGACAATTTATCTTAAGCGTGACACAAATGTTGAAACACAAAGACAGAGCCTGAAAAGAATCACGGACATTTCTGTCGACAAATTCTACACTGTTGTATTGTCCAACGCGGGCAAGGTTGTTTTGGCCAAATTTAAAGCTTGATTTTAAGGTGAGAATATGATTTTTAATAATTCTGTGACTCTGTATCACGACAACGGAAACCGCTTTGTGAGGAGATATTTTGTGAGAGCCTGTGTGTTTTTTGAAGAAAAAATCGATGCCTCGGGCGGAGGACAGGTGAGGAATGACTCTGTATTAGTGCGGATTTTTACGCATGATATGCCTGATATCGAACCGGGGGACAGATTTGTTTTGGGATATTCGGAGGCGGCAGTGCCTCCGGAAAACTCCCACCTTATCCTGGGCGTGACGAGAAATTGCCGCGGAACGGGGCGCATGCATCACTATAAGATACAGGCTGTGTAGGGGGGAGAAATGTGAGTGTGAGTTTTAGTGTGAAATTGCCCGAAAAGCTTTTGAGAGAGAGGGGTATTTCTGATTTTGGAGCGGTGCAGAGAAAGCTGGACAGTGATGTTTTGGGGTACTGTGCCGCATTTGTCCCCAAGGACACAGGGGCGCTGATTGCAAGCGGAAGGACGGGCACAAGAATCGGGAGCGGAGAGGTATGCTATAATTCTCCATATGCGAGGTATCAGTATTATGGTGTATCAAAAAAAGGAAAAAAGCTGCGCTGCCGGGGCGGCGGACTGCGCGGGGCATATTGGTTTGAAAGAATGAAAGCATCAAGCAAATATGAGCTTTTGCGGAATGCGGCAATGGCGGCCGGGGCAAAAACCACAGGCGCGTCTTTGAGAAAAAATGTTTCGATACCTTTGTGGCAGAGGATATATACCCCGGTGACGAAAAATGCACAGCTTAAATTTTTTGGGACAAAGAGCAAGGGCTTGAAAGGAATGAGATAAAATGATTATTGATGCACTGACAGATTTCTTTAACAAATGTCCTTTGATTGCCGGAGAAAATGTAGATGTCGACTTTTTGGGGAGCAAGTCGGCATGCTACAGCATAGACACTGTGCCGTGTGACCCTGTTGTGAAAAAATATGCAAGCGGCGGCACTCTGAAACAATACTGCTTTATTCTTGCCGGCAGGGAACGGTACGGCATGGGAAAAAACTGTGGTAATGCGGCTTTTTATGAAAAGCTTGCGGCGTGGATTGAAGAAAAAAACAAAAATAACGAGCTCCCCAATGTCGGGGACGGAAAAACCGCACAGTTTCTGGAGGTTACGGCTTCGGGGTATATGTTTGAGGAGGATGTGCAAAGCGCTGGGTATCACTTGCAGTGCAGGCTGGTTTATACAGAAGAAATATAAGAAGATTTGTGCCGCGTGATGTGCGGCGGAACGGAGGAACAATATGGACAAAATTGCAAAAAGAAGCGACAAAATCACCTTTTACGGCGTGGTGAACGGTGAAAATGTGGAATATAAGAGAATGAGAGGATTCACTGAATTGTCGGTGAACAAGAATCCTGTGGAGTATTCGAGAAGGTATATTGACGAGAAGACAGAGAGAAACGATGTTGTGGGATATGCACCGTCAATCACTTACAGCTTTGACAAATTTGCCGGCGATGATGTGCATGAGGACATGATTTCGGTGGCTGATGACGAGCTGGTGGGCTCTGATGCGGTGAGGAGTATAATTTTGGTTGACCTCACAAAAAAGAACAGTGACGGGGCGTGCCCGGCAATTTGCAGAAGCTGGAGTATTATACCGGACAGCGAGGGGAATGACACAGATGCGTATACATATTCCGGAACATTGAAGGCAAATGGTGACATCACAAAGGGGACAGCGGCAAGCACCGACAACTGGCAGACCTGCACCTTCAGTGAAGCATGATGAATGAGGGATATACTCTTCCCGAATCAATTTGTATTGACGGCACGGAATATGCCGTCAATACCGATTTTCGGGTGTGGATACAGATTGGGGAAACGATACAGCGAAACGACATCAATATATTTGAAAAGTGTGAAAATATTTTGAGGCTATGCTATCGCAGGAAACTGCCGCCAACCCTGAAGAAAGCCATGGAAGGGGTTGTAGAGTTTTATACATGCGGAAAGAGTGAAAAAAATGTATCTGAAAAAAATGAGATGCCTGTTGTGGACTTTTTGGAAGACGCCGGAATGATTGCCGCTGCATTTTATCATGACTATAGGATAAATCTTTGGAGTGACAATATACATTGGCGGCAGTTCCGCGAGCTTTTTGCGGCTCTGGACGAGAAAAACAAGATTGTGAAGGTCATGGGGTATAGGAGCGTCAACCTTGGCGACATAAAGGACAAAGAACAAAAGAAGTTTTATCGGAAAATGAAAAAACTGTACAGGCTGAAAGACAAGAGAGGCGAGGAAGAAAAAGAACGGTATTTGGCAGCACAACTGAGCGACATATATGAGGAGGTGTAAAAATGGCTGACGGAAGTATAAAATTTGACGTGAAGCTTGAAACTGACGAATTTAAGAAAAATCTGAAGGACATGGCAAATTTTTCGGGAGAGGCTTTGAAAACCCTTGACGATGCAATCGCCGGAGGGGCACTTTCCGGGATAAGCAGCATGGAGGCTGTGGCGGATTCGTCTTTTGCAAATCTGATGAAATTTTCGGAAGAGGAAAAAAATTATTTAATCAGCCTTTCGAAAAGCGCCGCAAAGACAGAACAGGAACGCCAGAACGAAATTTATAAGATACGGCGGCAAGCGGCGGCAAATGACCTGAGAAAAATGACGGACGAGGACAGAATAAGAAATGAAATGCGTGAGCGTGAGCTGCAACAGATAAAAAACAGCCTTGACGCAGGGGTCATATCACAGCAGGAATATTATGTAAAGCTGAGAGAATTCCGCGACAAGTATTTTGACGTCGGGAGCAAAGAGTGGGAGGAATATACCCTTGACATATTGAAATACTGCAAAAACATGTCGGAGGAGCTTGCCAAGATACAGAAAAAGGCAATTCTGAATTTGCTTTCCGACATGGGAGAACAGGTTGAGCAAAGTTATAAAGAAATTGAAAAAATCCAGAAAAAAATGGAGAGCAAGCTGAAAAATTACGGCAATCTTTATAATGAGCACAGTTTTACAAGCCCATCAACAGGGAACACTTACTCGTGGTGGACTCTGGGCGACATGCAGAAAGACATAAATGTGCTGACCGACTATAACAATGCTCTCACCGAAACGAAGAAAATGCTTTATGATGTATTCTCGGTTGCGGGCGAAAAAGCTTCTGCCGAGGAGCTGGAAAAAAACAGGCAGTACATAAAGGATTTTTTTGCGCTGGTTGGGGACATGTCGGTGGAGGAAGGGTTGACTTTTGCATCTTATCTGAAAAGTCTTCCAAAGAATGATGTGAAAGAGTATCTCACGACATGGGCACAGAAACAAGACCTTGCATCGGTGATTTCGAAAAACCTGTACAGCGACGAGGCGATGGAGGCGTATGAAAAAAACGTTGAGAACATGGCAAAGGATATGATTTCAACACTGGAAGAAAATTTTGGCGAGCTTCCGGATAATTTCTTTGACGAAGGCGTGGCGGCGGCAATGGGCTTTGGCGAAGGATTTATAAAATCCATGGACAGCGTTTTTGGCAGTATACGCACCAAGATTGAAGAAGGAATGAGCGCGCTGATGCCGACAGGGGCAAGCATCGGTGCAGTGGGGAACACAACAGTGCAAAACTCCACATATTATAACATATACGGGGGTCAGAATGCGAAAGGCACCGCCCTTGAAATTTACAAGCAGGATACTATGAAGCGTATGTTGGTAGGTGAAAGCAGATGAAAATGACATTTGAAAATAAATTCGGCACGGTTGACATGTTTGGGGAAGGCAATGACGGGCTGTGTGTATGTGATGTGGAAGGAACAGAGCTCCAGGGGAGAGAACGCTCTTTGATTAAATTCTGCACGAAGGACGGCTATGAGGAAAGCAGTGCCGCATTCGGGCAGCGAGTGATTACCGTGTCGGGGGACATAAGGGCAGAGAACGAAGAAAAAATTGCAAATGCAATGAGAGTGTTTTCAAGCCCCGGGGTGCTGACAATTGCTTGCGGCAAAACAAAACGGCAGATAACTGTGAACGACACGGTGTTTAAAACGACGAGAAAGAACGGAATGTACAAGGGATTCTGTGCACAGATGACCTGTGACATGCCGCATTTTACCGATTGCACCGATATTTTTAAGGGTGTGTATTCGAGAGTGAACCTGATAACGAATGAAACTGTTTTGCCGGCGATGTTTACAAAAAGAAGTGCCGGGGGAAATGTGGAAAACAGCGGCGACGTGAAGGCTGAGCCGCTTATCCGCATTGAATGTCTTGCAGATGCGCCGGAGGACGGGAGCATCACAATTGAAAACAAAACCACGGGGAAGAAGATTATACTGAACCACATCATGGTGAAGGGTGAGATTGTCACCGTGGACATACCGGAGAGGACAATCACAAGCAGTGTGTCGGGGAACATATTCTCGTCACTTGACCCGGACAGTTATCTGTATGACATATACCTTGAATGCGGACAAAACTACATTGATGTGACGGCGGCAGAAGGCGACAGAAATTGTGAAATATATGTAATATATCGGAATCTTTATACGGGAATGGTGATATAATGGACATAAGAGTATATGATTTTAATTTTAATCCGCTGTGCATAATGACCGACATAATTTCTTCTGCATGGAGCCTGAAATATAACGGAATAGGCACATATGAGGGGCATTTCAGGCTGAGCGACCGTATATCGGACATATTGCTTGAAAACACCTATATGATTATCGTTGAAGGGCAAAACCAGGCGGTTTGCACCGGGAAAATCGCGGACGGGGAGCTGCTTATATGCGGAAGAACGCTTAATTGGCTGTTATCAAAACGTGCAATGCCTCCTTTTAAAACCAGTGAGGTGTTTGGGGAAAATTATCAGAAACCGACGGCAATTATAGAATATGTATTGAAGCGCACATTTACGGAACCGCCGCAAATCGGGGCAGACGGGACTTATAGCGAAGGAACCGTGGACGAAAAGAAGAAGGTTTCGGGATTTAAAATCATGACAATGCCAGAATGTGATGCACTGAACAGGCATTTTTGGCGCAACAGCGCAAACACGGCTGAGGACATAATCCGCGACCTGGCGGAACTGATGGGGAAAGGGCACAAGCTATTCTTTAACATAAAAGCGAAAACCTGGGATTTTTATATTCTTGAAGGGGAAGAGAAAAGCATTATCCTGTCAGAGATAAACCGAAATATGTATGATGTGAGTTATACGGAAGAAATTGAAAATTATGCCTGCGGCGGTTGGTATGAGGACACGACATCAACAGAAAGCGGAGAGTTTGCATGGAAGTATGTCGGTTTTGACGACGGAAACACCGGCATGCTGTACTGGGACGCTGTGCTCAGCGGCGCCGGAGTTTCGGAGGCGCAGAGTTCGTTGGAAAAAAAGAAAACGGAGAAAAGTGTGCAGGGAACCCTGAAAAAACTACGCTATGGAAAGGACTATGCCTTGGGTGATGTCGTGGAGGCCGCCGTATCTTTCGGCAGTTTTGAGAGAAAGTTTAAATACAAAATTGAAGGAATTAACATTTGGAACAACGAGAGCGGCTATGGGGAAGAGCCTGTTCTTATGAGGATAAAGGAGGATTAACATGGGTTATACTTATACTTTTGCAGACAATGAAACCTATGGAGTTGATGATATCAATGCGGCAGTGAGCCGACTGACAACAAGCGGCGTCACGGTATGCCCCACGGACGGAAACCTCATCGCGGCGCTGAACGGTGTCACAGCGGCGATGGCGACGCAGGGGGTGGACTTTGACAGCTACAGCTGTCTGGTATCTGTGGAAAACGAAAAAATAAAAATAAGCCCGGGGACTGCTTTTTTTGAGGACGGAAAGTGCATAGTGATTGACACGGAGGGCGCAGAGCTCTCGCTTGAAAAGGAAGTGTATGTATATCTTTTTGAGGATATCAACCAAAACAGCTGTTATCCATGCGCCGCGGCGGAACTGCCCGAGAGCCGATATGTGCTTTTGGCGTACATCAATGCGGATGGGACTGTCACCGACAAGCGCACATATGCAGTGTCAAAGCTTGCGCCAAACTCGGCTGTGGTGCCGAAATCATATCCTGTTACATTGCATTACAGTCCGCCGATTTCTCAAGATGATGTGTTGCTGACACTGGACACGGGGTTTTCAAACTTTGGCAATGTTATATACAAAAATGTCACATACACAGGGTATACAGCACTGGAAGAAGGCAAAATCAGCGGTTATGTGAGCCTGTGGGACGGCGACTATGTGAGATTCAGAAAGGTCGGGCAGAAACTGGAATTTTATGTGCGGACAAACGGTGTTGTGGGCAACATCTATGACCGCGAGTTTAATGTTTTATTATTTTAGAGGAAGAATATGTGGAAAAGTATTTATGAATTTGTATCAGCCAACTGGGTGGAATGGATTTTTATGGTGATAACCGCGGCGGTGGGATTTGGATACAAAAAAGTTTTGAAACACCAAAAGGAGGAGGCGGACAGGAATAATGCACTCTGTGCCGGGGTGCAGGCTTTGCTGAGAGACAGAATAATCCAGGGATATAATGAATATTCTGAAAAGGGGTACTGCCCGATATATGCAAAGGACAATGTGAAAAGACTGTACAGACCGTATTCCGAACTGGGGGTTGACGACGTGATAACCGAATTGGTGACCAAAATGCTGCAGATGCCGACAGAAAGAAAATAAGTGAGGGGGTGTTTTTGTGGAATTTGAGATGGAATTTTTGAGCGGAATGTGCATACCGATTGTTGCCGCATTTTGCCTTATCCTGGGGTTTATCCTAAAAAAATGGATAAAGGACACGGGCGACAAGTACATACCCACCATTCTTGCACTGGTGGGGGCTGTGCTGGGGTGTGTGATTCAGTCCGGGATAAGTGTGGAATATATTGTGCAAGGGGCTTTTTCGGGACTGGCAAGCACCGGTATACATCAGCTTTTTAAACAGGTTTCAAAAAAATAAGGGGGAATTTGATGAAAATATTACTCATCGCAGGGCACGGGGCAGGCGACCCCGGCGCTGTCGGGAGCGGAAGCAACGAAGCAGACCTGACACGGGAAATGGCGAAAAAAATTGAGAAGGTTCTGCAAAAGCATGTTGACGTTACGCTTTTTGACACGTCAAAAAATATGTACCGATATCTCAAAGGCGGCGGAAAGTTCGATTTTTCACCATATAAATATGTGCTTGAAATTCACTTTAATTCCGGCGCCGGAGATGAAGGCGGAAACGGAAAGACTGTGGGCACGGAGATACTTGTGCACGAAAATGAAACGGGCGTGAGCGTGGAAAAAAGCATTGTGGAGAACATCGCTAAGCTGGGACTGAAAAACAGAGGCGTGAAAAGGCGCGGAGATTTGCGCAACATGAACATACTGCACAAAAAGGGGATTGCGTATGCATTGCTGGAGGTATGTTTTATCGATGACGCCGACGACATGAAAATTTATCGCGAAAAGAAGGATTTGATTGCGACGGCGGTTGCCGACGGAATATTGAAAGGATTTGGTATTGTGCAGAACAAAAAGGAACTGGAAAGCGTAAACGACATTGTGTGGGAACTGGCGGAGCGGGGCATTGTTTCGGACAAGGAACTGTGGCTGAAAAAGCTGGCAGAGGACAGCAATGCCTATTGGCTGGCGAGAAAATGTGTTAATTATATAATAAGCAATGTCTGATAAACAAAAAAAGAGAGGTCACCCTCTCTTTTTTTGTTTATAATCTGAAGCTTACCAAACAAACAGAACGCCCTGTGTTGATTCGTCAACTGTAACCGAATCAGCTACATAGTTAACTGTTTTTGTGCTTTCCATAACGCTTGCAGCGATAACGTCAGCAACTTCAAACTTATTTACTATTGCCATAGGCTTTTCATAAATTTTCATTATTATTACTCCACCTTTCTATTATTCTGCCGGGACAGTGTATGTCCATGAGCTTGTGTCTGTGCCGTTTGTTACCTTGATTGTGAAGATATCGCCGGCAGCAACACCGTGTCTGCCAATCTTGTAAGAAACTATCGGGATAATCTTTGTCTTACCTTCGCCGATAACGCCTGAACCCAAAGTTTCAGTAAGCTTATCTGTTGTACCTGACTTTGAAATTTCAATTGTCGGTGTAGCATCAACAGCAAATTCTATTGCAGCATCAGTTGAGAAGGTCTTGAAACCGTCTTCAATAGCCTTACCTGCAACAGCGGCTTTTTCTGACGGTGCAGGGGGTGTAGTTTTTCCTATTGCTATATCAAGGTTATCATTTTGAACTGTTGTCAAAGTTTCCTTGTCACTTCCCATACCACCATTGTTGATGGTAATTTGAGCGTTAGTTTTGGTTATGGTAATTGGTTCTTTTATTGCAATGTAGAATACAATTGCATCGTCCAATTTTCCATCAACATCTTTTGTAGCATCAGCAGTAACATATGGGAATGCATCTCCGGCAGCAGTTACAGCTTTTACAATAGATATAGAATTATCCAAAGAGTTTAATGCTATATTATCATTTGCAACCTTCAGATAACCATAGAGGTCGGCACCCCAGTCTTCTGTTTGCTGATCAACGTTCATACCCTGTATTTTTGAAACTTTTGTAATATCTGTAAATAATTTAACAGCAAAGCTACCCAGTCTTACGCCGCCACCACTACGTGCCCACGTCAAATCAGGTAAATTTTTAAATCCAACAGAAATCTGATATGGAGTAGTGCCATCAGGCAAAGTGTCCATCATAACAGCCTCATATTTTTCTGTTGTAAGTTCTGAAACAGATACCGTAATATCCGGTTCATTCCCTGCAAAAACAGTTACGAATGAAGTTGCTGCCAATGCTAAAGAAAGCACAGCAGATAATAATTTTTTCATTCGACTAACCACCTTTCAATTTTTTATTTTGTAATTTTAACTGTACTTCCTACTGTATAATCACCAAAAGTATCAGCTGTTCCCAATATATAGTGAACTATAGCGTTTGCATCGCCTAATTCAACACCATTTTCTGTGTTTATATCGCCCCAAACAATGCCGCCTACTTCCTGACCGACTGTGTAATCTCCGAAAGTATCAGCTGTTCCCAATATATAGTGAACTATAGCATTTACGTCGCCTAATTCAACACCATTCTCAGTGTTTACATCGCCCCAAATAATCTCGGTTTCTGTTCCTGTCGCAGTCTTAGCCACCGTAAACTTCTCAACGATAATGCCTGATTCAGCGATGTTTTCACCGCCAATCTTTACAATATAAGAAGTGTTCTCTTTGAGAGTTGTTCCGCCGAGGATACCAACACTTTGGAAAATCTTTGAACCCGAAGCTGGAGCCGCTGCCTGGTCGATATAATAAATATCGGTATCCTTGATTTCGGCATTGTTGGTGTAAATGCTTTCAGGGATAATCAGAATAGTCATCTGTCCAGTATAAGCACTCAAGTCTGACTTAACCGAGTATGTACCCTCGGTTTTGCTGAAACCTGCGTCATTCTCAATCACATTTGTTTCAGCCGCAAAAGCGTTTGCGGCAAAGACAGCAGAAATACCGACAACAGCCGCACAAGTTAAAAATAATTTTTTCATGTTTTTCTCTCCTTCTCATAATATAGATTATATGAACGTAATTATAAAATTTTTTGGTCATTTTCGGCACACCCCACAGTCCGAAAAATAATCAAAAAATTAAAAGCTTATTTATGTCATATAATTTTCTACCGTACACTCACTGATTTCGTCCATAAAATACATTCACGCGGACTCCACCTTACATCCACATCCGAGCGTTTGACATTCACGTGGATTCTACCTACACTCACACCCGTCTACCTACATTCACTTACTTATATTATAAATTAAATACAACAAAATTTCAATCTTTCTTTTTGTTTTCATTTCATTTTCGTTATTTGTGTCACACATTTTTTTGTTTTTTTGGACAATCTGCACAAAACGATTTTTTCGAGTCATCAATATTTAATATATTTATTCGGATTTTTATCCCTATTTTCAGCAAAAACAGATAATTATAGTAAATGTTTTCAAAAAAAATAGTTTAATTTTTTCAATATCCTTTTATAACTTCTTAAATGCCGTTAAGTCTTTATTTTACAAGGCTTTGCGGCATTTTGGTTTTTAGCCGATATTCTTATAATTTCTTAAATGTTTTTATGTTTTCGCTTTCAAAAGTAGTAAATTAAGTAGTAAAACCTATGTTTACAACTTATGCGGAAATGTATTTCACCGCCCGTTTTGGCAAATTCGTTATCGGCTTCGTACCCGTTATCCTGTCAAATTCATCTTTTGTGGACTCGTATGTAGCGTGAGCGTAATAGTTCAGCGTCATAGTGATATTTGCGTGTCCCATAAGATATTGAAGCGATTTGGGATTCATTCCGGCGTTTGCCATTTTGGTACAGAATGTATGCCGCAGCGTATGAGCCGACATAGCTTTTGGCAGTCCTACATCTGAATATTTCTTAAATCTTTGTCTTGAACGCTTAAACACCGTTCCATAGCAGCAGGAGGTAAGCGGCTCGCCGTTCTGCTTGCAAAATATGAAATTTGTCAATATTTTTCCTTTGTACTCAATTTCATAGCTTGAAGGTCTGCGATTTTCAATCACTCTCGAAAATGCGTCATATACCGTTTCCGACATAGGAATCTGTCTGTCTCCGTTTTTTGTTTTAGGCTCCGAAACATAATATCCGTTATCTGCATCGTAAAGTATCTGATGATTAACATTTATTATGCGGCGTTCCATATCCACATCTTCATAAGTCAATCCGCACAGCTCCGAAATACGAAGTCCCGTACCGAGTAAAATGACTAAATCATAATAATGCTTGCCGAATGTTTTGTCATTTCTTATGAAGTCGAAAAACTGTCGCTCCTGCTCGTAAGAAAGCGCTTCTTTGGGCTGCGTGTCATCTTCGATAACGTCGGCAATTTCAAATTCAAACGGATTTTTTCGTATGAAATCGTTAATCACCGCCGTATGAAAAGCCGCGCTTAACGAACGCTTATAGTTTTTAATCGTCTTAAAAGCAAAACCGTTTTCTTTCATTCTCAAAACCCATTCTTTTGCATCTGCCGGTTTGACATTTTCAATAGCACAGCTGCCCAGCCTGTCCTCGGAGATGATTTTCATAAGATGATTGCGCCCCGCAACGGTGTTTGGTTTAACATTGCCGTTGTGTTTGGTGTGCATTTCGTAAAGCTCGCATACCGTCATCTTTTTGCCGTCAGGGTTTATCCCGTCGTCAAGGTCTCTTTGTATTTCTTTTTCCTTTTCACGAAGCGATAAATCCTCGCGCTTCCCGTTCGGCGTTTTGTCTGTCGGCACAAGCCTCCACGAATAGACAAATTTTGATTTCCCGTTTCTGTCAACATATTTATAAGCATATCTGCCGTCTTGTCTTTGGCTCTCGCCCGTTTGCAAAATACGATTTTTATTATCGCGTCTTTTTTCCGACATTTTGCAACGCTCCTTTCCGCAACGGAAAGAGCCTTTGATATAACTTATAAATATTCTACCGCGCTTTAAGCGAAAAATCAAGGCTCTTCGTTAAATTATGTCAACATCGTCAATTATCTTTTCAAATTTTTTGCGTTTTATCTGAATACGGTTGCCGTTCATAATAACCCAGCCCGAATTTAGATTTTCTTCCGCAAGTTTTCGCAGTTTGTTTTCGCCGATACGAAAATATTTTGAGGCTTCCTCAATCGTCAAAGTGTATTTTTCCCATACGGGTACATCAATAGTAGTTTCCACATATTTCACCTTCCTTGAAAACTCAATTTATTATTTAATCGTAGTTTGCAATTTCATTTTGTTTAACGACAGTCTGACAGCCGATGGCACGGCTCACGGGACTTTCACCCTCTGCGTAGGTCTTACGCAACCGCCCAATGCAGTGACGCGTTCAAGACGGGAGTATCATTATTTCATCATAGCGTCGTCGCAATGCAAAATTGCCTTTTATTTTGCGTTTACGGTAAAAATGTTTCTCGCTCCGGCATAAAGGAAAATGAAGCCCAAAATCTAAGCCTGTGCCATTATCGCGCATTACTGTATAAGCTCTGCTATGACTGAATGTTGAAAGACTGCCTATACTGCGGTCGAGTCGCTTTCTTTGTCAAAGATCAGTAAAAGCTGTTATCAGCCTGTAAAAACACATTTCTTAAAATGTGCTTTTACGGAATGATAAATTGTTGTCCATAGCGGAAAGTGCGGAAAGGGGAACGCACTTCCGCATGAACTAAACTTACTTAGCTTACACGAAAAGCAAGTGTACGAGTAATCAAACGCACTTGCAACCTGTTTCTCATTTCTTCATCTACATAGAAATGGGTATTGCCCGCATCGTCTTTCATCGTACGAGTGCAAAGTTTTGCTATGTAACCCTCATAATGTTTGAGAATAGCGCACATTGCTTCGGTATCGCCGTTTGCCGCAGCCGAAATGACAGGGAACGGCAAAAGATTTTTAGATTTCCTAACGGTGTTCATCATCTGCTTTTCCCTCCAAATACTGTTTGATTTTCGCAAGAGCGAATTTCCTGTGCCGGAAAACCGTCGTGCGTACAACACTCAGCAGTTCGCCAATTTCTGCGTCGCTCATATCCAAGAAGTAGGACAAGAGAACAATATCGCGTTTCCTTTCGGGCAAAGCGTTAAGGGCTTCGGCAAGCAGTTCATTTTTGACGAGTACATCAAAGCCGGACAC